>NZ_JBNLIA010000001.1:0-388239 GCF_050122995.1 Haloparvum alkalitolerans
GCCAAGCGGAGAGCGAGGAGCGCAGCGAGGGTCCCGCGAGCTTGCCGAGTGGGACGACGGCAGTCGCAGCCCGGCAGCCCGCTACTGCAGGCAGCCCGGACCGTCTGCCGGAACCCGGCACGGTCGAGCCGGCTGGGGCTTTCTAGACGTTGCTGTCTGGAGCAGCAGGCTCAACAGCAGTTACAGAAGCACAATCCGACAGAAAAACAGAACCGCCACCGTACTCCACTAAGTATCGCTCGCGTTCTTCTCGCACGCCGTGCTACTCAAGACTCAGGCCGGCGTGCCAGCGGTCGGCGCCGGCCTCGGCCTTCACCTCGTCCATGCGCGCGAGCAGTTTCACCGCGAGGCTGGCCGTCTCGGCGGCGCGGGACTCGCCCTCGGTGCGGAACTCGCCGGTGATCCGGTTTGCGTAGACGGAGCAGACCGCGCCGGCGCGCAGGCCGTAGACGTTCGCGATGGTGAGAATGGCGCTGGCCTCCATCTCGATGTTCTTCACGTTCGCGTTCCGCAGCTCCGCGACGAGTTCGTCGGAGCCGGCGGCCTCGAACCCCTCGAACCCGGGGCGACCCTGCCCGGCGTAGAAGGAGTCCGCGCTCATCGTCAGCCCGACGTGGTAGTCGTAGCCGAGGCGCTCGGCGGCCGCGACCAGCGCCGCGACCACCTCCTCGTCGGCGACCGCGGGGTAGTCCTCGCGGACGTACTCGTCGCTGGTTCCCTCCTGCCGGACCGCGCCGCGAGTGATGACGAGGTCGCCCACGTCCATCTCCGGCTGGATGGCGCCGCAGGAGCCGACGCGGATGAACGTCTCCACGCCGACGCGAGCCAGTTCCTCGATCGCGATGGCCGCGGAGGGCGATCCGATGCCGGTCGAGGTGACCGAGATCGGCGCGCCGTCGTAGGTGCCGGTCGCGGTGCGGTACTCGCGGTGCCGTGCGCGCTCCTCGTGGTCGTCCCACAGCGCCGTGATCTTGTCGACGCGCTCGGGGTTGCCCGGCAGCAGCACGGCGTCCGCCACGTCGTCCGCGCTCACCTCGAGGTGGTACTGGACCTCGTCGTTGGGGTCCTCGCTGTCGTCGGTCATGTCCTCGGGCTTCGAGGTGGTCGGTTAAATATGGCGTCGGTTCGGAGCGAGCGCCCGCCCGGCCCGTTCCGGGCCGGTGCTCGACGTCGCTACTCCGCGTTCGTTCCGGTGCCGGGGTCGGCGTCCGCCAGCGTCTGCTCGCTGATCGTGTTGGGGAGCAACTCGCCGAGGGTGTACTCGCTGGTCTCCCCGCCGCCCTCGTCACAGACGACGACGAGGTCGTCGTCCGCGAACTCCGCGAGCGTCTGTCGGCACATCCCGCAGGGGGTGACGCCGTCGCGGACCCCGGAGGAGACCGCGATGCGCTCGAAGGACTCGTGCCCGTTCTTGACCGCCTCCGCGATGGCGACCTCCTCGGCGTGGAGGCTGTTGGAATAGTTGGCGTTCTCGAGGTTACAGCCCGTGTAGACGGTGCCGTCCGCGGTCCGCAGCGCGGCGCCGACGCGGTACTCGGAGTAGGGAACGTACGCGTCCGCGAGCGCCTCGCGAGCGGTCTCGACCAGTGGGTCCGTCTCCATAACCCGGGCGTCGCGGCCGACGCCGATAAGTGCGGCGAGAGGCGGCCGTCGAGACCCCGCGGTCGGTGTCCGGATGGCTCACTCGCGGGAAGAAAAAAGAGCGCGGCGGTTCAGACCGGTCGCCGAAGCGCGAGCAGTCCGGCGACGGCCAGCGCGATCAGCGCCGACACCGGGGTGAATCCGGGGACGCTGACGCCGAACTCCTCCTCGACGGGCACGTCCGTCTCGGTGGCCGCTCCGTCTCCGGTCTGGTCGCCGTCGCCGGTCTCGGTCGTCGAGTCGTCGCTCCCGTCTTCCACGAGGAGCGTCCCGGCGTCGACGCCGTCGACCGTGAGGGCGTACTCGCCGGCCTCCTCGGCGGGGACGACCAGGTCGACCGTCTCGGAGTCGCCGGGGGCGACCGTGACGTCCGACGTGGTGACTGTCTCGCCGTCGAACCGGAGCTCGACGGTCTTCGTCCCCTCGGCGGCGCCGTCGTTCTCGACGGTCACCTCGACGGTCACCGAGTCGCCGGTCGCGACCTCGGCGTCCGCCAGCGAGGCGTCGGTGACCGAGAGGTCGGCACGCCCCGCGCCGACCGCGAAGTACGAGAAGCCGGGCGAGCGCGCCTCGTAGGTGCTCACCCCGCCGTCGGAGGCAACGTGCTCGGTCTCGAGCGCCTGCCACTCGCCGTCGGCGTAGCGGAACATCGTCACCGCACCGGGGTCGGTCCCGTCGGGAAGTCCGCTCTCGTTGACGGTGAACGTGAACGTCACCTCGTCGACTTCCTCGGTGCCGATCGCCTCGGCACGGAAGTAGCCCATCGCGTCGGCACCGTCGAGTTCGTCGGCGTCGGACGGCGCCTCACTCTGCGGGTTATCGACCTCGACGCGGTACTCCTCCGGCGTGATGCGGTGGTCGAGCAGGAGCCCCCGGATGGAGATCCCCTCGCTGGCGACCGCGTCCCCGAGGTCGACCTCGGCCTTGTCGTCGGTCGGCGGGTCCTCGATCGCCGCGGTCGCCCCGCGGTCGAGGTCGGTGACGGAGACGGAGACTTCGTCGGCCGTGGATGCGCCGCCACCGCCGCCACCGCCGCCGGTACCACCGCTGGTGCCGGCGTCGTTCTGGTCGTCGCCGGCGTCGGCGTCCGTCTCGTCGCTCCCGTTCCCGTCGTCGTTCGTCCCGTCAGTTCCGTCTCCGTCGTCGCTTCCGGTCCCGTCATCAGTTCCGTCTCCGTCGTCAGTTCCGTCTCCATCATCGCTTCCGTCTCCGTCATTGCTTCCGGTCCCGTCGTCAGCTCCGTCTCCGTCGTCGCTTCCGTTCCCGTCATCGCTTCCGTCTCCCCCGTCATCGACGGTGCTGTCGGGGAACGAGAGGTCGACCTGGCGGACGTCACCGGACTCCCAGTCGACGGTCGTGTCGGCCACTTCTCCCGTCTCCTCGAGGCGGAACTCGACCGTGTCGCCGCTACAGTCGCAGTCGACGACGAGCCGGTCGTCGAAGGGGTCGGGACCCCCGTAGGAACCCTCTTCCGAGACGGTGATGTCGCCGACGACCTCGCCGTCGACGAGCGCCTGTATCGTCACGCCGGTGGGTGCCTGTTCGCCCCCGACGGTCACCGACCCGTAGTAGGCCGCGGGCGGCTGCGGCTGGTCCGCGGCCGCGAGGCCCGCACCGGCCGCTCCCGCGACCACGAGGGCGATTACGAGCGCGATGCGACGTGTCGCAGTCATCGTTACTTACACTTCTCGTCGGTTTCGAGCTGGTCGATCTCGCCCTGGTAGGTGGTGCCGGCCGTCAGTGCCGCCGGCAGCGACCCGGTGTCGCTGTCGTCCACGAAGGCCCAGTAGCCGGCGTACGGGCTGACGCACTTGTCGTCGCCCGTGCCGACCGTGTGGTCCCAGTTCTTCTCGTCGCCGCGAGCACTGGTGCCGTCGAGGAACGTCGGCTGACTGGCGGGCTGTTGGTAGCTGTGCTGCACCACCGTCATGGTCGCGGAGGACCGGTCGACGATGGTGTCCTCGGAGTGGCCCTTCTTGGGCGCACCGACCAGGTTCCAGCCTTCCGCGAGGTCCGCGTTCTGCGGGGCGGCCGCGCCGTCACCCTCGTAACCCGCGACGAGCGTCACGGTCTCGCCCTCCGGAAGGTCGGTGATCACGAACGCGTCGAGCGGGTCGATGGAGTCGCCCGAGTTCGGGGTGACCCACTGACCGGCGTCCGCGTCGTACATGTACAGCCCGCTGCTGTTGGGCAGGTCCGCGAAGACCTCACCGACGGTCCGGTCGACCGGGCCGGGGAAGCCGACCGCGTGAACCGGGCCGGTGCTCTCCTGGACCGTGAAGTCGTGCGCGAACGCCTCGGTCTTGTGCTTCTCCTGTTCGATGTCCCACGGCGCCTCCGTCAGGAAGGGGTCGTAGATGACCATGCCCTCGACGCTGGCCTCGTCCGCGATCGTGTGATCGTGGACGCCGAACCAGTTCAGGCGGGCGTCGATCGGGACCTCGACGTCGTTCTCGACGTCGTGGTCCTGCGCGGAGAAGTCGTTGTAGTTGACGACCGGGCGGGCGTCCTCGGGCACGCTCTCGTCGAAGTCGTGGACGTGGACGCCGACCTCCGCGTTGTCGATGAACTCGTTCTTCCGCAGTTCGACGTTCGCGGTGTCGCTACCCGTCACGTTCGCTCCGACGCCGTTGTTCTGGAGCGTGTTGTACGTGGCCTGGACGTTCCACACCTGATCGAGCAGCAGGCCGTTCGAGCCCATCGTGTTCGTGATGACGTTCTCGTGGATCAGGGCCTCCTCGACCTGATTCATGTAGACGCCGATCCGCTGGTTGCTGTCCACGTTGTTGGACAGCACCTCGACGTTCTCGCTCGCGAAGACCCAGATCCCGGGCCCGTGGTTCGAGTGAACGTTGTTGCCCTCGATCACCGCCCCGTCGTAGCGGGCGACGATGACGCCGGCCTCCTGCGACTCCGTGACCATGTTGTTCGACACGGTCAGGTCGGTGCCGCCGTCGTAGTTGGCGACGATCCCGTACCAGGCCCAGTTCGCTTCGACGTGGTTCCCGTCGACGAGGTTGCCCTCGGTGACGACGCCTTCGCCCTGGCTTCCGACCCAGATCTGCGCGCTCTCGAAGGTGTCGGGGTTCGCCCGGGCGTCGAGCCGGTTGTTCGTGACCTGGCTGTGGTTCGCCTGGAGCACGACGGACTTCCGCATCTGTCCGACGTGCTCACCCTTGTGCGTGGGCGTGTAGAACCGGTTGTCGTCGATGGTGACGTGGTGCGGGATGGCCTCCGTCGTCGCGTCGATGTGGACGAAGTTCACCGCGGTCGCCGGGTTAGAGGGCGACGTGTCCGGGTCCCGGACCGTGAACTCGTTCCCCTGAATGAGGGTCTCGGTGTGCGACGGGGTGTCCTGCTCCATCGGTTCCTGGTACAGCCCCTTCGCGTCGTCGCCGACGATCACGCGGTTATCGGTGAACTCGAGGTTCTTCACGTCGTGCGAGGGCGAGGTGGCGAGCACCTCGACGACGTTGTCGCCGTCGTCACCGACGAGCGTGAAGCCGTGGACGGTCGTCGAGTCGGCCGTGATCGTGAGCACGACCGAGTTGCCCGTAACCTCGACTGCGTCGGGGCCCGCACCGATGAGGTCGACCTGCTTGTCGACTGTCACGCTTTCGTCGTAGGTGCCCTCCGCGACGTAGATCGTGTATCCGTCACCGGCGTTGTCCATCGCGGCGGTGATGTTCGGATACAGGAGGTCGTTGTCCGCGACCTCGCCGGGCTCGTAGTCGTCGTCGACGCGGAACTCGTCAGAGGCCAGATCACCCGCTGCCGGGATCGCGTGTGAGGCGAGCTCCGGACCGTCGTCGACTGCCGGCTGTACTGATTGTGTCGATGCTGGTTGGGCCGCGACACCACCCATCGCGACCATCGATACGACCATGACCGCGGCCAGGAGTACCGCCCCGACCGCGTTCGTCGTGTCGTCTTGTTTCGTATACATCCTCTCCACCCCCGAGTGTCAGCTCGGAGCCATCTGTAGTGTTTAGACAACTCTCCTATCAACGTATTCGGCGCACGTCGTGCACTTGCTCCGATCTCGGCGCGATAGTGCACGCTAACGGGACGACGACGACGCTGCACGAACACGGCGGCTGCGCGTGTGAACACGACGCACACGTTCGGCGCGCGCGGAGCTTCATGCCCCGTGCACGCGAGCGGACCGTGCTCACACCGGTGGCTCGGGCTGGCAGCCCGACCGTTCACGCACCGTGAAAACCCGCGACTGCAGGCGAGCGGTACGCGTCGTCGGCCGTCGTGTGCAGCCGGCGCTCGCCGGCCTCGGACCCCGCTTCGGAGTGGCTCCCGATCGGGTTCGGAGCGGCCGGATTCGGATCCGCTGGGGTCGGAGCGGCCGGATTCAGAGCGCCCGGGACGCCCGCCGGTACTTCTCGAACTCCCCGTGGGCCCACTCGCAGGCGTCCCCGTTGCCGAGTTCGAGCAGGACGCGGACGACGTTGTCGGCGTCGGTACAGCCGATCTGTGCCGCCTCGTCGGTGACGCCCAGGTAGAAGGGGAGGTCGCCGTCGTACGCGAAGACGTCGGCCTCCTCGAGGATCGCCTCGAACAGCTCCGCGTACCGGTCGTCCGTGCGGAACCGGTCGACGGTCTCGGCGGTGACGATCACCTCGAGATCCTTGCCGTCCGCCGATCCGAGCCGGCGACACTGAGACAGGAGTCCGCGGTTCAGCGTCGGGTACATCACGCGGACGGACGTCGCCCGACTGAGGAGGTCGATCTGCTCGTCCACGGGCGCGTAGGGGTTCGTGGCGTCCGCGCGGATCACGTCGGCGTTCTCGATGTGTTCGATCGCGAGGTCCACGTCGTCGATGTCGATCCACCGGATCACCGGCCGGAGCTTGATCGCGAGCGACGTCCGCTCGACGAGTTCCAGCAGCACGTCCGCGACGATGCGTCCGCAGCTGGTGATCTCGTACCCGTCCGTCGTGTACTCGATCCACCCCCGCTCCTCGAGGGCGTTGAGGTTGCGCTGCACGGTCGTGCGGACGCCGTTCAGTTCGTCTTTCAGTTCGCGTTTGCTCACCGGCCCGTCCGTTCGCAGCGCGTACAGGACGCGCACGCGAACGGGGGAGCGCGCGAGAAACTCGATCTCCTCGATGGCGTTCCGCTGTAGCTCCACACCACCCAACCTCCTGATCGGCGAGAACTACATGTAGACTGGGTAATGAATGTGTGGTACCGTTCACGCGAGCACGGCGTGATAGGGTGTCGTTACTGGTGAGGGCGGCCGGATCTGGGTGTGCACGATGTCGGTGTCCGTCGGGATGCGCCGTACGGCGTCCCAGCGAGGACGCGGCGCGCAGGTGGTCACGCGACGCTCACGGTCCGGTAACGGGTGCTTTCCGCGACTGATGCCCGCGCACGGGCGACGGGCAGTGCAGGGTCGACGCGGCGCGACCGCCTCGCCGGGCTCCGGGGACGCTCACCCGCCGGTGTCGTACTTGTAGGTCGCCTCGTCGGGGTCGATGCCGAAGTCCTCCGGGGCGTCCTCCGGTTCGGGCTCCGCCTCCTCGCCGGCCCCCTCGCTGGCCCGCTTGAACGCCTCGCGGAGGTGGTCCGCCATCGAGAACGCCTCGACGGGGAGTTCGAGCGCCACCACGTCCTCGCTCACCGTCTCCCGCTTCTCCGAGAGGCGCTCGCGCAGGCGCTCGGGGAGGTCCGCCTCCGGGACGCGCTCGAAGCCGAACTGCTCGAGGTACTCGGCCTCGTCGGTCAGCGTGTACACCGAGTCGAACCCCTCGATCTCGGCGGTATCGACCAGCCGCTCGATGACGTGCGCGCCCACGCCCTGTCCGCGCCAGCCCTCCAGCACGCCGATCCCGGTCAGCTCGCACCGCTCGGGGTCGGTCTTGTGGATCCGGAGCCGCCCGAAGCCGACGCGCTCGTTCGACTCCTGGTCGACGGCGATGACGTAGTCCCGCGACCTGAAGGCGGCGTCGTCGAGCCCCATCGCCTCGATGTGGTCGAGCAGCCACGCCTCGTCCCGGTTCTTGGCGTCGCGGACGTACATGAGAGGTCGTACCACGCCCACACTCAAAACGGTTCCCCGGAGTCCACGCTCGTCCGAAGCAGTTCCCCGGAGTCCACGCTCGTCCGAAACGGGTCCTCGGAGTCCAAGCCCGTCCGAAGCGGTTCTCCCGCGGCCGCACCACGGCCGCGAAGGTGTCCCACGGATCCTCCGGATCGTTCCGGCAGGTTCGAGAAAGTTACTTACCCGGGCGGTCGGAACTGCCGATAATCATGGAGGGCAACGAGGCGATCGACGAGGTGGTCCACGAGCCGGACCCCGAGTTCGCGGCGGCGACGAACGTCCGCGCGTTCATGGACGAGTACGGCATCGACGACTACGAGGAGCTGATCGCCCGCACGACCGAGGGGATCGAGGGCGAACCCGAGTCGGGCGTCGACTGGTTCTGGGACGAGATCGTCGACTACCTCGACCTCGAGTTCGACGAACCGTACGACGCCGTCCGCGACGATTCGGCCGGGCCGCAGTTCTCCGAGTGGTACGTCGGCGGCGAGTTGAACGTCGCGCACAACGTCGTGGACAGACACGCGGCGGTCGACTCCCCGAACCGGAACCGCGTCGCGCTGATCTGGGAGGGCGAGGACGGCGACGTCCGCGAGTACACGTTCCACGAGCTCGCCCGCGAGTCCGACCGCGTCGCCAACTACCTGGAGTCCGCGGGGATCGAGGTCGGCGACACGGTCGGCCTCTACATGCCGATGGTCCCGGAGGTCGTCCCCATCCTCTACGGCTGTCTGAAGGTCGGCGCGATCGCCGTCCCCATCTTCTCGGGCTTCGGGACGGAAGCGACCGCGACCCGCATCGCGGACAGCGAATGCTCGGTGCTGTTCACCGCGGACGGCTTCTACCGCCGCGGGAACGAGGTCCGACTGAAGGCCGACGCCGACGCCGCCATCGAGCAGGCCGGCCACGTCGAGGAGACGGTCGTCTACGACCGGTTCGGTGCCACGTCCGCGACCGGAGGGGCCGAAAGCGGAGGCAGCGGGGGCGAGGACGGCGGCACCGACCCCGTCCCGTGGACCCCCGACCGCGACCGGACCTACGAGGAGGCGGTCGGGACCGCCGACCCGGACTACGAGACGAAGTCGCTCCCCGCCGACCAGGAGTCGCTGCTGCTCTACTCGTCGGGGACGACGGGCAAGCCGAAGGGCATCGTCCACACCCACGCGGGCGCGCTCGTCCAGCCGGCCAAGGAGATCCACTTCGGCTTCGACCAGAAGCCCCACGACCGCTTCTTCTGGGTCTCGGACATCGGCTGGATGATGGGGCCGTGGACGCTGATCGGCAACCACGCCTTCGGCGGCACCGTCGTCATGTACGAGGGCGCGCCGGACCACCCGCAGCCGGACCGCTTCTGGGAGATGATCGACCGCCACGGGATCACCACGTTCGGCATCTCGCCGACCGCGATCCGAGCGCTCCGGAAGCACGGCGACGAGTGGGTCGAGGACCACGACCTCTCCTCGCTACGAATCCTGGGATCGACCGGCGAGCCGTGGGACCCCGAGTCGTGGCGGTGGTTCCACGACGCGGTCGGCGGCGGCGAGTGCCCGATAATCAACATCTCCGGCGGGACGGAGATCTTCGGCTGCTTCCTGATGCCGATGCCGGACCGGCCGCTCAAACCCTGCACGCTCGGCGGGCCGGGACTCGGGATGCACATCGACATCGTCGACGAGACGGGGGCCTCGATCAGGGAGACGGGCGAGCGGGGCTACCTCGTCGCGCGCGACTCCTGTCCCTCGATGACCAAGAGCCTCTGGTCGGGCGACGAGCGCTACCTCGAGGAGTACTGGTCCACCTTCGACGACCTGTGGGACCACGGCGACTTCGCACAGAAGGACGCGGACGGCTTCTGGTTCCTCCACGGCCGCGCGGACGACGCGCTCAACGTCGCCGGCCGGAAGGTCGGTCCCGCGGAGATCGAGGGCGTCCTGATCGACCACGAGGCGGTCAACCAGGCCGCGGCCGTCGGCGTCCCCGACGACACCACCGGCACCGCGGTCGTCGCCTACGTCGTGCTGGAGCCGGACGCGGAGCCGAGCGACGACCTCGCGGAGGAGCTGCGGACGCTCGTCGGCGAGGAGCACGGCAAGCCCTTCCGCCCGCGCGAGGTGCTGTTCGTCGACGAGTTCCCCAAGACGCAGTCGGGGAAGATCATCCGCCGCGCCATCGAGGCGGCGTACCGGGGCGAGGACCCCGGCGACCTCTCCTCGATGGAGAACCCCGAGGCGCTGGAGACGCTGAAGGACGCATCGTAAGAGGCCCGTCAGTCGGGCGCACGCATCCTCTCCTCGCCGCCGCCCGCCAGCCGGCCCGCCAGCGCCACGCAGCCCGCGCCCGTGAGCCCAGCGGCGCCGCCGGCGAGCAGGACCGGGTCGTAGCTGCCGAGCGCCTCGAACGCCGCGCCCGCGGCCGGCGGCGCCGCGAGCCCGGCGACGCCGAACGACAGCGAGGCCACCGGAAAGAGCGTAGTGAGCGCCCCCTCGCCGAACAGGTCGGCGATCTGCGCGCCGAGGAGACCGCCGCAGCCGCCGTAGGCGACGCCGAACGCGACCGCGACGGCGAGGAACGTCGCCCGTCCGGAGGCGACCGCGAACCCCGCGGTCGCCGCGCCCATGAGCGCCGCACAGAGGACGAACGTCCGAGTCCGTCCCACGCGGTCGGAGAGCGCGCCGATCCCGAACCGCGTGACCGTCGTCGCGAGCCCCAGCGTCGTGATCGCCGCGACGCCGACCGCTCGCCCGAGTCCGGCGTCGCTGGCGTGGAGCACCACGTGGCTCAAGACGACGTACAGCGGCGCGAACGTCAGGATCCAGCCCGCGGTCACGAGCAGGAAGGCCGGCGACCGCAGCGTCGTCCCGGCGTCGGGGGCGACCCCGGAGGGGCTCAGGTCGCCGCCCGCACCGGTCGACGAGAACTCGGCGCGTTCGCCGGCCTCGGCGCCGACGTCGGCGGGATCGTCGGCGAAAAGCAGCGCGACCAGCGCGGCGACGACGCCGACCGTCGCCGCGAGCGCCGCCATCGCGGGGCGCCATCCGACCGCGGCGATCAGCCGGTCCGCGGCCGCGGGGACCGCCACGAGCCCCACACCGAGGCCCGCGGAGGCGACGCCGACCGCGGTGCCGCGGCGGCGGCCGAACCACCGCGGGACGGTGGCGTACCCCACCACGTAGAGCCCGGCCATGCCGGTCGCCGCGACGACGCCGAACGCGACGAGCAGTTCGGCGTAGCTGCGCGCGACGGCGGTCCACGCGAGCCCGCCCGCGAGCAGCGCGCCCGAACCGGCCGCCACGCGTCGGCCGCCCTGCGTCTCCACGACGCGCCCCGCGCCGACGCCCGCGACGTAGATGAGTGCGGTCTGGAGCCCGAACGCGGCCGCCAGCGCCGTCCGGGAGGCGTCGAACGTCTCGAGCAGCGAGTCGTAGAAGACGCCGAAGGCGTACGTCGACCCGAACGTCGCCATCGACGCCAGAAAGCACGCGACGACGACCACCCAGCCGTAGTAGACGCGGTCGGCGAGCCGGCGGCGCGGATCGAGAGCCATCGGTGGGTGGCTCCCGGCCCGGGACCATAAAGGGCGGTTTCGCGGCACTGCGCCGCGGTGTGGTGCGACGCTGAACGGTGCTTGTGCGACGCTGGACGGTGCTCGTGGGGCAGGTGCTGTATGGAGCGGTCGCAGGTGCTCTCGGGATCTCCGGCGTCGGTCCGACCGCCGTACCCCGACCGATCAGTGTTCCACGAACTCCACGAGCACGCCGCCCGTCGACCGCGGGTGGAGGAACGCCACGTCGTGGCCCCACGCGCCCGGCCGCGGTTCCTCGTCCACGAGGTCGATGCCGAGGCCGCGGGCGCGGTCGAGCGCGGCGGCGGCGTCGTCGGTCGCCAGCGCGACGTGGTGGACCCCCGGCCCCTCGCGGTCGAGGTAGTCCGCGATCGCCCCGCCCTCGCGGGGTTCGAGCAGCTCGAAGTAGCCGCCGCCGTCGAGCTCCAGGAACACGACGCGCATGCCGTCGAACGTCTCCTCGTGAGCGACCGGCGCGTCCAGCAGGTCGTCGAACAGGTTCGCGAGCGCGGCCGCATCGTCCGTGGCCACGCCGACGTGGTCGAACTCCATACCTCGGTGTCTGCCGCCCGGGGCATAAGCCCCGCGAGGCGTCGCGGGCGCGGTCCGAGAGGGGTCGGCCGCCCCGGTTCCCCTCACCGCCCCGGCTTGTACTCGCCGTACTCCTCGCGGAGCACGTCGCAGATCTCCTGGACGGTCGCGTACTGCTTGACCGCGTGGACGATGTGGGGCATCACGTTCTCGGACCCGCGCGCCGCCTCGCGGACCGCCGCGAGCGCGTCCTCGACCGCCTCGGCGTCGCGGTCGGCCTTCACCGCCTCCAGGCGGTCGATCTGCTCCTGTTCCTGTTCGGGGTCGACCTCCTCTAAGTCCATCTCGGGCTCCTCGTCGACCTCGAACTCGTTGACGCCGACGATGATCCGGTCGCCGGCCTCGATCTCCTCCTGCCGCTCGAAGGCGACATCCTGGATCTGCCGCTGGACCCACTGGCTTTTGACCGCCTCCAGCATGCCGCCGCGCTCCGCGACCTCGTCGAGGATCTCGAACGCCTCCTCCTCGATGCCGTCGGTGAGGTTCTCGACGTAGTAGGAGCCCGCGAGCGGGTCGATGGTGTCGGCCGCGCCCGACTCGTGAGCGAGGATCTGCTGGGTCCGCAGGGCGGTCCGGACCGACTTCTCGGTCGGGAGCGCGAGCGCCTCGTCCTTCCCGTTCGTGTGGAGGCTCTGCGTGCCGCCGAGGACGGCCGCGAGCGCCTGATACGCGACGCGGACGACGTTGTTCTCGATCTGCTGGGCGGTGAGCGTCGACCCGCCGGTCTGGGTGTGGAACTTCAGCTGCTTGGACTTGGGGTTCTCGGCGTCGAACCGCTCCTCCATGATCTGCGCCCACATCCGGCGCGCGGCGCGGAACTTCGCGGCCTCCTCGAAGATGTTGTTGTGCGCGTTGAAGAAGAAGGAGAGCTGCGGGGCGAAGTCGTCCACGTCAAGCCCCGCGTCGAGCGCCGCCTCGACGTACTGGATGCCGTTGCCGAGCGTGAACGCGACCTCCTGGGCCGCGGTCGACCCGGCCTCGCGGATGTGGTAGCCGGAGATGGAGATGGTGTTGAACTTCGGCACCTCCGCGGCGCAGAACTCGAAGATGTCCGTGATCAGCCGCATGGAGGGCTCGGGCGGGTAGATGTAGAGGTTCCGCGCGATGTACTCCTTCATGATGTCGTTCTGAATGGTGCCGCGGAGCTCCGCGCGGTCGACGCCCTGCTGGTCGCCCATCGCGATGTACATCGCCAAGAGCACCGAGGCGGGCGCGTTGATCGTCATCGAGGTGGACACCTCGTCCAGCGGGATGCCGTCGAACACCGTCTCGAAGTCGTCGAGCGTGTCGATGGCGACGCCCGAGCGCCCGACCTCGCCCTGCGCCATCGCGGCGTCGGAGTCGTACCCCATCTGCGTCGGCAGGTCGAACGCCATCGAGAGGCCGGACGACCCCTGGTCGATCAGGTAGTTGAACCGCTCGTTGGTCTCCGCGGCGGTCCCCATGCCGGCGTACTGCCGCATCGTCCAGAGCCGACCGCGGTGCATCGTGGAGTAGACGCCGCGCGTGTACGGCTCCTCGCCGGGGAAGCCCACGTCCTCGTCGTAGTCGAGATCGGCCACGTCCGCGGGCGTGTAGAGGGGGTCGACCGCCTGCCCCCCGGTGTCGGTGGTGAATTCGTCCTTGCGCTCCCCGAACCGCTCGACCGTCGGGCCGTAGGTCTCGGACTCCCACGACTCGTGGCCCTCGCGGATCGCCGCCAGTTCCTCGGGGTCGAACATTACCTATTGGGTCGCCCCTGCGGGACTTAACTGTTGGAGAAGGCGGCGGACTGCGGGCGTCCGCGGAGCCGAGGTTTTCTCGGCCGTCTCCTCCGAGCCGCGATTTTTCTGTTCCTCACGCCGCACGCGCGCGTTCGGCCCACCGCGGGCCCGCCCGCACGGCCAGCAGCACGCCCGCGGCGCCGACGGCGACCGCGCCGCCGACCGCGGCCGCGGGCGCCCATGTCGGGACCATCCCGGCCGCGGGCAGGAACGAGCCGAGCAGCGCCGGCACGACCACGAGCGCGACCGCGGCGCCGAACGCGCCGAACCGCGCGGGGTCGAACAGGAACTCGTTGGGGTCGAACCCCGCGAGGTAGACGGTCACGCCGAAGAAGTACGCCGAGGCCGCGACGAGCCACAGCGCGCCGAGCGCGGCGTCGCCGAGCGTCGTCGGGTACAGAAGGAGCGCGACGGCGTACGCCGAAAGCGCCGCCGGGATCCCCACGATCGCGAACGCGCGCCGCTTCGCGCGGAACACCGCCGGCAGCGCGACGGGCAGGATCTCGTAGGTCGCGAGCGCGTCGACGCTCGTCAGCCAGTTGTACGTCGTGAACGCCGACAGCGACAGCACCGCGCCGAAAAAGGCGCCCGGTGCCGGTCGGACGGCGACGATGGTCTCGACCAGCCCCAGCAGTCCCGCCACGACGGCCAGCAGGATCCCCGCGGAGACGACCGGCTTCCAGAGCCCGCCGCGCGAGCGCGAGAGGTCGAGCAGGCTCTTGACCACGAGGCCGTCCGCGTCGCCGATCCGGTCCGCGAGCGCGCCGAGACGGGCGGCGGAGCGACGCGAGGCCGGGCGGTGCGTCGGGTCGTGGACGACGAGCGCGCCCGCCGCCACCAGGAGCGCCAGCGCGAGCGCCGCGGCGCCGACCGCGAGGCTCCCCCCGGCGAGCGCGAGTCGAGCCGCGCCGGTCGCCCACGCGAGCGCCGCCAGCGCGACGGCCCCGGCGACGAGTCCGATCCGGGGGATCCCCCGGGTGCGCGTCGCGATGGCGGCGACCGTGAGCGCCATCCCGAGCGCGAACAGCGCGACCGCCTCGACCCACAGCAGCCCCACGGAGGCGACGACCGCGAGCAGCGCCGCGCCCACCGATGCCGGAACGGCGGCGCTCCCGCCCTCGACCAGTCCGAACCCGGCCGCCGAGGCCGCGAGCGGCGCGGTCCCGACCGCCATCGGCAGCACGAAGACGACGGCGTAGAACGCGGCGTCCTTCAGCAGGAACAGCCCGAGCATCCGGGTCCGGTCGAGGGGGAGCGTCTCCGTCGTCGACAGCACGAGCGAGAGGTCGTCGAAGAGGTCGTCGGTCCGGTCGCCGCCCACGAACGCTGCGGTGCCCGCGTAGAGTCCGAACAGCAGCGCGACCCCGCGGATCCCGCGCTCGATCGTCGCCGCCTCCGTCCCCACGGCCGCGAGCCCGAGCCCCCCGAGCGTCGACATCGTCAGGACGACGAGCGGCAGGGTCGCGAACCGGCCGCCGCCGAACAGCCGCGCGTGGAGGCGCCACTCCTCGCGCCACAGCGTCGCCAGCAGGGCGCGGTCGAGCGAGGCCATCTCAGACCCCCGCGCCGTCGTCGTCCCGGGGCTCCGCGCCGCCGTCCGCGACCGCGTCGCCCGCCTCGACGCCCGGGAGGTCGCGCGCCCCGGCCCGGTCCACCTCGTCGAGGAACGCGTCGAGCAGGGAGCCGTCGAGGGACGCGGTCTCGCGCTCCGCGACCACGCGCCCGTCGGCGACGATGCCCACGCGCGAGCAGAGCTCTTCGGCGACCTCGATGTTGTGCGTCGAGACGAAGACGGTGTGCTCGCCGGCGTAGTCGGTCAGGAAGCGCTTCACGCGCTCCTGGACGATCGGGTCGAGGTTCGCCAGCGGCTCGTCGATGAACACCAGGTCAGGCTCGTGGAGGAACGCGGCCGCGAACATCGTCTTCTGTCCCTGCCCGCGGGAGAGGTCGGTCGCGAGCGTGTCGAGCTTCCCCGCGAACCCGAGCCGGTCGGCCCACGCCTCGGTGCGCTCGGTCACCGTCTCCGGGTCCATCTCGCGGACCCGCCCGACGAAGGAGAGGTACTCACGCGGGGTCAGAAAGCTCGGCGGCGACCCCTCCTCGGGGAGGATCCCGACGCGCCGGCGCACCGCGACCGGCTCCGCGACGGGGTCGACGCCGAGCACCTCGGCGCTGCCGGCGTCCGGCCGGAGCTGCCCGGTCAGCACCCGCAGCGTGGTCGTCTTGCCGGCGCCGTTCGGCCCGAGGAAGCCGAACAGCTCGCCCTCCTCGACCGTCACGGAGAGCCCGTCGAGCGCGGCCACGTCGCCGTAGCGCTTCTCCAGCCCGTCGGCGCGGATCGCTGTCATCGCCCGGTGTTCGAGGGAGTCACATAAAGGCGTACGGGCGTCGGCGGGTTCAACGAGGTGTCAGGCCGACCCCGTCCGCGATCAGCTCGTGGGACCGGAGCGCGTCCGCGTGGTCGCCCACGGCGTGTTGGACCATCACCTCGTCGACCCCGACGCGGCCCGCAAGCTGGTCCAGCAGGCCGGCGAGCGTGTCCGGGTCCCCCGAGATCGCTCGCGGCCACTCGCCGGGGTCGAGCGTCGCGGGGGTCGGTTCGGGCGCGCCGCCGAGCTCCGCGATCGCCTCCTCGACCGACGGCCGGGGGCCGACCTCGCCCCGTCGCAACCGACGGAAGGACGCCTCGGCGACCGCGCGCTGCCGGGCGGCGTCGGCGTCCGTCTCGGCGCAGACGGCGTTCACCGCGACCATGCCCGTCGGCTCGTCGACGCCGCCGGGGAGCCGCGACGGCTCGAACGCGTCGCGGTAGCGCTCGAACGCTGCCTCGGCGTTGTCAGGCTTGATGAACGCCGCGAAGCAGTACCGGAGTCCGAGCCCCCCGGCGAGCGCCGCGCTGGAGGGACTCGACCCGAGCACCCACGGGGTCGGCGGCGCCGCGTCGGACCGCGGGACCGAGAGGTCCGCGTAGGGGTGTCCCTCGGGGTAGTCGTCGTACAGGTGCGCGACGACCGCCTCGATCTTCTCCTCGTGGTCGGCGTCCGGGTCCCGGACGCGCCGGTCCGTCCCGAGCGCCTTGTCGACCGCCGGCGAGCCGTTCGCCCGTCCCAGCCCGGCGTCGATGCGGCCCGGCGCGAGCCCGTCCAGCGCCCCGAACGTCTCGGCCACCTTGAACGGGCTGTAGTGGTTGAGCAGCACCGCGCCGGAGCCGAGTCGGATCTCCTCGGTGGCCCCCGCGAGCCGGCCGAGCAACACCTCGGGAGTCGTCCCGGCGAGCGTGTCGCCGCGGCCGTGGTGTTCGGCGACCCAGAACCGCTCGTAGCCGAGTCGTTCGGCCTGTTCGGCGGCCTCGATCGTGTTCCGGTAGGCGTCGGCCGCGGTCCCGTCGGCCGGAACCGGGGAGAGGTCGACGGCGGAGAGCTTCACAGGGGCGGTCGGGGATCCGCGGTGAAAACGGTTCGGCTCGCCGCGCGCGTCGCCGGTCGCCCCGCGGAGCGGCGACGCGCTCGGACGCGCGGTCGGTTCAGACCCGTGGCGCGACCGGGCGGTTCAGAACCGCGGGGCAACCGGGTGGTCGACCCCGTGCTCGACGTTCGGTTCCGGGTCCTCGATCGCCTGCTCGCGCCCGTCGGGCCAGCGGACGATCAGCCGCTTGGGCGTCGCGCCATCGAGGCCGAAGTGGGCGACCGGCTCGGAGCCGCCGGGGGAGCCACAGCCCGCCTCCACGACGCGGCGCTGGACGCCCGCGGTCGTCCGCAGTCGCACCACGGCGCCGCGGGCGGGCGCGTCGTACTGCGTCGTCGGTCTGACCCGGAGCCAGTCCCGTCCGCTCGCGACCGGGCACTCGAACAGGGCGGGCGGGCGGGGGGTCTCGTCGCACAGCACCAGCAGTTCGAGCGCGCCGTCGCCGTCGAGGTCCGCGACCGCGGTCGCGCCGGCGCTCCGTGCCGGGGCCTCGGCGTCGCCCGCGTCGACGCGCCCCCAGTCACGGTCGCCGTCCGCGTCGAGGCCGTCGCGCCGCGCGAACAGCTTGTTCGACCCCGAGGCGGTCGCACAGAACAGCTCCTCGCGGCCGTCGTTGTCGAGGTCGGCGGTCGTCAGCGAGCGCACGTCGGTCACGCCCTCGAAGGCGGGCGTCGGGACCGGGACGAGCCCCCCCTCACCGTCCGGTCGGTAGCGCTCGAGCCCCGTCTCGGTCGCGGCGACGAGCGCGAGGGCGTCGCCCTCGTCGACGAGCGTGGCCGCGCGGACCGGCGCTCCGTCCGCCGGCGACGGCCCGGCCGCGTCCGCGAAGTGCCCCGACTCGTTGCACAGCAGCCGGCTGCCGCCGTCCGCCGCGCCGACGAACAGGTCCATCCCGTCGGTGAGCACCGGCGCGGCGACCACCGAGCGCACGTCCGCCTCCACCTCGATGCCGACCGCGGCCGCGAGGTCGGTCACCTCGCCGTCGTCGCCGATCTCGTAGAACCGCGTCGGGGAGTCGGTACAGCCCACGACGACGCCGTATCTGCCGGTGCCGTAGCGGTCGACCGCCGCGACCGCCCGCCCGACGCGATGGTTGCGCCGGTCGCGGTTGACCGGGAGCGAGAAGGCGTCCGTCCAGCGGTAGCGGTCCCGCTCCAACCGGTCCAGCAGGAGGTCGGTCTCCGGCGTGTGGCCGGCGTCGACGTCCGTGTTGTGGACGTACAGTTCCTCGCAGCCGTCCGCGTCGAGGTCCGCGGCGACGACGCAGGCGGCGTGTCTGTCCGGGTCCGCGACGATGCCGGTCGCGGTGTCGACGTAGGCGTCGCCCTCGCGGGCGTAGAGGCGGTTCGGCTCCCCGTCGCCGCCGACGAACACGAGGGGGCCCTCCCGTCCCGGCGTGACCGCGACGCCGCGTCCCCGTACCGGGGCGGCGTCCTCGAGCAGGTCCGGGACGGCTCGAAGCATGGCCGTCCCTCACCGCTGCGGAGGGAAGTACTCACGGGTTCGGGCGGGGTGCTCAGCGGGGGCGTTCCGGCTCCCGTCGAGCGGGGACTCGCCCCCTACGACCCCTCGACGAGCGCGCGCTCCAACAGCTGGAGGGGATGTTCGACCTCGTAGCCGGTGCCGTGCTCCATCTGCATCGCGCAGGTCGGGCACTCGGTCATCCCGGTCTCGCCCTCGGCGTCCTCCATGTGGTCGAACATGTCGGCGCCGATCTCCATCGAGACGTCGTACTTCTCGGCCTTCCAGCCGTAGGTGCCGGAGATGCCCGAACAGGAATCGCCCACGTCCTCTATCGCGGCGCCGTCGAGGTCGCGGAACGTCTCCAGCGCCTGCCGGTCGAGGCCCTGATTGCGGGCGTGACACGGCGCGTGGTAGGCGAAGGCGCCCGAGTCGACCTCCGCCTCGGCCACGTCGGCCTCCACGTCCTCGTAGATCCGGAGGTACTCCAGCGCCTCGAAGGTGTTCTCCGAGAGGTCCTCGATGCCGTGGATGTCGAACAGCTCCGGGTACTCCTGTCTGAGCGAGAGCGAACAGGAGGTACAGGAGGCGATCACGTCCGCGCCCTCGCCGATGGCCTCGACGAGGTTCTCGACGTTCGTCTCGGCCGCGCGGCGGGCGTCCGAGAGCATGCCGTTGGCGAACATCGGCGTCCCGGAGCATTTCTGTGGCGGGACCATGACCTCGTAGCCGTACTGCTCGAAGACGCGGACCATCGCCTTCCCCACCTCGGGTGTGTTGTAGTTGGAGTAGCACCCGTGGAAGTAGGCCACGCGCTTGTCGGGGTTCTCGACGGCGGCCCCGCCGCGCTCGCGCCACCACTCCCGGAAGGTCTGCTCGGCGAACTCGGGGAACTCCCGCTCGCTCGTGACGCCGAGCGTCTTCTCGGCCAGCCACATCGCACCCGGGACCTTCGTCGCGGCGTTCGCCAGGCGCGGCGCCTTGCTCGCGATCGACGCGAAGAAGCGGTAGTTCGAGAGGATCCGGTTGCGGACGTACTCACGCGAGAGCTTGCTCATCTGCCGCTCGACGAACTCGCCCCGCGCCTCGTTGTGCATCTGCGAGAGCGGCACCGAGGAGGGGCACGCGGAGTCACAGCGCATGCAGTTCGAACAGGAGGTGATCGAGTCGTCGATCTCCGTGTCCTCCTTGCGCTTGAGCCGCCACTGCTCGGGCCCCTGGAACTTCGGCCCGGGGAACTCGTCGTCGACCTCCGCGACCGGGCAGGAGGTGTCGCAGGTGGTGCACTTGTAACAGGAGTCGGCGCCCTCCCGGAGGTCGAGGTCGCCGCCCTCGAACACGTCGACGGGGTCGTAGGCGTCCGGGTCCGGGCCGGGAGCGGGGGCGGCGTCGCCGTCGGCCGCCGTCCCGCCGTCCGTGGCCGTCTCGGGACCGAACTCCTCCGCCGGGTACTCCCCCGCGGGGTCGTCCGCGTCAGCGCCAACGTACACCGCGGGCTGTTCGTCGCTGCCGAGTCGCGGGACGCCCGGCGCCGGACGCTCGCGATCGTCGTCGTTGTCGTCGTGTGATGAGTCGTCGGTCATGCGTTCTCCTCTGTCATGTCGCCGGCTGCGTCGTCGGTACTGTTCGCTCCGTCCAGTGCCACCGCCGCCGCGCCGCGTCCCGCCACCACGCCCGTCGCCAGCGAGACGCCGCTGGCGGACTTCTCGCGGGCCACGTCCGCGCCGCCGAGCGTCGCGCCCGCCACGCGGACGTTGGGGTACTGCACCGCGCCGTCCGCGTCGAGCGGCCGGAGGGCGCCGTCCGCGGCCACCCCGAACCGCGCGTACGGCTGGTCGCCGAACGCGTCGTCGACGAACCACTCGTAGCGGTCGTCGGGGTGAGGGACGTGACAGCCGAGGACCGGCTCCCGGACCCCCTCACGGTCGGCGTCGATCCCCTTGCCGACCGCGCCGCCCGTGGCGAGCACGAACGCGTCCGCGGCGTAGGGTATCTCTCGCCCTTTTCTGTCCACGAGGACGTGCGCGACGCGTCCGTCCTCGTCCAGTTCGCGGCCGACGACGGGGTTCCCGGTCTCGACGCGGACGCCAGCCTCGTCGAGCGCGTCGAACAGGCGGTCCTCCAGCCGGAGTCCGGGGATGCTCGGCGGGCCGCCGGGGAGTTCGAACACCGCGGCGCCCAGTCGGTCCGAGAGGTCCGCGCGGACCGCGGCGGCGCGCTCGTCGCCGAGCATGGCGGGGAAGCCGACGCGGGCCGCGGTCCTTCTGTCACTGCCGTCGCCGTCCGCGACCGCGCCGACCGCGTCGAGGTGCGGTTCGACGGCGTCCGCGAGCGCCTCGCGGGCGGGCGTCCCCCGCCCCGCGTCGTCGCCGCCGAGCGCCTCGTTCCGGTCGAGCGCGCCCGCGAGTCGGGTGAGCCGGGCGTCGTCCCGAAACTCGCCGGGGAACGCGATCTCGACGCCCGCGACCGGGAACGGGACGCCGGCCGCGCGCAGGCGGGCCGCCAGCTGCCGCGCGTCGTACTCCGGCAGGCTCTCGAAGCCGACGATCAGGGCCGGCGCGTCGTCGCTCGCGAGGCCCGCCGCCATCGACGCGGGGTAGCGCGCGGTCGGCTTCACCGTCCCGCCCGCGGTGGGAACCAGCGCGTTGCGCTCCGTGTGCGCGCCGCGGTAGAGGTCGCCGGCGGCGTCGTCGAACAGCGCGAGCCCCTCCCGGAGCGCCGACGCGCCGACGAGCCGGTAGGGGTGGCCGTCGGGGAGTGCGTCGACCTGCTCGAAGGGGTTCGGAAGCGGACCCTCGGGGTCGGGTCGTCGCTCCGCGAGCGCGCCCGTGCGCCCCGCGGTGGGGTCCAGCGTCGGGTCCGACCCGGGACCGGCGTCGCCCGCGGCCCGACTGGGCGGAACGTAGCCGAGCGCGTCGATCAGGCCGGACGCCTGCCGCAGCGTGGAGTCCTTGTGTGAGACGAGACGCACGGCCGCGCCTTCGCGCGCGGCCGAGAGCGCGGCGGTCGCGCCCGCGAGCCCCCCGCCGACCACCAGCACGTCGCTCTCGATGGCCATCAGCGACCGCCTCCCGTGTCCGCCCCCGTGGCAGAGTCCCAGCGCGCTCCGTCCTCCGATCCGTCGTCGAACGCGCCGAAGTCCACGCCGTCGTCGAGCGTGGCGGGATCCGCGTCGCGGCTCAGCGTGAGCGCGTGGAGCGTCCGCGAGAGCGTCGCCTGCGAGAGCTGTTCGCCCCACAGCGCGTGCCGCTGGCCCTTCCAGCGCTCCTGGTACAGCTCGTCGAGGGCGGCGCGGGCGGTCGGCTCGTCGTAGTCGGGGTGCAGCTCCGCCGCGATGGCGTGGGCACAGAAGCCGCCCTGACAGTTGCCCATCGAGGCGCGCGTGCGGAGCCGGACCGCGTTGAGGTCCGCGCCGGCGCCGTTCTCGCCCGTCATCGCGTCGCGGAGCTCGGCGCGGGTGACGCCCTCGCAGGTGCAGACCACGGGGTTCGGCTCGTCCGTCTTCAACACCTCGTCCGCGCGGGAGCCGAGCCGCTGCGTCGAGCGCCGGCCGACCGGCGAGCGCAGGCCGAACTCGTCCATGTAGTCGCGCAGGACCGAGAAGTCCTCGGAGCCGGGGAGCGGCTCGTCGGCGGTGACGCAGTCCGCGTCGACCCCGAACTTCTCACAGACGTGGTCGGTGATCGACTCGGCCATGAGCCGGTAGGTGGTGAGCTTCCCGCCGACGACCGTCGTCAGCCCGGGCAGGTCGTCGCGCTCGTCGTGGTCGAGCAGGAAGTAGTCGCGCGTGATGTCGGTCGGGTCGTCGGTGCCGGTCCCCGGCGGTTCGTACAGCGGCCGGACGCCCCAGAAGGAGCGGAGCGTCCGGGCGTCCGCCAGCGGCGGGACGAGTTCGGCGAGCTCGTCGATGACGCGGTCGACCTCCCACTCCTCCTCGGGGTAGTCCTCGGGGTCGTCGACCTCCTCGTCGGTCGTGCCGAGGATGCAGGCGGTCTCGTGGGGGACGACGATGTCGGCGTCGCCCTTCGGCTTGCAGCGGTTGATCACCGTGTCGACCTGCCGGACGTTCATCACGGTCATCACGCCCTTCGAGGGGCGGACCGCCACGTCGACGTCCGCCATCGCGCCGATCTCGCCGGACCACGCGCCCGCGGCGTTGATCACGTGGTCGGCGCGGATCGTCTCGGTCTCGCCCGGCGCGGGACGGCTCCCCGTCTCGGAACCGCGGTCGCTCCGCTTTCCCGGACCGTCCCCGTGTTCGACCTTGACGCCGACGACCGCGCCGTCCTCCACGAGCACGTCTGTCACCTCCGCGTGCGTCGCGACGCGGGCGCCGTGCTCGATCGCGTCCGCGGCGTTGGCGACGCAGAGCCGGAAGGGGTCGACCGCGGCGTCCGGCACCGTGATCGCCTTCTCCACGTCGCGCGCGAGGTACGGTTCGCGGCGGCGCGCCTCCACGCCGTCGATCACCTCGGCGGGGATGTCGCAGGCGCGACAGCCCGCCAGTTTCTCCTGAAAGTACTCCTCGGAGTCCTCGGGGCGCTTGACGAACAGGCCGCCCGTCTCCTCGACACAGTGGGCGGCGATGTCGCGGACGACCGTGTTCTCCTCGATGCACTCGCGGGCGGACTTCTGGTCGGAGACGGCGTACCGCCCCCCGCTGTGGAGCAGGCCGTGCATCCGCCCCGTCGTCCCGTGGGTGAGGTTCCCCTTCTCGACGAGCGTCGCGTCGACCCCGCGGGTCGCGAGGTCGCGGACGATCCCGCAGCCCGTCGACCCCCCGCCGACGACGACGACGTGTGGTGTCGATGCCATTCGTTACCTCACCTACGGATCGGACCCACTTTGTCTTATCGCCTCTGGCGAGTCGAGCGTAACGTATTCGATCGCGGGCGCTCATCCGCGGACAGCCGACCCGGATCCGGAACGGGAGGCGCGTCGTCGCGACCGTCCACGACCGCTCCCCTCGCAGAGCGGCCAGCGAAGAACGGCCGTAGGTGGCTCACCTCGTCCGTTCTGTCCTATCGGGCCGCGTCTCGGCAGACGACTCCAGGCCGGGGGACCGCCGATGGCGAGCCGCCGGTGTGGTGGTCTTTCACAAACCTTTATAATGATTCAGTATTTTGTTTACTGGTAACGCGGCAACAGAGATAAATAATTGTCGCGGGGGAGAGCCAACCACATGTCAGACACGTACGTCGGAGCGATCGACCAGGGAACGACCGGCACGCGGTTCATGGTGTTCGACCACGCGGGGCAGGTCGTCGCGAACGCCTACGAGACGCACGAACAGATCTACCCCAATCCCGGTTGGGTCGAGCACGACCCGGTCGAGATCTGGGAGAACACGCAGTCCGTCGTCGTCGACGGCCTCGCGGCCGCGGGCATCGACGCGGACCAGCTCGCGGCGCTCGGGATCACCAACCAGCGCGAGACGACCGTGGTCTGGGACGCCGACTCCGGCCGCCCGGTCCACAACGCGCTGGTGTGGCAGGACCGCCGGACCACCGACCGCGTCGAGGAGCTGCAGGAAGCGGGCGACGACGAGTGGATCCAGGAGCGGACCGGCCTCGAAGTCGACGCCTACTTCTCGGCGACGAAGACCGAGTGGATCCTCGACAACGCGGAGCCGCTGAAGCTGCAGAGCTCGCGGGGCGAGGACCTCCGCGACCGCGCCGAGGCCGGCGACCTGCTGATGGGCACCATCGACGCGTGGCTCGTCTACAACCTCACCGGCAACCACATCACGGACGTGACGAACGCCTCGCGGACGATGCTGTTCGACGTCCACGAGATGGACTGGGACGACGACCTGCTGGAGACGTTCGGCGTCCCGGAGGAGATGGTCCCGGAGGTGCGCCCCTCCTCGGACGAGGAGCTGTACGGCCACACCGACCCGGACGGCTTCCTCGGCGCCGAGGTCCCCGTCGCGGGCGCGCTCGGCGACCAGCAGGCCGCGCTGTTCGGCCAGACCTGCTTCGACGCGGGCGACGCCAAGAACACCTACGGCACGGGCTCGTTCTACCTGATGAACACGGGGACGGACGCGGTCACTTCCGACCACGGCCTGCTGACGACCGTCGCGTTCCAGCTGTCCGGCGAGCCGGTCCAGTACGCGCTGGAGGGCTCCATCTTCATCACCGGCGCCGCCATCGAGTGGCTGGAGGACGTCGACCTCATCAACAACGCCGCCCAGACCGCGGAGCTGGCGCGCTCCGTCGAGTCGACGGACGGCGTCTACATGGTCCCGGCGTTCACGGGCCTCGGCGCGCCCCACTGGGACGGCCGCGCCCGCGGGACGATGGTCGGCATCACGCGCGGCACGCGCAAGGAGCACATCGTCCGGGCGACGCTGGAGTCCATCGCCTACCAGACCCGCGACGTGGCGGAGGCGATGGAGGCCGACTCCGGGGTCGAGACCACCTCGCTCCGCGTCGACGGCGGCGCGGTGAAGAACGACTTCCTCTGTGGCCTCCAGTCGGACATCATCCAGACGGACATCGTCCGCCCCGAGGTCGACGAGACGACCGCGCTCGGCTCCGCGTACGCGGCCGGCCTCGCGGTCGGCTACTGGGAGTCGCTCGACGAGCTGCGCGACAACTGGCAGGTCGACCGCACCTTCGAGCCGGAGATGGACGAGGCGAAGGCCGACAGGATGTACGACCGGTGGGACGACGCCGTCGAGCGCTCGCTCGACTGGGCGCGGGAGGAGTGACCGATGTTCGACCTCCTGCTCCAGGTTCCGCTCCTGGACGTGACCGTCGAGCGGTTCCTCGTGTTGGTGATCGCGGCGATGGCCGGCGGGGCCTTCGGCGCCGCGCTCGGTGCGCTGCCGTCGTTCATCTTCACCGGCTTCGTCGTCTTCCTCGGCGAGGGGATCGCGATCCTCCAGCGCGAGTTCGACGCCATCGAGGCGGTCCCCGACGGCGAGCTCGCCGCCGGCATCACGGGCGTCATCGGCTTCGGCATGGTGACCGGCCCGCACGTCGCCTTCGCGGGCGGCGTGGCCGCCACGGCGTACGCGGCCAAGAAGTACCCCGAGATGGAGCCCGAGGGGTGGGACTACCACTTCGGGAAGAACATCCTCTACGCGTTCGGCACGAAGCCGGACATCCTCGCGGTCGGCGCCGTCACCGGCGTCGCCGGGATGCTGATCGCCCGCCTGCTCGGCGCGGTCGGGTTCCCGAGCGACCCCATCGCCATCTCGGTCGTCGCGACGGCGCTGCTGGCGCGGGTCGCGTTCGGCTACTCGCTCGTGGGGTCGCCCGGCGGCGACGGCTTCCTCGACATGACGCCGTTCGCGCGCGGCGAGACCCGGGCCATGACCGACGGCGGGAAGGAGGCGCTCGTCACCGAACCGTGGCTCCCCCACCAGTACAAGTGGTCCGGGGTCGCCACCATCGGCCTGATCGGCGGGGTGCTCGGCGGCTACCTCTGGCTGGAGACGGGGAGCATCTTCCTCGGCTACGCCATCTCGGCGATGAGCCTGCTGTTCCTGAACCTCGGCGTGGAGAAGATCCCCGTGACCCACCACATCACCCTCCTCGGATCGACCGCGGCCGTGGTCGTCGCCGCGATGACCGGCAGCGCGCCGGTCGTCCTGGTCGCGGCGGGGCTGGTCGGCGCCCTGAGCGGTCTCCTCGGCGAGGCCACCCAGCGCCTCTTCTACGCGCACGGCTCCACGCACGTGGACCCGCCGGCGATGGCCATCGCGATCCTGATGCTCGTCATCGGCGTGCTCGCACTGGTCGGCGTGCTTCCGAACGCCGGCTACCTCTGAGGGCGATGCCGACGCCCGGTCCCCGTGCCGTCGCGAGTCGTCGCGTCGGTCACGCTCCCCTCCGATCCCCGACCGCTCGCGGGTGCGCGACCGCGATTCTTTTGACCGGGGGGCGACGAGACGCTGACGACGCCGACGCCATTCCGCCATGAACATCGACGCACGGATCGACCGACGACGCCGCGGCGACGACGGCCAGCGGCTGGTGCGCGACTACACGGCGATCGCTCCCACCGCGCACGCGGACGAGCCCGTCGACCGCGGCCCCACGCTCGAGCGGATCCTCGACCACCTCGACCCGGCCTTCGAGGGGACGATCCCGCCGAACGCCTACGTGCACGGCCCGGCCGGCTCCGGGAAGTCCGCGGTCGTGACGGCGCTTTTCGATCGGCTCCGACGGACCTCCGCCGAGACACGGACGGGGATCCACACCAGCACGCGCGCGGTGCCGACGACGCTCCCGCAGTTCGTCCGCGTCGACATGCGCGAGACGACCAGCGCGTTCGGCTTCTACCGCGCGGTGCTGGACGGCGTGGTCGAGGAGTCGGTGCCCGGCCACGGCGTGAGCACCGACGAGTTGCGCGACCGCCTCCGCGAGACGCTGACCGGGACGCCGGGGGCCGTCGTGGCGGTCGACCACGTCGACGACCCGGAGGCGGACGACCGGCCGGACCCCGTCGAGTTATTCGCTGGCCTGCCGAGCAACGCGAGTTGGCTCGCCGTCGGGCGGACGCCGCCCGCGGAGACGTCCCTGTCGGAGTACACCGCGACGACGCTCGCGGTCGACCGCTACCGCCAGCAGATCCTCGTCGACATCCTCACCTCGCGAGCGTCTTCGGGGCTCGCGCGCGGGGCGCTCGACCACTCGCTCGCCCGCCGGATCGCCGAGTGGGCCGACGGGGACGCCCACGACGCGCTGACGGTGCTGTTCGTCGCGGCCGTCCGCGCGGACCGCGAGGGCGGGACCCGGCTTTCGGAGGCGGACGTCAACGCCGCCATCGCGGAGATGCCGGAGCCGTGCGCGGCGCTCGGCCGCGTCCTCGCGCTGCAGGACAACCGCCGCGCCGTGTTGCGCGCGCTCGTGACCCTCGACGAGGACGAGCGCGCGTCGGTCACCGAGACGACTGAGGCCATCGCGGCCGACCCCGACGTGGACCTCTCCGCGGGGACGGTCAAGCGGTTCCTCTACGAGCTCGCGGAGGCGGGGATCATCGCCCGCGTGCGCGCCGAGGAGGCGAGCGGGCGCGGCCGCCCGCCGAGCCGCGTCGAACTCCGGTTCCCGCCCACCGCGTTCCGGCGCCTGGACGACCTGCGGGAGTGACCCGCGGCCGGCGATCAGGAACACGGCGCGCGGCCGGGGTGGTTGCGGGGGCGTCTCCGACGCCGCCGCGCGGGCGCAAGGTAGTTGCCGCGGCGGCCGCGATGTTCGGCCATGGTTCCGCCCCTCGTGCTGGACATCGACGGGACGCTGACGACGCCGGAGCACCGCGTCGACCGTCGGGTCTTCGAGTTGCTGCCCGGCTGGGACGCGCCGGTGGTGTTCGCGACCGGGAAGTCGTTCCCCTATCCGGTCGCGCTCGCGCACTTCCTGGGACTGCCCGAGAACGTGGTCGCCGAGAACGGCGGCGTCGTGTACGCCGACGGCGAGACGACGCTCGCGGGCGACGCGGAGGCCTGCTGGGAGGCGGTCGAGGAGTTCCACCGCCGCGGCGGCGACCTCGGATGGGGGACGCGCTCGACGGTGAACCGCTGGCGCGAGACGGAGGTGGCCGCCTCGCACGACGCCGACGAGGACCTGCTCCGCGAGGTCGCCGCCGGCTACGACCTGGAGGTCGTGGACACGGGCTACGCGTACCACGTCAAGACGCCCGGCGTGAGCAAGGGCGCCGCCTTCGAGACGCTCTGCGAGACGCTCCGGGTCGACCCGGAGCGGTTCGTCGCGGTCGGCGACAGCGTCAACGACGTCTCGACGTTCGCGGTCGCGGGCGAGTCGTACGCGGTCGCCAACGCCGACGAGGCCGCCCGCGAGGCCGCCGACCGCGTGCTCGAGGCGGGCTACATGGACGGCACCGCGGCGGTGCTGGAGGCGCTGCGTGAGGGCGCGGCGGGGCCGTGACCCGTGCGCCGCAAGGGCCTTGCGGGCACGGCCCGTAGGGCCGGCCATGAGTGACGCGGACACGGAGACCGGCGACGGACCCGCGGACGAGGTCCCGGAGAGCGAGGCCGACTGGCGCGAGCGGCTGACCGACGAGGAGTACCGCGTGTTGCGCGAGGCGGGCACCGAAGCCCGGTTCTCGGGCGACTACGTCGACCACGACGAGGACGGGATCTACCGGTGTAAGGCCTGCGGCGAGGTGCTGTTCGAGTCCGAGACGAAGTACGACTCCGGCTGCGGCTGGCCCGCCTTCTACGCCGCCGAGGAGGAGTCGGTGACCACGCGGAAGGACACCAGCCACGGGATGGTTCGGACGGAGGTCAGGTGTGCCGACTGCGACTCCCACCTCGGGCACGTCTTCGACGACGGCCCCGAACCGACCGGGAAGCGCTTCTGTATCAACTCGGTGGCGATGGAGTTCGACGAGGGGCCGGCCGGCGAGGACGCGTAGCGCCGCGAACCGCTACTGATTCGCGGACCGCTCGTCCAGCGCGACGGCGACGCTCCGGACGGCCACATCCGCGGCGAACGCCTCGCCGTCCGCCTCCAGTTGCTCGAACGTGTCGTAGTGGATCGGGACGACCAGCTCCGGCCGCATCGCGTCGGCCAACTCGGCCGAGGCCGCCTCGTCCGAGACGATGCCACCCCCGCCGATGTTCGCGAGGAACAGGTCGACGTCCAGTTCCGCGAAGCCGTCGAGCGCGTCGGAGTCGCCCGGCCAGAAGAGGCGCTTGCCGCCGAGCGCGACGAGGAAGCCGCAGCCGAGCCCCTTCGGATGCGTGACGGTGCCGTCCGCGCTCGCGTTCGGCCCCTCGGGGTCGTTGTACGCCGGCACCGACCAGACCGTCGCGTCGGGGTCGACCGTGCCCGCGTCCGCGGACGCGTCACCCGCCGCACCGGCGGCCGCGACCTCCAGTTCGTCCTCCTCCTCGACGCGGACGACCTCGTAGTCCGCCGCCAGGTCGGCGATCGGCTCCACGTCGCGGTCGATGCCCGCCGGGTCGACGCCCTCGTAGATCACCAGCGTCGCGTCCTCGCCGGCCACCGACCGGATGCCGTCGCTGTCGTAGTGGTGGTCGTGGGTGACGAGCACGAGGTCGCCGTCCTTCGCCCAGTAGTCGTCGAGGACGCCGTAGCGGCCGGGGTCCGTGTAGCAGACGTAGCCGTCGGGCGTCTCGACGCGTGCGGTCGCGTAGCCGAGCCAGTCGACGGTGAACCCGTCGTAGCGAACCGTCATGTGCGCCCCTGCGCGGGCGACCGCCTTGAGGGTGGCCATCCCGGCGGCGGACGACCGCTCGACGACGAGGGCGCCGGGCTCCGTCAGTCGCCGGCGTCGCCGGCCAGCCGCTCGACGCGCGCCAGCGAGTCCGCGTCGACGGGGTCCTTGTCCGCGCGGACCTCCACGAACCGCGGGAACCGGAGCGCGTAGCCCGACGAGTAGGTGGGCGAGCGCTGGATCTCCTCGTAGCCGACCTCGAAGACGACCGCGGGCCTGATGTCGACCTCGGTGCCCGACTCCGCGAGGACGTGCGGTTCCAGCAGGTCGGTCAGCTCCTCCAGTTCCGCGTCGGTAATGCCGGTCGCGACCTTGCCGATCGTCTCGTAGGCGTCGGCTCCTCGGTCCCTGCCGTCTCCGCCGTCCCCGCCGCTGCTCCCTCCCGCCCGGACCGACAGTTCGAACGTCCCGAGCAGTGAGGCGCGCCGCCCCTCGCCCCACTCCGCGCCGGTGACCACGAGGTCGAGCGTCTCGACGTCCGGCTTGCGCTTGAGCCAGTTGCGCCCGCGGTCGCCCGGCGTGTACGCCGCGTCGGGGTCCTTCAGCATGATCCCCTCGTGGCCCGCCTCCAGCGCCGCCGCCTCGACGGCCGCGATCTCGTCGGGGTCGTCGGTCACGGTCACGTCCGCGGCCGCGTCGGGCAGGAGCGCGGCGAGACGGTCGTGGCGCTCGCGGAGCGGCGCGTTCACGAGGTCGTCGCCGTCGGCGTGCAGGCAGTCGAACGCGTGGAGGCGGAGCTCCACCTCCTCGCGCATCCGGTCCACGTCGTGCTTCCGTCGGAAGCGGCGCAGGACCTCCTGGAACGGGAGCGGGTCGCCCGCGTCGTCGACCGCGACGACCTCGCCGTCGAGGATGACCGGCACGTCGACGCGCTCCGCGACGTACTCGACGATCTCCGGGAGGGCGTCGGTCACGTCGTCCATGTTCCGGGAGTAGAGTGCCGGCCCGAGCGCGTCGCCCGTCTTCGTCCCCTCTTCGACCGCGGGGTCGTAGTGGACCTGCACCCGCGCGCCGTCGAACTTGGTCTCGACGGCCGCCTCGCCCCACTCCTCGAGCGCGTCCGCGGCCGTGCCCGCCTGCGCGAGCATCGCCTGCACGGGGCGACCCACCTCCAGTCCCTCCTCGTCGAGGCCCGCCGCGCCCTCCTCGCGGGCCAGCACCGCGACGCGCCCGTAGTCGTTGGTCACCTGAAGCGCGCGCTCGACGGTCGCAACTTCCTCGTCGGTGGCGTGAACCACCGGCTCGTCGGACCCCTCTTCGGGGGCCGCCGCGTCCCCGGCCGACAGAAACGCCTCGGAGATCGCGTCCCGGACGGCGCCCTCGCCGACGCCGAGGCGCATCTCGCCGAGCACGAGCCGGGCGATGAGCTTCGCCTCCGCGGGCTCCGAGCGGTTGAACAGGCCGAACAGCGCGTCGCGCTTCGTGGACTCGCTGCCGGCGCCCGAGGCCGCCGCGAGGGCCCGCAACTCGGCGTCGACCTCGGCGACGGTCAGCCCGGCGCCGGCCGTCGCTCCGCCGCCGCTCCCCGCTCCGTCACCGCCGTCCGCTCCGTCACCGCCGCCCGCGAACGCCGCGAGGCCGCGCTGGCCGCCGAAGTCGTAGTCGGCGGCGACGGCGCCGATCTCCCCCAGCTCCGCGAGTGTGGTCTCCACGTCGGCCGCGTCCACGTTCGGGCCCGCGGCCCGTGCGATGGCCTCGTAGCAGAGCGCCGGCCCCACGTCCAGCGTCCGGGTGTCGTGGGCCGGGAAGACGCGTCCGAGCAGGAAGCGGGTGACGGTCGGGAGGTCCGGGCCCGCCTCCGCGAGCAGGTCCGCGACCAGCGCCACCGTCTCCAGGTCCGCGGGCTCGGCTTCCAACTCCTCGGCGCGGGCGGCGAACGCGGCGAACTCCATACGGTCGCCCTCGGCCGGCGGGGCCCAAAAGCGCCCCGATGGTGGGCGGTCGCGCCGGCCCGCGCGACCGTGACGCCCTCCCGCGAGCGCCGCCTCGGCCGCCGTCATTTATAAGCTCGCGGCCGCACGGGACGGGCATGAGCACCGAGCCCGACCTCGCGGCCCGCGTGCGTGCGGCGCTGGACGTGGACGCCGAGGCGTTCGCCGACCGAGCGGCCGCGGAGGCGGAGCTTGTCAAACAGCACCTCCGCGACGGCGCGTTCGACAACCACCAGTCCATCGTCGGCTTCGAGTACGAGTTCTACGCGGTCGCGGACGGGCGGTGGAGCGAGGAGTCGCGCGCGGGCGACTACGCGCTGATGCGCGTCCCGCGCCGCCTGCTGGAGCTGATGGGGTTCGAGAAGGAGCTCGGGCTCCACAACGCGGAGATGTCCACCAGCCCGCAGCCGCTCTCCGACCACGGGCTGGAGTCGCAGGAGGCGGAGGTCCGCGCGCGCCTCGCCGCGGCGCTCGCGCCGGCCTCCGCGGAGGGGATGCGGCTCGTCTCGGACGGGCTCTGGACCATCCCGCCCGCCGGCGAGGGGGCCGCCGAGTACCTCACCGACAGCGTCGACCTCGACGGCGTCACCGTGGCGACGAACATGAGCGCCGCCGACCGCTACCACGCGATGGCCAACGACTCCGCAGAGGCGAACGCGGACGCGGGGGAGGTGACGCGGCTCGAGGCGCCGGGCGTGAGCCTCACGGCGGACACCGTGATGCCCGAGAGCCTGATCACCTCGATCCAGCCGCACTATCAGGTGGCGCAGGCCGCCACGCTCCCGAAGCACTTCCGGTACGCGCTCCGCGTCGCGGCCCCGCTACTGGCGCTCGGCGTCAACTCGCCGTTCTTCCCGCCGGAGCTGTACGACGACGACTGGCGCGAGGACCCCGAACGCGTGCTCGCCGAGGGCGCCCACGAGAACCGCGTCCACGTCTTCGAGTCGGTGCTCAACGGACGCACCGAGGCCGACAAGGTTCGGTTCCCGCGCGACCTGGAGACGGTCGAGGAGGCGGTCGACCGCGTGGCGGCCGACGAGACCATCGTCCCGATGCCCGTCTCGGAGGGTGACCGCTTCGACGACGAGTTCGCCACGTTCCGGCTCAAACACGGCACCTACTGGCGCTGGGTCAGACCGGTGTTCGAGGGCGCTTCGCGCTCGTCCGCGAACGCGCGGATCGAGTTCCGGCCGGTGGCCGCACAGCCCACCGTCCGCGACTCCGTGGCGTTCCAGGCCGCCTTCGCCGGCCTGATGGAGGGGTTGCCACACCGCGAGCATCCGGTCATCGAACTCCCGTGGGAGACCGCCCGCGACAACTTCTACGCGGTCGTGGCTGACGGCATCGACGCCGACATGCAGTGGGTCGACGCCGAGGGGCGACACACGGAGGCCAACGAGGCCATCTACGACGACCTGCTCGACGCGGCGGAGGCCGGACTGCGCGACGCGGGGTGCTCCTTCGAGGAGGCGGCCCGCTGGCTCGCGCCCCTGCGCTGGCGCGTCGAGCGCTGGACGACGCCCGCCGGCTGGAAGCGCGACCGCTTCCGCCAGGCGGTCGCGGACGGCGCCTCGGTCGACGAGGCGGTCCACGCCGCCCAGCGCGCGTACATCAGGAAGCAGACGGACACCCTCATCGAGGGCAGCCTCGCGGACTGGTGAGGTCGCGGACCCGGCGTCTCGCGTTCCGGACTATTTCGACGAGCGTCGCGCTGGTGGACGGGCAAAAACGGAGAGAGAACGAACTTTTTCGCGGCTTACAGCAGCTCGTCGAACTCCTTGTGCCGGGTGACGTCGACGCCGTCCTCGGTGACGACGGCGACGTTGATCCCGTTGCCGGAGGCGAGGTCGCGCTCGACGGCGGACTTGATCGCCTTCGCGGCGACGGTCGTCGCCTCGTCGACGGTGAGGTCCTCGCGGTGCTCCTGCTCGAGGACGCCGAGCGCGTACTGGGAGCCGGAGCCGGTGACGGTGTACTCCTCCTCGGTCGTACCGCCGAGGGCGTCGATGGAGTAGATGTGGGAGCCCTCCTCGTCGACGCCGCCGAGGATCGGCTGGACGACGAAGAACGCGCCGGAGCGGAGGAGGTTCCCGGTCAGCGTGGAGAGCGCCTGCATGGACATGTCCTTGCCGCGGCGGGCCTCGTAGAGGCTTGTCTCGGCCTTCAGCGTGGAGATGAGGTTCTGCGCGGCCGAGACCGAGCCCGCGATGGTGAGCGCGCCGGTCGGGTGGACCTGCTCGACCTTCTGAACGTCCTTCGAGGAGACCATGCCGCCGAGCGAGGCGCGCATGTCGGTCGCAAGCACGACGCCCTCGGCCGTCTTGATGCCGACGGTCGTCGTCCCCGTCTTCATGCCCTCGCCCTCGCCGGCGGAGGCGGCGCGCTGCTCGCTCTGGTCGAACTCGCCGAGCTCCGGCCCGAAGACCGGCTGGTCGACGTCGGAAAGCTCGCCGCTGAGATCGCCTGTCGGTGTTCGCATTACCGTCTCGTTAGCCCGGCGCGCTGATAAAGGCAACCCTTCGGCCCCTCGTTGCCCCTTCCGCGAGGGGGACGTAAAACCGATAGACAGAACCGTGTCAACGGGGGCAAACGGGGGCACCGCCGCCTCACGAGTCGCCGGATCGTGACCGCTTACGGAGAATCGAGGAGAAAGCCCCGCCCTTTAGGGCGGGGATGAATCCGACAATACCGGTCACGAACGGCCGTTCGAGGGCACGGGAGGATATTCCACGCTGCGTAATCCATACTTTCAAATCGATTTGTCTACATAGATTATGTATGGCGAAACAGGTCGTCACCCGCACCTATACTGCGTCCATCAGGAACCAGTCACGGGTGCAAGACGACCTGGATTCGCTCGGATTCGCTGCCTCGAAACTCTGGAACGTCGGACGGTGGACGTGTGACCGCGTCTGGTCAGAGATTGGTCACATTCCCAGTCACGCAGAACTCACCGCGTACCTCAAAAGCCACGAACGCTATGATGACCTGCATTCTCAGTCAAGTCAGCGAGTCCTCCAAGAACTCGCTGAGGCGTTCGACGGCTGGTACGGGAAGCGACGCACTGGAGACGCGAGCGCGAACCCGCCCGGCTACCGCAAACACGACGACGACCATCCACGAAGCACGGTCACGTTCAAAGCCGCTGGCTTCAAACTCGACACCCAGTACGACCGTGTTCGACTTTCCAAAGGGTCGAATCTCAAGGAGTACTGGTCGGACTTCATCCTCTGTGAATACCAGACTCGCCCCGACGTTGACCTCTCGACCGTAGAGAGCGTCCAGCAAGTCAGGGCCATTTGGACGGGGGATGAATGGGAACTACACTTTGTGTGTAAGGTCGAAATCGACGTGTCCGAAGCCCGCGGCGAGAAGACTGTTGGTGTCGATCTCGGCATCACCAACTTCGCTGCACTCGCCTACGAGGACGGCCACGCCGAGCTGTACCCGCTGAACTGTCTGAAGCAAGATGACTACTACTTCAGCAAGCGGATCGCTCGATGTGACGACTCGAACTCCGAGCAAGCCACGCGGCTGAATCAGAAGAAGTCAGCTCGCCGCACCCACTATTTCCACACGCTCTCGAAACACATCGTTCAGCGATGCGTCGAGAAGGGTGTTGAGACGGTTGTGGTGGGCGATCTCTCCGGTATCCGCGAGGATGATGAGAACGGCGAAGCGAAGAACTGGGGCAAACACGGCAACCTCGACCTGCACTCATGGGCGTTCGACCGTTTCACCGATCTCCTCGAATACAAAGCAGAGATGCAAGGCATCTCGGTTGTGGAGAAATCAGAGCGAGATACGTCGAAATCGTGTTCCTGCTGTGGTCGTGAACGTGACGCGAATCGTGTTGAGCGTGGGCTGTACGTCTGTGATGCGTGTGGGATGGTGGCGAACGCAGATGTGAACGGTGCAGAGAACATTCGACAGAAGGTATCTCCGAGTCCCGCCACGGATGGCGGCGATAGGAGTAACGGCTGGTTGGCACAGCCATCGACATTCCTGTTTGACAAGGAGACTGGTGCGTTCGCACCTCAAGAACGGGTCACGTCGTAAACCACAATATCCCAACGCGGGAATCCTCGCCCTTCAGGGCGGGGAGGATGTCAATCCGCGGCGCGCTCGTAGGCCGCGCCGGTCGCCTCGACGAGTCGCCGGATCGCGGACGGAACGCCGGAGCGGCGCGCGGCGAGCGCGAGCGGGAACAGCGCGATCCCGACCGCGACCGTCAGCTGGTGTAGCCCGAACATCGCGGACTGGTACGCACGGGTGAACATTGGGTCTCTACCATCAGGGATCGACCGCCGTACATAAGGGTATCGGAGCGTCAGACGGGCGCACGTCGCCGCAGGCGTGTGGTTTTCCCGTTCCCGGTCATCCAGCGCCGCCCCGGCCGGGTCCCGGTCGCGAACCCGGTGCGAGGGCGAAGCGTGTCGGTCCCCAAGGCAAACGTATCGATAACTTATGAAGATGCGCGGGGACTCGTGCGCCTATTCGACGGCCGCGGACGACGCGAGCGAACGCACGCGACTCGGCGCGACCGATGGAACCCCCGGTCGGTCGGCGACCGTTCCGCGCGGGCGAACCACAAGACACGAAACCCCGCGCCCCTTCGAGTCGGGTATGAGCAACTATCTAGTCGCCATGGAGGCGGCGTGGCTGGTGCGGGACGTCGAGGACGCCGACGACGCGATCGGCGTGGCGGTCAGCGAGGCCGGGAAGCGTCTCAACGAGACCGACAAGCAGTACGTCGACGTGGAGGTCGGCGTGACCGGCTGTCCCGCCTGCGGCGAGCCGTTCGACGCGACGTTCATCGCGGCGAGCACCGCGCTCGTGGGACTTCTCCTGGAGATCGAGATCTTCAACGCCGAGGGCGAGGAGCACGCCTCCCGCATCGCCAAGAGCGAGGTCGGCAGCGCGCTCCGCGACGTGCCCCTCGAGGTCATCGAGGTCGTCGAGACCGAGGCCGACGCCGACGCCGACGAGGCCGAGTAACGCCGTCGACCGCCGCCGAGCTACGGATTCGGTCGTCGCCGGCGCGAGCACGCGAGCCCGGGCCGCCGTCGACGCCACGCAGGTCCGGCCGCCGTCGAAACCTTTTCAATTACCCCGAGTTATCTCGGGATATGGAACTTCCGACGCCGCAGGACCTGCGGGAGCGCCGCAACGCGCTCGGGCTCACCCAGAGCGCGCTCGCGGACGAGGCCGGCGTTTCGCAGCCGCTCATCGCGCGCATCGAGGGGGGCGACGTGGATCCCCGGCTCTCGACGCTCCGCTCCATCGTCAACGCGCTCGACGAGGCGGAAGGCGAGGTCGTCCGCGCCGAGAACCTGATGAACGAGACGGTGATCAGCGTCGCGCCGGACGACGCGGTCCGGGACGCGGTCGACCTGATGGAACAGGAGGCGTACTCCCAGCTCCCGGTGCTCCAGAACGGCATCCCGGTCGGCTCGATCAGCCAGGGCGACGTGGTCCACGCCGGCGAGGACGTGGGCGACCACCCCGTCAGCGAGGTGATGAGCGAGTCGTTCCCGACGGTCGCGCCCGACGCCACCGTCGACGAGGTCCGCAACCTGCTGGACCACTACAAGGCGGTGATGGTCACCGACGGCGGCGAGACCGTCGGGATCATCACCGAGGCCGACATCGCGGCGCAGCTCTCCTGAGGCCGCTCGCGACCGCTACTGCTCGGCGGAGAAGGCGTCCGGTTCGCTCCAGGCGTCGCGGCCGGAGACCGTCCGCTGCGGGAACGGGAAGGAGATGCCCTCCTCGTCGAACCGCTGTTTGACCGCCTTCACGTAGTCGGCGCGGGTCTTCACGAAGTCCGCGCGCGAGGGGTTCTCGATCCAGACGCGGGACTGCAGGCCGACGTAGGAGTCAGCCAACTCGTTGAGGCGGACCGAGGGGGCCGGGTCGCGCAGGATCTCGTCGTGTTTCTCGGCCTCCTCGATGATGATGTTCGTCGCCGCGTCGATGTCGTCGTCGTAGTCGATGCCGAAGACGAACTTCAGCCGGAGGGTGTCCTTCGCGACCGGATTCTTCACGACGCCGCTGGTCAGTTCGTAGTTCGGCACCGTCAGCAGTTCGTTGTCGAACGTGCGGACGCGCGTGACGCGGAAGGAGATGTCCTCGACGATGCCGGAGTTGTCGCCCCACTCGACCCAGTCGCCGATGCGGAACGGCTTGTCCGTGTAGATGAACACGCCCGAGACGAAGTTGCGGATGATGTCCTGCATCGCGAAGCCGATGGCCAGCGTCGCCGCGGCCGCGATCGTCGCCATCGACTGCAGGAAGTTTCCGTAGCCGGCCAGCCCGAACGCGACCGCGATGCCGGCGAAGAGCACGCCGACCGTCGCGATCCGGTTGAGCGGTTTGCGCGCGTGCGGCTTCAGCCCCTTTCTGTCGAGCAGCCGGTCGACGAGCGGAGAGAGTACCGACTTGTTGAGGACGTAGACGGCCGCGAGCACGCCGACGAAGACGAGAAACGACGCGATAGGCGCCGCGAGGGTCCCGCCGAGATAGGGCGTCAGCGCGTCCGCAACCGGCTGCACCTGTGCCGGAACCGCGCCGAGCGCGTCGCCGGCGGCCGCACCGCCGGAACCGCTGACCGCACCGCCCGCCGCACCGATCCCCATCAGTGGAACACCGCCGTGTTGCCACGCGTCTCCACCAGCTCGGCGTCGACCCGGTCCGCGAGGTCGGCCGCCAGTTCCTCGGTCGTCGTCCCGCCGCGGGCCGCCCGCAGGAACTTCGCTTTCACCAGTTTTCGGTCGTCCAGCTGGTCCGCCAACTCGTCGACGACTGCCTCGACGCCGCCCTTACCGACCCAGACGGTCACGTCGAGGTCGTGCGCCTCCTTTCGGAGTTGCTGATCGGTCATACGCGGTCAAGAGGGCGCGGCGCATTGAAGCTTGAGGTACGCGGCCGCGAGCGACCCGTCGCCCGCCGTCCGCGAGGCGGTCCACGAGGCGGTCCGTCCGCGAGGCGCCCCGAGCCGACTCAGAAGGGGTACCTGTCGGTCGCGCCGCACTCCAGACACCGCACGACGACGTGTCCCGGCTGCGTGCGGAAGCGTCCCGTGACCCCCGGCCGCAGATACACGTCGCAGTCGTCGCAGGTCCGCCGCGTGAACGCCCGCGGGAGCCCGCAGCGGTTCCGCTCCGCGATGCGGCGGGCGAGGCGAACGTACTCGCGCGAACGGTCGAACTCCCCGTCGACGACCGCCTCCCGCGCGAGCGACAGGAGCCGCTCGATGCGCTCCTCGGGAATGCCCATACGCGAAGCGCGCGACCGGACGGGAAAGGCGTTGCGAACGCGGGCGTCCCGCCGGACGCTCGCGGCGCTCGGGATCATCTCGAAAGGCCGGCGTCGGCGACCGACGCCGAGAAAAACGCGTCGCGGACCGCGGCCGCGCTACTGGTCTTCCAGCGCCTGCGCGATGCGCTGTAGCTGCCGGGTCGCGTCGCGGACCTCGTCGCGGAGCTGGCGCACCTCACGCACGAGCTCCTCGTTGCCGACCGACTCCTCGCCGCCGCGCTCGCCGCGAGCGCCGCCCGGACCGCCGGGACCGCCGCCCATCCCCGGCGCGCCGCCCGGCCCGCCGCCACCGCCCATGCCCGGCGGGCCGCCACCGCCGCCCATCATGCCGGACATCATCTGTGCGAAGGGGTTGCCCCCGCCCATACCGCCGGGGCCGCCCTCGCCGCCCATCATCTCCTCGGGGCTGGGCTGCTCGCCCTCCTCGCGTTCCTGTTCGCGTCGTTCGCGGATCTCCTCCACGCGCTCGCGGAAGGATTTCTCCTCTCCGTCCTCGCCGTCGGCGGCGTCGCCGGCGTCGTCGCCGGACTCGGCCGGTTCGTCGTCTGCCATACCCCCCGGTTGCGTCTCGGGTCCGAAAAGGGTTGGCTTCGACCTTTTTCTGCGTCGGGTTCGCGCGGCGCAAGCGCCGCGCTCACCGCTCCTTGAAAAATGTCGATCAAAAAGGGCCGCGGTCGGCGCTACGGGCGCTTCGCGCCCTCGCGCCGCCGCGGTACCACCACCTCGACACATAACCGCACCGCCACCGCACCAGCACCGCCACCGCACCAGCACCGCGGCCGCCACCGCACCAGCACCGCCACCGCACCAGCACCGCACCGCCACCGACCTTATGAGCCTCACGGCCGAGGTGCCCGGTATGACCGACTTCGACGCGGACTACGTCATCACCCACGTGCGCTACGTCGGCCACCACATCGACGCGGTCCGACGACACCGCCCGGCCGACGACGGCCTCGGAGACCCCGTCGAGGTCCCCCGCGGCGCGGTCGTGCAGGACCTCGACCTCGGCCTCGACTATATGACCGCCTTCCACGAGAACGGCGACTGGATCCCCGGTGACGAGGTGATCACGTACCACGCCGACGGCGAACGCTTCATCCGCACCACCGGCGACGACCACCCCGAGGACAACCTCTCGGGACTGCCCGAGTTCTGAAACTCGACCTTTTTCTGCGTCGGGTTCGCGCGGCGCAAGCGCCGCGCTCACCGCTCTCCCCGAGCTCCGCTCGGGGATCAGCGAGACCCAACGGGTCTCGCAAGCCTTGAAAAATGTCGATCAAAAAGGGGCCGCGGTCGGCGCTGCGGGCGCTTCGCGCCCTCGCGCCGCCGCGGTACCACGACCTCAACACATAACCGCACCGCGGCCGCGTGGTGACGGAAAAGCGCCGTTCCGGCCGGTGTCCCGTAACCCGAATCCGCCTACTCGTGGCCCGAGACGGGGACCGGCTCGTACGGCTCCTCCAGCCATTCCACGTCCGAGTCGGACAGGTCGATGTCGAGCGCCTCGACCGCGTCCTCCAGGTGCTCCACGCTCGTGGTCCCGACGATGGGCGCGTCGACCCAGTCCTTGTGGAACAGCCACGCGAGCGCGATCTGGGCCATCTTCACGCCCTTCTCGGCCGCGAGTTCCTCCACGCGAGCGTTGATCGACCGACCGCCCTTCTCGCGGTAGGGGTGCTCGTACATGTGCTCCTCCGTCTGCCCGCGCAGGGTCGCGTCGATGTCGTCGTCCGGGCGCGCGAGGTAGCCCCGGGCGAGGGGACTCCACGGCATCACGCCGACCCCCTCCTTCTCGCACAGCGGGAGCATCTCGCGCTCCTCCTCGCGGTAGACGAGGTTGTAGTGGTTCTGCATCGTGACGAACCGCTCGAGGCCGAGGCGCTCACTCGCGTGGAGCGCGTCCGCGAACTCGTGGGCCCACATCGAGGAGGCGCCGACGTACCGCGTCTTCCCGCGTCGCACCGCGTCGTCGAGCGCGCGCAGCGTCTCCTCGATGGGCGTGTCGTGGTCGTAGCGATGGATCTGGTAGAGGTCCACCGTGTCCATCCCCAGCCGGTCCAGCGAGTTGTCCAGCTCCTGCTCGATGGCCTTCCGGGAGAGGCCGCCGGAGTTGGGGTTCCCCTCGTCCATCTGGAAGTACCCCTTCGTGGCGACCACGAACTCGTCGCGGTCGTAGCCGGCGAGGGCCTCGCCGAGCACGCGCTCGCTCTCGCCGTCCGAGTACATGTTGGCGGTGTCGAAGAAGTTCACGCCGAGGTCGACCGCGCGCTCGACGAGCTCCCTCCCCTCCTCCTCGCCGAGGACCCACTCGCGCCAGTCCGGGTCGCCGAAGCTCATACAGCCGAGACAGATCCGCGAGACCTCCACGCCGGTGGACCCGAGGGTGGTGTACTCCATGGGTACGCGGTCGGCCGCGGGGACCAAAAATCGGTGGGCCGGCGGAGCGGTTGCCGGTGGTCGGCGGCGCCGTGCGCGCGAGCGCCGTCGCCGCACTCCGCCCTACTCGTTCTTGAACGACGCCGTGTAGACCATGAACGCGCCCGTAACGAGCACGAACGAGAGGAAGGTGACGAGCGCGAGGACCGTGGCGACCGGCTCCAGCGGGACGAGGAACTGCTCGCCGGTCGTGTCGAGCACGAGCACCGCCAGCAGGGCCGACACGAGCGCGAGCAGCCAGTTCGTGATGATGCTGTCCATACCGGGCCGACGCCGGCCCGCGTGAAAAAGGTGCGCGGCCGCCGGACGGAGGGGGCTCGTCCCGCCGATACGGTTTAGTGGGTCGCCCGCGCAGTCGCGTCCGCATGCCCTCCACCGAACACGCGCACGGCGACGGTGGCTGTCCCAAGTGCGGCCACGACGAGGCCGAAGTCGGCTCCATCTCCACGACCGGGAGCGGCCTCAGCAAGATGTTCGACATCCAGACCAACAAGTTCCGCGTGGTCTCGTGTACGGACTGCGGCTACTCGGAGCTGTACCGCGACTCGGCCTCCGCCGGGAGCACCATCGCGGACGTGTTCTTCGGCTGACCGTGGCGGAGGCCGCCCTCCTCATCGCGGTCCTGCTCGCGCTCGTCGCGCCCCTCGTCCTGTACGCGCTGGTGCGCGACGAGCACGAACGCGACCGGGAGACGGTCGACGGCTGGGACGAGGCCGAACGGACCGCGCGCAAGGACGCGGACGCCGCCACCAGCGTCGACGCCGACGCCGCGCGCCGGGACCCCGACGCCGGCGCCGAAACCGACGACGGAGTCGAGAAGAACGGCTGGGGTCGCCGGGACTGAGCCCCGAACGCGGGAGGCGAGCCGCGGGGTCCGACCCGCCACCGCGTATTTGTCGGTGGCGCTCGCAGCGAACGTATGACGCTGCTGCTGCTCGGCGACCAGCTTTCACACGACCTCGCGGCGCTCGGGGAGGCCGAGGACGTGCTCATGATCGAGTCGCGCGCGTTCGCGGCGCGCAAGCGCTACCACGCGCACAAACTCACCCTCGTCTTCTCCGCGATGCGGCACTTCCGCGACGAACTCCGCGAGCGGGGCCGCGCGGTGACGTATCTCCGGGCCGAGGACTTCGCCGAGGGGTTCGACCGGTTCGCGGCCGAGCGCGAGGATCCGGACCTCCGCCTGATGCGTCCGGCGAGTCACGGCGCGGGCGAGCGCCTGCGGGAACTGGCCGCCGAGCGCGGCATCGACCTCGAACTGCTCCCCAACGAACTGTTCGTCACGACGCCCGACGACTGGCGCGCGTGGGCCGGCGCGGACGCCGACGACCCCGACGCGACGTTCCGACAGGAGGACTGGTACAGACACGTCCGCCGCGAGACGGGCGTGCTGATGGAGGAGGACGCCGACGCCGCGGACGGGGATCCGGAGCCGCGGCCCGCGGGCGGCGCGTGGAACTTCGACGAGGAGAACCGCGAGACGCCGCCGGACGACTGGGCCCCGCCCGAGCGCGCGACGTTCGAGCCGGACGCCCTCACCCGCGAGGTCCACGATTGGGTGACGGCGGCGTTCGAGACGTGGGGCGCGTCGTCGATCGACGACTTCGCGTGGCCCGTGACCGCCGCGGAGGCGGAGGCGGCGCTGGAGAGGTTCGTCGCCGAGCGCCTGCCCGCGTTCGGCGACTACCAGGACGCGATGGTGGAGGGGGAGCCGTGGCTCGCGCACTCGCTGCTGTCGCCCGCGATCAACCTCGGTCTCCTCGACCCGATGCGGGCCGTGCGGGCCGCGGAGGACGCCTACGAGCGCGGCGAGGCGCCGATAAACGCGGTCGAGGGGTTCGTCCGCCAGCTCCTCGGCTGGCGGGAGTTCGTGCGCCACGTCTACCGGGCCGCGATGCCGGAGCTGGCCGACGCGAACCGACTCGATAACCACCGGGACCTCCCGCCCGCGTTCTGGGACGGCGAGACGGAGATGACGTGCCTTTCGGAGGCGGTCGAGCACGTCCGCGCGTTCGGCTACGCGCACCACATCGAGCGCCTGATGGTGCTGTCGAACTTCGCGCTGCTGTACGGCGCCGACCCCCACGAACTCAACGAGTGGTTCCACCTCGGCTTCGTCGACGCGTACCACTGGGTGACGACGCCGAACGTCGTCGCGATGGGGTCGTTCGCGACCGACGCCCTCTCCTCGAAGCCGTACGCCTCCTCGGGGAACTACGTGAACGAGATGAGCGACTACTGCGCCTCGTGTCCCTACGCCGTCTCGCGGACGACCGGCGAGGGCGCCTGCCCGTTCAACGCGCTCTACTGGGACTTCCTGAAGGAGAACGAGGAGACGCTCCGCGGCACCGGCCGCATGGGCCTGATGTACAACCACGTCGACGACAAGGACGACGAGGAGTGGGCCGCGATCCGGGACCGCGCCCGCGAGGTGCGCGAGCGGGCCGCGGCCGGGGAGTTGTAGTGCCGCGGCCGGGGAGCTGTAGGGCCGCGCACATCGCGGCCACGGAGGGTTCCCCGACAGCGCGGCCGCTCCGCGGGCAAGAAAACGCGGGACTCGTCAGTGTGCCGATGCGCCGAGGTCGAGCTATACTCGAGTGAGGTTCGTCGCGCGTGGCCCCTTGTCGGCCTGATCGATGTCGAACTCCACTTCCTGTCCCTCCTCGAGATCGGGGCCGCCCACGTCCTCCATGTGGAAGAACACGTCCTCGTCGGCGTCCTCGGTCTCGATAAAGCCGTAGCCTCCGGTGTCGTTGAAGAAGGCAACCGTTCCTGTCGCCATCGCGTCTCAAGCAACGCGGAACCCGACCATAAACGTTTGGGGGATGGTAGCACGGGAGTTCGACGGTCGACAGCCATCCCGAGACAGAAACGTAAAAATCTCGCCGACAGAGTTTCGGTTCCAAAATATCCTGCAGTTCGAGGGACGGGATCGAAGCCATAACCGGCATGAAGTAGTAGCCCCTATCAACACCCATGAGCACGCACCGCGCGCACATCGAGATCGGCGGGATGTCGTGTGCGACCTGTTCGAAGACCGTCTCGGAGGCGGTCGAGTCCCTCGACGGGGTCGAGGAGGCCTCGGTCAACTTCGCCACCGACGAGGGGACGGTCGCGTACGACCCCGCGGTCGTCGGTCTCGACGCGATCTACGAGGCGATCCGCGACGCCGGGTACGACCCGACCGCGGAGTCGGCGTCGGTCGCGATCACCGGCATGTCGTGTACCAACTGCGCGGACGCGGTCGAGAGCGCCGTGAGCGACGTGCCGGGCGTGATCGACGTGTCGGTCAACAGCGCCAGCGACGAGGCGCGCGTCGAGTACAACCCGACCGACGCCGACCTCCCCGCGATCTACGACGCCGTGAAAGGGGCGGGCTACGAGCCGGTCCGCGAGGTCGGCCCCGGCGCGGAGGCTGGGAGCGAGGGGGACGGCGAGGGAAGCGGCGCGGGTGACGGGGGCGGCTCCGGGGAGTCGGCGCGCCGGAGCGCGGTCCAGCGCGAACTGGAGCGCCAGCGCCGACTGGCGATCGGGGGCGGGATCCTCACGATCCCCTTCTGGGTCCTGATGGGGAGCATGCTCGGGTTCTACGCGGTCCCCGAGACGGTCGCGGGGATCGACCGCGGCTGGTTTGAGCTCGCCATCGCCACCGTGATGATGGCGACGCTCGGGCGCGAGTTCCTCTCGGGCGCGTGGCGCGCGCTCTCGAAGTCCCGGGACGTGAACATGGACACGCTCGTCGCGGTCGGCTCCTCGGCGGGCTACCTGTTCTCGACCGCGGTGATGGTGAACCTGATCACCGGCGACCTCTACTTCGAGGCGGTCGCGTTCATCCTCTGGTTCATCACCGTCGGCAACTGGCTGGAGGCGCGCTCGAAGGCGCAGGCCAGCGACGCGCTCCGCGCGCTGCTGGAGATGGAGGCCGAGACCGCGACGCTCGTCGACCCCGAGACGGGCGAGGAGCGCGAGGTCGAGTTGAGCGAGGTCGCGGTCGGCGACCGGATGAAGGTCCGGCCGGGCGAGAAGGTCCCGACCGACGGCGTCGTCGTGGACGGGGAGTCCGCGGTCGACGAATCGATGATCACCGGCGAGTCCGTCCCCGTCGAGAAGGAACCGGGCGACGAGGTGGTCGGCTCGACGGTCAACGAGAACGGCGTCCTGATCGTGGAGGCGACGAAGGTGGGCGAGGACACCGCGATCCAGCAGATCGTCGACCGCGTCCGCGAGGCGCAGTCGCGCCAGCCGGACATCCAGCGCGTCGTGGACAAGGTGTCGGGGGTCTTCGTCCCCGCGGTGCTTCTCAACGCGACGGTCTGGGGCGTCCTGTGGTTCCTCTTCCCCGACCAGCTGTACGCGGTCGCCACCGCGCTCCCGCTGTGGGAGCCGGTCGGCGGCGGCCCGGTCGTGGGCGGGGTTCCGGTCGCGGAGTTCTCCATCATCGTGTTCGCCTCCGCGGTGCTCGTGGCGTGCCCGTGTGCGCTCGGACTGGCGACGCCCGCGGCGACGATGGTCGGCTCGACCATCGCGGCCACCTCCGGCGTCCTGTTCAAGGGCGCCGACGTGCTGGAGCGCGTGAAGGACGTGGACGCGGTCGTCTTCGACAAGACGGGCACGCTCACCCACGGCGAGATGGAGCTGACCGACGTGGTCGCGCTCGACGCCGCGGGGACCGCGACCCGTGCCGACGGCGGCGCCGCGGCTGACGGGAGCGACGCGGCCCCCGACGGCGGCGCGCTCTCGGTCGAGCACTCCGACGCCGACGAGGCCGAAGATGTCGAGGATGCCGACGATGCCGACGACGCCGAAGAACTGGTCCTCCGTGCGGCCGCGGCCGCGGAGTCCGGGAGCGAGCATCCCCTCGGCGAGGCGATCGTCGACGGGGCCGCGGACCGGGGCCTCGCCGTCGAGCGTCCCGAATCGTTCGAGAGCGTTCCCGGTCACGGCGTCGTGGCGGAGACGGAGCGGGGCGAGGTGCTGGTCGGCAACCGGAAGCTGTTCGCGGACCGCGGGATCGACGCGGACGCGGCGGCCGAGGAGATGGAGCGGCTGGAGCGCGAGGGCAAGACCGCGATGCTGGTCGGCCTCGACGGCGAGGTGATCGGCGTGGTCGCCTGCGCGGACACGGTGCGCGAGAGCGCCCGCGAGACCGTCGCGGCGCTGCGCGAGCGGGGCGTGGAGGTCATGCTCCTGACCGGCGACAACGAGCGGACCGCCCGCGCGGTCGCCGAGGAGGTCGGTATCGAGCCCGACAACGTCCGATCCGAGGTGCTCCCCGAGGACAAGGCCGACGCCGTCGACGACATCCAGTCCGACGGCCGCCGCGCCGCGATGGTCGGGGACGGCGTCAACGACGCGCCCGCGCTCACGACCGCCCACGTCGGGATCGCCATCGGCTCCGGCACCGACGTGGCCATCGAGTCCGCGGACGTGACGCTGATGCGCGACGACCCCGCGGACGTGCTGAAGGCGCTGCGCGTCTCCGAGGCGACGCTCTCGAAGGTCAGACAGAACCTCTTCTGGGCGTTCGTCTACAACACGACGCTGCTGCCCGTCGCCTCCCTCGGCCTGCTCAACCCCGCGCTCGCGGGGCTGGCGATGGCCGGCTCCTCGGTGTCGGTGATGACGAACAGCCTGCTGTTCCGGCGCTACGACCCGAGCGAGGACTACCACCTCGCGGTCCTCCGGCCGTTCTACCGGCTCCGGGAGTAGCGTGCGCGGCCGGAGCCGGCGCGGCGTCGGTGAGGTGCGGTCCGCCGTCGCGGGTCGTCACTCCCCGGCCAGCGGCAGCCTGATCCGGGCGACATTCCCCGTCCCGTCGGGAGGCTCGAACCGGGCGCTCCCGTCCGAGAGGTCGACGACCCAGTGGACGAGCCACAGGCCCAGCCCGGTGCTGTGTGCCACTCCGTCGTCGTCGCCCTTGCCGAGCAGCACCTGTCGGTCGTACTCGGGGACCGGGACGTTCCAGTCGCGAACCGTGACGACGGCCTCGTCCCCTTCGAGCGCGATCGACACCGCCACCCGCGGTGGGTCCGCCTCCGGGTCCGCGTAGCCCACGGCGTTGTCGATCAGTTCGGCCACCGCGTCCTCGATCTCCGGGAGCGCGTCGACGGTGGCGGCGTCGGGGAGGTCGGTCTCGATCGCCGCGTCGGGCGTCCGCCGTCGCTGCGTCTCGACCGCGCGCTCGACCGCGGCGACGAGGTCGACCGGGCGCGTCGCCGGCGCGGAGCGCAGCAGGCGGTTCACCTCGCGCTGTTTCTCCGCCTTGTCAAGGAGGTCGAGTCCGACCTGTCGGATGACCCCGGTCTCGGGGCTACCCCCTTCGGTCGGGTCGTCCGGATCCCCCTCGCCTTCGGCGCTTCGTTCTCCGGCGCTTCGGCTGCCGCCCCTGTCTCTGTCGCTCCGGCCGCCGCCGCTTCGATCCCCGTTTATCTCGTCGACGTACCCGAGGATCTTGTTGAGGTCGTTCCGCAGGTTGTGCCGCAACACGTTGTCGATCACGGCGAGCTGCTTCTCACGGCGCTTCCTGTCGGTCACGTCGCGGGAGAACCCGACGATCCGGACGACCTCGCCGTCCTCGACGATCGGGCTCGCCTGCACCCATACCCAGCGACCGAAGTTCCGGTCGGGGTTGACGCGGTACTCGACGTCGACGTGCTCCCCCGCCGAGATCCGCGCCATGGCGTCCCTCACCGCGGGCCTGTCCTCCGGGTGGACCTGCTCCAGGAAAGCGGTCGCGTCCGCCTCGACCTCCTCGATCGACCCGCCGTACACCGATTCGTAGGCTGGGTTGACGAACAGGACCTCGCTCCAGTCGCCGGTGAACGACCACAGCACGTCGGTCGCGTTCTCCGCGAGCTCCTCTAGCCGCGCGGCGGTCTCGTCGCGCTCCCGTTCCGCGCGGACGCGGTCGGTCACGTCACGCGAGCTCACGACGTAGCCGCCGACGGCCGCGTGCGTGAGGTTCGAGAAGCGACTCTCCAGCCACACCCACGAGCCGTCGGGCGTCCGGTGTCTGTACTCGACGGTCGCCGCGGCGTAGTCGTCCGCGTCGCCCGTTCCCGGCGGCGTCCCCTCGACCGTCTCCCTGAACGTCGACCGGACGCGTTCGACGTCGTCGGGGTGGATCAGGTCGAACGCGTCGACGCCGATCAGCTCCTCGGGGCCGTAGCCGACGACCTCCCGCGCCGCCTCGTTGCAGTAGGTGACCGTTCCCTCCTCGTCGATGACGACCACCTTGTCCCGGGCGTGGTCGAGCAGCAGTTCGGCCGGCGGCTCGGCCGTCACGACGACCCCGCCTCCAGCCGCTCGTACCGCGTCTCGAAGTTCGCCCGGCAGGTGCCACAGCAGAAGTAGTAGCGCGTGCCGTCGAGGGTCGCGGTCTCCCCCTCGCTGGTGACGGTGTTGCCGCACTCCACGCAGTCGACGGCCAACTCCGGATCGCCCAGCGTCGGCTCCCACGACGACGCCGTCACGAGCGACACTTCCAACGAGGACACCGCCTCGAGCCCGACCGTCTCCGCCAGCAGCTCCCGGACCGCGCCCTCATCGACCGTGGCGACGGCGACGACCGTCCCCTCCGCCGTCTCGAAGACGTGGTCGACGCGGTCGTCCGCGGTCAGCGCCTCCCCGGCGGCCGCCACCTCCGCGGGCGGGACGCCGAGCCGGATCAGCACCTCCGTTCCGGTCGAGATCCGAGAGCGGTCCAGATCCAGCGTGAACCCTTCGATGACGCCGAGTTCGCGGAGCCGGTCCACCCGGTCCGAGACCGCCGGCGCCGACAGGTCGACCCGCTCGGCGATGTCGCTGTAGGGCCGCCGGGCGTCCTGCAGGAGGAGTCGGAGGATCTCCCGGTCAGTCTCGTCGAGGGTTCGCATGGACGAACGGTTCTCATTCCGGAACCAAAAGCGCTCGCCAGCCCGGTCGTTCGAACCCGTACCCGGCGTTCGGCCGCGACCGCAAGGGAAACCGCAAAGGGCGTCGGCGACCTACGTCGGGCCATGACGACGATCGACGTCGACGGCATGGCGTGTACCGGCTGCGAGACCACCGTCGAGGACGCGCTCGCGGACGTTCCGGGCGTGGAGTCGGCCGAGGCCGACCACGAGGCGGGCGCGGTTCGCGTCGAGGGCGACGCCGACCCGGACGCGGTCACCGCGGCCATCGACGAGGCCGGCTACGAGCCGGAGCGCTGATCCTGAGCCGGGTCGTCGCTCCCGTCCGCGTCGCCGGACGAGGCCGACTCGCCGTTCTCTCGACTGTCGCCCCCGGCCGCGTCGCCGGGCGAGACCGACTCGCCGTCCTGCCGACCAGGGTCGGTCGATGCGGCGCGGGGGCCGTTCTCGGGAGTCGGCGGCACGTAGGTGTACAGCCGACCGTCGACCAGCGCGTGATAGCGCCCGGTCGAGGGTTCCTCCACGACGCCCACGTCGTTGTCGATGGCGAAGTCGACGAGGTCGCCGAGGCTCTCGGCCCGCCCCGCCGGCGTCCCGGTCAGGTCCGACGGGAGTTCGACCCGCGTGATCCACTCGGCGTACTCCGAGCGGTCGTCGCGGTAGTCGAGCCAGGCCCGCTCCGCGCGTGAGAGCGCGAGGAGTTGCTCGCGGCGGGCGTACGCCAGCGCTCCGCTCCCGGCGACGCCGACGAGGAACAGGAGCGGTCCGCCGACCGAGCGCGCCGGACCGTACGACCGCGGCGTCTGCTCGGTCACGGTGCGGTCGATCTGCTCCGTCTGCCCGCCGGCGTCGTCGACGCCGTAGGTGTCGCCCCCGGGAGCGATCCCGAGTTCCACGGGCTGGACGTGCTCGACGCGTTCGCCCGCGACCTCTCCGTCGACGGTGACCCGGCTGACGACGAGCGCCTCGGTCTCGCCGGGCGCGGTTCCGAGGTCGCTTTCGATCCGGTCGATCCGCTGACTCAGCGCGGTCACGTTGACCGAGAAGTTCGTCCGCACGGTCTCGCCCGGCTCGACGTCGGTCGCGGTCCGCGTCGCGAGCGTCTCTCGATCCTCCCAGTAGACGGTGTTCTCCGCGGCGTTCCGGACCACGAGCACCGACTCCGTCTCGACGGACACGTCCTCCGAAGCGGGGGCTTGGTAGGACGCCGCGAGGGAGACGTCGAGCACCGGTGTCACCGACGCGAAGTAGGTGCCCCGGTCGGTGAGCGTGTCGCCCCGGTCGAACACCGGAGTGTCGCGAACCACGTCCGCGGAGTGGGCGTGCTCGGAGGAGACGCTCCAGGAGGTGACGGGGCGCTCCACCGTTTCCGTTCCCGGATCGACGTGCGCGGTGTACGCGGCGGCGCCGCCGACGCCCGCACAGACGAGCAAGACGGCGAGAAGCAGGGCGAACTGTGCGTGCAGAAACGCACGGACGCGCAGTCGGGTGTCGGTCGTGTCTGGCGTTGAGTCGTTCATTCTCTGTAGAGTTTCCGGAGGATGCGGCGGTAGGCGGGCGTCTTCGGTCGCGAGTCACGGTTTCTGAGGCGCGCGGGCTCGCCGCGCACGAGCGCGAGTCCGAGCAGGTAGACGCCCCCGCCGAGGAGGGCGTCGATGGCGACGATGGGGGCCCAGGGGTGAATCCGGTGGAGGGCGTCGATCGTCGAGGCCGGAAGCAGCGCGAGGTAGCGGTGTTCGACGACGAGCATTCGGTAGTAGCCGGTCTCGTCGGGCGCGGACAGCGTCAGCGTCGTCGTCCCCTCCTCGCGGCTGCCGACGTAGACGCGCTCGGGATCGACCCGGACCCCCTCGCTCGCGGGCGTGACGTACGCGTGGACCGGGACCACTCCCGCGTTCGGGACCACGTACTCGAGTTCGGTGCTCGTCCCGCGCTCGACGACGGTCGGGTTCTCCGACTCGAAGTCTGCGCTCACGACGCCGTACTCCTGGGTGCCGGCCGGGACGACCATCGCCGCGGTCGCCGTGGCCATCAGGACCAGCGCGAGGACCCCGAACACGAACGCGACCGAGGTCCCGTCCTCCCGCGACCGGTCGCGTTCGCGGTCCGGCCCCCCCGGCGACGCGAGGTACCAGTCGACCGCGTACGCGACTGCCGACAGCCCGAGAAGCACGTACGCCAGCCCCTGGGTCCCCTGCAGGGCCCGGACGCCGAGCGTCACGGTCAGCCACGTCTGGAACCCCTCCAACAGCCCCTGGAACCACATGACCGCGGTCCCGAGGTGCGGGATGACCACGACGCTCCCGCCGAACGTGAGCGCCTTGGCGACGACGTCGGCCTCCTGTACGATCGGCTCGCCGCCGTCCTGGTCGGTGAAGGGGTTGTTGTCCCCCTGCGTCACGTAGCCGCGGTCGGTCTCCTCGACGACGCGGTGGGTCGTCAGCCCGCCGCCGTCTATCTCCTGGGCGTCGAAGGTCACCACGTCGCCGGGGGCTATCGGCCCCGCGAGCGGGGCGGGGATCGCGATGAACCCGTCGCCCGGGTTCAACACCGGCTGCATACTCCCCGTCTCGACGAAACTCAACAGGACGGGTTGGCCGAGGTACTGACCCACCAGGAGCGAGACGACGGTGAGGACCACGAACCCCTGAAGCGCCAGCGTGAGGTAGCGTCGAAGGGACATCGTTCTCGTTGAGGCGCCTCACCTCTGCGAGGTAGTGTCATCGGAACATAATAAATCCGCGGGTCGAGTCAATCTGGCGACAACTCGAACCGGGGTGCGGGACGCGCCCTCCCGCCGGCGCCGCGCCCGGACGTCGCGTCAGTCGAAGAGGCCGGCCGCGAGCGCGATGTACGGTCCGATGAACCCGAGACAGAAGCCGAGCAGGTGGACGTAGAGGTTGAGCACGCTCGTTCCGGTCGCGGGGTCGACGGGGAACCCGACCGCGGGGTACGCCACCAGCAGCGCCCCGGCGACCGCGAACAGGTCGCCGTACCCCCGCCTCGCCGTCACCGCGCGGGCCCACTCGCGCGGGAGCCGCCGGCCCTCGGTCCCGCGTATCGCCGCGTAGAGGTATCCGGCACCGATGACGGCGCTGGCGGTCGTCGCCGCGGTGCCCACGAGCGCGTCGCCGCCGCCGATCGGGAGCGCCAGGAGTCCCATCCATCCGACGAGGAGGAAGAACGCCGCCGGGCGGAGGTCCCGCTCCGACGCGGCGAGCAGCTGGGTCCGCGCGTACGCCGCGGCGACGAGCGGCAACACTCCGAGTATCGCCATGTTGATGCCCGAAAACCCGTATCCGACGGCGTGTCTCGGCACCGCGAGGTTCAGCGCCGACAGCACGAACGGGAACGCCAGGAGGTCGGTCGCGAGCGCCGTCAGGTAGAACCGGCGGCGCCCGCCCAGAAGCGCGGCCGCGTACCCGACGCCCGCGAGCAGCCCGTACCCGATCAGGTTCGCCAGCAGGTGACCGACCGTCAGGTGGACGTAGTGAGCCGCAAACGCCGTCACGACCGTGGGGTCGGTGTACTGGAACGCGAGCGCCCGGCGCGTCTCGACGGGCAGCGCGAACACGCCGACCATGACGAGCGGCGGGACCGCGAGCGCGACCGCGTCCGCCGGGCGCGACCGCGTCAGAAACGCACCGAGCAGTCCGCGGAAGCCGTCCGCGGCGTCGGCCTCGCGCGAGATCACAGTTACGGCCGTGGCGACGCCCGGCGTCCACAAAGGCGTATCGCCGGCCCCGACGTGGCGGCGCGCGACCGACGGGGCCGGACGCCGAGCGGACTGTCCCGGGTCGGACCGACCGTCGGGCCCGGACTCACTCCTCGTCCACCCCCGGGACGCGGCGAGCGAGCGCGAGCGCGGACAGCGTGACTGCCAGTCCGACGACCAGCCCGACCACTCCCGGGATCCCGAACCCGCCCGGTTCCTCGACCGGGGCGGGACCGGCTCGGGAGTCGGCCCTCCCGTCGGCGCCCGGCCCGTCGTCGCTTCCGGCCGACGAATCGCCCCCGTCGTCGTTCGCCGCGGCGGCCCCTCCGTCGCTCGCCGCGGCGGTCCCCTCGTCGCCGTCTTCGGGGGCCTCCACCGCGAGCGTTCCGGCGGTCGTCTCTCCGACGGTGACCTGATACACGCCGCCGTCGGCGGGGTCGACCGGCAGCGACACCGTCGTCTCGTTTCCGGGTCCGAGCTCGACGGTCGTCTCCGCGTGGGTCTCCCCGTCAAGGGCGACGGTCACGGTCCGCTCGCCGTCCGCGCCGCCCGCGTTCCGCACGGTGGCCGTCACCGTCGTCTCCTCCTCGACCGTGACGGCGTCGTCCGCCAGCGACGCGTCGGCCACCTCGAACCGCGGCCGGTGGGTCGCGACCGCGAACACGGAGAGGTTCTCGGTCGTCGCCGTGAAGTGGACCCGGTCCCCGTCGAGCCCCCTCTCGTCCGCGGTCTCCGGGTCGACGACGGTCAGCCGCTTCTCGGTCCAGCCGTCAGCACTCCGGCGGTACAGCGTCAGGTCCTCGGGGTCGATGCCGCGGGCCTCGAGGTAGTTCCGGTCGGCGCTGAACCGGAAGGTGGCGGACTCGACCGCGTCGGGGTCGAGGTCGTACGAGAGCGAGAGGTACGCGTTCGCGGCCGCTCCGGAGGGCGCGTCGAGAGCGCCCGCCTCGTCGAACGCCGTCGGACTCCCGGTCGCCTCGAAGGCGGCCTCGCCCGCGCTCGACCGGGTCACCGCCATCCCGTCGAGGGTGACGTTCGTCCCGTCGAGCGCCATTCGGTCGAGGTCGAACGCGACGGTCTCGTCGGCGCCGATCCCCCGCGCCTCGAACGCGCGCTCGTTCGGCCCGGCGGACCGGACCGTCTTGGTCGTCGACGGAACGCTCCGTCGCGACTCCACCGTCTCGGGGTCCGCGACCGTCGCGTGGACCGTGAACTCGTCCGCGCCCAGTTGCGCGTCCGCGGACGCTCCGTGCGCGTCGAACGCGAGTCCGACCGCGACGCTCTCGTTCGGCGCGAGCGTGACGTTTTCCGCCCGGCTCTCGATCGGTTCGCCGGCCGCGAGGAACGTCACCGCCTCCCCGCCGTCGTGATCGATCCAGACGTGCGCGTACCGGTCCGCGGTGTAGGTGATCGTGAACACGTCCTCGATCGTCCCGGTGGAGTCGGGGTTGATCCCTTCGAACTCGGGGGCGAGGTTCGGGTTCGTCGCGGAGACGTCGACGACGATCTCGCCGTCGTCGTCCAGGTACGCGTAGTCGCCGTTCGGCCCGTCCGCCGGCTGGATCGCGACGCGGTCGCCCGCGACCGTGTCCGCCGGTCCGTCGATGACCGTCGCGCCCGTCGTGAGCGCGAGCGACGCCGCTGCGAGCACGAGCAGGGCGAGGGTCGCGGTGCGACGACGGGTCGTCATGGCTCCTCGCACCCTACCCACCGCACCCACTTGATAATGCGACGCCTGAAGCCGGGTGTCACTCCCCCTGAACACGGAGACGGCCGGTCGGACCGCCTCGGGGTTCGGCGGTGACCGATTCAGGCCCGCCCTGAACGGGCCGTACGGCGAAGAAATATCCTATTTGTTACGATTACCGACGTTTAATCCGTAGTTATAGGATTTGTAACCAGTCCATAACGGCAGGGAAATACCGGACTGGAGCGTCTCCTTCGATATTCGCGTCTCGTCGATCCTGCTTCACGACCTCTCGAGAAAGTTCACCTTATCTTAGGGTTCCTGTGGATTTATGTAGTATCGTTCAAATGTGTCTGACGAACACATGGCATCTGCACAACAGGTCACGGGTGGGACCTCCGAGCCGTCAGCGCCGGACCTCTCGGAGGACGAGCTGTTCGACGTGCTCTCGAACGAGCGGCGGCGGTTCGCGGTGCATCTGTTGAAACAGAGCGAAGACCCCATGGAGATCGGGGCCATGGCGGAACAGATCGCCGCCTGGGAGAACGACATCGACACGGCGGAGATAACCGGGAACGAGCGGAAGCGGGTCTACACCGCCCTCCAGCAGTCGCATCTCCCGAAGATGGACCGCGCGGGCGTCGTGGAGTTCAACAAGTCGCGCGGGATGATCGAGTCGACGCCCGCGCTCGAGGACGTCGACCTGTACCTCGATGTCGTGCAGGGCAACGAGATCCCCTGGAGCGAGTACTATCTGGGGCTCTCGGCCGTCGCGACCGCGCTCGTCGCGGCGCTGTGGGTGAACGCGTGGCCCCTCGTCCTGCTGTCCGACCTCGCGTGGACGGTCGCCATCGTCGTCGCGTTCGCCTTCTCGGCGGTCGCGCACAAGTACTACTCCGCCGGCATGCGCGTCGGCGACACGGAGGAACCGCCGGAGCTCCGATGACCCACCCCTCGAGTCGATCGGTACGGTCCGCGACGGGGACCGCCACCGGAGCGGTACCGGCCGCGGTCCGTCGCGTCGATCGAACCTGCGCCGGTCGCGGCCGGTTCAGGGACCCCTTTCGAGCCTTCTGCCGGCTCATAACCATGGGCCGTGCCGTGCATCGACCCGATAACGAGGCCTCCGACAAGCCATGAAACGTCGCACCCTCATCCTCCTGTTCGGCGGCGGCAGCTCCGGCGCGTTGACCCTCGGGAGCGGCGCGTTCAGCAGCGCGCGCATGGACCGCGGGGTCGACGTGGACGTGGTCCCCGACGATCAGGCGCTGGTGGGCTACTCGACGCCCGCCGACGGGGAGAGGGTCTCGGAGGGGGACGAGATCCCCCTCGTCCGGATCGAGAACCGGTTCAACGAATCGCAGAACATCACGGTCGTCGGGGTACGGGTGGAACGCGGGCAGGGGTCTCTGGACTCGGACAGCTACCGCGTGAAACGGATACTTAGCGACCAGCAGCAGTCCGAATCCGAGGGGGACTCGGAGTCCACGCCCGTCGACCACGTGACGTTCGCGGAGGGGACTGCGGAGCTGGACCGTCCCGACGGCCTCGACGACATCGACGGCGGGTTCAGCCCCGCGGGCTACGAAGTGATCAAGGCGAAAGTCGCCGACATCGATCCGGGTGAGGAGGTGCAGATCGAGGTGACGGTACTCGTCATCGGCGTCGACGGCGACATCGCCGCGCAGCTGTTCGGCGACACGCGAGGATTCACGATCGTCGGCGCGGAGTCGGAGGGCGACGACGAGCAGGCCACCAGTCCGGCCGATCAGGTGTCCGGGGTGAACTTCAAAGGAGAAAGCGGACGCGTCAGGATCGAGACCGCGGGCAAGTCCCCTGTCGAGGTGCGAGCACGCGTCTACTACGAGGAGAAAAAAGGAAACTCGACCGACGTTCTCAGAACGGACTGGCGGGACGACGTGGCCACCGGCTCGAACGTCAAACTCAAAGACTTCGGCCTCCAGAGCGAGGGGCCGACGATCGTCGGCGTCGAGATCGACGGGATCGACGGGGTGTTCGCGCGCTCGGAGCGAGACGCGGACGGCTTCGTCGGCCGCGACGCGACGCAGAGCCCTCCGGAATCGGCCTTCGACAACCCCGCCTGGTCGACGGACGACTGAGCACTCCGAGTCGCCACGAAGACGACTCACGACCTCGGGAAGCATCCAACAGTCGACACCGTTGAGGAACGTTTCCGCTGTCTCGACCGCGACCTTCTCTCGAGAGTGAGACCGCGAGCACTCCGATCCCGCGGACGGCGAACACAAGGGACCTGCAGTCGGGCGTCCGCGGCCAGTTCTCGCTCACATTGCCGTACAAAAACGTCCAGAGAACGCCGAACCCGCGGTTCAGGGGCTCCATTCGGCCCGCTTCAGCACCGACCAGAACGCTTCAGCCGCGTCCAGAGTGCGTTCAGTAGTCACCGGAGAATCTTCTGTCGACTCATAACGATAGTGGGTCCGTCCCATGGGGTGAGTAAGCGCCGCGACGGAACGCGGCGTCCCAACGAGGTAGACAACCCATGGAACGACGCAAATTCGTGATCGGTCTGGGCGCACTGGCAACTGGAAGCTCGGCTGCGATCGGTACGGGGGCGTTCACGACCGCGGAAGCGGACCGGAACGTCAACGTGAACGTGGCGTCTGACTCGTCCGGTTTCGTCGAGCTGACCGCTCAGAACGAAACCTACGCTTCCGGAACGGACGGCGGCGAACTCGTTCTCAACTTCAACGGCGATAGCGGTATCGGGATCTTCGACGGAGACGGTGAGGGACTGAACCCCAACACGGAATTCAACTTCGAGAACGTCTTCCGCGTCGCCAACATCGCCGGTCAGGGCGACATGAGGGTCGTGATCGAGGCGAACGGCTTCGATCTCGACACGCTGGAGCTCACCGCGAGCGGGGACGAAGCGCTCGATATTTCGGAAGGAACGTCGCTCCGCGCGGAGGACTACAGCGACGTCGACGACCTCCCGAAACTGGTGCAGCCGGACGCCGTAGACGTCGACATGACCATCGAAACGAACGGGTCGACGGGCTCCGTCGGAGGGACTCTCGTCATCCACGCCGCGACCGGTGGAAACCGTGACCAGCTCTCCGACGTGGTCTCCGGCGGAACGTAACTTCGACGGGATGTTTTTGCGCGAGAAGCCGGTCGAGTAGTGGCCTCACGAGTCCACCACTCGTGGACGGGCGGATTTCTCATCGGATTCGCGGTTCGGAAAGCGTCGCGTGAGTCGCCACAGTTCTACAACCGCCCAACCACAGCCGCCGTAACCTCCTCGGTTCCCGCAGATCCACCGAGGTCGCCCGTCCGCGGCCCCTCCTCCAGCACCGACTCGACAGCGTCGCGGACGTTCGCGCCCGCGTCGACGTGGCCGAGGTACTCCAGGAGCATCGCCGCGGAGAGGATGGCCGCGGTCGGGTTGGCGACCCCCTCGCCGGCGATGTCCGGCGCGGTGCCGTGGACCGGCTCGAACAGCGCGTTGTCGTGGCCGACGTTCGCGGAGGGGAGCAGGCCCAGCCCGCCGACCAGCCCCGCGGCCAGGTCCGAGAGCACGTCGCCCGCGAGGTTCGGGCAGACGACGACGCCGTACTGGCTCGGGTCGAGCGGGAGCTTCGTCGCGAACGCGTCCATCAGCTCCTCGTCCGCGTCGACGCCGCGCTCCTCGGCGACCGCGAGGACTTCCTCGCGGAACCGGCCGTCCGTCTCGCGCATCACGTTCGCCTTGTGCGCGACGGTGAACCCCTCCTCGGGGTCGCCCGCGGGGCCGCGGCCGTCCGCGACGAACTCGCAGGCGAACTCGGCGAGCTCCCGCGACGCGGAGGAGGTGGTGACGCGCGTCAACGTCGAGAGGTCGTCGGAGAGCCGGTCCTCGTGGCCGGCGTAGACGCCCTCCGTGTTCTCGCGGAGGAACACCACGTCGGTCTCCGGCCGGACGGCGTCGACGCCGGGATACGCGCGGGCGGGCCGCACGTTGACGAAGGAGCCGACCGCCTCCCGGAGCGGGAGGATCACGTCGGCGGCCGTCTCGCCAGCCGCGCCGAACAGCGTCGCGTCCGCGCTCGCGGCCGTCTCGTAGGTCGCCTCGGGGAGCGCCTCGCCGGTCGCCTCTTTCACGGCGTCGCCGGCCTCGGCCTCGACGTACGCGAAGTCGAGCTCCTCGTTCGCTTCCGCGACCGCGTCCAACACCGCGACCGCGGCCGGGATCACTTCCTGTCCGATGCCGTCGCCCTCGATGACCGCGACCTCGTGGGTCACGCCTCGTCCTCCGCGGGCTCCGGGACGTGCTCGTCGGGCACGTACGGCAGCGAGCGAGCGGTCTCGCGGACCGCGCCCGCGTTCGCGCCCATCAGCGCCGTCGTGTCCCAGACGCCCTCCACGAGCGCCTTTCGCTGGGCGTCGTGGACCGTCGCGTCGACGACCGTGTCGCCGTACGTGACCGTCTCGGCGGCCACGTCGATGTCGACCTCGGCGTCGGGGTTCGCCTCGACGTAGTCCTGCAGCGCCTCGATGTCCGCCTGGTCCGCGGTGACCGTCGGGATGCCGAGCGCGAGGCAGTTGCCCGCGAAGATCTCCGCGAACGACTCGCCGACGACCGCGTCGATTCCCCAGCGCAGCAGCGCCTGCGGGGCGTGCTCGCGGGAGGAGCCGCAGCCGAAGTTCTGGTTGACGACGAGGACGTTCGCGCCCTGATACTTCTCCTCGTTGAAGGGGTGGTCCTTCTCGTTGTCCTCGTCGTCGAACCGCTGGTCGAAGAAGGCGAACTGGCCCAGGCCGTCGAAGGTGACGACCTTCATGAACCGCGCCGGGATGATCTGGTCGGTGTCGATGTCGTTCCCGCGGACCGGAATCGCGGTCCCGGTCACCTCGGTCACCTTCTCGGCGGGTGCCTCGCCGTCGCTGAACTCGGGGGAGCTCATACGGTCGCCACCTCCTCCATCTCGCGGACGTCGGTGACCTCGCCGGTCACCGCCGCGGCCGCGACCATGATCGGACTCATCAGGACGGTGCGGCCGTCCTTCGACCCCTGCCGCCCCACGAAGTTCCGGTTCGAGGAGGAGGCGCTCGCCTCGTCGCCCTCGAGCTGGTCGTCGTTCATGCCCAGACACATCGAGCAGCCGGGCTCGCGCCAGTCGAAGCCGGCCTCGGTGAACACCTCGTCGAGGCCCTCCGCCTCCGCGGCGTCGCGGACGCGCTGGCTGCCGGGGACGACCATCGCGCGCACGTCGTCGTCGACCTCGCGACCCTCGACGAACTTCGCGGCCTCACGCAGGTCCTTCAGCCGCGCGTTGGTACACGAGCCGAGGAACGCCACGTCGATGTCGTAGCCCGCCATCGTGTCGCCGGGCTCGACGCGCATGTGCTTCTGTGCCCGCTTCGCGGTGTCGCGGTCCTCCTCCGGGAGGTCGTCGGGGTCCGGGATCGGCTCGGTGATGCCGACCGTCTGGCCCGGCGTGGTCCCCCACGTGACGGTCGGTTCGATGGCCGAGCCGTCGATGGTGACCACGTCGTCGTACTCCGCGTCCTCGTCGGTCCGGATCGACTCCCAGTAGGGCTTCAGTCGCTCGAACCGCTCGGGGTCGTCCGCGAAGGCGTCCGTCTCCCGTAGCCACTCGTAGGTGGTCTCGTCGGGGTTGACGTAGCCCGCGCGGGCGCCGCCCTCGATGGACATGTTGCAGATGGACATCCGCCCCTCCATCCCGAGGCTCTCGATGGCCTCGCCGGCGTACTCGTAGACGTGTCCGACGCCGCCGTCGGTGCCGAGCTTTCCGATGATCGTCAGGATGACGTCCTTCGCCGTGACGCCCTCGCCGAGTTCGCCGGTGACCTCGATCCTGCGGACCTTCTGTTTCTCCATGGCGACACAGCCCGTCGCCAGCACGTCGCGGATCTGCGAGGTGCCGATCCCGAACGCCAGCGCGCCGAACGCGCCGTGGGTCGACGTGTGCGAGTCGCCACAGACGATGGTCATGCCGGGCTGGGTGAGCCCCTGCTCCGGCCCGATGACGTGGACGATGCCCTGGTTGCCGGAGTCGGGGTCTGAGAACTCGATGCCCGCGTCGCGGACGTTCTCCTCCAGCTCGGCCATCATGTTCTCGGCCGCGTCGTCGCGGTAGGGGCGGTCGGTGTCGTCGGTCGGGACGATATGGTCGACCGTCGCGTGCGTGCGCTCGGGGAACGCCACCTGCTGATCGCGCTCCTTCAGCATCCCGAACGCCTGCGGGCTGGTGACCTCGTGGACGAGGTGGAGCCCGACGAACAGCTGGTCCTGTCCCGTCGGCAGCTCCGTCACCTTGTGGCGGTCCCACACCTTATCGTACAGCGTGCCCTCGCTCATTCAGTCGTCACCCGGTACCCCGGAGACGCTCGGGCCGGTCTGGGATCCCGACGGGCCGGCCGCCCGGCCGCCGCGGGCCCAGACCGCGTTCACGTCGTCGTTGCGCGGCGTGTGGTCGACCTCGCGCATCGGCGTCCTGCCGCTCTCGTCGCTCGGCTCGCCGCCGCGGTCGGGGCCGGACCCGTCCGCGACGCCGCCGTCCGCGACCGCCGGGCCGCGGCGGAACACGGCGCCCATCGTGTCCCCGGTGTAGGGGTTTCGGTGGGAGACGTCCGCCATCGTCGCGCGGTCGGCCGTCCGGCCGTCCGTGCCGTCGCTCGTCTCGCCGGCGGCCGGCGCGTCGGCCTCGGACGCGTCGTCGTCCGCGGTGCCCATCAGGCTCGCACCTCCGTCTTCTCCTCGTCGCTCTCCTCGTCCTCCTCGGCCCACGCGAAGAGGCCGCGCAGCTCCTCGCCGACCTGCTCGATCTCGTGGCTCTCCTCGCGCGTCTTGAGCTGCGTGTAGGAGGGCCGCCCGGCCTGGTTCTCCGCGATCCACTCGCGGGCGAACTGACCGTTCTGGACCTGCTCCAGCACCTCCTCCATGTTCTCGCGGGCGTGCTCGTCGACGATCTCGTCGCCCTGCGTCAGCCCGCCGTACTCCGCGGTGTCGGAGACGGACTGCCACATGCCGCCGAGCCCGTCCTCGTACATCAGGTCGACGATGAGCTTCAGCTCGTTCAGACACTCGAAGTACGCCATCTCGGGCGAGTAGCCGGCCTCGACGAGCGTCTCGTAGCCCTGCTTCACCAGCGAGGTGACGCCGCCACAGAGGACGGCCTGCTCGCCGAACAGGTCGGTCTCGGTCTCCTCGCGGAACGAGGTCTCGATGACGCCCGCGCGGGCGCAGCCGATGGCTGCCGCGTACGCGAGCCCCTCGTCGTGGGCCTCGCCGGTCACGTCCTGATAGACGGCCAGCAGGCCGGGCGTCCCCTCGTCGCTCTCGTAGTTGCGGCGCACGAGGTGGCCCGGCGACTTCGGAGCCACCATCGTCACGTCCACGTCCTCCGGCGGCTGGATCTGGTTGTAGTGGATGTTGAACCCGTGCGCGAACTGGAGCGTGTCGCCGGCTTCCAGGTTCGGCTCGATGGCGTTCTCGTAGACGTCCGGCTGGACGGTGTCCGGGACGAGCACGGAAACGATGTCGGCGGCCGCGACCGCGTCGCCGGGCGTCTCCACACGCAGGCCGTCGCTCTCGGCCGCCGCGCGCGAGGAGGAGTCCTCCCGCAGCCCGACGACCACGTCAACGCCGCTGTCGTCGAGGTTCTGTGCGTGCGCGTGTCCCTGCGAGCCGTAGCCGAGTACGGCCACGGTCTTGCCCGCGATGGCGGTCGGGTCCGCGTCGTCGTCGTAGTAGATCTTCGAGTCGAAGCTGTACGCGTCGTCGTCGTCGGTTTCTGTCGTCATCGGTGTGTTGTGGTGTCGGGTTGGGTCGGTTCGCCGGCCGTGCCGGGTTTCTCTCCTGGGGCGGTCGGGGTGTCGCCGCGCGCGAGCGCGGTCTGGCCCGTCCGCGCGATCTCGATGATGCCGAACTGCCGGTAGGCGTCCAGCGCGTCGTCGATCCGCGACTCGTCGCCGGTCAGCTGGACGGTGATCGTCCGCGGCCCGGCGTCGAGCGTCTCGCCGTCGTACATCTCGGTCACGGCGTGGACCTTCTCGGGCTCCTCGCCGCGGACCTTCAAAAGCACCAGCTCGGTCCGGACGGCGTCCTCGCGGATCTCGCCGACCGAGACCACGGGCTTGAGCTTCGCCATCTGGCGCTCGATCTGGGTGATGCCCGGGTCGGGCTCCTCGACGACCATCGTGATCCGCGAGTGGTTCTCGACGGTCGTGGGGCCGACGGTGAGGCTCTCGATGTTGAACTGGCGCCGCGAGACGAGACCGGCGACCCGCGAGAGCACGCCGGGCTCGTCGTCGACGATGGCCGAGATGACCGCGCGCCGCGGCTCGTGTTCGGCCTCGACCTCGGGGTCGATCCGGATCCCCTGCGAGTTGCGCCGCCCCTGCGGGCTGGTGCGCTCGCCGGGTTCGGGACCCGGCATCCCCGCGTCGGGGACCGCCTCGCCGCCGTCCGTCTCGGGGGCCTCGCCGCCCGCGGGCGCGCTCCCCGTCTCGTCGTCGCTCATAGCTGGTCCTCCGTCAGCGCGAACTGCGCGTTGTCGCCGCCGCTGGGAACCATCGGGTAGACGTTCTCCTGCGGGTCGACGTGGAAGTCGATGACGGCGGGGCCGTCGTACTCGAGCGCCTCGGTGACCGCGTCGGCGACCTCGTCGTAGTCGCCGACCGCGATGCCCTTGGCGCCGAACGCCTCCGCCAGCTTGTCGAACTCGGGCATCCAGCCGTACTCCGAGGCCATGTGCCGGCCCTCGAAGAAGGCGTCCTGCCACTGCCGGACCATCCCGATGTACTCGTTGTTCAGGACGGCCACGGTGATGTCGAGGTTCTCGCGGACGGCCACCGACAGCTCCTGCATGGTCATCAGGAAGGAGCCGTCGCCGTCGAAACAGACCACGTCGCGGTCCTCGTCGCCGGCGTTGTCCGCGGCGACGCGCGCGCCGACCGCGGCCGGCAGGCCGTAGCCCATCGTGCCGAGGCCGTGCGAGGAGACCCACGTCCGCGGCTCGGTGTAGGTCCAGAACTGCGCGGCCCACATCTGGTGTTGGCCGACGCCGGTGGTGACGATGGCGTCGTCGTCCGTCGCCTCGTCGAACGCCTCCACGACGAACTGCGGCTTCAGCGGCTCGTCGTCGGGCGTCGCGTACGTCATGGGGTACTCCTCCGTCCACGTCGCGCACCGGTCGCGCCAGTCGGCGGCGTCCGGGGCCTCGCTCACGGCGGCGGTGAGCTGGTCGAGCACCGTCGCCGCGTCGCCCACGAGCGGGTAGTCCGCGTGGACGTTCTTGGATATCTCCGCGGGGTCGATGTCGACGTGGATCACCTCGGCGTCGGGCGCGAACGTCTCGATGCCGCCCGTCAGCCGGTCGTCGAAGCGCGTCCCGACCGCGATCAGGCAGTCGGTGTGGCTGATCGCCATGTTGGCGTAGCCGGTGCCGTGCATCCCCGCCCACGACAGACAGAGGTCGTCGTCCTCGGGGAACGAGCCGATGCCCGGCATCGTCGTGGTGACGGGGATACCGAGCTCGCGGGCGAACCGCCGCGCCTCCGCGCTCGCCTCGCCCTTGATCACGCCGCCGCCGAACAGGCACAGCGGACGCTCGGCGGTCTCGATCGCCTCCGCGGCCGCGGCGACGTACTCCTCGTTCGCCTCCGGCACGGGTTCGGTGCCGGCGGGCGCCTCGGGCGCGCCGACCTCGCGGTCGGTGTCGCCGAGCGTCACGTCCTTCGGCAGGTCGACCAGCGTCGGACCGGGACGGCCGACCGACGAGAGCGCGAACGCCTCGCCGACCGTCTCGCCGACCTCGTCGGCGTCGCCGGCGAAGTAGTTGTGCTTCGTGATGGGCGTGGTGACCCCGACCGTGTCCGTCTCCTGGAAGGCGTCGTTGCCGACGAACTCCGTCGGCACCTGTCCCGTCAGGGCTAACATTGCGTCGGAGTCCATGTCCGCGTCCGCGATGCCGGTGACGAGGTTGGTCGCGCCCGGGCCAGAGGTGGCCATGCAGACGCCCGGCTCGCCCGCGACGACGCCGTAGGCGTCCGCCGCGTGGGCCGCGCCCTGCTCGTGGGCCATCGTGACGTGGCCGACCGACGAGCCGTAGAGCGCGTCGTAGACGGGCATGATCGCGCCGCCCTGCACGCCGAAGGCGGTGTCGACCCCGGCGGCCTCGAGCGCCGCGACGACGGCCTCGGCGCCGGTCGTCGGGGCCGACGCCGCGCCGTCGTCGGCGCGCTCCGGCGGTTCGGTCGCCTCGCCGGCCGCGGTGCTCCCGGCGGCGGTCGTTCCGCCGTCGGTCGCCGCGTCGGCGGCGCCGTCCGCTGCTGTCGTCTCGTGTGGTTCGTCTCGGTCCGTCATCGGTTGTGGTGTCGCATCTGGGTCGTGGATCGGTCGTCGTGTCCTCGTGCCGTCTCCCCGCGATCGCGTCGAGCTGCTCGAACGGGGACGCCAGGGACGCGCCGCGGCGCGTGGCAGCGGCGCTGGAAAGCGGTGCGTCGGAATCGTGAGAAGTGGGTGGTGTAGGGGCTCAGGCCCCTACAATGATCTCGGCCGCGAGGACCGACGACGCGGGCTCCCCGGTGGGTCGGAGCGCCGTCGCTCCGTGACCGGCGAGCCGGACCGCGTCGCGCGGGTTCATCACGTCTCACGATGAACGCCCCGCCTATAAATCCTTGTCGCGGCGCGCAATCGTTGCACCGACCCCTCGGCGATCCGCCCGGTTCGGGCGTGGGATCGCCGGCGGCGCCGTCGGGCAACGATCCCGAGCGACGGGGCTGTCGCTGGGCGTGCTGCGCGACCGCGGAGGCGGTCATCGAGCGACTGCCTCCTCGGTTTCGGGAATGTCGGCCTCGCGGGCGAACCGCTCGACGTCGCCCGCGGTGACCTGCTGTTTGTCGGCGCCGTGTTCCTTCACGCGCTTCGTGACGGTCCGGACCTGGTCGTCGGTCGGGTCGAAGCCGGCCTCCTCCAGGTGCTTGCGGACCGCGTGCGTGCCGGTGTGTTTCCCCAGCACGAACTCGCGCTCGGCGCCCACCATCTCCGGGGTCATCACGCCGGTCTCGAAGGTGTCGGCGTTCTCGATGACGCCGGCGGCGTGGATGCCCGACTCGTGGGCGAACGCGTTCCGCCCGGTGACGGGCTTGTTGGCCGGCACCGGGATGTCGGAGGCGTCCTCCACGATCCGGGCCAGCTCCGTGATCTGGGTCGTGTCGATGCCCGTGTCGACGCCGTACACCGACTCGACGGCCATCACGACCTCCTCGTAGGCGGCGTTGCCGGCGCGCTCGCCGATGCCGTTGACCGAGACCTGCGCCTGGTCGGCGCCGTTCTCGAAGCCGGTCACGGCGTTGGCGGCCGCCATCCCGAAGTCGTCGTGCGTGTGCACGTCGACGCGGGCGTCGGTGGCGGCGTCGACCGCCGCGACCGTCTCGCCGAACGCGGTCGGCATCGCGACGCCGCAGGTGTCGGGGATGTTGATCCAGTCGACGCCGACCTCGCTGACGGCCTCGACGATCTCGATCAGGAACTCGGGGTCGGTGCGGGTCGCGTCCATCGGGGAGAACATGCACTCGACGCCCGCCTCCTTCACGCGCTCGACGCTCTCGACCGCGCGCTCGACCGCGTCCTCGCGGGTGGCGTGCATGGAGTCCTCCAGCTGGACGTCGCTGGTCGAGACGAACGTGTGGACCATCTCCGCGCCGGAGTCCAGCGCCGCCTCGATGTCGCCCTCGACCACGCGGGCCAGTCCGCAGACGGTCGTGTCCGTCGCGGCCGCGATGTCGCTGACCGCCTCGAACTCCGCCTCCGAGTTGACCGGGAACCCAGCCTCGATGACGTGGGTGTTCATGTCGTCCAGCGTCGCCGCTATGCGGCGCTTCTCGTCGTAGCTGAACGAAGTGCGGGGTGACTGTTCGCCGTCGCGTAACGTCGTGTCGAAGATCCGTACAGGACCGATATCGATGTTAGAAGCTATCGTGCCCTGGAAGAACTCGATCCGCCGGGGTGTCCGACGAAGCCTCCGTATGATGTGTCATCGCGTCTCGTTCCAGAGGCGAGGAGCTATTAAAACGTTGCGCCACGACAGAATTCGCCGCCCGTCCGTCCGCGTCTCGGAACCGTCCCTGAACATCAAACCCGCAGACGTAATCGGTGTGGGTGAGACATTAACACCTTATATGTCCTTTCACTCGAAGTGCCGCTTCCGTTTCGAAATGTGGTTTATATGGTCGATGGACGGGCGTCAACCGACCGTGCGGGGCTCGCGCGCGCTCCGCACGACCGGGAGGTTTCGGGAGGGTCGGGAGCGCGCAGGCGGGGCGGCGCGGGCGGGGCGGACGGGGCAGCACGGGCGGTCCGAGCCGCGGGCTCGGGTCCGGGGGCGGATCAGCGCTCGTCGTAGTCGATCCGCGGGTCGAGTGCGACGTACAGCAGGTCCTGGGCGAGGTTGCCGAACACGCCGACGACCGCGACCAGCATCGTTACCGCGAGCACGACCCCCGCGTCGCGGTTCAACAGGGCGTCGTACGCGAGCGCGCCGACGCCCGGCAGTCCGAAGACGATCTCGACGACGTAGACCGTGACCAAGAGTAGACCGAGCGCCTCGATGCAGAACGCGGACACGAGCGGCACCGCGGCGTTCCGGAGCGCGTGTCTGGCCACGTCCCGCGAGCGCGCACCGTTCGCGCGCAGCGTGCGGATGAACTCCTCGGGGAGCACGTCGAGCACCTCCGCGCGGGTGTACCTCGCCTGGATCGCCAGCAGGTTCACGGCCATCACCAGCGTCGGCAACACGAGCGCGGCGAGGTTCTCCAACGCGTACCGGGGCGCGTCGTCGTTCCACACCACGGAGACGAGCCCCCACTCGTCCACCACGATGGCGAGGGCGATCTCGCTCGACCAGAACACCGGCAGCCCGAAGCCGGAGTAGACCACGGCGGTGCCGAAGCGGTCGAGGTACCCGCCCTTCCGGACGGCGGTGTACACTCCGACCGCGACGCCCCCGACCGTCGAGATGACGGTCGCCGGGACGACGTACAGCAGGGTGATCGGGAGCGACCGCTTCAGGACCGCGGCGACTGGCTTACCGCCGACCGTCCGACCGAGGTCGAGCGTCAGGTACGACCCGATCCACCGGGCGTACCGTTCGGACAGCGGGAGGTCCCGGTTACGGGCGGCCGCCCACGCCTCCACGGCCTCCTCGCCCGAGTAATGGGCGAGGATCGCCTCGTTGGGGTCGGGCGTGTACGCGAACAGCAGGAAGATGGCCGTGAAGACGATCCAGATCGACACGGCTGCCCAACCGAGCCGTCTGGCGACGTAGCGACGCATCTGAATCGGATCGGGCCTCGGCGCGACCCGTGTTAAACGTTTGCAAGATCTGGGTGGCCCACCGGTCCGGTGGAAGCTTTTAATTACGACGCGCGTGGACGACATTGACGATCGTGAACGATACACGAACTGGTCCCCGGCTCTCCAACGGTGAGGCGAGGTGACTACGGAGGCGGAGCCGGGCGAGCGCGGCGGAGCGAACGAACGGGCGACGAGCGACGGACCGACCTTCGAGACCGTCTCGCTCGACGACGGTGAGTCGCCGAGCCGCCTCGATCGACGCGTCGTGCTCCTCGCCGTCGGACTGGTCGCGGTGGGTGCCGCGGCCGCCTACGACCTCCGCGTCGAGCGGATCGCCAACGTCCTCCCGGGCGTCCCCTCGGGAACGATCGTCGACTGGCTCTACCGGGGCGCGCTGTGGGCACTCCTGCTGTACGTCGTCGCCCCGCTCGCCCGTCGTCCGGCGCTCACGCGGCTCTACTGGCGGCGGCTCCGTCGGGACCCGGCGGCGGTCGCGAGTCTGGTCTACCTCGGCGGGTTCGCGCTCGTCGCGCTCGTCGGTCCCTCGATAGCGGGCCCGGTGACCGAGCCGCTGATCGGCGAGGCGGCACCGCGGGAGCCGGCGCCCTCCCAGCCGCCGGTGTTCGCGACGGTACCGGAGTCTGCGGTCTACTGCAGCGGGGAGGTCGTGGAGGCGGGCTGTGCCGGCACGTGGCAGTACCCGCTCGGGACGAACCTGCGCGGTGAGGACGTGCTCTCGCTGATCGTCCACGGCGCTAGCGTCGCGCTGAAGGTGGCGGCTATCGTCGCCGCGCTGATGATCCCCGTCGGCGTCGGCGTCGGCACCGCCGCGGGCTATCGCGGCGGCCGGACGGACGAGCTGTTGATGCGCTACGTCGACGTGCAGCAGGTGCTGCCCGCGTTCTTCATCGTCCTGCTGTTGTTGGTCGTGTACGACGGCGGGCTGCTGCTGCTCGTGGTCGTGTTCGGGCTGCTGAACTGGGGGAGCCTCGCCCGGATGGTGCGGTCGGACGTGCTGACAAAACGCGATGCGGGGTACGTCCGCGCCGCCCGGAGTGCGGGTATGCAACCGTTCCGAATCGTTCGTCGCCACGTCGTGCCGAACACCTCCAGCACGGTCGTCTCGGCGGTGAGCCTCCAGCTCCCGCTCGTGGTCCTGCTCGAGGCGACGATGGCGTACCTGTTCTCGAACCCCGGTCGCCCCGCCGCCCGCGCCTCCATCTGGCAGGTGGAGCTCTCGTGGGGATACACGATCGCCATGGGGTTCGCGGACGGCGCCTTTCCCACCGTCTCCTGGTGGGTCGTGCTGTTCCCGGCGCTGGCGCTGCTGGCCACGACGGTGAGCCTGAGCCTGCTCGGCGACGCGCTCCGCGACGCGCTCGATCCGCGGATGGAGCCCTGAGATGGACGCGAACACCACTTCGACCGGCGGACGAATCGGCGACGGAAGCGACGCGGACGCCCTGTTGACCGTCGAGGACCTCTCGGTGCGGTTCGACGGCCGCGACGGCCCGGTCGACGCGGTCGACGGCGTGAGCTTCGCGCTCGACCGCGGCGAGACGGTGTGTCTGGTCGGCGAGTCCGGCTCCGGCAAGACCGCCACTTGCGAGGCGATCACCGGGCTCGTCGCCGAGGAGGGCGCGAGCGTCACCGGGCGCGTCACCTTCGACGGCCGGCGGCTGACGGAGCTCGGACCCGGAGAGCTTCGGGAGGTCCGCGGCGACCGGATCGCGCACGTCTTCCAGGACCCCGAGGGCGCGCTCGACCCCGTCTACACGGTGGGCGAGCAGATCGTGGAGTCGATCCGCTACCACCGCGACGTCCCGAAGGCCGAGGCCCGCGAGCGCGCGATAGATCTCCTGGACACGGTGGGGATCCCGGAGCCGGCGGCGCGGGTCGACGACTATCCACACGAGTTCTCCGGCGGCATGAAGCAGCGCGCGCTGGTCGCGTTGGCGCTCTCCTCCGACCCCGACGTTCTGATCGCGGACGAGCCGACGACCGCGCTCGACGTGACCATCGAGGCCGGTATCCTCGATCTGTTCTCGCGGCTGCAGGCGGAAGAGGGGCTCGGCGTCCTCTTCGTCACCCACGACTTCGGCGTGGTCGCGGAGGTCGCCGACCGGGTCGTGGTCCTCTATGGCGGCACGGTGATGGAGCGCGGCCCCGTCTCCGCGCTGTTCGACCGGCCGGCTCACCCCTACACGCGCGCGCTGCTGTCGTGTCTGCCCGGTCGCGGGGACCTCGACCCCATCGGTGGCGAGCCCGTCGACCCGCGAGACCCCCCGGAGGGCTGTCGGTTCGCGCCGCGCTGTGCCCACGCCACGGGCGCCTGTCGGTGCGGGGGACAGCCCCCGGAGTACGCGGTCGAGGGTACGAACCACCGCGCCGCCTGCGTCTACTACGGGCCAGACCACGACCGGAGCGAACTGGAGGAGGACGGCGCCGACGACTCGGGCTTCGAGTTCGGTCGGGACCCCGCGCCGTCGGACGGAGGCGAGCGATGAGCGACGCCGAACCGCTGCTCCGCGTCGACGACCTCGAGAAACACTTCTCCGTGGGTGAGGGGCTGCTCGGTCGCGGCGGCGAGTCGCTGCACGCGGTCGACGGCATCTCCTTCGACGTGCGCCGCGGCGAGACGGTCGGGCTCATCGGCGAGTCCGGTTGCGGCAAGTCGACCGCCGCGGAGACGCTGCTCCGACTCCGGGAGCCGACGGGCGGAACGGTGACCTTCGACGGCGACCGGGTCGGCGAGTACGGCGACGACGAGCTCCGCGCGTTCCGGCGCCGCACGGGGATGATCTTTCAGGACCCGGTCGGGAGCTTCGACCCGCGGCTGACGGTCGGAGAGTCGGCCGCGGAGTTCCTGCGGGTGCACGGCGTCTCCGACGCGGCGACGCGGCGTGCGGTCGTCACCGACCTCTTCGAGCGCGTCGGGCTCTCGGCGGACCACTACGAGCGCTACCCGCACGAACTGTCCGGCGGGCAGAGCCAGCGCGCCGCGCTCGCGCGGGCGCTCGTGCTCAACCCGGACCTGCTGATCGCCGACGAGCCGGTCTCCGCGCTCGACCTCTCGATTCAGGCGGCGGTGCTATCGCTTCTCGACGATCTGCAGGCGGAACTCGAGTTGAGCGTCCTGCTCATCACCCACGACGTGAGCGTCGTCCGCGAGATCTGCGACCGCGTGAACGTGATGTACCTCGGCGAGATCGTGGAGTCCGGACCCACCGAGGCGGTGCTACGCGACCCGGAACATCCCTACACCGAGGCGCTGATCGACTCGGTCCCCACGCCCGACCCGACCGCGGAGCGGGAGACACAGCCCCTCTCCGGCGAGATACCGGAGGCGACGAACCCGCCGTCCGGCTGCCGGTTCCACACGCGCTGTCCGGTCGTGATCCCCCCCGCGGAGTTCGACGGCGACGCCGACGCGTGGCGCGCCGCCTTCGACTGCAAGCTGACGGTCGCGGACCCCGATTTCGGCGGCGAGGCGCTGGCCGACCGCGTGGCCGAGCCCACGTCCGCGGGCGTCCGCGAGGCGTTCGACCTCCCGGAGTCGGTCGGCGACGAGGACCTCGACGCGGCCCTGACGGCGGCGGTCGAAGCGCTCGCGGCCGGGAACGTCGAGGAGGCCGGCGATCGACTGGCCGCCTTCGAGTCGGTGTGCGAGCGCGTCCCGCCCCCGGACGAGCGCGTCGACGAGCACCACGAGGCGGCGTGTCACCGCGTCGGCGAGTGACGGGACGCTTCCGCGTCCGGGCGGCGGGGCGTCGCGCGATCGATCCGGGATTCTCGCGGTTCCTCCGTTCCTGCTGCAGGTCCTGTTGCTGGGGACGGCACCGTCCGGAAAGCCCCGCGCTTCAGGGCGGGGAGGATATCAATCGACCGGCCGGTGCGGATGGATCCGCGGGCCGTCGGGAGCGTCGGTGTCGACGCTCGCGACCACGTCGAAGACGTCCTCCAGGAGGGCCTCGGTGACGACCTTCCGGGGCGGGCCCCAGTCGTACACGGAGCCGTCCTTCATCGCGATGAGGTTGTCCGCGAACCGCGCGGCCTGCGCGATGTCGTGGAGGACGACCGCGACGGTCACGCCGGCCTCCTCGTTCAGCTCGCGGACGACCTCCATCACGCGGAGCTGGTGGTGCAAGTCGAGGTACGTCGTCGGCTCGTCTAACAGCAGCACGTCGGTCTGTTGGGCGAGCGTCAGGGCGATCCACGCGAGCTGCTTCTGGCCGCCGGAGAGGTCCCCGACCGGCTCGTCGCGCAGGTGGTCGACGCCCGCGAGTTCGATGGCGCGGTCGACCGCCTCGTCGTCCGCCTGCGTCACCGCGTCGAAGAAGCCGCGGTGGGGATAACGGCCGTGGTAGACGAGCTCCTCGACGGTGGTGCTTCCGGGCGCCTCGTTCTCCTGTGAGAGCATCCCCACCTCGCGAGCGAACTCCTTCGACCCGTACTCGGAGATGGACTCGCCGTCGAGCAGCACCTCGCCGGCCTCCGGCTCGAGCTGCTTCGCGAGCGACTTGAGCAGCGTCGACTTGCCGGAGCCGTTCGGTCCCACGAGCGCGGTCACCTCGCCGGCGGGCACGTCGACGCGCTCCGTCTCGACGACCGGCTCCGCCGTGGCGGGGTAGCCGAGTTCGAGCTTCTCGCCGTGGAGCGCCGGCGTCCGGGCCGGCTCCGTGACCTCGTCGCGCGCGCGCCGCTCTCCGGTCGTCTCCGCGGCGCTGTCGTCTCGATCCGTGTCCGACTCCTCGGAGTGGTCACCGTCGGAATCCCGCCGTGTCTCGGCGTCGTTCCCCGTCATCTCACAGGTCACCCAGTTGCTCCTGCCGGCGCATCAGGTAGAGGAAGTAGGGGCCGCCGACCAAACCGGTGACGATCCCGACCGGGATCTGGACCGGGTCCATCGCGAGCCGCGCACCGACGTCCGCGCCGACCATCAGCGCCGGCCCGACGAACAGGCAGCCGACGATCAGCTGTCGGTAGTCGGAGCCCACGAGCGTCCGCACCATGTGCGGGACGATGAGGCCGACGAAGCCGACGATCCCCGCGACGGCGATGGCGGCCGCGGCCGCGAGGATGGCGACCGCCGACAGCGCGAACCGCACGCGCTCGACGGACATCCCGAGCGAGCGCGCGGTGCGCTCGCCGAGCAGCAGGACGTTGAGCTGTCGCGAGCCCGCGAGCGCCAGCACCGTCGCCAGCAGCGTCCACGGGAGCGCGAGCCGTACCTGCTCCCAGTCGGTCCCCGTCAGCGAGCCGGTCGTCCACGCGATGGCCGACTGGACCACGCCCAGGTCGTCCGCGAAGAAGAAGATCCCCGTCTGGAGCGACTGGAAGACGGTGCCGACGATGACGCCGGCGAGCACCAGGCGTACCGGCGAGGTACCGCCCTTCCACGCGATGACGTAGACGATCAGGAACGCGGTCGTCCCGCCGAGCGCCGCGAGGATCGGTAGGAACGCGGTCAGCCCGGAGAAGACGACCAGCGTGAGCAGGATCGCGAGCCCCGCCCCCGACGAGACGCCGAGGATGTACGGGCTCGCGAGCTCGTTGCGCGTCACCGCCTGGAAGATGGCGCCGGAGATGGCGAGGTTGGCGCCGACGAGGATGGCCACGAGCACCCGGGGCAACCGCACCGTCCAGACGATGATCGTCTCGTGGGCCAGCTCCACGTCGGTCGTCCAGCCGAACTGCGCGGCCAGCGCGCCGCCGACCGTGTCGCCGAGGAAGAACTCCGCGAGCAGGCCGGGATGCCCCCAGATGTCGGGGTCGAGGACGGCCCGCCACGCCTCGGTCACCGTCATCGAGAACGTCCCGAAGCTCACCTGCACGAGGCCGCCGAAGACGACCACGGCGGTGCTGGCGACGATCACGGGGACGAGCGAGCCGTCGAACCCCTCCAGGAGTCCGGCGGCGCGCCCGCGGGCGGACGTGGACGCCTCGCCCGAGGCCTCAGACATCGCCCGCGACCACCTCCGCGACGCGGTCGCGGTCGAACAGGCGCTCCTCGGCCGGGATCTCGGGGTACGGGCCGCCGTCGTACTCCGGCCACGCGCCGAACCGCTCCGGGAACAGCTGTTTCGCGGTCATCTCCGTCTGGAACAGGTTGACGATCGGCCCCTGCATCGGGTTGCCCGAGGGGTAGACGCGGTCCTCGGCGACCGCCGTGAGCTCGCTCCCGACCGCGTGCTCCGAAAGGGTCGTCCGCACGTCGGGAACGGAGTAGTAGGAGGCCAGCCCGTACGGGTGGAGGATGACGTCCGGGTCGAACTCCAGCATCGCCTCGTAGTCGTAGCTGGTCTCGAAGGTGATCTCCTCGCCCGCGAACGCGTCCTCGACGCCGAACGGGCGGACGTGGGCCGTCGCGTAGCCGGGCGCGTTCGCCGCGGTCGGGTAGAAGGTCCCGTCCATGAAGATGGTCACCGCGACCGTGGGGCGCTCCGAGGCGGGCGGCAGTCCCTCCTCGATCGTCGCGAGGAGGTCCGCCCGGACCTCGGCGAGGGCCTCGTAACGGTCCTCGGCCCGGAAGACCGGGGCGACCCGCTCCGCGGTCTCCCAGACGGTGTGGTACTCGTACGCGTCGGCCCACGCGGCCGGGGGCTCGCCGTGAGTGCGGCTGAAGTAGTTGCCGAACCACGGCCCGACGTTGTCGGCGATCTCGGCGGTGTCCTCGCGCTCCCACCCGTCGAAGGAGGTGACGAGCGCGGGGTCGATCAGGTGAAGGTCCGAGTCGAGCTCGTACAGCAGCTCGGCGTCCACGTTGACGCCCGAGTTGCCGTCGTTGAGCTGCGCGAGGTCACCCCAGTCGGTCTCGACGCCGTCGAGGCGCTCGTAGTAGGCCGACAGCGTCGCGCCGTCGACCGCGGCGTCGAAGCCGAGCGAGTTGACGGCGTCCGCGCGGCCGTACGCGACCGCCAGGTCCGCGTGGAGCAGGTCGTACACGGCGACGCTCTCGGGCTCCGACTCGAAGGTCACCTCGCCGACCGGCGCCAGCGAGGCGCCCCAGGAGTCGGCGTCGTCGGTCGCCGTCGCGTCCGCGGCGTCCGTCGCGGTCCCGTCCGCGGTCGAGTCCGCGTCGTCCGCAGGCGCGTCCTCGCCCGCACAGCCGGCGAGCAGCCCGCCGGCGGCCACGGCGGCCGCGCTCCGCCGGAGGTAGCCGCGTCGGGTCGAGCCGGTCTTGGAGGTGCCGGTTCCGTTCACGGCTCCTCCGTGATGATGGACGCGAGCTCGTCGCGGTCGAACAGCTCCCCGGAGAACGTGTCCGGGAAGATGGCCGTCGCAGCGCGCTCGAGGTTGAACAGGTGCTGGATGGGGCCCTGATAGATCGGGCCGCCGCGGAAGACGCGCCCCTCCTGCACCGCGGTCAGTTCGCTGGCCACGTCGTGGCCCTCCATGAACGCGAGGACGGTGTCGGCGAACTCCTCGGCGGTCTTGTCCTCGTGTCCGCGGACGAGGACGACGTCCGGATCGACCTCCAGCATCGTCTCGTAGTCGATCTGGCCGCGCTCGCTGGTGGAGAGCCCGTCGATGCCGGTGTCGGCGAGCGCGTCCGAGAGCCCGAGGTCGTGCCACTGCTTCTTGTTCGTCCCCTGGTCGCTGAGCCGGTACGGCGAGAATTGCTCCGGCTCGTTGCCCGCACCGAACGTCAACAGCGCGTTGGGGCGCTGGTCGGCGGGCGGCAGGTCGGCCTGGATCGCCGCGACGACCTCGTCGTGGAACTCGGCGAACGCCTCGTAGCGCTCGCGCTCGTCGAACACCTCGGCCACCTTCTCGAACGTCTCGTAGAGGGTGTAGTAGCGGTAGTCGTGCCACGGGTCCGTCCGGCGGAAGACGGTGTTCCCGAGGAACGGCGCGACGTTGGACGCGACCTCGTCGATGTCCTCCTGCTCCAGTCCGAAGAAGCCGTTGTTGGTCAGCCACTGCGGGTCGGTGAGGTGGACGTCCGCGTCGAGTTCGTAGTAGATCTCCCGGTCGATGCCGCTGTCGCCCAGCACCTGCGTGATCCCGTCTTTGTCCACGCTCACGCCGTCGAGCTCGTCGTAGGCGTCGGTGTGGTAGCGGCCGATGTTCCCGAGGCCGACCAGCCCGTCGCCGTGCCCGAGCGCGACGCCCATGTCGGCGTAGCCCGGGAAGTACGTCTCCCACGTCTCGGGCACCGACTCGAAGGTCACCTCGCCGACCGGCGCCATCGAGACCGAGTACGAGTCGTCCGCGTCGGTCGCCGTCTCCTCGGCCGCGGTCCCCTCCGTCGCGGTGTCCCCGGAGGCGCCGGTCTCCGTCTGCTCCGCCGTCGATCCGCCGTCTCCTCCGGTACAGCCGGCCAACGCGGCCGTGAGGACGCCGGCGCCGGTCGTGAGGACGTTCCGTCTCCGCATGCGGTCGTCGGTCATACTGTTTAGGCCACCCTAAACAAATAAAACCCCGTCGATCTTTAGGCCGGCCTAACCACGTGACCGAATGTCGTGGGTCCCGGTCACGAGGGGTAGAGAGGGTCGGCATCGACAGCGACCGGGCCTCGGTCGACCGCGGCGGATCGCGGTCGGTCGCGCACGGATTCGGTCGACCGCTGGAGGGACACGAGCGTGCGACCGCGACGGCCGGGTTTAACACGCAGCGGCGAGAACGCCGGTCGTGGACGAACTCGTCGTGCGAACGACGGTGTACGCGGCGCCCGCGGACGTCTACGAGTTCCTGCTGGACTTCCCGCGGTACGACCGGTACTCGGAGTACCTCGACCGCGTGGAGCGGCTACGGGGCGACGGCGGGCCGGGGACCGAGTACGCGCTCCGGTTCGCGTGGTGGAAGCTCGGTTACACCGCCCGCTCGGCGGTCACGGACGTCGAGAAGCCGACGCGCATCGACTGGCGGGTGACGAAGGACATCGACGCCCACGGCTGCTGGCGCATCGAGTCGACGACGGTCGACCCCGAGACCGCGGACGCGGCGATCAAGCTCCCGGACGACGCCGACCCGGACGCGGCCGCCATCGACGCCTGCGAGGTTAGCCTCGAGATCCGGTTCGACCCCGACTCCGCGAGCGCGGACGCCGTGGACCTCCCGCCGCTGGCGTCGTTCGACTGGGTGCTCAAGAAGGCGATCCCCCTGATCAAGGAGGAGGCCGAGCGCGTCGTCGAGCGCGCGGTCGCGGACTTGGAGGGGAGCGGCCGCCCCGTCTCGCTGGACGTGCGGGTCGACTCGGACCGGATCTGAGGGCCGGAGGACCCGCGGTCAGCCCCCGGCCCGCGTGCGGTTCCGTCCCGCGGAGCCGACGAGTCGAAGGCCTTATGTCTCAACCCGGGATACGTGTGGATGCGAACGCGGGCTCGTAGATCAGTGGTAGATCATCCCCCTGGCACGGGGAAGGCCGTGGGTTCAAATCCCACCGAGTCCATTTCTGAACGCAGTGAAGAACTGACGAGCGTGAGCGTTCGCGCGGACGAAGGCAGGATCCCAACCACGCGAATCCACGTACCGTTCTGTACTCCCGTCGGGTCGGACCTCGTCTCCGTCCGGTCGCGTTACGACGGAGCGAACCATCGCTGGTGTTGCGTACTGTTCACTCCAGGAACGACACGAAACGTGCCCAGCCGCATGTGGCGTCGAGAGTGAGAACGAGAGCAGTCGCTCAGCCAAGGAGAAGCGCAAAGCCGACGAGTAGCGTAAGAGCCAGCCCACCCCAGATGAGTACCTTGTACGGGTCGAACTCGCCCGCGGTCATCCAGAAGTTGTTGATGTTCATAAGTCGTCTTCCTCGTCCGTAGATTTCTCGTCTTCGGTGTTATGGTTTGCGTCGCCATTTCCTTCCGCAAGGGAATCCGCGAGTTCCTTCGCGGTCTCTCGAATCGCGGCCGCGATGAACGCGAACGCAATCAGCAACAGCGCGACCATCAACGATACCAGGGTGTCGTTTTGGTTGACCACCAGCAGTATCCATGCGAGATACCCGGATGCGAGAACCAACAGCGACGCGTTCGCGACACCCTCCGCGGCCGTCATCAGCAGTCCCTGCGACACCAGTTCGCCGGTGATCTGACGGGAGAGATACTGAAGAGCGACGAAGAGGAGACTCAGAAACACCGAGCTGATCTCCAGTACGGCAACGGCGATGTCAGTCGCCATCAGTTCCACCCGGGGTAGTCCCGGTGCCCGCCCTCCGATCACGCTCCACGACTGCTTGGTCGATAACGCGCCGAGGAGGACGGCCTGTACCGGAGACCGGTGGCTCTCGTGTCCGAGGTTCCGACATCGTGGTTGCGGCAGTGTACCCGCGTATTCCGGGATAAGTTCTCGGTGGCGATGCCGGTCGGTCATCCATCCCACGGGACTCGGCAAGTCGGCGTAGAGCGGATGATCACGAACACCGATCGGATCTCGGCGCGCCGCTTCACGTTCAGTTCCGGCGCGCCCGTGGCTCAGGCCGTTCCCGGTGGCCGACCGCGTCCCGGGCATGGCGACGACCGATGCCGGTGACTCCCGGTACGAGGCGTTTCGCTCGCTCGCGGCCGAGCTGCAGGTACGGCGCGCGGGCGTCCACGGTGCGCGGATGGCCGAGCGCCTGCTCGCGATCGCGGACCGGAGGTGTCCGATCAGGTGCCGCTCCCCGCGGCGAGTCACGGGTCCCAGAGGCTGTCCTTCGTGAACGTTGCCGTCCGGGTACAGTCGGGGGCGTCACACTGGAGTCGGACCCTGTCCTGAATGTAGTTCCACTCCTCCTCGTTGACGACCGTGAAGCCGACCGTGTCGAACTCGTCGTTGCGAACGAGGTGCCGGTTCTGGGTGGTCAGCCACGGGATCCCGCACCCCTCGCAGTTCATCTCCCACAGGACGGTGAGGTGGCTCTCCCGCGCCTCCCGGGCGGCGTCCTCGATCCGCTGCCGGCCCCGCTCGATCGCCCGCTGCTCGCGCTCGGCTTCGCGTGCCGCCTCCCGCTTTTGCTCACGTTCCCGCTTGTCCTCCTTGTACTCCGCGTAGGAGTCCAGCGCGCTCGCGCCGGCGGCCGCGGCGGTACCGACCGCCTCGACCGCGTCCTTCGTCAGCTGCTTGCTGTACTCCTCGGACATGTGCTCTTTCTCGCCGATGCTCAGGCCGATCTCGCCGACCGGCCCGGTCCTCGTCGGTGCCAACAGCTCGAACGTCCCCAGCCCGGCGGCGATGACCCCCACGAGCAGCATCGGGATGCCGAACAGGTAGCCGAGAACGGTGCCGAGAACCGCCGGGAGTACGAACAGCCCGACGCCGCCCAACAGAACCCCCGCGGCGACGAACTTCCACGACCGGCTCCGCGCCGCCTCGACGTCGTCGTACCCGCACTGTCGGCACGCGTCCTCGTTGACCGGCGTGAGTTCGCCGCACTCGGTGCAGGGACCGTACCGCGGCTGCCCGCAGGACCCACACTCCTCCGTGCCCATCGACGCCCCACAACTGGGGCAGGTCTCCCGCCGGTCGCCGCAGTGGCGGCAGAACCAGTCGTTTCGTGTCAGTTCGTATTGGTTGCAGTTCCCACATATTGGCATGGTGTGCTAAATCATCTCTAGCACTATATGGATTATGCGGGAAAATTGTCACAAACGCCGTTCTTGGGGTCTGAAACGGATGAATCCTCGTCGTGGTCGGGGAGTCGTCCCGGGGCGGGCGTGGATCGTCCGCGGTCGCGGACTCCGCGATCTCGATCTTCTCGTCGCCGAGTTCGCGTCGGTCCGGGATCAGGCGTTGCGATCGATCCAGTCGCAGAACGCGTCGAAGTCGCGCGCGCCAGCCTCGTCGGCGATCTCGCGGAGCGTCCCTGTCCGGAGTTCGTCGTGTAAGGGAACGGTGACGTGGCGCCGGTCGTCCTCGTTCGTCGGGTGGCGGTAGTACAGTTGCGCGTGGTCGCCGGTCGTCCGTCGCCACTCGAAACCGCCCGCGTTGACGAGGACTGTTGCGACCTCGCTGCCCGAGAAGGTTCGTCTACCCATTCAGTCGAGTACGTCCGGCGGCTCCCGGTCGCCCGTCGTGTTGGCCTCGGGATCGATCCCCAGGGCTTCCAGTTCCGCGGCCGTCGGTTCGCGTCCGGCCTCGCCGTGGTGGAGCGCGACCGCCTCGTCGAGGTTCTCCAGCGCGGCGGCGCGTGACTCGCCTTGCGTCGTCACGCCCGTCTCGACGTCCTTGGCGATCCACCAGTCGTCCTCGCGCCAGAGACGGATCTCGTCCTCGTGGTCGTCGCCGTCTCTCGTCGACGTGGCCATTACGGATACATACGTGCGGAATGCCGAATAAGGGTTTGGGCGACCGCGGCCGCTCCGCGAGCCGCCCGGGTGCCGGTCTCAGACGCCGCCGACCCGCCACAGACGTGCTGCCGTGTCCACCACCTCGAAGGCGAGTTCGGGGTCAGTCGTCCGCGACCGCGGACTCCACGATCTCGATCTCCTCGTCGGTGAGGTCGTAGAGGTCGTAGACGATCTCGTCGATGAGCGCGTCCGTTTTCTCGATCTTCGCGTCCAACTCCTCGGCGCGCTCCTTCGTCTCGACGTAGCGGTCCAGATCCGCGGCCACGTCCTCGGGGTCCGGCAGCGTCATCGCCTTCAGGCGGTCGAGCGGAGAGTTCGTCTTCGTCGCGTTGTCGCGGAAGCCGGCGAAGCCGCCGGCCTCGTCGACCGCGACCGGGACGAACGCCTCCACGAGCGCGGCCTCGGTCTCCGACAGGTCCAGCAGCGTGAACGCCTCCAGATAGTCGGTCTCGGTGTAGCCGTAGGTGTCTGTTTCGTGGGCGTCCTCGTCCTCCGGCTTGTACCGCGCGGTCGCGGAGACCGTGACCGCCGTCCCGTCGCGCTCGGCGCGCACGTCGCCGACGCGGAGCTTCTCGTAGTCCTCTGCGGTCGCGTCGAGGACCCCCGACGCGGCCGGCTGGAACAGCCCGATGTCCGGGAGCCTCGGGCCGTCTTCGTAGTTGCCGAGGTAGTCGAGGAGGTCGAGGTTGAGATCGGTTTTCCGTTGTTTGGCTTCATAAATGTCGTCTGCTGCGTTTTCGAGGGCTTGCAGTGCGTTCTCCTCATCATTGACCGACAATTGGCGGGCAGTTTCAGGGAGAGGAATTGGAATCCTGAGACTAAACATCGGCTTAAATCGAAGATAATCACCACTAACGTGAGTCCCTCCGTAGATCTGGCGATAATATGAATTGACGAACTGAGAGTTAAAAACCGCCAAAAGATACTTCAAAGGAACTTCTTCGGTTTCTGGGGTAACGCTATACAAGGTGTTCAGGGCAAAAAGGCCTCGTGCGTCAAATGCAGCAACCGGCCGATAGCTTATGTCCCTGATGAATAATTTTCCATCTCTGTCGAATAAATCTCGATCACGAAGGTCGCCATATTCCCCATTGTCACTATCGATCAGTGATTCATCATACCGGATGTATTGGCCACTCCATTCTGCCAGATAGCGATCGATTGATTTTCCGTCTACTAGTTTTTCGCAGGTGTCGTCAACCGGTTCATCAACTATTAATTTCTCTCGAACATTTCCTGTGTGGATGGCTTCGGTCATTTCGACATAATCACCTAACCGAGCACACCTCTCAAGAATACCAGATACGAGTGGTTCTACCGCCGGGTCCAGATTAACTGGGATGATCCCACCGATATCTTGGATCGTCTCCCTGCGAATGTCTGTTGAGACGAGGTCATTCAATCCCTCGTCCGTCCTTGGCTTCCGGATACTGACAACGTCTGTGGGCACTCCACGTGTCTGTAAAATAACTGGATAGATGTCCGCAGTAGGGAACACATCCTGAACAGAAACATCCGTTATCGAGTGTATGCCGACTTCTTCAAGAAGGAGACTACGGAGGTTCTCACCGTAACCCGTCGTAGTCCATTTATTTGGTATGATGTAACTGTTTAAATCGCTGATCTCCGCAGCGAGTTCTATAAATGGGATATATATGTCAAATGCACCCTCTGCCGTAGCGTAGTTCGACTTGTAGTACTCCTTTTGTTCATCAGGTAGGTTTCGACTTCGTATATACGGCGGATTCCCGATCACCGCGTCGAAGCCCGCGTTCTCCATGCGGTCGCCGTCCGCGTCGTAGAACGCGACGGGGAACTCCAGTTCCCAGTGGAAGAACTGTTCGTCGTCGGCCATCGCCTGCGCACTTTTGAACCAGTCTTGCTCCTCGATGCTGTCCCACGCGCTCTGCTGGAGGGCGCGGGCCATGCGCTCGTAGGCGTCGCCGGGCACGTCGAGGCCGAACCGGTCGGCGGTGTGGACGTTCGCCATCGCCAGCAGGTGCCGATAGAGCGGGTCCTCGCGGACCTCGTCGTAAACGTCCTCCATCTCCTTGGCGTCCGCGAGGGTCTCGTTGTCGATGGACAGCAGGTCCGCGAACCGGTCCATCACGTGCGCGAGCGCCTCCTGGCGCGCGTGGTCGAAGAACTGCGTGAACGTGACCTGCCCGTCTGCGGTCGCGGCACCGTCCGAGACCTCGCCCCCGCCCTCGGTACCGACTTCACCGTCCGCGTCCTCCTCGCCGTCCGCGAGCACGTCCTCGATGTCGCTCCCGACCAGCGAGTTCCCGGTCTTCAGGTGGTGGTCGAGGAAGGCGAGCGGTTGCTCGGCCGCGAGCGTCCGGAGCCACAGCGAGACCTTCGCGAGCTCGGTCGCGAGGGGATTCAGGTCCACGCCGTAGATACACCGCTGGGCCACCTTCCGACGCGCCCAGTTGATGTCGTGGTCCTCCTCGACCGTCTCGATCCCCTCCTGTGCCGCCTGCTTCTCCTGCGCGTCGATGATCTCGCGGGCGAGGTAGTCGACCGCGCTCGTGAGGAAGTGGCCGCTCCCCATCGCGGGGTCGAGGATCTTGAGGTCGAAGACGCGCTCCGCGAACTCGTCCGCGAACGTCCCCGCCTCCTCGTCGCCCTTCCGGTAGCTCGTCTGCCCGACCAGGTCCTCACGGATCTCCTCGACCAGTGGCCCGAGCGTCTCGTCGACGATGTACTCCACCACGTACTCCGGCGTGTAGTACGACCCCGTCGCCTTGCGCTCGCCGCTGCCCGTCGTGAGGTAGACTTCTCCCTCCTCCACGGCGACCGCGTCACCATCGTCGCCCTCCGCGGCCGCGACGTACTCGCCGTCGTCGAGCGCCATCGGTCCGTCCGCGACGTGGAGCTGGTACTCCAGCAGGCCCTCGTAGATGCTGCCGAGGTGGCGGACATCCAGCGATGAGTAGTCGACGAAGATCTTCCCGCCGCCCTCGGCCCGCCGGCTCCGCGTGAGCAGTTCGATGACCCGCGCGAGGTGTGCGTCCCCCACGGTGTGTTCCGCCAGGAACTGCGCCTCGGGGTCGTCGTCCTCGTCCGGGTCCGTCCGAAACAGCCCGCCGTTGTACGCCGGGATGTGTAGGTCATCTTCGGGGATCCCGCGCGACTCGCTCCCCTGGTCGATCAGCGCGAACAGCTCCTCCAGCCGCGAACTCAGGTCGTCCTGCCAGTCGTGATACTTCGGATCGCCGCTGTCGAGTTCCGCGGCGACCTCCTGTTTCAGCGCGTTCAGGCTGTACGACTCCTCGTAAATCTCGTTGTCCGTGTCCAGCAGGTTCCGCCCCTCCGCCTCCGCGTACAGGACGAAGATCAGGCGGTAGAGGTAGATGAGCGAGGCGTCGTGAACGAGGTCCAGATCCGCTTCTTCGAGATCGTTGTCGGGATACTGGAGGTACCCCTCCGAGAGCACCTTGATCGCCTCGTAGATGTTGTCCTGCAGGTCCTCGCCCAACTCTTGGGCGAAGACGTTGGACTCGTCGTACACGTCGTCGAGGAAGCAGTCGCCGCCCGCATCTTCCAGAAACGCCTCGTGCCGGAAGAAGAGGTAGAAGAACTTGAAGTCCTCCAGATCACCTTCCTCGAGGACCGTCGGTAGGTCCACCTCGTAGTAGGAGTCGAGCCGGTGGCTCGTCGGCCCGTAGTAGAGCCGCCACTTCTTCCCGTCCGTCAGCACCGCCCAGCGGGCGGGCGTCTCCTGTAAGTAGACGTGGATCTGGTAGCTCGGGTTCTCGAAGTCGCGCTCGTGCTCGCCGCTCCCGCGCGTGTCGAGCGGCCGTCCCCAGCGTTTAGCGTCCGCGACGGCGACCGCGTTCTCGTAGAAGTCGCCGCCTTCGTTTTTGTTGTCGAACGCCTGCCGAGCGACCTCCTCGCTCGGGAAGAAGCCGTAATCCGGTCGGCGCTGGCCCCGCTGCACCGTCTCCTCGACCTCGAAGGGGATGCCGAGCTTCCGGAACATCGGCCGGATGAACTTCTCCTCGAGGCCCGACTCGGTCCGCTCCGCGACGGTCCCCCGCTGTTCCTCCCACAGGTCTCGTATCTCCTCGCGGGCCTCCTCGAGTTCGGCCTCGCTCACCTCGTTCCACGCCTCCGTTTCGGGGAGGTGTTCGTCAAGATAATGGTTCGAGAACAGGTCGCGGTTCGTCCGGTAGGTGAGTGCGGTTTGCATGCGTTAGACAGGTGTGAGACCGGACCGTTCGTCCGCGCCGATGGTAACGGTTGGGGCGGGAGCAACCGACCCGGCGTGAGAGTCCTCGACCGCGCCATCGTCGTCGCCTTCACTTTCGACAATGCCGGAGCCGGCCGCTCGGGTCCGGGAGAATTTCTCGTCGATCCACTCGACTTGTTTGCGGCTCATCACGTATGCGGCGACCGAATACGGGCAGCCGTATAGACTTTTCTTCAATCCGTCACCGAGGGGGACTCCGTCCCCGCTTCCCCGGCCTACCCGGTCCGGATCTCGAACCGCGCGCCGCCGTCCTCGCTCTCACCCACTTCGATCGACCAGCCGTGGCCCTCGGCGATCTGCTGGACGATGTGGAGGCCCAGCCCGGAGCCGGACGACTCGTCCGAGAAGCCCGCCTCGAAGACGCGGTCGCGGTCGGCCGGGTCGATCCCGGGGCCGTCGTCGGCGACGTAGAAACCGTCGGACAGGTCGCCGACCGTGACCGTCACCGCGGGGCCGACGTGGTCGACCGCGTTCCGGAGCAGGTTCTCCAGCAGTTGGCGGAGTCGGCCCTCGTCGGCCCGAATCTCCCGCGTGGTCTCGACCCGGAGACTGGCGTCCGCGGTGTCGACCCCCTCCCAGCACGCCTCGACGACCTCGGCCAGCGCCACGCGCTCGGTGGACTCGATGCGCGTGCCGTCGCGGGCGAGCGCGAGCACGTCGTCCACGAGCGTCCGCATTCGGTCGTGCGCCCGCGCCACCGCGTCGAGGTGCTCGCTGTCGCCCTCGAACTCCGCGCGCGCGAGCTCCAGCCGACCGGTCGCGACGTTCAGGGGGTTCCGCAGGTCGTGGGTCAGCGTGCTGGCGAAGCCGTCGAGCCGCTCGTTCTGTCGGTCGAGCTCGTCCCGCTGGCGAACGAGTTCCCGCTCGTGTTCGAGCCGCGAGAGGGTCAACTCGGCGGTCGTCGCCAGCAGCCGCCCGAGGAAGGCGTCGCTCTCCGCGAAGGAGTTCGGATTCGTCGTGGCGACGCTGACGGTGCCGTGATCGCCCAGCGGAATCACCATGAGGCTCCGGATCGGCGGGTCCGGGTCGACGTCGCTCTCGCGTTCGGTGACGTCCCCGTGGACCTGCGCCGTTCCGGACTCGTAAGCCCGCCAGTTGAGGCTCTCGCCCGGCTCGAACGCCTCCCGCGGGGTCACGGTCTCGACCGCGGTCTCCGTCGCCGCCGCCAACACCAACGCGTCGCGGTCCGCGTCGTAAAACCGCACGGTAGCGAGGGGGAATCCGATCACGTCCTCGGCGGCGCGCACCACGAGCCGGGCGACTTCGTCGGCGTCGGGGGCCCGCATGAGCTCGCGGGTCGTCTCGTGGAGCCGCTCCAGCCGGTCGGTGCGGTCGCGGAGCTCCCGCTCTCGCCCGACCGCGTCGAGCGCCGCCGTGAGCGTCCGCCCGACGATCTCCACGAAGCTGCGGTCGATCGCCTCGAACGCCTCCGGCTCTACCCGGGAGACGACGAGGACGCCGTGGTCACCGAGCGGGTAGACGACCGCGGACCGCGAGGGCGTTTCCTCGCCGAGCGTCCCGACCGTGTGCGTGTCGGCGATGTACCGCGACTCGCCGGTCCGGAACGTCTCCCACACGACCCGCGAGTCGGTCGCCTCGTCGTCGGCGCCGTAGGCCTCGGGGACGCCGATGCCCTCGCGGACCTCGTCGAGCGCCGCGACCCGCTCCAGTCGGCGGCCGTCCTCGGAGACCAGATGGACGCCGGCGAGCGGCGAGTCCAGCGCGCGGTCGACGATGTCGACGGCGATCCGAGCGGTCTCCGCGACCGAGGACGCCTCGATCAGGTCGCCCGTTCGGCGAGCGACCCGCTCCAGCGCGTGTTCGCGCCGCTTCCGGTCGGTTATCTCGCGGACGTACACCACCAGCCCACCGACCGCCGGGTCGTCGAGCAGGTCCCGGCCGCGGGCTTCCAGCCAGGTCCACGTTCCGTCGCCGCTCCGGAACCGGAACTCCGCCGACGGCCGCCGGTCCGGGTCGCCGACCATCGCGGAAAAGGCCTCCATCGTCCGCTCGCGGTCCGCCTCGTGGACGTAGTCGAAGCCGTTCTCGCCGACCAGCTCCTCGGGCTCGTACCCGAGCACGCGCTCGGCGGTCGGGCTGAGGTACCGAAAGGTCCCGTCGGGGTCGACGATCACGATGACGTCCGTCGACTCCTCGATCAGGCGTCGGTATCGCAGGTGGGGCTCCTCGGCCTCCCGTTCCGCGCGGTAGCGCGTGACGGCGTTCTCGATCCGGTTCGCGAGCACTGCGTACTGGCTCGAGCCGGTCTCCTTCCGGAGGTAGTCGGTCGCGCCCCGCCGGATCGCCTCGGCCGCGACTCCCTCGCTCCCGTCGTCCGCGAACAGGACGAACGGGAGCTCCGGATGCGACTCCCGAACCGCCTCCAGCAGCTCGATGCCGTCCGTGTCGGGGATGGCGTAGTCGGAGACGACACAGTCGATCGGCCCGTCGCGGAGCCGGCCGAGCGCCGCGTCCGGGTCGGTCGCCGTTTCGACGACGAACCGGTCCGACTCCCGCTCCAGAGAGTCCGCCGTCAGCCCGACGGACTCGCCGTCGTCATCGATCGCGAGCACCCGGATCGGATCCGACGACGAGACCATTGGTTGAATGACGTATCCCGATCAACTATAACGTGTGGGTATCCCCCCAGGCTCAGGGACAAAAATAAACTCCCAGATGCGGTTATGGGTGCTCTGCTGGGCGCTCGATCCGATCACGCCGTCATCACCGCAAGTCGAACGAGACCTCGTCGCCGACCTCGACCCCGCGGTCGGTCGTCCAGTCGAGGACGACCTCCAGGACGAACTGACCGGTGCCCGGGTAGCGCTGCTCCTCGCCGTCCTCGTCTGGGGCGGGCGCGGGCGCGTGATGGATCTCGGTGATGCGCCGGTCGGCGCCCACGTAGACGATGTCGATGCCGAAGTCCATCTCGCGCATCACGAACGTCCGCGCCGCCGCCGCCTCGTAGACGAACAGCATCCCGCGGTCCTCGGGGAGGCGCTCGGTGTCGCTCAGGCCGAGAAACCGCAGGTCGGAGGTGTCCGCGATCGCGGCGGTCACGCGGCCCCGCTCCGTGCCGTCCGGGGCGGCGACGACGACTTCGGTGCTGTCGTAGTTTCGGTGGACGGGCGTTTCCGATCCCGCGTCCGCCGAGCCGTCGGACGCCGTCGCGGTCGACGTCGTGGACCCGGCTTCCGTCCCCTCCTCCGAACGCCTTCCGGGGACGCCGATCCCCGCACAGCCGGCGAGCCCGGTCGACAGCGCCGCCCCCGCGCTGGCGAGCACTCGTCGTCTGGAGGACCGCGCATCGCCCGAATCTGGGGGCTGCCGATCGCTCACGGCCGCCGCTACGGCCGACGCCGGCAAAGGCCTTCCTCTCGGGGTCTGCACCGCACCGGCGGGGCGAGACTTATGTGTCTCGGCGGCGTGACCACGAGCATGGAACACGGCCGCGAGCGTGCGCAATCGGAGCCGATCGGGGTGATCCTCGTCCTCGGCATCTCGCTCGCGGTCATCCTCGTCTCCGTCGGCATCGGGAGCGCGCTCGTCACGGAGTCGACTTCCGACGTCGAGACGGAGCGCATGGAGAACGGGATGTCCCAATTCGGCTCGAAGGCGAGCCTGGTCGCGCTCGGCGAGTCGGGACAGAAGCGCGTCCCCTTCGGGCAGTTGGACAGCGGCGACGTGACGGTCGACGGCGGGAGCGGCAGCGTCACGATCCACCACCGGGTGAACGGGAGCCTCGACGAGATTCACAACACGACGCTCGGCGCGGTCGTGTACGAGAACGACGGCGACCGCGTCGCCTACCAGGGCGGGGGCGTCTGGTCCGTCTCCGACGGCCGGTCGCGAATGATCTCGCCGCCGGAGTACCACTACCGGAGCAGCACGCTCACGTTCCCCATCGTTCGCGTGACGGGCAACGACACCGCGTCGGGGTCCGCCGCCGCGCGGATCAGCAGCGACTCGGTCGGCCAGCCCATCTACCCGAACGGGAGCTACACCAACCCGCTCGACGAGGGCGTGATCGTCGTCGAGGTCCAGAGCGACTACTACGAGGGCTGGGCGCAGTTCTTCCGCCAGCGTGCCGAGGGAGAGGTGACGGTCCACGACGCCAACCGGACCGTCGTCGCTGAACTGGTCGTCCCCGAGGACCTGACCGTCAATAACGCCGTCTCCGCCCAACAGAACTACAACGAGAACGGCAACGCGGGGACCGACGACCGCGTTGAGGAGGGTGAGCCGCTGCCGGGAGTCGACGGTATGTTGCAGGACGAGGTCAACGACGCGAGCGCGAGCAACGACAACGACCAGCACTCCTGTATCGACACGTCCGGGATCAGCGCCGGCTGCACGCTGACCGCGGGCACGTACTACATCGACGGCGACGCGACCCTCGGCGGCGACCTGAACATCAACACCTCGGCCGGCGACGTGAACATCGTCACGAAGGGCGACTTCGACATCGGCGGGAACGACGTCGAGGTGGTCGACGGCTCCGATAACGGCGTCACCTACTACGTCAACGGCTCGCTGAAGGCGCAGGGCGGCGCCTGGGTCGGGACGAGCGCCGCGTCGGTCGACGCCGACCGGAACGTCTTCCTGGTCGGCGACCAGGTGGTCGACGACTCGACGGGCGGCGGGAACATCCAGTTCGACGCGGTGATCTACGCGCCGGACGCGAACATCGACACGAACGGCAACCTCCAGTTCAACGGCGCGCTCTACGCGAACGACATCGACGTCGGCGGGAACGTCCAGATCGACTACGACGAGGAGTCGCTCGTGGAGTTCCAGATCGAGCTCACCTCGACCGAGAACACGATCACGTACCTCCACATCAGCGAGAACACGGTCGAAGTCGAGCTCGAATAGCGGCCGGCGGCGCGCGGCGCCCGACCGGTCGGAACCGCCCGTCCCCCTATCGGTCGAACCGGACGTTGATCGGCGTCCGCTGGACGTACACCGTCTCGGTCTCGACCGACACCGCGACGCTCCCGTCCGCGGCCGCTTCGACGGTGAACCCGTCCGTCCGCTCGAAGTACCGCTCCCAGGCCGCCGCGCGCGGCGACGTTATCTCGATCCGGACGTGGGTGTCCGGCTCCGTGGCGTTGACCGTCCGGACGTGTGACCGGTACGCGCGCTCGGCGACGATCCGGGCGGTCGTCTGCCCGCCGATAGCCCCCTGACTCGCCGCCCGCGTGCTCAGGAACACGAGCGCGGTCCTGTTCGCCCCGCGAACCATTGTCGGCGGCCGGACGACCGTCTCTCCGCCGCGGTCGACCCGGAACAGCGCGCCCCCCTCCACGACGTAGCTGGTGGCGCCGGACTGGTAGCGGACCGGCCTGATCGTGGCGTTCGTCGTGTTCGCGGGATCGACCCAACCGCTTTCCGTCTCGTTGTACTCGCCGACCCGGACCGAAACGGCGTCCGCGAACGACAGCGTCCCGCCGGCGAGCCGGAGCTCCGTCGCGCGACTCGGGGCGTCGTTGCGGTGGATGTCCCGGAGGTTGTCGTGGAGCACGTCGAACGCCCGCTCGACGTTGTTCACCTGCTCGGCCTGTCGGCGGTCGTCGAGCCCGCCGAGCCCGGCCGCGAAGACGGTCCCGATGGACGCCGTGATCAGCGCGAAGACGAGGACGTACCCCACCACGTCACTCACCCCGCGGTCGTCGCGGATCACGCCGACCGCACCTCCAGCGACCCGCCGACGTACCGGATATCGACGTCACCGCCCGGAATGCGGCCCTCCTCGATCGGCGTCCGGAGCGCCGGCAGCCGGTGGGCGACGCGCACGTCGTCGCTCGTCATCACGAGGCGGTCGGTCCCGCCGCTCGACTCGACGGCGATGGTGTAGCTCCGTCCCGCGACCGTTCGCGGCAGCTCGATCCGCACGGCGACGGTCGGTGTCGAGGCGTTCGAACTCGCGGCGACGAGCCGGTCGGCGCCCGCGACCTCCGCGGCCGCCTGCGAGCCCAGCACCTCGAGTTGCGCGTCCGCGGACTGCGTCGCGCGGGAGTCCATCATCCCGCCGGCCGCGGTGATCAGCCCCCCGATGAGGATGGCCGCGACCGCGAGGTTGAGGACGTAGCCGACCATCACCGAGACGCCCCGCGTGTCGTCGCCGAACCGCGCGAGGGCGTCACGCATCCGTCTCACCCGGTGCGACCCGGATCCGCGTCTCGTAGTCCACCGACTCGCTGCGGAACTCGACGTCGACGGTCACGGCATAGACGGCCGGCGAGACGAGCGGCGCGTCGTCCACGTCGGCCTCGTCGACCGGTCCGGCGACCGTCAGCTCGTAGGTCCCGTTGGCCGCGTCGCCGCGGTCGTACGCCACGTCGTAGGTGCCGGTGGAGTTCCACAGCGACCGGCCGCAGGACCGGTCGTCGACGGCGCCGTCGGTGAGGTCCACCGCGACGACGCCGCTGGGCGCCACGGGGCGACAGACGACCGTCGGGTCCGGGTCGCCGGCGTCGCCGACCGCGACCGTGAGGTTCCCGCCGTCGGACGCGTTCCGGTAGACGTAGACCTGTCTGGCGCTGTCGTTCCGGGAGACGGCGAAGGAGTCGTTGGCGGGGTCGCTCGTCTCCGCGACCTCCGTGGCGTTCACGCGCAACACGAACGACCGCGTCCGGCTGACGTTCTTCGCCAGGGTGAAACTCGGCGTGCCGCCCGCGCCGACGAAGGCGCCGCTCTCGTTCTGTTCGATGAAGAGCCCCGTCTCGCGGTCGACCGTCCTCGTCTCGATCACGACGCCGCGGCGGCCGTACCCCTTCGCGAACAGCTCGTCCAGCCGCTCGGTGTCGTTCTCTACGGCCGCCAGCACGTCGGTCTCGGTGTCGTAGTGCTGCCGGTTCTCGGCGTCGACGACGCCGCCCGTCGTCGCCCGGACCTCGCCGACCGCCGCGAACGCCGCGGAGGTCTCGTCGCCGCTCCCCCGGGTCGCGAGGTTCTCCGAGTAGATGGCGCCGTTCAGGAGCACCGCGAGCACGACCAGGATGGTCGCGATGACGAGCGCGCCGACGAGGAACAGCTGCGCGCGGTCGCCTCGCCGGAGGTCGGTCACATCCGCCATACGACCAGCCTCACCTCCACCAGGTTGTACAGCTCGTCCGGCGCGACGTTCTCGGCGTAGAAGGACTCGTCCGCCGACGAGCCGACCGCCTCCAGCGTGCGGTTCTCGTAGCCGTCCACCGTCAGGGTGCTGTCGTTGTACAGCGCGACGGAGCGCGTCGCCGAGACCGCGTTGTCGCTCGGCGACCCCATGTACACCACCCGCTGTGCGGACATGGTTCGCCCCTCGCGGTGGTGTGCGACGTAGACGTTGTAGGCGATCCGATGTGACCCGAACGTCGCCTCGAGGGTGTCGCCGAAGGCGAGTTCCTCGGGGAGCCGGTTCGGGTACTGTTCCGTCTCCCCGCTCCCGTTGAACCGTTCCTCCTCGGGGTTCCAGTGGAGGACGAACTCCGTGAGGTCGCCGTTCGCGGCGCCGGTCGCGAGCACGTCGTTGGCCGCCGTCCGCTGCTGGTTCTCGATGTGCTGGCTCGACGTGCTGGCCGACAGCGGCGTGACGGCCGTCGCCTGGAGCGCGAACATGAGCGCGCCGACGATCAGGAGGGCGGCGACGAACGCCTCGAGCGTGTGCGCCTGTGCGCGGTCCACGGCTACCATACCCTCACGGTCAGCCGGTAGATGGTCCCGTCGAGCGAGACGACCCGCCTGGCCACGGAGACGTCGGTCGGGACGGTGTCGCCGTTCGACCGGCGGAGCGTCACGGAGTGTGTCGTCCCCTCGACCGGAATCTCGACGGTCGCCTCCTGCGTCACGGGGTCGGTCGGTTCGTGGATCACGACCTCAGCGCCGTACTCCTCGATCCCCAGCGTCGACGCGAAGTCGGTCGTTCCGCTCGCCGTGCAGTTGTAGTCGGAGGCGAGGCTGTCGTTCGCGGCGAAGAACGCGACCGTACAGGGACCGCTCAACACGCCCGGCTCCGCGCCGTCCGCGACGAGCAGCCCCTCAGCGAGCTGTGCCGCGCCCGCGTCCGCGACCGTGAGCGTCTGGCTCTGCACGCCGATGAAGGGGTCGAAGAACGCCGACACGCCCGCGAGCACGCCCGCGAGCGTGACCAGGAACACCCCGGCCCCGACCGCGAAGTCGAGCGTCGTCTGTCCGCGGGCCGACTCGCCCCCCTCAACCGACATAGATCCACACTCCCAGCGCCATCGTGATCAGGATCACGACGAACTTCACCCCGGAGATGACGTCCGCGCTCCGGATGTAGCCGCTGATGAACCCCGAGAGGATCGCCTGGAGGGTGACCGCGTGGAAGAACAGCAGCGACAGCAGGTCCGGGTCGACGCCGCCGCCGAAGTCCATCCCGCCGGCGCCGCCTCCGCCCCCACCGCCGCCGCCCTGTTCGACGAGGTCGGCCATCACGTCGATGAACTGCGTCTGGAGGATCGCCATGACGCCCAGAAGCGTCACGTACGTCATCAGGATGATCGCCACCTGCATCCGGGTGCGGGACTTCCGCTCGCGCTCGATATCGTCCTGATTCTCGGAGGCCTGGGCCGCGGTCGTCAGCACGTCGGTGATCTGCGAGGACGCCTCCTGGGCCTCGGAGATGAGCTTGATCGTCCGCGCGAGCCGCGGGATCCGGTACTTGTTGTTGAACTCCACCATCGCGTCCCGGAGGCTCATCCCGTAGTTCACCTTCGCGTACATCATCTCGAACTCCTCGGCGAGCTTGCCGGAGGAGGTGTCCGCGACCGTGTCGATCGACTCCAGCAGGGTCTGGCCGGTGTCGTTCGCCGAGGAGAGCTTCCGGAGGTTGTCGGAGAGCTTGCCCGTGATCGCGCCGCGGGCGCGCTCGTTCCACGCGTGGAAGAACGCCAGCGGCACGAGCGTCAGGTACGCCGGCACGTAGATCCAGATGAACGTGCTCCAGATCGGCTCGGCGATCCACTGGTCGACCGCGACGGGCGCGGCCCCGGTCGCGAAGGCGACCCCGACGAGCACGAGCGCGGCCGGCACCGTCAGCGCCAGGGTGTAGAGGGGGTTGTCCCGGAAGAAGAGGTGCGGCGCCGACAGCAGCTCCTTCGTCTTGTGGGTCCCCTCGCGGTCCTTGATCCGGTCGAAGACGCCGAAGCGGCCGACGAACCCCTCGACGAGACCGAGGTGGAGCAGCCCCTCCTTGCTCGACTGCTGGAGCCGCTCGCTCCCCCCCTCCGGCCGGAGCATGCCGTCGCCCGGCTCGTCCTGCTTGACCGTCGAGACGAGCACGAGGAACCCGACCCCGGTCAGCGGGATGAGGACGTAGACGGTGCCGTACAGCAGCTGGTCGTTGGCGTTGCCCAGCATGCTCATGATGACGAGGATGATGATCAGCAGCAGCGGGAACAGCGAGAGGGTCATGTACATCTCGCCGAACAGCTCCAGGGTCTCCAGCGTCATCTCCTGCTGCTGTTTGGCGGTCCGCATGTGCTTGTCCTTCTTGTCCTTCAGGAACTGCTCCATGTCCCCGCCGGAGTTGACGATGGAGAGCATGTCCGTCAGGAACTGCGACAGCTCGTCGCTCGGCGTGTCCATCGACTGCTGGCGGATGGCGTTCCGGTAGTCGGTGCCGAAGTACTCGGTCTCGTTGACGATGCTCCGGAACTCCTTGGACACCTCCCCGTAGGTGTCCTCCGCGCCCGCCATCGCGCGCAGGATCTCCAGCTGGTTGAGCCCGCCGACCGACAGCGCGTACATGAACGAGACGGAGTCGGCCAGCAGCATGTCGATCTCCCGCTTCCGCGAGGACGCCGTCGAGTAGGGGATCGCGAGCAGGCCGCCGAACCCCATCGCGAACCCGATGCTCCCGAAGAACAGCCCGCTCACCAGGACCGCGGCGGGCATCACGAGCGACCGCATCAGCTCCGCGGCCCCCTCGCTCGGGGCGGGGATGCCGATCGAGAGCGCCTCCGGCGTGATCAGCCCGATCGCGAAGATGCCGTAGCCGAACAGCGTTCCGACGACCCAAAGCAGCAGTCCGACGAGCAGCCCGACGCCGAGCGCGCGGGAGATGTACAGCTCGACGGTGTCCGCCATCCGCGCCTGGGTCAGCTTCGTCTCCACGTCCGCGACGAAGTCGCCGTCGGGGTCGAAAAGCAGCTGGAACAGCGGGTAGAACGCGTCCGCGAGCACTCCCGAATCGGCGTCGTCGCCGCCGAAGCCCGTATCGAGGCTCACGCCGACCCCCCCTCGATCGACGCTCCCCTCCGACTGGTCGGACCCGACACGGTCAGTCCTCCTCGTCCTCGACCGCGCCGAAGCCCCACTCGTCTATCTCCGCCTCGTCGTCCTCGTCGGCGTCCGGGGTCCCGTCGCCTTCGTCTGCGTCGGGGGTCTCATCGTCCTCGTCGACGTCCGCGGTCTCATCGTCCTCGTCGACGTCCGCGGCCTCGTCGCCCGCGCCGGCGTTCGGCAGGTCCTCGTCGCTCCCCGGCGCGTCCCCACCGCCGCCGTCGTCGGACGCCCCGGACCCGGCCGACCCGTCGGCGGCCGAATCCCCCTCGTCGCCGCCTTCTCCGGCGCTCCACTCGGGCGGGTCGATGCCGGCTTCGTCGGTCCCGTTCGCGCCGTCGCCGGCATCGGTCCCGTCCGTCCCGTCGTCGACCGTCTCCGGGTCGCCGAGGATCATCGGCTCGTCCGGCACCGCCGGGCCGTCGTCCCCCAGCACGGTCGGCGAGTCGTCCCCGTCGCTCGCGTCGAAGCGTATGCCCCCGGTGTCCGCGTCGAACGGGTCCGAGCCGCCGGGATCCGCGCCGCCGTTTCCGGCGCCGTCGTCGCCCGCGTCGTCGCCGCCCACGTCGTCGCCGCCCGACCCGACGGCGTCCCCCGCGTCCGCCCCCGGGCTACCGTCCACCGCACCGTCACCGAGCGCGTCGTCCTCCTCGTCCCCCGGCCCGCTCGGATCGACGGCCGGTTCGCCGTCATCGGGAGCGTCCTCGTCGGGGTCACTCTCGTCGGAAGCACTTTCGTCGGTGGGGTCCTCGCCCGGCGCGTCGAGCGCCGGCGCCTCGTCGTCGCCCGCCTCGACCGAGGCCGCCTCGTCGGTCGCCCCCTCCAGGGCGGGCCGTTCGCCCTCGGTGACGGACGCCTCCACGTCCGCGGCCGGCGTCACCTCGAGCAGCGCGTCCGCGACCGAGTCCGGCATCTCGCCGCGGTACTCCTCGAACAGCTCCTCGGCCTTCTCGAGGATCCGGCGGGCCTCCTCGCGCCCCTCCTCGTCGGGGTTCGGTCGCGGGACCATCTCCTCCTTCTCCGGGTCCACGTCGATGAGGACCGACTCCATCTCGCGGAGGTCCTCCAGCGACCGCTCGAGCCCCTCGTTGGCCATCAGCGCGAGGATCGTCTCCGGGTCGTTGATGAACGCCTGGAACGTCGCCGCGACCTGCGAGTAGGTGTTGAGCCCGCGGTCGATCAGGTACGCCAGCACGACCTGGCGCTTGAACAGCTCGTCCTCCAGTTTCCCCTGGGTCCACCCGCGGTCGAACTTGATCTCCTCGAGGGTGTTGGAGTCGCCCATCTGGAGGAACTCGTCCGTCTCCGCCTGCCACTGGTAGACGTCCTGGACGTTGATCTCGTCGTTCTCGGCGTCGTAGTGGTTGATCTCGGTGAGCGACTTGTTCCGGCGCACCTTGTGCCCCTCGACGCGCGTCGACGCCTGGATGGAGACCAGATCCAGCGCCGTGAACATCGTCTTCGAGACGTTGATCGGCTCGGTCGTGAACCGCTTGAGCACCTCGCCGACGGAGTCGGCGTGGAACGTGGTGTAGGTCGTGTGCCCCGTGGACATGACCTGGAACGCAGTGCGCCCCTCCTCGCCGCGGATCTCGCCCATCACGATGTAGTCCGGGCGCTGACGCAGCGCGGCCTCCAGCAGGTCGAACTCGTCCACGTCGCCCTTGTCGTCGTCCGAGAAGGAGGGCCGCGTGACCGAGGCGATCCAGTTGCGCTGCGGGAGCTCGACCTCGCGGGTGTCCTCGATGGAGACGATCTTGGAGTTGGAGGGGATGAACAGCGACACAGCGTTCAGGCTCGTGGTCTTCCCGGACGCCGTCCCGCCCGCGAAGATCAGGCTCTTGTGGTTCTCGATGCAGAGCCAGAGGAACGCCATCTCGTCGAGCGAGAACGTCTTCCAGTTGATCAGGTCGATCGGCGTGAACGGCACGTCCTTGAACTGCCGGATCGTGTAGTTGGTCCCGTGGTCGGAGACCTCCTTGCCCAGCGTGAGCTGCGCACGGGAGCCGTCCGGGAGGGTGGCGTCGACCTGCGGCCGGCGCTTCGAGATCCCCTTGCCGGAGCGCTGGGCCAGCTTCACCACGAAGTCGTCCAGCTCGTCGCGGTCGTGGTAGATGTTCGAGATGATCTGCTCGTAGTCGGAGTGGTAGACGAAGACCGGGGAGTCGTACCCGTCACAGGAGATGTCCTCCACGTTGATGTCGTACTTTATCGGGTCGATCCGCTCGTAACCGATGAAGTCCCGCTTCAGGAAGTAGAGCAGCTTCTCGACCTGATACTCCGTGAGCGTCGCCGCGTCCTCCGCGAGCACCGCGGGCTCCGGGCGCGCCGCGATCCCGCGGATCTCCCCGTCGTCCTCCTCGGGGGGCGCGTAGCCGAGCGACTGAGCGATCCGGCCCGCGATGCCCTCGGTCGGTTCGAAGCCGAACCGGTCCGCGAGGTCGCTGACGAACCCGCCGCCGTCCGACTCGCGGCTGTAGAGGTCGTACCGGTCCAGAAGCGAGTAGGTCTCCTCGGAGATCACCCGCTTGCGGTGTTCCTCGTCGCCGCCCGCGACCGACTCGTCGGAGTACTTGATCGAGGTGCGAAGCTTGCCGGTGAGGTACTCCTGGAGGTCCGCCTCGATCTCCGTGAGGTACGGCTGGACGGCGTAGTACTTCTTCTCGTTCTCCTTCGTGGAGTGGAAGATGATCACGAACGAGTAGGGCTTGTTCACCCAGTAGCGCTCGATCTCGCGGAAGTGGGACTTCTTCGACATCGGCACCGCCCGCTCGAGGTCGTAGCGGTTCGTGAGCGTCGTCGCGCCCGACTCGGTCGAGAAGAACGCGTCCTCGTTCAGCTCCTCGTTCACGTCGACGGTCCGCTCGTCCTCCAGCTCCAGCGTCTCCTCGGCCGCCTGCGCGCCCGCGGCGAGCGCGTTCTCGATCCGGTCGGGGTCGAACCCGAGCGCCTCGCCGCGGTCGAACGGCTCCTCGTTGCCCTCCTCGTCGGTGGGCGGGTTCCCCTCCTCGTCGTAGAAGTACTCCTTCTTGTAATCCTCCCACGCGTAGTAGCCCTTGATGACCGGCGTCCGGTCGAGGGGGTGTTGGGCTGCACAGAGCTCGCGGAGCGACTCGCCGACCGCGTCCGCGGCCCGGAGCCGCCGGGGGAGTTCGTCGGGGTGGAACCCCAGGAACTCCGCGGGGTCGACCCCCGCCCGCTCCCAGTCCTCGGCGGTCAGCTCCTCGGTCGCGTCCGCCTCGCCCCAGCGGTCGCTGCCCGGTGCCGCGTCGAACCGCTCATAGAGGGCGTCCGCGGCGGCCTCGTGGCCGTGCTCGCGGAGGAAGTCGTCCCACGTGTACTCGCCCACCCGCGCGCCGACGGACGCCGACAGCGGCTCCGTCGCCGACCCCGACGCCGCGGTCTCCCCCTCCAGCTCCGGCGTCGCGGCGTCGTCCTCGGTTGCCATTGTCCATGGAACTCCGTCCCCGGGCAAAAACCCTTCCACCGTTTCCCGTCAGTACCCCAACCGTTTCCGGTCGGGGTTCCGGCTTCGATCCCGGTTCCGTCTCCCGATCCGTGGGGTACTGCTCCGATCCGGTCGGCGGCGGTCGGGGCACACCGTTATCAGTCCTGAGAGGCACGCGCCGCGCGGACGCGGGGCCTTTTTCGCCCGCCGGTCCGATGCCCGCACGTGACACGTCTCGCCGCGATCAGGGACCGGCTCGCCCCGCTTCGGGAGCCCGCGGTGCGCCGCCGCGTCCGCGACGCGTTCGCCGAGGTGCTGCTGGGCGACGCGCGCAGCCTCGCCGCCGTCGTCGGCTTCACCGCGTTCATGTTCCTCGTCGGCGTGCGGTACTACGTCTCGACGATGCCGGGCGTTCCGACGGCGCTATGGCCGCTCTACGCCGACTCCGCGACCGCGGTCGCGCTGGCGACGCTCGCGCTCGTGACGCTGTTCCCCCTGCTCGCGCTCGACCGGGCGGTGACGGACCCCCCCGCGAGCCGCCCGCTTGCGTACCTGCACACGCTCGCGTTCGTCTGGCTCGTCAAGTACGGACTCTGGCCGCTCGTCTCGCTGAACCTCGCGGTCGGGACCTACCTCGCCGCGCCGGACGCGCTGGTCTACTACTGGGGGGTGCTCGGGACGCACCTGCTTTTCGTCGGCCTGGCGCTTCTCCTGCCCGCGGTCGGTCGCACGACCCGCGGCGCGCTGGCGCTGGCGCTGGCGCTCTCGCTCGCCAACGACCTGCTCGACTACGGGTTCGGCTACCACCCGCCGCTGCAGTACGAGCCCGGCCTCGTCCTGCCGGCGGCGACCGTCGCCCTGAGCCTGTTCGCGACGTGGGTCGCGTCGCGGTCGTTCCGCCGGCTGGACGCGGCCAGCCGCGTCAGATGATGTTGAAGTACCAGAGCGCCGCCACGACCACGCCGATACCGACCACCGCGAACGGCAGGACCTTTCTGGTCGTGCTCTTCGGGTACGAGCGGGCGCGCGGTTCCCCGTCGACGTGGTAGACCGTGTACTCGTCGCCGTCGTACTCGTAATCGAGGATCGAGACGGGGACCTCCCGGATCTCCGTCTCGTTCCGGATCTCGTCGTCCGCGGGCGCGTTCTTCTCGGTGGTGATCTTCTGCCCCTCGGCGTCCTCCACGTACTTGTCCGGGGTGCGGTCGGTCTCGACCTCGACCGTCTCGGTCGGGTCGTACGTGCGCCGGACGAAGTCCATCTTGTACGTCTCCCCCGTGCCGTCACAGGTCCCGCAGGTCGTGCTTCCGTTGCCGCTACAGGAGTCGCAGACGACGGTCCCGCTCCCGCCACATTTCGAGCAGGTCGCGGACTGGTCGCTGTTCGTCCCGCTTCCGTTACACCGTCCACAGCGGTTCGCGCCGCTCCCGTCGCAGTTGGTACATCGGTTCCGCCCGTTCCCGTCGCAGTTGGTACAGACGTCGACGCGCTCGGACTCCGGGATCGGGAAGTCCAGTTCCAGCGACTCGAACTCGTCCGGAACGAACGAGTCCCGGTCCGCCGCGTGGACGTCCATGAACTCGCTTTGCACGTCGGTCCGCTGCGCCTCGTTCGGGGCCAGTTCGATGAACCGGTCCTCGTCGTCGACCGCGAGCGTGCGGTGGATCCGCTTCGTGCACTCGACGCCTTCCAGGTTCGTCGGCTCCGCCTCGTCGACGAGGTCGTTCACCACGCCCCAGTTCCCGTCCGCGTACTGCTCCAGGATCTCCGTCTCGGCACCCTCGATGAACCCGTCGTCACCGCCCACGTCTTGGTCGTCCCCAGTAGTTGCCATGGTAGCCAACTTGTGTGGATAGATTATATATAAGTTCGGGCTGACAATTCCACGGCCGTCCGTTCTCTCTTGCGGCATCGATATCACCCATAATAACATTTATACCGCCTATCATACACCAAGATGACATGCCAACTGAGCCGCGTGTTCCGGGAACGCACGTGCCGTACTGGATGGTCATCGCTTTCGTTCCGATCGCCAGCCTCGTCGCGCTCCTCGTGTACTTCGTCCTCTACGCGGCGATGGGCGGGGTCGAGTCGGGGTCCGGGGGGCCGGTGGAGACCTACATCCTCTGGTCGATCGCCGGGATCGGCGTCGCGTTCGCCGCGGTCGTCTACGCCGACATCCGGTACGTTCGGCAGGCCAGCCGCTGGACGCCGCAGACGTTGCGGTGGGTCATGGCGGCGCTCGTCTCGCCGTTCTTCATCTACTTCGGTCCGTTCCCGGTCGCCATCTACTACCTTCGGAAGCGCCGGGCGGCGCTGGGCGTCCCCGAGGAGGCGTGGGTCACCGTCGTGCAGGAACGCATCCGGGACCTGGAGATGCCCAACTGATGTCGGCGCGTTTCTCACTCGTTCCGACGGGGCCGACGGAGGCGACCGAGGCGCCGGCGGCGACGCGGGCAAAGACGCCGACCGAGTCGTGCGACGACCGGGAGGGGTGGTAACCGATGGAGCCACAAGCGGACGACGACATGATGTACATCTGCTCGGAGGACGGGCTCGCCCTGACGGGGCGTGAACTCCGCGAGCGGGCCCAGCAGGGCGAGCGCATCTCCCCCATGGAGTCCGCCGGCCGCGTCCTCCACGCCTGGGACGTCACCGACGACTCGGGCGAGCCGGTGTCCCGGGAGTACGTCACCACCGCGGGGTTCCTGGTCAGCGACGAGGAGGTGCTCACGAACTCGCAGGCGTTCGCCGAGACGTACGTCGTGCCGACGATCCTCGACCCGGACGAGATACGGCAGGCGGCCGCGGACGCGGCGGAGGAGCGCTCGCACGGCGGGCTGAAGAAGCGACACTCCGACGACGCGATGGACTACCTCACGGAGAACGCGGACGCGCTCTCCGAGGCCATGTTCGAGTTCCAGACGTATCTCTCGACGCTGTTCGTCGGAACCTGGGAGAACGCGCACCCGTACCTCGTCGGCCGCGACCACGTCTACCTCCTCCCGATCAAGGGACAGGACGCGGTCGGCGACGTCCGCGACGAGTTCGTGAACTTCGTCACGGGCTACGACGACATCGACCGGCGGAAGGCGCTCGTGCTCTGGGAGGCGGCGGACCCGTTCCTGCAGGTCAACATCGACCTCTACCTCGACGGTGAACAGGTCGCATGACGGAGACCTACTACGACGTCCTCGGGGTCGACGACGACGCGGACGAGGAGGAGATCGAGTCCGCCTACCGGAGCCTGATCCACGAGTGGCACCCCGACGTCAGCGACCACCCGGACGCGCGGGAGCGGTTCCTCCTGATCAAGGAGGCCCGCGAGGTGCTCACCGACGACGCCGAGCGGAAGCGGTACGACCGGGTGGGCCACGCGGAGTACACCGGCGACGGGAGCGCGACCGGGAGCCGGGGGAGCGCGGACGCCGAGCGTGAGGAGTCGGGTCGCTCCGGGACCGGCGGGGACGAAGACCGGGGCCGGACCGACCGCGAAGGCCGCGACGACCGGACCGGAGCGGACCGGAGCGGCGGCACGGACCGCGACCGCTCGCGGCAGGAGCGCTCGACGGCCGACGAGTACCGGCAGCGCCACCAGCGCACCCGAGGTCGACAGGGCCGGTCGCGGAACGACCACCGCTCCGGCGGCCGCCGGTCGGGAACGGCCGACTCGGGTGGCTCCGGCGCCGATTCCGCCGGCGGAACGAGCTCGGGCGGGTCGACCGCCGAGACGGGGACCCGCGGCTCGTCCGCCGAGGCGAGTTCGGGCGGGTCGACCGCCGAGACGAGCACCGCCTCCGCCCGCGGGAACCCCGGATGGGGGCAGCCGTCCGCGACCGGGAGCCCCCTGAACCCCGACGTGGAACTGCTGAAGTACCCGGCGTTGCTGGTCTACTGGTGGCTCGCGTCCGTCGTGAGTCCGATCCTGCTCACGGCCGCGCTGCTCCCGGTCTACTACCAGTACCGGCGGATGAAGTACACGGACCGCATCCTCCGCGAGGGGACCTCGCCGGAGGGGTGGGAGACGGTCGTCCGTCGCCTCGCGGTCGGCATCGGGGTGGTCGTCGCGGGCACCGTCGTGCTCGGCCTCGAGATCGGGGGCGCGACGGGAGAGGGACTCTCCGTCGTGGCGATCCTGATCGGGCTGTTCCTCTGTCTCCGGTACTTCAAGGAGACGCTCGTGCGCGACTGGTTCAACGCGGAGGGGACGAGCCAGCCGGTCGCGTGGGACGCCGCCTCGCGCGTGACGATCATCGCGCTCCCCCTCCTGAGCGAGGCCAGCATCGGCAACGTGGGCGAGGTCGTGTTGCTCTTCGTCCCGCCGGTGGTCGCGACGGGGTACCTCCTCGCGACCGACCGCCGGTCGGACGTCCGCGCGGCGATCGGCCTGTAGCGGCCGCCCGCCGAAGGAGCTTTATCTTGGCTTGCGAACACATCGCCACATGGATCGTGGCATCACCGTCGGTATCGACCTGGGAACGACGAACAGCGTGCTCGCCGCGCCGGTCGGAGGGTCACCGGAGGTCGTCGAGAACGCCGCCGGAGACAGAAAAACCCCGTCGGTGGTCGCGTTCGACGGCGAGGACGTTCTCGTCGGCCGCGAGGCGGACAACCAGGCGGTCCGGAACCCGGACCACACGATCTACTCGATCAAAGGCGAGATGGGGAACCGCGAGTACGAACACCGGACGCCGAGCGGCGACTCCCTCTCCCCCGAGGAGATCTCGGCGCTCATCCTGACGAAACTGAAGGAGGACGCGGAGGAGAAGCTGGGCCACCGGATCGACAGCGCCGTCATCACCGTGCCGGCGTACTTCGGGAACCGACAGCGGGAGGCGACGAAACGGGCCGGGACGATCGCCGGGCTGGACGTGAAGCGCATCATCAACGAGCCCACGGCGGCGTGCCTCGCCTACGGGCTGGACAGTTCGCGGGACGCGGAGGTTCTCGTGTACGACCTGGGGGGCGGGACCTTCGACGTCTCGCTCGTCTCCATCTCCGACGGCGTGATCGAGGTCGTCGCGACGCACGGCGACACCCAGCTCGGCGGGGACGACTGGGACGGCTGCCTCGTCGACGTGATCCTCGACCGCGTCGAGCGGGACACCGGCGTCGTTCCGGAGGACCCGGAGGCCATGGAGCGCATCTGGCAGGCGGCCAAGGAGGCGAAACACGACCTCTCCGCCGCCCGGACCGCGACCGTGTCGCTCCCGTTCCTCTTCGAGACGGCCGACGGGGCCTACGACTTGGAGATGCGGATCGACCGCGACACCTTCGTCGACGCCACGGCACACCTCACCGACGCGACGATCGACATCTGCTACGAGCTGTTCGACCGGACCGACGCGACCGTCGACGACGTGGACGACGTGCTGCTCGTCGGGGGATCGACGCGAAACCCCCACATCGCGGCGGCGGTCGAGGACGCGCTCGGCCACACTCCCTCGAAGCGGATCGACACGGACGTGGCGGTCGCGCTCGGCGCCGCGACGCAGGCCGGCATCCTCTCGCAGTCGGCGCTCCCGAGCGGCGACCCGGGCGAGCTGGTCCCGGCGGACGAGGCCGACGGCGTCGACGACGTGGTCCTGCTGGACGTCACGCCGAAGACGCTCGGCGTGCGCGCGCAACTGGACGGCCGCGAGAACCAGCTCAGTCGGCTCATCCCGAAGAACACCTCGATCCCGGCGACGGTGACGAACGAGTACTACACCGTCGAGGACAACCAGGAGGTCGTCACCGTCGAGGTGTATCAGGGCGAGAGCCAGGTCGCCACGGAGAACGAGCTCCTCGACTCCTTCTCGCTGCGGGGGATCCCGCCGGCTCCGGCGGGCCAACAGAAGGTCGAGGTCACCTTCGAGCTGGACGAAAACGGGATCCTCGACGTCTCCGCGCGCAACCCGGACTCCGGCGTCGCGGCGGAGGTGACGATCGACTCCGAGTTCGGCGTGAACCAGGGGGAACTCGACCGGATGCGTCGGCGGCTCCCCGAAGTGAAGTGACGCTCCCCGGCCGTCGAGGCGCCGACGCGCTCGCGGTCGGCGGACGGGCGCGGCGGGATTCGAACCCGCGGTCTAGAGGTTAGGAACCTCTCGCCCTGTCCACTAGGCCACGCGCCCACGGCTCTCGGCGTGGTCGGTCCGAAAGCGGTCCGAAAGCGGTCCGAAAACGGCCCGAAAATCGGCGGGTTACTCGTTCTTCTCGGTCGCTTCCTCGGTCTCCTCGTCGGCCTCGTCCGCGCCGGACACGGCGCCCGCGTCGGAGTCAGCACCCTCCTCGAGGTCGTCGCCCTGCATCTCCTGTAGCTCCTCCTCGACTTCCTCGCGGCCCTTCTTGAACTCGCCCATCGCCTGCCCCGTCGAGCGGGCGAGCTTGGGGATCTTGTTGGCGCCGAACAGGAGCACCAGCACGAGCAGAATGATGAGCAGCTCCGGTCCACCGGGGATCGGGCCGATCAGGGGAATCGTACCTACCATCTCTGTCTCCGAGTAGCCTTGTGGTGATTATAGGCTTTTTGCCTCAGTCGGTCCGGTAATTACACGGTTCTGGGCGCCTGAGGAGGCGTTTTTGCGGCGACGGACGCGATCGGTCTCTTCGGAGCCGGTTCTCGCGCCGGATCGACCCTGCTAAATCCCCGCGTCCGCGAGGCCCCCGCATGAGCGAACTCCCGACGCTTGAGGGCACCTACGAGGTGCTCGTGGTCGGCGGCGGCGTCGCCGGGCTCTCGGCCGCGACGTTCACCGCCCGCGCCAGCCTGGACACCGTCGTCGTGAACGCCGGCGAGCCGATCCTCGCCCGCAACGCCCACGTGGAGAACCTGCCGGGCTTCCCGGCCGGCGTCAACCCGCGGCTGTTCCTCGACATGCAGCGCTCCGGGGCGACCAGGAACGGCGCGGACCTGCGCGACGGCCGCGTCGTGCGACTGCGCCGGGCGGCCGACGCCGGGATCGACGCGGGGTCGGACGCGCGGTTCGTCGCGACGGTCGAGCGCGGGTCGGACGGGGGCGACGCGGACGGCGCGGGCGACGCGAGCGACGCCACCCCGGAGCGGTACGCGCTCGCGGCCGAGCGCGTCGTCGCCGCCTCGTGGTCGGACGCGAGCTACCTCGACCCGCTGGAGGCGGACACCCGCGACGCCGGCTCGAAGACCTACCTCGAGGACGACGGCGACGGACGGACCACCGTCGAGGGGCTCTACGCCGCGGGTCGGCTCGCGGAGCGGTACCACCAGGCGGTCGTCGCCGCGGGCGACGGCGCGCGCACGGCGATCACGCTGATCCACGACACCGAGGTCCCCTTCTACCACGACTGGGTGACGCCGGAGGGCTACTTCACCGACCGCGGCCGCGACGTGCCGCCGGGGTGTGAGGAGATCTCCGAGACGGAGCGGCGCGCGCGCGAGCGGGAGTCGATGGCGGCGATGCGGGAGTACTTCGCGGAGCCCCACGACTCGCGCCAGCGGACGCACCCGAGCCTCGTCGACGACGAGTCGGGGCGGCTGCCCGAGAACGACTGAGCGCCGGCGCTGCCGAGGGGCGACGCGAGCGCCCCGCTTCGTGAGGCTATTTACGACCCCCGCCCGAACCGGCGGGCAATGCTTCAGGGGGTCAACGTCGCGCTGGGCGTCTCGGGCAGCATCGCGGCGGTGAAGGTGGTCGAGCTCGCACACGAGTTGCGCCGGCACGGCGCCGCGGTGCGCGCGGTGATGACCCCGGCCGCGACGGACATCGTCGGCCCGTGGGCGGTCCAATTCGCGACCGACGCGCCGGTCGTCACCGAGATCACCGGCGCGGTCGAGCACGTCGAGCTGTGCGGCCGCGACGGCTGGGCGGACGTGCTCCTGCTCGCGCCCGCGACCGCCAACACCGCCGGGAAAGTCGCGGCCGCGGTCGACGACACGCCCGTCACCACCTGCGCGACGACCGCGCTCGGCGCGGACGTACCGGTGGTGATGGCGCCCGCGATGCACGAACCGATGTACGACCACCCCGGCGTGGCGGAGGCGCTCGACCGGCTCGCGGCGTGGGGGGTGACGTTCGCCGATCCGCGGATCGAGGAGGGGAAGGCGAAGATCGCCGCCGAGGAGACGGTGCTCACGGAGGTCGCCCGCGCGGTCACGCCCGACGTGCTGGCGGGCAAACGGGTCGTCGTCACCGCCGGCGCGACGAGCGAGCGCATCGACCCCATCAGGGTCCTCACGAACCGCGCGTCCGGTAAGACCGGCCGCGAGGTGGCCCGGGCCTGCTACGTCCGCGGCGCGGACGTGACGCTCGTGCAGGACGGCCCCGACGTGGGATACGCGGACGTAATCGAGGTCGAGACCGCGGACGAGATGATCGAGGCGGCGACCGCGGCCGCCGACACGGCCGACGCGCTGGTCTCGGCGGCCGCCATCTCCGATTTCACCGCCGACGCGGTCGGCGAGAAGATCCGGTCCGGGTCGCCGCTCTCGCTGGACCTGGAGCCGACGCCGAAGCTGATAGACACCGTGCGGGAGGCCCATCCCGACCTCCCGATCGTCGGGTTCAAGGCCGAGACCTCCGGCGACGACGCGGCGATGGTCGCGGAGGCGGAACGGATCCGCGACCGCGTCGGCCTGGCGTTCGTCGTCGCCAACGACGCGAGCGTGATGGGCGAAGACGAGTCCCGCGTCCTGCTGGTCGGCGCCGAGGGGACCGATCCGGAGGAGGTCGTCGGCCCCAAACACGCGGTCGGCGGACGCGTGGCCGACCGGCTCGCGACCGTGCTGGCGCCGGACGCGTAGCCCTCGGCGACGCGGAGGACGCCGGGACCGGGCCGCGAACTCCGGCAGACGCCACGAGGATAAGAACTGTTTTGGGTGGTCCGACCGACGGCTTCGGTGAGAACCACGAATGTCGACCCGAACAGTCTCACGCAGCGACGGCGGGGGTGACCCCGGTGGGTGACGGCATCGTCGTCCCGGTCGAGGAGACGGCGACGCTGCGGGCCACCGTGGGCTACGCCGCCGCGGAGGCGGCCGAGGCGGACGCCGACGCGCTCCACTTCGTCTACCTCGCCGCCTGGCGCGACGACGACCCCCACGTCGAACAGCTGCGGCAGGACGCGACGGACCTGCTCGAACAGGTCGCGGTCTGGGCGGAGTACGACCTCGAGGACGCCGACGCGCTCGACGTGCGCGTCGAGACCGCGACGCTGGGGACCGACGCCTACCTGTTCGGCCCTGGCCAGTACGCGGCGCGCCTCCACGACTACGCGGACGCGAACGGGCTCGGGACGGTGCTTCTGGACCCCGAGTACACGCCGGTCGGCAACACGGCGCTCCTCCAGCCCATGGAGTTCGAGCTCTCCTCGACCGGCCTGGTGGTCCGCGAGGCGCCCGTCGACCGCCCCTCCCGGCGCGAGCGGCTCGTCTCCGAGTTGACCGGGCTGCGGTTCGGGGCCGTCTTCGTCGTCTCCCTGCTGTTTTATCTCGTGTTGGGCGATCCGACCTATCCCTTCGACGTCGTGACCGGCGTCGCGAGCGCCGCCGTCGTCGCGATCACGCTCTCGCAGGTGACGCTGGACCACGACCCGACCGCGGAGACGCCGAAGCGGCTCGTCCGCGGTGCGGTGTACGTCCCGGTGTTGCTGTGGGAGATCCTCAAATCGAACGTGGTGGTCGCGCGCGTCATCCTCTCGCCGTCGCTGCCCATCGAGCCGACGACGACCCGGATGCGCGTGCTGGTCGGTTCGGGGCTCCCGCTCACGACGCTGGCGAACTCCATCACCCTGACGCCGGGGACGCTCACCGTCCGCGCCAGCGACGAGGACCTGATCGTCCACACCCTGATCCCGTGGGCCCGAGAGGGCCTCTTCGAGGGGAGCCTGGAGCGCTGGACGCGGCTGATCTTCTACGGTCGCGAGGCGGCCAGACTGCCGACGCCGGAGGAGCGCGGCGACTGCGACGTGCTGCAGGGGCCGGACGCGACCGCCGACCTCCCGTTCGCCGAGACCGACGGCGGGAAGCGGGTCGAGGACTCGGCCGCGGCGGAGCGCAAAAGCGAGGTGACCGACGAATGACCGTCGCCGACACCGTCGTCGCCGGCGGGCTCACGGTCGGGGACTTCCTGTTGTACGCCGCGGCCGGATTCGTCGTGCTCGCGCTCGGGATGACCTACCGGGCGGTCAAGGGGCCGACGATGCAGGACCGCGTGCTCGCGGTGAACGTCCTCGGCACCAACACGGTCGTCATCCTCGCGCTGCTCGGCGCGGGGCTGGGCGAACCGACGTTCCTCGACATCGCCATCGTCTACGCGCTGTTGAACTTCCTGATGGCCATCGCCATCTCGAAGTTCACCGTCGAGCGCGGGGGGGTGCTCTGATGGACCCGCTCGTCGCGCTGCGGGTCGGGGCCATCGTGGTCTGCGTCCTGCTCGGCCTCTTTTTCACGTTCGTCTCCATGACGGGCGTGATCCGGCTGCCCGACGTGTACGCGCGGGCCCACACCGCCTCGCAGGCGGACACGCTCGGCGCGGGGTTCACGCTCGCCGCCGTCGCGCTGACGGTCGGCTGGGCGGGGTCGGGCTTCAAGTCCGTCCTCCTGCTGTTCTTCATCTTCGTGACGAACCCGACCGCGGCGCACGCCATCGCGCGGGCCGCCTTCGAGGACGGAAACGTGCCGTGGACCGAGGGGGACGAGCGCCGATGAGCGCGCTGCTTTCGGCCGCGCCGGTCCCGCTCGCGGTCTCGCCGGTCGAGGTCTCGCTTTTCGCCTTCGTGATCCTCACCGCCGTCGTGACCGCGCTGGCCCGGGACGTGCTCTCGTCGATCATCGTCTTCGGGGCGTACAGCCTCGGGATGGCGGCGCTGTACACGTTCTACCGCGCGCCGGACGTGGCGATGACCGAGGCGGCCATCTCCGCGGGCGTCACGACCGTCCTGCTCCTGCTGACCATCGCCAAGACGAGCCGGATCGACCACGAGGAGGCGTTCGAGTCGGTCCACTGGCCCGCGGTCGGGGCGGTCGGCCTGCTGGGCGCCGCGATGGCGAGCACCCTCGCGGAGTTCCCAGCGGTCGGCGACACGGACTCGCCGGTCTGGTCGAACCCGGACGTGACCCAGTACTACCTCGCGAACGCCTACGCCGAGACCGGCGTGGAGAACGCCGTGATGTCGGTGCTGGCCTCCTACCGCGGGTTCGACACCTTCGGCGAGGCGGTCGTCGTGTTCGCGGCGGGCATCGTCACGATGTTGGTCCTCCGACGGGAGGTGTTCGCGTGAGCCGAGACGACCCGGCCGCGGACGACGACGCGGCCGCGGAAAACGATTCGAACGCGGCGGACGAACCGGACAGAGCCGAGCGTTCGACCGGATACCGCGGCTTCGGCACCGAGTACTCGGGCCACGAGGAGCGCCCGCACCTCTCCGCAGTCGAGCGGCAGGGGACCCCCTACACCGAGAGCCAGGTGATCATGACCACGGTGAAGGCGGTCGCCCCGTTCGTGTTCACTTACGGGCTGTTCATCACGTTCCACGGCGGCGGCTCGCCCGGCGGCGGCTTCCAGGGCGGCGCCATCGTGGCCGCGGTCGTGCTGATGATCGCCTTCGCCTTCGGTATCGACTCCACCCGGGAGTGGCTCTCGAACTCGGTCCTCGTCGGCCTCGCGGTCGGCGGCGTGCTCGTGTTCGCGGGCATCGGGCTTGTCGGTCTCGCGGGCGGCGGCACGTTCCTCGACTACTCGTTCCTCCCCATCCCCGAGCCGATGAAGTACGGGATGGAGGGGGTCGAGATCCTCGGCATCGCGCCCATCGTCGCCAGCGTGCTGATCGGGCTGTTCTTCCTGCTGGCGGCGGGGTTCGACGGCGACGAGACGGAGGTATCCGAATGAGTACCCACCCACTACTGATCGACGTTCTCGCGACGCGGACCGCGTACGCGGCGTTCGTCGCGCTGCTGTGTACCGGGATCTACATGATGATCGCCAACGAACACCTCGTGAAGAAGATCATCGGCCTGAACCTGTTCCAGACCGCGATCTTCCTGTTCTACATCGCCTCGGCGTACGTCGACGGCGGCGCGATCCCGATCCTGTCGTCCGGCGAGGCGGCCGAGGGGCTGTACGTCAGCCCGCTCCCGCACGTCATCGTGCTGACCGCCATCGTCGTCGGCGTCAGCCTGACCGCGGTCGCGCTGGCGCTGTGTATCCGGATCTACGACGAGTACGGCACGCTCAACGTGAACGCCCTCCGCGACGTGATGCGCGAGGAGGGGACGCTCCCCACCGGCGAGACGGAGCGGCTGCGCGGCGCAGACGCGGCCGCGGATACGGACGACCAGGCGTCGACCCCGTCAACGGGGACCAGCGGCACGGACGCCGCCGGGGGATCCGAGGGAGGTGAGACCGCGTGAGCGACGTCCTCCTCCCGCTGCTGGTCGCGGTGCCGATAATCGCGGCCACGCTCCCGCTGCTGGTCGGACTGGTCCGCGAGGACGCGGGCTGGCCGATCGCGGCGGTCACGACGCTCTCGGTGCTGGGGATGGCGCTGGCGGTCGCCCGCGAGGTGTTCGCCGGCGACCGGCTCGTCCACGCGCTCGGCGGCTGGCAGCGCCCGTACGGCATCGAACTGGTCGCGGACGAGCTGTCGGCGGCGGTCGCGGTGCTCGTCGCGCTCGTCGCGGTTCTGACGCTCGTCTTCGCGCGCGTGGCCGGCCCGCGCGGCAACCCCTTCTACGCCGGCTACCTGCTTTTGACCGGCGGGCTGCTCGGGCTCTCGCTCACCGGCGACCTGTTCAACATGTTCGTCTTCCTCGAGATCGTCGGGCTGACGACCTACGGACTGATCGCCGCCGACCGCTCGGCCGCGAGCGCGTACGCCTCGCTGAAGTACCTCTTCCTGGGGACGGTCGGCGCCTCGCTGTACCTGATCGGCGTCGGCTACGTCTTCCTGGCGACGGGGTCGCTCAACATGATCGACCTGCAGGGGGCCATCGCCTCGGTGGGCTACGCGGACCCCCTGGTCCGCGCGGGCTACGCCTTCATCGTCGCGGGGCTGGCGCTGAAGATCGCGCTGTTCCCGGTCCACTCGTGGCAGCCGGACGCCTACCAGCGCGCGCCGGACGCGGTGACGGCGCTGGTCGCGGCGCTCGTCTCCACGACCGCGGCGTACGCGCTGATCCGGATCACCTACACCGTGTTCACGGTGGAGTTCCTCGCCGCCAACGAGGCGATCACGACCGGGCTGTTGCTGGTCGCGTCGGTCTCCATCGTCGCCGGGTCGGCGCTGGCGGCGATGCAGTCGGACCTCAAGCGCATGCTCGCGTACTCCTCCGTGGCCCAGTTCGGCATCGTCGTCGCCGCGGTCGCGCTGGCCAACGAGACGGCGCTTCTGGGCGCCATCGTCCACCTGCTCGGGCACGGCCTGATGAAGTTCGGGCTGTTCCTCGCCGCTGGACTGCTGGGGCTGGGCTACGGCGCCCGGACCGTGAGCGACCTCGCGAGCCTCGCGGAGCGCGCGCCGTTCACGGCCGGCGCGTACGCCGTGCTCGGGCTCTCGCTCGTCGGCATCCCGCCGTCGGTCGGCTTCCTCGGCAAGTGGTACGTCGCGCTCGGCGCGGTCGAGGGTGCCGGCGGGCCGGGCGCAGTCGCCGGACCCACCGACGCCGCGGGCTACGTCGTCGTCGGGGCCATCTTCCTGAGCACGCTGTTCACGCTGGCGTACGTCGCGCGCCTGCTCGAGGCGCTCTACTTCGCGGGGGCCGGCGACGCGGGCGAACCGGAGCCCCGGCCGGCTGACCGGGCCGATCGCCCGGAGACCGCATCGACCGCGGCGGACGGCGGCCGCGAGCGCCCGCTCGCTCCGCTCTCCGACGCGCCGCGCGCGCCCGGCGTTCCCGACCGGGTGCCGCCGGCGAGCCTGCTGGTGCTCGTCGCCGTGACGCTCGGGGTCGTCGCGCTCGGCTTCGCCGGGTTCGCGGCCGCCGAGGCGTTCGAGCCGTTCCTCGGGAGGGTGTTCGCATGAGCGAAATAGTCGATCTCAGACCGCTTCTGGCCGTGCTGGTGTCGTTCGTCGCGTCGGGGTTCATCGTCGCGTCGTACCGCCGTCCGAACCTCCGCGAGGGGTGGACGGTGCTCGCTGCGGTCGCGAAGTTCGCGGCCGTCGCCTCCATGCTGCCGGGCGTGCTGGCGGGGACGACCTACGTCTCCCACCTCGGCGACTTCCTGCCGTACGTGACGTTCACGCTGCGCGCCGACGCGCTCGGGATGCTGTTCGCGTTCCTCGCGTCGGGGCTGTGGATCGTTACGTCCTTCTACAGCATCGGCTACATGCGCGGCAACGACGAGACGAACCAGACGCGGTACTTCGCCGCGTTCGCGGTGTCGTTATCGGCGACGATGGGCATCGCCTTCGCCGGCAACCTCGTCACCATCTTCGTCTTCTACGAGCTGCTGTCGATCGCGACGTACCCGCTGGTCGCGCACGACGAGACGCCCGAGGCGCGCTCGGCCGGGCGGAAGTACCTCGCGTACACGATGTTCGGCGGCGGCGTGCTGGTGCTCGCGGGTACCGTCGTGGTCTACTGGCTCACCGGCCTCGTCGGCGAGCCGACCGTCTCCTTCAGCGAGGGCGGGATCGAGGCGCTCGCGACCGCCGCGAGCACCGACCCGCTCATGGCGAAGATCGCGTTCGTGCTGCTGGCGGTCGGGTTCGGCGTGAAGGCCGGCCTGATGCCGCTCCACCAGTGGCTCCCCGAGGCGATGGTGGCGCCGACCCCCGTCTCCGGGCTGCTCCACGCGGTCGCGGTCGTCAAGTCCGGCGCCTTCGGCGTCTCGCGGCTGGTGCTGGACGTGTTCGGTCCCGAACTGGTCTTCGACCTCGGGGTGGGGCTGTGGCTCTCGGCGGCGGCCGCGTTCACGCTGACGGCCGCGAGCCTCATCGCGCTCCGGAAGGACCACCTCAAACAGCGGCTCGCCTACTCGACGGTGAGCCAGCTCAGCTACATCCTGCTGGGGCTCGGGCTGTTCGGCTGGCACGGGCTCGTCGGCGGGCTGCTCCACATCCCCGCCCACGCGTTCATGAAGCTCACCCTGTTCTTCTGTGCGGGCTGTCTCCACGTCGAGACGCACACGGACTACATCTCGGAGATGGCCGGCATCGGCAAGCGCATGCCGCTGACGATGACCGCGTTCACGGTCGCGGCCGCGGGGATGGCCGGCATCCCGCTCCTGGCCGGCTTCGTGAGCAAGTACTACATGCTGATCGGCGGGGTGCAGATGGGGGCGACGCTGACGCCCGTCGCCTACTGGTTCGTCGGCGCGCTGCTGCTCTCGGGCGTGCTCAACATCGCGTACTTCTGGCCGGTCGTCTACACCGCCTTCTTCGAGGCGGAGGACGACCACGACGCGAAGCCGCTGGTCGACTTCCCGTTCGGCGGCGAGCGGAAATCCTCGCTCCCGGTGACGGACGGCGGCCGCGAGCCGGAGGAGAGCGATGAGGGAGAAGAGACAGAAACGGCCGCGGCCGACGACGCGCCCGACATCCCCGACGCGGACGCCGACGACGCGGACCTCCCGGACGACCTGAACGTCGACGAGGACGGCGTCGTCCGCCCGGACTTCGACACGAGCGAACGGGACTTCTCGGAGCCCGCCGAGCGCGTCGACACCGGGAACTACGCGGTCGATCAGAAGCCCTCCGACACGGACGTGCCGTTCGGAGTGGGTGTCGAGGCCGCGGACGAAGCGAGCGGTGAGAAAACCGGTGACGAGACGCGCGAAGTCCACGACGCGGACGCGTCGCACGACGACCACGGCCACGACGACCACGGCCACCACGGCGGCCCGCCGGCCGGCGGCTGGGACCGGATCCGGGGCCTCGACGCGGTCCTCGGCCGCGAGTCGACGTGGTTCATGCTCGCGCCGATCCTGACCGCGATGACGCTCGCGGTGCTGCTCGGGGTGATCCCGACGCGGATGGGCTTCCTCGAGCTGATCGAGCTCATCGTCGAGACTCGGGGGGTGATGCCCTGATGTTCGAGGCGGTTCCGCCGTTCGCGGTGCTGGCGGTCGCGGCCGCGCTGGTGGTGCTGCTGCCGCGCGGCGTCGGGCACCTGCTGGGCGCGTCGGCGACGGCGTTCGTGTTCGCGCAGGCGCTGCTGATCGGCGACGGCGCCCACCTCGCGACGACGTTCCTCGGCTTCGACGCCGTCTTCCTCCACGTCGACGACTTCTCCCGGCTGATGGGCGTCGTCGTCGGCTTCCTCGCGACCGCGGCGGTCGCGTACGCCTACGGCAGCGACGCGCCGCGGTGGACGACCGGGCTCGCGTTAGCGTACGTCGGCTCCACCGTGGGGACGATCTACGCCGGCGACTGGCTCACCCTGATCTTCTGGTGGGAGCTGATGGCCGTCACCTCGACGCTGCTGGTCTGGCACTACGGCGGCGAGGCGGTCCGGGCCGGCTACCGTTACGCGCTGGTCCACGGCATCGGCGGGACGCTGCTGCTCGGCGCGGTCGCCGTCCACGGCGCGTCGATGCTCGGCACCGTACCGCTCGACGCCATCTTCCTGTTCTCGGAGACGGACGGGATCCACCCGGCCGCGACGACGCTGGCCGCGCTCGGCATCGGGATCAACTGCGGGTTCGTCTTCCTGCACACGTGGCTGCCGGACACCTACCCGCGACCGCACGTCGCGGCGTCGGTGTTCCTCTCGGTGTTCACGACCAAGACCGCGGTGTACGTGATGTACCGCGCGTTCCCCGAGGGCGGGATGTGGCTGGCGTACCTCGGCGGGATCATGGCCGTCTACGGCGCGTTCTTCGCGCTGCTCCAGTACGACCCCCGCCGGCTGCTCTCGTACCACATTCAGGCCCAGGTCGGCTACATGCTCGCGGGCATCGGGCTGGCGACGTACGTCGGCGAGTTCGCGGTCACGGGCGGCTTCGCCCACCTGTTCAACAACGTGCTCTACAAGAGCCTGCTGTTCATGGCGGTCGGCGCGGTCGTCTACCGCACCGGCCTGCAGGACATCAGGGAGATGGGCGGGCTCTGGAGGGAGATGCCGCTGACGTTCCTGTTGTACGTCGCCGGCGCGGCCTCCATTACGGCCGTCCCCGGCTTCAACGGCTTCATCTCGAAGGGGATGGTGATCGACTCCGCCCACGAGGTCCACAACGTCGAGCTGCTGTTCGGCGAGGGGCTGCTCTGGTGGCTGCTCATCCTCGGCGGCGTCGGGACGTTCATGTCGTTCATCAAGCTCGGCTACTACGTCTTCTTCCACGGCGAGGCGACGAGCAGTCCGCGGGACGCGACCGCGTTCCAGACCGTGGGGATGGCGCTTGCGGCCGGCGCCTGCCTCTTCTTCGGCGTCTTCTACTACCAGCTGATCGAGCTGATGCCGTTCACGGAGCTGATCTTGAGCGAGGACGTCTACTTCAAGCCGTACAGCGCGAGCCACCTGACCGAGTCGGCGTGGCTGCTGACGGCCGGCTTCGTTGGCTTCTTCGCGCTGAAGGGACCGCTGGGCACGCTCTCGCACTACATGCGCGACGTGGACGCGGTGCTGTTCCCGGCGGCGTTCTACGCCGGCCGCGGCGCGGTCTGGGGCGTCACCGAGGTGTGGGCGGTCGTCGACCGGGTCACGATGGGGGTCGCCGGCGCGGTGATGTGGGCCGCGACCCACCCGCGAACCGCCGCCCGCCGCGTCGGCGTCGACGCGGAGATCAGGACGGGGATCGGCCGCGGCGTGATGATCCTCACGCTCGCGGCCGCCGCGGCGCTGGTCGTGCTGCTGTACGGCTGATCCCCGTCGGCCCGCGCCCGGATCCGCGGCGGCTCACTTCCGCTGCGGGCTTTCGCCGATGGACGCGTAGCCGAGCGCGTCCTGCCAGTAGAACCGCGGGCCGAGAACGAGGTACGCCGACGCCAGGAACAACAGCGCGAACGCGAATATCCGTCCCAGGTGCCCCGTCAGCACCACCGCGAGCGCCTGGACGACGCCCATCACGAGCGCGTCCTGCGCGTGGAGGTCGGGGTAGGTGATCGTCGAGACCATCAGCGCGGCGAAGAGCCCGGCGGCGGGCACCAGGACGACCGGCGCCGTGTAGCCAGCGAGCACCGCGGCCGCGAGGATGCTGGCCGCGAGTGTCGTCGGCACGCCCTCCGTCTCGTCCTCCTCGGCGTCGTAGGCGGTGTAAAGCCCCAGCCGCGTCACCGCCATCGCCACGTACAGCGCCGGGACGGCGACGCCGAGCGCCAGCCGGACCGGCTCGTCCGCGAGCGTCCACGCCTCGGTCGCGGCGACCGCGACGAGCATCGCCGGCGCGACGCCGAAGGAGGCGACGTCCGCCAGCGAGTCGAGGTACGGGCCCGCGGGCGTCGACCCGCGGCGGCGGGCGACGACGCCGTCCAGCCCGTCCGCGATGGCGCCGAACAGCACCAGTCTGGCGGCGAGGCCGAGGTCGACGCTGGCGGCGACGACGGCGACGAACCCGACCGCGGCGTTCGTCACCGTGACCGCGTCCGCCAGCCCGAGTCGCCCAACGAACCGCGGTTGCATATCCCCTGGGTGACCGAGCGCGGGTTTACGTCTTTATACTCCCGCCCCGCCGACGCGGCGCCGGGGATGAACGGCCGCCGGCCGCACGGACCGAGGAGGACGCGGGCGTCGCCTCGGGGGGTTTTTATCGGCCGCATGCGACGGAGGGAGTGAGCCGCGAGACGCCACGATGGATCAGGACAACGCGCCGGACGACGCCGCCGAGGCGGGGGCGATGGACGCCTTTCGCCGGTTCTTCGCCCTGGAGCGCGACGTGCTGGTGCTGTCGCTGGCGATGTTCGCCTTCAGCCTCGGCTTCCAGATGACCAGCCGGTTCCTCCCGGAGTACCTGGTCGCGCTCGGCGCATCCGGGTTCGTCGTCGGGCTGTTCGGGACGGTCGGTAACGTCATCTCCGCCGTCTACCCGTACCCGGGCGGGGCGATCTCGGACCGCATCGGATCGCGGTACGCGCTGACGGCGTTCGGGCTGGTCTCGACGCTCGGCTTCGCCGTCTGGCTGGTCGCCCCGAGCGTCGGGGCGGTCACGGTCGCTGGCGTGACCGTCGAGCCGTGGGTCTGGGTCTTCGTGGGGCTGCTCCTCGCGCAGGCGTGGAAGTCGTTCGGCCTCGGCGCGACGTTCGCGGTCGTCAAGCAGGCGACGGCCCCCTCCCGGCTGGCGGCCGGCTTCGCCAGCACCGAGACGTTCCGCCGGACGGCGTTCCTGATCGGACCCGTGCTCGCGGCGGTCCTTATCGGTCTCCACCCGGCGTTCACCGTGAGCTTCCGGTACGTGCTCGCCGTGGGCGTCCTCTTCGGGGCCGCGGGGACGCTGGCCCAACACCTCCTGTACGACGCGAGTGAGGACTCGCTCGGCGGCGGGTCGTTCGAGGGCGTCGCGCGGATCCGCGCGGACCTCCGCGACATGCCGGCCCCGCTCCGGCCGCTGCTGATCGGCGACACGCTCGTCCGCTTCGCGAACGGGATGGTGTACGTCTTCTTCGTGCTCGTCGTGACGCAGGTGTTCGCGGTCGGGGTGGAGACGACCGTCGCCGTCGGCGGCCTCTCGTACGCCGTCGACCTCTCGCCGCAGGCGTTCTTCGGCTACCTGCTGGGCGTCGAGATGCTGGTCGCGCTGCTGACGATGGCGCCCGCGGCGAAACTGGCCGAGCGCGTCGGGCTCAAGCCGGTCGTCGCGCTCGGGTTCCTCGTGTACGGCGCGTTCCCCGTGGTGCTGATCTACGGCCCCGAACTCCTCTCGCCGGCGCTGTCGGTCCAGTGGGCGCTGGTCCTCGTCTTCGCCTTCTCTGGGCTCCGGTTCGCCGGGCTGCCGTCACATAAGGCGCTCATCGTCGGCCCCGCCGAGCGGGGCGCCGGCGGCCGCGTCACCGGGACCTACTACCTGCTCCGGAACCTCGTCGTGATCCCGAGCGCGGCGATCGGCGGCGCCCTCTGGGAGTTCGTCACCCCCGAGGCCGCGTTCACCCTCGCGGCGGTCGTCGGCGTCGTCGGAACGGGCTACTTCCTCGTCTACGGCGAGGAGTTCGAGGCGTACGCATAGGTGTCCCTCGGGAGCGGACCCTCGCCCGACGCTCGCGACCGCGTTCTCGCCGCGTGGGACCGATCCGGGTTACATAAGCGCCGCCGGGCCTCACGTGGGGGTATGGACCGCAGACGCTTCCTCGCGGCCGCCGGCGCGGTCGGCGCCGCCGCGACCGGTGCGCTGTCGGGGTGTCTCGGGGCGCGGGGCGGCTCCGCGGCCGACTACGACGTGGGGATGACCGCCACGGCGTTCGCGCCCGAGGAGGTGACCGTCGCGGTCGGAGAGACGGTCGTCTGGCACAACAACAGCTCCCGGACCCACACCGTGACCGCCTACGAGGGCGCGCTCCCGGAGGGCGCCGCGTTCTTCGCCACCGGCGGCTTCGAGGACGAGGAGACTGCCCGCGAGGCGTGGTGGAGCGACCGCGGCGGCGCGCTGGAGAACGGCGACGAGTTCAGCCACACCTTCGAGGTGGCGGGCACCTACGACTACGTCTGTATCCCCCACGAGCAGGGCGGGATGCTCGGCACCGTCGTCGTCGAGGAGTGAGGCGACGGAACCCATAACCGCGATGGACCACAACCACGAACGACGACACCCACCCGTGCGATGATCGAACGATCCGCGCTCCTCGGCTCCGACGTGCTGCTGTTCGTAGCCGTGGGGCTGCTCGCCGGGGCACACTGTCTGGGGATGTGCGGCCCGCTCGTGACGATGTACGCCGAGCGGATGGACGGGACGGCGACCGACGGCGGGAGCGCGGCGACGGGCGCCCCCGGTTCGGGGACGACCGCGACCGACGCCCGCGGAGGACACCTCACGCTCTACGAGGTGCGACAGCACGCGCTGTTCAACGTCGGGCGGGCGACCAGCTACGCGCTGATCGGCGGCCTGATGGGCGCGCTCGGCGGCGCGGTGTTCCTGAGCGCGGACGAGCTGACCGCGGCCGCGGCGCCGATTCGGGGGACGGTCGGCGTCCTCGTCGGCGCCGCCGTGATCCTCGTCGGGGTCAACTACGCGCTCGGCCGGAGCGCCGCGGGACTCCACGTTCCGGGGCTCTCGCTCGACCGCCTGTTCGGGGTGCTGACGACCCGGATCGACCGGCTGGCCGGCGGCCCGGGGATCGTCGCGCTCGGCGGCCTCCACGGCCTGTTGCCGTGCCCGATCCTCTACCCCGCGTACCTCTACGCGTTCGCGGCCGGGTCGGCGACGACGGGGTTCGTCCTGCTGGGGGCGCTCGGGCTCGGAACGATCCCCACCGTCTTCGCGTACGGCACGCTGATCGACTCCGTCTCGGCGGCGCGGCGACGGCGGGTCCACCGCGTCCTCGGCGTCGCGTTCCTGCTGCTCGGCTACATCCCGCTTTCACACGGCCTGATGGAGTTCGGGATCCACCTGCCGCACTTCCCGGTGCCGTTCTACAGCCCGTTCGAGACGGGGATGGCGCACTGAGACCCGACCGAGAGCCCGCATCGAGAGAGACACCATGAACGACACCACCTGCACGCTGTGTGACCTCCCCGCGGACGAGGAGACGTTCCGCGACGACGCCGGCAATCCCTTCTGCTGTGAGGGCTGTCTCCAGGTCCACGACGCGCTCGGCGAGACCGACGCGGTCGACGCGGCCGATGTCCGCGAGCGCGCGGCGGATCGCGGCGCCGGAGAGTCCGGCGCGAACGACCCAGAGACGGCCGACACGGACGCCCCCGCCGACCACGAGGCGACCTTCCTCGAGGTGGACGGGATGCACTGTGCGACCTGCGAGGCGTTCATCGAGTCGGTCGCCACCTCGACTGAGGGCGTCTCCGCCGCGAGCGCGAGCTACGTCACCGAGACGGTGCGGATCGATCACGACCCGGACGCGGTCTCGGGAGACGACCTGCAGGACGCCGTCTCGGGACTGGGCTACTCCGCGTATCCCCGCGACGACGCGTTCGCGCGCCGGCAGGCGGACAACATGGCGACCGCCCGCCTCGCCGCGGGCGTCATGGTCGGGATGGCGGTCATGCTCCAGTACATCGTCATCATCTACCCGACCTACTTCGCGTTCCCCTTCTACGACCAGCGGACGCTCGACTACCTGGAGTCCGCGATGGGCGCCTCCGGCGGCAACTACTTCTTCATCGTCGTCGGGGTGCTGACGACCATCGTCCTGCTGTTCACCGGGAAGCCGATCCTCAGAGGGGCGTACGTCAGCCTCAGGACGCGGTCGCCGAACATGGACCTCCTGGTGGCGCTCGCAGCCTCCAGCGCGTACGTCTACAGCGTGCTGGCGCTCATCGTCGCCGACAACCCGCACGTCTACTTCGACGTGACCGTCGCGATCATCGTCATCGTCACCGTCGGGAACAACTACGAGGCGTCGGTCAAGCGCCGCGCGACCGAACTCCTCTCGGACCTGACCGCGGTACAGGTCGACGAGGCGCGCCGGGTGACGAGCGAGGTGAACGGGGACGGAACGGGAACGGCGGCGTTCGAGGAAGTGGCGGTCGACGACCTCGCCGCGGGCGACCGCGTGCTCGTCCGCGAGGGGGAACGGATCCCGGTCGACGGCGCGGTCCTCGAGGGCGAGGCGCCGGTCGACGAGGCGGTCGTCACCGGCGAGTCGGTCCCGGTCGCGAAGGCGCCGGGCGACCGCGTCGTCGGCGGTTCGGTCGTCGCCGACGGTGCCATCACCGTCGAAGTGGGCGCCGAGGCCACGAGCAGTCTCGACCGCATCGCCGAGTTGGTGTGGGACCTCCAGAGCTCAAACCACGGCGTGCAGGGGCTCGCCGACCGGCTCGCGACCGTCTTCGTCCCGCTGGTGCTCGCGCTGGCGGTGTTGGCGGCGGCGGGCTACCTCGCGCTCGGCGCCGCGGTCCCCGACGCGATGCTCGTCGGGCTCACCGTCCTCATCGTCTCCTGTCCGTGCGCGCTCGGGCTCGCGACCCCGCTGGCGGTCGCGTCCGGGTTACGCGACGCGCTCCGGCGGAGCATCGTCGTCTTCGACGAGACGGTGTTCGAGCGGCTCCGGGACGCCGACACCGTCGTGTTCGACAAGACCGGGACGCTCACGACCGGGGACTTCCGGGTCGTCGAGACCGACTGCGGCGACGACCTGCTCGCGGCGGCCGCGGCGCTGGAGCGGCGGTCCTCGCACCCGGTCGCGGCCGCCATCGCCGACGCCGACCCGGCCGCTGCTGAGTCGGAGGCGGCGGTCGCCGCGGACGGCGGCGCGGTCGCGTCCGGATCGAAGCCCTCCGAGGCCGGAGCGGCGGACGCCTCGGGCGCCGAAAGGGACGGTCCGTCGGTCGAGGAGTTCCGAACCCACGCGAAGGGCGTCTCCGGCGTCGTCGACGGCCGCGAGGTCGTCGTCGGGCATCCGGACCTGTTCGCGGCCCGTGGCTGGACAGTCCCGGACGCGGTCGCGCGGGCGGTCGCGGAGGCGCGCGAGACGGGCCGCGTCCCGGTCGCCGTGGGGCGCGACGGAACCGCGGAGGGCGTGGTCGTGGTCGGCGACGAACTCCGGGAGGGCTGGGAGGACGTGCTCTCGGGGCTCGCTGAGCGCGGCGTCGAGGTCGTGGTCCTGACGGGCGACGACGAGCGCGCGGCGGCCGCCTTCTCCGACCACCCCGCCATCTCGCAGGTGTTCGCGGGCGTCCCGCCGGAGGGGAAAGCCGAGACGGTCGGTCGGCTCGCCGCGACCGGCACCACGGTGATGGTCGGTGACGGGACGAACGACGCACCGGCGCTGGCGCGCGCGGACCTGGGGGTCGCGCTCGGATCGGGCACGGCGATGGCCGCCGACGCCGCGGACGTGGCCATCGTCGACGACGACCTCGGCTCCGTGGAGACCGTCTTCGACCTGGCCGCGGCCGCCGGCGCGCGCGTCAAGCAGAACGTCGGCTGGGCCTTCTGTTACAACGCGGTCGCCATCCCGCTGGCGCTGTCGGGCGCGCTGAACCCCCTGTTCGCGGCGGCCGCGATGGGCGCGAGCAGCCTGCTCGTCGTCACGAACTCCTCGCGCGACCTGCTGGACGAGGAGTGAGGATCCGCTGACGGCGGGATACGAACTGCCTGCGCGTGCTACGGCACGCGGAACGCCCGGTGCGTGTCGCGCTCGCTCGGCTCCGCGACGAGTTGGACCGCGCCGAGTTCCGAGAAGACCGCCTTCCAGTCGCGGTGGTACAGCGGGAACTCGCCCTCGACGTAGCTCACGTCCTCCTCGCCGCGGCCGCGCGTCGCGCCGTTCCCCTCGTTCTCGACGGTACAGAGCAGGTCGTCGGCGACGCGGACGACCTCCTCGAACACCCACGTGTCCTCGGGGTGGACGTGCTGGAGCGTCTCCACGGAGTAGACCGCGTCGAAGCGCCCGTCCGCGAACTCCGGCAGGAGGTCCTCGATGGCGCCCGCGTGGAAGGTCCCGGTCTCGCGGAGGTCCGGGTAGTGCTCGGCCATCACGTCGAACGCGTCGGGGTTGATGTCGATCCCGGTCAGGTTCTCGAAGCCCGCCCGTCGGAGGTGTTCGAGGTGACGGCCGGAGCTACAGCCCACCTCGAGGATCGCGGCGTCCTCGTCGGCGTAGAAGTCGAGGATCGAGCGGAGCCACTCGCTGGTCTCGGTCGCGCCCTCGTCGGCGTAGTAGGCGGGCGAGTAGTCGCCCGTGCGCTCGGCCCAGTCGCGGCGCACGTCGTTTGGGTCCACGCCAGCGCGTACGCCCCGCGGGCGATAAATGCCCTCCGGCCGCGTTCCGCGCTCGTCCCCCGCGGCGTGCCGCTCCGCACCACTCGCTCGTGTGCGCCCGTTGCACCGGGCGAAAGGTATTCGTCGCTGTCTCGCCTCCACACGCACACAATGCGAGTCCGACCGGCGCGTCCCGGCGACGCCGAGACGCTACGGACGGCGGTTTCCCGCGGCGGCGAGACTACCGTGTTCGACGACACCGGCGCACCGATCCTCGACGTCTCCGCGGCCGGCGTGCGCGAGGCCGCGGCCGCGGCCGACTGCTGCTTTCTGGTCGAGGAGGGGGGCCGGCCCGTGGGGCTGGCGCTGGCCCATCCCGACCACGAGGGCGCGGAGGCCGAACTCCTCTCGCTGTGGGTCCATCCGGAGTTCCTGGGCGAGGGCATCGCGGCGCGCCTCCTCGAACGCGTCGCTCGATCGCTCCGCGAGCAGGGCATCGAGCGGCTCCGCACGACCGCGGCGGCGGACGCGGCCAGCGCCCGCGAGTTCTTCGCCGCGAAGGGGTTCTCCCACCGCGAGACCAGCGACGACCGCGACGGCCACGAGGTCGTGATGATCGCGGCGCTCGAGGACCTTCTCTGAGTCCGCCGGCCGCTCGTTCGGTGGCGGCTCCCGATCAGGCGTCCAACAACTCCACGAGGTTCCCCTCCGGGTCGCGGAGGAAGCAGATCCTGGTCCCCGACTCCGTCGTCCGCGGCTCGCTCAGCGTCTCCACGTCGTCGCTCAGCCCCTCGTACACCGCGTCCACGTCAGGAACGGAGAGCCCGAGGTGCGTCGCGCCCGGTCGGTTCAGCGCCGGGGTTTCGACCGCGTGGCCGGCGGGGTCGTAGGCGACCAACTCGAGTCGGACGCCCCCGGCGTCGAGGTGCGCGAACGCCGCGCTCGCGCCCGGGACGTCGACGGCGTCCGCGAACGCCTCGCCGCCGACCGAAAACTCCGCGGCGACGTCGAGGCCGAGTTCGTCGCGGTAGAACGCGACCGCGCGGTCGAGGTCCGAGACGGTGACGCCGACGTGGTGCCCGTTTGCGTCCATGTCGGACCGCGGGCGGCGCTGAGGAAAGGCGCGTCGGTCCGGGACGGGTGGATCCCCGAGAAGCGCACCGTTCGCGGGTGGCGCCCCACGCACACGACCGATCTTCAGGAAAGGCATTTATCACGACCGGGAGATCGTGACCCATGAGCCGCGTTGGGACGGGTCGAGAAGGGGTGTCACCCCGATGACGGCCAGCGAGGGCGGTAACGGGGTTCCCGCGCTCGGCATCGGCACCTACGACCTCTCGGCGGCGGAGTGTCGCGCCGCGGTGCGACACGCCCTGGAGGTCGGCTACCGCCACGTCGACACCGCGGAGATGTACGGGAACGAGGCCGCGGTCGGCGACGCCATCGCGGCCGCGGACGTGGCGCGCGAGGACGTCTTCGTCGCGACGAAGGTCCACTCGCGAAACCTCTCGTACGGGGACGTGATCGAGTCCGCCCGCCGGAGCCGGGAGCGGCTCGGCGTCGAGACGATCGACCTGCTGTACGTCCACTGGCCGATCAACAGCTACGACCCCGAGGAGACGCTGCCCGCCTTCGACGACCTCGTCGACCGGGGACTGATCGACCGCGTCGGCCTCTCGAACTTCACGCCGGCGCTCCTCCGGGAGGCGGTCGAGGTACTGGACACCCCGCTTTTCGCCCATCAGGTCGAGTGCCACCCGCTGCGTCCACAGCGCGACCTCCGGCGGCTCGCGCGGGAGGAGGGGCACACGCTGGTCGCCTACTCGCCGCTCGCGAAGGGCGCAGTGACGGAGGTTCCGGCGGTCGCCGACACCGCGGCGGAACACGGTGTCACGCCGGCGCAGGCGGCGCTCGCGTGGCTGCTCTCGAAGGAGTCGACCGCCGCGATTCCTCGGTCGACTTCCCCGACACATCGGCGCGAGAACTACGCGACCCGAGGGGTGTCGCTCGACGCCGACGCGATCGCGCGGATCGACGACGTCGACCGACGCGAGCGCGTCGTCGACTTTCCGGACGCCCCGTGGAACCGGGAGTGATCCGTCCGAGCGCCGCCGAGGCGGGGCCGCGAGACCCCCGGCCGGGCTACGCCTCGATCCGAAGCGTGAACCCCCACTCGAACGCGGCCGCGCCCTCCCCGCCGGCGACCGATTCCTCGTCGTCACCGACGGACCCCTGCGTCCGCACCTCGTGGTCGCCCGTCGGCAGACACGCGTCCTCGGGGAGGTCGGGATGGCCGTACACGTACGACTCGCCGCGGACCGTCTCGCCGGGGTCGAGCGCCACGGTCCCGTAGTACTCGGGGACCGCGACCGCCTCGGTGAGTCGCCAACAGCCCGGTTCGACGGGGCCGGTCCACGCCTCGTCGCCCGCGGGATGCAGGTAGAGCGTCCGCTCCGCGCTGGCGACGTGGTGGAACTGGACCGCCCGCTCCTCGCCCATCACGACCGGTTCGTCCGACCGGTTGGTGACCGTGACGCGGAGTCGAGCGGGCTGTTCCTCGGTTGGTCGCGAGGCGACCGTCTCGACGGCGTACTCGACCGGCGCGTCGGGCTGCTCCGCCCGCGCGGCGACCGACACGGTCACGTCGGACGACCCGTTACCGGCTCCGGGCGGCCGGACACAGCCGCCCAGGAGGAGGGGCACGGAGGATCCACAGCAGCCGAGGAAGCGACGGCGATTCATGCTGATCAGTGAGTACGGCTAGCGATAAATACTGTCGGCCGGGTCGCATGCGCGGGACCGGATTCGAACCGGCGGACCTCTACAGGACAGCGTCCTAAGCGCTGCGCCGTTGGCCTGGCTTGGCTACCCGCGCGCGTCCCGGGGTACACGAAAGCCGCCAAAGAACCTGTCGAACCGCCGGCGGGGCGGGGGGTCGACGCGGAACGGAGCGCCGGCCGCGCGGCGCTTTTGTACCTCGGGCCCGTCACCACGAGCGTGTACCGAGCGAGCGACCGGGTGGAGAACGACGAGTGGGTCGAGCGGCTGGAAGCGGCCGCGGACGAGCTCGACCTCGACGAGGAGACGCGCTCGACCGCGGTTGACCTCTTTCTGACGCACGTGCCGGAGGCGGAGCGGTCGAAGCCGGCGACGGCGGCGGCGAGCCTCTACGCCGCGGCGCTGATCGGCGGCGAGGAACGGTCGCAGTCGGCGGTTGCGGAGGCGATGGACGTGACGCGGCTCTCGGTCCAGGGGGGCTGGAAGCCGATCCTCGAGAGCGCCGGGTTCCGGCCGCCGACGTGGTGAGGCGGCCGGCGTCCGGAGCCGACGCCTACCCGGCCTGCTCCAGTATCGCCGCCGAGCGCCCGGCGACGTACGCCGCGAGACCGAGCGCGGCCGCCCCCGCGAGCGCGGCGCCGAGCGCCTCGACGTACGGCACCGACAGGAGCGCGGGGTCGAGCGTACGGAGGAAGTAGCCCGCGAGGGGACCGAACGGGAGGACGACGGCGGGCAGGAGCCCTCGGCCGCGGGCGGCGAGCGCGACCGCGCCGAGCGTCGGCAGCAGGGCGGTGACGAGGCCGAGAGGCGCGAGGAGGTCCGGACGAGTATCGGCGACGACCGGCGTCAGGTACAGCGAGATCAGGAACCCGACCGCGCTCCACGCGACCGCGCGCTCGGCCACGCCGGCGCCGAGGAGGGTGCCGCGGAGGCCCGCGGCGTCGGCGTCCGAGCGGGAGTCGGCCGCGGTCATTCCGGGCGCGTCGCCTCCCGCCCCTCGCGGTCGGGAGTCACGTCGCCGTGTTCGTCGATCTCGCCTTTCACGATCCGCGTCGACGAGATGCGGTCGCCGTCCTCCGCGACGACGTGATCGACCACGACCAGTTCGAGAGGGTCCCGTCCGGCCTCGCGGCGGATCTCGTTGATCCGCGCGCCGCCCTCCGCCGTCTCCGGGGAGACGATCAGGGCGTCGAAGCCCGGCTCCGTGGCGATCCCCGTCGGCTCGGTGAGCTCGCGGATCTCGAAGTCGCGGCCGTACTCCTCGGCGAACCGCGCGAGTTCCGCCTCCAGGTCGCGTTTGCGCTCCGCGAACGGACGGACGTACCGTTCGACGTGGCGCGTCTTCGGCGCCAGCTCGTCGGAGGTGAGCCCCACGGTGACGTCACCGAGTTCGAAGGCGCGCTCGAACAGGTTCCGGTGGCCGTCGTGGATGGGGTCGAACGTCCCACCCAACGCGACGTTCATACCCGCCAGTGACGGCCGCGGCCCTTAAAACGTCGCGAACCTGGGCGACCGATCGGCGTCGCCGGATCGGCCGGTCAAGCGTCGTCGGAGTCGGTCGGTTCGTCGTCGTCCGATACATCGACCGCGGGCTCGCCCGCGTCGGCGTCGGGACCGGCGTTCGCAGCGTCGTCGGTCGACGTGTCGTCGGCCGTCGCGTCGTCGTCTTCCCCCGTCGCCCCGCTGACGGAGATCTGGACGGGCTCCTCGTCGCCCTCCCCGGACTGGTCGCCGAGGCGGCGGTCGAGGTTGAAGACGGTGTTCAGCTCCGACTGCACCTGCCCGACGACGCCGCGCACGAGATCGCTCGGCGGAATGGCGACGTACTCGTAGGGGTTGTTGCCGGCGCCGCTCGACTCGCGTTTGCCGCGGTCGACGGTGCCCTCCTCGTGGAGCTCCGCGAGCGCCTCGCGGACCGTGCTCGGGTAGAGGCCGGTGCCGTCGGCGACCTCCTCGCTGGTGCTGTTCGGGTTCTCGCGCAGGTAGACGTAGATGCGCGCACGGGTCTCCGTGTCGAGCAGCCACGACAGCAGGTCGACGACGCCGTCGTCGAACTCCTGGACCGCCTTGTCCGCGCCCTCGCCGAGCCGTTCCCGCGTCTTCCGGAGCTCCTCGCGCGTCCGGTCCGTCGGCGAGGAGTCGTCGTCCTCCGGTGTGTCGTCGTCTGTGGCCATGTCTCACGTTCGGCTCTCCGCGCGGAAAAGCGTTTCTCGTCGGCTGCGAGGCGACGAAAAGTCAGGGATCCAGACGGAGGTCCTCGTACAGCGCCTCGGGCCCCTGTTCCTCGAGCAGGCGACGCTGGCGCTCCGCGCCGCTCTCCCGGTCGTACACGTCGCGGATGCCGTCGACGCCGAGCCGGTCGCACTCGCGGTCGACGGCCTCGCCGAGCGAGACGGTTCCCTCGCCGTCGCGGGCGATGAAGGCGGCGTCGTGGCCGTGTCTGGTGGCGCGCCACTTGTTCTCGTCGAGGAGCTCGCGCCGGAGGTCGGTGCCGGCGGTCGCGGGACCGGCCCCGGCGCGGTCGGGGTCGGCCGCGTCCGCGTAGCGCTCGGCGAGGTCGACGACGAGCGCGTGGACGTACTCCGCGAACGCGACGGTGACCGCCGGGTCGCGCTGACTGTCGGGCGCGCGCACCTCAACGCTCCCGTGTTGGGTGTGGGGCCGCACGTCGAACCACAGCTCGCCGCGGTCCTCGATGGAGCCGTACTCTACCATCCGGCGCTCGTAGCGCTGGAACGCCTCGAAGTCCGAAAAGGCCGAGGGCATCCCCGTGTTCGGGAGGTTCTCGAACACCTTCGCGCGGGCCGAAGCGAGCCCCGTGTCGAAGCCGTTCCAGAACGGGGAGTTCGCCGACAGCGCCAGCAGGACGGGCATGTGCCACCGGAGTTCGTTGGCGACCCACACCGCCTTGTCGGCGTCGTCCACGCCGACGTGGACGTGCAGGCCCGCGGTCGTGTTCCGGTGTTGCGGGTACTGGATCCGGTCGAGCTGGGACTTGTAGCGCGGCTTCGTCGCGTGGTCGAGTTCGCGCCACTTCGCGGCGGGGTGGAGCCCCGCGGCCGCGATGCCGTAGCCCTGCTCGGCGGCGTGCTCGACCAGCGCCTCGCGGACGGTCGCCAGCTCCGCGGCCGCGTTCTCGGGCCCCTGGAGGAGGGGCGTCTGCACCTCGACGGTGCACTTGAACAGCTCGTGGTCGAGCCCCTCCGGGATCGCCGCGGGCGGCTCCGAACCGTAGACGAGGTCGTCCGTGCCCGAGGTGGGTTCGCCGTCGGCGTCGACGATGAAGAACTCCTCCTCGATGCCGAGCGTCCCCATCCGGTCGAAGGCGTCCCGCGAGCCGAGGTCCATCAGGGAGGTGTTCACCGCGGGCGGGTATATATCGTTTGAAGCCGGCCGTCTCTGAGCGCCGCGGTCGTGCGTTTTCCGCGCCCGACCGGTCGCGGATGAATGGTGTCGAGAGAAGGAACTCGGGCTCGCCGGAATATCGGTTCGCGGAGGCATTCGGACTGTCGTAACCGTTATTGATACACAAATTCAACACAGACGCATGTCCGAAGCCAGTTCACCGCCCGAGAAGACGACGGTCAACATCCGGATAACGGAGACGTTTCTGGCGGACGTCGACGCCACGTGGCAGGATCTCGGGTACAACAGCCGTAGCGAGTTCGTGCGCGACGTGCTCCGTGACGCGGTGAAACACCCCGAGTTCGACCGCGCCGACCTCAAGGCGATCGCCGCGAGCGAGGTCGACATTCAGGAGGGACGGACCCACTCCAGCGAGGAGATCAGAGCCGAGTACGGGGCGGACGATGGCGATCGATGAGTGAGAGGTGGGACTGGAAGTTTACGGACCGGTCGAAGCGACAACTCGACAAGCTCGATGATTACGCACGGGACCGTATCCTCTCGAAGCTCGACGAGGTCGTCACCGATCAGTGGCGGGACCCGACGGATCACCTCGAACCGCTGGCGGGGACGCCACACCAGAAGCTCAGGGTCGGACAGTTCCGCCTCGGCTGTCGCGTCGACCGTGAGGAACGAGTTCTCTACATCGTCGCGATCAGAAAGCGCGGTGGAGACGCGTATCGCGGAGACGACGACTGAAGAGACGACCGAAGAGGTCCCGTTGGATCCCCGGTCTGCGTCTGACAAAGATGCGCCGGCCGGGATTTGAACCCGGGCCATGAGCTTGGAAGGCTCAGGTCCTACCACTAGACCACCGGCGCGCGTTTTGGAGAAACCCCCCACGGAATAAGGGTTTTACTCTTCGCCGTTCCCGGCCGCGTCGGCCCCGTCCCCGGCCGGGGTCACGACCGCGTAGCAGTTCCCGCTGGAGAGCTCCAGCGACGCCAACTCGAGGCCGCTCGCGGCCACGTCGGCCTCGAACTCCGCGGGCGCGTAGATGTGGTAGAACCGGGGCACCGTCTCGCCGCCGGGGAGCGTCCAGTCGACAGTCGTGTCGAACCCCGTCTCCGCGTCGGCACCGGCGGGCGCCGCCTCCGCGAACCGGTCGTGCGCGGTCGACCACGCGCTGACGAGCGCCGCGCCCTCGGGCTCGAGCACGCGGGCGAGTTCGTCGAGGCTTCGGACCCGCGCCTCGCGCGAGGGGAGGTGGTGAAGCGTCGCCACGTACGTCGCCAGCCCGAAGCTCCGGTCGGCGAAGGGGAGCGCCGCGGCGTCGCCGTGGACGAACGCGGCGTCGAACCCCCGCTCCGTCGCGCGGGCGACCGCCTCGCGGAGGAGCTCGCGGCTCACGTCGACCCCGACCGCGGCGTCGGCCCGGGCCGCCAGCAGCTCCGTGTGCCGGCCGTTCCCGCACCCCACGTCGAGCGCGCGGTCCGCGCGGCGCCCGTCGAGGAACGACTCCACCTCCGGCCACGCGTACTCGCGCGTCTTCGCGAAGTGGGCCGCGATGCGGTCGTACGTCGCCTGCACGTCCATGTTCCGATGGTCGCGTCGGCGGGCCTAAGGCGTTCGCGATCCGGCGCCGGTGAACCCTTTTGTCGGTGGGGCGCGCGGAGAGAGCCATGAGCGACGACGAGACCACCGACGGCTCGGCCGACGCGGACGGACCGACGCCCACACTCGCGGACGACGCCCAGCGGAACTTCCCGGTGCCGGCGTTCGAGGACCTGCCCGAAGACCTGCGGGACCGGATCTGCGAGGAGGCGGAGCGCGCGGGCTTCACGCCCAACGTGTTCGCGGCGCTGGCGTACAAGCCCTCGCACTTCCGGGCGTTCGTCGCCTACCACGACGCGCTGGTGGAGGACACCGACCTCGACCGCGCGGAGGTCGAGATGATCGTCGTGACCGTCTCCGGGCTCAACCACTGCCTCTACTGCAACGTCGCCCACGGCGCGCTCTGCCGGATCTACGCGAAGGACGCGGAGCTGGCCGACCAGCTCGTCTCCAACTACCGCACCGCGGACGTGAGCGAGAAGCGCCGCGTCATGCTCGACGTGGCCGCCAAGATAACCGAGTCGCCCTCGGCCGTCACGGCCGCGGACCGGGACCGGCTGCTGGAGGCCGGGTACTCCGAGGAGGAGGCGTGGGACGTCGCGTCCGTGGCCGCGTTCTTCAACCTCTCGAACCGCATGGCGACGTTCGCCGACTGGCGGCCGAACGAGGAGTTCTACGCGCTCGGGCGGTGACCGCTCTCCGGATCGACCGCGGACCCGGCCCCCGGCGGGGCGCTCGGCCCCCGCGCTTATGAGCCGGGACGCCGAACTCGGAGGTATGCCGCAGGTCCACCTCGACGACGAGACGGTCGAGCGCCTCGACGCGATGCGTGTCGACGGACAGGAGTACGACGATCTCGTCAACGAGCTGATCGACATCTACGAGGCCAACGAGATGACGATCCATCACGGGGGCGACGTGGAGTAGCCCGCCGCGGCCGCCGGGACCGCCGCTGTACAGAAAACCCGCACCACAGCCCGCGGTCGGCTACTCCTGGTACGCGACCCGCACCTGTTCCCACTTGCCGGTCTCCTCCAGCCGCGCCTGCAGTTCGTCGGCGTACTCCTGAACGAGCGCCTCGGCGGCGGCCAGCTCCTCGTCGCTCGGGCCGTCGTCGCCCCCGCCGCCGAGGCCGAGCGCGCCCTTGATCGAGGAGAGCACGCCGCCGTCCCCGCCCCCGCCGCCGTCGCTCGGGGCGCCGCCCATGGCGGCCATCCCCTCGCGGATGTTCCCCAGCTCCGGCATGATCGAGGGGAGCTTCGAGGTGTCGGCGACGACCCGCGCCGCCTCGGGGTCGTCGGCGTCCTCGATCTCGAACTCCGCGGCGGTCATGATCAGGCCCCACTCCTGGCTCGAGAAGCGGGAGTTCGCCACGCGGTCGTTGAACTCGCGGTCGACGGCCATGCGCTCGCCGACGACGGCGTCGGTCCAGTCGCTCATGGGAGTCCGTTGGACGAGCGGTCGCAAGAGCGTTGTGCTCGGCGCGCGCCGGCGGTCTCCGCGGACGCGGCGGGGCGCCGTTATCCTTCGTGTTCCCTCAGCAGGCGGTCGGCGTGGTCGCGCGACTGCGCGACGGTCCACCGGACCTGCGCCGCCTCGCCGTCGCCGTACGCGAGCGCCTCCTTCAGTTCGTCGCGGACGATCCCGCTGTCGATCCGCAGCGATTCGCCGTCCGCGTCCCCGAGTTCGTAGACCCCCGGCGCGTCGGGCGCCGCGGCGACGGTGCTGCGGTCGAGGTCCCGCCACGGCTTGCGGAGGCTCATTCCTCGGTGAAGCTCCCGACGCCATCGGTGGGCGGTTCGACGACTTCGAAGCTCCGTTCACCCCAGTCGTCCTCGACGAAGACGAACACGCGGCCGCCCGCGACCTCCGGGTCCGCCTCGACGTGAACGCGCTCGCCGGCGGCGCGGACCGCGACGCCGGGGAACAGCTCCTCCGACTCGCCGGCGCCGAGCATCACGCGGCCGACGCCGGTGTCCGCGAGGATCTCGTCGTGGGTGTTGTAGTCGTTCACGTAGGTCATCACGCCCTCCGTCTCGGTGGGGTCCGTGACGAGGACGTGGACCTCCTTGCCGGGGCCGGTACGGAGCGTCCCCTCGACGGGGTCGGGCGCGCCGCGGTAGAGCGTGTTCCGGCCGTCGAGGTACTCGACGACGACGCCCTCCTCGACGAGGTCGATGGGGAGCGTCTGCGGGGACACGTCGCTTCGCGATGGCGAGGACATACACGTGATTGCGCGCCCGCGGCCTAAAACGGAGCGTTCGACGGCGGCGAGCGTCCGGCGGCGGCGAGCGGCCGGCGGCGGGGAACGGCCGGGCCGCGGGCGCGATCAGGTCCTCGGGCGCAGACTTAAGGGCACGCGTGGACGACGCAAGACCATGGATCCGACGCGACGCCGGCTGCTCGCCGCGGGCGCGGGACTCGCGGGGGCGTCGTCGGCCGGATGCCTCGGCGGCGGCTCCGGCGTCGAGTATCCCGACAACGAGAGCGGCGCCGCTTCCGGCGGCGCGGCTGCCGACACGGCCGCGGACGGGACGGTCAACGAGCGCGTCGGCGAGAGAGTCGAGAACGAGGCGCTCGCTGAAGTGACCGCGAACATCCTGGACGAGATACACTGGTTCGCGACACGCTATCCCGACGCGATCCGGACCTACGTCGCGGCGACCACCCGGATCGTCGAGGCGATCATCGACACGCGCGAGCGGATCGTCGCGGCCGGCAAGACCGACCCGGAGTGGGTCGACGCGCTCGCGGGCACCACCGACGAGGAGATCCCGACCGCGAGCGACCCGCTTGAGCCGCATTTCTCCCCCGAGGCGTTTCTGAACAAGACCGCGAACAGACACCTCGAGATCGTCCGCCGGTTCGTGCGGCGCGGGGACACCGAACGCGTCGTCGAGGAGCTGGAACGGATGGAGACCTCCTTCCGGAGCCTCTCCAGCGCGAAGGCGGCGACGGAGCGCCACCCGCGCGACCCCATCAACAACCGGCTCCGTCGGTGGCTGACCGACGACCCGACCGACCCGTTCGTCTTCGGGCTCCGATACCCGACCGAGGATTTCGCGGGGTTCGCGTACGACCCGACGCACGTGAACTTCGAGGACACCGCGCCGATGCGGCTCCGCGGGGACCCGGTGGCCGAGGAGCGACGGGCGAGCGTCGACGAGCGACTCGGTCCCGTCAGGCAGTCGGCGGACCGAACCGACGAGCTGTACGTCTCCGTCGCCCGCTGGCCGACGCGCCCGTTCGACGGCCATCCCGACCGACTGGGCGGACAGGTCGTCCACGTGCAGCGGTACACCGACGCGGAGGCGGCCGCCGCGGCCCTCGACAGGGTGGTCGCCGCTGGTGCGACGGAGGGGCGCGACGACCCCCTCGGGTCGACGCCGTGGCACCGCTACTACTTCCCCCACGGGAACGGCGTGATGTACGGATACGTCGCGCGAGCGGGCGAGGCGCTGATCGCCTTCGGCTTCTCCGGGACCGCGTGGGAGGAGCGCGTGAGCTGGCGCGGCCCGCTGACCGACTGCTGGCTCGCCACCGTATGACCCGCGCCGTCGCGGCCGCGGTGCTGGCCGGGCTGTTTATCGCGACGGGGGTCGCCGTCGGCGCCGTCGGCGCGGTGACGACCGGCTGGGCGGAGGCGACCTTCGCGACCGACGCGGGCGGCGACGCCGCGCGGTTCGGTCCGATCTTCGTCGCGCAGCTCTACTTCGTCGCGTCGGCGACCGCGATGGCCGTGGCCCCGGCGGTCGCGGCGCCGCTCGGGCTCTCCTTCGGCTCCCGCGCACGCGAGGCGAGCGACGCCGCGCTCGTCTGCGGGACGGGCGCGCTCGTCGGCGGGTTCGGGTTCCTGTTGGCGGCGGTCGGACTCGTCGTCGCCTCGCAGGGCGCCGCCGCCGAGCAGGCGCACAGCCTGGGCGCGGCGCTTCGGCCGGCAGCGGTCGCCGCGCTCGCGTCCGGTACGGTCGGCGCCGTCGCCGGCGTCGTCGGGCAGCGTCTCGGGTGAGGGATTTATCGGGGCTCCGCGAGTACTGCGGGGCGTGTCCGAGGATCGACGCACGCGCCGCGGCGTGTTGGCCGTCTTCGCAGCCGCCGGGCTCGCGGGCTGTAGCGGCCTCGTCACGTCGGGCGAGGACCCGGCCGGGGCGGTCGACACGCCGACCGACGGCCCACCGACCGAGACGGCACAGCGGACGGCGACGCCGGAGCCGGCCACGCCGACGGAGACGCCGGCGTCGATCGAGACGCGCGCCCCGTCGGGCCCCGAGGAGGGGATCGAGGTCGTCGGCACCCGCCACCGCGTCCGGGCCGACGACGGGTACACCCGGGTCGACGCCGAGGTGACGCTCCGGAACACCGGCTCGTACACCTACCGCTGGCTGGAGGTGCGGATCGACGTGATCTACACCGACCCCGTCGGGGGCGAGGAGACCCGAGTGGTCTCGGGATACGCGGAACGCCGCTTCGACGACGGCTTCGCGAGCGGGACGGCGGACCTCGCGACGAACCTGCGCGCTCGCCGCGACGGGCGTGCGAACCGGTCGACCAACGACGCGGACTTCCACCTCGAACTGGCGCTTCGGCGCGTCGAGACGGTCGGATAGAACTCGCCGCGACCGCCACGCCTTTGTCGGCGTCACGCCCCGTACCGGTATGGAGGGACGCGCCGCGGCGCTCGGTGCCGGGACGGTGCTGAACGCGTTGGCGACCGGTACCGGTTCGGCGTTCGCGCTCGACGTGGAGACGCGTGCGACGGTGACGCTCGACCCGGCCAGCGACGGCGTCGACGGGACCGTCGCGGGTGCGCCCGACGCGGACACGGGGCTCGTGGAGCGCTGTGTCGCGCTCGCGACCGAGCGCTGGGGTGCCGGGGAGGGCGGCGCCGTCACCACCGACAGCGACGTGCCGATGGCCGCGGGGCTCAAAAGCTCCAGCGCGGCCGCGAACGCGACCGTCCTCGCGACCTGCGACGCGCTGGGGCTGACCGTCGGCGACGACCCGGACGACCCCGCCGTCGACGTCACCCGCGAGGCGGCCTGTCGGCTCGGCGTCCGGGCCGCTCGGGAGGCGGGCGTCACCGTGACCGGCGCGTTCGACGACGCCTCCGCGTCGATGCTCGGCGGCGTCACCGTCACCGACAACGACGCGGACGCGCTGCTGGCGCGGGAGCCGGTCGCGTGGGACGCCCTCGTCTGGACGCCGCCGGAGCGCGCCTACAGCGCGGACGCGGACGCCGAGCGCTGCGCGAACGTCGCGCCGATGGCCGAGCTGGTCGCGGACCTCGCGCTCGAGGGGCGGTTCGCGTCCGCGATGACCGTCAACGGCCTCGCGTTCTCCGCGGCGCTCGGCTTCTCCGCGGACCCCGCCGTGGAGGCGATGCCGCACGCGACCGGCGTCTCGCTGTCCGGCACCGGACCGAGCGTCGTCGCCGTCGCGGCCCCCGACGACCCGGCCGCCGACCTCGACGCCGTCGGCGAACTGTGGCGCGAGCGCCCCGGCGACGTCCGCCGCACGACGACCCGCAACGACGGCGCCCGAATTCTCGACTGATCACGACAACCAACCACACAGGAGAGACACTCATGAGCACCAACACACCCGACCCGGAGGAGATGTCGCTCGACGAACTACGCGCGGAGATCGAGGGGATCGACCGCGAGATCGTCGAACTGATCGCCCGCCGCACCTACGTGGCAGACACGGTCGCGCAGGTGAAGGAGGAACGAGACCTGCCGACGACCGACGAGGGACAGGAACAGCAGGTGATGGAACGCGCCGGCGAGAACGCCGAGCGCTTCGACGTCGACGCCAACCTCGTGAAGGCGATCTTCCGGCTGCTGATCGAGTTGAACAAAGTGGAGCAGCGGGAGAGTCGTTAGGGTTCTCTCAGACCGAGGCTGTATTCGAGTGCCTCGTCGACTTCCTCCAGACGGGATGCCGGCACGGAACCGAGAGTGGTCTTAATGCGATGTTCGATTGACACCGTGCGAATCTGACTACAGAGAGCGACCGAGTCCTCTCGGAGCGGAGATTCGGCAGCCGAGACGAGTACCTCGAACGGGTACAGTTCGTCTCCTCGCGAGGTCGTAAACGGGACGACGATGGTCGTCGGCGCGTTCTCGTTCCCAACGTCGTTTTGCACGACTAGACACGGTCGTGTTCCCCGTTGCTCTGACCCCTCTGTCGGGTCGAGCTTGACGATGACGACGTCTCCGCGTCGAACGTCCATCGATTACCACTCGGGGACATCACCGAGATACTCGCCGGCCTCGCGGGACACGTCGTCCATCTCCTCCGCAAGGGCTTCAGCCTCTGCTGCGCGCCGTTGGTACCCCTCAGCGAGTTCCTCACGAGTCAGCGGTTTCTCGATGGTGATTTTCCCGTCCTCTTCGTGAACCAGTACCTCGTCCCCGCCGCGGATACCCAGTTTCTCTCTCAGTTCTTTCGGGAGGGTTACTTGCCCCCGTTCACCGACCTTGCGTTCCTCGCTCCGGCTCATGCGTATTCATATCGTATTCATATCTAAATCCTTTTCGCTCGAAGAAGAGCTGAGAGGGGAGAGACCACCGACCCAATGCGCAACTTTCGTTCAGGGTACGAGATACTGAATCTCGACTCCTTGAACAAGGTGAAGCAGGGGGAGAGTCGGTAGCGATACCTCTTCCCTTCGGCTCCGATCTCTCGGTCGGCGGTGGGGCCGCGAGCGGGACGACGGTCGCCGGTCCCGCGTGCGGAGCCGGGACCCGCGGCCAGGCGAAGTTCCTTATAATCTCCGCGGGAAATTCGGGGGTATGGCGGATTACGAACTCGATGACGTCGACCGCGAGATCCTCTACGCGCTACAGGAAGACGCTCGCAACCTCTCGTCCGGCGAGATCGCGGAGCGAACCAGCGCCTCATCGAGCACGGTTCGCAAACGCATCCAGCGGCTCGAGTCGGAGGGCGTCATCAAGGGGTACAGCGCCGAGGTTGACTATCAGCGGTCCGGCTACCCCCTCCGAATGCTGCTGTTCTGTACGGCGCCGATCCCGGACCGGGGCGACCTCATCGACGAGATACTCGAGATCCCGAAAGTCGTCTCGGTACAGGAACTGGTGACGGGCGAGAAGAACCTCCTCGTCACGGCCGTCGGGGAGACGGACGGCGACATCACCCCGGTCGCGCAGGAACTGCTCGACATGGGACTGACCGTGGCCGACGAAGTGCTCGTCCGCAGCCACGAGTCGACCCCGTTCGACGACTTCCCGTCGTAACAGAGAACGACCCTCCCCGCTGCCGTTCCCGCGGCCGATCCACTCAGCCCGCCCCGCTCGTGTGGCGCCTCGCGAGCGGACCTGCCGGTCGGCGCTGCTGTGACGCTTACACGACCATAATGTTCTTTCATGCTCTTTGTTCGAACGAATTGTTACCACCGGTGGCTATAATAACCAGTCTGGTATAGGAGAGGGTGAAGACGACCAGCCCGTGCGAGTGGCGCCGGGAAGGGCGCCGGTCGGTCGGCGGTACGGCCCGGCCCGTGCTGGTCACGGAGAGGATCCGAATAATGGCGAGTCAACCACCATCGAACGAGACCGTACAACTCTCCGAAACAGCGACACCGTCGCCGTCGCTCGTTCCGCGGGTGTCGACCGTCGCGATGTGGGCGCTCTTCCTGCTCTGTTCTGGCGTGCTCGCGCTCGCCGTCACGAGCGGCGGCCGGTGGACGGTCGGGGGCGTCCTCGTCGTGGACGGGCTGACCGCGATCATGTGGGTCGTGGTCACCTTCTTCAGCGGCATCGTCCACAGCTACTCCCGCCGCTACATGGCGGGCGACCGCCATCTCGACGGGTTCTACGCGCGGATCTTCGCGTTCACGCTCGCGGTCATGACGATGACCGCGGCCGACCACGTCGCCCTCTTCGCGGTCATGTGGCTGGCGATGGGCCTCTGCATGGCGTCGCTCATCGGCCACGTCCGCGGGTGGAAACAGGCGCAGGCCGCCGCCGGGACCGCCCGCCGCTACTTCCTCGCGAGCAGCGGACTGCTCGGCGCGGGGTTGGTCGCGCTGACCTGGGCGACGGGATCGACCTCCATCGCGGGCATCCTCGGACAGGTCGGAACGGTCCCGCGGCCGGTCGCGCTCGGCGCCGTCGGCTGTCTCTTCCTCGCCGCGATCATCCAGTCGGCGCTGTTCCCGTTTCACACCTGGCTGCTGTCGTCCATGACGGCGCCGACCCCGGCGTCGGCCCTGATGCACGCCGGCTTCGTCAACGCCGGCGGCATCCTGTTGACGCGCTTCGCGCCGCTTTTGGCCGACGAGCCCGCGGTCATGTCGCTCCTCGTCGTCGTCGGCGCCTTCAGCGCCCTGCTCGGACAGGCGCTGCTGCTCGTCCAGACGGACATCAAGCGCGAACTCGGCGCCTCCACGATCGCGCAGATGGGCTTCATGATCCTCCAGTGCGGGCTCGGGTTCTTCGCCGCCGCGATCACCCACCTCATCCTTCACGGCTTCTACAAGGCGTACCTGTTCCTCTCGTCGGGGGCCGCCGTCGAGCAGACGGCTCCCGAGGGCCACCACCGCGCCGGCACGAGCCTCCCGAGCGTCGCCGTCAGCCTCCTCACGGCCGTCGGCGGCGGCGTGCTGTTCGCCCTCCTCACCGGGAAGGGAACGGAACTGAACAGCGGGCTCTTCCTGACGTTCGTGGTCGTCGTGACGACCATGCACGCGACCAGGGACATTCTCCGGCGGACGGCGCTGCCACCGTCGCTGCGGCTCGTCAGCGTGCCCCTCGTCGTCCTGACCGCCATCGGCACCTACGCCGTGCTGTTCGACGCCATCTCGGCGGTGATCGCGAGCACACCGATGGCGCAGGCGCCGACCGACCTGACGGCCGTGCACCTGGGCGTCGCCGCCGCGTTCGTCGCGTCGTACCTCGCGACGGAGCTCGGCTGGCATCGGTCCAACAAGCGGCTCTACGTCGCGCTGCTCAACGTGTCACAGCCGAGTCCGGACACGCTCCTCACGAGCAAGGAGGACTACGATGACGCGTAACGGAGACGCGCTCGCCGACAGCATCGACCGCGCGGCCGACGCCGTCGGCTCGGTCTGGCCGCTCCACTCGTTCGTCACGGCCAACCCCCTCTCGGGCTTCGAGGACCGCCCGTTCCACCGTGCGGTCGCAGAGGCCGAACGGCTGTTCGGCGGCCGCGGCTACCCGCATCCCGCCGTCTTTCGGCGTGCGTGGGAGGACGGCCGGATCGATCCCGAGGTGCTGACCGCTGAGCTCGACTCACACGGCGTCTCGGGGGATCCGGAGGCCCTGCTCGACGAGATGGCGGCGGCGGAGCCGAACCGGGAGAACGGGCCGGACAGGGAGAGCGAGCCGAGCCGGGAGAGCGAGCCGGACTCCGCGACGGAGACGCTCGACCGGCTCGTCTCGAAGTGGCTCGCCGCGTTCCTCGACCAGGGACGGGCGGAGTGGCCGATGCCGGACCGCGACCGCGGGTTCTACGCCGCCTGGCGCGAACTCGCGCCGTACGACGGGAGCGTCCCCGACTGTCGCGAGCCGTCGGACCTCCCCGAGACCCCGACCGAGGCGCTGGAGGCTGCGCTGGCCGACCACCCCGAGGAGCGCTGGGAGGCGATCTTCGAACGCCACCTCGCGGCGCTGCCGGGCTGGACCGGGTTCATCAAACAGCGGGCCAGCGGGTCCGCCGGGGGCTGGCAGTCGGCGGCGCCGATCTCGCTGCTCGAGTATCTCGCGGTGCGGCTGACGCTCGCCGACCTGCTGGGTGCGCCCGTCGACCCCGAGGAGCGGGGCGAACGCACCGGCGAGAGCGCGGACGCGGACGGTCCCCCGCTCGCGGAGATCTGGCTGACCGCGTGGGAGAAGAGCTACCGCGACCGCCTCCTCGAGGGCGTCGACCGGACGGCCACGGAGTCGTCGAGCGCGGAGGACGGCCCGCGGCCGGACGCACAGCTCGTCTTCTGTATCGACACTCGCTCGGAGATCATTCGGCGTCACGTCGAGTCCGCCGGCTCGTACGAGACGTTCGGCTACGCGGGCTTTTTCGGGATTCCGATGCGGTACCAGGGGTACCGGTCGGCGATCGAGACCGACGCCTGCCCGCCGATCGTCGAACCGCAACACCACATCATCGACCGCCCCAGGCCGGACCGGCGGAACGAGGAGGCGGTTCACAGGCGGTGGAGCCAGGTCGTCGGGGCGGCCCACAAGCACATCAAGGCGCTCAAGACCAACATCGCCGCCGCCTTCACCTTCGTCGAGGGCGGGGGTAGCGCCTACGGCGCGGCGATGGCGACACGGACGCTGCTCCCGGGGGCCGTCTCCGACCTGTCCGACGCCGTCGACGACAGGATCCCGAGCCCCTCCGAGTACTGCGCGCCCGCCGTCGACCGCCCGGCCGAGGAGCACGCCGACGGAGGGCTCCCGCGCGGGATGACCTTCGAGGAGAAGGTCGGCTACGCCGAGGCCGCGTTCGACCTGATGGGCTGGACGGAGTTCGCCCGGCTGGTCGTTTTCACGGGGCACGCGAGCGAGACGACGAACAACCCGTTCGCCTCCAGCCTCGACTGCGGCGCCTGCGCCGGCAATCCCGGCGGGCCGAACGCCCGCGTCCTCGCGGCGATCTGCAACGACGAGGACGTCCGCGACGCGCTCCGGGAGCGGGGGATCGACATCTCGGCCGACACCGTCTTCCTGGCCGGCGAGCACAACACGACCACCGACGAGATCACGCTGTTCGACGGCGACGTTCCGGAGAGCCACCGGGAGGACCTCGAGCGGCTCCGTGCGGACCTCTCGCGGGCGCGGACCGCCGCCGCGGCCGAGCGCGCGGAATCGATGACCCGTGCGGATCCCGAGGACGGCGTCCGCGAGACGGAGCGCCGGACGGCCGACTGGGCGGAGACCCGCCCCGAGTGGGGGCTGGCCGGCAACGCCTCGTTCGTCGTCGGCTCCCGGGAGCTGACCGAAGACCGGGACCTCGACGGTCGGGCGTTCCTACACTCCTACGACTGGACCACCGACCAGAACGGCGAGGCGCTCGAGGCGATCATGACCGGGCCGCTCGTCGTCACCCAGTGGATCAACAACCAGTACTACTTCGCGACCGTGGACAACGGCGTGTACGGGAGCGGCTCCAAGGTCACGCAGAACCCCCGCGGCAACATCGGCGTCGTACAGGGCAACGGCGGCGACCTGATGACGGGGCTCCCGCTCCAGTCGCTCAAGGCGGACGACGAGCGGGAGTACCACCAGCCGCTCCGGCTCACGACCGTCATCCACGCCCCGGTCGACCGGGTCACGGACGTCCTCCGCCGGCACGAGGAGGTCGCGGACCTGGTCGACAACGGCTGGATCTCGCTGACCGTCGTGGATCCCGAGCAGGACGACGCCGTGGTCCACTACTGCGGCGGACTGGAGTGGGAGCCGCGGCAGTCGGAACCGCTCGTGCATTAGCTCGGCGCCCCCGGCCGCGGTCGTCTCCACGGCACGAACCGAACCGGCCGCGGATCGAACCGACCGCGGATCGAACCGGTCGCGACTGTGCTTGTGGATCGGCATAAATACACCGACCGGACGAGACGACGGAATGAGAAAACCGACAGCAAGCGGCGGGATGGACTCGCGCGGCGTGTCGCCTCGTCTAGTAACGTTTAACCGACGCTAGCCGATACTGTTGGGCAAGATGGCGAGCAACAAAATCCTCGGTATCGACCTCGGTACCACCAACTCCGCCTTTGCGGTGATGGAGGGTAGCGAGCCCGAGATCATCGCGAACGCGGAGGGCGACCGTACGACGCCCTCCATCGTCGGGTTCTCGGACGACGGTGAACGGCTCGTCGGGAAGCCGGCGAAGAACCAGGCGGTTCAGAACCCCGACCGGACGATCCAGTCCATCAAGCGGCACATGGGCGAGGAGGACTACACGGTCGAGGTCGACGACGAGGAGTACACGCCGGAGCAGATCTCGGCGATGATCCTCCAGAAGATCAAACACGACGCCGAGGAGTACCTCGGCGACGACGTCGAGAAGGCGGTCATCACGGTCCCCGCCTACTTCAACGACAAGCAGCGTCAGGCCACGAAGGACGCCGGCGAGATCGCCGGCCTCGAGGTCGAGCGCATCGTCAACGAGCCGACCGCGGCCGCGATGGCGTACGGGCTCGACGACGACTCGGACCAGACCGTTCTCGTCTACGACCTCGGGGGCGGCACCTTCGACGTCTCCATCCTCGACCTGGGCGGCGGCGTCTACGAGGTCGTCGCGACGAACGGGGACAACGACCTCGGCGGCGACGACTGGGACGAGGCGATCATCGACTACCTCGCCGACGAGTTCGAGAACGACCACGGCATCGACCTCCGCGAGGACCGCCAGGCCCTTCAGCGGCTCACCGAGGCGGCCGAGGAGGCGAAGATCGAGCTCTCCAACAAGAAGGAGACGACTGTCAACCTGCCGTTCATCACCGCGACCGACTCCGGTCCGGTCCACCTCGAGGAGTCGATCACCCGCGCGACGTTCGAGTCGATCACGGAGGACCTCATCGACCGCACCGTCGGGCCGACGGAGCAGGCGCTCTCAGACGCCGGCTACGACAAGGGCGACATCGACGAGGTCATCCTCGTCGGCGGCTCCACCCGGATGCCGCAGGTCCAGGAGCAGGTCGAGGAGCTCATCGGCCAGGAGCCGAAGAAGAACGTCAACCCCGACGAGGCGGTCGCGCTCGGCGCGGCCATCCAGGGCGGCGTGCTCGGCGGCGAGGTCGACGACATCGTCCTGCTCGACGTGACCCCCCTCTCGCTCGGTATCGAGGTGAAGGGCGGGCTCTTCGAGCGGCTCATCGAGAAGAACACCACCATCCCGACCGAGGAGTCGAAGGTGTTCACCACGGCCGCGGACAACCAGACCTCCGTGCAGGTCCGCGTCTTCCAGGGCGAACGCGAGATCGCCGAGGAGAACGAGCTGCTCGGCGCGTTCCAGCTCACCGGCATCCCGCCGGCGCCCGCGGGCACTCCCCAGATCGAGGTCTCCTTCAGCATCGACGAGAACGGCATCGTCAACGTCGAGGCCGAGGACCAGGGCTCGGGCAACGCCGAGTCGATCACCATCGAGGGCGGCGCGGGCCTCTCGGACGAGGAGATCGAGCAGATGCAGGAGGAGGCCGAACAGCACGCCGAGGAGGACGAGAAGCGCCGCGAGCGCATCGAGGCCCGCAACGAGGCCGAGGGCGCGGTCCAGCGCGCCGAGACCCTCATCGACGAGAACGAGGAGGAGCTCGACGCGGACCTGATCGACGACATCGAGGCGGAGATCGAGTCGCTCGAGGCGGTTCTCGAGGACGAGGACGCCTCGATCGAGGAGCTGGAGGAGGCAACCGAGTCGCTCTCCGAGGCGCTCCAGGAGATCGGCAAGCAGATGTACCAGGAGCAGGCCGCCGCCGGCGGCGCCGGCGCGGCCGGCGGGCCGGGCGGCGCTGGCCCCGGCGGTGCGGCCGGTCCCGGCGGCGCAGCCGGTCCCGGCGGTGCGGGCCCCGAGGGCGGCGACGACGAGGAGTACGTCGACGCCGACTTCGAGGACGTCGACGACGAGGCCGACGAGGAGTAGACCGCTTCACGCGGCCGCGACCGTTCGCGGGCGAGCTTTTTCGAACGACTGACCGTCGACCGACCGGAGACCGTCCCGGTCGACGGACGCTATTCTCGAAGCCTCGAGAGCAGGCTGTCGAACCCCTCGCCCCGCGGCTCGTGATCGTCGCTCGCGGTGCCGGGTTCCGGCAGATCGACGGGATGGAGCCGCTCGTCGGTGAGTTCGAGCAGGCGATCCAGCCGCGGGAACGACGCACGGAGGGACGGGACCGCCCCGGGGGCGCACTCCTCGTCGGCCTGCAGCACCGACCGCGAGTCGGTCAGCACCGGGACGATCGACAGCGGGGTCGACCGGTAGAGCACCTCGTAGGCGGGGATCCCGTCGGGCGCGTACTCGGAGGAGGCCGCGCTCGATCCGTTCTGGCCACCGCCGTTCAGAAGCTTCGACGCCGGAATCGTCCCGAGGATCACGTCGACGTTCCGGGCGAGCACCGCGAGCCGGCGACCGGGATCGGCGTCCTCGCTCTGGCTCCCGTACACTTTCGCCGGATCGCGGTCGTCCTCGGCGTTCCCCAGGAGTCCGTCGACCACGTCGTCGAAATGGCTCGCCTCCGTCTCGCTCCGCCAGATCCGTATCTCCGTCTCCGACCCGAACAGGCCGCCGCCCGCGACGGTGAACTCGTAGTGGGCGATGTCCCGGCCGTCGGCGGGCGGCGCCGGCTCCTCGCCGCCAGTCCACGCGGTCACGGCCTTGGCGAGGTCCGTGTTCATCGACACCTCGGCGTCGCTTCGCTCGGCCGCGAGCCCGAGCCCGACCGGGAGGTCCGTCCGCGGCGCGTTCGGCGGAACGAGCACCGCGGCATCGACCCGGCCTTTGCTGTCGAACATGTGAGAGAACGGACGGGGACCCGCAATGTGCGTTTCGGTGTCACGGTTGGTGCGGGCGGCGCGCGTGACAAGACGTGCGGTACGGCGGACGTGACGGTCGGTCCGGGGTATCCGGCGCGTCCGCCGCGCAACCCGTCTTTTCAAGTGTTTCAACTGGCTATGGGCGATAACGAATGAGCGAGGACTTCTACGACGTGCTCGGGGTTTCGCGGGACGCCGACGAGGACGAGATCACGAAGGCCTACCGCAAGAAGGCCGCCCAGTACCACCCCGACGTGAGCGACGAGGACGACGCCGAGGAGAAGTTCAAGAAGATCCAGAAGGCCAAGGAGGTGCTGACCGACGAAGAGAAGCGCCGCCAGTACGACCAGATGGGCCACGAGCGGTTCCAGGAAGCGGAGAAACACGGCGCGACCGGCGGCGGTGCGGGCGGCGCGGGCGGATTCGGCGGCGCGGGCGGCGCCGGCGGCTTCGAGGACATCTTCAACCAGTTCTTCGGCGGCGGTCGCGGCGGTGGCGGCCGCGGCGGTCGCGACAACAGGCCGCGGAAGGGACAGGACCTCCGGACGGGCCTCACCGTCGACCTGGAGGAGGCGTTCGAGGGAACGACCAAGCAGCTCACGGTCACGCGACCGGAGACGTGCCCCGAGTGCGACGGCCGCGGGCACCCCGAGGACGCGGACGTCTCCGCCTGTCAGCAGTGCGGCGGGCAGGGACAGGTGACGCAGGTCCAGCAGACGCCGCTCGGGCGCGTCCAGCAGACCACCACTTGTCCGCGGTGTGACGGCGCCGGCGAGACGTACAGCGAGTCCTGTTCGACCTGCGGCGGCGACGGCGTCGCGCGCAACGAGGCGACGCTGACCGTCGAGGTGCCCGCCGGCATCCGCTCCGGGCAGAGCCTCCGCATGGAGGGCGAGGGCGCGCCCGGCGAGAACGGCGGCCCGAACGGCGACCTGCTCGTGGAGGTCGACGTGGACGTGGGCGAGCGCTTCGAGCGCGACGGCGCCGACCTCCACGTCCACGAGGCGGTCTCGTTCCCGCAGGCGGTCTTCGGCGACACGGTGCCGGTCGAGACCGTCGACGGCACCGTCGAGATGGACGTGCCCGCGGGCACCCAGAGCGGCGAGACGTTCCGCCTGCGCGGCAAGGGGATGCCGAAGATCCGCGGCCGCGGTCGCGGCGACCTCTTCGTGCAGGTGCAGGTCGTCGTCCCCGACTCGCTCAACGAGGAGCAGCGCGAGGCGCTGGAGGCGTTCGCCGAGGCCGGCGGCGAGGAGATCGATGTCGACCAGGGCTTCTTCGAGAAGCTGAAGAACACGTTCTGAGGGCGGCAGCCAGCGGCCGTTCTCGGGCCGGGTCCGCGACCGTCCCGCCTCCCGGGCCCTCGCTCCCGCCGTCCCCTTTTTGCTCGCGGCGACCCAACACGCGGTCGCAATGAGCTACGACAGCGTCACCGCGACCGACGTGGACCCGCGCGCGCCCGGCATGCACTTCCTCCGGGACGCGCTCGACTGCGAGAACCTCGGGATCACCCTCGTCGAGGCCGACGACGGTTGGGAGGGGATGGAGCACGACCACGCCGAGGACGGACAGGAGGAAGTGTACCTGCTCGTCGACGGTTCGGCCACGCTGACCGTCGAGGGCGAGACCGTCGACCTCGAACCGGGCGACGCCGTGCGCGTCGACGGGAGCGACACGCGGAGCCTCTCCTTCGGGGCCGACGACTCCCGGATGGTCATCGCGGGCGCGCCCTGACCCGCCCCCACCGGTCCGGTCTGCCCTCCGCATTCGGCCGCGCCCTCGTGTGCGACCGCCGGAGCCTTGAGCCCTCCCCACGACGTCCCCCACATGCACGTCGTCGGGGACCTGCTCGCACGCGACCGACGGAGCGACGCCCCCGCGCTCGTCACGCCCGACGGGCGCGAGCGGAGCTATCACGAGCTGATCACGAACGCCTACAAGGCCGGTAACGTCCTTCGCTACCTCGGACTCGGCGCCGGGCGCACGCTGGCGGCCGCGCCCGTCCCCGCGCTCCCGCCGGTGCTGGCGTTCCTCGGCGCGGCCCAACTCGGCGCGGCGACGCGGTTCGACCCCGCCGCTGGCGCCGACGCGGGCGACCGCGTCCTGCTGGTCCCCGCGACCGAGGAGGCCGCCTACGACCCGGCACCCGGAACGCAGCTCGCGGTCTTCGGCGGCGACCCGACCGCCCCCGAGACGACGGACTGGGAGGAGTCCGTCTGGAGCGAGAACCCCGCCTTTCCGCCGTCGGATCTGGACCCCGAGACGCCGCTCCTTCTGTCGGCCGGGGCGGCGGGCCGTGACCGGGCCGGACGCGACGGGACTGCGGCCGACGGGACCGAGCGCGACGCCGTGAGCCACGGGGGCGGGCTCGCGGCCGCCGCTGAGGTGACGGAGCGGTACGGGCTCGACGCCGACTCCCGGGTCGTCCTCCGCGCGCCCCTGTCGGACCCCGCCGCGGTCGTCGCCGGGCTCCTCGCCCCGCTGTCGGTCGGCGGGACGGCCGTACTCGCGGATCCCGCCGAGACTGGGGCCGAGGCACCGGTCCGGGGCGAGGTCGCGGTAACCGCGGGCGAGGCCCCCGAGCCGGCCGCGCTCGACCCCGCGGACGTGCCGCTGTAACGGCGATCGGCTGACACGCTCGCCACGGAGCGACTTCTGTGTCCGTCTCGGTTGCAGTTCCTGCTGCTGGGGACGGCAACATACAGAAAACCCCAGCCGGCTCTTTCAGTCCCACCCACCGCGACTGCCCCGCTCCGCACCGCGACTGCCCCGCTCCGCACCGCGACTGCCCCGCTCCGCACCGCGACTGCCCCGCTCCGCACCGCGACTGCCCCGCTCCGCACCGCGACTGCCCCGCTCCGCACCGCGACCGCACCGCAGCCTCACACCTCCCCAGCCTCGGCGGCGGCGCGGCCGCGGGACCGCACCGCATCGCGGCCGCGCTACCGCCTCCCTCGCACGCGTTTCTCGCGCGCGCCGACCGCTACAGCACGCGCTTGCCGAACGCGCTGGCGGCGAGTTCCGTCGCGAGCTCCGCGGTCTCGTTGTGCTGGTCCAGCGTGGGGTTCACCTCGACGAGCTCCATCGACCGGAGGAGGTCGCTCTCGGCGACCTGCTCCATCGCGGAGTGGGCCTCGCGGTAGGTGACCCCGCCGCGGACGGGCGTCCCGACGCCGGCCGCCTCGTGGGGGTCGAGCCAGTCGAGGTCGAGGCTCGCGTGGACGCCGTCGACGCCGGTCCCCGCGATCGCGAGCGCCTCCTCCACGACCGGCGTGACGCCGCGGCGGTCGATCTCCGACATGGTGAACGCGGTCACCTCGCTCTCGCGGATGAACTCCGCCTCCGCCTCGTCGACGCTCCGGAGGCCGACGATGACGACGTTCTCGGGACTGAGCCCGGCGGCGTTCGCCCACTCGGTGTCCGCGAACTCGCCGACGCCGAGCGCGGCCGCCAGCGGCATCCCGTGGACGTTACCGGAGGGCGTCGTCGTCGGCGTGTTGAGGTCCGCGTGCGCGTCGAACCACACCGCGCCGATCTCGGCGTCGCGCGCGGATCCGACCAGCGACCCGATGGCGATGGAGTGGTCGCCGCCGAGCGCGAGCGGCACCTCTCCGTCCGCGAGCGTCGCCGCCACCTCGTCGCCGAGGCGACGGCACACGTCGGCCGTCTCGCGGAGGAACTTCGCGGAACCCTCCGCGGGCGCTTCCGCGTCGGGGTCGCGCTCCTCGGCGCGCGGGACGAGGAGGTCGCCCGAGTCGACGGTGTCGACGCCGGCGCTCGCGAGCTGGTCGGCGAGGCCGGCGTAGCGGATCGCTGACGGTCCCATGTCGACGCCGCGTCGGTTCGCGCCGTAGTCGGTCGGCGCGCCGATGATCCGAACTGTGCGCATGTCCGTCACTCGACCGCCGTGAGGCTTCAAGCCCCCGCATCTCCACGACCGGTCGCACCCCGGTCCCCCGGCCGGCCCGGTCGGGCGGTCGAACCTTCCACCGGGTTTAAGCGGGCCGGCCGAGTAGTAGGTCGCATGTCATCGATCGAGCTGACGTCCAGTCAGAAGACGATTCTGACTGCGCTGATCAACCTCTACCGCGAGGAGGAGGACGCCGTAAAGGGCGAAGCGATCGCCGAGGAAGTCGACCGCAACCCCGGTACCATCCGCAACCAGATGCAGAGCCTGAAAGCGCTCCAGCTGGTCGAGGGCGTCCCCGGTCCGAAGGGCGGCTACAAGCCGACCGCGAACGCCTACGAGGCGCTGGACGTCCAGCGCATGGACGAGCCCGCGTTCGTCCCGCTGGAACACGAGGGCGAGCCGGTCGAGTCGGTCAACGTCGAGGGGATCGACCTCTCGAGCGTCCACCATCCTGAGCTCTGCCGCGCGGAGGTCCACATTCAGGGTTCGGTCCGCGAGTTCCACGAGGGCGACTCCGTCACCGTCGGTCCGACGCCGCTCTCGAAACTGCTCATCGAGGGCACCGTCGACGGGAAAGACGACACCGCCAACATCCTGATCCTCCGGATCGACGACATGCGCGCACCGGCCGAGGAACCGGCGCACTGACCTCGCCCTCCCGCCTCCCGCGCCCCGCGCGCACCGACGAGCCGACCGTCGCGCCGCCGCGTCGGCCCTTTCTCACCTCTCCTCTTTCCCCGTCCGCGCCGGCCCTTTTTGTCCCCGTCTCCATCCGCGCCGGCCACTTTTGTCCCCGTCCGCGGTCGGACGTTTCTCGGCGAGCCGTTCTCAGAGGACCGGCGCTGGTGACCGAACGGTCGGTAAATCCCGGTAATCCGTCCGAAACGTGAGGGGATGGCCTTATATTCCGGGGGTATCCCCCGCCGAGTCGGGAGATATCGGGAGGGATCCAACGAGTAATACCGATACTCACACAGCCGTTAAGTGCGTGTTCGGGCGAGCGGTAGACGAAAATGTGGTCGTACATCCATGATCCGAGTGCATCCGTAGGTGATCGTTTACCTCTTCTCGAAGTCGGTGGTGAGGTGTTCGCCTGATGGAGGGGAAGTGGCGGACGCTGGTGCTCGCCACGGTGATGTTCAACCTCGGATTCGTCATCTGGTTCTCCTTCGCCCCGTTCACCGGCGGGATCGCGGAGGAGTTCGGGCTCTCGGTGGCGGACCTCGCGGTCGTCTCCAGCGCCGCGGTGATCGCCGTGCCGCTCGGTCGGATCGTCGTCGGACCGCTCACGGACAGGTACGGCGCGCCGGTGACCGCGGGGGCGACGATGGTGCTCGTCGGGACGTTCGCGGTGATCAGCGCGTTCGCCGCGACCTACGAGGTGTTCATCGGCTCGCGGGTCGTCGCGTCGCTGTCGGGGATCACCTTCGTCATCGGCATCCAGCACGTCTCCGAGTGGTTCGAGGAGGAGAACCTCGGGCTCGCGGAGGGGATCTTCGCAGGGGTCGGCAACGCGGGCGCCGGTCTCGGCGCGTACTTCACGCTCCCCCGAATCTTCGGGGCGGGATGGAACGGCCCCCTGTTCGCGACCAACTGGCGCGCGGCGTTCTTCTACACCGGGGCGTTCGCGGTGCTCGTGGGGGTCGTCTACTTCCTCCTCGGCGAGGCGGCGAAGTCCGACGCGAAGCGGCAGGCGACCAAGGAGAGCGCAGGGGTTCGCGAGTGGCTCTACATCGCCACGCGCTACGGCGCCGTCGCGCTCTCGGCCGCGTACGTGATGACGTTCGGCCTCGAGCTCGCGATGAACGGCTGGCTCGGCACCTACTACCGCGAGGCGTTCGGCCAGGGGGACGTGGTGATCGCGGCCACGTTCGCGGCGACGTTCTCGGTCGCGGCGGGGCTGCTCCGTCCCATCGGGGGCTACGTCAGCGACGTGGTCGCGCGCAACGAGACCGAACTCCTCCCGTGGTTCGACGGCCGCCACCGCGAGCAGTGGACGTTCGCGACGCTGGTCTTCGTCGTCTTCGCGATGGTCGGGATGACCGGCGCGGGGCTGACGGGCAACGTCTACGTCGCGGTCGCCGCGGGCTTCCTCGTCGGCCTCGGCTGCGCGTTCGCCGAGGGCGCCATCTTCGCGCAGGTGCCCGCGATGTTCCCCGACAGTTCCGGCTCCGTCACCGGCGTCGTCGGCGGGATCGGCTCCTCCGGCGGGTCGCTGTACCCCCTGATCTTCGGCGCGGCGCTCCTGCCCAACCTCCACGTCGGCTACGCGGTCGCAGCAGCGACGATGGTCCCGATCCTCGGGCTGGCCGCGTGGGTGTTCCGCCCGCACGTCGCCGAGCGGGCCACGACCGGCGGGTGGATCGTCGACGCGCCCGAGCGGACCGAGACCGCGGCCCCGGCGGGGGACGACTGACGTGTACGACGAGATCCTGCTCCCGACCGACGGGAGCGAGGGCGCCGCCGCAGCCTACGACCACGCGCTGACGGTCGCGGAGCGGTTCGACGCCCGCGTGCACCCCCTCTACGTGGTCAACACCACCTACTCGGACGTGGGCGCCACGGGAACGCCTCGGTCGGAACTCCGCGAGCGAGGTGAGAAGGCGGTCGCAGAACTGGCCGACCGCGCGACAGAAGCGGGTCTCGACGCGGTCACGCACGTCGTCGAGGGCGACCCGTTCCGCGAGATCCGGTCGTTCGCGAACGCGGAGGCGGACCTGATCGTGATGGCGACGCGGGGGCGGAGCGGGCTGGACCGATACCTGCTCGGCAGCGTCACGGAGAAACTGGTCCGCACCGCGGACGTGCCGGTTCTGACCGTGCGGGGCGGCGGGAAGAGCGGCTAGTTCGCGAGCCGCCATCGGTAGCGGGCCGCGGTCGCGCGACACGTCGCGAAGTGCCGCGACTCGGCCGCGAATCCGACCGTGGTGGACCGCTTCAGCTCGTCGCCCGCGGTCGCGTTCCAGCGGGCCGTCCGGCCGTCGACCCGCGCGTCGCCGCCCGCCGAGGCGACGTGGTCCGCGGGACCGACGACGCGCAGGACGTCCGCGCCGACGTACGGCGACCCCTCGCCGCCGATCGCCCACGGCGGCCCCGACGAGGCGTGGAACGCGACGAGAACGACCTCGTCGCCGACCGCGACCGCCGCGTCCGGGTCCTCGTAGCTGACCACCAGCGTCTCTCCCGCGAGGCGCGTCGTCACGTTCCGCGGCTCCGCGGCCGTCCGGAGGTCGTCGAGCGCGTCGTCGACGACCGCATCGCGCAGCGAGTCGTTCGCCAGGGGCGTCGCCCCCGTCTCCAACTCCACGCGCGCGGTCCACGTCGTCGTCGCGTCCGCGCCGACGCGAACCGTCTGACTCGTCGCGCCGCGCTCGACGGCCACGCCCCGGTCGGCGGCCGCGTCGTCGAGCGCGTCCGTACAGACGAGGCAGGCCGCCTGCGGGGGCGCGACCGCGGCACCGAGGCCGACGGCGCCGGTCGCGAGCAGTGCGAGCGCGACGAGTCCGTGAGTCACGAGTACGCGTCTGGAGGGCATCGGTCGAGGGTGCTGCTCGGCCGACAAGGAACTGTCGGTGGGAGGGGCGGGGACTCGTCCGCCAGAAGATCGGAGCGCCGGGAGCGTCCGCTCCGCTCGAGCGAGCGACGGTGACCGGCCGCGCCCGTCATCTGACCCTGCGCCTGACGAACAGGAGCGCCAGCCCCCCGACCGCCGTGGCGGTGCCGACGAGCTGGCCGGCGAGACTCGACAGCGTCTCGTAGCCGCGCGCCGCGTCCGCGACCTCCGCGAGAAACAGGATACACACGCCGAGCTGGAAGACGATGACCAGAAGCAGTTCCGTCACGGGAGGGTCGGATACGGTGGAGGGCACGTCTCCGCGTTCTCGAACGACCACAAAAAGCCTCCCGGCACTTCGCGGTGGGACGACGCTGCCGAAGGCGGCGGGTGACGCCGGCGGCCGGCCTTACATGTCGCCGAACGCGTCGAAGCCGCGTCCGACCGAGGAGACCTTCGCGATCCAGCGCGAGGCGATCCCCTTCTTCAGCATCTTCGCTCCCGGGCCGCCGAACGTCTTGATCGGGACGCCCTGCACGTCGTGGGCGACCGCCTTGTCGCCGACGGAGATGACGGTCCCCTTGTCCTCGTGGCGCCACGTCTGGAGGGGCGCGCCGCGGACGGCGCGGGCGAGGTTCTCGCCGGCGACCTCCGCGGCCTGCCAGGCGGCCTGCGCGGTCGGCGGGGCCACGTCGTCCTCGCCCTGGTCCACGAGCGCGGTGTCGCCGATGGCGAACACGTTGTCGTCGCTGGTGGTGAAGTCGGACTCCGCGACCACGCGGTTCGAGCGGTCGTCCTTCTCCACGTCGACGTTCTCCAGTTCCTCGCGCCCCGTGATGCCGCCGGTCCAGATCAGCACGTCGTAGGGCAGCTCCTCGGCGTCCTCGTCCTCGCCGCCGCCGAGGTAGACGGACTCCTCGTCGGCCTTCGAGATGAAGTCGCCGGTGAGGATCTCGACGTCCTTCTCCAACAGGCGCTTGCGGAGCGCGCCCTGGATCTCGGGGTCGTTGCCCGGGAAGATCTCGTCGAGCCCCTCGATCAGCTTGATGTCTATCGGCGCGCGGTGCTTGTCGCGGTACTCCGCGATCTCCCCGGCGGTCTGGATGCCCGAGAGGCCGGCGCCGCCGACGAGCACCTGCGCGGGGTCGGACTGGGTCGCCTCGGTCGCCGCCTCGCGGACGTCCTCGTGGATGTCGTGGGCGTCCTGGAGGCTCTTGAGCTGGTGGGCGTTCTCCCGGAGCCCGTCGATGCCGAAGAAGGCGGTCGTGGAGCCGACCGCGAGCAGGAGGTAGTCGTAGTCGACGCCGTCACCGTCCTCGAGTTCGACGACCCGATCGTCGGTGTCGACGCCGGTGACGCGGTCCTTCACGAAGTCGGTGCTCGGCGACTTGATCTCCGAGACCGGGACCGTGACCTTCGACTCCACCGCGGGGTCGCGGATGACGCGGTGGACCTCGTGGAGCACCAGGTGGTACTCGTGTTCGGAGATCCACGTCAGCTCCGCCTCGCCGTCGCGTATCTCGTCCTCGAACGCCTTCACGGTGCCGGCACCGGCGTACCCGGAGCCGACCACGACGACCTGAGTTGTCATGTGGTTCAGTCCGCGGGCTTCGGATAAAGGGGCTTTGGAACGCGTGCGCTCGCGCGACCGGCGGCCGACCTCGTACCGCGAGCTCGCGGTGCGGCGCCCCTCGTCGCCCCCGCGCCTCACGCACCGCCCGCGCCGCCCTCGCGGGCCGTCTCGAGCGCGTCCTCCTCCACGAAGAAGACGACCTCGAAGTTCCAGAGGCGGAGTTCGTGGGCGGTGGCGCGGTAGCCGTCGAGATTGGCCGCGACCGTCTCGCGGTCGTCCTCGTGAGCGATCACGACCGGCGGGGCGTCCGCGAGGGCCTCGTCGTAGTCCGCGTCGGGCGGCAGGCTGTCGACCTCGGCCCCCGCCCGCTCGTAGTACCACGGCAGCGGGAGACGGTCGTACCAGCCGCCCGGCGCGCCGCCCTGGTCGGCGGCCGACTCGTCGGCGACGTAGAAGGTGTCCTCCCGCGAGGGGAGCTCGATGCCCACGAACAGCACGTCGGTGCCGCCCTCGTGGGCTCGCGCGACCGCCTCCACGTCCTCGATGGTCGACCGCGCGTCGTTGTGCGGCTGGGCCCACTGGACCATCTCGGTGTGGTCCGGATTCGCCGAGTTCCAGTAGGTGACGTTCGGGCCGACCAGCCCGGCGCCGACCACCAGCAGGAGCACCGCCGCGAGCGCCGCGGTCTCGCGGTCGGCGGTCGCGACCGCGCTCGCCGCCTCCCGGACCAGATACGTCAGCCCGACAGCGGCGGGGATCGAAAGCGGGAGGACGATGTGGACCGCGGACCACGGCGCGTTGATGTCCGTCGCGGCCGGGTAGCCGACGAAGCTCGCCAGCGCCCAGTAGGTCGCGAACGCGACGAACGCACGGTTCCGCCCGGTTGGGACTCGGATTTCGCCACCGCCAGCGTCCGCCCCCGCGTCCGCCGCACCCTCCCGCGAGCCCCGCCCGTACCAGTCGGCGGCGACGCCGACCGGCGCGAGCGCGAGCAGGACGCCCGCCGTGTGGATCAGCGTCTCCGCCTCGTGGCCGACGTACTGGAGGTACGGGTTGTCCTGCATGCTCCCCGAGAGCCACAGGTCGCTCAGCTTCCGGGCCGAGCCGACGGTGGCCTCGGAAAGGACGCCTCCCCACATCCCGGGCGCGCCGAACGCCTGATACAGGTCCGGTCGCGGCGCGTAGAAGAAGACGGTGACCGCGAGGAACGCGAGCCCCAGTCCGAGCGCGTGCCCCACGAGGAACGCGGCCGGCCGCCGGTCGCCAGCGGCCGCCCGAAGCTCCTCCAGCCCGCGACTCCCCCACGCCCGGAGCGCGGTCGACAGGTCCTCGCCGCCGCGAACGCGCCGGACGAGCCGGTGGTCCGCCACCAGCGTTCCGGCGCCGAGGAAACAGAGGACGTACAGCAGCGTGTTCGCCTTCGTCGCCAGCGAGATCGCCAGCAGGACCGACGCGGGGTAGAGGTACCCGACGCGCCGGGTGTCCAGCGCGCGGACGACGAACCCGAGCGCGACGAACGCGAACCCGCCCACGAGCACGTCGTTGCGCATGAACCGCGAGTAGTAGACGAGCAGGGGGGTCGTCGCCAGCAGGCCGCCGAGCGCCAGCAGCTCCCCGCGGTCGAGGTGCTCTCGGAACAGCCACGCCGACAGCGGGAGCAGCCCGCCGACGAGCGCCACCACCAGCCGCGCGGTCGCGTCAGTCGCCGGCAGCACTTCGAAGACGCCCGCGTTGACGATCCGCAAGAATGGACCGTGAATGATCGGGCGGTACTCGAGCTGCCCGGACGCGGCGTAGCGAAGCGTCCAGTAGCCGACGCGCCCCTCGTCCCAGTGGAACACGCGGCCGCCGAGCTCGTAGAGTCTCAACAGTAGCGCCGCGACCGTGACCCCCGCGAGCGCGAGCAGCGTCCGCCCGTCGTCCGAGAGGCGGTCGAGCGGGGCGGGGAGCTCGGAGGGGCGCGGCGCCGACATTACCTGGGAGTCCGCGTCCGGGAATACAATTCTTGTGTTACCGTCCGCCGAATATCGCCCCGGTCAGATCAGCCCCATCGCGAGGAAGCTCACGTAGGTGATCGCCAGCAGGATCACGACGTGTTTCACGCCGTCGCGGACCGTTCCCTCCCCGAGCTGTCCGCCGATCAGGCCGGAACAGACCGCCTGCACGACGGAGGCGTGGAGGAAGATGACCTCGTAGGCGGCGACGTCGATGTCGCCGAGCCCCTCGGTGATGCCGCCCCCGACGCCCGCGACGCCGCTCACGCCGCCGTCGGTCGCCACGCCGGCCTGCTCGATGGCCGGGATGAACGCCACGGTGAGCGCGGCGATGATCCCGATGAAGACGAAAAAGGAGATGTAGATGACGATGAGGTAGGTCATCATCACCTGGTTGCGCTCCCGGCGGAGCTGTCTGGCCGCCCGCGCCTCGTCCGCCGCGATGTGGAGCACCGGGCCGATGTCGCCGCTGGCCCGCATCGCGTTGACGATGAGCGCCACCGACCGCCCGACCATCGGCGACCGGATGCGGCGGTCCATCCGGTGGAGCGCCGTCTCCACGTCCGCGCCCCACTTGATGTCCCGCCAGGTGCGCTCGAGCTCGGGCGTGAGGTCCTCCAGGTCCGAGTTGGTGACGCGCTCGAAGCTCTCGACGACCGCCATCCCCGCCTCGTTGATCGACGCGAGCCGGTCGAGGAAGTCGGGGACCTGCGCCTCGATGTTCTTCGTCCGGCGCTTCTGTATCTCGTAGACCAGCCCGTACCCCCCGAGGACGAACAGCGTCGCCTCCACGAGCGGCACGTCCACCGCCGTCGCGACCGTGAGCGGCGAGTCGATGGGGATCGGTGCCGCGCGGTTCACGATCCACAGGAGCGCGACCGGAACCGTGATCACGGCCGTCACCGCCGGGCTCCGGAGCAGCAGCTCGACCGGCCGCTCGACCCAGTCGAGGGCGGTGCGGAACCGGTCGTACTCGGCCAATCGCTCGCGGTCGGCCCGCCACCCGTCCGCGACGGCGCCGCCGTCCGGCAGCGTGAACTCCCCGTTCGGGTTCGCGGGGTCGCCGTCCTCGTCGGCGCGCAGCGCGGCCTCCCCGGGCGACTGCAGCGACTGCGTGACGCTGTCGACGTAGACGATGAAGGCGGCGCTCGCGAGGGGCACGCCGACGTAGACCACGATCCGCAGGAGCGGGAGAGTGTCCTCGATCACCAGCCCGACGACGACGAGGATGGTGATGAAAAAGAGCGGCCCGGCGACGAGCACCGTCACGTACGCCTCCGCGAACGTCGACAGCAGCTCGAGGTACTGCTCCTGTTGGGACTCCGCCTCCTCCTGATACCGCTCGTACTGCTCGTGGAGGAAGTCCGACAGCGACCGACCCGACCCGAGCACGGAGGCGAGGTTCTCCGCGAACTCCTCCATGTTCTCGCTGGGCGTGCGCTCGCTCGTCCGCTGGAGCGCCGTCAGCGCGTCCGTCCCGAAGGTGTTCATGTCGCGGACGGCCACGCCGAGCTCCGTGGCGGCCTCGCCGTACACGCGCTCGTTCTTCGCGAGCGTGTCCATCACCTTCGGAAACGCCATTCCCGACCGCGAGAGCGCGTAGACGAACGCCACCGTCCGCGGCAGCGTGGCCTCGATCTCGGAGGCCCGCGCCACCGCGCGCTGGCTCAACACCTCCCACCGGATCCAGTAGGTGCCGAGCGCCAGCAGCGACCCGACGGTCGCCGAGAAGAACAGCAGCAGCACGAACAGATCGCCGGGCGCGAGCTGTTCGAGTCGCGTGAGGTCCGCGAGGAACCCCAGCGCGCTCGGCAGCGCGCTCCGGATCGCCTCGCCGCCGACCTCCAGCAGCGCGAGGAACGCCGCGGCGACGTAGACGCCGAGGACGCTCCCCGCGGCCCCGAGCGTGCCCGCGTACAGCAGCGTCCGCGCGGCGTAGACGCGGTGGGTCCCGCCGGCGTGGGCCGCCCGCATCCGCTGTTGCTGCTCCCGCTTGCGCGGGCTCTCGTCGGCCACGTAGTCGCCGAAGAAGGAGAGCGCGACGCGGGAGACCAGCAGGTCGGCACGTCGGCTGACGAACGGCAACGCCAGCCCGGCACACAGCGCCAGCGCCAGCGCCAGCGGGACGTACTGGATCATGCGCCCTCGAGCTCGTCCTCCAGCTTCTCCATCACGCGGTCGGCGTCGGCGTAGTACTCGTTGACCAGCGCGGTGAAGCGCCGGTACCCAGTCACGCCGAGTTCGCCGAGGAGTTCGAGGAACCGCTCGCGGCGGTTCATCTCGCGGAGCAACTGGGCGCGGCTCCAGCCGCGCTCCTCCTGGATCTCGCCGAGCAGCTCCGAGTCGTTCGAGGAGAACTCGTCGTCGCTCGGGTTCCACGTGAACGCCGAGGAGTAGTCGAGCTCGCCGGTCCGCTGGTCGATGTCGTGGATCTCGCCGATCACCTTCGCGCGGCGGACGCGCTCGTCGCCGAACCGCGAGAGCGTCTGGATCGACAGCATGTCCAGCGACTGGACCATCGCGCGCGGCACGTTGATCGGCTCGTTCTCCAGCCGGTTGATCACCGTCTCGATGGAGTCGGCGTGCATCGTCGAGAAGGTGGTGTGGCCGGTGTTCATCGCCTGGAACAGCGTCACTGCCTCGTCGCCGCGCACCTCGCCGACGATGATGTACTCCGGGCGGTGCCGCAGCGCGGAGCGCAGCAGGTCGTACATGTCGATGTCCGACCCCTCGTGGAGCCGCTCGCGCGTCACCGAGGAGAGCCAGTTGTCGTGGTACAGCGACAGCTCCCGGGTGTCCTCGATGGTGAGAACCTTCGCCCGCGGCGGGATGAACATCGAGACGGCGTTCATCGAGGTGGTCTTCCCCGAGGCGGTCCCGCCCGCGAAGATGAGGCTCTTGTTGTGCTCGATGCAGAGCCAGAAGTACGCCATCTGCGCGACCGAGAACGTGCCGTAGTCGATCAGGTCGATGGGCGTGAACGGCTCCTCGGCGTACTGCCGGATGGTGAACGCGGAGCCGCGCGGGGTGACCTCCTCCCCGAGCGCGAGTTCCGCCCGCGAGCCGTCCGGCAGCGTCGTCTCCACGATGGGGTCGCCGACGGAGATGTGGCGGCCGGACTGCTGGGCCAGCCGGATGACGTAGTTGTCGAGCTCCTCGCTGGCGAACTGGACGTTGGTCTCGATGTCCGTGTAGTCGGTGTGGTAGACGAAGATGGGGAGGTCGTAGCCGTCACAGGAGACGTCCTCGATGTGGCCGTCGTTCAGCAGGGGGTCGATCTTCCCGAACCCGCGGAAGTCGCGGTAGAGGTAGTACAGCAGGGTGTGGAACGTGTCCATCCCCACCTCCACGCCGTACTGCTCGAGGAGGTTCTCCAGTTCGTCCTTCAGCGTCTCCGCGTCGGCGGTCCCCACGCTCTCGCGGTAGAGCAGCGGGTCGCGGATGTCGTCGACGATCCGTCGCAGCAGGTCCACCTCGAAGTCGTCGAGGTCTGGTTCGACCGCGTGGTACTGGTGTTCGCTCGCCTCGCGGTCGTAGGTGATCACGACGTACGCGTACGGGGCGTTCACCCAGTAGCGGTCGACCTCGTCGTGCCCGTCGGGGGCCGAGAAGGTGGCGAGCGGGCCGTCCTCGCCCGGCCGGAACGGTCGGACCTCCACGTCGGAGCCGCGAAGCATCTCCCAGGTCCGGACCACGCGACGGCGAAGCATCTCGATCCGGTCTTCGGGCTCCCCACCCCGGCGGACGTCCCCCGACATCTATTCGTCTCGTCTATGGCGGGTGACCGCTTAAAAACCTGCGTCCGGCCGAGAAACTGTCGCCACAGCGACCTCCGAGGTGCGGTGCTGGTGCGGTCGCGGTGCTGGTGCGGTCGCGGTGCTGGTGCGGTCGCGGTGCTGGTGCGGTCGCGGTGCCGTGCTGTCGGCGCGCGCCGCGGCGACCGCGAAGCGCGTCGCCGCGACCGCGCGAGGGAGGGCTGGACGCGGCCGCGATGCGGTGCGTTGCGGCTCCGCGGCCGCGTCCAGCCCGAGGCTGGGGAGGTGTGAGGCCTGCGGTGCTGTGGGGGAGGAGCGGGGCGGTACGGGGTGGGACTGAAAGGGGTAGCCGGCCCGATCCGACCCCGGCACCGTCACAGAAACCGCACCGACGAGAGTCTCCCTCTTAGATCACGCCCATCGTGTCGAGCCGCTCCGGGAGGTAGGTGTCGGTCACGAAGTCGAGCCCGCGGCTGGCGAGCGCCTGCTGTTCGGACTTCTTGCCGATGTCGAGCTGGAGCTCGATCTGCTCCTCCCAGTAGTCGGTCTGGAACCGGGGATCCTCCAGCTCGGACTCCAGCGCGTTCACGTCGGAGTCGGAGAGGGGGTCGCTCGGCAGGTCGTACTCCACGATGTCCTCGGGCCGGATCCCGACGAAGCGCGCCTCGGGCGTCGCGAGGTACTCCGAGAGGTGCGCGGACTTGATCGAGCCGTACGCCACCGAGCCGAAGATGCGGTACGACCACGGGTCGCCGTCGGTGAAGACGACCACCGGAAGCTCGAGTTCGTCGCGGAGCCGCTTCGTGATCCGCCGGGTCGCGCGCGCCGGCTGGCCCTTGAGGTGGACCACGAGGCAGTTGTACGCCTCGTCGAAGCCGTTCTCGACCAGCCGGTCGCGCATGCCGCCGGTCTCGACGCACATCACGAAGTCGATGTCGTGGTCGAGGAACTCGATCATGTCCGGGTTGTTGGGGATCTGGTAGCCGCCCTCGCCCACGTCCTCCTGACAGTGGATCTCGCGTTCCCCGCGGCGGGTCTGCTCGCGGAGCTCCAGCGGCCCCATCAGGGTCGCGCCGGACTCCTCCGGCCGCATGTGGAAGTCCTCGCGGGTGACCCCGGAGACGATCTCGAGGTCCTCGACGAGGTCGTTCGACTCGTCCTGGCTCTTGAACTGCGCCTCGTCGTTGTCCCACGACTCCGAGAGGTAGTACAGCTCACGTAGGGTCGACGAGCGGTCCTCCTCCAACTGGTCGGCGAGGAACTCGATCGTGTACACCGCCTTCAGCAGCTTCCGCGCGCCGCGCACGGAGTTGGCGCTGCGCGTCGAGGTGCGGTCGCCGTACGTCCAGACGCCGCTTTCGGGGTCGTACTCGATGTTGCTCTTGGTCCGCGTGGGCAGGGTCATCTCGGGGATCTGCCCGCCCGCGAACTGGTCGTAGAACTCCGCCGCCAGGTCGATGAGCTGTTCTCGCGCTTCCTGTTCGTTGGTAGCCATCAGGCGTTCACCGTGAGTTTCTCAGTCTCGACGCCGTCGACGCTCACGTCGAAGTCGGCGTCGTCCGATACCGCGTACGTCAGGGTCGCCTCCTCGCCGGCCGCGACGGTCGGCTTCCACTGGAGGAACCACTCGCCGTCCATGTCGACGACCGTCCCGTCGGAGGCGTCGGTCGGCTCCGCGGAGACGATTTCCGTGACCTCCAGGTCCTCGTTGGTGTCGGAGTAGTTCTCGACCCGGAGCGTGACGGTGCCGTCGTCGATTTCGCGCTCGACGCTGACGTTGTTCATGATGCGCGCGAGCGCGCCGTCGATGTCCGGCCGCGAGCGCCCGGTCACCTCCGCGACCTTGTCGGCCATCTCCGGGAGGATGCGGCCGAGCACGTCCTGCTTCTCGCGGCGCTTCTGCATCGAGCGCCGCTTGTTGAGGAACGACTTCAGCTCGCGGGCGGCCTCCCGGATGGCGAGTTCGATCTCGTCTTCGATCTCCGGGATGTTCGCGAGCGCGTCCTTGGACTCGCTCGTAAACGGCACGTTCGTCGAGGCGACGTGGACCATGATCACCGCCGGGCCCTTCGGGATCCCGCTGCCGCCGGGCTGGTCGAGCCCGTAGTTGCGCCAGCCGATGCGCTTGACCACGTCGGTCGTCGCGCAGGCGCCGCGCTGGTAGACGAGGGGAACGCGGTTGGCAAAGCGCATCACCTGCGCGGTGCCGTCGGCCGGTATCTCGCCGCCGTAGGCGATGCCGGCCTCCACGATGAAGGGGTCGCCGCCGTGGACCTCCGCGTCGCGGGTCGCGGCCGCGTAGAAGTCCGCGTCGAACTCCTTGCGCAGGCCGGCCTCGACCAGTTCCTCGGTGATGGGCGCCAGGCAGTCGGTCGGCGGCGCGAGGATGTCCGTCTCGCGCATCGCCTCCAGCAGCTCGGCCGCCGCGTCGCGGTCCTCCGCGACCGATCCCACGTTCGGCGTCTCGTCGGGCACGGTCCGCATCCGCGCCCACAGCGCGTCGGCGACGTTCTCGCGGGCGGTCTCGCCGAAGGTGGCCTCGCGCTGTTCGGCCACGAAGGCCGCGGCGTCGGCGACGAGCCGGTCGAGGTCGTCACGGTTCAGCCGGAAGCGGTCGTCGTCGAGGTCGGCGAAGCGATACGCCAGCGCCTCGGCGAGCGCCTCCACGTCGGCGTCGTCCTTGCGCGTGCTCGTCGCCTCGTCCGTGAGCGCGTACAGGTCCGGGATCAGCCGCTCGTCGTCCGCTTCGCCGTCGGCGCTCGCGCCCGATATCGCCTCCCACGCCGCCGCGGTCGCGTTCTCGCGGACCGTCGCCCCGAAGGTGCGTCCCGTATCCTCTTCGACCCCGTCGGCGACGTTGTCGACGATCGCTCGGAGTTCGAACCGGGTGAGGTGCTCGTTGTTCGAGACCGTATCAGCCACGCCGTCCGCGAACGCCGCGGTCGCCTCCTTCCCCTTGTTCGAGACCGCGGACTGCACGGCGCGGGCCACGTCCGCGTCGTCGTGCGCCTCGGGCGGCGACCACGCCATCTCGCGGCCGAAGTGGCGGTCGCGGAAGTTGTCCAGCACCGAGTCGGCCGTCTTCTTGCCGACCCGGGTGAACTCCTCCTGCATGAAGCCGGAGACGGAGTAGGAATCGGTCGCGCCGAGCATCTTGATCAGCGTCCCGAGTTCGACGCCGTGTGGGTGCGGGCGGATCTCCTCGGTCTCCGCGGGGAGCTGGTCGGTCGCCCGCTCGAACTTCAGCGGCTCGTCGAGCCCCGGCTCGCGGAGCTCGATCCGTGCGTGCGGGTTGACGACCGCGGTGTGTTTGATGTAGTCGTGGAGCTGGTTGCGGGCGCGCATGTTCACCTCCATCTCCAGCTCGATCCGGGTGCCGTGCGGGCGGTCCCACGTGGTCGTCTCGTCGACGCTGATCTCCGGTTCGTTCTCGTCCGTGTCGATGATCAGCTCGAAGTACTGGGCCTCCTCCTGCCCCTTCGGCCGCGAGGTGATCTTCGCCGGCTGGCCGGAGGTGAGCTGCGAGTAGAGCACGGCCGCGGAGATACCGATCCCCTGCTGGCCGCGGCTCTGCTCGCGGGCGTGGAACCGGCTGCCGTACAGCAGCTTCCCGAACACCTTCGGGAGCTGCTCCTTCGTGATCCCGGGCCCGTTGTCCTCGATCACGAGTCGGTAGTAGTCGCCGACCTCCGTGATCTCGACGTAGATGTCGGGGAGGACGCCGGCCTCCTCGGTCGCGTCGAGGGCGTTGTCGACGGCCTCCTTGACTGCCGTCACGAGCCCCCGGGCGCCCGAGTCGAACCCGAGCATGTGTTTGTTCTTCTCGAAGAACTCGGCGATGGAGATCTGGCGCTGGTTCTCGGCCAGCTCGTCCGCGATCCCCTCCCCCTCGCCGAGGGTCGACTGGAAGCTCATTCTGTGGCGGTTCTTGCTCGCTGGGGGTTAAAACCTCTCCGGCGGCGGGGCGAAAGTGGTCCGCGTCCGGCGGTCGTGAACGCCGGTCGCGGACCGACGGTCCGGTCCGCGGTCGACGCGCCCCGCCGTCGTGTCTGGCCACCAACCCTTTCCGGCGAGGCGAGTAACCTCGAACCGGCCCGCGTCGGGAGCACTCCCGAGCGGGGGATCACCCATGAACTTCGACGACTTCACCGGCGAGGTACAGCACCGCATCGAGGGCGGCACGCAGGGGGAGGCCGTGCGTGCGACGCGGGCGGTCCTCTCGACGCTCGGCGAACGCGTCGACGCCGGCGGGGCGACCGACCTCGCCAGCCCCCTCCCGATGGAGATCGACCGGTTCCTGCTCGCGGTCGAGCACGGGCAGCGGTTCGACTATGACGAATTTATCGAGCGCGTGACCGACCGCGCCAACTACGACGACGTCGACGTGTCCTTCGGCAAGGGCGGCGCCATCGACCCGTCGGACGCCGACTTCTACGCGAAGGCGGTCGTCGCGCTCGTCGCCGACCAGCTGCCGGGCGGCCAGACCGACCAGCTCCGCGACCAGCTCCCCGACGACTACGCGTCCCTGTTCGAGTTCGTCGACGCCGAGCGGACGCCCTGGGAGGCGCAGGACTGACCGGGCGGCGCGCTCGCCGCCGTCCCGCTTCGTTCAGTCCTACCCCGAACCGCTCCGCACAGCACCGCAACCGCCCTGCAACCGCACCGAAGCCTCACGCCTCCACAGCCTCACGCCGCCCCTGCCTCACACCTCCCCAGCCTCGGCCGCGGCGACACGCTTCGCGGTCGCCACGGCGCGCGCCGACCGCGACAGCACCGCATGCGCACGGCCGGAGCGAGTACTTGTGAAGTAAAATCACATAAAGATTTAACCGGGTGCCGGAGGACCGGAAGGTATCCCGCGAGCGCGCCACGCGTTGGCACGGCGCTCGCGCTCACAGCCATGAGCGAGGACCCACCCACCGACGACGCGACGCGACTGACCGACGTAGCGCGAGGAAGCAGCGACCGCGACGCGACCGCGATCCACCGGCGGTCGCTTCTGGGCGGCATCGCCGGACTCGGCGTGTTCGGCGCGGTCCCCGGTGCGACCACCGCGGCCGGGAGCGCCGACGACCGCGGTATCGACGCCGACGGGACCGCGCCCGCCGCGCGAACGCCGACCGGCACCGACTCCTTCCACCCCGGCCATCCCCGGTTCGTCACGGTCGGGGAGAAGCTCTGGAACAGCGCGTGGGTCGGCCCGGACCACATCACCGACCGCGACAACCTCGCGCCCGGAATTCCGTCCCCTTCCCGCGACCCGGACGGCTACGCCGCCGACGACTTCGAGTGGTCGGTGATCGAGCGTCCGGACGCGAGCGATGCGGGCGCGGAGACGGGCGGCGAGGGGGACGGTGAGGCGAACGGAGAGACCGGCCTCACCTTCGCATCCTCGCTGTACGAGGACCGGCCGCGCTACGACGAAGGCCGGGACAACGTCGCGGAGTTCGAGGCTGACGCGCCGGGCACCTACGTCCTCGAACTCGACGCCCCCGACGGCACGCACCGGCTGACCGTCGAGGCGCTGCCGGCGCCGAGCCCCGACGCAGCCGGCGGGCCGCCGCGCGTCGAACTCGGCGCGACCTACGACGACGCCGCGGGGACGTTCACGGTCGACTCGAACGCCGAACTCGCCCCCGACAGCGACGCGACGCCCGACGACCTCTCGGCGCACTTCCTCGCGGACGACCGCGACGCGCTCGCCACGACCGACGTCGAGGTCGTCGCGGAGGGGGAGGGCGCAGGAACGACCGCGACCGTCGACGCGAGCGCGCTCGACGGGGAGTCCGCCCGCGTCCACGCGGTGGCGCACGACGGCGAGCGGACGAGCGTGGTCGACACCGTCGAACTCCACCCCGACGGAAGCGTCGACCTGCCGAACCGCCCGCCCGAGTGGATCCGCGAGGGGGTCGTCTACCAGATCTTCACGCGCTCGTGGGCCGGCGTCCGGGGCGGGACCACCTTCGAGACGCTGGTCGACGGGAGCGTCGACCCGGACGCGGTCGGCGAGGGCGAGGAGCCCCCGCCCGCCCGCGGCGTCGACTACCTCGACGAACTCGGCGTCGACGCGGTGTGGCTCACGCCGATCCACCCCGCGGTCAGCGCCGAGCGCGAACTGCCAGGCGGCGGCCCGCACGGCTACGACATCACCGACTACTTCGGGGTCGCCGAGGACCTCGCGCCGGCGGGAACGGACCCCCTGACGGCCTACAGGGAGTTCATCGACGCCTGCCACGAGCGCGACATTCGGGTGGTTCTCGATCTGGTGGTCAACCACTGCGGGCGCTCGATGCCCGAGTTTCAGGAGACCATCGCGAGCCGGTCGACGGAGCCGGAGTTCTGGCCGACCGTCGAGTCGTGGGCGACCGACGCCGACACGTTCGACTGGTTCGACCGGATCGACGCGCCGCTGGTCCAGGGCGGGGAGACCGTCGAACCGGCGCCGCACGCGACCGGGTTCTGGAACCTGCGGCTCCACCCCAACTTCAACTTCGACAACGTCGCGCTCCGCGCGTACATGCTCGCGGTCGCGGACTTCTGGTCGGGCGAGGTCGGCGTCGACGGCTTCCGCTGCGACATCGCGTGGGGCGTCCCCCACTCGTTCTGGAAGGACGTGCGCGAGGTCTGTCGGGCCAACGACGCGGAGTTCCTCCTGCTCGACGAGGCGATCCCCAACGACCCCGCCTTCGCCGAGAACGAGTTCGACATGCACTTCGACACCGGGCGGTTCACCACCGGCGCGCACGCGGTCGCCCGCGGCGAGGCCGGCGGCGAGACCCTGCTGGACGCGGTCCGGGACCGCCCCGCCCGCGGCTTCCCGGACCACACGCTGTTCCTGAACTGCATCGAGAATCACGACGAGCTCCGCGCGCTCAACGAGGCGCTCGACGGCTCGCGGGGCGACCCGAGGAAGGCCCAGCGCGCGACGTGGGCGGCGGGCGTGACGCTACCGGGCGTCCCGCACGTCTACTACGGACAGGAGCGCGCCATCTCCGAGTTCGGCGAGGGGCGCCACCGGGGCTCGGACGACCCCAGAAGCGGCGACGTGTCTCCGGGGGGCCGCAAGCGCGCGTTCATGAACTGGACGGAGTACGACGACGCCCACCTCGCCTTCTACCGGGACCTGATCGGCGCGTATCACGACCTCGACGCGCTCAAACCCGGCGCCGCGCTGTCGGGCGCGTGGCACAGCGGGCAGGGCGACGTGCTGGCGTTCGGCCGCGACGCGAGCGACCTCGACGACCGCGACGTCGCCGGCCCGGAGCGCGTCGTCGTCCTGATCAACTTCGACGACGGCCCCGCGACGGTGTACCTCAGGCCGGAGGTCGGCGGCACCGACCTCGTCTCCGGCGCCGACGTGAGCGTCGAGACGCCCTCCGACGCCACCGCCGTTGAGGTGGAGACGGTCGCGGTGCTGGAGACGCCGAGCCTGCTGGACCTCGGCGAGGAGGTCGCGGCCTTCGAGGCACCCTCGGGAACCGACCACGGTCCCGGCGGCTACACCTACCCGACCGACGACGAGTACGCCGAGGGCGCCTTCGACCTCGTCGCCTTCGACGTGCGCGAGACCGCCGACGCCTACCAGTTCCGCGCGCAGGTGGACAGCGACCTGACGAACCCCCGAGACTACCCCGAAGGCTTCTCCCACCAGCACCTGCAGGTGTACCTCCGCGACCCCGAGGCGGACGGCGGCACGACGGCGGCGCGCGAGGGCGTCAACGCGACGCTCGCGGCCCCGTACCGGCGTCGCCTCGTCGTGGACGGTCAGCGAGGTGCGCGGCTGGAGGACTCCGAGGGGAACGTCGTCGCCGAGGGAGAGGTCGCCACCAACGACGCCACGGACGCGGTCGTCGCGTCGGTGCCGAAGGCGGCGGTCGACGCCGCCGCGGCCGAGGGGCGCGGCGTCGAGGACCTCAACGTCGTCCCGCTCCTGCTCGGCTACGACCCCGACGCGCCCGGAAACGTCGTCCCGGTGAACGCCGAGGCGAGCGCCCACGCGTTCGGGGGCGGCCGGGACGACGACGCGAACCCGAACGTCGTGGACCTGCTGGTCGACGCGGACGTGGACCGCGAGAAGGCGCTCGAGTACACGGAGAGCCGGCCCGCCGAAATCGGCTACGTCCCGCTCGTGACGCCGTTCGAGGAGGTGGCGTCGTTCGACGCGCCGACCGGCACGCCGCCGGGGCCAGGGAACTACGAGACGCCGACCGGCGGCGACTACTACGAGGGCGCGTGGGACCTCGCGGGGCTGACGGTCCGCCAGTCCCGCGACCGCGTCCGCTTCGAGTTCGAGTTCGCCGAGCCCCTGCGGAACCCATGGGGGTTCGACGTGGGGTTCAGCCACCAGCTCCCGCAGGTGTACATAAATGACCCCGAGACGGACGACCCGGCGACGACGCGGGGTCGGACCGCCACCAACGTCGCCTTCGAGGCGCCGTACAACTACCGGATCAACGTGAATCCCGAGTCCGGCGCCACGGTCGAGAACGCCGCCGGCGACGGCGTCACCACGGACGTGACGGTGACGTCTGGCGAGACGACGATCACCGTCGGCGTCCCGCGGGACCCCATCGGCTGGGACACGGAGGGGACGGGCGTCGCGCTCGCCGCGGTCGTCTGTCCCTTCGACGGCTTCGGGGAGGGCGGCCTCCGCGCCGTCGCCGCCGAGGCGGGCGAACACACCATCGGCGGCGGCACCGGAGAGAACGACCCGCGCGTCATGGACGCCGTCACGCCGGAGGGCGTCGACCGCGCCGCGGTGCTCTCCGAGTACGGGCCGGACTCGCCGGCAGTGCTCCCGTACGTCACCGTCGGAGACCTCTCTCGCGAGGATCTGTCGGCGGGCGGTGCAGGCGGTACGGGCGAGAGCGGGGACGGCGGGAGCGGGAACGGCGGAACCGCGACGCCGGCGTCGACCGCCACGGAGTCGGGCGCGACGGACGCGACCGGGAGCGGTGCGACCGACGGCAGCGTGCCGGGATTCGGCGTCGTGTCGGGTGCGGTCGGGCTCGCGGGCGCGGCGGGCGCGGCGGCGGCGGTGGACCGAGTGACGGACCGGTCGGAGGGGGCCGTCACCGACGAAGCCGACTCGGAGTCCGAGGAGTAGTCACAGGACCTCGGGCACGATCCCCGGGAGGTCGGGCGCGACGGCGGTGACCGCCGGGCCGATGCGCTCGTGGGGGTCGCGGGCGCGGTTCACCCAGCCGGTCCGCATGCCGGCGCTCCCCGCGCCCGCAGCGTCCCACGCGTTGCTGGTGACGAGCCAGCAGTCCTCGATCGGCTCCCCGAGCGCCCCCGCGGCGTGCTCGTAGACGGCGGGTGCGGGCTTGAACGTCTCCACCGCGTCGGCGCTTATCACCTCGTCGAGGTGGGGCGCGAGCCCCGCGTTCTCCGCGAGCGTCTCCAGCATCGCGGGGTTGCCGTTCGACAGGACCGCGACGGTGTGGCCGGCGTCGCCGAGCGTCTCCAGCGCGTCGACCGCGCCGGGGAACGGCGTCAGCTCCTCGTAGCCGGTCAGCACCGCGAGCCGCGTCTCCTCGTCGGGATCGAGGTCGTACCGCGCGAGCGCGTAGTCGAGCGCGTCGCGAGTCACCTGCCAGAACGGGCGGTACTCGTCCATCAGCGCGAGCTGATAGCTGTACTGGAGCTGGCGAGTCCGCCACGTCGCGTCCAATTCGCTCACGAGCGCGTCGGAGACGTCGAGTTCGCGGGCGAGCGCGTCCACGACGCTCCCGGTGTCACACAGCGTTCCGTACATGTCGAAGCAGACGGCCGTCATGGGGTGCCGTGCGGTCGCCCGGGACAAAAGGGTGCCCGCCGCGGCCGGGGGAGTGGGCGGTCAGCGCTTCCGCCCCCCGCGACCGGGGAAGTGGGCGGTCAACGCTTCGCCCTTTGCGACCGGCGGGGTCCGCCCCCCGCGACCGGCGGGCAACCGATGGACACCGATTTATCCGAGGCGGCCGCGGATCCGCACGAATGCGCGAGGACGAGCTGGCGACCGCGCTCGTCGACCACTTCGAGGCGGTCCCGGACGCCGCCGAGGTCCGACTCGAGGAGCCGTACGACGCCGAGGGAGCCCACGGCGTCGCGGACGCGTACGTCCGGGCGCGGACGCCGGAGCGCGTCGACTACCTCGTCGAACTGAAGGCGGACGCCGCGGTCAGGCGATCGACCGGCGCCAACGAGGTGCTGCGACAGTACCGCCGGATGGAGCGCTACTTCTACCGCGACGAGGACCACGCCGTCCGGCCGACGCTCGGCCGGACCACGCCTGCGGTCCAACTGCTGTTGCTGTTCGCGCCCACGCCGACCTGCGTCCACCACGTGGCCGAACACGCCTCGCTGTACGCCTCCGTCGAGAGCCGCGGCCGCGTCGCGGACGTGCCAGCGGTCCGCAAGGTGGCGTTCCTGACCGGGCTCGACGGGCCGCCGGAGGAACTCGGCTTCCTCACCGTCAACGACGGCGTCGCGTTCGGGACGGACGCCTTCCGCGAGGCGGTCCCGGAGGGCTCGCGGCTGGCCGAGACGCTCGCGCGGATGGCGTCGTTCGAGGAGTGACCGCTCCCGTCAGCGCGACGCTTCGTCGTCGAGCCGCTCGCTCACGAACTCGCGGACGAACGCCGGAGTCGGCTCCGTCTCGCCGTGATAGGGCGTCCCGTCGAGGCGGACGATGTAGTCGGGGTCTCGGAGGAGCTCGGCGACCTTCTCCGCCGACCGGGCGACGGGCTGCTCGACGTCGCTCCCGGTCAGCTGGAACGCGTCGGGCGTGGCGTCGTCGTAGAGGGCGGTGACGGAACCGAGCCGGTTCTCCCGGACGAAGTGGGTCCACACCGAGAGGCGGTAGCTGTCCGGCGCCTCCGACTCGACCGAGACCCGGATCGGGATCGACCCGCCCTCGCGCCGGAACACCGGCCGCGGCTGCGCGCCCACGGTCCAGTGGTCGCCGAGCTCTTGGCTCCCGACGAACCGCGCGGCCTCCGCGAAGCCGTGCCCCCGAACGAGACATCGGAGCAACCGCCGGACAGTCGTCGGCGTCGGAGGGTCGGCCGTCGCGAGCGCCGTCACGACCTCCCGGTCACAGAGCGCCGCCGAGACGTCGAGCGCCTCCGGCCCCGCGAGCAGCAGCCCCCACGCGTCGACCGCGTCGACCTCGTCCGGCGAGAGCACGCCGTCGGCGCAGGCGACGCCGCCGTCGACCGCCGGACGCAGACAGCAGACGAGGTCGTACCCGTCGCCGAGGGCGGCCGCGAGCGCCTCGCTGGTCGGGTCCACCAGCACGTCGCCGACCGAGACGGTGGGGTCCAACTCCTCGGTCACCGCATCGCGAACCCCGCGCCACGCGGCCGCCTGCTCGCCGTCGATGACGAACAGCACCTCACCGTCCGACACCTCGCGCGGCGACCGGTCGAGCCCCGCCTCGTAGGCGCCGGGGACGAGGAGCGTCTCGCCGCTCGCAACCGGACGACCGGTCCGCCCGACGGCGAGTGCGTCGCGGTCGCCGGTCCCGATCGAGGACCGCTCGCCGTCCCGGTCGACCGAGACGGACGCGAGGTCGTTCAGCAGGTGGGGGATCAGCTCGGCGTCGACCGGGTCGTCCCGGAGCGTCGCCCGCAGCGGTCGCTCCGGGACGTGGGGGTCGAGCAGCGACGGGGAGACCTCCAGGTACTCCATCAGCTGGGCCGACAGCGACGCGTCGTACAGCTCCGGGGGGTAAAACGGGAGGTCGCCCGCGATCTCGTCGTACTCGTGCCGGGCGTTCGAGAAATACCCGCCGACGCGAACGACCGAGTCCAGCAACAGCACGCGGCCCAACAGGGCGTCGACCCGGTCCGCGAGGGGCTCCGTCGGGGTCTCCAGCGGCTCGACGTAGCCGTTTTCGAGGTGCAGCTCGGGGCGCTCCCCCGGCACCACCTCGGCGCCGAGGTAGAACGCGAGCGGCGCCACCTCGTAGAGGGCCGCGTACGTCGGCGGAACCCGAACCGTCACCCCGCTTTGCGGCTTCGAGAGCGCGTCCGGGATCCGGAGTTCGTCCCCGCGAGCGATCGCCGGGGGATGGCCGCGGAGGGTCGGCCAGGAGCGCTCGGGCGAGAACTCCTTGATCGACGACCCGAGGTAGGAGAACGCCTCCGCGAGCGCGGTCGGGTCGTCCGGGACGGTGATCCGCGCCTCCGGTCGCTCGTGGTGCGAGCGGGCACCGACGGTCACCGTGCGGTCCCCGTCGAACTCGAGGTGGAGCGTCCCGCCGTTGCGTTCGAGCGTCTCGTACCCGCCCGACAGCCCGGTGTCGGGGATCCGGACGTACAGCTTCACCGGGCCACCGATGTCGACGACGTACGTGCCGCGCGGATGGTCGACCCAGTCTTCGGAGAAGCCGCCGATGTGGTCGCCGGTGTCGCTGCGGACGATCGCGCCCGTGTGCGGGCCGATCCGGAGACCGTCCGTTCGGAACGACACCGCGTCGTCGACGGGCACGACGAACAGGTCCGTCAGCGCCGGCTTCGGGTCCACGTCCCGTCCCGCCCGGAGCGTGATCGCCTCCCCGTGTAACGTGTCCCGGACGCGAAGGCTGGACCCGTCGGCCTCGAACGCCACGAGTCGGCGGGGATCCTCCATGAGCGTGTCACCTCGACAAACAGTCCGGGCGACCATTACGCTGTTGCTCGCGGCGACGGCCGCGCCGCAGCCCTCGGAACGGACCGACCATCGAAAACCGGAGCAGACAAACGACCGGACACCGAAACGTGTACGAGACGAGGAATGGCAGGGCCCTCCGGACAGGCGGTCGTCGAAGCCGTAACGACGGTGTTCGTCCTCTCGACGATGTTCTCGATGGGCGTGAAACTCTCCGTCAGCCAGATCACCGACGCGCTCCGAAAGCGGCGGCTGCTGACGAACTCCCTGGCGGTGAACCTCGTCGCGGTCCCGCTGCTCGCCGCCCTCCTCGTGCACGCGGTTCCCGTGGAGACCGGGTTCGCGGCCGGGATCGTGCTGCTCGCGGTGTCGCCCGGAGCCCCGTTCGGCCCGAAGCTCGCGGAGCTCTCCGACAGCGACGTGGCGTTCGCGAGCGGCCTCATGGCGATCCTCTGTCTGCTTTCGGTCGTGACGATCCCCGCCTCCCTGTGGCTGCTGCTCCCCGGCGATGCCGCCGTCGATCCCGTCGCGATCGGCCGGATGGTTCTGGGCATCCAGCTGGTTCCGCTACTGCTCGGGCTCGGGACGTCGTCCGTTGTGCCGTCGCTCGCGGACCGGCTCCATCCCCCCGTCCAGCGGCTCTCCGACTACACGTTCGTCGGGCTGATCGTTCTGCTGGTCGTCGTCTACAGCGACAGCCTGGCGTCCCTCGTCGGGACGGGGACGCTGGGGCTCTCGGCGGTCGCCGTCGGAGCGTCGCTCCTCGCCGGGTACGGCCTCGGCGGTCCGGCGCGAGCGACGCGGGAGGTGTTGGCGACGACGACCGCGGCCCGGAACGCGGCGATCGCGCTGTTCATCGCGACGACCGAGTTCTCGGACCCGAGAGTCCTCACGACGGTCCTCGCGTTCTCCTTCATCGGCGTCGTCTGGTCCGCGCTGCTCGCCGGGGTGTGGCGACGGTCGCCGCTCGAAGCGGCGCCGCTCCACGGTTAGCAGCCGTCACACCGCTACTGGCGGGGGCGCGTTCGAGACTGGCTAACTGTGGTTCCCCGGTTGACGGGGCGGATCGCTCGACCTAACAGGGGCGAGCTCCGCGAACTCGTGTTGGCCGTCACAGTCTACGACCTCGAACAAGCGCTCAAACGGTGACCCCGACCTCGCCATCGGATTCAACAAAACAGGTGAGACACGTGTCGATCGAACGCGAAGAAGACGTTGCTTAAGGAAGACCTCCGAGACGGATTCCAGGATGGCGGTGTCGATATCTCGTGGTTCTATGAACCTTTATTAGTTGATAGCCGACGGTCTCTGTCGTGTCATTTCCCCGGGCAAAATCGATCGACGGCCTCTACGAGGAGGTCGCCGGATACGACCTCGTCGTCGTGCCCGACGCGCCGCTGGCCAGCGCGTTGAACCGCCGTATCGACCGGCCACATCTCGGCTCGTTCGCGATCACGCCGCGTCGTCTCGCGGCGGGCCGCCGGGAAGAAGCCGAGGACCGCATCGCCTTCCTCGAACTCGTCGAGCAGACCGATTTGGACTGGAAGCGCGGCGCCTACGCCATTGGGAACATTCTGCAGTGCTGGGAACACCGCGGCCGCCTCGAGGCGATTCTCGACTACGACGCGTACGTCGACGACGCGACACGACAAGCCGTCGGGTACATCGCCGACCTCGAGACGACGTCGCAGCGACTCACCGACTACCGCATCGACGCCGACCGGGATGTCGCGGTCGTCGGCGCCGACCAGCTGACCCGGTTGGAGCGCTCGATCCTCCCCGACGACTACGATACGTACGACACGTTCGACGACCGGGAGTTCGACCGACCGCCGTTCCACATCTTCGACTCCTCGACGGCGATCGTCGACACGGTCGTCGACGCCGTCACCGAGGAGAACGCCGACGACGTCGCCGTCGTGCTCGATCAGGGGAGTGAGTTCTCGGCACTCGTCGAGTCCGCCTTCGAGGCTGACGACGTCCCGTTCTACGGTGGCCCCGGTTTCGTCGACCACCCCGACCACCGCACGTTCGTCCAGTTGCTTCGCGCGGCACACGGCGGGACCGACACTCGCGTCGGCGAGGTACGGCCGCTCCTCGCACGACTCGACGTTTCTCTTGACGTCGAACACGACGAAAAACGGCTGTACGAACTCGACGACCGCGAACTGGACTGGGTCGTCGACTTCTGTGACCACATCGGGGACCGGACGTTCGCCGAGGCACTCGACAGGTTCGAGGACAGGGCAGATCGCCGACTCGACGCGTTCCGTGATGAGCTGGAGACGCTCGGCATCGCCGACACGCGTGCGACCGAACGCGCCGTGGACCAGCTCGTGTTCTACCTCCAGAGCTACGAGGTCCCCGTCGACCGCGACGACGAGGGGGTGTTGCTCGCCGACGCGAAGTCGGCCGCGTACGTCGATCGCCCGGTCGTCTTCTACCTGGGACTCGACGAGGACTGGACGCACTCGGCGCCGCGACGTCCCTGGGTCGATCAGGACGCCCAGTACACGCGCAACATCCAGCAGTTCCAGCTCCTCCTTCAGAGCGGGACGACACAATACTACCTCGTGCAGGACGCGAAAGGCGGCTCGCCGGTGACGCCGTGTCTCTACTTCGAGGAACTGCTCGACGAGGAGTTCGAACGATTCAGCGACCTGGATTCAGAAACGCACACGCGACAGTTCGATCGTTCCGGGGGCGGCTTCGAGAAGGAACCGGTCGACGCCACCACCAGCGAAGTCTCGACGATCAGCCAGTCGAGCCTCGGCACGTACATCAACTCGCCCCGCGACCACTTCTTCGGCAGGCTCGTCGACGGCCCCGACAAGGACTACTTCACGGAGGGAAATCTCTTCCACGACTTCGCCGAGTTCTACATCCACCACCCCGAGTTCGTCGACGAGGACGTCATCGACGACGTCGTGGACTACATTCTCGAAGAGACGCGACCGTTCGTCCGGTCGGTCGACGAAGCGACGAGGCGAACGAAGTACCGCGCCGGCCTGGAGACCATCGTCGCCTTCTTCGAGGAGAACACGCCGGTCGACGGCGAGTTCCTCACCACCACAAGCGACTGGGGAAGCAACGTCTTCGCCGAACGCTTCGACCGGCCCGTCGACTCTCCCATCACTGAACGGTGGTTCGAGAACGACGACCTGGGCCTGAAAGGCAAGATCGACCTGATTCACTCGCCGTCGCGGCTGGTCGACCACAAGAGCGGCCGTCGCAAGAGCGCCTCCCAGGTCGTCAAGAACTCGGCACTCAACCCGCCGAGCGATTCGCCGAACTTCCAGGCACTACTGTACCTCACGCACTGGCGCTCGCAGTACCCCGACCAGGAACTGGAGTTCACGTTCTTCCACTTCTTGGAGACGCTCGACGACGTCGTCGCGGGCGAGGTCGACCTCGACGACACGCTGACGACGGTCTCGTACCACCCGATGCCGTTCGACGAGTACGCCCGCTCGAAGACGTTCTTCGACGAGTTGGTCGCGGACGGCGCGAACAACTGCCAGAAGACGCTCTCGCAGGTGGCCTACGAGGACTACGCTGCGGTCTTCGGCGAGGCCCCTCTCCCGGACACAACTGACAGCGACGAACTCATCGCGTCGGCGTTCGGCGAGGAGTTGACGGCACGAATGAAGGACTGCGTCGGCGACTACAAGTACGTCGAGTCGGGCTGCAAGCAGGCGATGCGCCAGTTGACGCGCGTCCGTGGACGGACGTTCTTCGAGAACGACCTGGACGCGTTCGAGGCGTTCGTCGACGAGCGCCTCGAGGAGTTGAACCGACGACGCGCTGGGGCAGAGCGCTTCCCGATCGACGGACTCGGCGGCGAACCGAACTACCGCTACGTGGACAACCGCGATCTACTCTTGGAGGGTGACCGATGACCGACCTCGAACCGAACGATCAGCAACAGGAACTCATCGATAGCACGGACGGTCTCCACCTCGTCGACGCCGGCGCTGGAACCGGCAAGACGTTCACCGTGACGCGCCGCTACGCCAACATCGTCTCCCAGGACGGCGTCGATCCTGATGACGTCCTGCTGGTGACGTTCACGAACAACGCGGCCGCGGAGATGAAAGAGCGCATCGTGGGCCACTGTCACTACGGGATGCGCGAACTCGCGGACGCCCCCATCCAGACGTTCCACTCGCTGTGCCACGACGTCCTCGAAGAGCACGGTCACGCCGCGCCAACATATCTCGGCATCGACGACCGCATCACCGGGTCGACGCGAATCATCGAGGACGAACTCGTCGAGCAAGCGCTGTTCGGCGAGTTCATCGACCGGTTCAGCGACGACCATCCCGAGTACGACGACGTCTTCCGCGCGCTCTCGAACCCGGACGAGCTGCTCGATCTCGTCAATCAGCTCGCAGCGAAGGGTGTGTTCCCCGACGCTGAGGGCTGGTACCGTGACGGCGAGCAGCACCTCGACGGCGACTTCGCCGCGTTCAAACAGCTGTTCGACGAGCTGAACGAACCGCGGAACGGCGGGAGCAAGCAGTCGCTGCTCCGGTCGAAACTCGGCCGGTACGGTCGAAATAAGACCTACCTGCCTGATGCACCCGAGAAGTCGGAGATTCGCGGCAGCGGCAAGCAGGTGCCCGACGACCTCGCCCAGCGGGTCTTCGAGGAGGAACGGGCGGAACTGAAGGGATTCGTCCACGACGTCTACCACGAGTACCTGCGGTTCGCGCTGCGGCGGAACTACCTGAACTTCGGGATGCTCCAGCTGTTCGCGTTCGTCCTCCTCTGTGAGAACCACGAGCTGCGCGACGACGTCGCGTTCGAGTACGTGATGGTCGACGAGTTCCAGGACTCCAGCGAGATCCAGTTCAAACTCGCGCTGTTGCTCGCGGGGACGAACAACGTCTGCGTCGTCGGGGACTGGAAGCAGAGCATCTACAGCTTCCAGTACGCCGACGTCGACAACATCGTCGAGTTCGAAGCCCGCCTCGATCGGTTCGTCGACCAGCTGAACAGCGACCACGAACGCATCTCGTTCCCGACGAGGCCCGTCACCACCATCGAACTCATCGAGAACTACCGCTCCACCCAGGAGATCCTCGACTTCTCGGAACACGGCCTGCGAGTCCCTGCGGCGAATCGCGACGACGTCGACGTCGGGGCGGTCGACGATCGCATCGTCTCGCTGGAGTCGAACGCGGACTACGAGAACACCACCATCGAGGCCGTCCAGAGCGACGAGGAGCAGGAGGCGGTGCTGGCAAAGGTACAGGAAATCGTCGGCAACGAGGACTACCGCGTCGAGGACGAGGACGGGGATCTCCGGTCGCCGCAGTACGGTGACATCGCTGTCCTGACGCGCACTCGTGACTTCGGCCGCGAGTTGCTCGGGACTGCCGAGGAGTACGGCCTGCCGATGGCGTACGAGGGCGGCATCGAGCTCTTCCGAACTGATCAGGCGAAGCTCCTGCTCGCCTGGCTGCGCATCCTCGAAGACGACATCGACCGCGGCTGGGCGGTCGTGCTCGAGCGAGCGGGCTACACGCTCGACGAGATCGACGCGATCCTCGAACGCGAAGCGTACCCCGAGAACGTGGCGGCGTTCCGCGAGGAATTAGGGTCGATGGAGACGCTCGGCGGCGTCGCGCGGCGCGTGTTCGCCCGCTACGGCTACGACGGGCCGACCGCCGACGTGGTCCTGCACACGCTCCAGTCCGTCCACAACGCGACCACGCAGACGCGTGGTGACCTCATCCGGTTCATCGAACGCGCCATCGAGGCCGGGAGTACCCACGAAGTGCACGCCGGCGCGGGAACGAACTCGGTGACAGTCCAGACGATTCACGCCACCAAGGGTCTTGAGTACCCCATCGTCATCCTCGCGAACATGAACAGCGGGCGATTCCCGCCAGGTGGCGGTGGTGGCGGGGTGATTCGCTACGACGACCCGGTCGGCTTGCGGCAGCGAAAAGTGTACTCGGAGAAAGCGCACGGGCTGCCGCACGTCTACGACAACTGGCAGGCCGACGTCCTCCGGAAGTGTTTGCCTCGCAATTACGACGAGGAGCGCCGGCTCCTCTACGTCGCCATCACGCGTGCCGAGAGCCACGTCGTCTTCACCGCCGGCGAGGACCCGAACACCTTCATCGAAGAACTCCCAGTCGAGGTGGAGACAGTCACCCCCGACGTCGCGGAGAGCACACGAGACGAGACGGAACAGACTGCGCTCCAGGTCGAGATGCCGGTCCCGGAGGGCCCACGCGGCCACACTCCGCACACGCTCATGCGCGACGACGTCTTTGAGGACGTCGAAGGCGGCCGCGGGACCGAGTTCGGGACGCAGGTCCACGACTTCGCCGAGGCGTACGTGCTCGGTGAGGGTGTCGAGCCGCGGAATACTGACGAAGAGCACGTCAAGGAGTTCCTCGATGAGCTTGACGGCGAGTTGTTAGTCGAGGAGGACGCGTACCTGCCGCTCACGGTTGATGGAGAACGTGTAACCATCTCTGGAGTCGTCGACCTGGTTCACGTGACGCCGGACCGTGTCGAGATTGTCGACTACAAGACCGACCGTGGGCGACACGGTGAAAAAGAGTACCGCAAGCAACTGAGCGTCTACTACCACGTCGCCAACGAGGTCTACCCGGATCGAGAAATCACCACCAGCATTCTCTACACTGAGACGGGAGACCGTCGGAAAATCTCCCCACTCACGTTTGTCGAAATACAGAATCTGGTCAGAGAAGCTAACACACCAGCATAACGGAGACGAGGTCGGAACCACGTTTTTCCGCAAGAAAAGGAACCATCTGTGGCAATTCCGTGGGAGGCTTACCGTTTCTGGCGGGCGCGAGGTCAGAACCGAGATCTATGTCCCGGGTTGCCCAGCAAATACTGACGAATCGCAGGACAGCAGCGGGCCCGTTCGATAATCGAATGAAATCAAGCGCGCGCACGACGGCTCATTTATAAACGATGTACCGCCGTCTTGCGAATGTGATCCATTCGAAAAACGAATGGGCGCTGCAGGATTTGAACCCGCGGCAGCTTGGTCCGAAGCCAAGTACTCTGTCCAGGCTGAGCTAAGCGCCCGACGCGCGTCCCTACTCCGTACGACCTTTTAACTCCCGCGATCTCCGCCATCGGGGTTCGTGAGTCCACGCCCTTTAACTCGCCGGGCCGGACATGGGCGTGCATGTCGTGGCGCAGTCGGGCTCGGGGGTTCCTCGAGCTGACCCGGCCGGGGAACGCGGTCGCGGCGGGCGTGCTCACGTTCACGGGCGCGTTCGTGGCGGGGGCGACGGTCGCGGACGCGGTCGCGGTCGCGGCCGCGGTGCTCGCGACGGGGTTCGCGACGGGGGCGGGCAACGCGGTTAACGACTACTTCGACCGCGAGATCGACGCGGTGAACCGGCCGGACAGGCCCATTCCGCGGGGCGCGGTGTCGGCGCGAGAGGCGCTGTGGTTCTCCGGCGCGCTGTTTGCGGGCGCGGTCGCGACGACCGCGGTCCTCCCGGTCACGGCGATCGCGATCGCGGTGTTCAACCTCCTGCTGCTCGTGGCGTACACGAAGCTGTTCAAGGGGCTGCCGGGGGTCGGCAACCTCGTCGTCGGCTTCCTCACCGGGTCGACGTTCCTGTTCGGCGGGGCCGCGGTCGGCGCGCCGCTCGGGGCGTGGGTGCTGTTCGTGCTGGCGGGGATCGCCACGCTCACCCGGGAGATCGTCAAGGACGTCGAGGACGTGGCCGGCGACCGCGAGGAGGGGCTCAACACGCTCCCGATCGCGATCGGCGAGCGACGGGCGCTGTGGGCGGGGGCGGTCGCGATGGCGGTCGCGGTCGCCGCGAGCGTGATCCCCTTCCTGAACGGGACGTTCGGGGCTGTCTATCTGGCGTTCGTCGTGCCCGCGGACGCGGTGATGCTCCGTGCGACCGCGCGGTCGTTCTCGGCGCCGGGGACGGCACAGCGAGAGTTGAAAGCGGGCATGCTGATCGCGGTCGTTGGGTTTATCGCCGGGCGGGTCGTCGTACTGCTGTAACCGCGGGTCTCGGACAGGGCGATCAAAAAGAATATTATCCGCACAGAGCATGTTCACATCAGTTGATGACTCCCGGTAGGATGGTGCGTCCTTCGACCGTGCCTCGACAGGCCGCGGGTCCGACGGCGAGGCCCCTACATGTATGACCTCCGTCCGCGCCTCGACGCGGAGGTCGAACCGGGGACGAACCTGCTCCTGACCGGTCCTCCGCTGACGGGCAAGCGCAGCCTCGCGCTCGACCTGCTCGCCGAGGGCACCGAGGGGGGAGACGCCGCCATCGTCGTGACCACGAAGGACTCCGCCGACCGGATCCTCAAGGATTACGCCAAGCGCGTGAGCTACGAGGGCAAACCCGTCGCGGTCGTCGACTGCGTCACGCGCCAGCAGGGAGTCAGCGACGTCCGCGACGACGACCGCATCAAGTACGCCTCCTCGCCGGTCGACATGACCGGGATCGGGATCAAGCTCTCGGAGTTCCTCGAGGCGTTCTACCGCAACCAGGGGATCGAGCGCAACCGGATCATGGTCCACTCGCTGTCGACGCTGCTGATGTACGCGGACCTGCAGACCGTCTTCCGGTTCCTGCACGTGTTCACCGGCCGTATCCAGAGCGTCGACGGGTTGGGGCTGTTCTGCATCGACTCGACCGCCCACGACGACCAGACGATGAACACGCTCAAACAGCTGTTCGACGGCATCGTCGAGACCCAGGAGGACGGGGAGCCGACCGTCCGGTTGGCCCAGTCGTAGCTTTTTGTCGCCGCGCCGCGTATCCGGCGCTATGGGAGACGAGAACTCGGAGCACAGCGGCGGCACCGATAGCGGGAGAACCGGCGCCGACGGTGCCGGCGACGCGGGGACCGCGAGCGAGGCGACGATACGCGACATGCTCGCGGCCGACACGATCGCGGTCGTGGGCTGTTCGACGACTGCGGGCAAGGCCGCCCACGACGTGCCGCGGTACCTGCAGGAGCACGGCTACCGGATCGTGCCGGTGAACCCCTTCGCCGACGAGGTGCTCGGGGAGCCGGCCTACGACCGACTGACGGAGGTGCCGGAGGGGGTCCACGTCGACGTTGTGGACGTGTTCCGGCCGAGCGATGAGGTGTCGGGGATCGTCGACGACGCGCTCGCGCGGCGGGACGCCGCGGGCGACGTGAACGGCCTCTGGCTGCAGCTCGGCATTCGCGACGACGAGGCGGCCGCGCGCGCCGAGGCCGCGGGGATCGCGGTCGTGCAGGACCGGTGTCTGAAGGTGGAACACGGGCGGCACGGGGACTGATCCGGGCGGTAGACGGACGGAGGCTCCGGACGCGGCGCGGACCGGCCCGCCGGCCCGAACGCCTTTTTCACCGGCGCTCGTGACCTCGGGCATGGTCGAGATCCGGACGCGCGACGACGTGGAACTGGAGTCGCCGACGCTCGTCGAGGGCCTGCCCGGCGTCGGCCTGGTGGGCAAGATCGCCGCCGACCACGTGGTGGAGGAACTGGACATGGTCGAGTACGGCGAGATAACCAACGAGGGGCTTCCGCCGGTGGCGGTGTTCGAGAACGACGAGCGCGCGGTGAAGTCGCCGATGCGGCTGTTCGCGGCGCCCGAGGCGGATCTCGTCGTGTTACAGAGTGCGGTCCCCATCGAGGCGGTGCAGGCCGACGTACTGGTGGAGGCGTTCACCGACTGGGTCATCGAGAACGCCGCGACGCCGATCTACCTCGCGGGGGTCGCGGAGGAACGGGAACCGGGAGCGGTGCCGGACGTGCACGGCATCGCCACCGGCGAGGCGGAGGGGCTCCTGGACGACGCGGAGGTGCCGCCGCCGGCACAGACGGGCATGGTGCAGGGGCCGGGCGGGGCGTTCCTTCAGGAGGCGAAGGAGCGCGACGTGGACGCCGTGGGGCTGCTGGTGGAGTCGGACCCGCGGTTCCCCGACCCGCAGGGCGCACAGAAACTGATCGACGCGGGGATCGAGCCGATCGCGGGCGTGTCGATCGACACCGATCGGCTGGTCGAGGAGGCCGAGGAGATCGTCGAGCAGCGCGAGGCGCTGATGCAACAGCTCCAGCAGGCGGCCGAGGAGGGCCAACAGGTGTCGACGCGGGGGATGTTCCAGTAGGCCGGCGCGCTACGCCTGTGCGGTGACGGCCTCGTAGGCGTCCTGCATGATGTCGATGGCCTCGCGGAGCTCCTCCTCGTCCGTCGCGTAGGAGATGCGCGCGTACCCCTCGCCGTGTTCGCCGAAGGCCTCGCCGGGAACGATGACGACGCCGCGCTCGATGCACTCGTCGACGAATCCCTCCGGCACCTCCGGCATGGCGTAGAAGGCGCCCCGCGGCGTGGGGACGTGGATGCCGACCGCCTCCAGTCCCGAGACGAGCAGGTCGCGCCGGCGCTCGAAGGACTCGGTCATCTCCGCGACGATGGACTGGTCGCCGGTCAGCGCCGCCTCCGCGGCGAACTGCGCGGGCGCGGACGCGCACGCCTGCACGTACTGGTGGACGCGGAGCATGCGCTCGACGCGCTCGGAGGCCCCCGTCACCCAGCCGAGCCGCCAGCCGGTCATCGAGTAGAGCTTCGAGGAAGAGTTGACGATCACGGTGTTGCCGCCGTCGTCGAACTCCGCGGGCGAGCGGTGTTCGCCGTCGAAGACGGTGTACTCGTACACCTCGTCGGAGACACAGAGGATGTCGTGCTCGCGGGCGATACGTGCGAAATCCCTGATGTCCTCGGGCGGCGAGACGGCGCCGGTGGGGTTCCCCGGCGAGTTGAGGATGAAGGCGACGGTGTCGTCGGTGATCGCCTCCTCGACGGCCGCGGGGTCGAGCGTGAGGTCGTCCCGGAGCGGGACGGGGACCGGTTCGGCGCCGGTCAGTTTCGTCAGCGCGTCGTAGGAGACGAAGCCGGGGTCGGGGATGATCACCTCGTCGCCGGGGTCGGCGTGCGCCTCCAGCGCGATGTGGAGCGCCTCGCTGCCGCCCGCGGTGGCGATCACGTCGTCGGGGTCGACGTCGATCCCCTGGTCCCGCTCGTGTTTGGCGGCGATGGCCTCTCGGAGCGGGAGGATCCCTTTGTTGCCGGTGTAGGCGTCCGTCTCCCCGGCGCGGATCGCCTCGACGGCGGCCTCGCGCGCGTGGTCGGGAGTCGGGAAGTCGGGCTGACCCAGCCCGAGGTTGATCGCGTCCTCGCCGGCTGCCTCGAACACCTCGCGGATCCCGCTGATCGAGATCCGCTCGACGCGGTCGGAGAACTTCGGCATGGAAGAGGGACGGGCGGCCGGCGAGATAGTTCTTGTCACGTAGCGCCGATCGACGTCGGGCCGGGGGCGGCGGTCGGGACTCCACCCAGGACGGCGGTCGAGAGCCCGTCCGCACACGCGGCGGCGACGAGGACGCCTTTTTACGCAGCCGTGGCGTACGGGTCGCTTATGAGCGGCAAGCCGACCGTCAGCGAGTACATGACGCGGGACGTGCAGACGGTCGCGCCGGACGACACCGTGGCCACGGTCTCCGAGCGGATCGTCGACAGCGACGGCCACAACGGCTTCCCCGTCACGGAAGGGCGGCAGGTGGAGGGGTTCGTCAGCGCCCGCGACCTGCTGTTGGCCGACCCGGACGCGCAGATCTTCACCGTGATGAGCGACGACCTCGTGGTCGCGCATCCGGCGATGGCGGTGACGGACGCGGCGCGCGTCATCCTGCGGTCGGGTATCCAGAAGCTCCCGGTCGTCGACGACGCGGGCAACCTCGTGGGGATCATCTCGAACACGGACGTGATCCGGTCGCAGATCGAGCGCGCGACGCCCGGGAAGGTCGGCAAGCTGATGCGGACGCTCGAGCAGATCCACGACGTCTCCCTCGACCAGAACCGGCGGACCGTCCGCCTGTCCGCGCTCACGCCGACGCAGGGACGCGTCTACGCCGACGAGCTTGAGGGGCGGCAGTACGAGCTCGAGCGGGGGCTCGCGGAGCCGCTGGTCGTCATCGACAACGGCGGCACGCTCTACCTCGCGGACGGCCACCACCGCGTGATGGCGGCCGCGGAACTGGACATCGAGGAGATGGACGCGTACGTTATCGTCCTCGACGACCCGGTCGACCTCGGCATGGCCAAAACCGCCGAGAAGGAGGGGCTCGACGACCTATCGGACGTGGAGATCGTCGACTACGCACGCCATCCGCTCGTCGAGCGAACGGAGCGGTTGCAGTAGTTCGCGACCGTCGCCGGCGCTCACACCGACGACGACTTCGAGAGCGCCGCCGGTCACGCTCGGGAGCGTCGCCGGTCACGCCGGGTCGGCGAACGCCTCGCGCCACTCCTCGGCGAGATCCGCGGCGTCGTCCTCGTCGGCCACCGACTCCCGGCGGTAGTCGGGACCGTCAGCCGCCTGTTCGAGCACGTCGATCCGGACGACCCATCCGCTCGCTCCGCCCTTCTCGCGGACCCGTACCGTCGCGAGCCCGTCGCCTCGTTCCCACTCGGTCACGCCGTCCCGGTCGCGGCTGACGCTCCAGTCCATGTCCGGCGGTCCGCCCGCGGGCGAGTAAAAGGGCGCGGTCCGCCGTCGGAGGCGCCGACGGCCTCGGCGTTCCGATCAGCGTGTCTCGCCCCACTCGAAGGCGCCGTCGGCGGTCGGAAGCCCCGCGTCACGGTCGTCACTCGACGGTGTCCGCACCGGTGCCGAGGCTGGCGCGGTCGAGCGACCGCAGACGGGACAGACCGCGTAGCCGAGCGCGTCGTACTCGACCCGCTCCGTGCTGGCGCGCGTTCCGCAGGCGAGACAGTCGAACGCCGGCGCGTCGGTGCTCATGGACGTGACAACGTGCGCCACTCACTTGGGTAATGACTGCCTACCGGTCACGAACCGGGGATTCACGGCCGGTTCGATGGTTCGAAACCGCCGCTCTACCGTCCGGCAGCGTCCAGAACCCTCCGGCGCCGCACCGTACCGTCGGAGCTAAGCGCCGGCCGCCACAGCGACGACCCATGAGCGAGACGGACGCGGACGACCACGGGACCGAGGCGGAACTCCGACGCCGACGCGTCGAGGGGACGCAGCGCGCGCTTCGGGCGGGCGCGGGCGACGCGCTGGTGCTCTTCCCGAGTCGGAACCTCCAGTACCTCACCGGCTTCGCGGAGTCGCCGGACGAGCGCCATCTGCTCTTCCTGGTGCCCGCCGACGGCGACGCGGCGTTTTTCGCTCCCGATCTCTACGAGACGCAACTGCGCGAGGAGACCGCGGTCGCGGAGATCCGCACGTGGAGCGACGGGGAGGACCCGGTCGCGGGCGTCCGCGACCTGCTCGCGGACTGTGGCGTTCGGGGCGGCCACCTGCTCGTCGACGACACGATGTGGGCGACGTTCACGCAGGACCTCCGCGCGGCGGCGCCCGCGGCGTCGTTCGGCCTCGCCAGCGAGGTGCTCTCGGAGCTGCGGGTCCGGAAGGACGCGGCCGAGCTGGACGCCATGCGCCGCGCGGCCGCGGTCGCGGACGCCGTCGTCGGCGACCTTCGGGACCTCGGCCCGGACGCGGTCGGGATGACGGAGGCGGAGCTTTCGGCGTTCATCGAGGACCGGCTCACCGAGCGGGGCGGGAGCGGCACCTCCTTCGAGACGATCGTCGGCTCGGGACCGAACGGCGCCAAGCCGCACCACGGCCACGGCGACCGCGAGATCCGCGCCGGCGAGCCGATCGTCCTCGACTTCGGTACGCGCGTCGACGGCTACCCCTCCGACCAGACCCGGACGCTCGTCTTCGACGGCGAGCCCCCGGCGAGATACCGCGAGGTCCACGAGGTCGTTCGCGAGGCCCAGCAGGCCGGCGTCGCGGCCGTCGGCCCGGGCGTCCCCGCCGAGGCGGTCGACGCGGCTGCCCGCGAGGTCATCGAGGCAGCGGGCTACGGCGATGCGTTCGTCCACCGAACCGGCCACGGCGTCGGCCTCGACGTTCACGAGGAACCGTACGCGGTGGCCGGCAACGAGCGCGAGCTGGAGCCCGGGATGGTGCTCTCCGTCGAGCCCGGGATCTACCTGCCCGACGAGTTTGGCGTCCGCATCGAGGACCTGGTCGTCGTGACCGAGGACGGGTGCGAGCGTTTGAACGACACCGACCGCGACTGGCGGTGCTGATCGCGATGGATGCGGTTGGACGGTCGAGACAACCCTCGCTACTACTGATCTGGATCTGTCTCCGCTGTTCCTGCTGATCTGGACAGTAACGCCCAGAAAGCCCCAGCCGGCTCGACCGGCCGCGACACGCGCTGCGCTCCTCGCTCCCCGCACAGCTCGCTGCGGTGCTTACGGTGCCGGGGCCGGATCGAGCCGGCTGCCCCTTTCAGTCCCACCGCGACCGCACCGCACAGCAGCCTCACGCCTCCCCAGCCTCGGCCACGGGCCGGGCGCAGAACCGCAACGCACCGCAGTGCGCCCGGCCCGCGGCCTCCACCGAAAATCGGAGATTTTCGAGCAGCCAGCGTGCAGTAGCGCGCTGGCGACCTCGCGCGGTCGCGGCGGCGCGCGCCGACCGCACACCCCCGCCACAGCACTGCGACCGCACCGCCGGTGGATGAACGTTTTTTGCGGCTCCCGAAGAACTCCCGCCGTGAGTGCAGCCCAACTTCGCCGGTTGCGGCGCGTCGCTTCGCCGGCTGTCCTACACTTGGCGCGCGCGACTTGACGCGCGCGAGGGAAGCCCGACCGCGGCCGGAGCACCGCGGAGGCCGCGGTCGGCTGAGGCTGGGGAGGCGTGAGGCCACGCTCAAGGCGACAGCCGGTGTGGCAAATCACCGAGCAACCGGCTACGACGACCAACTCCACGAGCTAGGCCCTGGCGGACTGAAAGGGCGAGGCCGGCCGCGGTCGAGGGCTTTCTGGGTGTTGGCACCAAGCACAGCAGGATGCTCGACTGATCCGGAAAAAGCGTAGAGCGAGCGGTCGAGGGACTTCTGACTGGTGACGGCAAGCACAGCAGGTCGCTTGCAGACAGAAAACCCGACGCTGTGCAGTCGATCGAGGTCTCCGTCGTGCACTCACACTGAGCGGAACGAGACACCGCCCACCTCGGACCACGCCGCCTCTGGAGTATCGATCCACATCTCCACCCTAACCTCGCATTAATACTGATCGATCGTGGGTGTATCAGCGATAGATCTCCGTGACACCGGGTTTAAACCGCCGCCCGACGAACGTCGACCGATGGGAACGCTCACAGACCTGTTCACGCCCGACCGGGTGGCGGTGGTGGGCGCGACCCCCCGAGAGGGGTCGATCGGTCGCGCGATCACCGAGAACCTGCTCGCCGACTTCGACGGCGAGACGGTCCCGGTCAACCCGAACTACGACGCGGTGCTGGGCGAACCGTGCGTGCCCGAGGTGGCCGACGCCGACGCGGACCTGGCCGTGGTCGTCGTCCCGCCGACGATCGTCCTCGACGCGGTGGAGGCCTGCGGCGAGGCCGGCGTGACGGACGTGGTCGTCATCACCGCCGGCTTCGGCGAGACCGGCGGCGAGGGAGCCGCCCGCGAGAGCCGACTCGCGGAGTTGGCCGACGAGTACGACCTCAACGTCGTCGGGCCGAACTCGCTGGGGGTCATGTCCACGCCGTCGGGAATGAACGCCACCTTCGGACCGGAGAACGCCCTCCCCGGCGGCCTCTCCTTCATGAGCCAGTCGGGCGCGTTCATCACCGCGGTGCTGGACTGGGCCAACGACCAGGGGATCGGCTTCAAGGACGTGGTCTCGCTGGGCAACAAGGCGGTCCTCGACGAGACGGACTTCGTCGAGCACTGGGGCGACGACGAGGAGACGGACGTGATCATCGGCTACCTCGAGGGGATCGAGGACGGCCGCGCGTTCATCGACGCCGCGCGCGAGGCGACCGCGGACACGCCGGTCGTGCTGGTCAAGTCCGGCCGGACGAGCGCGGGCGCGCAGGCCGCCTCCTCGCACACCGGGACGCTCGCGGGCTCCGAGAAGGCCTACGAGGCCGGCCTCGACCAGGCGGGCGTCCTCCGCGCGGAGTCGACCGAGGAACTGTTCGACGCCGCCGGGATCCTCGGCAGCCAGCCGCTGCCCGAGACCGACCGAGTCGCGGTGATCACCAACGCCGGCGGCCCCGGCGTGATGGCGACGGACGCGGTCGGCGACGCCGAGCTGGAGATGGCCTCCTTCTCCGCGAAGACGACCGAGCGCCTCCGCGAGGCGATGCCCGAGGAGGCGAACGTCCACAACCCGGTCGACGTGATCGGCGACGCGGACCTCGACCGCTTCCGCGAGGCGATCGAGATCGTCCTCGACGACGAGAACGTCGGCGCCGCGCTGGTGCTGTCCGCGCCGACCGCGGTGCTCTCCTTCGACGACCTCGCGGAGAGCCTCGCGGAGCTACAGGCCGACGCCGCGGTCCCGGTCGCGGCCTGCCTGATGGGCGGCGACCGCACCCGCGAGCCCAAACGTCGCCTCCAGGAGGTCGGCGTCCCGTGCTACTTCGACCCGGCCAGAGCGGTCCGGAGCCTCGACGCGCTCGTCCGCTACCGGGAGATCAGCGAGCGCGAGTACGCGGAGCCGACGACCTACGACGTGGACCGCGAGCGCGCGCTCTCGGTCCTCCAGCGCGTCCGGGAGCGGGACGACAACCGCCTCGGCGTCGAGGCGATGGACCTGCTGGACGCGTACGGCATCCCGACGCCCGACGGCGAGATCGTCGACTCCCCGGAGGACGCGGAGATGGTCGCCGAGGAGATCGACGGCGACGCGGTCATGAAGATCGTCTCGCCGGACATCCTCCACAAGTCCGACATCGGCGGCGTGGCGGTCGGCGTGAGCGCGGCCGACGCCGCGGAGACCTACGAGACGCTGATCACCAGAGCGCGGAACTACCAGCCGGACGCGACCATCCTCGGTGTGCAGGTCCAGGAGATGGTCGACCTCGAGGACGGCGTCGAGACCATCGTCGGGATGAACCGCGACCCGCAGTTCGGGCCCCTGCTGATGTTCGGACTCGGCGGCATCTTCGTGGAGGTGATGGAGGACACCACCTTCCGTGTCGCGCCGGTCTCGGACCGGGAAGCCCGAACGATGACCGAGGAGGTGCAGTCGGCGCCCCTGTTGCGCGGTGCTCGCGGCCGCGAGCCGGTGGACGTCGACGGCGTCGTGGAGACGATCGGTCGCCTCTCCCAGCTCGTCACCGACTTCCCGGCGATCGTTGAACTGGACGTGAACCCCCTCGTAGCGCTCCCTGCGGCCGACGCGGGCGGCGACGCGGCCGGCGACGCGAGCGCCGCCGCTGAGGGCGAACCGACCGACGGCGGTGCGGACGGAGCGACCGGTCCGGACGACGGCGACCGCGGCGTCGCCGCCGTCGACGTTAGACTTACCGTCGACCCCGCGGAACTCCCCGACAATGACTGACACGACCCTCGTCACCTCGACCGGCGACGGCACCGGCAAGACGGCCATCACGCTCGCGCTCGCTCGGCTGGCGAGCGACCGCGGCGCGACGGTCGGCTACATGAAACCGAAGGGCACCCGCCTTCAGTCGAGCGTCGGCAAGACGCTCGACCGCGACCCGATGCTCGCGCGCGAGGTGCTCGACCTCGACGCCGAGGTCCACGAGATGGAGCCGGTCGTCTACTCGCCGACGTTCGTGGAGGGCGCGGTGCGGGGTACCGAGGACCCCGGCGCGCTCCGCGACCGCGTCCGCGAATCGTTCGACGCCCTCGCGGCCGACGCGGACGCGATGTTCGTCGAGGGGGGCGGCCGGTGGACCACCGGCGGCGTCGTCGACCTCACCGACGCCGACGTGGCCGAACTGCTCGACGCGCGCGTCGTGCTCGTGACCGACTACGACGAGCCGGGGGACCTCGACGAGGTGCTGGCGGCGGCGGACGCGCTGGGCGACCGCCTCGCGGGCGTCGTGTTCAACCGCGTCGCCGACGCCGCCTTCGACGGGCTGGAGGCGGACGCCGTCCCGTTCCTCGAGGGGCGGGGCGTCCCCGTGCTGGGCGTCCTCCCCCGCGTCCGCGAACTGGCCGGCGTGACGGTCGGCGACCTCGCGGACGAGCTCGGCGCCGAGGTGCTCACCGACGCCCCGACCGACGGCTTCGTCGAGCGCTTCCTCGTCGGCGCGATGAGCGGGGAGGAGGCGCTGCGCCACTTCCGACGCGCCCGCGACGCCGCCGTGATCACGGGCGGGGACCGCGCGGACGTCCAGACCGCGGCGCTCGACGCCTCCGGCGTCCGGTGTCTGGTGCTCACCGGCGGCCAGCGACCCTCCGGTGCGGTGCTCGGCAAGGCCGCAGAGGCGGGGGTCCCCGTCCTCGCGGTCAACGCCGACACCGCGACGACCATCGGGCGTGTGGAGTCGATCGTCCGGGGCGGCCGCACTCGGGACGAACGCACCGTGGAGACGATGGCCGACCTGCTGGCGGACCACGCGAACGTCGACGAGCTGGTGGGCTGACTCTCGGATCCTCATTTTCGCGTCGTCCCGCAGACGCGGACCAGCGACTGTTATGTCGCTGGGGGAATACCTGTCGACCGATGGACACGCGGCAGACGCTGCTCGCCGTCGGCGCGAGCGAGCGCACCCGGCTAATTCACGAGGGTCTTCGGACACGACACGGGTACCGCGTCGAGTCGGTGGGCGGCCCGAGTGAAGGGCCCGGACGCCCGGAACTGTCGGGCGCTGTGGCCGCGGCCGTGTCGACCGGGACCGCGTCGACCGAGGTCGTCGGCGCTCTCGTAGCGCCCGCCGCGGGCCGGGCGGGCGTGCGCGCGGTTCGCGACCGCGCCCCCGACCTCCCGGTCGTCGCACTCCACGAGGACCCGGGCGAGGTGGGCGCGACGCTCGCGGCCGGCGCGTCGCACGCGACCCGGCTCCCGAGCGGCGGGTCCTCGGACGCGGCCGACGGCCCTCCCGCGGCCGCTCTTCGTGACGCGGCGGACGAGGTCGCAGCTGCGTTCGACGCCCTCGCCGACGCACCCGGCACCGACACGGGAGAGGCGGACACGGCCGCCGTGCCGCGGGGCGAGGGATCGACGACGGCGTTCGAGAACGGCGCGTCGACCGCGTTCGACGAGTTCCTTCCGGCGGTGGCCGACCGGCTGTCGGACCTGCTCTACGTCTACGAGCCGGACGGCACGATGCTGTCGTGGAACGACAGACTGGTCGCGGTGACGGGCTACGACCCGGACGAGATCGCCACGATGGAGCCGACGTCGTTCATCGCACCGGAGGACCGCGACCGCATCGCGACAGCGATCGGTCGGACGGTCGAGGCCGGCCGGACGCAGGCAACGGCCGATCTGCTGACCGCGGACGGCGAGCGGATCCCCTACGAGTTCACCGGGGCGGTACTGGAGACGGGCGACGACCGAACCGTGATCGCCGGGACCGGTCGGGACATCACCGAGCGGCGCCGTCGCGAGCGCGTGCTGGAACGGCAGGCCGACCGCCTCGAGACGCTCAACCACATCAACGCGGTGATCCGCGAGGTGAACGAGGCGCTCGTCCGGACCGAGACGCGCGAAGGCATCGAGACCGCAGTCTGCGAGCGACTGGCCGACGCCGAGCCGTACCGGTTCGTCTGGATCGGCGAGTTCGACCACGGCGGGAACGGCGTCGTCCCGCGCTCGCACGCCGGCGAGGGAGGGGAGTACCTCGTGGAACGAGCGGACGCGCCCTCGGAGTGGGCGACCGCCGCGGCGGCCATGCGCGACGGCGAGGTGAAGGTCGTCGATCGGATGACCGCCGACGCGGAGAACGCGGCGCGACCCGCTGAGGCCGTCGAACACGGCCACCACTCCGCCGCGGGGATCCCGCTCAGGTACCGCGGTCGCACGTACGGCGTTCTCTGCGTGTACGCACCGCGACCGGGCGCCTTCGACGACCGCGAGCGCTCCGTGCTCCGAGAGCTCGGCGAGACCATCGGGTACGCGATCAGCGCCGCGGAGCGGCGTCACGCGCTACTCACCGACGCAGTCACCGAAGTCGAGCTCGCGCTCGAGGCCCCGGGAGCGACGTACGTGGACGCCTCTGCGGCGATCGACGCCGCCGTGCGGCTGGACGGGGTCGTCGAGAGGGACGGCGGGCTCGTCGAGTTCCTCCGAGTCCCGGCCGACCGCGTCGGAGACCTCCGGTCCCACGCCGCCGAAGCGGGCGTCGCGGTCACGCCGGTTGCGGAGCGCGGCGACGAGGGCGTCGTGCGGGTCCGCGTGGACGACCGCTCACTGGCGGCCCTCGTCGCCGACTACGGCGGCACGCTCACGGGGGGGACCGCCGAGTCGGGTCGCGGGTCGGCGACCGTGGCCCTGCCGACCGGGACGAGCGCTCGGGGCCTCATCGACCGGATCGACGAGGCGTACGGCGGCCGGGTCTCACTCCGCGCCCAGCGGGAGGGCGAACCGGTCGGCGTCTCGGGGCTGCGGTTCCGGGAGGGGCTCGACGAGTCGCTGACCGCACGCCAGCGGGAGGCTGTCGAGACCTCCCATCACGCCGGCTTCTTCGAGTGGCCCCGCGTGTCGACCGCCGAGGAGGTCGCGGACCTGCTCGACATCGCGGCGCCGACGTTTCACGAGCACCTCCGGCACGCACAGCGAAAGCTCGTCGCCGCCTACCTGGAGAGCGACGGAACCCAAACATCGTAGGGTCGGCTCTTATTCGTGGTCCCCTCTACTGTGGTTCCGAGGGCGGTCGTCAGAGGCACCCTCCTCCGCGCCGGACACCGGCGTCGTCGGTGTCCACGGGTCGTTCCCGGCTCTCAGACGCCGTCGAGCGTCGACAGCGCCGCGGCGACCGTACGTCTCCCGTCGTCGTCGAGCGTCGAGAGCGGCGGCCGGACCGCGTCGTCCTCGAGGACGCCGCGATCGACGAGGGCGGCCTTCGTCGCGGGCGCGAACCCCCCGTCGAGGCAGGCGTCGAACAGCGTGCCGACGGCCTCGTGGAGGGCGACGGCCCTGTCTCCGTCCGCGTTCTCCGCGGGCGCCTCCGGGGCGGTCGCGGCCGCGTAGAGGTCGGCGAACGCCTCCGGAGCCACGTTCGAGAGTGCGTGGACCCCGCCGTCAGCGCCGACCCGCAGCGAGGGGTACAGCAGGTTGTCGAACCCCTGCAACACCAGGAAGTCGTCGGGCGCCTCGCGCACCAGCCGGCAGAAGCTCCCGAAGTCGCCCGAGGAGTCCTTCAGCCCGACGACGTTCGGGTGCTCCGCGAGCGAGAGCGCGGTCGGAGTCGGGATCGCCGTCCCGGTACAGGACGGGATGTCGTAGAGGAACACCGGCAGCGTCGCCTCGTCGGCTACGGTTTCGAAGAACGACCGGAGGCCGTCCCCTCGGCTCGCCTCGGGTCCGCCGTTCGGCCCGTGGAAGTACGGCGGCGTGACGACGACCGCGTCCGCGCCCGCGTCGGCCGCCCGGTCGGCGTGCGCGAGCACGTCCGCGACCGCGGTGTCGGCGACGCCGGCCAGCACCGGTACGTCCGCCGGCGCGGCCGCGACCGCCGTCTCGACGACCGCCGCGCGCTCCGCGTCCGCGAGGCTGGCGAACTCCCCGGTGGTGCCGTTCGGGAAGAGGCCGGCGACGCCGCCGGCGACCGCGTGCTCGACGACCGCGGTCAGCGCGTCGTGGTCGACTGCACCGTTCGAGAAGGGAGTGACGAGCGGCGGGGTGACGCCGCGCAGTCGGTCGGTGAGTTCCATGCCCTTCGATCCGGTCACCGGCGCCCTAACGGTTTGCGTTGCGGTGAATGACGCTGCCCTCAGAGGTCGTAGCGGTCGACGACTTCCTCCAGCTGCTCGCGGCGCCCCTCGACCGCCTCCTCTCGGAGCGCCTCCTCGGCCGCCGTGGGACACTCCAGTTCCGGAACCGAGGCCGGCTCGCCTCGCTCGTCGAGCGCGACGAAGGTGAAGTAGGAGGTGGTCGTGCGCCGCTCGTCGCCGGTCCGCGGGTTCTCCGCGCGGACGTCGACTTTCACGTCGAGGCTGGTGTGTCCGGTGTTGAAGACGTACCCCTCCACGACGGCGACCTCGCCCATCTCGATGGGCGTGATGAAGTCGACATGGTCCATCGAGGCGGTGACGACTTGGCGGCTCGCGAAGCGCATTCCGGCGATCGCGCCGCAGATGTCCATCCAGTGGAGCACGGCGCCCCCCAGCGCCCGCCCGAGGTTGTTCGTGTCGTTGGGCAACAGCAGCTCCGTCATCTCCGTGTGCGAGTCGGACAGCGTCGCGGAGTCGGCCATGGGCCTCCTCGGCGCGGCCGGGGCAAGAATGTGGGCGATCGCCGCGGACTCAGCGACCGAAGGGGTCGTCGGGGTCGCTCCCGAACGAGGGACCGTCGTCCTCGTCGGAGCCGAAGCCGTCGATCTCGTCTTCCACGTCGAACCCGATCGCCTCGGGTGGACGCCCCGCCTCGTCGACGACCTCGTCGCTGACGACGATCTCGCACTCGCTCCGGACCGCGAGCGCCAGCGCGTCCGAGGGGCGCGCGTCGAAGACGAACCGCTCGGCGCGCCCGTCGTCGTAGCGCTCCACGTCGACCTTCGCGAAGAACGTCCCCTCGGAGAGGTCGTCGATCCGGACCCGGTCGACCGCGCCGCCGAACTCCGTCAACACCTCCGTCAGCAGGTCGTGGGTCAGCGGGCGGTCGAACGGTTCCCCGCGGAGCACCATGCCGATCGAGTGGGCCTGACTCGGCGTGACGAAGATGGGGAGGACCTCCTCGCGGACGGCGAGGACGACCGCCGGAACGCTGTCCCCCTCCGCGCTCTCGCCGGCGCCGATGGCGACGACCTCCGCGTCGTGGTTCATACCCTATTTTGTGACCGCAGACGGGTATAGTTACGCGTCGCGTCCCTCCCGCCCGGTTCGTCGGCGGGGGGAGCCCCGGCTACGAGGCCGGCTCAGCCCCCGGCGATCTACGACGGCCGACGCAGGTCCCGCCGGTACCAGTAGGCCCACGCGAGCGTGAACACGAGCGCGGCGCCGAGGAAGAAGACGATGCCCGGTTCAAGCAGGGAGACCGCGTGTTCGGCGGCCAGCTCCGCCCGCTCGGCCGCGCTCCCGTCGAACACCACCTCGAACGTGCCGCCGTCGCCCGCGGTCGAGGCCTCCTCGGTCATGGCGGGCGTCTCCTCGGCGGAGATCCCCGCGTCGTCTCCCCCCGATCCGGCGTCGGCCGACTCCGCGCCGCCGTCCGTCGACCGGACGTCGTAGCCTCCGGCGCCGGCCTCGCCGCCCGGGACCGTCACGGAGAGGATCGACTGAGCGGCGAGCGCCGCGAGCCCGAGGAGCCCGTAGCCGCCGAGCAGCCGCTTGAGGGCGGTCTTGAGACCGCCGGAATCCGTCGAGCGTCCCGCGAAAAGGACCAGGGGCTCGTCGGCCGGGGCGTAGACGCTCATCTCGCGGCCCTTCTCGGAGTAAACGGTGTCGACGACCTCCACGAGGTCGGCATCGCGGAGGTTGCCGAGGTGGTACTGGACGTTCTGGAGGGAGGTGTCCAGCTCGTCGGCCAGCTCGGAGGTGGTCGCGGGCTGGTCGTGGAGGGCGGTCAGGGCGTTCCGCGCGGTCTCGGAGGAGAGGGCGGCGATGAGCTCGTCGGCGTCCTCGTCCTCGACGCCCACGACGCGGGGGTCGCGGTCGCCGAGCGAGAGGTCCGGCGGGGAGGGCAACAGCCGGGACATAACCGCCTCTCGGTCGTGCACCGTAACAAATCTGTTGGACGGATGAGGGGGATTTCGGCGCGGTCGACCGCCCGACCGCCCGCTCCCGGCCGTGTCACCGGTTCGCGTCCGACTCACAACCCCTATACGCGGGGGAACAGTAGCGGACGCCAATGACCGAGACGCCGGACGACCCGGGCGCGGACGGCCCGCCTCCCGGTCCGACCACGGACGCCGCCTCCGCGAACGCGGCCGCCGCGCGAGACGGGGACGGCTCCGTCACCGTCGTCGGCACGGCACACGTCTCAGCCGACTCCGTGACCGAGGTCGAGGAGGCCATCGAGCGGGAGCGCCCCGACGTGGTCGCCGTCGAACTCGATGAGGGACGGTACAGACAGATGCAGGGCGAGACGCCGGAGGACCTCGACGCGAGCGACCTGCTCCGCGGGAACACCGTCTTCCAGTTCCTCGCCTACTGGATGCTCTCGTACGTGCAGGCCCAGCTCGGCGACCGCTTCGACATCGAGCCGGGCGCGGACATGCTGGCCGCGGTCGACACCGCGGAGTCGCTCGGGATCGACGTGGCGCTCGTCGACCGCGACATCCAGACCACGATCCAGCGCTTCTGGGCCCGGATGACGATCCCCGAGAAGCTCCGCATGATCGGGGGACTCGCGTTCGGGGTGACCGACCCCCGAATCGTCGGCGTGATGGCCGGGCTCTTCGTCGGTATCGTTCTCGGGCCCGCGATCGGCCTCTTCGGCGGCTACCTCGGCGTCACCGACGCCCTGCTGACGAGCGTTACGGCGGGAGTCGCCGCGGGCGTGCTCGCGGGAGTGCTCGTCGAGAAGGCCGGCGCGGTCGCGCTGGAACCGGACGCGCGGCTCTACGCCGGGGTCGGAACCGGGCTCGCGACCGCGGGCGCCGTCGCCCTCTCGGGCGTCCTCGACCCCTACGTCGCCGCGTCCCTCGGCGATTTCGCGATCCGCATCGTCGGGAGCCTCGGGCTGGGGCTGGCCGGCGGGCTCACCATCGGCCTCCTCGCGGCCGGCCTGATCGGACTCGTGGGAACCGGGCCGGAGCCGACCGACGCGGGCGGCATCGAGGAGCTGGAGATGTCCGACCTCACCGACACCGACGTGGTGACGATGATGATGGAGGAGTTCCGGCAGTTCTCGCCCGGCGGGGCGGAAGCGCTGATCGACGAGCGGGACGCCTTCATCGCCCACAAACTGGTCGCGCTCCGCGAGCAGGGGTTCGACGTGCTCGCCGTCGTCGGCGCGGGCCACCGGCAGGGGATCGAGGGCTACCTCGCGGACCCGGCGAGTCTCCCCCCGATGGACGACCTGGTGGGTGAAGAGACCGGTCGCGGCTTCCCGTGGGGGAAGGCGCTCGGCTACGCCATCGGCATCGCCTTCGTGACGTTCTTCGTCCTGCTGGCGATGGCCGGCGTGCAGGACGGCTTCCTGCTCCGGCTGTTCGGCGCGTGGTTCCTGATCAACGCGGTCTTCGCGTTCGGCTGCGCGAAGCTCGCCGGCGCGCGCTGGCTCTCCGCGGGCGTCGGCGGCGCCGTCGCGTGGATGACCTCGATCAACCCGCTGCTCGCACCGGGCTGGTTCGCCGGCTGGGTCGAGCTGCGACACCTCCGGGTCAACGTCGGCGACATCGGGACGCTCAACGACCTGCTCAGCGACGAGACGCGGCCGGTCACCGAGATCCTCTCGGAGATGTTCGACGTGCCGCTGTTCCGGCTGATCATGGTCGTCGCGATGACCAACGTCGGGAGCATGGTGGCGAGCTTCCTGTTCGCCGTCTACGTCCTGCCGCTGTTCGGCGCGGAACTGGGCGGCGTGGGGGCCGTCTCGCGGCTGATGGTCGAGGGGGCCAGAAACAGCGCGGACCTGATCTGGAGCGTGGTCGCGGGATGAGCGCCCGAACCGAGGGGCGCACCGTCGCTGGCCTGCGCTTCAGCGGGACCGAGATCCGGGACCTGCTGGTCGCGTGGCTCGCGCTCGGCGTCGCCTTCGCGGTGTTCTTCGAGGGCGGCGGGATCGCCGCCGTCACGGGACTGCTCTCGCCGACCGGCGCCCTGCTGTTCGTCGTCAGCCTGCTCACCGCGGGCGTCGCGTTTCTGTTCCACGAGGTGGCCCACAAGGCGGTCGCGGTCCGCTACGGACAGGTCGCGGAGTTCCGCGCCGACCGCGGGATGCTGTTCCTGGCCGTGATGTCCGCGATGATCGGCTTCATCTTCGCGGCGCCGGGAGCGGTCCACCACCGCGGCCGGCTCACTCCCGAGGAGCACGGTCACATCGCGCTCGCGGGGCCGGCCGTCAACCTCGCGCTCGGCGTCGTCTTCCTGCCGGCGTTCGCGGCCGGGCTGGCGGTCTCGTCGCCGCTGCTGGCGCTGGTCGGCGCCCGCGGCGTGGCGATCAACCTGTTCCTCGCGGCGTTCAACCTGATCCCCTACGGCCCGCTCGACGGGAAGACCGTCCTGGGGTGGAGCAAGCCCGTGTGGGCGGTCTCCTTCGCCGTCTCCGCGGCCGCGACCGTCGGGTTCCTGATGGCCGGCGGCGCGGCGTACGCGCTCTGAGACGGAGTAGCCGCTCCGATCCAAGAACGTGCCTTTTCTGTCCTCGTTTAGACGTAGACCTGTAGATATTCGTGCTGATACCGACGCGCTTTAGTCGCGCGGCGGCAGCCTCACCTGCATGAGCGAAGGCGACGAGGAGGGGCTCACGTACGCGGAGTCGGGCGTCGACATCGAGGCGAGCGAGGCCGCGACGGCCGCGCTCGTGGGCGCAGTCGGCGCCGGAGACGGGGACGGCAGCGATTACGCCGGCCTGCTGGACATCGGCGACCGCTACCTCGCGCTGGCGACCGACGGCGTCGGGACCAAACTGCTGGTCGCGGAGGCGCTCGGCGACTACTCGACGGTCGGCATCGACTGCATGGCGATGAACGTCAACGACCTCGTCGCCGCGGGCGTCCGTCCGGTAGCGTTCGTCGACTACCTCGCGGTCGAGGAGCCGGACGAGACGTTCGCGGAGCAGGTCGGCGAGGGGCTCGACCGGGCGGCGGAGCTGGCGGACGTGGAACTCGTCGGCGGCGAGACCGCGGTGATGCCCGACGTGATCCGGGGGCTCGACCTGGCCGGCGCCTGCGCGGGGCTAGCCGCGAAGGACGGCGTCTTCGACGGCGCGGCGGAGCCGGGCGACGCGCTCGTCGGCTGGCGCTCCTCCGGAGTCCACTCGAACGGCCTCACGCTCGCCCGCGAGGCCGTAACGCGCGACCACGGCTACGACGACCCGTGTCCCTTCGACGGCTACGACACGCTGGGCGAGGCGCTGCTGGAGCCGACGCGGATCTACACCGACCTCCTGACCCCGATGCGCGAGCACGGCGTCCGCGGCGCCGCGCACGTCACCGGCGGCGGCTGGACGAACCTGGAGCGGCTCGGCGACCACCGATACGTCGTCGAGGATCCCTTCGACGTACAGCCGGTCTTCGAGTTCGTCCAGTCCGAGGGGAACGTCTCCGACGAGGAGATGCACCGGACGTTCAACATGGGCACCGGCTTCGTGGCGGCGCTGGACCCCGAGGCCGCGGCGGCGCTGGCCGAGGCGACGGACGGCCGCGTGATCGGCCGCGTCGAGGACGGCGAGGGCGTGGCGATCCGCGGGCTGGAGCTATAACCCGGCCGACGCACGCGGAGCCGCAGCTGGCGGTGTGGAGGGCGAACAGGCGGCGCGTGTCCCGGTCGCTCGCGTCGGCGCGCCGCGCTCCAGCCGTGACCGACGCGGGCCGTTCTCAGACCACGCTCCGTCTGGTGCGCTCCCGTATTTAGGCGTCCGGGCGGCGCCGTCGAAGCGACTCGCCGGGAGGGCTTTCACCCCGGCGTTCCAACCGTCAGGTCATGAGCCCCCGCGACGACGCCGACGGTCCGCAGGACGCCAGCGACGATTCCGACCGACAGCCCACGGAGGCGGAGTTGGCGGCGCGCCTCGACGAGTTGGAGGCGACGCTCCGCGACCTCCGGGCGGAACTCCGGGACGGTGCAGCGAGCGAGAGACGGACGCGCGACCGACGCGACCGCGGCCGACGCGGCCCGCCCACCACAAGCCCCCTCCCACGCCCCCCGAAGCCGCCGGGACTGCCGCGACCGCCCCGGCTCTCCGAGCTCCTGCGGTTCACCGAGCAGTACACCATCCCGACGCTGATCGCGACCCTGGAGACGACGATCAAGTCGCTGGAACTGCTTCGGGCGACGCTCAGACTGGTCGACCCCGAGCGCGACCTCCGCGAGTCGGGGGACGACGCGCGCTCGAGCGGCGGCGTGCTCGGACGAGCGGCCACGGACGCGACGCGCGAGGGGCTCGCGGGCGTGCGCTCGGAGGCCGAGCGCGGGCTGGCCCGGTCGCTCACCGAGCTCCGGCGCGCGCTCGACGACGCCGACCTTCCGGAAGACGCCGCCTCGCGGTCGATCCTGGAGGACGCGCGGGACCTCTCCGCCGAGATAGAGGCCCGCATCGGAGAGGAGCGCGAGCGGCGCGCCGACCGCGACGGCGAGCGCCGTCGGAGGGGATCCTCTGCACCCGGCGACGAGTCCCGTGGCGACACCGGCCCGGTGAGCATCGACGTCCGAGAACCCGACGAGGCGGCTGGCGGCGGGGAGAGCGACGGCGACGGCGATACGGACGCGGATGGGGACGAAACCGAGGACGACGAGGACCAGCCGACGGTCGACGTGGAGTCGGAACTCGACTCGATCAAGCGGGAACTCGACCGGCGGAAGCGCGGCCGGGAGGCCGACGGGAGGAACGGCGGCGACAGCGACGGCGGTGACAGAAAAGCCGACAGCGGCGGCGGTGACAGAAAAGCCGACAGCGACGAGAGCGTCAGAAAAGCCGACAGCGGCGGCGGTGACAGAAAAGCCGACAGCGACGAGAGCGTCAGAAAAGCCGACAGCGACGAAACGGACTCCGACGAGGCGGACTCCGACGCGGACGCCTGACCCGCGCTACTCGACCGGCTCGAACCGGAAGCCGTCCCAGTCCTGACTCGCCGGCTCGCGGATGCCGGCGCCCGGCTCGCGCAGCTCCTCCGCGTAGGTCGGGGCGACAGTGTCGCCGATCTCCACGTCCTGCCCCTCGACGACCTGCCCGAGCGCGCGCACCGGCGGGCCGTCGTAGCCCTCGTCCATCTCGAACTCGACGATGGCGAGCGTGTTGGGCTGGCGGACCCCGGGCGGCGTCGCGGTCGACTCCGTCCACGTGATCACGGTCGCTTCGCGGTCCGAGAGGTCCACGGCCCCGACGCGCTCGGTGCCCTCGGGCCCGACCGGATGCGGCGGGTACGACACCGCGCCGCTGGCGTACTCGGCGGCCTCGAAGGCGGGGGCGCCCCGCTCGTCGCGGCCGGCCTCGTCCGCGTCGCTCATCGGTGCCCCTCCATCACCGCGGTGGTGACGCAGTTGCCGAACCCGCCCACGTTACACGCCAGTCCCACGTCGGCCTCGACCTGTCTGTCGCCGGCCTGGCCGGTGAGCTGGGCGAATATCTCGTACACCTGCGCGACGCCGGAGGCGCCGAGGGGGTGGCCCTTCGACTTCAGGCCGCCGGAGGTGTTGATCGGGAGGTCGCCGTCGCGATCGGTCACGCCCTCCTCGACCGCCTTCCATCCCTTCCCCTTCTCGAAGAAGCCGAGGTCCTCGCTCTGGAGGAACTCGAGGATGGTGAACATGTCGTGCAGTTCGGCCACGTCCACGTCGTCGGGGCCGAGGCCGGCCATCTCGTAGGCGTCGTCCGAGGAGTCGGCGACGCCGCCCATCGTCGTCGGGTCCGCGCGCTCGTGGACGACGTGGGTGTCCGTCGCGCCCCCGATCCCCTCGATCGTCACGTAGTCGTCTTTCGGGACGTACTCCTCGGCCACGTCCGCGGGACAGAACAAAAGCGCCGCGGAGCCGTCGGTGATGGGGCAGAAGTCGTAGAGCCGGAGGGGGTCGGCGACGATCGGCGACTCCAGGACCGTCTCGAGGTCGACCTCCTTCCGGAACTGCGCGTGGGGGTTGTCTACGCCGTTTCTGTGGTTCTTCACCGCGACCTTGCCGAGGCTCTCGCGCGGGGCGTCGTAGGTGTCGAGGTAGAGCCGCGCGGTCATGCCCGCGAAGGAGGGGAGCGTGACGCCGTGTTTGTACTCCGCCGGATGGGTCAGCGAGGCGATGACGTCGGTCGCCTCGGCGGTGGTCCGGTGGGTCATCTTCTCGCCGCCGACGAGCATCGTCAGGTCGGACGCGCCGGAGGCGACCGACTGCCACGCGGCGTAGACCCCGGCGCCGCCCGAGGAGGAGGTCTGGTCGATCCGGGCGGTGTACGCCGGCATCGCGTTCAGATCGTGTGCGAGCGCGTTCGGGACCCCGGTCTGGCCCTCGAACTCGCCGCTCGCCATGTTCGAGACGTAGAGGTGGTCAAGGTCGGAGCCGGCGACGCCCGCGTCCCGCAGGCAGGCTTCCCCCGCCTCCGCGAGGAGGTCGCGGACCCAGCCGTCCCGCTCGCCGAAGCGCGTCATCGACGCGCCGATGATCGCTACTCGTTCCATGTCCCGGCGTTCCGAGGCGGTCGCCTAAAGCGTACCCTTCCGGCGAGGAGCCGACGCCCGCGTCGGCGGCGACAGACCGATACTGCTCGGGGCCAAACCCCGGGCATGTTCGGCAGCGGCTGGAACGAGACGGACGTGTCCGACCTCGACGGCGTCACCGCGGTCGTGACCGGTGCGAACAGCGGCATCGGCTACGAGGCGACCCGGATCCTCGCGGACCACGGCGCCACGGTGGTGATGGGCTGCCGGAGCGTGAACCGCGGCGCGGACGCGGTCTCGTCGATCCGGGACGCGACGGCGTCCGGGTCGCTCGACGTGCGCGAGTTGGACCTGGCGGACCTCGACTCCGTCGCCTCGTTCGCGACCGTCGTCGACGAGGCGTACGACGGGCTTGACCTCCTCGTCAACAACGCGGGCGTGATGGCGCTCCCCTACGAGGAGACCGGAGACGGCTTCGAGTACCAGTTCGGCGTCAACCACCTCGGGCACTTCGCGCTCACCGGCCACCTGCTCGACGACCTCCGGGCCGGGGAGGGGATCCCGAGCGCCGGGGCGGACGACGACGGTCGCGGCCCGTCTCGCGTCGTGACGGTCTCCAGCGGCCTCCACGAGCGCGGCGACGCGGAGTTCGAGGCGGCCGCGGGCGGCGAGGACGCCGCGGCCGACTACGACCGCTGGGACGCGTACGGTCGGAGCAAACTCGCGAACCTGCTGTTCGCCTACGAGCTCGACCGGCGGCTGGCGACCGCGGGCGCGTCCGTCCGGAGCTTCGCCTGTCACCCCGGGTACGCCGACACGAACCTCCAGCTCCGGGGCCCCGAGGCGGACGGCTCACGCGTGAAGCGACTGGCGATGCGGGCCGCGAACGCGGTGCTGGCGCAGTCGGCCGCGGCCGGCGCGCTCCCCACCGTCTACGCGGCGACCGCGCCCGACCTGTCGGGCGGCGAGTTCGTCGGACCGGGCGGACTGCTCGGTATGCGCGGCGCCCCCGAGGTCACCGAGTCGAACGAACTCTCCCGCGACCGGGAGGCCGCGGCGGACCTGTGGGAGCGGTCCGAGGCGTGGACCGGCGTGGCGTACGACCTGCCCGAAGCACGCTGACCGTCTCCCGACTCAGGCCCACGGGAGCTCCGAGAACTCCCCGTTCTCGATCTCGCGTTCGATCTCCGCGAGCGTCTCGTCGTCGACGCTCACGAGGTGACAGAGGGGATGGCCAGGCGCGGCGACCGGGTTCTGTAACACGCCGACCAGCAGCCCGGTGAACGGCGCCCGAACCGTCTTCTCCCGCGTCGAGAAGTGGTCCGAGACGGTGCAGATCGCGTCCCCCTCGTAGACGAGCGGATGGTCGTACTCCATCTCGACGAGCCCGCCCGTGTCCGAGCGGACCCACGTCTTGTCCGCGGTCGCGTCGACCACCCGGAACCAGCCGGGCCACGAGACGGGCTCCTCCGGGAGGACGTTCACCTCCGCGAGCACCGACTCGACGCCGTCGAGCGCGCGCTCGATCAGGGGGAGCTGGAACCGGTGCGCCTTCCCCATCTCGACGGTGATCGTCGGGATCCCGTTCGCGGTCGCGGCCCCCCGCAGGCTCCCCGGGTCCGACTCGCCCGAGAGCACGAGGTTCGCGCCGAACGCCCGCGCGATCCGCTCCACCTCCGGGTTCCCCATGTCGGCGCGGACGTGGTACATCGTCGTCCGGTTTCGCGTCGAGGTGTGGAAGTCGAGACCGTAGTCGCACTGCGAGACGAACCGCGAGTAGATCTCGTTGGCCATCCGCTCGGCCGTGTTCGACCGCGCGCGCCCCGGGAACGACCGGTTGAGGTCCTGGTCGTAGATCGGCAGGTAGCGCTGCTGTGCGAGGTATCCAGGTACGTTCGCCACGTGGATCAACACGAGCGTGCCATGGATCGTCGCGGGGTCGTACCGCGCCGCGACCTCCTGAAGCACCTTCACGCCGTTGAGTTCGTCACCGTGAATCGCCGCGGTCATGAACACCGTCGGTCCGCCGCGCTCGCCGTTGATGACCGTCACTGGGATCGCGACGGGGTCGCCGAGGTACGTCTCCGACACCTCGTACCTGAGGTGCCGCTTCTCCCCCGGGTCGACGTCCCGGTCGAACCGGAACGGCTCGGGATCGTCGTCCCCGGCCCCCGACCTCGGACCGCCGCTGGCGTCGGTGGCCGGCACGTCGTCCCCCGTCTCCCGCCCGGAATCCCCGTTTTCGCTCATACACCGCAGAGCACCGGGAGCCGGTTAATCGTTGCCCGCGCTCGGCGGGGTCAACGGGCGCGGCCGCCGCCCCGCGCCCGAACCCTCAAACCGGATGCCGACGTACGGCCGGACATGGCGAACGGAGCCGACTGCCCGGTCGAGGAGTGCGGGTTCTCCGACGTTCCCTCGCTCGTGGCCGCACACGTCAACGGCACGGACGACGACGCACACGACTGGGACCGGCTCCCCTACGCCGGACCGGGGGCGTTTCTGTCGGCGGTCCGGTCGGGCGAGACCGAGTCGCGGAGCGGGCCGTCGGGCGTCGTCGACGCGCCCGACGAGGACGGCGGCGCGGGCGGCGGAGAGGGAGACGAGGACGATGCCGACGGCTCCGCGTCCGGATCGGCCCCCGACCGCGTGCGCTGTCCGGTCGAGGGGTGCTCGTACGCCGGCCCGCCGAAATCGGTCGCGGCACACGTGAGCGGCAAGCGCGACGACGACCACGACATGCGCCGGCTCGAGTACCCGAACGCCGCGGCGTTCCCCCCGGCAACCGGACCGGAATCGGCGGCTGGGGAACCGGGCGGGCAAGCGCCGGACGGGACCGTCCCCGACGAACGCGAGTCCGACGGCGACGAGCCGGACCACCCGTTCGACCCCGAACCGGCGTTCCGCGCGGCCGCGGTCGCCGAGGAGCGCGCCGAGGGGGTCGAGGCGCTCGACGGGTTCGATACGGAGGAGTTGGTCGATCTGTTCGTGGCCTTCTCGGTGCTGTCGAGCCGGGCGAGCAGCGTCCGAAGCGACGTCCGGGCCGCGATCATCGACCGCGTCGAGGGGGAGGCGGAACTGGAGGGCGAACTCGGGAGCGTCGACCGGTCGACGGGAACGCGGCGCTCGCTCCGTGACGACGAAACGGTTCGACGCGCGCTCGCCCGGGCGGGAGTCGACCCACACGAGGCGGAGGCGTTCGACCCGGACCGCGTGGCGGACCTGGCCGAGGCGGCCGACCTCGAACCGGAGGCGGTCTTCGACCTCACGGACTCCGACCACGTCCGGCGAGCGAGCGTCGACGAGGCCGCGTTCGAGGCGCTTGTCGGGGAGGAGTAGTCCGGCCGCGCGGGACCGGTCGGGGCCGCGGCCTCCGGGGCGTTTATTGTGCGACCGCCCCGAGGTGGCGTCGTGAAGCGCCTGCTCTCGTCCGACCTGGGCGTCTACCTCCTCTCGGGGGCCTTCAGCTTCGTCGTCTTCGTCGTCGGACTGATCGTCTTGGACGCGACGCTGCCCGACGGGCTCGACCGCGGTCGCCTCGTGGGGATCGTGACCGGATACCTGCTGTTCCTCGCGGTGTACGTGGTCGCGATCTGGATCTACCGGGGGATCGAGGCGCGGGAGGGGAACGTCCGCGAGAAGGGGAACCAGTAGACGCCGCGATCCGCAACCTTTTGAGCGCCGCCGGAGAGTCGAGGACCATGCCCGGCGTGACAATTTCCGACATCGAACGCGCAGCCGAGCGAGCGGCGGACGCGGAGATCGTCCAGCGCACGTCGACGGAGCGGAGCCGGTCGCTGAGCGAGCGGTGCGGCGCCGAGGTCGTCCTGAAGATGGAGCACCTCCAGCGCACGGGGTCGTTCAAGACGCGCGGGGCGTACAACGCCGTCTCGCGGCTGGTCGACGGCCGGAGCGCCGAAGACGGCCAAGCCGACGGTACGGCTGAGCCGCCGGTCGAACGCGTCGTCGCCGCGAGCGCGGGCAACCACGCGCAGGGGGTCGCCATCGCGGCGCGGGAGGCCGGCATCGACGCGACCATCGTCATGCCCGAGTCCGCGCCGGGGACGAAGATCGAGGCCACGCGCGGCTACGGCGCCGAGGTCGTCCTCCACGGGAGCGCGTTCCCGGCCGCGATGAGCCACGCGCGGACGCTCGCGGACGACCCGGCGGTGCGGTTCATCCACGCCTTCGACGACCCCGACATCGTCGCCGGGCAGGGGACGCTCGGGCTGGAGATCCTCGACCAGGTGCCCGAGGCCGACACCGTCATCGCGCCCATCGGCGGGGGCGGCCTGATCGGCGGCATCGCGACCGCGGTGAAGGCCCGGAACCCCGACGTGCGGGTGGTCGGCGTCCAGACGGAGGGTGCCTCGACCGTCGCGGCGAGTCTGGAGAAGGGCGAACCGGTCTCGCTCGCGGAGCCGGACACGATCGCGGACGGCATCGCGACCGGCGGCGTGAGCGAGCTGACGCTCGGGCTCATCCGGGAACACGTCGACGAGGTGGTCGAGGTGTCCGACGACGACGTGGCCGCCGCGATCCTGCTGCTGCTCGAGCGCGCCAAGCAGATGGTCGAGGGCGCGGGCGCCGTAAGCGTCGCGGCGCTGCTGTCGGACGCCCTCGACGTGGAGGGAGAGACGGTCGTCCCGGTGCTGTGCGGCGGGAACATCGACATCACGTCGCTGCAGGAGGTGTTGACCCACGCGCTGGTCGACCGCCGACAGCTCGCGGAGGTCACCGTCCGCATCGACGAGGGACCGGGGAAAATGGGCGAGATCTCGACGGTCATCGGGGCCGAGCGCGCCAACATCAGGACGGTGCGTCACGAGCGGAGCCGTCCGGACCTCCCGGTCGGCGACGCCGACCTCGTCTTCGAGGTGGAGACGAACGGGCCGGCCCACACCGAACGCGTGCTCGCGGCCCTGCGGAGCGAGGGGTTCGACGTGCGCCACACGACCGCGGAGGCCGAGACCGGAAACGCGCCCCCGGAGTGACCGGGGCCGAACGGGCCCTTCCCGCGACCGCCGCCGGTCGGCGAGAGCGGCCAGCGGACGCCAGAAATAAGTAACTACTCGCGAACACGTCATCAGGACATGTGGGTGTTTCTCAAGGACGACCGCGGGGTGGACTCCGTGATCGGGTCGGTGCTGATGCTCGCGATCGTGGTGATCCTGGTCGGGATCGTCTCGACGACCGTCTTCGGGATGGGAAATCAGGTGATCGACTCCGGCGTCAACGCGGTCTGTCAGGTGCAGGGGGAGATCGAGTCGCTCGCGGCGAGTTCCGAGTTCTACGGCGGAGGCGACACGCTGTACGGCGAGTGCTGACGCCGCGGGCGCGCTTTCGACGCTTTCAAAGTTCGCGGACGGGTACGCTCCGGCGATGACCCTGTCCGTGACCAACACCCTGACGGGCGACCGCGAGGAGTTTTCGGCCGACGACGAGGTCCTGCTGTACGTCTGTGGGCTGACGGTCTCGGACGACCCGCACCTGGGCCACGCTCGGCTGTGGTTCCACGCGGACGTGCTGCACCGCTGGCTCGCCTACAAGGGGTACGACGTGCGCCACGTCGAGAACGTCACCGACGTGAACGAGAAGATAACCGCCCGCGTCGGCGAGCGCGAGGCGTGGACCGGCGAGGCGGACGTGGCCGAGACGTTCACCGCGGAGGTGTTCGAGTCGATGCGCGGGCTCAACCTCGAGCGCGCCGAGGTGTACCCGCGCGTCTCCGAGCACGTCCCGGAGATCGTGGAACTGGTCGAGCGGCTAGTGGAGGCCGGCTACGCCTACGAGTCGAACGGCTCCGTCTACTTCGACGTGACCGAGTTCCCGGAGTACGGCAAGCTCTCGAATCAGGACCCGGAGGAGCTGGAGGCGCAGGGCGAACCGGACGAGCGCTCCGAGAAGCGCAACCCCGCGGACTTCGCGCTCTGGAAGGCCGGCGGCGTGAGCGAGACCGCCGCCCGCGAGCACGCCAAACACGACCACGGCGCGGAGACGCCCGACGGCCAGACGTGGGAATCCCCGTGGAGCGAGGGGCGGCCGGGCTGGCACGTCGAGTGCTCGGCGATGTCGACGACGCACCTCGGCGAGACGCTCGACATCCACATGGGCGGCCGCGACCTCGTCTTCCCCCACCACGAGAACGAGATCGCGCAGTCGGAGGCCGCCTCGGGTGAGACGTTCGCGCGCTACTGGCTCCACTGCGGCCTGCTCTCGATGGAGGGCGAGAAGATGTCCTCCTCCATCGGCAACTTCTGGACCGTCCCGGACGCGCTGGAGGAGCTCGGCGTCAACGTCCTCCGCACCTTCTACGCGGGCGCCGCCTACCGCTCCGAGCAGGCGCTGACCGACGAGACGGTCGCGGAGGCCGAGGAGCGGTGGGACCGACTCTCCCGGACGTACGACCGCGCGGTCGCGGCGGTCGACTCGGTCGACGCCCGCGCGAAGGTGGCCGACGAGGACCTCCGCGAGGCCGTCGCCGAGACTCGCGAGGAGTTCGAGCGCGCGATGGACGACGACCTCAACCTCCGCGAGGCGACCGCGGCGCTTCTGGACCTGACCGACGCCGTGAACAGACACGTCGACGCGGTGGAGACGGCCGACGAGGCGGAGGGGGCGGACGGCGCGGGCGCCCTCGCCGGCTACGACTACCGCGGCCTCCGGGAGTCCGTCGAGGCGTTCGAGGAACTGGGCGGCGACGTGCTCGGTCTCCAGTTCGAGGCGGACGGCGCGGCCGGCGCCGAGGCGAGCGGCGAGGTCGAGTTGGCCGAGGAACTCGTCGAGTTGGTGCTCGATCTCCGCGAGTCGGCCCGCGAGGCGGGCGAGTACGAGCGCGCGGACGAACTCCGGGACGCGCTGGAGGCGGTCGGCGTGACCGTCGAGGACTCCTCCGAGGGACCGACGTACCGCTTCGAGTAGCGGGGCGCGTCCCGTCTCCTCCCGGCCGGACGAACTGTCGCCGTCGACAGCTACTTGAGGTGAGCCGGGCTATCGGACGACAATGATTCGGAGGCGCATCGGTCGCTGGACGGAGCGGCTCCGGCGCCGGCTCGACCGGTGGGCCGAGCGGATCCGGGCGGAGCTCCGTCGCGCCTTCGCGGACGAGTACTCCTCGGTCGAGGTCTCGCGGAGCTTCGCGCTCGGCGTCTTCATCACGATGCTGCCGACGCTCGGGACGGGCGTGCTCCTGTTCTTCCTCATCGCGTGGCTCTTCGAGCGCGTCTCGAAGATCGCGCTGTTCGCCTCGGTGCTGGTGTTCAACCCCGCGGTGAAGTGGGGCGTCTACGGAGCGAGCTTCACGCTCGGAACCCTCCTGCTCGGGCCCGTCGAGGGGGCGACGCCGACCGCGCCGACCCTCTCGGCGGCCAACGACGTGGTGATCCGGCTGGTGGTCGGCAACCTCATCCTCGCGGTCGTCGCCGCGGTGCCGAGCTACTTCGTCTGCCACCGCGTCGTGAAGGCGTTCCGCGCCGCGGACCTCGCCATCGTCGAGAGCGTCGAGGGGATCGTGGAGCGCGACGAGGACGCCGCCGAGGAGTAGCGGCGCGGTCGGCCGGCCGACGCTCCCCGATCAGGTCGTGAACAACTCGGTGTCCTCGGGCACCTCGAACAGCCCCATCCGGACGCCGGCGTCGAGCCAGCCGTAGCCGTACGAGTACGACGCCAGCGCGTTCACGGGGTCGTCGGCCTCGCGGAAGTGCCGGCCGTCCGCGAGGTAGGACTCGGCCATCTCCGCGCAGTCCGCGGCCGCCCGCCCGAGGTGCGTGTCGGCGGGGGGACGCGGCTCGGCGGCGTCGAGCGCGTCGGCCAGCATCCGCTCGTAGCGGTCCGTCTTCTCCTCGAGGTCGGCGCTCATGCCCCCCGTTGCGGCGCCCGCGGGAAAAAGCGGCGCGGTCGCCGCGGCGTCGTGACTGCGGGGCGATTTCTGTTCCGGTTGCTGCGGGGCGATTTTTGTTCCGGTTGCTGCGGGGTGATCCCCGTCCGCGCTCAACAGACCGGCTTCGGGTCCACGCCGAGCGACTCGAGCGCTTCGACGTGGGCCTCGTAGGCCGCTTCGACGGCCGCGACCGCGGCGGCCTCGGCGCGCTCCCAGTCCGCCTCGGTCTCGCAGACTGCGTCCAGCAGGTCGAGCGCGCGCTCGCGCTGGCCAGCCAGGTCCTCGCGCAGTTCGCGGAACACGGCGGCGCTTTGCGGGTCCGCGTCGCCGACGAAGTAGCCGACGTACTGCGACTTCGACTCGTCCGCGACCAGCACGCGGCCGAGGAATCCCCCGGCGCGTGCGACCGTGTCGTCGAGGCCGCGGAGGTGCGCCGCGAGCGCGGGCGGCTCGTCGTCGGCGTGCGTGCCGCCGGCGTCCCCGGCCGCGTCCCCGTCGAGTTCCTCGCGGACGCGCGCGGCGTGTTCGCGCTCCTCGGCCGCGGTCTCGCGGAAGGCGGTCGCGGCCGCCTCGGTCGACTCCGCGTCGGCCCACGCCTCGAACGTCTCGGCGGCGGCGCGCTCGGCGGTCGCGGCGGCGCGGAACACGCTCTCGGCGTCGAGGTCGCCTCCGGTGGCGGCGTACAGCGCCTTCGAGGAGCCGAGCCTGGACAGTTCCGTCGCGGTCGCCTCGCGGACCGAATCGAGCAGCGCGTCAGCGTTCATAAATGGGACCACGGCGCGGTCGCTCCTAAGTCCGGCGGGGGCGGCAGAAGGTGGCGGGAACGACCGCCGGGACGACAGAAGGCGGCGGAGAAATCGGCGGGGCCGACGAGCGGGCCGAACCGCTTACGCGCCGTCGCCCGTCTCGATGGGCGCGTCGACGAGGTTGCCCCACTCGGTCCAGGAGCCGTCGTAGTTGACGGCGTCGTAGCCGAGCAGTTCGTGGAGCGCGAACCACGCGACCGAGGAGCGCTCGCCGATGCGGCAGTAGGCGACGGTGGTCTCCTCGCCCTCGATGCCCTCGTCGGCGTACAGCTCCGCGAGCTCGTCGCGGCCCTTGAACAGGCCGTCGTCGTCGGTCACGTCCGCCCACGAGATGTTCTTCGCGCCGGGGATGTGGCCGCCGCGCTGGGCGGTCTCGTTGAGTCCCGGCGGGGCGAGCACCTCGCCGCGGTACTCCTCGGGCGAGCGCACGTCGACGAGCGGCACGCCGCGTCGGATCGCCTTCTCCACGTCGTCGCGGTACGCGCGGATGCTCTCGTGGGGGCCGGCGGCGTCGTACTCGACCGCGGAGAAGTCGGGCGCCTCGTCGGTCGTCGGGTAGTCGTTCTCGACCCAGTACTCGCGGCCGCCGTCCAGCAGGCGCACGTCGTCGTGGCCGTAGTACTTGAACTGCCAGTAGGCGTACGCCGCGAACCAGTTGGCGTTGTCGCCGTACAGCACGACCGTCGACTCCTCGGAGATGCCGTGGGAGCCGAGCAGGTCCTCGAAGTCGTCCTTCTCGAGGATGTCGCGCTGCGTCTGGTCCTGGAGCTGGGTCTCCCAGTTGAACCCGACCGCGCCGGGCGCGTGGGCCTCGTCGTAGGACTCGGTGTCAACGTCGACCTCCACCAGTCGCAGGTCGGGGTCGTCGCTCTCGAACTCGTCGAGACGCGCCTCGACCCAGTCGGCGGACACGAGCACGTCGTTCGCGTATGAATCGTCGACCATACGCGTCGGTGTACGGGCCGCCCGGGTAAAGTGTACCCTGTGGAGGATAAAGCCGCCTCTCGTCCGATCAATCGGAGGTTTTTGCCAGATCGTCGGAGCGGTCGTTGGCCTCGGACGCGGCGTCCCCGACCGCGGCAGGCCGTGTCGGGAGCCGAGGAGTCTAACCCCTCGCGACCGTGGCACAGGCATGGACGAGATCATCGTCGACGCGTCGTGGCTCGCGGGTCGGCTCGACGACCCCGACGTTCGCGTCGTCGACGTGCGCGACGCCTGGGAGTACGACGCGCTCGGCCACGTCCCCGGCGCGGTGAACGTCCCCTTCGACGCGTTCCGGAGCGACGGCGACGCCGACGCCGGCCACCTCCCCGGCGCCGAGGCGTTCGCCGACCTGCTGGGGGAGGCCGGCCTGTCCCGGGACCGGACCCTCGTCGCGTACGACGACACGAACGGCGTCTTCGCTGCCCGGTTTCTGGTCACCGCCCTCGTGTACGGCTACGACGACGTGCGCCTGCTGAACGGCGACTTCAGCTCGTGGAAGCGCGAGCACGAGGTCAGCGACGAGGCCGCCTCGCCGGATCCGGTCGCGGTGGAGCCGGAGCGCGTGACTGGACGCGACTCCCCCCTGGTCGACGCCGAGCGCGTGCGGGCCGCGGTCGCCGGCGACGGCGTGCTCGTGGACACGCGCGACCGCGAGGAGTACGAGGCGGGCCACCTGCCCGGCGCCGTGCGGTTCGACTGGACCGAGGCGGTCGACCCCGAGACGCGCGGCGTGAGGGACCGCGAGACGCTGCGGGAGCTGTTCGCGGAGCGCGGGGTCACGCCGGACCACCCCGTCATCCTCTACTGTAACACCGCCCGCCGGCTGAGCCACACCTACGTCGTGTTGCGCTGGCTGGGGTTCCGAGACGTGGGGATCTACGAGGGGAGCCTCACCGAGTGGCGCGCCAGGGACGGTGACCTGGTGACCGGTCCGGCCCCGCGCGGCGGCACCGGCGAGGACGAGTGAGCGGCTGCCCGGCCGATCGGCCGACCGGCAGTCGCTACGAGGGTCCGGGCCCCGTCTCCGCGGTGATGACCCGCACCGCGGGGAACAGCAGGACCGCGATGGCGAGTTCGAGTCCGCCGACGACCAGGAACGCCGTCAGGTAGTCGAACCCCTCGGTGACGGTGCCGCCGACGAGGAAGCCGGTGAGGAAGCCGAGCGAGCCGAACACGTTGAACAGCCCCATCGCCGCCCCGCGCTCGCTCGGCGCGACGAGGTCGGTCACGAGCGCCATCGTCGCGGGCGCCACGAGCGCGCCGCAGACCCCGACGAGCACCATCAACAGCGCGGCGACCGGGTAGGTCGGCGCCAGTCCGACGCCGGCGATGACCGCGCCGTACGCGAGCGAGCCGACCACGACCGGGTAGAAGCGCCCGATCCGGTCCGAGAGCACGCCCATCGGGTACTGCAGCAGCGCGAACGGGAGGAAGAACAGCGCGAGCGTGAGCCCCGCGCCGAACGCCGAGAGGCCGAATACCGCCGGGTCCTGGAAGTAGTAGACGCCGACGAGCGCGAAGAAGCCGGCGGTCAGGCGGTCGATGAAGCCGAACGCGAAGGGGACCAGCAGACCGGGCATCGCGCGCATCCGCCGGGCGATCTCCCGGAATCCGGGGCGGTCGGCGTCGGTCGGCGCCGCCGCCGCTCCGCCCGCACCCGCGGTCGCCGCTTCCGTGCGGTCCGACACGGTCGAGGCCAGGAGCGCCGCGCCCAGCAGGACCGCGCCGCCGGCGTAGAGCGGGTAGAACGGGTCCGCGTCCGCGAGGCGGCCGCCGACGACGGAGCCGACCGCCGCGCCGAAGCCGATGGCGATGCCGGCCGCACCCATGTTCCGACCGTGACCGCCGCGGAGGTCCATCAGCATCGTGATGCCGAGCGAGAAGGCGCCGATGGTGAACGCCCCGCCCACGACGCGAAGGAGGAGCACGCCGCCGAAGCCGACGCCGAGGCCGGGCAAGGCGGGTACCGCGAGGTAGGTCAGGCCGCCGCCGACGGCCCCGACCACGACGAGCGCCACGCGCCGGCCGGTGGCGTCGCTCATCGCGCCCCAGACGCCGGCGAAGGCCACGAACGCCGCGAACTCGGCGACGAGGAACCACATGCCGGCGTCGATGCCGGCGCTCGGCGCGCCCAGCGCGTCCACGAGCGTCGGGACGCCGGGATAGAGGAACACCTGCGAGACGAGGACGGCCCAGACGACGACCGCGAGGCGGCGGCGGTCGCTCCGATGCGCCACGTCGCTCATGGGATCGGCTTACAGCGCGTTCTCGATCGCCTCGGAGACGGCGTCCGCGGTCGGCTGGACGCTCTCGCCGTTCACGAACACCGTCGGCGTCCCGCCCACGCCGCGCTGTTCGCCCTCCGACCGGTTGCCGGAGACGACCGCCTCGTACGGCTCGTGCTCGGCGTCGGCGATGGCCGCGCAGGGGTCGGCGTCGGCCGCCTCGGCCGCGGTGCCGACGGCGTCGAGGGAGTGGTCGTCCTGCAGTTCGTAGGCCCGCTTGGCGAACGCGAAGAACGCCTCGTCGCCGGCGCGCTCCTGCACGCCGCGGCCGGCGTTGGCGACCGGCACCGACCAGTCCGTGACCGGGATCGGGAAGTCCCAGTGCTCGAACCGGATCTCGCCCGGTTCGACGTACTCCGACTCGACGGTCGGGTACTCCTCCAGCACCCACGTCGCGCAGTGGGGGCAGCCGAAGTCCTCGAAGGCGGCCACCACCACGTCCGCCTCCGGGTCGCCCGCGACCGGCTGCGGGAGCTCGGAGACCGGTTCCGGTTCGGCGGTGTCGCAGTCGTACTCGGAGGGACCGCCGCCGGAGCCGCCGAGACAGCCGGCGACGCCGGTCGCGCCCGCGGCGGCCGCGCTCGACAGAAAGACCCGTCGGGAGGTTCGCATGGTCGCATTCGGCGCCACGCGCACTTAGGCCCACCGAGACCGACCGCCGCGACCCGGGACGGCGGTCAGGGAGCGGGGGACCGAGCGCCCCGGCCCTACACGCGCTTCGACCGCGCCTCGCGGACGCCCGCGCCGTCGCGAACCTTGTCCTCGCACTCCGGGCAGACCCGCACGCCCTCCACCTCGGGCGGCGAGAACACCCGGACGTAGCGCTCCGTGACGAACGAGCTACAGTTCCGACATTCCGGCATGGTGGACGCCGATCGGGCATCGAGACACGTAGCCTTTCGGGCCGAACCCCACGTCAGTTGCCGGGAGCGGTGGCGGTCACAGGTCGGCGCCGAGGAGCCGGTTCGCGGCGAGCACGGTCAGGCCGAGCGCCATCACGCCCGCCAGCAGTCCGAACGCGACCCCCCAGCCGGCCGCGTCGGAGAGCGCGCCGACGACGACGCTCCCGGTCGCGCCCATCACCATGTACACGGTTCGGACGAGGCCGAACCCCGCACCGCGCTCGGCCGCGCCGAGGTTGTCCATGAACCGCGACTGGACCGGCGCGCCCCACGACATCGCCAGGCCGACCAGCGTCGTCGCGCCCGCGAGTGCGAGCGTCGAGGCGCCGACCGTCGTCGCCAGCACCAGCCCGCCGTAGCCGACGACGCCGGCGCTCATCGTCACCATCGCCGCCGAGTCGCGGTCGAGCCGGTCCGAGAGCGTCCCCATGAGCGGCTGCGTGAGCCCGTGGACGACGAAGTACAGCGAGAACAGCAGGCCGGCGGTCCCGGGGTCCAACTCGCCCGCCACCAGCAGGAACGTGTAGAGGAACGACGCGGTCGCCTGCCACGAGAAGGCGCCCATCGTCGCCAGCGCGGTCGTGTACGCGATGGCGGGGCGCGAGAGCAACTCGACCAGGGGGTCGATCGCGAACCGCTCGCGGACGGGCTGGTCCGGACGCGCCGCCGGCGTGGGGCGGATCCGCCACGCGAACAGCAGAAACACCGGCACGGCGACGACGGCGCCCGACAGCAGCGCGACGCGCCAGCCGTACCGCGCGCCGATCAGCGCCGCGACCGGCGGCGCGATCAGTCCGGCCAGCGGGCCGCCCGCGACGTGGAACCCGATGGCGCGGCCGATGTCGTCGAACTGCCGGGCGAGGAACGTCGTCGCCACCGAGTAGTGGAGGCCGGCGCCGCCGCCGAGCACGACCGCGAACGCGAAGAAGGCGACGACGGAGGGGGAGGCGGCCAGCAGCACGCTCGCGACCGCGGTCGCGCCGACCGCGATCAGGATCACCGTTCGCTCGCCGAGCCGGTCCCCGAGCACTCCCGAGGGGAACTGCGCGAGCGCGTAGGCGGCCCACATGCCCGACAGCGCGAGCCCGACCGTCCCGTTCGTGACGCCGAAGTCCGCGGTGATGAGGGGGACGACGGGACTGATCGCCAGCCTGGCGACCATCGTCGCGAAGAACGCGAGGGTACACAGCGTCAGGGCGGTGTCGGCGTAGCGCCAGCGCACGACCGCCTTTCGCGGGGTCGGGAAAAGCGGCTTGCGGTCGCGGCACGGCGTGCGCCTCGGTACCACACCGGGGGCGAGGTGGCCGCTCTACTCGACGACGAGTTCCACGGGGTAGTCGGTGAGGTTCTCGTAGCCGTCCTCGGTGACGACGACGAGGTCCTCGATGCGGACGCCGCCCACCGCGGGGTCGTAGAGTCCCGGTTCGACCGTGATCACGTGGCCGGGCTGGAGCTCCTCGCCGCCGCTGGCGAGCCGCGGGCGCTCGTGGACGTCGAGGCCGATGCCGTGCCCCGTGGAGTGGATGAAGCCGGTCTCCGTCTCGGGGTCCGTGCGGAACGTCGGCTCGCCGGCCTCCTCGTACACCTCGCAGGCGGCGGCGTGGACGTCCTCGCCGGTCGCCCCCGGCTCCACCGCCTCGAGGGCAGCCTCGAGGGCCTCCTCGGTCAGCTCGAACCACTCGCGGACCGTCTCGCTCGGCTCGCCCTTCGAGAGGGTCCGCGTCATGTCGGCGTTGTAGTGGGAGGACTTGTCCCGCGGGAAGATGTCGAGGATGATCGCCTCGTTCGCCCGGAGCGCCCCGGAGCCGCGGTTGTGCGGGTCCGCGGCCTGCGCGCCGCCCGCGACGATGGTCTGGTCGAGCGAGCAGCCGTGTCGCAGCAGGGTCACCTCTATCGCCTCCGTCACGCGCTCGCTCGTCAGCGGTTCGCCCTCGAACAGCAGGACGCCGGCGTCGGCGTCGTCGCCCTCGTCGGCCACCTCCGCGGCGGCGATCAGGTCCTCGGCGGCGGCCATCGCGGCCTCGTTGGCCCGCTGGGCCTCGCGGACGTGCTCGACCTCCGCGTCGGTCTTCGTGGCCCGGATCTCGGTGAGCACGTCCTCGGCGTCGACTTGCACGTCGAGCCCGCGGTCGCGGAGGCCGTCGGCGGTGCCGACCGGGCCGCGCTCGGGCATCACCGCGGTCTCGACGCCCTTGTCGGCGACGAAGTCGGCGTACATCTCGAGCCGCTCGTCGCGGCCGCCGTACTCGAAGCCGTAGTCGGCGTGTCGCTCGACGGTGTCGGCGCGCGCCTCGTCCCGCGCACGGCCGTACTCCAGCCCGGAGACGAGCAGGTGCGTCTCGCCGTCCGCATAGAGGGTAAGAAACGGGTCCGGCCCGGTGAACCCGGAGAGGTAGAGCTGGTTCGAGTCGTCCTGGTCGGCGTCGATCAGGTAGCCGTCCGCGCCGACGTCCGCGAGGTACTCGTCGAGCCGCGAGAGGTCGGGATCCATGTCCCCGGGTCCGCGGGCCGGACAAAAAGCGGTTCGCCTCCCGGAACCTCGGGCCGGCGGCGGCCTCGACGCAACCGTTAAATATCCCTCCGGGGTGAGGTGACCTTCACACCGAATTCACCGCGGATCCATCATGATCCCTCACTACCCCGACGCAGTCATCCATTTTTCTCGATCCTGCAGATCGGAAATCTCCGGCAAGTTTAAGTGTCCTCGAACCTTTTGTTGGAGCGAGGAACACGGAACCCAGACCCATCTGTCGGTCCCCACCCCCACCCACACAATGAGCGACAACGTCCGAACGTACACTGGCGAGCACGCCGACGAAACCGAGCAGGAAACGACCGACGACGAGGAGGAGCGGCTCGTCTGCCCGGAGTGTGGCGGCCAGCTCGCCACGGACACCGAGCACGGCGAGACCGTCTGTGCGGACTGCGGCCTCGTCGTGGAGGAGGGCGAGATCGACCGCGGGCCGGAGTGGCGCGCGTTCGACGCCTCCGAGAAGGACGAGAAGTCGCGCGTCGGCGCCCCGACGACGAACATGATGCACGACAAGGGGCTCTCGACGAACATCGGCTGGCAGGACAAGGACGCCTACGGCAACTCCCTGTCGAGCCGCCAGCGCGAGAAGATGCAGCGGCTGCGGACGTGGAACGAGCGGTTCCGCACCCGCGACTCGAAGGAGCGCAACCTGAAGCAGGCGCTCGGCGAGATCGACCGCATGGCCTCCGCGCTCGGCCTCCCGGACAACGTCCGCGAGACCGCTTCCGTCATCTACCGCCGCGCGCTCGACGAGGACCTCCTCCCCGGCCGCTCCATCGAGGGCGTCTCCACCTCCTCGCTGTACGCGGCCGCGCGGCAGGCCGGGACCCCGCGAAGCCTCGACGAGATCGCGAACGTCTCCCGCGTCGAGAAGGACGAGATCGCGCGGACCTACCGGTACATCGTCCGCGAGCTCAAGTTGGAGATCAAGCCGGCCGACCCCGAGAGCTACGTCCCCCGGTTCGCCTCCGACCTCGACCTCTCCGAGGAGGCCGAGCGCCGCGCCCGACAGCTCCTCTCGACCGCGAAGGAGCAGGGCGTCCACTCCGGCAAGTCGCCGGTCGGCCTCGCGGCGGCGGCCGTCTACGCCGCCTCGCTGCTCACCAACGAGAAGGTCACCCAGAGCGAGGTGAGCGAGGTCGCCAACATCAGCGAGGTCACCATCCGCAACCGCTACCACGAGCTCCTCGAGGCCGAAGAGGAGATCGCGATGCCGTGACCCCGGCGGCTCGGACGGTTCTCTGACCCACCGGTCGCGGCTTCCTTCTCGGGTTTTCTCACGACGCGGAGCGGTCGCGCCGCCCGCCTCGAGCGCCGTCGGTCGCGACCGGTGACAGCGAACGGGGTCGTCCCTCGCCGCGGTCGGAACCGATAACCCACGGGCGACCGACCCGCCCGTATGATCGAGGAGGGCGACGACGCTCCGACCTTCGAGGCGTCGCTCGCGACCGACGACGTTGAACCGTTCGACCTGGGCGAGCACCTCGGCGACGGTGTCGTGGTGCTGGCGTTCTTCCCGGCGGCGTTCACCGGCACCTGCACGGCGGAACTGTGCACGTTCAGGGACCGCCTCGCCCGGTTCGACGAGTTGGACGCGACCGTGTTCGGGGTCAGCACCGACCTCCCGTTCGCGCTCCGCGAGTTCCGCAAGCAGGAGGCCCTTCCCTTCGGCCTCGTCGGCGACCCGGACCACGAGGCGGTCACGGCGTACGGCGTCGCCGACGACTCCTTCGCGGGCACGGGCGTCGAGACCGTCGCGCGCCGGGCCGTCTTCGTCGTCGGCCCGGCGGGGGAGGTACGGTACCGCTGGCTCGCGGACGACCCGGGGCAGGAGCCGCCCTACGAGGCGGTCGAGGAAGCGGTCGCGTCCGCGACCGTAGACGCCGCCTGAGTCGCGGACCGGGACCGGCCGGGCGGTGTCACCGACCGCGCGCCGGTCATTTTTACGCTTCCGGCGCATCGGAGGAACGGGATGAGCAACGCCGACGAAACGCCGGACGGTAACGAGCGCGGGACGTACGACCCGAACGCGGACCACGCGTTCCCGGACGAGCGCGTCAACGAGGTGCTGGCCGCGATACACGAGGACCCCGAGATCAATACGTACCTGAAGGCGCAGAACGTCAACGCCGTCACGCGGAAGGGATACAACGACCACGGGGCGAAACACATCGAGATCGTTCGGAACCGCGCGCTGCGGCTGTACGACCTGTTGAAGCGCGGCGGCGTGGCGTTCAACGGTGCCGCCGACCAGGGGCTCGAGGAGGCCGACGAGGCGGTGATCGTCGCGCTCGCCGCGACGCTACACGACATCGGTCACGTCGTCCACCGGGACGACCACTCCTACTACTCCATCCCGCTGGCCGCGGACCTGCTCGACCGGTTCCTCCCGCAGTTCTACGACACGTCCGAGACGGTGCGCGTGAAAGCGGAGGTGTTACACGCCATCCTCTGTCACCACACCGAGGAGGAACCGCTGACGAAGGAGGCAGGGGTCATCCGCATCGCGGACGGGCTCGACATGGAGCGCGGCCGGTCGCGGATCCCCTACGAGAAGGGTGGCCGCGGGATCAACACCATCTCCTCGCAGGCCATCGAGCGCGTCACGCTTCACGCCGGCGAGACCAAGCCCGTCGAGGTGGAGATCCGGATGAACAACGCCGCCGGCGTCTACCAGGTCGACTCGCTGTTGAAGAGCAAACTGGAGCGGTCGACGCTGGAGGAGCAGGTCCGGATCGTCGCGGTCAACACGAAGGACGACGCCGAGGACGTGCTGGTCGAGCGGATCGAGCTCTGAACGGCCGCCCGCCGTGCGCGGACGGCGCGATCACCCGGCGGCCGCGGCCGGATTCGAGAGCCTTTTGCGGCACCGGCGTGGCGTTTCGAACCGAAAGGGGAATCCTCCGTGGCACGGATCGGCAACTCGGTCGCGCTCCTGAAGGACAAGGAGTTCGCGGCGCTGGCGGGCACGGCGTTCGCGCGCAGTCAGGCGTACTCGACCATCCTGATCGCGTTGGCGCTGTACGCGGATCTGTTCGGCACCACGGGGTTCGTCGAGGGGCTGTTCGGCACCGCCTTCGCGCTCGTCCAACTCGTCATCGTCCTCCCGCTCGGCCGGAAGGTGGACACCGGGAACGCGAAGCGTTACCTGCTGGCGGGCTTCCTGCTCAACGTCGTCGTCTTCCTCGGGTTCATCGCGGTGTCGAACCCGGTCCACGTCATCCTCGTCCGCATGGTGCAGGGGCTCGGCGCGAGCGTGCTCTGGATCACCGGCGCGACGATCATCGGCGAGATAAGTCCCGACGGCGAGCGCGGGCGCTGGCTCGGCTCCTACAACCAGTTCGCCTCCTTCTCCTCGCTGGCGGGCGACCTGGTCGGCGGGTACCTGCTGTACGCGTACGACTTCACCACGACCTACGTCGTCCTGACGGTGGTCACGCTGGCGGCGTTCGCGCTCGTGTTCGCGTTCCTGCGCGACAACCCCGGCGGCCGGAAGGACCCCGAGGAGTCCGGCGGGATCGAGACGTTCCGCTCCCTCATCGGGCTCCCCCTGCTTCGCTCGCTCGTCACCTTCCGGTTCACCTTCAGCGTGGGGAAGATGGCGGTGATCATCTTCCTCCCCATCTACGCGCGCACCGAGTTCGGCATCTCCGCGTTCGCCATCGGCTGGATCATGGCGGGCGGAAAGCTGACGAAGGCGCTCACGCAGGGGTACGTCGGCGACCTCACGGACCGCTTCGGCGGGAAGCACCGCTTCGTCGCGGTCGGGGCGCTGCTGTACGGCATCGGCACGGCGATGGTACCGCTCGCCGCGCTCGCGGAGGGAACGCTCGCCCCCGTCACCGTCTCCTACCTCGGGGACACCCAGACCCTCGGCGGCGCCTTCTTCGCGCTGTTCGCCGCCTACTCGCTGCTGGGCGTCGCCGACTCCATCCGCCTGCCGGCGAGCATGGCGCTGTTCGTTGAGGAGGGCGAGGCGTACGACTCGGTTGCGAGCGCCATGTCGCTCCGCTCCATCTCGTGGAAGGTCGGGCAGGTCGCGGGCCCTGTCGCGGTCGGGTCCATCATGGACGTCTTCTCGACGGAGGTCGGGTTCCTCGTCGCGGCGGGCTTTATCGCGTTCGCGACGACCGCCTTCTGGTGGCAGGCGCGCCGGGCGGCCGCGGTGCGGGACGGCCCGCCCGACCCGGCCCCGGCGGAGTCGTGAGTGGCCTCAGAGCACGCCCGAGAACACGAGGAGGTTGTGACCGGCGGCCCCCAGCGACAGCAGGCCGACGCCCGCCAGCATGACCGCGAGCGCCGTCCGGCGGTCGAACCGGGCGGCCGCGACCGGCACCGCCACGACCGCCATCCCGACCGCCTTGGTGAGCAGCATGCCGGGAACGAGCCCGAACCGAGTGATGAGCCGGCGGCCGACCGGCGACGCCTCGACGTACGGGCCCGCGGTGAGCGCGACGTACGTCGTCGCCATGTCCGCGACGATGCCGACGCAAAACAGCGCGGCGCACGCGAGGAGGCGAGCGTCCATCGGGTCGAGAAATGCTCCGGGGGGTTAAAAATCCGGGTACCGCGGACGGTCGGATCGGCGGTCGGATCGGCAGTCGGAGCGGGCGAATGGATCGGTGGCCGGATCGGGCGATTGGCTCGCGCGGTCGACTACTCGCTCCGGTCGGGCGTCGCGACCACGCCGAGGTGGTCCTCGTGGTACGGCTCCAGCCGCGCCGTCTCCAGCACCTCGTAGGCTTCCGAGAGGGTCGCGAGCACGTCCTCGAACACGTCCGCCGGGTCGGCGGTCACGTCCTCGCTGCGGGCCTTCACCGCGAGCAGGAGGCGGCCGTCGTCCGCCAGGAACCGGGCGTTCCGCACCGCCACGTCGGCCTGCCCGCGCGTCGCCACGTCCTGCACGAGCGCGTCCACGTCCGACTCGACGACGTGCGCGTAGGTGTCGGGCTTGCGAGCGTCCTTCAGCAGCGGGAACAGGCGGTCGCGGTCCGCGGCCGCGTCCAGCAGGTCCCGGACCGGACGCGGCGCGAACTCCACCGCGTACGTCGGCCCCGCGAAGTCGGCGACGTGGCTGACGGTCGTCCCCGACGCCGCGCCGAGGTACAGCACCGTCTCGCCGCCCGCGAGTCCCACGTCCATCCCGGCGGCGAACATCGCGCCGAGCTTCGACCGCCCGGCGTCCCACGCGCGCCACGCGCCGTCGGTCGGCTCGCCGTACACCGGCTCCCCGCGCGTGGCCAGTCGGCGCTCGCCGTCGAACGTCCGCCGCTCGACGCCGGCGGGGAGGGTCGCGTCCGCGGCGTCCTCACTCATCGTCCGCCTCCTCGGGCGCGTCGTCGTCCGCGCCGCCGTCCCCTTCCGCGCGAGCGCGGATGGTCGCCATGCGCTCGCGGAGCTCCTCGTGGAGGTCCGGCCGGTAGTCGCCCGAGTAGTGGTCGATCCGGGCCGCGATGGCGAGCTTGCCGGCGAACGCCCGCGCGGCGGAGCCGCGGTCCTCCGGCCGCGTCCCGCGGACGTAGTCGTGCGTGTAGATGATGCCGTGCTTCGGCGAGGGGGCGCGCCCGGCGAGGTGCGCGAACAGGGCGTCCTCGGCGCCGAGCACCTGCACCGTCCCCGAGGGCTTCCGCGCGAGGGGTTTGAGCCCGCCCGCGAGGGCCATGAGCCGCGACGCGAGGACCGGTCCGGCCATCTCGGCGAGGTTCGGCGCGACCGCGGGCGCGGTCTCCTCGATGAACCGCTCCAGCTCGTCGGCCTCGTCGGCCAGGTCCGCGACGCGTTCGGCCAGCGAGACGGCGCGGCGCTCCGCGGCGGTGTCGGGCTCGCGCTCGGCGACCGTTCGGGCGCCGTCGACGCCGCTTCCCGCTTCGTCGAACAGCGCGCCCGCCCACTCGGCGGCGCGCTCCGCGAGCTCGTTGGCGGTGCGCTCGCAGTCGTCCATCGCGCGGACCGCGTGGACGAGCTGCTGGTCGTCGGCGCGCTCGCGCTCCGTCACCGCGGCGCGGGTCGCCGCCAGCGTCGCCTCGCGGAGCCGGTCGTAGTAGTCCGCCTCGTCGTCGGCGAAGCCGGACTCGACCGCCAGTCCGGGCCAGTCGGCCGGTTCCGGCGCGGACCCCTCCCGGATCCGCCGGGCCGCGGCGTCGCCGTCGCCGGGGTCGAGGCCGGCGAACCATCCGTCGTTCATGGTCCCCACTCGTGGGCCCGGCGACAGGAACCTGTCGGTCCCCGACCGCGCCGAGGCGGCCGGGCCGGCCCTACCGGCCCGCCTCGTCCCGACGGGCCTTTCGGCACGCGGCTCGACCCATCGCGCATGGACGAGGGCGGCACGTACACCCTGCTGGTCACGCTCCCCGAGGCGACTCGGATCGGGGTCGGCGCGCTCGGCGACCACGCGTTCCCCGCGGGCGCGTACGCCTACACCGGCAGCGCGCTCGGCAGCGGCGGCTTCGCCCGGGTGGACAGACATCGGCGCCTCGCGCGCGGCGAGTCCGACGCGCGCCACTGGCACGTCGACTACCTGATCGGGCACCCCGAGGCGACCCTCCGCGAGGTCGTCACCTCGCCCGGCGCGGACGCGGAGTGCGCGGTCGCAGAACGCCTGAACGAGGGGCCGGTCCCCGGCTTCGGCGCCTCGGACTGCGACTGTCCGTCGCACCTCGCGCACGAGACAACGCTCGAAAAACTCCACGAGATGGTCGAAAACGCACACGAGGCCGCAAGGGAAACGGACGACTCCTGATCTGCCCCCGTGGTGAGGCTGGTCGGTGCGACAGTAGCGCTGAGGCGTGCTGTTGTGTGGTGGTCTGTGTAGTGCTGTGCTGTCGGCGCGCGCCGCGGCGACCGCGAAGCGTGTCGCCGCGACCGCGCGAGGGAGGCGGCGGCGCGGCCGCCTGCTGTGCGGTTTCGCGGCCGCGCCGGCGCCGAGGCTGGGGAGGTGTGAGGCTGCGGGGCGGTTGCGGTGCGGGGTGGGACTGAAAGGGGCAGTCGGCTCGATCCGGCCCCGACGACGTAAGCACCGCAGCGGGCGTTGCGGAGAGCGAGGAGCGCAGCGAGGCGCGGCCGGTCGAGCCGACTGGGGCTTTCTGGGTGGTGCTGTCCAAAGCAGCAGCATCTGCAGCAGAACCAGATCAGTAATTGGGAGAGCCGGTTGGGGCTTTCTGGGTGATGCGGTCCAGATCAGCAGAAGTAGCAACTGAGACAGCCGTTTCAAAAACGCCGTACAGAGAGCCGCCCGAGACCTAGATCAGGTCCGCGTCGGCCAGTCGCTCGACCGCTTCACGCAGGCGGTCCTCGCTCGCGGCGTAGGAGATGCGGGCGTAGCCGGGCGCGTTGAACGCGCTGCCGGGAACCGTCGCGACGTTCGCTTGCTCGATGGCTGCCTCGCACCACGCCTCGTCGTCCGCGTCGACGGGGAGCATCATGTAGAACGCGCCGTCGGGGACCGCCACGTCGACGCCGTGCTCCTCGAACAGGTCGATCAGGAGGTCCCGCCGGCCCCGGAACGCCTCCCGCATCTCCACGACCGCCTCCTCGGTGTTCTCCAGCGCCTCGATCCCGGCTCGCTGGACGAAGTTCGTCGCACAGGAGACGGAGTGGGAGTGGAGCTTGCCCGCCTCGCTCACGAACTCCTCGGTCGCGTGGAGGTAGCCGAGCCGCCAGCCCGTCATCGAGTAGGCCTTCGAGAAGCCGTTGACGGTGACCGTGCGGTCGGCCATGCCGTCGAGCGACGCCAGCGAGGTCGGCTCCACGCCGTAGCTGATGCGCTCGTAGATCTCGTCCGAGATGACGGCCACGTCGTGCTCGACCGCGAGGTCGCGGACGCCCTCCAGCGCGGCGTCGGTGTAGACCGCGCCCGTGGGGTTCGACGGCGAGTTGACGATCAGCAGTTCGGTGTCCTCGGAGACCGCGGCCGCCAGGTCGTCGAGGGCGGGTTCGAGTTGGAAGCCGTGGGGCGCCAGGTCGACGCGGTTGAGGTCGCCGCCCGCGAGCTTGACCTGCGCCTCGTAGGAGACCCACGCGGGGTCCAGCAGGACGACCTCGTCGCCCTCGTCGACGAGCGTCTGGACGACCTCGTAGAGCGCCTGCTTGGCGCCCGGCGTGACGATCACCTCGTCCGCCTCGGCGTCGACGCCGCCGTCGCGGAGCTTGTCGGCGATCGCTTCTTTGAGACCGGGGACGCCGTTCGTCGACGTGTAGCCGGTGTGGCCGGCGTCCATCGCCGCCTTGCCCGCCTCGGTGACGTTCTCGGGGGTCGGGAAGTCGGGCGCGCCGACCGACAGGTCGACGACGTCCGCGCCCTCGGCCTCCTTCTCGGCGGCGAGGTTGGAGATGGCAAGCGTCGCGCTCGGTTCGACTCGTTGAATGCGCTCGGAGAAGTCGTAGCTCATGGGAGTTCCTCCACTAGGTCGAGTGCGGCGTCGACGGCCTCAGCGCCCTTGTCGGTGCGTTCGCGCGCCTCCGCGCCGGACATCCCCGGCCCGCTCACGCCGAACGTGACGGGGGTGTCGCGGTCGAGGCTCACCTCCGTGAGCGCCTCCGCCGTCGCCTCCGCGATCACGCGGTCGTGGTCGGTGTCGCCCGTCACGATGGCGCCGACGACCGCGACGGCGTCGACGTCGTCGCGGCGCGCCAGTCGGTCCGCGGCGAGCGGCGCGTCGTACGCCCCCGGCACGGGCACCTCCTCGGCGACCTCGGCGCCGCGGGCGGCGGCCGCCTCGCGGGCCGTCTCGGCCATCGGTCCCGTCACGGAGTCGTTGAACTGCGCCACGACCAGTCCCAGCGTAACCATACTCCGGAGATACCTCGGCGCGGCCTAATGTCTACCGTTCGCGCGCGATGTTGCAGGCCGACATCGGCGGTGAGAGTTCGACGCGTCGGTGCCGGCCACCGGCGGCCTCGCCGCCGCCGATGCGTCTATACGCCGGGAGCACCTATCGTGGGGCATGAGCGAGACAGAAACCGCGACGCTCGGCGGCGGGTGCTTCTGGTGCGTCGAGGCGGCCTTCGAGGAGGTCCCCGGCGTCGAGTCGGTCACCTCCGGCTACGCGGGCGGGCGCGTCGAGGACCCGAGCTATCGGGCGGTCTGTACCGGCGAGACGGGCCACGCGGAGGTCGTGCAGGTCGAGTACGACCCCGACGAGCTCTCCTACGCCGACGTGCTGAAGGTGTTCTTCACCGTCCACGACCCGACGCAGCTCAACCGGCAGGGGCCCGACGTGGGGAGCCAGTACCGGTCGATAATCCTCACGCACGACGACGAGCAGGCGCGCGCGGCCGCAGAGTACGTCCGCGGGCTGGAGGCCGAGGACGTCTACGACGACGAGATCGTCACGGAGATCGAGCCGCTGGAGACGTTCTACGAGGCCGAGGAGAAACACCAGAACTACTACGAGAAGAACCCCGGCGACGCCTACTGCACGTTCCACGCCGACCCGAAGATCGAGAAGGTCAGGAAACTGGTCGCGGACGGCGCCGACGCGGCGGCCGCGGAGTAGCCGCGGAGTAGCCGCAGTCGGCCGCGATCCCGGCTCGATCTCCGTTCTCTCACCCGAGGAAGTACCGCGCCCAGGGGTACCGCTCCACGAGCGGCTGGCCGTCGATCTCGTACGCCTCGATGTAGGCGTCGAGCCCGAGGATCCGCCCGGCGCCGAACGCCGCGACGGAGAGGAACACCAGCATGTACGCGAAGTCGCCGTTGATGTAGCCGTGGGAGATGTCCCAGTTGCCGAGGTAGAACAGCAGCATCATGAACGCCCCCCAGAAGGCGGCCAGCCGGGTGAACGCGCCGACGAGGAGGCCGAGGCCGATCAGGACCTCACCCCACGGGACGGCGATGTCCACGAAGCTGACGAACCAGGGCGTCTCGCCCATGGCCACGAACAGGCCCGCGACCGGACTCCCGTTGCTCGGCGGCGCGTTCTGGAGGTAGCCCGCGGCGCTGAAGCTTCCCGAGAGCACCTTCCCGAACCCGCTCTGGAAGAAGGCGATCCCCATCATCAGCCGCAGCGCGAGGATGAACCAGACGCTCAGGGTGTGGAGCTTCCCCGTCGCGGTGAATCCCCCGATCGTGCTTCGTAACTCGACTTCGGTCGATGACATGCGTTCTGACAGTTCTCAGTGGTGGTACATAAAAACACTCGCCAGTCCGACAGTTGGGGAGCGAGGCCGAGGAAGGTACAGCCCCGTGGACGGCTACTCGTCCGCGTCGGCTTCGCCGCCGTTGTCGGCGTCCGCGGCGTCGTTCGCGTCGGGCGCCTCGCCGTCCTCGAACTCCTTAAACATCCGCTCGAAGTCCTCGTGCTCCTCGAGGGAGCTCACGGTCGTGTCGAGTTCCGACTGCAGCTCCGCGAGCCGGTCGGACAGCTCCTGGTACTCCTCGCTGTCCGCGAGCGCGCTCTGTCCCTTCTCGGTCTCCAGCAGGGCCTTCTTGGAGCTGAGCGCGAACAGCTCCTGGACGCCGGCGTCGTACTGGCTGCGCTCCAGCAGGTCGTCGACGGTCTCCCGGAGCGTCTCCTTCGTCACCGGCTTGACGAGGTAGTCGTCGAAGCCCATCGCGACGATGTCGAAGTCGGGCTCGACCGCGGTCACCATCGCGACGCGACAGTCGATGTCGCGGTCGCGGACGGTGACGAGCACCTCGTCGCCGGACAGCCCGGGCATCCGCCGGTCCAGAAGGACAACGTCAACCTCGTCGTTGAGCTGTTCCAGCGCCTCTCGGCCGCCGTAGGCGGTTCGAACCCGGTAGTCGCTGCCGAGCCACGCTGCATAGAGGTCCGCCAGGTCGGGTTCGTCCTCGACGACGAGCACGAGTGGGGGTTCATCGCTCATTGGTCCTCGGTCCTGCAACGTCCGCTCACACGATTCATCGCACGCCCCGCTATATCAAAATGTCCCTTGTGTCGCCGGGGTCGGAGATCGGTCACGCCGGGTTCGCCTCCTCGATGCGCTCGCCGTCCGGACGCTCGACCGCGGTGACGGAGATCCGCGTCAGCTCGATGTCCTCGAGGTTGGCGCCCCACCCGCCGACGGACCACTCGCGGTCGCCGTCGTCGACGTAGGCGGTCACGCGGCCGGCGAGTTTCGGGAGCGGGACCGGATCGTCCCCCTCGCCCCCCTCGTTCGACCCCCGGCTCCCGGTCTCGTCGTGCGTGGCTCCCTCGTTCGCCTCGTCGCCGGACTCGCCCGCGTAGACGAACTCGGTCACGGTGCCGTCGATCGTGACCGGCTCGCCGTTCGCGCGGGCCGTCCCGCGGACGCGGACCTCCACGGTGCCGCCGGCGCTCACGATGGGCTGCACCTCGCGTAGGAAGCGCCGGATGTCGACGTAGTCGGCCGCGAGCCGCCCCGCGCGCTCGTCGTACACCTCGTCCCACACCTCCCACAGACACGTGCTGAAGTACCAGTGGAAGACGTACGTGAGCGAGAAGTCGTCGACGAGCACGCCGTACTCGTTGAGCGAATCCCGGTGCGGAGCGAAGCAGGTCACCGTCCGGTCGACCACCGCGAGGAACGGCGCGGGGAGCGGCCGGTGTCGCACCTCGGTCGCGACCGCCTCGAACGCCGCCGCGTCCACGACCCCGTCGTCGTCCTCGCCGACCAGCGTCAGCTTCACCACCGCGCCGTTCTCGTGGGCCGCCGCGAGGGCGTCGTGAAAGCGGTCGAACCCCTCCGGGCTCACCGCGAGCGCGACCTCGTTTTCCGCGTTCGCGACCGCCTCTACCGCGCGGTCCGTCACCGTCTCGAACCGCTTGACGATGTCGACGCGGTGGCGGTCCGGCGCGGGCGCCTCCCAGCGGGACTCCGCCTCCTCGGCCGCCGAGACGAGCCTGTCGGCGCGGTCACGCAGGTCGTCGAGGGCCTTCCGCGGGTCGCGAGCGCGGGCCCGCAGCGCGTCGCCCTCGTACGTCTCGACGTATCCCCGCTCCTCGAGGTCCCGCAACACGTCGTAGATACGTGCGCTCGGGACCCCGCTGGCGTCCGCCAGCGCCGTGGCCGACGCGGAGCCGAGCTCCAGCAGGCTCACGTACGCGTCCGCCTGGTACTGGGAGAGCCCGGCGTCTTCCAGAGTACGGCGCACCTCCGCGATATCCATGTGTAACCACACGGATACGCTCGTCTTAACCCCTGTGCTGTCGGAAGCTGCCTCGCGTGACGGGTCGAGAAAACGAGAACCGCCGCCCGGGAAGGCGTCGCTCCGCCTACTCGTCGGGGGAGTAGTTGGGCGCCTCGTCCGTGATCATCACGTCGTGGGGGTGGCCCTCCGTCTGGCCGGCCGCGGAGACGCGGACGAACTCCGCGCGCTCCTTCACGCCGGGGACCGTCTCGGCGCCGACGTAGCCCATCCCCGAGCGCATGCCGCCGACGAGCTGGTACAGCTCCGAGGAGAGCGTCCCCTTGTAGGGGGTCGCCGCCTCGACGCCCTCGGGGACGAACTCCTCGTCCTCGTCGGCGTCCTTCAGGTAGCGGTCGCCGCCGCCGGACTTCATGGCGCCGACCGACCCCATCCCGCGGTACTGCTTGTACTTCTTGCCGTTCATCGTGATGACGCGACCCGGCGCCTCCTCGGTGCCCGCGAAGTAGGAGCCGAGCATCACCGCGTCCGCGCCCGCCGCGATGGCCTTGATCGCGTCGCCGGAGTACCGGATGCCGCCGTCCGCGATGACCGGCACGTCGTGCTGGCTGGCCACGTCCGCGACCTCGGCGACGGCGGTTATCTGCGGCATCCCCGCGCCGGAGACGACCCGCGTGGTACAGATCGACCCCGGCCCGATGCCGACCTTCAGGCCGTCCGCGAAGTCGACCGCGGCCTCGGCGGCCTCCCGCGTGCCGACGTTGCCGACGACCACGTCCGCGTCGACCGTTTCCTTGATGGCGCGCGCGGACTCCAGTACGTTGAGGTTGTGCGCGTGCGCGCAGTCGATGAACAGCACGTCGGCGCCCGCCTCGTCGGCGGCGACCGCGCGCTCCTCCTCGAAGGGGCCGACCGCGACGCCGGCGATCAGGCGGCCGTCGTCGTCGCGAGCGGCGTCCTCGTGCTCGCGGCGCTGGAGGATCCCCTGCATCGTCACCAGCCCGACGAGTCGCTCGTCGTCGTCGACGACCGGGACGCGCTCGATCTTGTGGTCGTACATCAGCTCCAGCGCCGCGCGGGCGTCCACGTCCTCGTCGACGGTGATGACCTCGTCGGTCATCGCCTCGCGGACGGCGTCCTCCTCGCCGACCTCCAGATACGGGCGGATGTCGGTCCCGGAGATGATGCCGAGCACGGTGTCGTCCTCGTCGACGACTGGGGCGCCGGAGACGCCCTCGCGCTCCATCGTCGAGTCGGCCTCGCGGACGGTCATCTCGGGCGAGACGGTGACGACGTTCTCGCGGCGGATCACCAGTTCGTGTGCGCGCTTGACCCGCTCTATCTCGGCGGCCGTCTCCTCGACGGTCATGTTGCGGTGGAGCACGCCGAGTCCCCCCTCACGCGCCATCGCGATCGCCATCCGGCTCTCGGTGACGGTGTCCATCGCCGCCGAGAGGACGGGCAGGGTGAGTTCGACGTTCCGCGACACGCGCGTCGACAGGTCCGCGTCGTCGGGTTCGACGCGGCTCTCCTTGGGTCGGAGCAGCACGTCGTCGAAGGTCAGCGCTTCCGGTTCGCGGAGTTTCTCCGAAAAGGGCTCGTCGGTGGGAGCGTCCTTCGCCATGTCAAGGGTCGCGGCGGATCCGGGAAAAGCGTTGCGAGTCAGCACCGACGTGCGGGTCGGACGCATCCGAATTCGGGATATATGCGAACCCGTGGATCGATCCGGCGGCCGGCGCTCCGTCTCGCGTCTCGGGTCCGGCGGACGGTGACCGCGCGCGAGCCGATCGACGCGAACGGTCGTTCGTGAGGGACCGGATCCCGGCGCCCGAAACCGTGGAACTCTCGGCGAAATCGGACGATCGTCTACGACTCACAAGCGCTATTTAAAAAGAACTGTACGAATATTCTGGCGTATGCGGACAACCCTCACGCAACGTTTAACCCCCGCCGTTCGGATGATGAAGTATGGACTCCGACAGTCCCGCTGTGACGAGTGTTGCCGGCCAGCCGATCCGCCGTCTCGGCGCCCTCTTTAAAACCGGCAATATTCTCACATTCACACGGGACTGGACGGCTCCGTTCGGACGCACTCACGACGACGCGCTCGGCTATCGTGGGGAGTCCGCACACCACCGTCGGCCCGCCGGTGAGGGCCACGCCGCCTGAATGAGCGTTTCCCAACACCCGATCGCGCTCCGCTTAGAGCGGCAGGTCGGGGGCGCGACGAAGCTGCTGGCGACCGTGATGGCGCTGCCGCTCGTCGACGGCATCTTCCCCGCCCTGGTGCTGGCCGGGGTGCTCGACAGCGCGTTCGGCATCCTCGAGACCGGGCTGCTGATCTTCGGCGGCTCCGCGACCGTCGCGGTCATCCTCGCGGAGATGGACGGCACCCGCCGCCAGCAGGCGACGTCGGTGCTGCTCATCGGCGCGCTCATCGTCCCGGTCGCCGGGATACAGGCCGCGCTGGCGCCTACCATCGAAGGGCTGCTGAACATGGCCGTCTTCGAGCGGTTCGCGGGGCTGGTCATCCTGACCATCGCCGCCAAGACCGCCTCCTCGAAGGTCGGCGAGAGCCTCCCGAGCCCGGCCGTCATCATCGCGCTCGGGCTGGTGGCGAGCTTCGAGCCCGCCGGCGCGGAGCTGGCGCTTCTGAACGACCCGGAGACGGTGCTGCGCGGCGCCGCGGCCGCGGGCGTCGGCGTCGCCTTCGCGTTGGGCGTCGCGACCCTGTCGCCCCAGCTGCGCGGGCGCGTCGACATCGACCGCTTCCGGTTCGGCTCCGCGGTCGCGCTGGGCGTCCTCGCGCTTCCCATCCTGCTCGGCCCCTTCGGCGTGATGCAGACGGACGCGCCGGTCGCGCTGGCGGTGCTCGCCGTCACCGGCCTGTTCGCGTACGACCCCGAGGCCGAGGGAGTCGGCAGCGAACGGGACGACGACAGCCCGGACGACCGCGGCGCGGAGCCGGCGGACCCGGACGCTCCCGCCGCGGAGGACGACTCCCTCCCCGGGGCCGAGCCGACCCCCGACCCGGTTCGCGGCGACGCGCCGGCCGCGACCGAACCGGCCGCCGACGGGGCCGGATCGAACCCCCCGGCCGGCTCACCGGCGGTCGTGGCCGACGGCGACGCCGAGTCTCCCGACTCGTCGACCGCGGTCGACGACGACGGCGAACCGGCCGACTCGGTCGAGGAACCGGACGCGTCGGACCACGACGGCGACGACACGGGCGAGTCGCGCGCGCCGTGGCTGTAGCCGGTCCCCCGCCCCTCCCGACCGTCGGGCTTTAGGTCGCCGCCGCGCTCTCACCACGCATGAGCAACCGCGTCGTGCAAGGGCGGATGGTGACGCCGGAGAAGTTGGCCGAACTTATCGAGGGCGAGGCCCCGCTGGAGGCGGAGTCGATCGAGGACGCCGACCGCGACTGCCCGGACTGCGGCAGCGACGTGATCCGGGTCGGCTACATGCCGACCGTCACCGAGTTCGTCACCGGCTACAAATGCCAGGAGTGCGACTGGAGCGACACCGACCGCGACGAGTAGCGTCGGCGGTGCGCGAGCCCGCGCTCTCGCCGCTGGTCGCCCCCGGAAGACACTCCGCGGACGGCCCCGCCCTGCCCCGATCACGGCGTATCGAAACCCCTTTACGTACCTCCGGACAACCCACATTCGCAAGATCGCTCGGGGCTGTGGCCAAGCCAGGGATGGCGACTGACTCCAGAGGCCGCGCCGGGGACGACACTCCAGACTGGTATTCCGAGCGGCCGACTGATCATCGGCCGCGTTGACGACCCTCTGGAGTTCCGAGGCGCAACCGGAGATATCAGTCGATCGGGGGTTCAAATCCCTCCGGCCCCATGGCGGTTCTAAGGTTAACTTATCACTTCTTAGAGATACGTCTCCGACTAAAAGCACTTCTGTCCCAAGAAGGGCCGCCGCGTGAGCGTCGGATGCGCCGGACCGTTCACCACGGAGAGGGATTCCGAGGACCTCCCTGTCACGAGTCGTCCTCGGAGGGTGGCCGCTTCGATAAACGGTCGAACCGGTCCTGTGCCGCGTTCGCGCGGGTTTCGGTCGACTCGGGGTCGTAGGACGCGGCCGCGAGGGCGCCGTCGCGGACGGTCACCGAGAGGACGGCGTCCGCGTGGCGTGCGTCCGCGGGGAGCCGTGCGGCCTCCAGGACCGCGTTCCCGACTTCCTCACTGCCGCGTTCGAAGAACACGGTCGCGAGCCCGTCCTCGACGCTGTCGACGACCGCGGTGTACTCGCCGTCCGGGAGTTCGATGTCGGTCATTCGTAGCTCACCGCCAGGACGCGTTCTCCATCGTCGTCGGAGAGTATCACCGTGTCGCCGTCGTTGTTCCAGACCGGCGATCCCGCCCCCCAGTACAGGTCGGTGTCGGTGTCCGTTCCGCTCCCGGTTCGCAGCGTCACCCTCGCACCGGCTTCGAGCGTGAAGCCGTCCGGGAACGCGTAGCTGTGACCCGCCTCGTCTTCGACCGTCCAGCCGGAGAGGTCGATCGCCTCGTCGCCGGTGTTCTCGAAGACGACGTACTCGTCGTTGAGGTTCTCGCGGTCGTCGCCCGCGGCGTCCGCGTTGATCGCGGCGACCTCGAGCGCCGCGTCCGGCTCGTTGTCCGTCGTCTCGGTCTCCTCGCCGGTGTCGTCGGTCGCGTCGCCGTCGCTTCCGGACCCGCCGTCGACCGGGTCGCCGCCGATCCGAGCGCGCTCGACGACCTCCTCGGTCGTGCCCGGGGCTATCGGGTCCGCGTCGCGGATCGCGAGCGCGTCCGTCGGCGCGTCGCGTTGCGTGCGCACGGAGACGCCGCTCCCGTCGCTGACGAGCACGATATCGCCGTGCGTCGCCGTCCAGTACGTCGGGAGGGACCGCTCGGACAGCCGCTCGAGGACCTCCTCGTGCGGGTGTCCGTACTGCGAGTCGTACGCGCTCGAGACGACGACCGCCCGCGGCCGTACCGCGTCGATGAACGACTCGCTCGAGGAGCTCGCGGAGCCGTGGTGGCCGGCCTTCAGCACGGTCGACCGGAGTTCCGTGCCGTAGGTGTCGATCAGGTACGCCTCCTGGTCGTCCTCGGCGTCGCCGGTGAGCAGGAAGCTCGTCTCTCCGTGTGCAACCGCGAGAACGATGCTGTTCTCGTTGCGCGCTTCGTTCTCGAGGTACGGGTCCGGCGGTCCGAGAACGTCCACGTCGACGTCCCCGAACGGGATGGCGTCTCCCTCCCGCGTCTCGTACAGCGTCACGTCGTGCTCCTCGACGGCGTCCAGGTACTCGGCGTACGTCTGGCTACTCGACGCGATCCCCGGGTCGTAGACCGCGCCGATCCCCTCCGCCTCCGTCTCGTAATACTCGATGACCGCCGCGTTGCCGCCGATGTGGTCCGCGTCGTTGTGCGAGGTGACGAGGTGGTCGATCCGGGTGACGCCGTGCCGGCGGAGGTACTGTAACACGTACTCGCCGTCGTCGTTGTAGTGACCGGTGTCGACGAGCATCGTCTCCCCCTCTGGACCCACGATGAGCGTACTGACCGACTGCCCGACGTTGATGTAGTGGACCTCGAGGGTGCCGGCCGCCGCATCGGCCGGCGAGCCCTGGCTCGGAACCGGCTGTGACGGCGTCTGATCGCCCGGAACCCCGCCCGCACAGCCCGCGAGGAGAACGAGACAGACCGTCAGGAGGGCCCGTCGCTTGCCTCCGGCTACTCGCATGTGGCATACAGACCCTACGCTACCAAACCGGTTGCCGTTTGTTACCTACCCACGCACGGTTGAGTTTGTGCCGATCGGCGGCCTAGAATCGCCGAAAAGGCGGTCCAGTTCCTTCCCGCTGCCGGATCGGAACGAAACGGCCGGAGACGCCCGTCTCGTCTCGCGGGTCCTCTTCGACCCCTCGTGAAACGACGGACACGCTGGTCAGGATGGCCGGATCGGTACCCCGCGGGCCTCGCGGTGCGTTACGACTCGTCTTCGGCGCGTGCGCCCTCCGGGTTCCCCTTGTGCTGGAGGTTCCTGTTGTCCTGCGACTCGACGTTCGTCGCCGGAATCGGCTCGGCGTCGACCTCGCCCCGCGGGCGTCCGGTGTACGCGTGGCCCGACTTCTCGGCGCAGTGGGCCATCGCATCGTGGGCTCCCTCCCACGGTCCCGCCGTGCAGTCGTCCGACGTGCAAATGAATACGATATCGCCCGGCATTCCAGTTAGGTCGAACAGAATACGCATATAAAAATCTGTGTGAACGGACCGAAAAACATAATAATTCTTGACATCGCGCCCGTCGATCGCCTCGAAATCATCGGGCGGTCCGAAGCGCCGGGGACGCGACTCCCCGTTCCGAGGTCGGACCGGTTCCGGGAGGGCGTACCGGCGAGGGCCTATTCCGGCAGGGGCACGCCGGCGAACTCGACCGCCGTTTCGCGCTCGCGGCCGACCTCGAGCGCGTGCTTGGCCGCGAAGCCGGCCTCGTGGGCGTGTCGGCCGCGTCCCACCCCGACGCGGACCTCGACGCCGGTCTCGCGGCGGACGTGGTCGATCGCGTCGCGGTAGCCTGTCTCGGTCACGTCCGGGCAGACCGCGATGACGTTGTCGCCGCCGACGAAGAAGGAGAGCGCGCCGTGTTCCGCCCGCATGTATCGCATCAGCGCGGCGTACGCCTGCTCGATCTCGATGAACGTGTCGAAGGCGTTGAGCCGGTCGGTGTAGGTGCCGGTGGCGTCGACCACGTCGAAGTGCGCCAACGCGAGGTCGTCGTCCGCGCGGTCGGCGAGGAACTCGCCGTCGAGCACCTCGGTCCGGGCCTCGTCCTGCGCGCTGCCGCGGACCTGCAGGCGCTCGGTCGCGGACTCCAGCGCGTCGATGGGTCGGGTCGCCACGTCGACGCCGAGGCTCACCGTCACCGGGTAGCGGTTGCGGACCGTCTCCTGGAGTGCGGCGTGGTCCTCGCCGTCGAGGCCGTTCGTCACGGCGATCATGTTGTCGAACCGCGTGAAGAAGACGTAGCCGTTCCGCGAGCCGACGAACTGCGCGAGGTCCGCGAACAGCCGCGACTGGAGCGTCTGGAGGTCCATCTCCCGGCGCGGCTCCGGCGTCACGGTCCACGGCCCGTAGTTGTCGATCTGGACGAGAGTCAACTGGGTGGTCGTCACGGGTACCCGGTGTTCGGACCGGCGCCCGCTTTACCCTTCCGTTATCCACAAGCCGTGACCCATCCCGATACTGGGACGAGAGGATGATTGTCGACGGTCCGCCCCACCGTCCGACCGGGTGCGCGGACGGAACCGATACGGTTCGCCGGCCCCTGTGACCCCCATGGACTACCGAGGCGCCGTCCTCGACGTCGACGGCACCGTGGTGCGCGGCAACGACCCCATCCCCGGCGCGCCGGAGGGGTACCGTCGGCTCCGGGCGGCCGGGCTGGAGACGCTGTTCGTCTCGAACAACCCGACGAAGGCGCCGCCCGCGTACGTGGATCGGCTCGGCGACGCCGGCTTCGAGGTGACCGCGGAGCAGGTGGTGACCGCGGGAACGGTCGCGACGCGGTACCTCCGGGAGCACCACGCGGACGACGACCTCTTCCTGATCGGCGCGCCCGGACTGCGTGAGCAGCTCGCGGCCGCGGACCTTTCGACGACCGACGCGGTCGAAGCCGCGGACGCGCTGGTGGCCTCCATCGACCACGGGTTCGACTACGAGGACCTCTGCGAGGCGCTGTGGGTGCTGGAGCGGGACGTCCCCTTCATCGGTACCGATCCCGACGTGGTGATCCCCGCGCCCGATCGGGACGTGCCGGGCTCCGGCGCGATCATCAACGCCGTGGCGGGCGTCGCGGAGCGCGACCCCGACGCGGTGCTCGGCAAACCCTCCGACGCCGCGGTCGAACTCGTGCGCGAGCGCCTGCCGCACCCGCCGGAGCGGTGCCTGCTCGTCGGCGACCGCCTGAACACGGACATCGCCCTCGGCGAGCGCGCCGGGATGACCACGGTGCTCGTGCGCACGGGCGTCACCGACGACGCGACGCTCGCCGCGAGCGACCACGACCCCGACTACGTGCTCGACTCGCTGGGCGACATCGACCGCGTTCTCGGCTGAGCGGCCGGTCCGCTCGCCGCGACGGCCGCGGTCGCCGCGGGTCGACCTCCGCCGAGGTGCGTGCCACCACGTGCCAAAGATTTAAGCCGGCGAATCGCAATCGGACGCACATGGACCACGACTCGCCGCACGTGTGGGACGGCGAAACCGAGGCCAACCGCGAGGAAGACCCCGAGGACGACCGCGTGGTCGTCGTCGAAGGCCACGCCGTACAGTTCAACGAGTACCGCTACTGACTCGCGGTCGGCGGTCGACGGAGGCGGGCCCATCTGGCGCTCCTCGGACGCGGACCGGGAGTGACGGCGCTCCGAGCGGCGCCGCTCCGTGGCCGGCCTCGTCGCTCAGCGGGACGGAACGCGAATCGCTCGCTCGGAGGCGCGGAGCGGCTGCGGAAAAGTCGAAAGGGCGGGTCGTGCCGGGGTTCAGAAGGCGTCGCCGTACGCGGAGATGTCGGCGTGGAGCTCCTCGCGGAGGGCGGAGTGGACGTGGCAGATGTCCTCGGCGCGGTCGACGATCTCGTCGAGTTCGCCCTCGCTCAGGTCGGCCTCGACGTGGAGGTCGAAGCTGATCGCGGCCAGGTCGTCGTCGTCGTCCAGCTCCGCGGAGGCGTCGATCTGGAGCTTGCCGAGGTCTTCCTCACCGCGCTGGCTGCCGCCGACGCGGAACGCGGGGAGGAAACAGGAGGCGTACGTCGCGACGAGCGTCGCGTTCGGGTTCGGGCCGGTCTCGTCGGTGGCGTCGATCTGCAGGTCGAAGTCGCCGACGTGACTGGTGGACGCGTAGCCCTCCTCGCTGACCGTGGTGGTCTCGATGTCAGACATACGCGCTCACGTTCGGTCGGTCGCATCCTAAAGATGGCGGTCGTGGGCGGTCCGCGCGCAGACGCGCCGTCGGTCGATCGGCGGAGCGGACCCCGGCCCGTCTACAGTTCGTAGGACTCGTCGCCGTCGAGGACGACGGCCTCGGCGGCGCCGGCCGTCGCCTTCACCTCGCGCACGAAGTCGTCGGTGTCGATCTCGATCGGCGGGAAGGAGTCGTAGTGCATCGGGAAGACCACGTCCGCGCCGACCCAGTCCGCGGCGATCGCGGCCTGTGCCGGCCCCATGGTGAAGTGGTCGCCGACCGGGAGCGCGGCCGCGTCGGGTTCGAGGAACAGCCCGATCACGTCCTTCATCTCGGACATCAGCGCCGTGTCGCCGGCGTGGTAGAACGCGGTCGCGTCGGCGTCGGACTCCTGTGTCGGCTTCTTGTCCGAGACCACGAAGCCGGCGGGCATCCCCGCGGAGGTGCCGTAGCCGGTCTCGATGCCGTTGGAGTGGTCCGCGCGCACCATCGTCACCCACGCGTCGCCGCACGCGACGGTGCCGCCGAGGTTCATCCCCATGCCGCCGACCGCGTTCTCGTGACCCATGTTGTCCTCGAGATAGCCCGCGAGCTCCGGAGTCGCGACGACGGTCGCGCCCTCGTAGCGGTCGGCGTCGCCGATGTGGTCGGCGTGGCCGTGGGTCAACAGGAGATAGTCGGGGTCCAGTTCCTCGGGCGAGACGTCCGTCTTCGGGTTGTCGAAGAACGGGTCGATCAGCAGGTCGGTGTCGCCGACGGTGACGTGCCACGTGGAGTGGCCGTGCCAGGTGAGTTCCATGGTTCGGTCGGAACGTGTCGCGGAGAGGTAATAAATGTCGTCGCCGGCGAGGTTCCGACCGGGGCGCGCTCCGACCCACGTGCCGTTTGGTTCCGATCACCACACCCCACGAACGGTTAAGTGGCGACGCGGGAACGCTGTGGTGAATGAAGACCGATCCCCGTTTCCGCTGACCGGGCCCTCGACGGGACCGCCGCGTGCGCCGCCCCCCGGGACGCCGGGGTGTCGCGGCGCCGCGTCGGCGCGGCCGCGGTCGGCACCGACGACGCGCCCGGGAGCGGAACTCCGCCGTCGCGGCGACGGTGTGGCTCCCCTCCCGGTCGCGGTGGGACAGCGTTCCGAGTCGGTCGACCGACCCGCCGTGGCGGCCCCCGTCGCGCCGCCGCGTCGCGTCGGCCGACCCCTCCGCGGGCCGACGCGAGCGCCCGAGACGAATGTCGAACACGAACGACGCATCTGCGGACCGACGAGACGGATCGACGCGAACGGAAACGGCGGACGGGTCCCGGGCCATCGTCGTGGCCCGCGACGCGGACGCGGTCCCCGACACGACCGAGATACGGGCGCTGACCGAGGCGGTCGGCTACTCCGTGGTCGACGCGGTGACACAGCGCCGCCGCGAGGACCCCACCTACGCGGTCGGGCGTGGGAAGGCCGAGGAGTTGATGCGGCGCGCCGCCGAGACGGACGCCGACGCGGTGGTGTACGACGGCGAGTTGACGCCCGGACAGACCGCCGCGCTGACCGACCTGCTCCCCGCGGGGGTGTCCGTGCTGGACCGGACCCGGGTCGTGCTCGACCGCTTCGCGGACGGGGCCGACTCGCGGGCCGCGACGCTTCAGGTCGATTTGGCCCGCCTCCGCTACTGGAAGCCCCGGCTTCGTGAACTGATCGCCCGCGACTACGCGGACGACCTGCGGTTCCACAACGAGGACGATCGGCGCGTGCTCGACGTGGAGCGACGCATCGAGGCGACCGAGCGCGCGCTCGACGCGGTGACGGAGACCCGACGCGAGCGCCGTCGCGAACGGCGCGAGGCGGGGTTCGACCTCGTCGCGCTCGCGGGCTACACCAACGCCGGCAAGTCGACGCTCCTCCGCCGGCTGGCGGACGACCTCGACGACCCTGACGGGGTCCCGGCGACCGGCGGAACCGCGGCAGCCGGAGCGACGCCGGCGACCGGGGGCGACGGTCACGCGGACGTCGCGACGGCCGCGACCGTCGCGGACCGCCTCTTCGAGACGCTGGAGACGACGACGCGTCGCGCGACGGTCGGCGGGCGGCGACTGCTGGTGACCGACACCGTCGGGTTCGTCGACGCGCTCCCGCACGAGGCGGTTCGGTCGTTCCGGGCGACGATAGCGGCGACGCGCGAGGCCGACGCCGTCCTGCTGGCGGTCGACGCGACCGACGCGCCGGACCGCCTGCGCGAGAAGGTCGCCGTCTCGCTCCGCGCGGTCGAGGAGACTTCGGGACCGGTGCTCCCGGTCCTGACGAAGGTCGACGCGCTGGCGGGGCCGGAGTCGATCGACGCCCGCCTCGCGGCGGTCGACGAGGCGGCGGCCGCGCTGTCGGGCGCGGGGGTGCCCGCCGCGGACCGCCTCCTGGACCCGGTGCCGGTCAGTGCGCTCGACGGGACGGGGATCGACCGGTTGCGCGAGCGGACCGTGGCCGCGCTCCCGACGGCCGAGACCACGCTCGACCTCCCGAACGACGGGGCGACACAGCGCCTGCTGGCGTGGGCACACGACCACGGGGACGTCCGCGACGTCTCGTACGAGGCCGACGCCGTGCGGGTCCGGTTCGCCGGCCGTCCCGACGTCGTCGCGGAGGCCGACCGACGGGCCGCGGCGCTCGGCGAGTAGCCGACCGGTTCGGGCAGTCTTAAGGGCGCCCACGGCCGACGAGGACGTATGCAACCACGGGACCTCTCAGCGAACTCCCCGTACGTCCCCGGCCGCGGCGTCGAGGAGGTCGCCCGCGAGTTGGGACTCGACCCCGAGGACCTGATCAAGCTTTCCTCGAACGAGAACCCCCACGGCGCTAGCCCCGACGCCGTCGCCGCGATCCGCGAGCACGCCGACGGAATCAGCGTCTACCCGAAGGCCTCGCACACGGACCTGACGAGCCGCCTCGCCGAGAAGTGGGGCGTGACCGACGAGCAGGTGTGGCTCTCGCCGGGCGCGGACGGCTCCATCGACTACCTCTCGCGGGCGATGCTGGAGCCCGACGACGACATCCTCGTCCCGACGCCGGGCTTCGCCTACTACGGCATGTCCGCGCGCTACCACCACGGCGACGCCAACGAGTACGAACTCGAGAAGGCCGACGACTTCGTCCAGACCGCCGAGACGGTGCTGGAGCAGTACGCCGGCGAGCGCATCGTCTACGTCACCTCGCCGCACAACCCCTCCGGCTCCACGATGGACCTCGACGACGTGGTCGCGCTCGCGGACGCCACGGCCGACAGCACCCTCGTCGTCGTCGACGAGGCGTACGGCGAGTTCGACGAGAGCGAGAGCGCCGTCTCGCTGATCCGGGAGGGCGGAGGCGACGCCACGCGCGACGACGCGCGGGACGATATCGCGGTCCTCAGGACCTTCTCGAAGGCGTACGGGCTCGCCGGGCTCCGGGTTGGCTACGCGGTCGTCCCGGAGGCGTGGGCCGACGCCTACGCCCGCGTGAACACGCCCTTCGCCGCGAGCGAGTTGGCCTGTCGGGCCGCGCTGGCCGCGCTCGACGACGACGACCACGTCGAGAAGTCGGTCGAGAGCGCCCGGTGGGCGCGCGCGTACATCCGCGAGGAGCTCGACGCGCCGACGTACCCCTCGGCGGGCAACTTCGTGCTCGCGGAGGTCGGCAACGCCGAGGCGGTCTGCGAGGCCGCCCAGCACGAGGGCGTCATCGTCCGGGACTGTAGCTCGTTCGGGCTGCCCGCCTGCATCCGGATCTCGACCGGCACGCGGGAGGAGACCGAGCGGGCCGTCGCGACCCTCAACGACGTGCTCGCCGACCTCGAACAGGGTGTCCACGCCTGATGCGGCTGGCAGTCACCGGCACGCCCGGGACGGGCAAGACGACCGCGACGGAGCTGCTGGCGGACCGATGGGAGGACGCCCCCGAGGTGATCCACCTCAACGAGCGGATCAAGGGCGACGACGACCTCTGGACCGAGCGCGACGACGACCGCGGCGGCTCGCGCGTCGTCGACCTCGAGGCCGTCCGTGAGGAACTGGGCGACTGGGAGGGGATCCTGGAGTCGCACCTCGCGCACCACTTCGACGCCGACGCGGTCGTCGTCCTCCGGTGCGCTCCGGCCGTCATCGAGGAACGCCTCCGGGAGCGCGGCGAGTCCGCCGAGTCGGCCGCGGAGAACGCCGAGTCGGAGGCGCTCGACGTGGTGCTCGCGGAGGCCGTCGAGCGGTTCGGGCGCGAGAACGTCTACGAGATCGACACCACGGACCGGAGTCCGGCGGAGGTGGCCGACGCCATTCGCGCGGTGCTGGAGGGCGACCGCGAACCGAGCGCCGGGACGGTCGACTTCACGGGGTACATATAACCGTGAACCGGGAGAGTGACCGCGTATGACGCTCGATCAGTATCGGTCCGTAGCGGAACGCCTCCTCGGCCCGTGGGTCGCCGCGGCCGACCGGCTCGGGCTGACCCCGAACCAGGTCAGCGTGATCGCCTTCGCGGCGGCCGTCGCCGCCGGTGGCGCGTTCTACGTCGGCACCGCGGCGGCGTACGCCGCGGGCGCGGCGCTGGTGTTTCTAAACGGCTGGCTCGACCTCGTCGACGGCGCGCTCGCGCGCGAGCAGGCGGTCGCCTCGGAAGGGGGCGACCTGCTCGACCACGTGCTCGACCGCTACGCCGACATCGCGATCATCGCCGGGTTCGCCGCGGGGATCGGGCGGTACGACCTCGGGCTGCTCGCGGTGACGGGCGTCCTGATGACCTCCTACCTCGGCACGCAGATCCAGGCGGTCGGGCTCGGCCGCGAGTACGGCGGCCTCCTCGGCCGCGCCGACCGGCTCGCGCTGATGGGGTTCGTCGGGTTCGCGGCCGCGGTCGTCCCGCGGGAACTGGTCGCGGGACTCGGCGTCGTCGGGCTCCTCCTCGTCCTCTTCGCGGTCGTCGGCCACCTCACCGCGCTCCAGCGGTTCCTGGGCGCGTGGCGGGACCTCTGATCTGGGGACTGACCGACGACCCGGGAGGCCGACCGCGCCGACCGGCGCCCGCGGCCCGAAGTTGATAAACGATGGCGGCGAAACGACCCGACAATGAGCGTGACCCACGCCGACCAGCGCGTCGCGGTGCTGGCGGACTCACAGAACCTCTATCACTCCGCGCAGAGCAAGTACTCTCGGAACGTCGACTACGCCGGCCTGCTGGAGCGGGCGGTCGGCGACCGGTCGCTCGTGCGCGCCATCGCGTACGTCATCCGCGCCGACTCGCCGGAGGAGGAGAGCTTCTTCGAGGCGCTGCGGGACATCGGCTTCGAGACGAAGATCAAGGACATCAAGACGTTCCCCGACGGGACGAAGAAGGCCGACTGGGACCTCGGGATGAGCCTCGACGCCGTCTCGCTGGCGAGCCACGTCGACACGGTGGTCCTCTGTACCGGCGACGGCGACTTCGCGCGGCTCTGCACCCACCTCAGACACGAGGGCGTCCGCGTCGAGGCTGTCGGGCTCGGCTCGTCGACCGCCGAAGAGCTGATCGACGCGGCCGACTCCTTCCACGACATGGAGGACGAGGAGGACGCGTTCCTGCTTTAACCTCGGCCGTTCCAGACCTCTCCATGAGCTCTCGTCAGCGCGGCCCGGACCCGGTCGACGACCGCCTCGTCGTGCTCGCGCTGCCCGCCGTTCTCGGCATGGCGCTCGGGCTCGCGGTCGGCGGCCAACTGGACAGCCTCGCGGCCGGAATCGCCCTCGGGATCGCCCTCGCGGCCGGGTTCGGCTGGCTGCGGCTGTGGCTGGCGAACCTCCCACAGTAGTCCCCGTCGGCGGACCTCCCGCGGTCACCCCGACCGGCGGTTCCTCCCGCGACGCCCACGGTCCGGAACCGCTTTGAGCGCGCCGCCGCGAGTGCGCCCATGAGCGACGCGGAGGATCTCGCGGATCTGCGGGTGACCGCCGACTACCAGTTCGGCGCCGGCGCGGGCGCGGCGCTGTTCCCGCCGAGCGACGAGCACACCGTTCGGCGGTCCAGCGGCGGCCGCCCGCGGCAGGTGCTGGCCGGCGACGTGACCGAGACACCCGGTAGCGCGGAGGGCGACCGGCTCGTGACGTACGGCACCGACGGCCGTTTCCGGCTCGGGATCGCGGGCGGCGCGCGCCTCCACGAGGCGCTCGATCCGCCCGCGTACCGCGTCACCGTCGGCGACGAGAGCGAACCGTTCGTCCGCGACGGGAGCAACGTCTTCGCGAAGTTCGTCACCGCGGTCGACGACGCAGTCCGACCCGGAGACGAGCTGCTGGTCGTCCACGAGGACGGCCGCCTGCTCGCGGTCGGGCGCGCGGAGCTCTCCGCCGCGGAGATGCGCGCGTTCGACACCGGGATGGCCGTGAAGGTTCGTGACGGCGTCGAGGACCTGTAACTCGACCGCGAACCACGCAGGCTGGCCGAGCGACGGAGACGCCTCGACCTACAGGAACCGCGCCAGCCCGACCGCCTCGATCAGCGGGATGCCGGCCGCGATCGAGCCGACCAGGAAACCGGCGATGGCGCCGCCGTTCAGCAGGGGGAGTCCGGCGTGTGCCCGGCCCTTCATGACCCAGCTCATCAGCACGAGCAGGCCGGCGACGGTGCCGACCATCGCGCCGAGCGCGGGCAGGTTCAGCCCGATCAGGGGCACGTCGAGCGCGCCCGCCTCGGGGAGGAACGTCGCCGCGCTGGCGACCAGCACCGCGGGGATGACCGCGTCCCCGAGTCCGATGAAGAACGCGTCGCGGTCCTCGATGTCGGGTGCCTCGGCCTCCGTCTCCGCGGGCTCAGCAGCCTCCGCGGGCTCAGCAGCATCCGTGGCCTCCTCAGCATCCGCGGCTCTATCAGCCTCCGCGGACCCTTCCTCGCGGTCGGCCAGCAGCGAGTAGGACAGCGACAGCGGAATAACGAGCACCACCGGGATGTTGAGGTCCATCACGCCCTCGGCGAGCGAGAGCATGTGCTCGGTGCCGTAGACGGAGATCGCGTCGTAGACGGCCAGGAGGGTCAGCAAGACGAGCGCCGGGAGGACGCCGAAGGAGATGCCGAACAGCCCCGCGGCGCCGGCCCCCATCAACACCCCGGCGGTGTCGATGACGTACCACTCCGGATGGACGAGCAGCGCGACGCCGACCGCGAGCGCGGGGACTGCGGCGAGGACCGGCGAGAACAGCGCGGAGAAGACGTACCACGAGAGCCACGCGGAGGTCCCGACGATGACGAGCCGGACGGCCCAGTCGAACTCGTACTTGAACGCCGCGAGCATCAGCGCCGTCATCACGAGGATGGCGGCGATGTAGAGCACGCTGTTTGTGGGGTCCTGCGGGTTCTCGACGGGTTGGTAGCCGCTCTCGACGAACTCCGGCACGAGCGCGAGCGCGCCAAGCTGGACGAGGACGAAAAGCGCCACGGCGAAGCCGACGCCGCGATACGCGCGGGGGATCATCTACCGCCCGTTCGACGCGGGGGCGTTTTGCAGTTGTGCTTGCGGCCGACCTCCGGGCGAGGGCCGGCCGCCCCGTCACTCCCCGGCCGCGAACGACCGGTCGAGCGTCGGCGCCCCGCGGATGGCGATGGCGACCGCCGCGAGGCCGAACGCCGCGATCCCCGCCGCGCCGACCGGGCTCGCGACGAACTCCGCGATCCGGGCGTTCTCCGCGACCGCGTAGACGAGCACGAGCCCCGCGGAGCCGTTGAACACCCCGTGGAGCAGCGCGGCCGCGAGCGCCGACTCCGCGCGAACGACGAGGAACGTGTACGCCGGCGAGAAGGCGACGCAGGCCAGCGTCATGACGGCGACCCCCACCGTCGGGAACGAGGGGTAGTTGTAGCCCGCCGCGACCACCGGCGCGTGCCAGACGCCCCACAGCGCGCCGACGCCGAGCGACGCGCGCCAGAACCCGAGCGGCGCGAGCTCCCACAACAGGTAGCCCCGCCAGCCGAACTCCTCGCCGAACGCGAACACGGCGTTGACGGTCGCGCCGAGCGCCAGCGCCAGCCCGAGCGCCGCCGCGACGCCGAGCGCCCCGGCCGGAAGCCCGACGCCGGGGAGGGGGTCGCCGTCCAAGCCGAACGCGACGCCGGGAACGGCGACCGCCACCGCCAGCGTCACGCCGACGAGCCCGAGGGCGACAAACGGCGCCGCGAGCAGCCACCGCGGTCGGCCGATGCGGAGTCCGACCTCCCGGACCCCGACATCGTGACGCAGACAGACGACCAGTCCCGCGACGAGCGGCGAGAACATGTAGACCGGCGCGAGCGCGACGGTGGAGACGCCGAGCGCACGGGCGGCCGCGACGAGGAGCACCGCGGCCGCGATCAGAGCCCCGACGAACAGTCCGAGCCGGTCGCGGTCGATGTCAGACATCGTCGCTCCGCCGGACTTCTCGTCCGATGTCCGGGTCGTTCGGTACTCGTTCGGCGCTCGTCACCGCTCCTCCGCCGACTGCGGTCGCTCGCTCGGGGACCATGACTGCCGGAGGATACGCCGGGGGGCGCAAAACCGTTACGCCGGCGTGTGAGGATCCCTCGCGGCCTCACCGCGCGTACAGCTGCTGGCCCACCAGCGACGCCAACTCGACGCCGTCGTTCGGCGTCACCGCAACGTAGGGGCGCTCCACCGGGCCGAACACGTCCACGACGCGACCGACCGTCGAGAGCGACTCGTCGACGACCACGTCGCCGATGTCGGCCGCCTCCCCCGCACCGTCCGCGTCCGCGCGCGCGATCGCGAGCCCCTGCGCGATTCGGACCACGTTGCCGACGCGCTTCACGCTTCGTCGCGCAGGATGTTGACGTACGCGGCGACCGCCTGCACGAGGTCGTTCTTGGCCGTGTCCTCCGTCCCCTGAACGAGCACGCGTCCCCGCGGCTCGAACTCCCGTGAGTACGCCTTGTCGCGTTCGATCACCGCGTCGTACCCCACCTGCTGGACCGCCTTCGCGATCTCGTCGACGGCCGGCTCCTCGACCGCCTGATCCGCCGGCACGCGCCGCCCCTCCGACCGCGTCAGCGCCGCGTCGATGTAGGCGGGATAGATGACGTTCTCGACCATACCGGGAGAGCGAGCGCGCGGGGTAAGATCCTTTCGACCGACCTTTTTCTGCGTCGGGTTCGCGCGGCGCAAGCGCCGCGCTCACCGCTCCTTGAAAAATGTCGATCAAAAAGGGGCCGCGGTCGGCGCTGCGGGCGCTTCGCGCCCTCGCGCCGCCGCGGTACCACAACCTCGACAGAAACAGCACCGCACCGCCACCGCATCAGCACCGCACCGCCACCGCATCAGCACCGCGCCGCGGCTCCGACGGTAATCGTCTCTGGGCTACCGCCGAGAAAAATCGCGACTGCAGCCGCGTCAGCGCCCTTCGGTCTCGGCTTCGACCATGCCCGAGAACCTAGTGTTCGGGAACAGCGCGTTCACGTCCGGGTCCGCGTCGAGAAGCCGATACTGGCTCCCGTCCCGATCCACGACGCCCGCGTCCTCGAGATGGTCGAGATGCGCGTGCGCCTCGCCCGGCCCGTGCAGGATGTGGATCCGGTCGAGGTCGCCGAACAGGTGCGCGGAGACGGTCCACGTGTCGCAGGGCCCGTGCTCGTCCAACACGTCGATGACGCGCTCCGTGCGCTCGCGGTGGTGCTCGAGGATGACCGCCGCGCGGCGACTCGGCTCCGTGATCGCGTCACGATGTCCCGGATGCGCGCGCGTCCAGTCCCGCTCGACCACGCGAACCAGGCTCTCGGCGTACTTCTGCAGGGGCTGCGCGACGCGCGTGTCCGCGCCGCCGACGTTCGGCGTGTAACGCGGCAGGATCGCGTCGCCGACGAACGCCTGCTCGCCCCCGCGGTCCCCGAGCAGGGACTCGTCGGGACCCACGTCGGCGCCGCCCCCGTCCGCGACCGAGTCCGCGTCGAACGCGAACGCCGTCAGCCCGGCCGCGTGGCCGGGGAGGTGAACCGCCTCCAGTTCCGTCCCGTTCACGTCGAACCGGTCGCCGTCCACGATGGGCGTCACGTCCGCGTCGGCTCCCCGGAGGTCGTCCATCGACCCGCCGATGAACGACTGGAGCGCCTCGCGGGCGTCCGCGGGCATCCCCCACAGGTCGAAGACGCGCTCCTGTGCGTCCCGGTCCTGGAGGAAGGACGGCTCCGCACCCGAGACCAGGGGCGCGTCCGCTTCGTGGACGAACACCTCGCAGTCGCTCTCGGCCTGCACGTCGCCCGCGAGGCCGGCGTGGTCCGGGTGCCAGTGCGTGAGGTACACCTCGTCCACGTCCGCGAGCGCGAGCCCCGCGGTCGCGAGCCCCTCCTCCAGCTCCGCCCGCACCTCGGGGAGCGCGACGCCCGTGTCCACGAGCGCCGTCGTCTCGCCGTCGAACAGGTAGACGTTGTTCAGCCCCTCGAAGACGGTGTTCCCGAGCCTGATTCGCTTCACTCGTGTACGTGGGTCGCGCGCCTTTTTGAGCGTTGCCACTTTCGACACTACGGAGACCGAGTCGCGTCTGCCGGTGTTCACCCGGAGTTCCGCGCCTCCGTTTTTGTGGCGACTCCGCCGATCGTGCCAGCACCACCCCGAAAACTCCACCCACCGCCCCGCATCGCGGCCGCATCAGCACCCCACCGCGACCGCATCAGCACCTCACCGCGACCGCATCAGCACCCCTACCGCGACCACTTCAGCACCCCACCGCGACCGCATCAGCACCTCACCGCGACCGCATCAGCACCTCATCGCGACCGCATCAGCACCTCACCGCGACCGCAGCGGACGGGGTCGGTTCGCAGCGCACAGTTCTGCATTCGGTCGGTCGGATGCCGACGCTGGGTCGTTCCACTGGGGACCGGCGCCGCCGCTGAAAGGCGCGATAAACGGAGAAATCGGATGGTCGAGTCGGTCGGGAGCGGCGCGGCGCTACTCCTCGACGGCGACTTCGTCCTCGTCCACGTCGACGGAGGCCTCCTCCTCGGCGGCGACCTCCTCCGGGCGCGCTTCGAGGGTCAGCTTCTGGACCTCGACGCGGCGCAGCGGGTAGATGGTCTTCGCCTCGCCGTAGATGGCGGAGGAGAGCCGGCCCTCGACGATGGAGTCGACGAACTCGGCGAAGGTGCGCTCCTCGGCGGCCGCCTCCACCTGGTCGATCATGACCCGGCGGATGGCCTTCTCCTGAGAGCGGTCGGCCTTCTTCGTCGTGAACGCCACCGGCTGCACGCGGATGCGGTGGTCGTCCGTCGTCAGCACCGTGATCGACGCCTCGACCTTCGAGGCGCCGCGGCGCACGAGCGAGCGCAGGTAATCGCGCGTCAGCTCGTACTTGATGAACTCGGTGTAGGCCGCGTCCGAGCCCACGTCGGTGATCTTGAACGTCAGCTTCGTGTTGTTGGCGCCGGAGTCGCCCGTCAGGTCGCCCAGCGTCGTGGTGATCGTGCGCCCGAGCACCATGTCGGGCTCCTCGGCGACGGTCTCCCCGATCTCCTCCCGGTCGAACTGCTCGGGGGCGATCACGGAGTACCAGCGCTTGCCTCGCTTCTGCTTGGATACGGATCGTTCGCTCATGTGTCGTGTGTGTTGTCGTTGGATGTGGCGGACTCGCCCGCGTGGGCGCGTCCGCGCTCGATGACGCGGTCCGCCACCGTCAGGTTCACCACGTAGTCGTCGACCGTGGACAGCAGTCCGCCGGTCGTCTCCCGCCCGACCTCGCAGACGATCGCGTCGCCGTCGACGCGCGCGTCCATCGAGGCCGTGTCGTCGGGGCCGAGCGCGGCCGCGACGAGGTCGGCGTCGGCGTGAGTGGTCCGCAGGGTCGCCGTCCGGGTGACGGCGCCGTCCGCGGACGCGCCCTCGCCGACCGCCGCCTCGCTCGCGTCCTCGCTCATAGCGCCCCCCTGACCGCCGCCGCGACCTCGGTCGCGTCCCCGTCGAACCGGGCGGCGCCGCGGGTCGGCGTCCCCCAGCCCGTCCCGCCGAAGTCGGCGGCGACGGTCCGGAGGGCCTCGCCGAGGCCGACCGGCTCCGTCGCCGCGGCCGCGAGCGCGCCCGCCTCCGCGGAGAGCGCGAGCGCGATCGGCTCCGGCGACAGGTAGTCCCGCGCGAGGCGGGCGACCGTCGGGAGCGTCGCGGCCGACGCGTCCGTCCGGACGACGGTCGCGCCGTCGTACCGGCCGGTCGTCGCGCCCGCCAGCGCGCGGTGGGCCGCCAGCCCGTGGGTGCGCCACGCGTCGAGCGCGGCGGTACGGAGGCCGTCGCTCGGCTCGTCGGCGAGCGCGAGCGCGATCCCCGTCCCGGGCGCCGCGCGCGACAGCGCGTCGAGCACGTCGGCGTAGCCGCCGACCGTGGCGAACGGCGCGTCGTCGCCGTCCGTGGCGTACGGGCGGAGTGCACGCTCGACCGCGGTCGCGGCCCGTCGGCTCGCGTCCGGCGCGGTCGCGGCGTCGACGGCGACCAGCGACGCTAGCCGCCGGTGGGCGTCGGCGTCGAGGTCGGACGGGAGCGACAGCTCCGCGAGCGCCGCCCGCGCCGACTCCGGCTCGCCCGAGTAGGGGAGCCGGAGCAGCGTGGACGCCGAGAGCCCGTCCGCCAGGTCGGCGGTCGGGACCGCGACGCCGGGGCGCCGCTCGACGCGACCGGTCCGCTCGGCGGCCGCCAGCGCGTCGCCGGAGCCGTCCGTGCCGGGGACCGATCCCGCGGCGACGACGCCGGCGAGCGCCAGCACCGGGTCGGGGTCGGCGCCCAGCTCGCGGGCGACCGCGAAGGCGGTCGTGCTGGCCGGGCGCCCCTCGCCGGCGACGGCGTGCGGTCCCGCGTCGGCGCCGACCGTCACCGACACGTCCTCCTCGGACGGGGTCGGGTCGGGGTCGGCCGCCACCCGCGCCTGGAACGGAGTGCTCCGGGCGCGGAGCGCGCGGGCGAGCAGCGCCGCCGCTGCCAGCGAGTCGCCGTCGTCGCGGGCGACGAGCCGAACGAACGGCGCGTCGCGCAGGACGCCGGCGAGCGCGTCGGGGGCGGCGTCGGCGGATGCGGTTTCTGTCACGGTCGGGTGTGGATCGGGCGTGGGTCGGATGTGGGTCAGTTGACTGTGGATGTCGGGTCCGTGGTGGACCGTTCGGTGGCCGTGCGTCGGGTTACTCGTTCAGCAGTTCGGCCGCGGTCTCGTAGTCGTAGACGAAGTCCTCGTCGAGCTGGTCGCCGCGGTAGTAGTCGACGAGTCGGCGGATCTTCGACTCCGTGTTCTGCAGCGCGCGCTTGTTCTGGTGGTCCTGCTGGTTCTCCGCCATGTGCTCGCGCAGGTTGACGGCGCGTTCCATCAGGTTCCGGAGGTCGGACGGCAGGTCGCCGGCCGCGTCGTTCTCCTCGAGGATCTCGGTCACCTTCTTCCCGGTCGCCAGCTTCACGTCCGGGATCGGGGTGCCCTTCACGCCCTCGTCGCGCAACTTGAGACCGATGACGGCGGGCTCGTGGCCCTGTTCCGCCAGTTCGACGACGCGGGACTCGATGTCCTCGGCGTCGACGTCGCTCCACTCGGGGTCGTCTGCCGCCACGGGCTTGTCCGAACCGGACGAGCCGCGGCGACGGGTATGCATTCGTGCCATCGTTCGAAGTTGGAACGGCACAACCGCGGACGCGTGACCGCGGCTCCGCGCGACGCTGGTCGGCGGCAGAGGCCGCGACGACCGTCGCCGGGGGAGCCGGCGGTGCACTGCCGCAATCCCAAGCGCGCCAATCGACGCGCGAGTCGGATTTGCGGCTGTGCTGTTCCCGTCGAAAACCTGTCCGTCCGGGGACTTAAGAGCTTGCTATTCGTTCGAATCGCGGCCGTTCGGCGGTCACAGAAGCAGTCGACCCGCCACGTAGACGACGACCGCGCCCGCGACACCGAGCGCGAGGGCCTTCGTGTTCAGCCGAACTGCCCGTTTTCTGTCGGCTTCCCGGGCCGCGTCGTCGGTGACCTCGCGGTTCCCCGCTCCCACGTCGAAGACGCCCAGCGCCGCGAAGCCGACGCAGAAGCGTTCGCGGTACTGCAGGAACCCCATCGCCGCGCCGTACAGCGGGAAGACGGTCGCGAGCAGGTAGACCGCCGGGAACGACCCGAGGACGACGACCGCACCCAGAGCGACTGCCGCGGCGAGCGACCCCCCGCCGAGCGCGAGGCGCTTGCGGCGCTCGCCGGGGCCGATGTTGCAGACGCCGGGTTGATACTCCATGCTTGCGGGTTCGAGCCGGCGCGGATAAAGACGCGTCGGTGCCTCCGCCAGGGCGTGAGGGAGATCGGCCGCTTCTGAGGCCGGTTTCGGGAAGCGCGATCACAGAGCTACTTTGTCGCGGTCGGCGCGTGCGAGCAACGCGCGCGAGGGAGGTCGCGGGGCGGGCGCGATGCGGTGCGATGCGGTTCCGCGCCCGCCCCGCGGTCGAGGCTGGGGAGGGACGAGGCTGCGGTGCAGTTGCGTGGCGGTGGGTGGGACTGAACGGAGCGACCGGCGGCTCGAAGATCCCCGATTCTCGGTGCGCTACTGCGCGCCGGTGGCTCGCGAGACGCGGGTTGCTCGAGAAAACTGGAAGGGCGCGAGCGCGCTTCAGAGCCCGAGCTGGCGTCCGAGCACGACGTGCTGGATCTCGGAGGTCCCCTCGCCGATCTCCATCAGCTTCGCGTCGCGGTAGAAGCGCTGCGGCGAGAAGTCCTCGGTGTAGCCGTAGCCGCCGAGCACCTGCACGGCGTCCTCGGCCACCTCGCGGGCGGACTCGGAGGCGTCGAGCTTTGCCAGCGCGGACTCCTCGGTCACCCGGTTCCCCTCGTCGTACTTCACGGCCGCCTTGTGGGTGAGGAGGCGGGAGCGCTCCGTCTTGCGGTGCATGTCGACGATCTTGTCGCGGATGGCGTCGAACTTCGAGATGGGCTGGCCGAACTGCTCGCGCTCGCCGGCGTACTCCTTGGCGGCCTCGTAGGCCCCTTGCGCGAGCCCGGTCGACAGCGCCGCGATGGAGATCCGGCCGCCGTCGAGCGTCTTCATCGTCTGTGTCCACCCCTCTCCCTCTGCTCCGAGCAGGCGGTCCTCGGGGATCCGCACGTCGTCGAGCCGGATCTCGCAGGTGGGCGAGCAGTTGAGGCCCATCTTGTCCCAGACGGTGGTGACCTCGAAGCCGTCGTCGTTCTCGGGGTCGACGATAAACGTGGAGATGCCGTCGTAGCCCGCCTCGGGCTCCGTGACCGCCTTCACCAGCACGCTGTTGGCGACGGTCGCGTTGGTGATGAACTGCTTCGTCCCGTTCAGGACGTACTCGCCGGCGTCCGCGTCGTACTCCGCGGTCGTGTCCATGTCGGAAGCGTCCGAGCCGCTGCCGGGCTCCGTGAGCGCCCACGCACCCATCCCCTCGCCCTCCGCGAGCGGGCGGAGCCACTCCGCCTTCTGTTCGTCGGTGCCGAACAGCTCGATCGGCTTCGAGCCGAGCGAGACGTGCGCGGCGTAGGAGAGCCCGATGCCGCCGGAGACGCGGCCGAGCTCCTCGGTGACGAGCGCGTACATCAGCTGGTCGCCGCCGAGGCCGCCGTACTCCTCCGAGACGGGGACGCCCATCATGTCGAGGGCGGCGAGTTCGTCGAACACCTCCGCGGGGAAGCGGTGCTCGTCCTCCACCTCCTGGGCGATCGGGGCGATCTCCTCCTCGCAGAACTCCCGGACGGTGTCCCGGATCATCCGGTGCTCCGCGGGCAGGTCGAAGTCCATACCGCAACTGGGTCCACCCGGAGTATAAATGAAGCGAACGACCGTGAGGGACTCCGCCCGGCCGGCCGTCCTGCGCCCGCGGACGCCGTCTCCGGTCCGCACCCGATCCGCCGCCGTCAGCCGCGCTCAGCCGAAGACCCGGAACAGTCCGAGCACCCAGCGGAGGGCCTCCGAGCAGGCGAACAGCGCGCCCTCGACCCGGGAGAGCCGGCGCCCGGACCAGAGCGCGGCGACCATCAGCACCGTCACGGCGGTCAGCCAGAGCGTCGTCTCGATGGCGGCCCCGGAGACGGCAAGGGGTCGGAGCCCGGCCGCCAGCCCCATGATGCCGAGCGCGTTGAACACGTTCGAGCCGACGATGTTGCCGACGGACATGCCGACGTGGCCCTGCCGCATGGCGACGAGCGAGACGGCGAACTCCGGGGTGGAGGTGCCGGCGGCGACGATGGTCCCGCCGATAACCCAGTCGGAGACGCCGGCCGAGCGCGCCAGCGCCGACGCCGCCTCGACCATGAAGTGCCCGCTGACGAGGACGACCGCCAGCCCGCCGACGAGCAGGAGCGCGTCGCGGCCGCGGAACGCCGTGCGGTCCGCCCCGGACCGGTGCGACGCCGGGTATTCGGTCTCGATCGAGGCCCCCGTGCGCTCGTCGTAGAGCAGGTACGCCGTGTAGGCGAGGAACGCGAGGGCGAGGAGCAGGCCCTCCGGGCGCGTCACCGTCCGGTCGAACAGCACCGCGAACGCCAGCAGCGTCGACAGCACCAGCGCCGCGCCGTCCCGGTGGACCAGCGACCGCTCGACGGGGATCACCCGGAGCAGCGACACCGTGCCGAGGATGAACGCGAGGTTGTAGACGTTCGATCCGACGACGTTCCCGACCGCGATGTCGCCGAGACCCGCGAGCGCCGCGTCGGTCGTGACGACCAGTTCCGGCGTCGAGGTGCCCATCGCGACCACGGTGAGGCCGATAGTCAGCTCCGCGACGCCGAACCGGCGAGCCAGCCGGACCACGGCGTCGACGAGCGCTCGCGCCCCGACCCAGAGCCCGAGGATCGTCGCGGCGATCACGGCGACCTGGACGATCGGTCCTCCCTGTACCATCGTGACGACGGTCGCGCCCGCCGTACGTAAACCCCGTGCCCGACGTCGCCGTCCGCGGTCTGTTTCGGTCCTCACCGCCCGCGGTCGGTCCGCGGTGTCTCCCTCCGCAGTCGACCCACAAGATTATCTACGAGCGTTGACACCCCGACGCATGAACAGACGAGAGCTGCTGCGGAGTTGTGGCGGGCTTGCGACCGCGAGCGCGGTCGGGGGTATCGGTGCGGCGGGCTGTCTGGGCGCGCCGGACGCGGCCGCCTTCACGGAGGGGTTCGAGGACGGACTCGGCGACTGGGAGACGGACGCAGCCATCGGCCCGGAGGTCGACATCGCCGACTTCGAGTGGGAGGTCGACGTCTCCGAGGAAGAAGCGTCCGCCGGCGACCGCTCGCTGCGGGTCTGGAACGAGGGCGACTACGACGACGGGGTGTCGTGGGCGGTCCACCCCGTGTCGGTCGAACCCGGGCGGCGCTACGAGGCGACGGTCACCGCGCAGTTCTGGAGCGACTCGGAGTCGTTCAACACGATCCGCCACGCCGTCATGCGCCTCGGCGCGGAGCGACCCGAGGCCGAGGAGGACTTCCCGGACCTCGGGCTGAACACGACGGATCTCGGCGAGACGCCCTACGGCGGTCTGCGGGAACCCCTGTGGCTCGCCGACGGCTGGCGCGAGTACACGTTCGAGTGGACCACGCCGGAGATCGCCACCGACACGCTGTACGTCGCGGTCGGGACCGCCGTCATCTGGGAGGCGGACGCGACCCACTACGTCGACGAGATCAGCGTCTCGTTCGACCCGCGGTGACGACCCTTCTCAACGGTCTGCTCGGCGGGTTCGCGGCTGGCATCGTCGCGACGATCGCGGTTCGGGCGGTCGTCGCTCGGACGGTCACGTCCCGGGCGGGCGTGTCTGTAGAGGGCCCGCGCTCGATCCCCCTCGGCGTCGCCTACGGTGCGCTGGCCGGTCTCGGCTTCGTGGCGGGCGAACTGTACGTGGCGGGCGCCCTCGGCGTCCCCCCGTCGTTCGGCGAGGCGCTCGCCGCGGCGGCCGTCTGGAGCGCCCTGCTGTGTCTCGGTCTGCTGGCGATCGGACGGCTCCTGCGGTCCGGCGGCGCGGACGGCGGCGTGGACGGCGGCGTCCCGGTCGTTCCGCCGGCGCGTCTCCTGGTCGCGTACCACCTCGCGTTCGCGGTCGGATTGGGGGTGTGGATCCGCCTCACGTGGATCACCTGACCGGACCGAGCGCGACGGGCCCGCCCGCTCGGCGGCTTGAAGTGGTGTCCCGTCGTCCGTCCCCTATGCACAGACGCCAGTTCCTCGCGGCCGGCGCGGCCGGAACGGTCGCGGGATTCACGGGCCTCGCGGGCTGTCTGGGCGGCTCCGACGAGAACGGGAACCTCGACCTCACCGTGCAGAACGAGGGCGACGAACCAGTCGAGGCGCGGGTCGTGGTGACCGGCGCGGACGGGACCACCTACGAGGACGAGGCGGACCGGATCGACCCCGGCGTCGCGCGGGCGTTCGAGGTGACGGTCGCGGCGAGCGGCCGTCACGAGGCCGTCGTCTCGGGCGGCGGGTGGGAAGGAGCGCTGGCGTGGGACGCCGAGCGGTGCCGGCTGTACGACGGGACGGTGCGCGTGGCCGCCGACCGCGTCGAGGTGGCCGGCGAGTGCGCGGGGCCGCGCTGATCCTCGTTTCTGTCGCTGTCGTCGTTCACCGGAAACGCGGTGTCTCGCACCGCGAAGCGCGCGACCGCGCCTCCGGGGCGCCCTCCGTCTCACCCGGCTTAAGTAGCCCGCGGCGGTAGGGGCGGCCATGCACGTGGGCGTCGTGGTGAACCCCGTCGCGGGGATGGGCGGCCGGGTCGGGCTGAAGGGGACCGACGGGAAGGTGGCGGAGGCGCGCGAGCGCGGCGCCGAGCCCCGAGCTCCCGACCGCGCCCGCCGGGCGCTCGCGTCCCTGTACGAGCGCGCGCCGGACGCGACGGTCTCGACGGCCGCGGACCCGATGGGTGCGTCGCTGGTCCGCGAGGCCGGGTTCGACCCGGAGGTGGTCGCGGAGCCCGCCCGCGCCTTTTCTGAGCCCCCCGCGGACGACGACGCCTACGCCGCGGCGGAGACGACCGCGGCGGACACACGCGAGGCGGTCACCGCGCTCGCGGACGCCGGCGTCGACATCGTCCTCTTCGTCGGCGGGGACGGCACCGCCGCGGACGTGGCCGAGGCGCTGGAGGGCACCGAGACGCCGATGCTCGGCGTTCCCGCGGGGGTGAAGGTGTACTCCTCCGTGTTCGCGGTCTCGCCGGAGGATGCCGCCGCGGTCGTGGCCGACTTCGAGCGCACGGAGCGCCGCGAGGTGATGGACATCGACGAGGATGCCTACCGCGAGGGGGAGGTCCACCCGGAACTGCGGGCGGTCGCGCACGTCCCGGTCGCGGAGGACCTCCAGTCCTCGAAACAGACCGGCGGCGGTACGGTCGAGGCGCTCGCCGAGGGGGTCGCGGACGACGTTGAGGACGGCGTCACCTACGTCCTGGGTCCCGGCTCGACGCTCGGGGCGATCAAGGACGAACTCGGCTTCGACGGATCGCCCATCGGCGTCGACGTGTGGCGCGACGGCGAGGTACTGGTCCGAGACGCGACCGAGGCGGAGATCCTCGACGCCCTCGGCGAGCGCAACGTCGTGGTCGTGACGCCCATCGGCGGGCAGGGGTTCGTCTTCGGCCGCGGCAACCCCCAGCTCTCGCCGGCGGTGATCCGCGCGTGCGAGGTGTCCGTGGTCGCCTCGCGGAGCAAGCTCGACGACCTCTCGGTGCTCCGCGTCGACACCGACGACCCCGAGCTCGACGAGCGACTGCGCGGCTGGACCCGCGTCCGCGTCGGCAAGTTCGAGACCCGGATGATGAAGATCGTCTGAGGCAGGTGGGGACCCCCTCGAAGGGCCTCTCACCGACCGCGGTTGCGGCATCGCCGCCGGACAGCGCAACGTACAAACGGCCCGCTGGCGAAGGTCCTGTATGAGCGACGACATCGTCGAACACCGCCGGCTGATCATCGCCGGCACCGGTGCAGCAGGGCTGACGGCGGGGATCTACGCCGCCCGGTCCAACAACGACCCCCTGATCCTGGAGGGCGACGAGCCCGGCGGACAGCTCACGCTGACGACCGACGTGGAGAACTTCCCGGGCTTCCCGGAGGGCATCTCCGGCCCCGAGCTGATCAACGACATGAAGGCGCAGGCGGAGAAGTTCGGCGCCGAGACGAAGAACGGCGTCGTCGCGTCGGTCGACGCGGACGACCGGCCGTTCCGCGTCGAGTTGACCAACGGCGACGTCTACACCGCCGACGCGTTCATCGCGGCCTCCGGCGCCTCCGCGCGCACGCTGGGGATCCCCGGCGAGGACGAGCTGATGGGCTACGGGCTCTCGACGTGTGCGACCTGCGACGGCGCGTTCTTCCGCGGCGAGGACATGCTCGTCGTCGGCGGCGGCGACGCCGCGATGGAGGAGGCCAACTTCCTCACCAAGTTCGCGGACACCGTCTACATCGCCCACCGCCGCGACGAGTTCCGGGCCGAGGACGTCTGGATCGACCGCATCATGGAGAAGGTCGAGGACGGGGCAGTCGAGGTCCTCTGGAACACCGAGGTGACGGAGCTCCACGGCACGCCGGAAGAGGGCATCGACCACGTCTCGCTCGTCGAGCACCCCGAGGGCCACCCGAAGGAGAAGCTCGACGACCCCGAGACCGCCGACGAGGTCGAGGCGTACGACTTCGACGTGGGCGCCGTCTTCTTCGCCATCGGCCACACGCCGAACACGGGCTACCTCGAGGGGACCGGCGTCGAGACGGACGAGGAGGGCTACCTGCTCACCGAGGGCGGCCGCGGCGCGAACCAGACCGCGACCGGCGTCGAGGGCCTGTTCGGCGCCGGCGACGTGGTCGACTTCCACTACCAGCAGGCGGTCACCGCCGCCGGCATGGGGTGTCAGGCCGCGCTCGACGCCGACGAGTACCTCACCGAGTTGGAACGCGCGGGCGAACTCGGCGAGCCCGCGAGCGCCGACGCGCCGACCGCGGACGACTGACTCCGGACCACCGATCGCAGGAACCCGATCGCGGCCGGCGCGGCCGACGGATCAGTCGCTAAACTCGTCGCTGACCGTCGCGCCGGGCGAATTTTTCACCACGCTGCGAAGCCCCTTCAGCGCGTTGTGCTTGCGCGTGTAGCCCTCGCCGCCGGTCGCGATAATGTTCCCGTTGCGGTGGCGGAGCCGCCAGCGCCACTCCCCGCCGGCGTCCCGATACACCTCGAAGCCGGCCAGCGACTGCGTCGCGTCGGCGGCGCCGGCGATCGTCGGTGCCTCGATCTCGACGTCCGAAGGGGACTCGGCCGACCCCGCGGCCGCGTCGGTCTCGGGGACCGCGTCCGTTTCGGCCGCCCCCTCGGCGGCCGCGTCCATTTCTGTCGCCGCGTCCGACTCATCCACTGCGTCCGTTTCGGCCGCCGCGTCCGCCTCGGACACCGGCCACTCGAGTTCCAGTTCCAGGCTCTGCTCGCCGTCCTCGGTTTCGAGTTCGACCTCCAGCGTGAGTTCCTCCGGCGTCGCGACGGTGACGGCGTCGCCGTCCTCGCCGAGGCGTACGGCGCCCGACCGAAGCCCGTCAGCGACGTCGTTCAGCACCGTGGCGATCTCCTCGCGGCTGCCGGTCAGTTCGCGTTCGTAGTCGTCGTTGGTCATACCGACAGTTGTCCGGGAGTCGGCATAAGTCTCCCCGGCATACGAGGCCAGATCAGAACGGAGACGGGGAGAGGTGGAGCGAGCTCTTCGAACCCGTGCCCAACGATTAAGCGATGTCGACGCCAACGTTGACACGAGATGGCCACCGCCGACGAACAGATCCGAGTCAGTGACCGGGTGAAGCGGAAACTCGACCGACTCAGGGAGACCGGGGAGAGTTATAACGACGTTCTCGAACGCGTCCTCGGCGAGGAGACCGAGGGGGCGGACTTCGACGGCGGATTCGGACGATGGTCCGAGGAGAAAGCCGACCGCGTCCGCGAGGAGCGGAAGGCGGCCAAGGAGGAGCGGAAGCAGCGAACCCGCGACCGTACAGAAAACGCGACATGAGGGTCCTCGACGCGTCGTTCCTTATCGACTATCTCGAGGGCGTCAACGCGACGAAGACGTACTACGAGGAGAACGGGGGCGAGTCGGAAGACTGGGTGATTCCCGTGCCGGCGTACGCAGAGGTGCTGGTGGGTGAAGGGAACCTTCCGAATGGCGACGTCGCACAGGCTCGGATCGATCTCTCATGGGCCGAGCCATACGCCGTCGACACCGATATTGCGGTGACCGCGGGGATCATTGCTGACGAAATCGCCCCCGGCGGACCGTACCTCGACGGTCCGGACGCGCTCATTGCCGCGGTCGGTCGCGAACTCGGTGCGCCCGCCGTCTCCAGCGACGGCGACCTGACTCATTCGGAGACGAAGAACGTCGTCGAAGTCGAAGAGTATCGGCCGTGAAGCCCGCGATCAGCTCGCGCGCTCGAGCCCGATGGTGACGACCACGTCCTCGACGTCCCACGCCTCGACGGCGCCGGCGGCCGCCTCGGGGTCGTCGAGCCATTCGGCGGCGCGCGTCTCCTCCGCGATCAGCTCGCGGTGCTCGTCGACGAAGCCGGCCACGCGGTCGTCGTCGACCGCGACGCCGAGGCGGACGGGTTCCTCGACGTCGAGGTCGAGGTCCTTCCGCATCTCCTGCACGCGCCGGATCACGTCGCGGGCGTACCCCTCGGCCTCGATCTCGTCGGTGAGGCTGGTGTCGACGTAGACGACGCCGCCGTCGAACTCCGCGCCGGAGACGTGTTCGGGCGGCTCCGCGACGTACTCGACCATCTCGTCGTCCAACTCGACCGGCTCGCCGTCGACCAGCACCTCGCCGTTCTCGACCTCGGCGCGGGTCGCCCCCTTGACCGCGTCCATCACCTTCTGGGCGTCGCCGCCGAAGGCGGGACCGATCTGGGCCATCTGCGGCTCGGCGTGCTCCACCAGTTCCTCGAAGCCGTCGGTGACCTCGAGCGCGCGGGCGTTCACGCGGTCGAGGATCAGGGCCTCGAGGTTCCGGACCGCCTCGGCCACCTCGTCGTCGTCCGTCTCCACGACCACGCGCGGGACGGGCCACCGGAGCTTCCGGCCGGCCTGCTGGCGGGCGTTCGCGGCCGCCTCCTCCACGTCCCGGAGCACCGCCACGTCGCGTTCCAGTTCCTCGTCGTGGAGGTCGGCGTCGTACTCGGGGTACGCGAGCGCGTGGACCGTCGTGGCCTCGCCGTCCAGCGTCTGGTACATGCGCTCCGCGAGGTAGGGCGCGAACGGCGCGAACATGCGGACCGTCTCGTCGAGGACGGTCGCGAGCGTCGCGTAGGCGCCGCGCTTGGAGGCGGAGTCCTCCTCCTCCCACATGCGGTCGCGGACCGCCTTCACGTAGAACCGCGAGACGTCCTGCGTGACGAACTCGATCAGCGCGTTGACGGCGTCGCTGACGCGGTAGTCGTCCCACGCCTCGGCGACCTCCCGCTCGACGGACTGGAGTCGTGAGAGCACCCACTCGTCGACGACCTCGAGGTCGCCGTCGGAGAGGTCGGCCTCCGCGGGGTCGTAGCCGTCCAGGTCCATGTACTCCAGCGGGAACCGGAAGACGTTCCAGAAGATGTTGAGCTTCCCCTGGATCTCGCCGAGCCCGTCCCACTCGAACGCGAGGTCGACGCCCTGCTGGTCGTGGCTGAGGAGGTAGGTGCGCAGGGGGTCGCGGCCGGCGCGGTCGATGGCCTCCTCCGGCGTCACGATGTTGCCGACGGACTTCGACATCTTGCGGCCGTCGCTGTCGTTGGCGAAGCCGTGCATCAGCACCTCCTTATACGGGATCTCGCCGACCGCGGCCGTCCCCATGCCGAGCTGCGACCAGAACCAGCCGCGGGTCTGGTCGTGCGCCTCGACGATGAGGTCGGCGGGCCACAGCTCGTCGTGCGCCTCGGTCTCGCCGGGGTAGCCGAGCGTGCCCCACGAGGCGACCGAGGAGTCCAGCCACACGTCGAAGACGTCCTCGACGCGGCGGTAGGTCGTCCCGTCCTCGCTGATCGTCAGGTCGTCCACCGAGGGGCGGTGGAGGTCGATCTCCGCGGGGTCAATCTCCTGGTCGACGCGGTCCGCGAGCTCCTCGCGCGTGCTCACGACGACCGTCTCCTCTTCGAGGTCGATCTCCGCGGGGTCCTCGCCCTCGGGCACCCAGATCGGGATGGGGATGCCCCAGTAGCGCTGGCGGGAGACGTTCCAGTCCGGCGCGTCCTCGATGAAGTCCCGGAAGCGGTTGTCGCGCGCCCACTGCGGGTGCCACTCCGACTCCTCCATGTTCTCGAGGAGCTCGTCTTTCACGTCCGTGATGGAGATGAACCACTGGTCGGTGACCAGCTGGATGATCCCCGTGTCACACCGCCAGCAGTGGCCGTAGCTGTGGTGGACCGTGCCGTGCGCGAGCATGTGCCCCTCCGCGACGAGGTCCGCGATGATCTCCTCGTTGGCGTCGCGGACGAACTGGCCCGCGTAGTCGCCGGCGGCGTCGTCGTAGACGCCGTCGGGACCGACCGGACAGAACACGTCCAGCCCGAGCTCCTGCCCGCGGTGGAAGTCCTCCTCGCCGTGGCCGGGCGCGGAGTGGACGAGGCCGGTGCGGTCCGCCTCCACGTAGTCGGCGGGATACACCTCGCCGGCGCCCTCGAAGTCGGGGTACTCCGCGAGGTGGTCCGCGAGCGGGTGGTCGTACTGCCAGCCGACCAGATCCTCGCCGGAGAGTTCCGCCTCCACGGCGTAGTCCTCGTACCGGCCCTCCTGTAACACGTCCTCGACGCAGGCCTCGGCGACGTACAGGACCTCCTCCTCGCCGTCCTTCTCGGCGCGGACGGCGTTGTAGGTGAGGTCGGGGTCGACCGCGACGAAGGTGTTCGCGGGGATGGTCCACGGCGTCGTCGTCCAGATGACGAGGCTCCCCTCGCGGTCCGCGAGCGGGAACTTCACGTAGATGGAGGGGTCCTCCACGTCCTCGTACTCGACCTCGTTGTTGGCGAGGCCCGTCTCACAGCGGGGACACTGCGAGATGGAGCGCTTGCCGCGCTCGACGAGGCCGCGGTCGGCCACCTGCGAGAAGGCCCACCACGCCGACTCCATGTACTCGGGCGAGACGGTCTTGTAGGGGTTCTCCCAGTCCATCCACGCGCCGATGGACTCGAAGTCCTCGTCCATCGCCTCGCGGTTGGTCTCGGCGAACTCCTTGCACTCCTCGATGAACGCCTCCATCCCGTACTCCTCGATGTCCGTCTTGGAGTCGAAGCCGAGTTCCTCCTCGACTTTCACCTCGATGGGGAGCCCGTGCATGTCGTAGCCCGGACGGTCGGTGACGCGGTGGCCCGTCATCCGCTTGTACCGGATGATCGCGTCCTTCAGCGTCTTGTTCCACGCCGTGCCGAGGTGCATCTGTCCGGAGGTGTACGGCGGTCCGTCGACGAAGAAGAAGGACGGGTCGTCCGCGTGCGCCTCCTTGGCGGCCTCGTAGGCGTCGTGTTCCTCCCAGTAGTCCGTCACGCCGGATTCGACGTTCTCGGGGGTGTACTGGTCGTCTACCTGCTCCATATCCGAGGGTCAGCGCCCGCGTATTTCAATACGGCGGAGTTGCAGTCGCGCGGGCCTCCGGTGTGGCGGCGAACGGGGCCCGCGGCCCTCCCGGCGTGCACGCGGCACACGGGGGTCGCCGCGTCGAGCGGCACAGGTTGATAGGCTCGGTCCGCGTACGGGGACCCATGGCGCTGACCGACGGTCTCGGCGAGGAGTTCTGGGCCCGGCACACCAACCCGTGGAGCGGCTACACGCGGCTTCCCATGGGGCCTGTCCTCCTGCTCGGGCTGTTCCGGCGTGACTGGCGAATGGTCGGGCTGACCCTTCTCTACGTCGCCGTCAACCCGATCCTGTTCCCGGAGCCGGAGACCACGGACGCGTGGATCAGTCGGTCCGTCCTCGGCGAGCAGCGCTGGCTGGCGGACGGTCACGGGGTGTTCGAGCCCAGCGTGCCGGGCGCGCTCAACGTCGCGAACGCGCTCGCGTACGGGTACGGTCTCTACGGCGCCTACAGACGCGATCCCCGCGTGACGGCGCTCGGCGGGGGCGTCGCCCTCGCCTGCAAGCTCGCGTACCTCCACGTGCTGGTGAGGTACTACGACGAGCACGCGCCCGGCCGGGCGCCGCCCGCCTGAACGCGATTCCGTCCGTCCCCGCCGAGGCGGCTCGCGAGTCGCGTCACGCCGTTTCCGCCGCTACCGTTCCCCGATCCCCGCCTCCGCGAACGTCGCCATCCCGTCGTGGGTCGCGCAGGCGGCGCGGTAGGTCGCGAGCGCCAGACACGCGCCGCTCCCCTCGCCGAGTCTGAGGTCGTGGTCGAACAGGGGGTCCAGCCCGAGTGCGTCCAGTTGGACCGCGTGACCCGGCTCCGCGCCGCCGTGGGAGGGGAGCAGGTAGGGGCGGACCGCGCCGTCGACGGCGGCCGCCACGAGCGCCGCGGCGCCGGAGACGACGCCGTCCACGACCACCGGCGTCCTGTCGGCCGCACAGCCGAGCGCCGCGCCCGCGAGCAGGCCGACCTCGAAGCCGCCGACGCGCCGGAGCACCTCGACGGGGTCGGTCGCGGTCTCGGTCGGCCGACCGTCCTCATCGCGGAGGTCGTTCTCCCGCAGGCCGCGCTCCACGACCGCGACCTTGTGGGCGCGCGTCTCCTCGTCCACGCCCGTTCCGGGGCCCGTGACCGCCTCGGGGTCCGCGTCCGCGAGGGCGGCCGTGAGCGCGCTCGCGACGGTGGTGTTCCCGATGCCCATCTCGCCGAGTGCGACGAGGTCCGCGGTCGCCAGGTCCGTCTTCGCGACCCGGACGCCCGCCTCTAGCGACGCGACGGCTTGCGCGCGCGTCATCGCCGGCCCGTCGACGAGGTTCGCCGTCCCGCGGGCGACCTTCTCGTTTCTGACTCCGGAGACGGGAGCGCCGTCCACGCCCGCGTCCACGAGGACGGTCGCCGCGCCGACCACGTCCGCGAGGGCGTTGACCGCCGCGCCGCCGTCAGCGAAATTCGCCAGCATCGCCCGCGTCACGTCGCCGGGGTACGCGGAGACGCCCTCCGCGACGACGCCGTGGTCCGCGGCCGCGACGAGGACCGCGGGCTCCGAGAGCGCGGGCCTAGCGTCGCCCGTCAGGCCCGCGAGGGCGACCGCCAGGTCCTCCAGTCGACCGAGGCTCCCCGGCGGCTTCGTCAACTCCTGCTGGCGCGCACGAGCGGCGTCCGCGGCCGCGTCGTCGAACGCGGGGATCGTCGGCGCGTCGAACGCGGCGCAGTCGTCGGCCGGCGGAGCGGAGCGTTCCTTCGCCACGTCAGGCCTCGAAGTCGGGGAGGTCGTCGGGCGCCTCGTAGTCGGCCTCCCAGTCGATGTACTCCTGCTTCAGCGTCTCGCAGACGATCTGGCCGAGTTCTGTCAGCCCGGCGTTGATCCCGGAGACGGTCGACCACGAGTCCAGGTCGGGGTGGAGGTCGCGCTCCTTCCAGTCCTCCGGGATGCCGGGCGCGTGGTAGCCCACGCGGTCGGCGAAGTCGTCCCAGAAGAAGTCGAAGCGGTCGACGAGTCCCATCTCCTCGACGATGCGCCACTCCTCGGCGTCGAGGTCGCTCGTGGCGGCCCACTCCTCGAACGCCTCGGCCCACGCGCCCTCGTTCAGGAACCGCTCGAGGTCGTCGCGGCGGTACTCGTCCTCGGTCACGTCGTCGGCGGCGTCCTCGTTGCCGGTGCCGCCGACGGTGGTGTCCTCGTACTGGTTGGGGTCGACCGCGACGAGCGTCGGCGGGTCCGGCGGGTCGACGTGCAGGGTCATGGGCGCCCTTCGCTCCGGCGGGCAAAAAGCCCGCGGCGTCGCGGCCGGGACGCGTCGGCCGAGGAGGGGCGGTCGGGGCCCATCGCCGAGGCCCATCGACGAGGCCCATCGTCGGGGCCCATCGCCCGGGCGTCGACGCGTTCGGCCCGCCGCGGTCCGGGCGTTTATGCGGCGGCCGCCGTAACCGGGCGCATGGAGCAGACCCGACGCGGCTTCCTCGGTGCCGTCGGCGCCGCCGCGGCCGCGACGGCCGGCTGTATGGCCCCCGCCAGCGACCCCGGCGGGACCCAGCGGTTCGAGCGCGCCTACGAGTCCGTCTCGGGCGCGGTCGCCCGCGTGCGGACGTACACCGACGCGGGCGGCGGGCAGGGCTCGGCGTTCCGCGTCGACGGCGGCCACCTCGTCACGAACGAGCACGTGGTCGCCGGCGCGGACCGCGTGAGCGTGCAGTACGCCGACGGTGCGTGGCGCGACGCCGAGGTCGTCGGCGCGGACCCCTACAGCGACCTGGCGGTGCTCCGCGCCGAGTCCCCGCCGCCCGGCCCGGAACTCCCGTTGCGCGAGGACCTGCCGAACGTCGGCGCGGAGGTGCTGGTGGTCGGCGCGCCGTTCGGCCTCGACGGCAGCGCGACCGCGGGCATCGTCAGCGGCCGGAACAGAACGATCCCGGCGCCCAACGACTTTTCGGTCCCGGACGTGGTGCAGGTGGACGCGCCGCTGAACCCCGGCAACAGCGGCGGTCCGATCGTCGACCTCGACGGGAGCGCCGTCGCGGTCGCGACCGCGCGCGTCCCCGGCGCGGACAACCTCGGCTTCGGCGTCTCCTCGCGGCTCGCCCGTCGGGTCGTTCCCCGACTCGTCGAGGCGGGGAGCTACGACCATGCGTACATGGGAGTGGGCGTCGCTGGCGTGGACCCGGCGATCGCGGCCGCGAACGACCTCCCCGAGGCGCGCGGCGTCTACGTCGTGAGCGTCGTGGACGGCGGTCCGGCTGACGGGACCCTTCGGGGCAGCACCGGCGAGACCACGGTCGAGGGGATGCCGGTGCCCACCGGCGGCGACACCATCGTCGGACTCGACGGCGTCGGGATCGCCACGCGGGCGGACCTGTCCAGACACCTCGCGCTGGAGACCTCGCCTGGCGACGACCTCGAGGCGCGCGTGCTGCGGGACGGGAGCGAGGAGACGGTCTCGTTCGCGCTCGGCGAGCGGCCGGCGCCGAGGTGACGGGAGCCGCCCGGGACCGGAATCGAGGTAGGAATGCGCCGTCGGCCGCACAACCGTTTTCGAGGTCCGTCCCGAAATTCCGGCATGGCCGACGACTCGATCCCCGAAGCCGGCGAGCGGGAGCGCTCCGGGAACGCGAACGGCGAAGCAGCCGACGAGGACGCGGACGGCCGGATCAACCGCCGTCTGGACCGGCTCGTCGACTTCCTCGCTACGTATCTCCCCTGACCTCGTCCGAGCAGTCCCGTCGTCGGTCGTTCGCGCGTGCGGCCGGCAGCGAAGCCACCCGCTCTGACTTACCGGAACTCCAAAGCGGGGACACTTCAGAGCGCCCGCAGGACCCGGTCGAGCGTGATCACACGCGTTTCGTCGGCCGGAAATGCCGGGCGGCGCTCGCTGTCGAACCGTTTCTCCACGTCGATCGTCGCGTGCGTCCTCGTCCGTTCGCGTATCGTCCCTTTGACCCGCTCGCCGTCCGCGAACTCGACGAGCACGGCGTCGCCCACGTCGAACTCCCTCTCGGACACGGGTCCACGTCCGCACGGAAACACAAAATACCGGGGCCTCGAGAGGTCCTTCGACCGTCTCGGACTACCGCCGCGATCCAGCCAGTAGCTTCTTTTCGCTGCGGGGCCATCCCTCGGTCGAGTTGCCCTCCAACTCGTGATCACGATGGACATCGACCAATTCAAAGCCGAACACGTCCCCGTGGAGTCCGACGAGCGCTTCCAGCTCGAGAACAGCTACACCCTCGACGTCGCGGTCGACGGGACCGCGATGGCGAAGGCCGGATCGATGGTGGCGTACACCGGCGACCTCTCGTTCAAGGGGAAGGCCTCGGCCGAGGGCGGGATCACCGGCTTCCTCAAGGAGGCGGCCTCCGGCGAGGGGACGCCCGTGATGGCCATCGAGGGGCAGGGTCACGCCTACCTCGCGGACGGAGGCAAGAAGGTGCAGGTGCTGGAGCTCGGCGCGGACGACGCGATCACCGTCAACGGCGAGGACGTGCTCGCGTTCGAGGACCGGATCTCCTACGAGATCAGCACGATCGACAGCCTCGCGGGCTCGCTCGCGGGCGGGTTCACCAACGTCTTCCTGAGCGGCCCCGGCTACGTCGCCATCACGACCCACGGCGACCCCGTCGTCGTCGAGCCGCCAGTCTCCACGGACCCCAGCGCGACGGTCGCGTGGAGCGGCACGTCGCCCGACGTCGAGGTGAACCGCAGCCTCTCGGACATGGTCGGGCAGGAGTCCGGCGAGCGCTACCAGATGCGGTTCGACGGACCCGACGGGTTCGTCGTCGTCCAGCCGTTCGAGGAGCACTGACGGCCGCCGTCCGGTCCGATTTTTCTCCCCGGTGCAGCGTCGAGCGAGAGTCGTCGCGTCGAAAAAGCCGTCATGTCGATCGGGGCTATCGGTATCGTGTCACAAGACGGTTCCTGGCGTCGGGAGATCGATCGGCGCGCCGGCTCCGGCGACCCCGGCGTCAGTCGTCGTCGCGGCCGTCCGAGAGGTGCTCCCAGATCTCGGTGCAGCCGGCGCCGTCGGGGACCTCGTCGAGGTGCGCGTCGTCGTCCGCGGCGGAGGATGAGGAGTTACTCATTTTCTGAGTAAGCCAACTCGGTATCGGGACATAAACGTTTCGGGGGACGACCAGCACGTACTTATCTCCGACGCGAGGAGGGGCGGGCATGTCCGAACGCGGCGACGAGTTCCTCTCGCGGCTCGACCTCACCGAGTACGAGGAGCAGGCGCTGGCGGAGCTCCTGCTGCTCGGCCGGTCGACCGCGCCGGAGCTGGCGGAGGCGACCGGGATCCCCAAGGCGCGGATCTACGGCGTGCTCGACGAGCTGGCCGAGGCCGGCTACGTGACCGTCATCCCCGGCCGACCGAAGGAGTACCGCCCGCACGACCCCGAGGAGATCGTCGACCGGGCGGTCCGCAACCGGCGGGACGAGTACGAGCGCTTCGCGGACGAGGTCGAGGAGACCCGCGAGGCGTTCGTGGAGCGGTACGCGCCAGTTCGTGACCGCGACGTGGACGAGCTCGGCCCGGCCGAGGACCTGTTCCACGTCGTGGACGTGGGCGAGCCGAGCGAGCGCGAGACGCGGCGCCTGTTCCGCGAGGCGGAGGCCGAGGCGTACGTGCTCACCAAGAGCCTCGGCTACATCGACGCCGTGAGACCCGCGCTCCGCGAGGCGGTCGACCGCGGCGTCGACGTGAAGGTGCTGATGCTCGCGCCCGAACACCTCTCCGAGGAGAACGCGGAGCGGCAGGCCGCGATCCGCGAGGAGCTGGCGGCCGACTTCCCCTCGGTCACCGTCCGCATCAGCGAGCGCGTGCTCCCGTGGCGCGGGACGTTCGTCGACCCCGACACCGACTACGAGGCGGGCCACGGGCTGTTCATGGTCGAACAGGAGGACGTGCCGAACCACCGCCGGCAGGCGGCCGTCACCGAGAACCCCTCCTTCGTCGCCGGGCTCTGGCAGTACTTCGACCTGCTGTGGCGCCACGAGAGCCGCCCGGCCGCGGAGGCGTGACGGGAGAAAAACGACGACCGGGAGAAACGGGGAGCCTCGGATCCTTCGTCAGTACGTCACCGTGTCGAGTCCGTCGACACGGTCGAAGTGGTCGTCCCGAGAGACGATCGTTGCACCTCGATCCCGGCAGACGCCCGCGATCAGCACGTCTCCGAGGTTTATCCGTTCCCCCGCGGCGAGGAGCTCGCTCTCGATGCGGGCCGCCTCGTCGGCCGCTGACCCGTCGAGCGGGAGCGGGTCCACCCAGTCCAGCGCGTCGGCCACGTCGTCGATCCGATCGCCGCTCGTCGTCCGAGCGGCCCCACGATAGACCTCGAACAGCGAGAGCGCGGGAGAGTGCATCGGCTCGCCGGTTCGTTCCGCGAGGAACCGTTTCGTCGCCTCTTCGCCGTCGAGGTAGTCGACGAGAAAGGAGGTGTCCAGCGCGATCATCGTCTCGCTCGCTCGCGCACGTCAGCGTCGAGGTCGCGCCGAGTTCCCTCCACGGCCTCGCGGAACCCCTCGACGTCGGACATCGCTCCGAACCCGTCAAGCACGTCGCGCTCCCCGTCAGTCAGCCGCAGGATCGTGTCTGTGAAGCTCTCACCCGGGCGCTTGTGTTTCTTGAGGCTCTCGTACGCTTCCTCCGTGATGGTCAGACTCTTCGTGGGCATAGACGTAGGCGTACGTCTACATTTCTCCCGCGGTCTCAAAAAGTTCCGGGCCGCGCAGGGTGTTCCGGGCCGCGCAGGGTGTTCCGGGTCGCGCGGGGGTGTTCCGGGTCGCGCGGAGGTGGACGCCCCGGTTCGACCGCGCTGGCGAAGGGGAAAGGACTTAACACCGGGTTACTCACGTTTCGAGTAACGATGACCGTGCTGCTCACCGGTGCGGACGGCTACCTCGGGTGGCCGACCGCGCTCCGTCTGGCGGACCGACTCGACGAACGCATCGTCTGCGTCGACAACTTCGCGCGCCGCGAGTGGGTCGCGGAGTCGGGCAGCGTCTCCGCGACGCGCGTCGAGGACCCTGCGGAGCGGTTCGAGAGCGTCGAGAACCTGAGCCTCGTCGAGGGGGACCTCGCGGACCGCGACTTCGTGCTCCAGCTGCTGGAGACTCACGAGCCGGACACCGTCCTCCACGCGGCCGCGCAGCCGAGCGCGCCCTACTCCTCGATCAACGGCGAGCGCGCGCTCTACACGCAGCGCAACAACGTCTCGATGAACCTCAACCTCCTCCACGGGCTCGCGGAGTGCGGACTCTCGGACACGCACTTCATCGAGACGACGACGACCGGCATCTACGGCGCGCCCCACTTCCCCATCCCGGAGGGCGGGCTGGAGGTCGAGCGGAAGGGCGGCAGCGACGAGGTGCCGTTCCCGGCGATGGGCGGCAGCTGGTACCACCAGACGAAGTCGTTCGACGCCGCGAACATGCGGCTCGCCGAGTCGCAGTTCGACTTCCCGATGAGCGAGGTCCGGACCGCCATCGTCTACGGCACGGAGACGGCCGAGACGCGGGCGCACGACAGCCCGACGCGGTTCGACTTCGACTACTACTTCGGCACCGTCGTCAACCGCTTCTGCGCGCAGGCGGTGGCCGGCTACCCCCTGACCGTCTACGGCAAGGGCGAACAGCGCAAGCCGATGGTGAGCCTGGAGGACGCCGTCGAGAGCCTCGTCCGACTGGTCGAGGAGGGCCCCGAGGCCGACGACGAGATCACCATCTACAACCAGGTGACGCGGCCGGTCGCCATCGTGGAGCTCGCGGAGACCATCGCCGAGGTCGGCGACGAGTTCGGCCTCGACGCGGCGGTCGAACACTACGAGAACCCGCGCGACGAGGACGAGGAGCACAAGATGGAGATGGAGAACGAGCGGTTCCTCGAGCTCGTCGGCGGCCAGCGACAGACGCTGGAGGAGGGGATCCGCGACGTGCTGGCGACGCTCGTCGAGGAACAGGACCGGATCGCAGCCCACGAGGACCGGTTCCTGCCCGGCGTGCTGACCGATGAGTGACGCCGGAGGGGATCGCGCGGCCGACGGCGACGCCGACCGGCGCGTCCTCGTCACGGGCGGCTGCGGCTACATCGGAAGCGTCCTCGTCCCCCAGTTGCTCGACGACGAGCGCGTGGGCGAGGTCGTCGTCCTCGACTCGCTGTCGTCCGGCTCCCCGGCCAACCTCGCGGGGAGCGTCCGGGACGACCTCCGGTTCCGGCGCGGCGACGTGCGCGAGTACGGCGACGTGGAGGGCGCGGTCCGCGGCGCGGACGCGGTGGTCCACCTCGCGGCCATCACGGGGGCGGCCTCGACCCACGACCGCGAGGCGGAGACGTTCGCGGTCAACCGCGACGGCACCGAGAACGTCCTCACGGCCGCCGGCAAGTTCGGCGTGGACAACGTCGTGCTCGCCTCCTCGTGTAACAACTACGGCCGCGCGGCCAGTACCGACATCGACGAGGAGACCGACCAGAACCCGCTGAACCCCTACGCGGAGTCGAAGGTCGCCGCGGAGGGACTGCTCGCGGACGCGATGGCGACCCACGGCTTCGACGGCACCGCGCTCCGGATGAGCACCAACTACGGCTGGTCGCCGGGCGTCCGGTTCAACCTCGTCGTGAACCACTTCGTCTTCCGCGGGCTCACCGGCCGCCCGCTCACCGTCTACGGCGACGGGAGCAACTGGCGTCCCTTCATCCACGTCCGCGACGCGGCCCGCGCGTACGCCCACGCGGCGCTGGAGCCGGAGTCGTGGCCCGAGCGGGTGTACAACGTCGGCTCCAACGAGGGGAACTACCGGATCGCGGAGATCGCCGAGGTCGTCCGCGAGGAGCTGGACCGCGACCTCGACGTGACGTACCTGGAGGACGAACACCCCGGCCCCTCCTACCACGTGAACTTCGACCGGCTCGCGGAGACCGGCTTCGAACCCGAGTGGACCCTCCGGGAGGGGATCCGGGACATGGCCGTGGAGTTGCGGGGGACCGACCCGGCCGCCGGGACGCCCGCGGAAGCAGGTGACCACTCATGAGCAACGACGACGGAACGGACGACGAGGCACCGGGAGCCGAACCGACGATAGCGGTCACGGGCGCGGCCGGCTACATCGGCAGCCGCGTGGTGGCCGCGATGCGGGAGCGGCACCCCGACTGGACCGTCACCGCGCTCGACAACCAGTACCGCGGACAGGTCGACGCGGTCGGCGACGTCGAGGTCGCACACGTCGACATCAGGAACCGCGACCGACTGGAGGACGCGCTCGCGGGCGCGGACGTCGTCTGTCACCTCGCGGCGATAAGCGGCGTCGACGACTGCGAGGAGCACCCCGACCTGGCCTACGAGGTGAACGTCACCGGGACGAACAACGTCGCGTGGTTCTGCCGCAAGACCGGCGCGGCGCTCGTCTTCCCGTTCAGCATGGCCGTGCTCGGGGACCCCGAGTCGTTCCCCATCACCGCCGACCAGCCCCGCGACCCCCTCAACTGGTACGGCCGCACGAAACTGCTGGGCGAGCGGTCGATCGAGACGTTCGCGGACGGCGCGTTCCCCGCGCACCTGTTCCTGAAGTCGAACCTCTACGGCGAGCACGTCGTGGACGGCACGGAGGTCGGCAAGCCCACCGTCATCAACTTCTTCGCGGACCGCGCGCTCGCGGGCGAGCCGCTCACCGTCTACGAGCCGGGCTCGCAGGCGCGCAACTTCGTCCACGTCAAGGACGTGGCGCGGGCCTACGTCGACAGCGCCGAGTGCCTGCTCGCACAGCTCGACCGCGGCGAGACCGGCACGGAGACCTACGAGATCGCCGGCACGGAGGACATGAGCGTGATGGCGGTCGCGGAGATCGTCAGCGAGGCCGCCGGCGACCTGCTGGGGACGGCGGTCGACGTGGAACTCGTCGAGAACCCCCGCGGCGCGGAGACGATGGTCGAGGAGTTCGGCGTCGACGTCTCGGCGGCGCGGGAGACGCTCGGGTGGGAGCCCGAGGAGAGCGTCGCGGACTCGGTCCGCCGGCTGCTCGAGCGTCACTCGTAGGGGGCCGCCGGCCCCCGTGCGCCTCCGCCGATCGTACCAACGCAATAAGTTTTATTAGCTGACGTATGTCAAGAGTTGTCTGTACTCATGGGACTGTTCTCGACGGACTGCGCGTACTGTGGCGACTCGGGTGCCAAGGAGAACTGCAGCCAGTGCGGGATGAACTTCCACGCCGACTGCGCACAGCGGCGTGGAGATCTCCAGATCAAAGAGGAGAGCGGCGGACTCCTCAGTTCGGGGTCGACGCACTACCGGTGGGCCTGTCCGAACTGCAACCGGCGGTCGAACGGCACGATCTGAACGCGGGTCGCGGCGTCGTTCCTCTCGGGGGACTCGAGGGGAGCCGACCGCCTACCACGCGACGCGCCGCCCGAGCACGAACACGACGAGCGCGAGCAGCAGCGCGCCGAGGAACGACTCGAGGCCGGCGAGCGTCCGGGCGGTCGTCCCGACCGGCTGGATGTCGCCGTAACCGAGCGTCGTGAAGGTGACCATGCTGAAGTAGAGGTTCTTCCCGAGGATGATGAGTCCCTCCGGCGTCAACAGCGCGCTCAGGCTGTCGATGCCGTCCGTCGTGAGGTCGCTGGCCCCGCGGGTCCCCTCCGTCAGCGTCGCGTAGAGGAACCCCCAGGTGACGATGGCGAACGCGGAGATGTAGATCACTCGCCAGAGCCGCTCGCCGTAGCCGCAGGTCTGGTAGAGCACCCCGTTCCCGACCCACTTGCCCGCGGCCGTCAACCGGGCGAGCGGGTCGGCCGCGCCGTCCGCGTCGCCGTCCGCGCGGAACGCGATGGCGGCGTTTTTCCGGCGCCGGTAGGTCATCTCCTTGATGAAGAACTCCGAGGCGGCCTTCCTGTCGCCGAAGTCGGCGGCGCCGTTCTTGGCCTTGAGGTAGGTGCTCTCGAGGACCGCCGGGTCGGTTATCGGCTCCACCTCGGGGAAGCGCGACGACTCCGCGGGCGCCCACTCGTGGATCACCCAGTCGTTGCGCGCGAGCGACTCCTTGTGGCGGGTGAAATCGAAGTCCTCGAACGTGGTGTTTTTGAACCGGAACTCGTCGAAGAGGTCCCGGCGGTCGCCGGTCAGCCGCACCTCGCCCAGCGTCGCTCCGGTCAGGTCGTAGACGGGGGGGTCCTCCGCGGGCTGGGTGATCCGGCCGCCGGCCAGCGTCGCGTGGCTCATGTCGACCGCCTGCATCCCGGCCGCACACGACGCGCGCATCGTGACGCGCTCGTCGAACCGGACGTGGGCGAAGTCGGCGGGCGCCGCGAAGGTGACGCCCTCGAACGTTGCGTAGTGGAACCGCGCCCGCTCGAAGGTGACCTCGTCGTGGAACGTCGCGCGGTCGAACGCGCCCAGTTCCCTGAAGCGGACGTCCTGGAAGTTCGCGCCGCCGCGGACCTCGACGCCGGTGAAGTTGGCGTACTCGAACCGGGCCTGTGCGAACGCGGCGTCGCCCTCGAAGACCGCGTCCTCGAACGTCGCGTCGTCGTTCTCGTGGTTGGTCTTCCCGCGGAACTCCGTCGCCCTGAAGTTCGCCTCCCCGGCGAAGCGGACGCCCGCGAACGAGGTGTCGTCGTCGAACCGGATCCGGTCGAACGACGCGGCGCCGGCGAACTCGGCGCCCGCGAAGCCGGCCGCCTGCTCGAACACCGCCCCCGAGAACGTCGCGTCCCCGCCCACGGAAACCCCCTCGAAGCTGGCCGTTCCGGTGAAGCGGCTCTCCTTGAAGCCGAGCTCGGCGGCCACCTGCACGCCGTCGAAGCGGGCGTAGCGGAACTCCACCCGCTCGAAGTCGGCGGTGGCCGCGAACGTCGCGTCCTGGAAGTCGGCGTCGTCGACGGCGTGTTCGCCGCCGTGGAACTCGCTCCCGCGGAACGTCGCCGGCGCCTCGAAGGCGACGTCCGCGAAGCAGACGTCGTGGTCGAATCGGCTTCGCAGGAACACCGCGCGGTCCCTGAAGGTGGCCCCCTCGAAGGTCGTCGTGTCGTCGAACCACGCCTCCCTGAACGCCACGGCGCCCTCGAAGGCGACGCCCGCGAAGGTGGCGGTCGCGACCCACGCCCGGTCGAAGTCGGCCCGGTCCTCGAAGGTGGCGTCCTCGAACGAGACGGCGTCCTCGACCGTGTTTCCGCCCGAGAACGCGACCCCCGACGCGTCGACCGGCCCCTCGAAGGCGGCCCCGTCGAAGGCGGCCGCGCGCCCGAACGACGCGCCGACCAGCACGAGGGGCCCCTTGAACGTCGCGTCGACGGCGGTCGTCTCGCCGAACTCCCCTCGCCGGAAGTCGGCCTCGCTCTCGAACGTCGCGTCGGCGAGGCTGAGGTCCTCGTCGTCGACGTTGTCGCCGCCGCGGAACTCGACGCCCCGGAACGAGGCGTCGTCGCGGAACGCCGCCCCCGAGAAGTCGGCGTCGTCGTCGAACCGCCCCTCGTCGAACGTCACCGTCCCGGCGAACGCCGCCCCGGCGAACACCACCTCGCGGTCGAACGTCGCGTGCGCGAACCCCGCGGTCGCCCCGAACCGGGCGTCAGCGAACGTCGCGAACCGGAACCGGGCCATCTCGAAGTCGACGGGTCCGCGGATCTCAGCGTCCCTGAACGAGAGGTCCTCGTCGTCGGCGTTGTCCCCGCCGCGGAACTCCGCCCCGGTGAAGTCGGCCCCCTCCTCGAGAACGAGCGACGAGAAGTCGGCGTCGCCGGCGAAGCGGACCTCGCCGAAGTCGACCCCAGCGCGGGCCTCGACGCCCCGGAAGTCGGCGTCGCCGTCGAACGCCGCGTCGGCGAACGTCGCCTCCCCTTCGAAGACGACCTCGTGGAAGTCCGCGAACGCGAAGCGGGCCGCGGTGAAGCTCGCCCGCCCGGCGAACGTGGAGCGCTCGAAGTCCGCGTCGTCCGAGAGCACGTTATCGCCGCCGCGGAACTCCGCGCCCCGGAAGTCGGCCGCCCCCCCGAAGGCCACGTCGATGAACTCGGCGTCGCTGTCGAAGGTCGCCTCCGCGAAGCCGGCGTCGGCCTCGAAGGTCGTCCCCTCGAAGTCGGCGTACCGGAACTCCGCTTTCAGGAACGTCGCGTCGCCCGCGAAGACGGCGTCCTCGAAGCAGACGTCGTCGTCGAGGAGGTTGGCGTCGCCGCGGAACTCCACGCCCCGGAAGCTCGCGGGACCCTCGAAGCGGGCCCGGCGAAAGCAGGTGTCGCCGTCGACCCGCGTCTCGTCGAGGGTCGCCTCGCCCGCGACGCGGAGGCCGGACGCCTCCAGGTCGTCCGCGAACGTCGCCCCGGTCAGCGAGACGGCGTCGACGGTCGCCTCGTCCAACAGCCACGCGTCCTCGAGTTCGGCGTCGCGACCGTCGATCGCGGCCACGCTCGCGTGCCGCAGGTCGACCGCCTGTTTCACCGTCGCCCGTTCGACGTCGACGGTACCGTCGACGACCGCGTAGCGCAGGTCTATCGGGTGGTTGTCGGCCCCCTCGACGATCAGGTAGCTCAGGTCGATCCCCTCGAACCTGGCGCCGAGGAACTGCTTGCGGCGCCGTCCGCCCTCGCGGACCGCCGACAGAAACCGCTCGCGCAGCGCGTCGTCGTCGACCCCGACCTCGCGGCGCCGCTCCGGCGACAGGTGGAACGGGCACCTGTCGGTCCCCTCGACGGCCTCGCGGTGGCACTCCCACGCCTCCGCGGGGCCGTGGTGGTTGGCCGCGGCTCTCGGCTCCTCGTCGGCCTCGCGTGCGGGCTCTAGCCGGTACTCACAGCGGTCGCTCACGGGGCGGTCACCCCGTGGCGCGGCCCCCGCGAGCGGCGCGTCACCACGCGACCCGCCTCCCGAGCACGAACACGACGAGCGCTATCAACAGCGCGCCGAAGTACGCCTCGAGGCTGGCGAGCCATCGGGCGAGGGAGCTTCCGGGAGCGCCGACGTACTCCAGCGTGATGAACGTCGCCGTGCTGAAGTACATGTTCTGGCCGACCGCGAGGAGGCCGTCGGGGGTAGCGAACTCCGCGGCGCTGGTGACCGTCCGCAGGCTCGACCCCTCGCCGCCGGTGGGGACGATCGTGTACAGCAGCGCCCAGAACACGATCGCGACGCTGGAGATGTAGACGATCCGCCAGAGCCGCTCGCCGTAGCCGCAGGTCTGGTAGAGCACGTTGTTGCCGGCCCACTTGCCGAGCGCGCGGACCCGGCCGAGCGCCCCCACGTCGGAGGCGTCCTCGGCGTCGCCCTCCCACGGGACGAACGCGTCGACGGCGTCGTGGGTCGCGAGGTTGGCGTTCTCGGCCACGTCGTAACCCGCCGCGATCTTCCAGTTCTTCTTGCGCCGGTAGATCATCTCGCGGATGAAGAACTCGGCGGCGGCCTTGCGGTCCCCGTAGTCGCTGGCGCAGTTCTTCGCCTTCAGGTAGGTGTTCTCCAGCGTCGCGGGGTTGTCGATGGCGGCGACGCTCCCCTCCGGGATGACCGCGTCGCCGGCCGCGAACTCGTGGATCGACCACCCGTTCTCCGCGAGGTGCGCCTTGTGTGCGCTGAAGTCGAACCCATCGAAGTCGGTGTTACAGAACCGGAAATGGTCGAAGAGCGGGTAGGCGCTGTCGGAGTGGTCGAGCGTGACCGAGCCCACGACAGCGTCGGTGAGGTCGTAAAACGCGCTGCCGACCTCGGGTTGGCCCATCGTCCCGCCGCCGATCGCCGCGTCGCGGAGGTCCACCAGCGTCTCCCCGCGCTCGCCCGCTTCGGGCCGGAACGCCGCGCTCTCGCTGACCGTCACCCCCACGAACGTCGCCGCCTCGCCGAAGGTCGTCCCTCGGAAGTTGGCGTACGCGAAGGTGACGCGACCGAAGTCGGCCCCCGCCTCGAAGACGGCGCCGCCGAAGTCCGCGTCCTCCTCGTGCATGTTCGCGGTCGCCTCGAACTGCGAGGCCCGAAAGCTCGCGCCGTCCCGGAACCGCGCCTCCGCGAACGTCGTCGCCTCGTGGAACAGCACCTTCTCGAAGGAGCCGGCCGCCCGGAACGACGCTCCGGAGAAGTCGACCGTGGACTCGAACTCGACGCCGTCGAACGCGGCGGCCCCCTCGAAGACGGCGTCGGCGAACCGCGCCTCGCCCTCGAAGACGGCGTCGGGGAACGCCGCCTCGCCGCGGAACGTCGCCCCGGCGAAGTTACCGAAGCGGAACGTCGTCAGACCGAAGTCGGCGTCGTCGCCGAACGTCGCTCCGGTGAAGTCGGCGTCGTCGACGGTGTAGGCCCCGCCCAGAAACTCCGTCCCCCGGAAGGTCACGCCCGCCTCGAAGGCGGCGTCCGCGAAGCAGGCGTCGCTCTCGAACCGGATCTCCATGCAGTCGACGGGCGCGGCGAAGGCGGCGCCCGTGAGGTCGACGGCGCCCTCGAACGCGGTGAACGAGAGGTCGACCGTCCCCTCGAAGACGGCGCGCTCGGCGTGGAACCCGTCGAACGACGACCGCGAGAGCGTCGCCGCGCCCGCGACGGTCGCGTCGTCGAACCCCGCGGTCCCGAACTCGACGGCGTCGAAGTCGGCGTCGTCGCCGAAGGCGGCACCGCCGAACGCGGCGTCGTCGGCGTCGTCGGTCCAGCCGTCGAACTCCGCGCCGAAGAACGTCACCGCGCCGCCGAAGGTGCAGTCCTCGAAGCGCCCGTCGCGCCGGAAGTGCGTCTCCTCGAAGGACGCGGTCGCCTCGAACGTCGCGCCCATGAACCGGGCGGTCTTCTCGAAGGTCGCGCCCGCGAAGGTGGCCGGCCCGGTGAACGTCGCGTCGGCGAACTCCGCGTACGCGAGGGCCGCCTTCTCGAAGGTCGCCTCGCCCGCGACGGTCGCGCCGGCGAAGGTCACGTCGTCGTTGAGGACGTTGTCGCCGCCGCGGAACTCCACGCCCGCCGCGTCGAGGTCGCCGCCGATGGACGCGCCGTCGAAGGCGGCGTCGTCGCGGAAGCGGGTCTCCTCGAGCGAGAGCGTCCCGCGGACGGTGGCGTCGGAGAACTCCGCGTCGTCCGCGAACACCGCGGCGTCGAAGCCCGCTCGCCCGGTCACCTCGATCCCCCGAAAGGCGGCGTATCTGAACCGCGCGGCCTCGAAGTCCGCGTCGCCGTCGACGGTCGCGTCCGCGAAGGTCACGTCGTCGTGGTTCACGTTCGCCTCGCCGTGGAACTCGGCGCCGCGGAACGAGGCGTCGGCGTCGACGCGCACGTGGGAGAAGTCGGCGTCGCCGCGGAACCGCGCCTCGTCGAAGTCGGCCCCGTCGGCGAACGTCGTCCGGTCGAAGCGCGCCCGCTGGGCTATCCGAACGCCCGCGAACCGCGCGTCGTCGCGGAAGGCGGCGTCGGTGAACGTGGCGTTGCGGAACGCCGCGGCGCGGAACACTGCCGGACCGTCGAAGGCCGCCTCCCGGAACGTGGCGTCCTCGTCCTCGAGGTTGTCCCCGCCGTCGAACTCGGCGCCGGCGAAGCTCGCGGCCGCTTCGAAGGCGGCGCCCGCAAACGAGCAGTCCCGCCGGAACCGCGCCTCGTCGAACGAGCAGTCCCCGGAAAACGCCGCGGCCGCGAACGAGGCGTCGTCGCCGAAGACGGCGTCGTCGAAGACGGCCGAGGCGAACGCGGCGCCGTCGAACCGCGCCACGGTGAAGACCGCGCCGTCGAACCGGGCGGCGTCGGCGAACGTCGCGTCCGCGAAGGTGAGGTTGTCGTCGGTGGCGTTGTCCGACCCCTCGAACTCCGCGCCGAGGAACCGAACGGCGTCGGCGAACGCGGCCGATTCGAAGCTCGTGTCGCCGAGGAACCGGGCCTCCGCGGCCTCGAAGGTTCCCTCGACGCGCACGTCGTCGAAGAAGGCGTCCTCCGCGAAGGCGGCGTCGTCGAAGGCGGCGTCCCCCTCGAAGGCGGCGCCCGTGAAGTTCGCCAGCGTGAACTCCGTGCGCGTGAACGCCGCGTCGCCGCCGAACCGCGCGCCCGAGAAGTCGGCGTCGTCGTAGAGCACGTTGGCGTCGCCGTGGAACTCGGCGCCGCGGAACGACGCGCCGGCGTCGAAGGCGGCGTCCCTGAACTCGCCGTCGCCGGTGAACGTGGCCTCGTCGAAGGAGACGGGCTCGCGGAACGCGACGCCGACGAAGTCCGCGTACCTGAACACCGCCTTGCGGAACGACGCCCCGGCGTGGAAGACGGCGTCCTCGAAGCAGGCGTCGTCGTCCTTGAGGTTGGCGTCGCCGCGGAACTCCACGCCGTCGAAGGAGGCGTCCGCCTCGTAGACCGTCTCGCGCAGGCAGGTGTCGCCGTGGAACCGGGCCTCTTCGAACCGGACCTCGTCGCGGAACGTCGCTTCGATGAGGTCGACGTCGCCCTCGAACGTCGCGCTCGTCACGTCGAAGCGCCCCCCGACCGTCACCCCGGACAGGTCACACCGATGCGCGAAGGCGGCCTCGCGCCAGTCGACCGCGTCGAGCCGGGCGTCCCGCAGGTCGACCGGCTGGCGAAGGTCCGCATTGCGCGCCGCGAACGTCCCCTCGACCCGCGCGTGCCGGAGGTCGATCGGATACCGGTCGGCGGCGTCGACCACCAGGTGGTCAAGCGTCGCCGCCGGCAGGTGCGCGCCGACGAACTGCTTGGTCCGGCGGCCGTCGGCCGCGGCGGCCTCGCGGAGGGCCGACTCGACCGCGGCCGCGTCGACGCCGAGCTCCTCGCGCCGCTCGGGCGGGAGGTGGAACACGCAGCGGTCGGCGTCCTCGTGTTCCTCGTGCGGGCAGGTCCACGCCTCCGCGAGGGTGCTCTCCCGGTCCCCCTCCCACTCGGCGGGATCGAACCGGTAGGAACACGCCACGGGGATCACTCCGTGGCCCACTTGAAGAAGCCGAGGCTGACCGCCAGGATCGCCGCCCCGGCCGGGATGATCAGGTAGAGCATCGGGTCCTCGAACCCGTCGACGTTCGCGATCATCTGCTCGAAGAACTGGATGGCGAGGATGACCAGCACGAGCTCGATCAGCTTGTTCTTGAGCTCGCCGGTGGAGTCGAACTTGAACCAGTCGGGCCGGACGCCGGCGTGTTCAGCCGGGTCGAGCTTGCTGATGAAGAAGTCGTAGATCCCGAACGAGAAGATGACAAGGATGATCCCGATCAGGAAGGCGTCGAGCGCCTTGACGATCGGGAGGATCACGGCCTCGCCGCTGGACTGCCCCTGGATTATCAGCGCGTACAGCGCCTTGTACGTGTCGTAGGCGCCGACGTAGAACATCACCAGCGACCCGACGAACGAGACGAGCACCGGCACCAACAGCAGGTACCGGAGCCGGAAGAAGGAGGGCTCGAAGTAGGCGTCGAGCCACTGCTCCATCGAGTCCTTCTCCGCGTCATCCACCTGACTGACGGCCGTTCCGGTTCCGCCGGCCGTCCCGACCTCACCACCACCACCGTCCGACCGCGTATCGTCACCCGACATTGGATAGGGACTTGTGACCCCGACACACACTTTACTTTTTTGCCACCTCCGTCCCCGATGTGGCGGTTGAGCGGGCGAGGTCACCCGCGCTCGCGTCACGGGAATCGCGGACGACGGAGGATTTATCGGCGGACGGGGCGACCATCGTCCATGACCAGCGAACCCGTCACTGCCGTCGTCCTCGCGGCGGGCGAGGGGCGCCGGCTCGCGCCGCTGACGAACCGGCGGCCGAAGCCGATGCTCCCCGTGGCGAACCGGCCAATTCTGGAGTACGTCGTGGAGGCGGTCGCCGACGCCGGCATCGACCGCGTGGTGCTCGTCGTCGGCTACCGCGGCGAGCGCATCCGGAACCACTTCGGCGACGGCCGCGAGTGGGACCTCGAGATCGAGTACGTCGAGCAGTCCCACCAACTCGGCACCGGCCACGCCGTGTTGCAGGCCGAGGACGCGGTCGGCGACCGGTTCGTCGTCCTCAACGGCGACCGGATCGTGGACGCGTCGATCGTCCGCGACGTCCGCGACGCGACCGTCGACGGCCGGAGCCCCGTGATGGCGGTGACCGACGTGGAGCACCCGCGCGAGTACGGCGTCGTCAGCCTCGAGGGCGGGCGGGTCGTCGGCGTCGAGGAGAAGCCGGAGGCGCCGGTCGCGGCCGGCCGGATAAACGCCGGGGTATACGGGTTCTCGGCCGCGATCTTCGACGCGGTCCGCGACACGTCGCCGGCGGGCGAGCTCGGGATCACGGACACGCTCGACCGACTCGCGCGCGAGTCGTCGATCGAGGCGGTCGAGTACCACGGCGACTGGTACGACGTCTCCCACCTCTGGGACCTGCTCGCGGTGAACGCCTCACTCGTCGGTGCCGCCGGCGCGGGCGGGGGAAGCGGGGATGACGGACCCGACGGGACCGGCGACGCCGGAGCGACCGACGCCGGTCCGGCACACGCGGCGGTCGCGGACGACGTGGTCGTGGGCGCGGACGTGCGCTTCGGCCCGGGCGCCGTCGTCGGCGGGAGCACGGCGCTGGGGCGGAACGTCCACGTCGGCGCGACCGCGGTGGTCGAGAACGCGGTCGTCCTCCCGGACACGGTCATCGAACCGGGCGCGGTGGTGCGCGACGCGATCGTCGCGGGCAACGCGCGGATCGGCGCGAACGCGACCGTGGCGGGCGGCACGGCGACGCTCGTCGTCGACGGCGAGGCCCACGAGGACGTGCGACTCGGCGGCGTCGTCGGCGACAACGCGACGGTCGGCGGCGGCGCGACGCTCGACGCCGGCACCGTGATCGGCGACGACGCGACGGTCGATCCGGGGGTCGCGCTCGACGGTCGGATAGAGACCGGCGCGGTCGTCAGGAGGGGGTAAACATGTGCGGGATCATCGGCTACGTCGGCGACGAGGCGGCCGGCCCCATCGTCTACCGCGGCCTGGAGAACCTGGAGTACCGCGGCTACGACTCCGCGGGGATCGCGCTCGTCGACGGCGCGGCGGGCGCGGGCGAGGAGCGGGCGGGCGCCGAGGGGCTCACCGTCACGAAGCGGTCGGGCGAGGTCGCGAACCTCGACGTTCCCGACTCCGAGGCCACCTGCGGGATCGGCCACACGCGCTGGAGCACGCACGGGCCGCCGACGGACGCGAACGCGCACCCCCACACCGACTGCGAGGGGTCGGTCGCGGTCGTCCACAACGGCATCGTCGAGAACCACGAGACGCTCAAGGCGGAGCTGTCCGACCACGCGTTCACGAGCGACACGGACACCGAGGTCATCCCCCACCTGATCGAGGAGGAACTGGCGGCGGGCGCGGACCTCCGGACCGCGGTCGAGCGCATCGACGACCGGCTGGAGGGGAGTTACGCGATCTGTGCGGTCCACGAGGCCGCCGAGCGCATCGTCGTCGCGCGACAGGACAGCCCGCTCGTCCTCGGCCACGGCGAGGCGGCGTCGTTCGTCGGCAGCGACGTGACGGCGTTCCTCGACCACACGCGCGACGTGACGTACCTGGAGGACGGGGACGTGGCGGTCCTGGAGCCGGGACGCGTCGACGTGTTCCACGACGGCGAGGCGGTCGACCGCCCGGTCGAGACGGTCGAATGGGAGGCCGACGCCGCGGAGAAGGCCGGCTACGAGCACTACATGCGCAAGGAGATCCACGAGCAGCCGACCGCCCTCAGGCAGGCCATCTCGGGGCGGCTGGACGCCGACCGCGGCGCGGTCGACCTCGACGTCGAGTTCCCGGAGCCGTTCCTCAACAGCCTCGACGAGGTGCAGATCGTCGCCTGTGGCACCTCCTACTACGCGGGCCGGTACGCGGCGGAGCTGATCGAGGAGTTCGCCGACGTGCGGACGACGGTGGAGATCGCGAGCGAGTACGAGTTCGGCGGCGGGCGCGACCCCCACCGCACGCTGACGATCGCGGTCACGCAGAGCGGGGAGACGGCCGACACGCTGGGGGCGATCCGGCGCGCCGCGGCGGCCGGCGCGCGGACGCTCGCGGTGACGAACACCCTCGGTAGCACCATCACACGCGAGGTGGACGACGCGGTGTTCATCCGCGCGGGCCCGGAGATCGGCGTCGCGGCGACCAAGACGTTCGCCTCGCAGGTGACGACGCTGGCCATGCTCGCGGTCGCGCTCGGTCGCGGGCGCGACGCCATGTCGGCCGCGCGGGCCCGCACCGCCGTCGAGAACCTCCGCGGGCTGCCCGGCGCGGTCCAGCAGGCGCTCGACGCGGAGGACGCGGTGCGGGCGGCCGCCCGCGAGTACGGCGATTCGGAGGCGTTCTTCTTCGTCGGCCGCGAGCTCGGCGTCCCGGTCGCGCTCGAGGGGGCGCTGAAGCTGAAGGAGATCTCCTACGACCACGCGGAGGGGTTCGCGGCCGGCGAGCTGAAACACGGCCCCCTCGCGCTGGTGACCCCGGAGACGCCCGTCCTCGCGGTGCTGACGGACGGCGCGAAGCCCCGGGAGACGATGAACAACGTCACCGAGGCACAGACGCGCGGCGCGCCCGCGCTCGGTGCGGTCTCGGCGGGCGAGAAGGCGGACGCGCTCGACGAGGCGTTCGCCGTCCCCGAGGCGGGCGTCGTCGAACCGCTCGTCGCGAACGTCTACTTCCAGCTGTTCGCCTATCACGTCGCCAACGAGAAGGGGCGATCAATAGACAAGCCGCGGAACCTCGCGAAGAGCGTCACCGTGGAGTAAGAGGCGGATCAGCCCGGATTCACCGTCTTCGACCGCCGTCAGGCGAGCAGCAGCGGGACGCCGTACGCGACCGCGAGGCCGGCGAGGAGGACGACGAGGCCGATCCCGACCTCGCGGCCGCCGAAGTCCTGCATCGGTGCGGTTACGCGCTCGTCCGGGTCCGGCTCGTGCGAGTGGTCTGCCATGGGCGACGGTGCGTTCGCCCGGTACAAAAGCGCACCCGATCCGGGCCGGTCGGAACGGGTGAGCGAGCGTGGGTCCCGGAACGGCCGACGTTGCGTCCTTTTTGTAGCCACGGCCGGCGTCGCGCCCTTTTTGTAGCCCGCGGCGCGAAATCCTCCCAACGAATGGGCCTCACGAAGCGGATCATCCCCTGCATCGACGTGGACCTCGACGAGGACGGGAACGCGGCCGTCTACACGGGCGTCAACTTCGAGAACCTGGAGTACACCGGCGACCCGGTCGAGCTGGCCGAGAAGTACAACGAGTCTGGCGCCGACGAGTTCGTCTTCCTCGACATCACCGCGAGCGCCGAGGGACGCGAGACGATGCTCGACGTGGTCTCCGCGGTCGCCGACGAGTGCTTCATCCCCCTGACGGTCGGGGGCGGCATCCGGACGAAGGCGGACATCAAGGAGACGCTCCGCGCGGGCGCGGACAAGGTGTCGATCACCACCGGCGCGCTGGAGCGCCCCGCGCTCATCGAGGAGGGCGCGGCCGCGTTCGGCTCCCAGTGTATCGTCATCTCCGTCGACGCCCGCCGCCGGTACGACGACGCGGGCGAGCACTACGTCGAGGTCGACGGCGAGGACGTCTGGTTCGAGTGCACCAAAAAGGGCGGCCGCGAGGGGACCGGGATCGACGCGGTCGCGTGGGCCGCGGAGGCCGAGGCGCGCGGCGCCGGGGAGCTGTTCGTCAACTCCATCGACCGCGACGGGACGAAGGACGGCTACGACGTGCCGCTCATCCGGGCGGTCTCCGAGGCGGTCTCGACGCCGGTCATCGCCTCCTCGGGCTGCGGCGGCCCCGAACACGTCTACGAGGTGTTCGAGGAGGGCGGCGCGGACGCCGCGCTGGCCGCCTCCATCTTCCACTACGGCGAGTACACCATCGAGGAGGTCAAGGAGTACCTCGACGAGCGCGGCGTGCCCGTGCGGCTCTGACCGGCCGGATATCCGGCGCTTCGAACGGCCACGACACCGTCGCGAACCCCGTCTCGATCCGGCCGCCCTCCCGGGATCCACACCTGATAATCGGATCGGACCACCTTTTTACCCCGACGCCCAATCGTCGGATACACATGTCCACCACGCAGTCCGGAGGACCTGTCGGCAGCGGGGCACCGCCGCGGCGAGCACCCGGCGAGGACGACTCGCCGCTCGTCTGCCAGCGAGCCGAGGGTCCGAACGGCGACGAGGAGTGGACGTTCTACGAGGCGGACCGCGAGCCGGAGCGCCGGACGACGCGCTGGCTCACGGTCGCGGACGCGGACGTGGTTCCCGCGGCCGACTGGCGATAGTCGGTCGGTGACGCGGCCGGCGGCGAATTTCTCCGTCCGGACGGGAACGCCCGCCAGCCGCAGCGCCGCGAGTCGGGCGTCGTGAGTCGGGCGTCGTCACTCGGAAGCGCGGCGACGGTCGACAGAAATCGGTGCTCCGGTTCGCGGTCGGCAGTCCACGACCGACGGGCCGGGGTCGAGCGGCTCCCGGCCTCGGGTCCGTGGCGCGCTCAGGCCGCCTTGACGGCGTCCGCGAGCGCGGTCGTCTTCTCGTTGATCGCCTCGGTCGCCGTGCCCACGGCGTCGAGGGGGTCGCCGGACTCCGTCTTCACGGTGAGGATCGGGTCCGTCTGGCCGCCCGACTGCTCGGGGTTGACGTCGTAGGTCGCGGCCGCCACGTCGTCGGTCTCCAGCAGCGCGCCCTTCAGCACGTTCATGAAGGTGTGGTCCTCGCCCGCGATCTCCAGACGGAGCTCCTCCTCGGTTTTCTCGATGACCCGCAGTTCCATGGGGTACGGTTCGCCCGAGCGGCGTTTGAAGGTTTCGTCTCCGCCGGATCCGGGTGAGAGGCCCTCGCACGCGTCCCGCAAGCATTTACGACGCGCTCCGACGCTTTGCCGAGGAGCTGTGGCTCCCGTACCACCGCGACCTGGCCGCGACGGTCGAGGCGCACGCGCTCGCGGACCGGCCCGAGGAGGAGCTCATCGCGGAGAACGTCGCCTTCCACCGCGACCTGCTCGAGGAGGGCCGCCGCGGCTGGGTCGCGGTCGGGGAAACCGGGACACAGGAACCCCCGACCGACGGGCGTCTGGCGGACGACTTCCCCCCGAACGCCGACCTCGCCGGCTTCGTCCTGACCGGCGTCGACGCCTGTCCCGACGTGTTCGACCGGCCCGATCGGCTCGTGATCGGCGACATCTACGTCGCCGAGCCGCATCGCGGCTCCGGGCTCGCGAACCGGTTCGTGGAGCGTGCTGCGGCCGACGCCCGCGAGGAAGGCTGTCCGGAGCTCCGCCTCGACGTGGATGTGGACAACGAGCGCGCGCTCGCCTTCTACGAGAAAGCGGGGTTCTCCGACTACCGGAAGCAGCTGACGATGTCCGCCGACGCGGTCTGAGAGGAAGGCTCCGCCGTCGTGTCTGTTTCTGCTGCTGATCCTGCCGACCTGGGCGGCGCCACCCAGGAATCCCCTGCCGGTTCGACCGGCCGCGTACCGGCGGACGGTGCGGGCTGCCTGCAGTCGCGGGCTGCCGGGCTACGACTCGCTGACTCTCGCTCGACAGGCTCGCGAGAGCGTCGTCGTGGCCGGATCGAGCTGACTGCCCCGTCAGTCCCACCCACCGCACAGCACCGCACCGCGACCGCACGGCGGCCTCGCACCTCCCCAACCTCGGGCTGGACGCGGCCGCGGACAGCACCACATCGCGGCCGCGTCCAGCCCTCCCTCGCGCGCGTTGCTCGCGCGCGCCGACCGCACCACCGTGGTGGCTGAACGGACAGCCGCGGCCGATCGCGCAGCATGGTCGCGGCACGCGACGGGGACGCTCCCGCAGCGTCACGAGCGTGTCACCCCATCCGTAACCCCACCTCAGGCGTCGTCGCCCGCGGTCGGATCCACGCCGGAGGCGGCGTGGGTCTCGGCTTCGGCCGCGTCCGCGGCATCGGCCCCTCCGTCCGTCCCGTCGCCCTTTGCCGCCGCGACGAAGCCCGGAACCTCCTCGGCCGCCGCGGCCGCGAGCCTGTCGTCAGCCGGGACGATCCGCTGGCGTGGGCGGCCGACGCGGCGAGGGACCGGCTCCGTCTCGATCAGGCCGGCCGCCTCGAACTCGGCTTTCACCGACGAGAGCGTCGCGGGGCTGGCCAGTCCGCAGTCCTCGGCCGCGCGCCGGAGCCCGTAGTTGACCGCGTCGCGGCGCGCGCCCGCGGCGTACACGCAGTCGAGGTGGTCGCAGGGGTCCCCGCGGTCGACCTCGGGGAGCGCGTCGAGCAGGCGGAGCAGTTCCGCCGCCACGTCCGCGTCGCACCGCCCGGCGAACGCGCCGAAGAGCGCGCGACGGGAGGGCGTCCGCAGGGCGTACGGCTCGGCGTCGGTCAGCCGGGTCTCCCACCGGCCCCGGACCTCGTCGACCCGCTCCGGGTCCGTCTCGCGGACGGCCGCGTACCCCGCCGCGTCCGCGGCCGGGAGCGGCACCGCGACCGCGCCGTCGGCGACCAGGAGCGTGCTCGGCTCGCGCGCCTCGACGGTCACGAGCGAGAGCGCGTCGGCCTCGCGGAACGCCGCGACGCGGCTCGCCGCGTGGAAGCCGTCGAGGACCGCGTCAAGCACAGGCTCGCGCGCCGCGACGCGCAGGTGCGGGAACGACTCCGGAACCGGATGCGGGAGGTCGATCGACCCGGTGGCGTGGTCCTCGCGCGCGTCAACCTCGCTCCGGAGCGTCCCGACCGTCGGCGCCGCGACCGCGGGGGCCGCGTCGGCCAGCGCGTCGAGGACGCTTCGGAGGAGCCGCTCGCCGGGGTCCACGAGCAGGACCGGCCGGGGGCCCGACAGCCCCAGCGTTCCCCCTGCGAGCGGGAGTGTCGGCGTCGAGTCGGCCATTCGTCGGTGACTCGCCGGGTGCGGGCATAAATGTTCGCGCGAAGCCGAAGACTAAGGCCGGCGAGGGGCGCAGGGTCGGGCATGCAGCAGATCCTCGTCGCCGGTGAGACGCTCATCGACTTCATCCCCGAGGAGCCGGGGCCGCTCGACGAGGTGGAGACCTTCCACCGCCGGGCGGGCGGGGCGCCGGCCAACGTCGCGGTCGGGCTCGCGCGGCTCGGTCGCCCCCCGGCCTTCTGGACCCGGGTCGGCGACGACCCCTTCGGCGACTTCCTCGCCGCCACCCTCGCGGACGCCGGCGTACCGACCGAGCACGTCGAGCGGGACCCGGACGCCAAGACCGGCCTCGCGTTCGTCAGCCTCGACCCCGACGCGGACCGCGCGTTCTCCTTCCACCGCGACGGCAGCGCGGACACCCGGATGGAGCCGGGCGGGGTGGACGGGGCGGCGCTCGCGGAGACCGACTGGGTCCACGCCGGGGGCGTGACGCTGGCCGACGAGCCGGCCCGGACCGCGACGCTGGACCTGCTCGCGCGGGCCCGCGAGGCCGGCGCGACCGTCTCGTTCGACCCCAACGCGCGCCCCGAACTGTGGACCGACTTCGACTTCCCGGGCTCCTGCCGCGAGGCGTTCGCGCTCGCGGACGTGGTGAAAGTCTCGCCCGAGGACCTCGACGCCGCGGGGTACGACGGCGCCGCCGTCGACGAGTCGGACCCGGCCTCCGCGACAGACGCCGCGGCCGCGGTCGCCGCCGACGGCCCGCACACGGTGCTGGTGACGCTCGGCGGCGCCGGCGCGTTCGCGTACGCGACCCCCGACGCCCCGTGGAACGACGGCGACGAGCCGATCGCGGTCGACCACGGGGGATACGCCGCGGAGCCGATCGACACCACGGGCGCGGGCGACGCCTTCACCGCGGGCGCGGTCGCGGCGCTCTCGGCGGGCGAGTCGCTGGCCGAGGCGGTGGCGTTCGCGAACGCGGTCGCCGCCCGGACGACGACCGAGAAGGGGGCGATGACGGCGCTCCCGGACCGGGAGGCGGTCGCGGCCCTCCGCGGGGAGTAGGGGCGCTCGGCCGGTCGCGGTTCGCGGTCCCGACGCTCCGGCCGCAACCCCCTTCCCGCCGGGCCACGACGCGTCGCACATGTCGGACACCGTCGTCGCGCTCGGCGGCAACGCCATCCTCGAGAGCGGCGAGGGGACCGTCGCCGACCAGCGCGCCCGGATCCGCGAGACGCGCGACGCGCTCGCACCGCTCGTCGAGCGCGGCCACGACCTGACGCTGACTCACGGGAACGGACCGCAGGTCGGCCACCGCCTGCTCGCCGAAGAGGCGGCCGAGGGCGACCCGGAGCCGCTTGACGTGCTCGTCGCGGAGACGCAGGCGCAGGTCGGCTACCTGCTGGCCGGGGAGTTCGGCGACGCGCTCGGCGGCCGGCCGACCGCCGTCGTGACCCGCGTCCGAGTCGACCCGGACGACTCGGCGTTCGAGAACCCACAGAAGCCGGTCGGCCCCTACTACTCGGCCGAGGAGGCGGCCGCGAAGCCGTTCGAGACGACGGCGGTCCATCGCTCGTCCGGCTCCGCGGACGGCCGGGACGACGCGGCCGGCGGCGCCACCGCCCACCGGCGGGTCGTCCCCTCGCCGGAGCCAGAGGAACTGCTGGAGGCCGACCGGATCCGTCGGCTGGCCGACGACGACGGCGGGCCGGTCATCTGCGGCGGCGGCGGGGGGGTCCCGGTCGTCCCCGCCGACGGCGGTGACGGCGGTGACGGCGGTGACAGCGATGACGGCGGAACCGCGCCGGACGCCGGCGCGTACGACGGCGTCGCCGCGGTGGTCGACAAGGACCGCACGTCGCGGCTCGTGGCGGAGGCGGTCGGCGCGGACACGCTCCTGTTCCTGACGGACGTGGACGCGGCGTATCTGGACTACGGGACGCCGGACCAGCGACGGCTGGCGGAGGCGACGCCCGCGGAGGTCCGCGAACACGCCGCGGACGACCAGTTCCCCGCGGGGAGCATGGGACCGAAGATCGACGCCTGCGCGACGTTCGCCGGGGAGACCGGCGGCGAGGCGCTGATCGCCGCGCCGGACCGGCTCGCGGAGGCGCTCGACGGCGACTCCGGAACCCGGATCGTTCCGGAGTGAGCGGCGGCCCGGTCGACGGTGGGCCGGCGGTCACGCGGTCGGGGCGGTTTCGGACGCGGAGCGCTCGGCCCGGAGGAGCACCGCCAGCGCGACGAGGACGACCCCGCCCGCCGCCCAGAACGCGACCGCGTAGCCCGCGACGCCCGCGAGCAGGCCGCCGAGCGCGCTCCCGAGGCCGGTCCCGACGCCGGCGAGCGCGGAGTAGGCGCCCAGAGCGTCCCCCCGGAGGGCCTCGTTCGCGAGCCGCGTCACGAGCCCGGTCGCCGTGACCGCGATCATCGCCCACGTCACACCGATGGCCAGGAACAGCCCGCCGAGTGCGGCGGTCGCGGGGAGCGAGACCGCGGGCAGCACCGTTCCGAGCGCGGCGACCGCCGGGAACAGCGCCGCGCGGCCCGCGAGCGCCACGTTCTGGACCACGGCGGGGCCACGTCGGGCCGCGAGGCGGCCGACCGGCGTGTAACAGACCGCGGACCCGACGTTCGCGGCGAGGAACAGGCCGAAGACGACGCCGGTCGCGTAGCCGGCCTCCGCGAGGTACGCCGGCATCGGTCCCCAGAACACCGCGAAGCCGACCGAGAACAGCGTCGCCGCCGCGAGGTAGGCGGTCAGGGGGCCCGAAAAGCGGTCCCGGGCGGACCGCTCGGGGTCACCCGCGGTCGCGTCCGCCGCCCCTCCTTCGCGGTCGGGACGGCGACGCGCTCGGCGGGCACGGCCGAGATACCCCGTCAGCACCCAGTAGAGGCGCGTCGGCCCGTAGGGGACCGACCTGATGTACCGACCGGCGCCCCAGCCGTCCCGGTCGAGGCGTGCGAAGACGCGTCGGAACCGCGCGGCGCTCGTGGTCGCGGGCTCGGGGTACCAGCGCGCGGCCGCCGCCAGCGCGCCCGTCGCGACGACCGCGAGCAGGAAGCACAACAGTTCCTGTGCGGCCACCGCGCCGAGCGCGCGCGGGACCGTCGCGGTCCAGACGGTTCCGAGCACAAGCCCCGCGACCCAGCCGTAGCCCTGTACCGCGTTGAGTCGGGCGATCCGCGCGTCCCACTCGGCGACCTGCCGGCCCTCCACGACGATCAGGTTCAGGACCGGCGCGGCCGCGGAGACGACGAACCACATCGCCGCGTTGCCGACGAGCAGGCCGAGCGGCGTGCTCGCGAACGGGACCAGCGCCAGCACGCCCGCGAGCGCCCCGAGCGCGACGAGGACGAACGGCCGCCGACGCCCGGTTCGGGCCGCGAGGCGTCCCCACAGCAGCGCGCCGGGCACGCCCGCGAAGGCGGCGGTGGCGGCCATCGCTCCCACCACCGCCGCGCCCGCGCCGAGCGAGACCGCGTACAGCGGGAGGAGGAGCGACGCGGCCCCGACCGCGGCGTAGCCCGCCCCCCACGCGTACAGCCACCGGTCGCTCACGTCCGTGTCACCACGTCGACCTCTCTCGCTCCGGGACAAAAGGCGTTCCGCGCGAGGCGCCGGCTTCGCCGGGGAGCGGTGGGGCTCCGCGAGCGCGACGGCTTCGTCGGGGAGCGGTGGGGCTCCGCGAGCGCGACGCGGGTGCCCGCCTCGCTTTCCGCAGCACCGCCGCTTATGCGCCCCCCGGCCGAACGGAGGGCCATGAGCGACACCGACCTCGACCTGACGCTCGGTCTCGGCACCTCCGGCAACGACGACCCCGAGGAGTGCGCCGCGACCGTCCGCCGCGCGCTCGAGCGCGGCTACAGACACGTCGACACCGCGCAGATGTACGACAACGAGGCGGCCGTCGGCGAGGGGCTGGCGCGCGCGTTCGACGACCCCGACGCCGACGTCTCGCGCGAGGACGTGGTCGTGGCGACGAAGGTCCACCCCGATAACCTCGCGCCCGAGGACGTCCGAGAGACCGCCCGCGAGAGCCTCGACCGACTCGGCCTCGACTACGTCGACCTGCTGTACGTCCACTGGCCGACGAGCGCGTACGACGCGGCGGCGACGCTGCCGGCGTTCGACGACCTCCGCGAGGCGGGCGTAACCCGTCACGTCGGCGTCTCCAACTTCACCTCCGACCTGCTGGAGGAGGCGGCGGGGATCCTCGATGCGCCCATCGCGGCCCATCAGGTGGAGTGTCACCCGCGGTTCCGGCAGGACGAGCTGCGGCAGCTCGCACACGACGACGGCCACTACCTCGTCGGCTACTCGCCGCTCGGCCGCGGGGAGGTCCTCGACGACCCGACGCTGACCGCGGTCGCCGAGCGCAACGACTGCTCGCCCGCGCAGGCCGCGCTCGCGTGGGCGCTGGCCCGCGGCGTCGTCCCGATCCCGAAGGGGACCGGCGACCACGTCGACGAGAACTACGCCGCGCTCGAGGTCGACCTCCCGGACGAGGACCTCGCGGCTATCGACGGGATCGACGCCGAGGAGCGCCTGATCGACCCCGACGAGGCGGCCTGGAACCGATAAGCGGGACGCTCGTGCTGCTTGACGTCATCGACAAAAACCCCGTCAGGCGCGGCCTCGACGCTCAGTCGTCGCCCGAAACCGCGCCGGCGTCGCCGTGGACGTTGGCGCCCGCCTCGGCCGCGTCGGGGAGGTCCTCGCGCACGTCGTCGCCGACGCCCTCCGCGATGACGTCCGCGTAGGCGTCGGGGAGGACGCGCGTGAACGCCTCGACCGCGTTCGCCCAGTCGTCGAGCAGTTCCCGCGCGCGGGCGCTGTCGGTGTAGGCGGCGTGATTCTCCACCAGCCGCCGGAGCATCGCCTCGTCGCGCTCGGAGAGGTCGTCGGAGAGCGTCACCATCCCGGTGTTGGCCTTCTCGGCGAGTTCGCCGTCGGGGTCGTGGACGTACGCCACGCCGCCGGACATCCCGGCCGCGAAGTTGCGGCCGAACTCGCCCAGCACCGCGACGACGCCGCCGGTCATGTACTCGCAGCCGTGGTCGCCGACGCCCTCGACGACCGCCTTCACGCCGGAGTTGCGGACCGCGAAGCGCTCGCCAGCGACGCCGTTGACGTAGGTCTCGCCGGCGGTCGCGCCGTACAGGCAGACGTTGCCCGCGACGACGTTGTCGGCGGGGTCGTAGCCGGCGTCCGCGGGCGTCCGGATCACCACCTTCCCGCCCGAGAGCCCCTTGCCGACGTAGTCGTTGGCGGCGCCGGTGAGGTCCATCGTGACGCCGCGCGCGAGGAACGCGCCGAAGCTCTGGCCCGCGTAGCCGTCGAGGTCGCAGGTGATCGTGTCGTCCGGGAGTCCCTCGCCGCCGTACTCGGAGGCGACGCGGTTCGAGAGCGTCGCGCCGACCGCGCGGTCGACGTTCGTCACGTCCTCGGAGACCGTCACCGGCTTGCCCTCCGCGAGCGCCGGCTCGGCGGCGTCGATGAGGTCCCAGTCGAGCGCGGTCGCGACCTCCTCGTGGCGCTGCTCGCGGATCTTCGTGCGCACGTCGCCCGCGGGGTCGGCGATGACCGCCGACAGGTCGAGGTGGCTCGCCTTCTCGTGGTCGGTCTCGCGCTGGGTCAGCAGGTCGGGCCGGCCGATGAACTCCTCGAGGTCGGTGTAGCCGAGTTCGGCCATTATCTCGCGCAGCTCCTGCGCGATGAACGTCATGTAGTTGATGACGTGCTCCGGCTCGCCCGGGAACCGCTTGCGCAGGTCCTCGCGCTGGGTGGCGACGCCGACCGGACAGGTGTTCTCGTGACACTGCCGGGCCATCACGCAGCCGGAGGTGACCAGCGACGCGGTGCCGAAGACGTACTCCTCAGCGCCGAGGAGGGCGGCGACGGCCACGTCGCGGCCGGTCTTGAGCCCGCCGTCCGCGGTGACCCGGATGCGGTCGCGCAGGCCGGTCGCCCGCAGCATCTGGTTCGCCTCCGCGAGGCCGAGCTCCCACGGCAGCCCCGCGTTCTTGATCGAGGTCTTCGGCGACGCGCCGGTGCCGCCGGAGTGGCCGGAGACGTGGACCACGTCCGCGTTCGCCTTCGCCACGCCCGCGGCGATGGTGCCGATGCCGGCCTCCGAGACGAGCTTGACGTTCACGTCCGCTTCGGGGTTGGCCGCCTTCAGGTCGTAGATCAGCTGCTTGAGGTCCTCGATGGAGTAGATGTCGTGCTGGGGCGGCGGCGAGATGAGCCCCACGCCGGGCGTCGAACACCTGACGTGCGCGATCATCTCGTTGACCTTCTCGCCGGGGAGGTGGCCCCCCTCGCCGGGCTTGGAGCCCTGCGCCATCTTGATCTGTAGCTCGTCGGCGCTCGCGAGGTACTCCGCGGTGACGCCGAAGCGCCCGGAGGCGACCTGCTTGACGTTACACTCGCGCTCGGTGTCGAACCGCTCCGGCGGCTCGCCGCCCTCGCCGGTGTTGGACTTGGCGCCGAGGCGGTTCATCGCGATGGAGTTGTTCTCGTGGGCCTCCGGCGAGAGGCTCCCGAGGCTCATCGCGGCCGTCGAGAAGCGCTCCACGATCTCCTCGACCGGCTCCACCTCCTCGACCGGAACCGGGTCGCGGTCGGAGTCGAACTCGAGCAGGCCGCGCAGCGTCTGGAGGCTCTCGGACTGGTCGTTGACCAGGTCGGCGAACTCCTCGTACTGCTCGTAGTCGCCCGCGCGGACCGCCTGCTGGAGCGTGCCGACCGTCTGCGGGTTCCAGCCGTGTTTCACGCCCGAGGAGCGGTGCTCGTACTCGCCGGTGGTCTCCAGCTGAGGGTCAGCGCCGAACGCCATCGCGTGGCGGGCGCGGAGGTCGCCCTCGATCTCGTCGACGCCGATCCCCTCGGTCCTGATCTCCGTCCCCTCGAAGTACTCGCCGACGAACTCGGAGTCGAGCCCGACCGCCTCGAAGATCTGGGCGCCCTGGTACGACTCCACCGTGGAGATGCCCATCTTCGCCATCGTCTTCAGCAGGCCGTCCTCCAGCGCCTTTCTGTACGCCGCGAGGGCCTCGTCGGCGTCCGCGCCGTCCGGCCCCGCGACCGTGTCGCGGATGGAGTCGTACGCGAGGTACGGCGTCACCGCGCCGGCGCCGTACCCGACCAGCGTGGCGAGGTGGTGGACCTCGTGGGGTTCGCCCGACTCGACGACGAGGCCGGCGTGGTTGCGGAGCCCGTTGCGAACGAGGTGGTGGTGGACCGCCCCGGTCGCCAGCAGGCTCGGGATGGCGAGCCGGTCCGGGCCGACCGCGCGGTCGGAGACGACGACCACGTCCGCGCCGGCCTCGATGGCCGCGGCCGCGTCGTCGCGCAGGCGGGCCACCGCGTCCGCCAGGTCCGCGTCGGGGTCGAAGGTGGCGTCCACGACAGCGCTCTCGAAGGCGTCGTCGGGGTCGTCGCCGAGCGCCTTCAGCGAGGCCGTCTCCGCCTCGGTGAGGACCGGGGAGTCGCAGACGATCTGGCGGGCGTGGTCGGCCGACTCGTCCAGCAGGTTGCGCTGGAAGCCGAGCCGCGACTCCAGCGAGGTGACGAGTTCCTCGCGGATGTAGTCGATGGGCGGGTTCGACACCTGCGCGAACAGCTGTTTGAAGTAGGTGAACAGCGGGCGGTCGACCTCCGTCAGCACCGAGAGGGGCGTGTCGTCGCCCATCGAGCCGACCGGGTCCTTCCCCTGTTCGGCCATCGGCTCGACGAGGTGGTTCAGCGAGTCGGTCGTGTAGCCGAACGCGGCCTGGTGGGCGCGCACCTCCTCGACGGTGGGCTCGGCCGGATCGGCGTCGTCCGCGTCCGCCGCGGCGTCGCCCGTCTCGGCCGCGACCTCCTCAAGGGCGGCCTGTTCCTCGTCGACCCACTCGCCGTACTTCTCGTCGGTGAGGTCGTCAAAGACCTCGTCGTCGGGGACGACCCGACCGCTCTCTAAGTCCGCGACGAAGATCTCGCCGGGCTGGAGGCGGCCGCGGGACTCGACCTCGCCGGGGTCGGTCGGGATCGCACCCACCTCCGAGCCGACGATGAGGCGGTCGTCGCTCGTCACCTCGTAGCGGCACGGGCGCAGCCCGTTCCGGTCGAGGACGCCCGCGACGCGGTCGCCGTCGAAGCCGATCACGAGCGCCGGGCCGTCCCACGGCTCGACCAGCGAGGCGTGGTAGTCGTACCAGTCGGCGCGCTCCTCGCTCATCAGGTCGTCGCCGCGGAACGCCTCCGGGATCAGCATCCGGAGCGCGTGCGGGAGGTCCCGGCCGGTCTGGAGCAGGAGCTCGACCGCGTTGTCGACGCTGGCGGTGTCGGACTGGTTCGGGTCGTCGATGACCGGCTTGACCGTCTCCAGGTCCGCGCCGAAGCCTGGGTGGGAGACGTCCGTCTCCCGGGCGCGCATCCAGTTGATGTTGCCCTGGATCGTGTTGAACTCGCCGTTGTGGACGATGTTTCTGTACGGGTGCGCGAGGTGCCACGCGCCGAGCGTGTTCGTCGAGAAGCGGGCGTGGACCAGCGCGACCCGGCTCGCGAACCGCTCGTCGGAGAGGTCGGGGAAGTAGGCGGCCAGCTGGTCGCCCTTCAGCAGGCCCTTGTAGACGACGCGGCGGCGGTCGAGCGAGCAGACGTAGAAGCGGCCGCCGCCATCCACGTCCGCGGCGGCCGACTCGACGGCCTTCCGGGCGACGTAGAGCGCGCGGTCGAAGCCGAGGTGGGGGTTCGCGTCCGTGTCGTCCGCCTCGGGGTCGGTGAAGCGCGCGTCGAGGTCCGCGTCGGCGGCGGGCGCGACGAACACCTGCACGACGTTCGGCTCGGAGTCGAGCGCGGTCGCCCCGAGGTCCGCGCCGTCGGCGTCGGTGGGCACCTCGCGCCACGCGAGCACCTCGAGCCCGTACTCGGCGAACGTCTCCGCGACGACCTCGTGAAGCGCCGCCTCCGCGGCCGGCTCCTCGGGCATGAACAGCGAGCCGACCGCGTACTCGTCGGGCAGGTCGGCGTCGACGACGGACTCGAAGAAGCCGTCCGGGCGCTCGACCATGATCCCGGCGCCGTCGCCGGTGTTCGGTTCCGCTCCCGTCGTCCCGCGGTGCTGGAGGTTCTCCAGCAGTGAGACCGCGTCGGCGACGGTGTCGTGGCTCGGCTCGCCCGCGAGGTCGACGACCCCGCCGACGCCGCAGTTCGATCGGTCGTCGTCCGGCGACGCGAGCCCGTCTCCGCTCGCCTCCGCGTCGCGACCCGCCGACCCGGACGCGTCCGGTTCGAGGGTGTTACTGTGTGGCTTGGTCATACACTACCAAAACGCAGTTCGAGTTAAAGGACTAACCCTGATATGGGTAGGGTGCCTTACCCACCCATTAGGGAATATTAGGTCATTATTCTTCAGGGACTGGCATTGATGCACATGGGTAGACGGTCGGCCATCGATGACGTGTATTTTTGGATATCGAAGGCATTTACGGAGATGGGAGCGGCCTACTCTCCAGATATTTTGCCATTTAGGTTTATACTGTAAACCCGATCGGGAGAGATATTGGGAGATCCGTGTGATCAACCGTTCGGTTTCGGTCGCAGCGTGACGGACCAACTCCGCGAGTCAGTAGGACTTCGCGAAGTAGGCCGTCCGCTCGGCCGCCTCGCCGCAGACGCCGCAGGTCTCCTCGTGGTCGGCGTCGACGAGGTCGTCCTCGTCCTCGAAGGGGACCATCACGATCTCGGCGGCGATCTGGTCTTTGATCTCCTCCTCGCAGGCCTCGTCGCCGCACCACGGCGTCTTCACGTAGCCGCCGTGCTGGCCGAGCGTGCCGAGGATGGAGGCGCGGTCGTCGGCCTCGCGCACCTCGCCGTCGAGGTTCTCCTCGGCGGCCGCGTACAGCTTCCCGTAGATCTCGTCGAAGTGGGACCGCACGGTGTCGGCCACGTCCTCGCGGTCCTCGACCGCGCTCTCGCCGTCGGGGCGGTGGACCAGCGTGAGCTCCCCGTCCTCGACCTCGTGGGGACCGATCTCGATCCGGAGGGGGACGCCGTTGAGCTCGTGCTCGTTGAACTTGAAGCCGGGATTGCGCTCGTCGCGGTCGTCGAGTTCGACGCTGACGCCCGCGTCCGCGAGGTCGTCCGCGACGCCCTCGGCGTACTCGAGCACGTCCTCCTTCGTGTCGGCCTGCCAGATGGGGACGATCACGACCTGCGTGGGCGCGACGGTGGGCGGGAGCACCAGCCCCTGCTCGTCGGAGTGGGTCATGATCAGCGCGCCGAGACAGCGCCACGAGAGCCCCCACGAGGTGGTGTGCGCGACGCGTTCCTCCTCGTCCTCGTCCGAGTAGGTGATGTCGAACGCCTCCGCGAACGACTGCCCGAGGTGGTGGGAGGTGCCGCCCTGCACGGACTTCCCGTCGGGCATCAGCGCCTCGACCGTGGTCGTGGTGTGGGCGCCGGGGAACTTGTCGTGGTCGGGCTTCTGGCCGCGCAGCACGGGGATGGCGAGCAGGTCCTCGTAGACGGACTCGTACTGGTCGAGCCGCGTCATCGTCTCCTCCCACGCCTCCTCGTGGCTCTCGTGGGCGGTGTGGCCCTCCTGCCAGAGGAACTCCTTCGTGCGGAAGAACGGCTTCGTCTCCGTGGCCTCCCAGCGCACGACCGAGCACCACTGGTTCACGCGCAGGGGAAGGTCGCGGTGGCTCCGGATCCACTGGGCCATGTAGGGCGCGATGATGGACTCGGAAGTGGGCCGGACCGCGAGTCGCTCCTCCAGCTCCTCGTGACCGCCCTGGGTCACCCACGCCACCTCGGGGTCGAACCCCTCGACGATGTCCTTCTCGCGCTCGAGGTAGGACTCGGGGATGAACATGGGGAAGTAGGCGTTCTGTACGTCGGTCTCCTTGAACTTCGCGTCGAGGAAGCCCTGGACCGCCTCCCACAGCGCGTAGCCGCGGGGGCGCGTGACGATGAATCCGCTCATCCCCTCGGGACCGTAGTTCGCGAGGCCCGCCTTCTGTACGACCTCCGCGTACCACTCACCGGTGTTGTGCGACTTGGACTCGGTGATCCCGAGCTCCTGGTCGTCCTCGGTCATTACCGGAAAATCCGGCGTGTGGGACGTAAACCCTCCGAAGGCGTGTCACCGACTCCCGGTCTCGGGAGCTCCCTCACAGCTCCACCGGTGCGTCTCGCTTCGCCGCGTCGTAGACCGCCTCGATGGTGGCCACGTCGGCCGCGCCGAAGGCGCCGTCGGCCTCCGGTTCGCGGCCGGCCAGCACGCGGTTGCCGAAGTAGTCGAACTCCGCGCGCATCTGGTCGACCGCGTCGAAGGCGAACTCCGTACTCGTCGACCCGCGCTGCAGCGCGAGGGTGCGTCGGGGGTCGCCGTAGAACGCGGGATCGAACCGGATCTCCCCCTCGGTTCCGACGATCCTGAAGCTCCCGGACCGCTGGAGGTTCTGGCTGGCCGCGCAGTCGGCCACGAGGCCGTCGGGGAACTCCAGCCGGAAGCTCGCGCGCTCGTCGGGCACGTCCGCGAACGCCGAGTGCTCGCTGGACATCGCCGCCGAGACGCGAACCGGGTCGGCGTCGAGCACGAACCGCGCGGTGCTGAGGGGGTAGATCCCCAGGTCCGTGACCGAGGTGCCGCGGCCCGCGAGGTCGGGGTCGAGCCGCCACTGGTCGGCGTCGCCGTGGTCCAGCACCGGCTGCGTCATGTGGCCGCGGACGAGTCCCGGTTCGCCGACGTAGCCCTCGCGGACGAGCTCCCGCGCGAACCGAACCGCGGGGTCCGCGGTGAGGCGATAGGCGGTCATCAGCGTCACGCCGGCCTCCTCGCAGGCGTCGACCAGCGCGCGGGCGCGCTCCGCGCTCGCCTCGAGCGGTTTCTCACAGAGGACGTGCTTGCCCAGGTCCGCGGCCGCGCGGACGTGCGGCAGGTGAAGCGCGTTCGGCGTCGCGACGTAGGCCGCGTCGTACGCCTCGCTGGCGGCGCCCGCGTGGAACGCCTCGTAGTCCAGCGTCTCCGGCTCGCCCGGGAGCTCCGCGGCGACCGATTCCGCCTTGTCGGCGTGGCCCGAGACCAGCACCGTCGTCTCGCAGTAGTCGCCGGCCGCGACCGCCGGGATCGCGTGGTTCCGCGTCCAGCCGCCGAGACCGACCATCGCGACCCGGAGCGTCCCCTCGGCGGGGGTCTCCCAGTCGCGCTCGTCGAAGCGGTCGTACAGCGCGTCGAGGTCCATACGGAAACGGTGCGGGCCAGCGCAAAAGATGCTGGCGTTGCGGTAGCGGGAGGAGTCGGACGAGGTCGCCAACCGTGCGAGAGGACGGTCCTGTCGGATCGAGGAACCGAGACGCGGGCGTCCATCGAGGCATCGTTCTCGGGGGTGACGGGGCGCTGGCCGAGAAGCGCGCCGGACGTGTCCGTGCCGTCCGAACACATATGTGAGCAAAGAACAATGATCGGGGCATGGACGACCGCCCGCACGCGACCGACGCCAAGAGCATGGACCGGCTGATCGAGCAGCTGGACGAGGAGAAGGTGATCGGGATGCTGGACGCCGAGGGTCGGGCGGCGTCCGGCGCCGAGGCCGACCGCGTCCAGAAGCGGCTGCTCGAGGACCTCGGGCTGTTCGCGGTCGACCTGGATGACTACGACCTCTCCGACGACCTCGTCAACCGGGTGCGACGGCTGAAGTACGTCAACGTCGAGAGCGACGCACGGCGCGAGTACTCCGAGGAGACGGAGCGACGCGTCGCCGAGCGGATGCGCGAGCTGGGGTTCGAGCCCGACGAAGACGACTGAGAAACGGGACGGCTGGCGGCGGTCGGCGGCGTTCCGTGAGAAAGCCGGAGGAGGGATTTGAACCCTCGACCTATTCCTTACGAAGGAATCGCTCTGCCAGCTGAGCTACTCCGGCGCGACGTACCTCCACGTACCCCGATGAAGGAAATAAGGGTTCCGGAATCGGGCCACTGCGTCAGGGTGACGCACGCCGATTCGTCCGAGCGATCCGGCGACAACGCACCGGCTGTCCCCCGTCGCCGCGACCGCACGAGCGGTCGAGGGCTTCCGGCTGCTGGTGACGATCACGGCAGCGCACTTTTTGAAACGGAACAGGCCGGCGCCATCGCTTCCCTCGACCGCTACATCGCTCTACTTCTCCAGCCGTACGTCCAGACAGACGTTCAGTTCGTGTGGCGCGTACGACCGGACGACGTGCTCGGTCTCGACGGTCACGTCGTACTCGCCGCCCGCGTCCGCGACCGCCTCCCGGATGGCGCGCGCGCCCGGCCTGAAGGGGTCGTCCTCGTGCTGGATGTCGTAGTAGTGGATCACGCACGTATCGCCCGCGAGCGTCACGGCCGCGTCCAGAAACTCGTCCGCGGAGTGAGGGAGGTTCATCACCAGCCGGTCCGCCCAGCCGGCCCACTCGTCGGCGACCTCGCGTACGTCCCCCTGAATCGCGGTGAGCCGGTCCGCGACGCCGTTGCGCTCGGCGTTCTCCCGCAGGTACGCGACCGCGCGCTCGTTGAGGTCGCAGGCGACGACCTCGGCGCCCTTCGCGGCCATCGGCACCGCGTAGGGGCCGACGCCCGCGAACATGTCGAACGCGTGCTCGCCGGCGTCGACCTGCTCGGTCACGCGGTGGCGCTCCGTGGCGAGCCGCGGCGAGAAGTACACCTCCGCGATGTCGAGCAGGAACTCGTGGCCGTACTCGCGGTGGACCGTCTCGGTGCCGTTTCCGGCCAGCACCTCCCACTGCCGGACGCGCAACTCCCCCTCGATCGGCGACGCACGGTTGACGACCGTCTCGCAGGGGACGTGCGAGGCCATCACCGCCTCGGCGATCTCCGCGGCGCGCTCGGGGTCGTCCTCGTCGAGGATCACCACGTCGCCGAGGCGCTCGATGGAGGGCTCGTAGCCGAGGATGTCCGCGGGCGACTCCGGGGACTCCCGAGCCGCCGGTTCGCGCTCGACGACCTCCCCGGCCAGGTCCGCGGGCACCGCCGCCGGGTCCGTGACGGGGATGTAGATCGTGTCGCCCTCGACGGTGATCTCGTGGTCGCCGTCGAGCGCGTCCGCCTCGGCGAGGCGGCTCCGGACGGTCTCGCCGCGCTCGCGGGAGACGGCGAGGCAGGGGACACTCATCGTCGGGCATCCGCGGCCGCGGGGATAAAGCGTGACGCTTCGCGGATCACCGGCGATCGGCCTCGACGGGAGGGTGGGCCTGACGGCCGAGAGTGACGACTAGCCGAACCGGAATCCGCCGACCGGGTTCTCGTCCGCGTCGGCGACGACCTCGCCGACCGTTTCCACCACGTCCCCGTCGCCGACCGCCGCACCGTCGAGGGAGCCGCAGTCGACCAGCACTCGACGGGCGGGGGGAACCGTCTCCGCGACCGCCCGGTTCCCGGCAGCCGGTTCACCGACGACGACGACCGCGTCCGCCCCCTCGGCCCGCTCCGCGGCCGCCTCGCGCGCGTCGTCGTTCACGCCCGCGAACGCCGGGACGAGGACCGGCTCCGCCCCGACCTCGCGTGCGGTCGCCGCGGCCGCGTCGCCGCTCGGCGCGACGCCGAGGCTCACGGCGTGGCCGGCCGCCGCGAGCCGTCCCAGAACGGTCGCCGCCCGCGTGCCGGTGCCGACGACGTGAACCCGAGCGGTCGGCGCGCCCTCGCGGAGGTCCGGGAGGGGGGTCACGCGCGGCGCGCCCGTGGTCGCGTCCTCGGTGACCGCCGCCCGCGCGTCGAACGCCTCGCGGATCGATCCTCGGGTCAACACCTCCTCGGGAGGCCCGGCCGCGAGCACCGCCCCGTCGGACAACACGACGATCCGGTCGCAGTAGCGCGCCGCCAGGTCGAGGTCGTGGATCGCCGCCAGCGCCGCCTTCCCCTCGGCGACCAGTTCCGAGACGAGTTCGAGCGTGCGGACGGCGTGGTTCACGTCGAGGCCCGCGGTCGGCTCGTCCAGCAGGAGCGCGGGAGTCGACTGCGCGAGCGCCCGCGCGAGGAGGACGCGCTGGCGCTCGCCCCCCGACACCGCGGTCACCGGACGGTCCGCGAACTGTGCGACTGCGGTGCGGTCCATCGCCTCCTCGACGGCCGCGGCGTCAGTCGCGTCCGGTCCCGAGAAGCGGGAGCGGTGCGGGGTCCGGCCCATCTCCACCACCTGCTCGACGGTGAACTCGAAGGAGGGCGTCGCGTCCTGCGGCACGGAGGCGACGCGCCGCGCGATCTCCTTCGCCGGGAGGCCCGCGACCGTATCGCCGCCCACGGAGGCGGTCCCCGCGTCGAGGTCGAGCGACCCGCGGAGCGCGCGCAAGAGCGTCGTCTTGCCGGCGCCGTTCGGCCCCACGAGGCCGACGAGTTCCCCGGGTCGGACTTCGAGGTCGACGCCCGACAGCACCTCGACGCCGCCGAGCGAGACGGTCAGGCCCTCGGCGCCGATGACTGGAGACGCCACGGAGCGGTCGGCGTCGGAGTGGTCGGTACCGGAGCCGGAGTGGTCGGTGCCGGAGGGGCCGACCTCCCCGTCCGTCCGGCTCACAGCTCGTGCACCTCCCGGCGACGCAGCAGGAACAGGAAGAAGGGCGCGCCGACCGCGGCCGTGACCACGCCGACGGGGAGTTCCGCGGCGCCGAGCCTCGCGACGGTGTCCGCCGCGACGAGGAACGAGGCGCCCGCGAGCGCGGCGGTCGGGAGCAGTATCCGGTGGTCCGGGCCGACCACGAGCCGGAGCATGTGCGGGATGATCAGGCCCACGAAGCCGATGACGCCGGTCACCGCCACGCCCGCGGCGGTGATCAGCGCCGAGACCGACAGCAGGACGAACTTGGTGCGCTCGACCGCGATGCCGAGCCCGCGGGCCTCCTCCTCGCCGAGCAGCAGGACGTTCAGGTCGCGAGCGTACGCCAGCAGGACCAGAAACAGCAGCGGGACGGCGACGACCGTCACCCGGACCTCGTCCCACGAGGCGTTGCCCAGGTGGCCCATCAGCCACGCGACGACCTCGCGGAGGTTGTTCTCCGCCTGCAACTGGAGGTAGGAGATGACCGCGCCGAGGAACGTCTGGACCGCGACGCCGGCCAGGAGCAGGGTGGCGACGGGCGTGTGGCCGTTCCGCGTGGCGATGGCGTAGACGCCGAACGCCGCCAGCAGCGCGCCCGAGAACGCCGCGCCCTGCAGGCCGAAGCCGAACGGGATCGTCGCCGGGAACACGAGGAACGCGACCGCGCCCGTCGCGGCGCCCGAGGAGACGCCGATGATCGACGGGTCCGCCATCGGGTTCCGGAAGAACCCCTGCATCACGGTGCCGGCCGCCGCGAGCCCGAAACCGACGACGGCTCCGAGCAGGATCCGCGGCAGCCGGATGTTCACCACGATCTGTCGGTGGAGGTCCTCGACCGGGTAGGTGAACACGGGTGCGAAGCCCACGTCGACGCTCGGGACCAGGAGGGGGCCGATCGCGCCGCGAACGCCGAACTCGACGCTCGCGGGCACCGCGACCCCGTTCAACAGCACCTTCGCCACCTCGACCGGCGGCACGCGAACGGGCCCGAGCGCGGCGCTGGCGGTGACGACGACCGCCAGCAGACAGCAGAGCGCGGCCGACCAGCCCGCGGTCCGCGTCAGGGTGCGCATCTCGTTCACAACCCGGCTTGCGTTAGATAAATACTTATTGGACTATCCGCGTTTGATAGACGATGCGTGACAGACTGGTGCTGGTGACGGCGCTGCTCGTCGCGACCGCCGCGCTCGGCGGATTCGCGGCGCCCGCGGCGGCCCAGCCCGACGCGACCTACGAGACGTGCGAGTTCCCGGTCACGATGACGGACGCGACCGGCGAGGAGATAACCCTGGAAGAACCGCCCGAGCGCGTGACGACGACGAACCCCTCGGCGGCCCAGACGATGTGGGAGATCGGCGGCGAGTCGCAGGTCGTCGGCGTGACCCAGTACGCGATGTACCTCGACGGCGCCGACGAGAAGACCGACGTCTCCGCCGAGCGCGGCGTCGACGTCGAGAAGGTCGCCGGCACGGAGCCGGACCTCGTGCTGGCGCCGAACGCCTCCGCCGGGCAGGTCCAGGCGCTGCGCGACGCCGGCCTGACCGTCTACCACTTCCCGGAGGCGAAAACCACCGACGACATCGCCCAGAAGACGACCACCATCGGGAAGCTGACCGGCAACTGCGAGGGCGCCGCCGAGACGAACGCGTGGATGAACGCGAACGTCGACGCGGTCTCGAACGTCACCGCCGACGCCGACCGGCCGCGCGTGCTCTACCCGCTCGGCAGCGGCTTCGTGGCCGGCGGCGACACGTTCATCAACGCGACGTTCACGCTCGCGGGGACGAACAACACCGCCGCGACGGTCGCGGACGGCTACCCGCAGATCTCCGACGAGGTCGTCCTCGAACTCGACCCCGAGTGGATCGTCGTCAACAGCCGCGGCGACTCCGCGCTCGACGAGGAGCCGTACGCCAGCACGACCGCGGGCGAGGAGGGCAACGCGGTCTACCTGGAGGTCCACTGGCTCAACCAGCCCGCGCCCGCCAGCGTGGTCAACACGATCCACGACATGACCCGGCAGGTCCACGGGGACATCTACGACAACTCGACGTACGTGGAACGCTCCGAGGTCTCGGTGGAGGCCGAGGGCGAGGTCGACGACGAGGAGACGGCGGACGCGACGGAGGCTCCCGCGACGACTGAGGCGCCCGGGACCACCGAGGGCGACACGTCCGGCGACTCCGCGCCCGGCTTCGGCGCGGTCGCCGCGCTCGTCGCCGTCCTCGGGAGCGCGCTCGCGGCGACTCGCGTCCGGCGATAGCGGCGCGGCCGAAACGCCTCGATCCCCGTCGCCGGCGGCGACGCCCCGCCGCGACGGCGAACCTGTCGTCCGAATAAAGATTTTTGCCGCCCCCGCGCAGGTACTACGTATGCCGACGCAGACTGGCCTCTCGCACGCGATGGCGGCGGTCGTCGTGCTGCTGGTCGGGCCCGTGCTCTCCCGACTCATCGAGACGCTCGTCACGACCAGGGACGTGGAGGCGATGATCGAGTCCGCCGCGACCGTCGTGAGCGCGCATCCGATCGTGACGCTCGACGCCGGCCTGACCGCGACGGCGCTGTACGTCGCGGCCATCGCGGTGCTGGCGTTCGTGTGGGGCTATGCGTACCACATCAAGCGCCACTGACCGTGTGCCGGCGGGACCGGCGGCCAGTGAGCCGAGCGAGAGCGCCCTCAACCGATCGGGACGCTTATCCGAATTCCTGTTACAGTGCGGACCATGTACGTCGTGATCGTCGGTGCCGGCGACATCGGTCGGCCGCTCATCGAGATGGCCACACGAGACGGGAACGAAGTCGTGGTCATCGAGAGCGATCCGGAGCGCGCGAACGAGGCCGCGATGGACTTCGACTGTCTCGTCCTCAACGCGGACGCGACTACGAAGGAGACGCTCGAGGAGGCCGAGGCCGGTCGGGCTGACAGCCTCGTCTCGACGACCGACCACGACGCCACGAACGTGATGGTGTGTCTGCTCGCCCGCGAGTTGGACGTACCGACGGTCGTCTCGGTCGTCCATGACCCAGAACACATGGCGCTGTTCGAGCGGATCGGGGTCAACACGATGAAGAACCCTCAGCGACTGATCGCCGAACACCTCTATCGGTCTGCCCGACGACCCTCCATCGTCGATCACATGCACATCGGCGAGACGGCGGAGGTCTTCGAGGTGGAGGTGTTCCCGAACGGGGAGGTGGCCGGACTCACGTTGGCCGAGGCCGCGGAAGCGGGCCACCTCGGTGACGAGATGCTCGTGGTTGCGGTCGAGCGCGATGACGGGGAGCCGCCGATTACCCCTCGCGGGAACACCCGTATCGAGCCCGAGGACCTGCTGACGATTTACTCCGCGTCCGGCGTCCCGGAGAACGTCGACGGGCTGTTCGGACGTCCCGACAAATGACGGCCGGAAAACGCGTCGGGGGACTGCCCTCCGACTACGCGACCATCGTCCGGGACATCGGGTCGCTCGTCGGCTTGCAGTCGACGCTGATGGTCGTCTCCGCGTCTCTCGCGGCCGTCTTCGGCGAGTGGTACGTCGGCGCCGCGTTCCTTCTGTCCGCGGGCATCACCGTCGTAGCAGGCGCCGCGGCCAGACGGCGGTTCGCGGCCGCACCGGAACCGAAGATGAAACACGGGATGGTCATCGCGGCGGGCGGCTGGTTCGCGACCGCGTGTTTCGGTGCGCTCCCGTTCTTCCTGTCGGCGCACCTCGTCCCGGCATCGGTGATGGCGACGTACGTGCCCGCGGGTGCGGCCTACGACGCGTCCAGCCTCGGTGTCTTCGCGAACCCCCTCCACGCGCTCTTCGAGAGCATGAGCGGTTGGACGGGTAGCGGGCTCACCATGGCTCGACACGAACCGTCGCTCCCGCGTGCAGTCCAGTGGTGGCGCTCGTTCATCCAGTGGGTCGGCGGCGTGGGCGTCATCGTGCTGACGGTGGCGATCCTCGCGCGTCCCGGCAGCGGGAGCTACGCCCTCTACCGAAGCGAGGCGCGCTCAGAGCGGATCCATCCGAGCGTAGTCTCGACGGTCCGGACCGTCTGGAAGATCGTCGTGGGCTACACGCTGCTGGCCGCCGTGCTGCTGTTCGTCGCTATCCGAACGAGCAGTTACGGGACCACGCTTTCGCTGGCGGAAACCGCGTGGCAGGCGTTGAACCACGGGATGACCGGGCTTACGACCGGCGGGTTCAGCGTCACCGACAACTCGATCGCGACGTACGACTCCCCACTCGTGGAGGGAGTGCTGCTACCGGTCATGGTCCTCGGCGCCATCGCGTTTCCGGTCCACTACGCCGTCCTCTCCGACCACGATCTCGGGGAGCTGTACGGCGACCTCCAGACGCGGTGGCTGTTCATCCTGCTGGCGGTCGGTGTCGTCCTGCTGGGCGTTCAGAACGTCCTGACCGCGAACGCGCTCCCGGCCGCCTTCGACGGAGACTGGGCGGCGCTCGGGCTGACGGGCGCTCAAACGGACGCGCTCCGAGACTCTACGTTCCAGCTCGTGAGCGCGCTCTCCTGTACGGGCTTCCAGTCGGCACCCATCGGCGAGTGGGGCGATGGGGCAAAGCTGATCACGAGCGCGTCGATGGTTATCGGTGGCGCGGCCGGGAGCACCGTGGGCGGGATCAAGATCGTCCGCGCTTACACCATCGGACGGGGAGCAATCTGGCAGTTTTCGCGCGCCTTCCTCCCGAGTAGCGCGGTCGCGGTCGCCCGTATCGACGGCCGCGTGCTCGACCGCGGCGAGATGGAACGCGAGTTCGGCGAGGCCGCCATCGTGAGCCTGCTCTGGATCCTCTTCCTCGTGGCGGGGAGCGTGGTACTGGTCAACCTCGCCGGGCCGGAGTTCGGATACGCGGACGCCCTCTTCGAGGTCGCGAGCGCACAGGGGAACGTCGGACTCTCGACCGGCATCGCCGGACCGGACATGCACCCGGTTGCGGAGACGATGTTCCTGTTCAACATGTGGATCGGTCGGCTCGAGATCATTCCGGTCCTCGCGCTGGTTCGGTCGGTCGTGTACGGGCTCGGCCACTGATGGCGGCGACGTGACCGAACCCCGTCACCGGCGCCAGAAGGCGCCGGTGAAAAGCACCAACACGGGGAGGATCTCCAGCCGCCCGATCCACATCAGGAACACCATGAACAGCTTCGTGGTGTCGGGGAGCATCAGGTACGATCCGAAGGGCCCGAGGCGGCCGAACGCCGGGCCGATGTTCCCGATCGTCGCCAGCGACCCGCCGATCGCCTCAAGCGGCGTCAGATCGATCCCGATCCGCGCCGCGTCCAGCGAGATGAACACCGCACCCACGCCGAACAGCAGCAGGTAGAGTATCGAGAACGCCATCACGCCCCGGATCGCGGCCTCGTCGACGACCCGGCCCGCGAGCCGGATCGGACGGACGGCGTTGGGGTGTGAGGTCCGGAACAGCTCCCGGTGAAGCGTCTTCAGCACGATGAGCCACCGGACGACCTTGATTCCGCCACCCGTCGATCCGGCCGACCCGCCGACGAACATCGCAAACAGGAGATAGATCTGTCCGTAGGAGCTCCACTGGGCGAAGTCGCTGGTCGCGTATCCCGTCGAGTTCATCAGTGACCCGATCTGGAACGCCGCCTGTCGGAGCGAATTCTCGAAGGTACCTTCAGTCGCACCGCCGATCTCAAGCGTCGGCGCGGCGCCGGTAAACAGCAGCCCCGAGAGCACCGCCGTCAGTGCCGCGATAGCGCCGAGGTACGCCCGAAACTCCGAGTCACGGAAGAAGTTTCGTGTCTCGCCAGTGAGAACGTGCCAGAACAACCCGAAGTTCACGCCTGCGACCACCATGAACGGAATGATGGCCCACTGGACGGCCGCCGAGAACGCCGCGATACTGTCCGCTTTCGGCGAAAACCCACCCGTCGGCATCGTGGTGAAGGCGTGTGAGACGGCGTTAAACAGGTCCATGTTCGGTGCGTAGCCGACAAGATGGAGGAGATAGAGGACAGTCGCGAGCGCGACCGTGAAGGCGAAGTACACTTTCCAGAGGACGCGTGCGGTTTCCTGGATCTGCGGCGTGAGCTTCTGGAGCTGCGGACCTGGCGCTTCGGCTTGGATCAGTTCGGCACCGTTGACTGCAAGCTCCGGCAGAATAGCCACCATCAGCACGATGATCCCCATTCCGCCGAGCCACTGCGTCAGTTGTCGCCACATCAGCAGGGCGTGTGAGTGCTGGTCGGTCGATATTTCGCCCATTACCGTCGCGCCCGTCGTCGTGAAGCCGGACATGGACTCGAACAGCGCGTTGACCGGATTCGCGAGGGTCGACCCGGTTCCGAACCCGGCGAGCAGGTAGGGGATCGTTCCGACGGCAGCGACCGCAAACCAGACTATTGCGACGAGCAACAAGGCTTCGCGCGGTCCGAGATCGGGCTCCGGGTCGAGCCGTTCGAGCGCCATGCCGATCCCGATCGTGATCAGGATCGACGCACCGAACACGAGTAGGTCGTCGCCGTAGACGAGCGCGACGATCAGCGGGACGGCCATCGCGGCCGCGATCAGCTTGAGCACCGTCCCGGTGACGGCGAGGCTCGTTCGCCACTCGACTTTTACGGCCGACATGGTCCTCCCACGAAACTAGACATGGTTCGGCTATCCAATGAGAGCGGCAAGAAAGCTCCGGGTCTCCGAAGAGATCCGCTACAGTACGCTCATCGCCTCGTCGAGCACCGCGGCGTCCACGAAGACCACGACGTGGTCGCCGGGGTGTAGCTCGGTGTCGCCCCGGGGGACGATGAACTCCTTGTTCCGGGTGATGGCGCCGATGACGACGCCCTTCGGGAGGTCCCCGACCGCGTCCTGGATCGTCCGCCCGACGAGCGGGCTGGAGTCGTCGAGCTGGATCTCCAGGACCTCCGCCTTGTCCGTCTCGATGAAGGCGATGTTCTCGGCGGAGCCGGACTGCGTGAACCGCGTTATCTCCTCGGCGACGACCTCCCGCGGCGAGAGCCCCACGTCGACGCCGACTGTCTCGAAGAGGCCGACGTAGGAGGTGCGGTCGATCACCGCGACCGTGCGCTCGACGCCCAGCCGCTCCGCGAGCAGACACTCGAGCAGGTTCTTCTCGTCGGAGTCGAGCGTCGAGACGAGGATGTCGGCGTCGCCGATGTGCTCGCGTTCGAGAAAGCCCATGTCGGTCGCGTCGGACTCCATCACGAGCGTCTCGGGGAGGTCCTCCGCGAGCTTGCGGGCGCGGTCGGAGTCCTGCTCGACGAGCCGCGGCGAGAGCCCGCGCTCCTCCAGCAGCCGGCAGACGTGGTAGCCGATCTCCGAGCCGCCGATCACGACGACCTCCGCGTCCTTCTCGGGCGACCGCTTCGGCGCGAGCGTTCGTGCGAACTGCTGGACGCTGCGTGGCGACCCGATGACGACGACGCGGTCGCCGGTCTGGATGCAGGTGTCGCCCCGCGGGATCTCCACGTCGCCGTTCCGCAGGATGGCCGCGAACGTCAGCGAATCGAAGCGGTCCGCCTCCTGGACGGTCTGGTCCGCGATCGCCGACCCCTCGCTCACCTCGAACTCGGCCATCTGGACGCGACCGTTCGCGAACATGTCGGCGTCGCGGGCCGCCGGGAGCCCGACGACGCGGACGATGGACTCCGCGGTGAGCAGGTTCGTACACACCATGAAGTCGATGCCGAACGCGCCCTCGTCGCGCTCCCACGTCCGCAGGTACTTCGTGTTCTTGATCCGCGCGATGGTGAACGCCGACCCGGAGAGCGCCTTCGCGGTCGAGCAGGCGACGATGTTCGTCTCGTCGTCGTCGGTGGTCGCGAGCACCATGTCGGCGTCCGCGACCCCGGCGTCCTCCAGCGTGGAGAGCTCCGTGCCGTCGCCGGAGACGGTCAGCACGTCGAGCGCGTATGTCAGCTCGTCAGCGCGCTCGGCCCGGTTCTCGACGACGACCACGTCGTGGTCGTGCTGGAGGTCGGCCGCGATGCTCTCGCCGACCTGCCCGGCCCCGATGATGACGACGCGCACGCTAAGGCCCCTCCTCGATGGTCATACGGCGGCGTTTACGCGGAGCGACTAAATGGGTTCGCTTCGGCCACCCGGGTCCGTTACGCTAAAGCGACGCCCCGACCACCTCCGGGTATGCGCTACCACGAGGCGGCGAGCTTCCTGTTCGACCTCCGCCGCTTCTCCGTCAGCCCGGGCACAGAGTCGGTCGCGGCCCTCCTCGACCACCTCGGCAACCCCGAGGAGGACGTGGCGTTCGTGCAGGTCGCCGGCTCCAACGGCAAGGGGAGCACCGCGCGGATGACGGAGTCGGTCCTCCGGGAGGCCGGCCTCTCCGTGGGCCTGTACACTTCCCCGCACCTGGAGGACCTCTCCGAACGCGTCCGGGTCGACGGACGCCCGATGAGCGACGACGCCATCGCCGCGTTCGTCGCCGAGACGAAGCCGTGGCTGGTCGAGCGGGCCGCCGCGGGCGAACCGCTCACGTTTTTCGAGGTCGTCACGGCCATGGGGATCTGGCAGTTCGCACGGCGCGACGTCGACGTGGCCGTCCTCGAGGTCGGCATGGGCGGCGAGTACGACGCCACCAGCGCGGTTGCCCCGCTGGCGGCCGCGGTGACGAACGTCTCGCTCGAACACACCGCGGTGCTGGGCGACACCGTCGCGGAGATCGCCCGGACGAAGGCGAAGATCGCGCCCACGGACGCGCCGCTCGTGACCGCCTGCGGCGGGGAGGCGCTCGACGTGGTCCGCGAGGTCGCCGGCGAGGCGGGAAGCGAGGTCGTGACCGTCGACGGTCCGGGAGTCGAGGCGCCCGCGACGGACCCGGACGTGACCGCCGCCTACGAGGGGCGGGTCGGCCCCTGCGACGCGGCGGTCGCGGTCGACGGGGACGGCTGGGCGTACGACGCGCGCGTTCCGCTGGTCGGCGAGCATCAGGCGACGAACGCCGGCGTCGCGACCGCGCTCGCGCGGGCGACGGCCGCGGCGCTGGACGCCGACCTCCCGGACGGCGCGGTCCTCGACGGGCTCGCGCGGGCGACGTGGCCCGGCCGGTTCGAGGTGCTGGAGACGGCGCCGCTCGTGGTCCTCGACGGCGCGCACAACCCGGCCGCCTGCGAGACGCTGGCGGAGACGCTCGCGGACTACGACTACGGCGACCTCCACCTCGCGTTCGCCGCGATGCACGACAAGGACCACGCCGGCACCGTCGAGAACCTGCCGACGCCCGACAGCGTGGTGACCTGTCGGCCGGACCTGGACCGCGCGGAAGACCCGGAGGTGCTCGCCGCCGCGTTCCGGAACGGCGGCGTGGAGACGGTCGAGTCGGCCGATGCGGTCGCGGATGCGCTCCGGACCGCCCGCGAGCGCGCGGCCCCCGAGGACTGCGTGCTCGTGACCGGGTCGCTGTTCGCGGTCGCCGAGGCGCGGTCGACGTACACGCACGCGCCGCGGCCGGTCCGCGTCGAGGACGCGGGTGAGGCGGCCGCGCTGCTGGAGAGCGCCGACGCCGCCCCCGCGACGGTCGGCGAGACGGCGCCGTCGCTGGACCACCGCGTCGTGGAGACCCGACTCCAGTCGGCGCGAGCGGAGCGTCTGGCGACGGCGATCCGGGCGGCCGACGGCGAGTGCATCGTCTCCGAGGCGGCGGACGGGGGCGAGCTGGTCGCGGTCGTCTGCGCTGCGACGGTCGGGGCGTACGACGAGGCGACGATCCGGCTCGCGGCGGAGGGGACCGGAATGGCGGACGTGGCGAGCGACCTCCGCGAAGCGGTCGAGCTGCCGCCGCTCGACGCGACCGCGGTGAGCGGCCGGGGCGGTGGGTCCCGCGCGGGAGACGACGCGGCGTATCCGTGGGCCGAAGGCACCGCGGTGATGGGCATCCTCAACGTGACGCCGGACTCGTTCCACGACGGCGGGCGACACGCGGCGCTGGGCGACGCCGTCGACGGCGCGAAGCGCATGGTCGCGGCGGGTGCCGACATCCTCGACGTGGGCGGCGAGTCCACGCGCCCGGGCGCGGAACCCGTCCCCGTCGACGAGGAGATCGACCGCGTGGTGCCCGTGGTCGAGGCGGTCAACGAGGTGCCCGAGGTCGCGGCCGGCGACGTGTGGGTCTCCGTCGACACGCGCAAGCCCGCGGTCGCGGAGGCGGCGCTCGACGCGGGCGCCGACGTGATCAACGACGTGACCGGCCTCGCGGACCCGCGGATGCGCGAGGTGGTGGCCGAAGCCGGCTGTCCGGTCGTGGTGATGCACAGCGTCGAGGCGCCGGTCGACCCCGCGACCGACGTGGAGTACGGGGACGTGGTCGCGGACGTCGTCGGCGACCTGCAGGAGCGGCTGTTGCTCGCCGAGCGCGCGGGGATCGACCGCGAGCGCGTGATCGTCGACCCCGGTCTCGGCTTCGGGAAGTCGCCCGCGGAGGACTTCGAGCTGCTCGGCCGCGTCGACGAGTTCGCGGCGCTCGGCTGTCCGGTGCTAGTCGGCCACTCCCACAAGTCGCTGTTCGGCGCCATCGGACGAGGACCGGAGGAACGCGAGGCGGCGACCGTCGCTGGCACGGCGGTCGCGACCGATCGCGGAGCGGACATCGTGCGCGTCCACGACGTGGCCGCGAACCGCGCCGCGGTCGACGCCGCGGAGGCGGCCGCCGATCCGGACGAGTTGGAGTAGCCGCGACGGCGGGCCGGTCGGGCACGGCGCGCACGCTCGGTGGACCCGCGGCTGGCGGACGAGGGCTCGACCGGCCCGCCGTCGCGGCTCCCGGCGGACTCGCGCGACGGCGCGTCGCCGCGGGCGGCGGACCGGCTTATTCGGACTCCGGGTGTCCCGGGTGAGACACCGCGAACGCCCGTGGCGCGTTGGGCGCGTCCTTCCGTATGAACCTTCGCGGCGGGTTCGACGAGTCTCGAGGAGGCCGGTCCCCGAAAAGCGCAACCGCCAAAGCACGGGGGGCCGAACGCCGGGGCATGTACGAGGCGGTCCACGCACACCCCGAAGGGGAGGCGACGGTCGCGCGGTTCGCCCGCACCGCGGCCGAACAGGGGTACGACGGGATCGTGGTCCGCACGCGCGAGGCCGACTTCGACGCGGACGCGATCCGGGAGGAGTACGGCGTCGACGTGGCCGCGGGCGTCGAGATCCGAGCGGACGACCCCGGCAGCGCCGGCGGCGCGGTCGGGAACTTCCGGCCCGACTTCACCGTGGTGACGCTGCGGGGCGGCGACGACGCGCTCAACCGGTTCGCGGTCGAGTCGGACCGCGTCGACGTGCTCTCGCGGCCGATGGCCGGTCGGGGGGAGTTCAACCACGTGCTCGCGAAGGCGGCGGCCGAGCACGGGACGCGCGTGGAGTTCGACTTCGGGCCGGTGCTGCGCTCGACCGGCGGCGACCGCGTGCGCGCGCTCTCGGACCTCCGGAAGCTCCGCGAGATCGTCGACCACTACGACGCGCCATACGTGGTGAGCGCGAACGCGCGGAGCCACCTCCAGCTCAGGGCGCCGCGGGAGCTTCGGGCGGTCGGCGAGGCGATCGGCTTCTCCGCGGAGCGCGTCGCGGCGGGGCTGGCCGAGTGGGACGCGATCGTCGGGACGAACCGGCGGCGGCTCTCCGAGGAGTTCATTGCGCCGGGGGTCGAACGAGGGCGGTATGAAGAAGAGCGTTGAGGAACACGCCGCCCGCTTCACCGAGAAGGCGGCCGACTACGACGAGTCCAAGAGCGAGGAGTATCACGCCTGCGCGTCGCTGGTGATCGAGCACGCCGCCCCCGAACCCAGGGACGTGGTGCTGGACATGGGGACCGGAACCGGGGCCATCGCGTTCGGGGTCGCCGACCGCGCCGCGCGCGTGATCGGTCGGGACGTGAGCGAGGGGATGCTCGACCAGGCCCGCGCGAAGGCGGAAAAGCAGGGCGTCGAGAACGTCGAGTTCGGTCACGGGGAGTTCCGCGACCCGAACCTCGACCCGGGGACGAGCGTGGACGTGGTCACCTCGAACTTCGCGCTGCATCACCTCGACGACGCGGGCAAGCGCGAGGCGCTGGCCGCGTGGGCCGCGACCGGCGCGGACCGCATCGTGCTCGGCGACCTGATGTTCTTCGAGGGGACCGAGGGGAACGAGGAGTTCTACGGCCCGGAGGTCGACGACCCCGCAACCGTCGGGACGCTCGTGGAGGCGTTCACCGATCTGGGCTTCGCCGTGACCGCGGTCGAGCGCGTCCACGACATGATCGGCGTGATCGTCGCCCACCGGATCGGCGAGGGCGACGAGGTGCCAGGGGCGGAGTAGCGTCGCGTGAAGCACCTCCCGAAACACCTCCGCCCGCGGTGGCGCTACCTCGCCGTGGGGCTGGAGGCGTGGCCGGACGCCGACCTCTCGCGACGTGAGTTCCAGCGCGCGCTCTGGTACAGCGCGGGCAACCTGCTCGGCGACCCCGGGAGCGCGGACGCCGACCTCTCCCTCTTCGACTTCTCCTTTTCCGACGGCGAGGGCGAGGCGCTGGTCCGTGTCAGACACGGCCACGTCGGCGAGGCGCGGGCGGCGGTGGCCTGCATCAGCGAGGTCGGCGGGGACCCCGTCCGCGTGACCGTGCGCGGGATCTCGGGCACGGTACGTGCCTGTGAGGAAAGATATATGGGTCGGGGCGGCGGAAATTCGGTACGGAGAGACGTCGCGTTCGCGGGGTCCGAGCGACCGGCCGTCGTCCGCGGGGACGCGGCCGACGTCGAGGCGGACGCGGGCCGCGTGGGCGCGACGCCGCTCGATTTCGAGTAAACCATGCAAGGACAACAACAGCAGGCGTACGACCGCGGGATCACCATCTTCTCGCCCGACGGTCGCCTCTACCAGGTCGAGTACGCGCGCGAGGCCGTCAAGCGCGGGACCGCGAGCATCGGCGTCCGCGCCGAGGACGGCGTCGTCCTCGCGGCGGACAAGCGCGCCCGCTCCCCGCTGATGGAGCCGGCGAGCGTCGAGAAGATCCACAAGGCCGACGACCACGTCGGCGTCGCCTCCGCGGGCCACGTCGCGGACGCCCGCCAGCTGATCGACTTCGCCCGCCGACAGGCGCAGGTGAACCAGCTCCGCTACGGCGAGGCCATCGGCATCGAGACGCTGACGAAGAACATCACCGACCACATCCAGCAGTACACGCAGGTCGGCGGCGCGCGGCCGTTCGGCGTCGCGCTCGTGGTCGGCGGCATCGAGAACGGCGAGCCGCGCCTGTTCGAGACGGACCCGTCGGGCACCCCCTACGAGTGGAAGGCGCTCTCCATCGGCGCGAACCGCTCCGACGTGCGCGACTACCTCGAGGAACACTACGAGGAGGGCCTCTCGACGGAGGAGGCGGTCGGCCTCGCGCTCGAGGCGCTCGACCAGGTGAACGACGACGGGCTCACCCCCGAGGGCGTCGGCGTCGCCACGATCGAGGTCGACGACGAGCAGTTCCACGAGCGCAGCCCCGCGGAGCTGGAGACGGTTCTGGAGGAGCACGGCCTGCTCGCGGACGAACAGGACGACGCCGAAGACGCCGCCGACGGCGACGAATAGCCGGGTCGGCGGCCGCATTTCTGTCGCTAGACGCACGTCTCGGCGGCCGCATTTCTGTTCCCGCACACGCAATCCCGTCCCCGAGCGCACCGCTTTGCGTCTCCGAGCGCGACCGGGCCTCCCCGACCGCGCGGTCCGCAGTTTTTCGAAACCACAAACCGGTGCGACTGCGCGACGCCGTCTATGAGCGACGACGAGCACGCGCGGCGGGCGGCCGACCCCTCGCTCCCGGCCGGCTACGCGCTCCGCGAGACGACCCCTTCGGTCGAGGCGTTTCTGTCCCTGCGGGCGGCCGCGGACATGACCCCGCGGTCGCGCGAGGCGGTCGAGCGGGGGCTCCCGAACACGACCTACGGCGTTCACGTCGTGGAGGAGGCGAGCGGGGAGCCGGTCGGCATGGCGCGGATCGTCGGCGACGGCGGCTCCGTCTTCCACCTCTCGGACATGGCGGTCGCGGAGGCGCATCAGGGGCGGGGCGTCGGGACGGCGATGATGGACGCGCTCGTCGCGTGGCTCCGCACCGAGGCGCCCGCGGGCGCGTACGTCAACCTGATGGCGGACGTCGACGGCTTCTACGAGCGCTGGGGCTTCCGGGAGAGCGCGCCGGCCTCGAAGGGGATGTGGATCCGGACGGAGGAACTCTGAGAGGGAACTGTTCGGGCGGGACCCGGCCGACCGCGAACCGAACCGGCCATATTCCGCGCCCGCCTGAGCCGACGCATGGAGACGACGCGCCACTTCACGGCGACGACGTACATCGTCAACGACGGGGCGACCGCGCTGCACGCCCACGAGCGGCTCGGCATCCGCCTCCCGCCGGGCGGACACGTCGACCGCGACGAGCTCCCGCACGAGGCGGCGCTGCGGGAGGTTCGCGAGGAGACGGGACTGGAGGCCGAGTTGGTCGCGGACGACCCCGGCATCGAGGGGCCGCAGGGCCACAGCCTCCCGCAGCCGGCACACCTGATGCTGCACGACATCAACGTCCACGAGGACGGCAGCGTCGGCCACCAGCACATCGATCACTGCTACTTCGCGCGGGTCGACGGCCGCGACATCGACCCCGACGGCCACGACGAGCGAGGGGCGGCCGCGTGGGACTGGTACGCGCCCGCGGACCTCCGCGCCGCGGACCTCGACGCGGACGTGGTCCGGCTCGGCATCGAGGCCATCGAGACGGTCGGCGAGGCGTAAGACCGGCGGGCGGCTCGGTCGAACGCGTTCAGGCTCGCTGTCACGAGAAAAACACGTAGCGCCCGCGAGACGTGTCAGACGCCCGTCCCACGCTCCGGAAAGTATTTGCGTCGCCTCCGGCGAGATAGCCCAAATGGACGCCGAGCGTATCGACAACGTGACCGGCTGGGACGAGGCGTCGTACGCGGACGGCTACGCCGGGCTCCGCCGGCTGGCGGACCGGGACTTCTCCGGGGCCGTCACCGACGGCGCCGCGTGGCTGTTCATGCTGAACGGCCGCGTCGTCGGAGTGATCGACGGCGACCTCGACGGCTTCGCGGACGCGTCGGGCACCGCCTACGAGGCCCCGCACGACGCCCTCCCGCTGCTGTACGCCATGCAGGAACTGGGCGGCGAGACGCGGGCGCAGTACTACACGAACGACACCCCGCTCTCGGAGGCGGACACGACGCTGTCGGCCGGCAACTTCACCGGCTACGTCGAACTCTCCGAGAACGTGCTGTCGGGCGACTACTACGTCGCTTACTACGGCGGCGAGTCGCTGGCGTGCGCGTTCGTCGGCAACTCCCGCACCCTCAAGACGGGCGAGGAGGCGTTCGACCTGGCCGACGACGAGGTGGGCATCTACCGCGTGGTCGAGGTCGACCTCGACGTGCGCGAGGTTCCGGACGCCGAGCCGAACGCGGCCGACGCAGCCAACGCGGCCAACACGGCCGACGCGGACGCTCTGACGGACGACGCGACCGACGCGGCCGATGAGGACAGCGAGGACGAACGGACCGCCGCCGAGACGGCCGAGTCCGACCGAGCAGCCTCAGACGACGGCGACAGTGACCACACGGCCGTCGGGCCGATCGACCCCGACCCCTCGGCGGCCACGGGGTCGTCCACCGCGGCCAGCGAGCCCACGGACGCAGGAGCGGGGGATCCCGACCCCGCACAGTCCGCTGCCGAATCCGACTCGGAGACGGTCGAGGCCGGGAGGCGGGCCTCCGAGGCCGACGCGGACGCTCGGACGGACGACGGGCCGACCGACGAGGCGCCCGGCGAGACGACCGGCGGGAGGGCGGACGAGACGGCCGACGACGCGACCCACGAGACGGCCGGCGACGCCGACGCGGACGCCGACGTGAGCCGGACCGCTGCGCCGTCGAACCGCCGGCCCGAACCGTCCCGGGAGTCGGACGCCGAGACCGCCGCCGACGAGTCCACTTCGGGGGCACGGCCTCCAGAGGGGTGGGGGGACGCTCCGGCCGAGACGCGCGAGGCCGGCCACGTCGCCGCTCAGCAGTCGGAGGCGACGAGCGAGTCGACCCCGGCCGACCCGGACGACGACGTCTTCTCCGAGGAGGAGGAGTGGCGGGAGGCGCGGTCGATCCCGGCGCTCGATCCGACGGAGGCGGGGCCGGGCCGGACGCGGCCACAGCAGTCGAGCGAGGGGTCGGACGGTCGAGCGGAGCGGTCGAGCGGTCGAGCGGAGCGCGGAGGCCAGTCGACCCGGAACGGGCGCGGCGGGTCGAGCGAGGCAGCGAGCGGCGACCGGTCGAGCGGCGGCGACGGCCGGGACCGCGGCGATCGAACGGAGCCCCGGCCGACGGGAACCGGGTCGGAGGCGGACCCCGAGACGGCCGCCGACAGGAAGCAGGCCGTGAGCGAGCGACCGTCGGTCCAGCGGAGCCAGCTCCAGCGGCAGGTCAACCGACTCGAGCAGGAGCTCGACCGCGCGGAGACCGAGCGCGAGCAGGCGGCCGAGGAACGCGAGGCGGTCGCCGCCGAGCGCGACGAGTACCGCGAGGAGGCCGAGCGGTTGGAGTCGCGGGTCGCCGAGCTGGAGTCCGAACTGAAGTCCGTCCGCGGCGACCTCCGCGAGGCGCGCGCACAGCTTCCCGACGGCGATCGGACGATGTCGCCCGCCGACGCGCTCGCGGGGACGAACCTGTTCGTGCGCTACGAGTCGCAGGGGGGCGCCACGCTGGAGAAGGCCCACGACGGGGAAGTGAGCCGCGAGGAACTCGCCGGGAACCTCCGGCTGGAGTACCACACCAGCTTCGAGGACGAGGGTGTCGTCGTCGACGGCGAGCCCTACGAGGAGTTCCTCCGCGGCACGATGGAGTACGGCTTCACCCGGTGGGTCGCCGAGGAGCTCCCGTTCGAGGTGCGCGAGACGGGCAACGTCGGGGCGCTCGCCGACCTGTACGACGCGATCCCGGAGATCGACCGCGCGGAAATCGGCGGCTCCGCGTCAATCCGACGCACGGAGGACGGCGAGGAGACACGCGAGCAGCGCACCTTCGACCTGGTGTTGCGCGACCGGATGGGAACGCCGCTCTTCGTCGCGGACCTCAACGACAGCCGCGAGCCGACGCCGGAGCGGACGCTGGAGGAGCTGGTCGAGCACGGCAGCCACCTCGCGGAGTCCGACGACGCGTTCGCGGCCGCGTTCGCGGTCACGTCGAGCTTCTTCGAGCCCGGGGCGCTGGAGACGGCCGACGACGCCACCGGCGGCGGCATCCTGAGCCGATCGAAGCGCAAGAGCTACGTGAAGATCGCCAGAAAGCGCGGCTACCACCTGTGTCTCGCGGAGTCGCGAGACGGCGGGTTCCACCTGACGGTGCCCGAACTGTAGCGGGAGGAGCCGCTCCGAAAGCGTTCCTGCGAGCGACGGAGGGACGAAATCGAAACCGACGATGCGATCCGTGACCGACGTTCGAACCGACGGCTCAGCTCTCGACTTCCGCGCCCGAGTCGATCCGCATCTCGCCGAGCTTGTCGACGATCTCGTCGAGCTTGTCGTCGAGGTCGTCGACGAACTCGTGGGTTCGCTCGGTGGTGATCGCGCCCTGGCTCGAGGGCTCGATCAGGTTCTCCTCCTCCAGCACGCGGAGCGAGTAGCGCACCTTGTGGTGGGGGTAGCCCGTCTCGTTGGACATCTTCACGATCCCGATGGGCTCGTTCTCGATGACCATCTTCAGGACCTGCAGGTGCCGTTCCAACATATCGACTTCCTTCTCAAGTCGGTCTATCATGCCACATGTTAACTTGTCTTTCGGGGGTTTAAAAGTTGCTGTCCGCGGCGCGTCCCGAGAAAACCGGCGTCCGATCGTTTATCGTGGGAGTAGTTAACGGTTCGGTTCGCGGGTGCGGCCGGCCGTGGCCCGTCGAGTGCTCGGCTTCCTTCCGAGGGCCACCCATGCACGTACAAGGGTAGAAAAACGGAACCGATTCGGCGAGAGGACACGTTCTTGGATCATCAGTCGCCGAGGACCGTAATCGGTTTCACACCCCCTGCCGATGAACGAACGTATGACTGTCACCATCGTCGGCTCCCAGCTGGGAGACGAGGGCAAGGGCGCCCTCGTCGACCGGTGGGGAGGGGACGCGGACGTCGTGGTCCGTTATCAGGGCGGCGACAACGCCGGCCACACCGTCGTCGAGGACGGCACCGAGTACAAGCTCTCGCTGGTCCCCTCGGGGGCCGTCCGCGACAAGATCGGAGTGCTGGGCAACGGCTGCGTCGTCAACCCGCGCACGCTGTTCGACGAGCTGGACGACCTCCGCGAACAGGGGCTCGACCCGGACGTTCGCATCGCCCGCCGCGCGCACGTCATCATGCCGTACCACCGCGTGCTGGACGGCGTCGAGGAGGAGACGAAGGCGGACGACGAGTCGGGCCAGGAGGTCGGCACGACCGGCCGCGGCATCGGCCCCACCTACGAGGACAAGGCCGGCCGCCGCGGGGTCCGGATCGCGGACCTGCTCGACCCCGACGCGTTGCGCGAGCGGCTCTCGTACGTCGTCCCGCAGAAGCGCGCGCTCGCGGAGGAGGTGTACGGGCTCGACGTCTCGACCGGCGAGCACGCCTCGGCGTTCGACGTCGACCACCTCGTCGCCGAGTACGGGCAACACGGCGCCCGGATGGCCGAGGAGGACATGACCGTCAACTGCTCGGACTTCCTCCACGAGCGCCGGCAGGCGGGCGACGACCTGCTGTACGAGGGCGCCCAGGGGACGATGATCGACGTCGACCACGGGAACTTCCCGTTCGTCACCTCCTCGAACCCGACCGCGGGCGGCGCCGCGGTCGGCTCCGGCGTCGGCCCGACCGTCGTCGGGCAGGGCGAGGTCGTCGGCATCGTGAAGGCGTACCTCTCGCGGGTCGGCAGCGGGCCGCTCCCGACTGAACTCGACGGCACCGACCGCGAGGAGGAACTGGCCGACTACATCCGCGAGAAGGGCGGCGAGTTCGGCACCGTCACGGGCCGCCCGCGCCGCATCGGTTGGCTCGACGTGCCGATGCTCCGCCACGCCGCCCGCGTCTCCGGCTTCACCGGCATCGCGGTGAACCACGTCGACGTGCTGGCCGGCCTCGACGAGCTGAAGGTCTGTCACGCCTACGAGCTCGACGGCGAGCGCATCGAGACGGTCCCCGCGACGACCGAGGAGTGGGCGCGCTGCGAGCCGGTGTTCCGCGAGTTCGAGCCGTGGAGCGAGGACGCCGACTGGGACGCCGCCGTCGCGGAGGGCGGAGACGCGCTCCCCGACGAGACGCAGGCGTACCTCACGTACCTCGCCGAGGAGCTCGACACCGAGGTGTACGCGGTCGGCGTCGGTCCGGACCGCGCCGAGACGGTCGAGCTGGCGAACCCCTTCGACCGGCTGTAGCAGGGCCGCGGCGCGCCGTCGACGGCGATCGCGGCAACGATCGCCGAAGCAGACGAGACGAGAACTCGACGGTTTCGGCCTCGTGGAGGTTACACGGCCCGCGATCGGCCATTTTTGACCGAGACTGACCGTCATCGACGGCTGCAGCACTCGGTCCGGTCCGTGGGTTGACGCCGCGTCCGACCAATAGCCACGCGATGAGCGAAACCGACCCGACACAGCAGTTTTCCGTGACGGCCGAGGGAGAGACGTCCTCGCGGACGACGGTGAGCGTTCGCGACTTCGAGTTCGTCGTCGACGAGCCGACCGCGGTCGGCGGGACGAACGAGGGGCCGACGCCGGTCGAGTACCTGCTCGGCGCGTGGGCGGGGTGTCTCAACCTCACCGCGCACAACGTCGCCGCAGACCGCGGCGTCGAAATCGAGGGGATCGAACTCGGCCTGGAGGGCGATCTCGACCCACGGAAGTTCGCGCATGGAAGCGACGGGGCGCGCGCCGGGTTTCAGGAGATCCGGGTCGAGGTCAAGCTCGCCGCGGACGGCGACGACGAGGCACTCGACGGGTTCGCCGCCGAGGTGGAGGAGCGGTGTCCCGTTGGCGACAACCTCCAGAACGCCACGCCTGCGGCCGTGAGCGTCGACCTGCGCTGACCGACTCCACGCCCGGTCGATCGCGGGGCGCGCCGCCCAACCCGTAGGCTTTTGCCGAATCCCCGTCAACCCGGAACCATGAAGGAGTCGCTGCTGGACATCGTCTGCTGCCCGCTCGACAAGGAGGACCTCGAACTCGACGCCACGGAGCGCGAGGACGGCGAGGTCATCGCCGGGACGCTGACCTGCACGGAGTGCGGCGAGGTCTACCCCATCGAGGACGGCATCCCGAACCTCCTCCCGCCGGACATGCGCGAGGAAGAGGAAGCGGCTGCGTAGGGAGCTCCGGCCTTTTCGGACGGCGAACCCGACTCGGTCGCGCGCCGCGTCACCGTCGCGACGCCGCACCGGAGTGGCGACGCCGCGTCGGGGACCGAACCGCCGTACTGAACCTTTTTGACGCGTCGGCGCGACGACGAGGTGTGTCGACGCTGCAGGTCGAGTTGAACGGGGACGGCGTCCACTCCATCGCGGCGCCGGACCGCTTCGCCGCCCAGGGGTCGTTCAGCATCGCGCTCGTCAACCGCGGGCAGGCGAGTCACGTCCACCTCAACCTCGACGACACGCTCGCGGAGGTGGCGACGCTGGCCGCCACGAACCACTACGTCGAGAGCGAGGGCGTCACCCACGTCCAGGTGACCGCCGCCGAGCCGGACGACACCGTACGGGGGAAACTCAAAGTCGTCGTCGGCCACGGCGCGGCCACGGAGTACGTCACGCTCGCGGTCGAGCCCCGCCCGCGGAACGAGCAGCCGGTGATCGTCGACGAGTCGCTCTCCTCGCCGCCGGAGCGCGAGCCGGAACCGACGCCGGCGGAGGCGCTCGCGGCGGCGGTCGACGAGCACCTGACCGGCGAGCGCGTCACCGCGGTCGCGGTGGTGGCGGTCGCGCTCGTCGTGGCGGTCGCCGTCGCGCTCGCCGTCGACAGCCCGCTGGTTCAGGCGGGCGCCGCGGTCGTCGTCCTCGCGGCCGCGGCGGCGAGCTACCTCGCGGTCCGGTGACCGGACCCGCTCCTCGTGCGGGACCGGAGCGCTACTCCTCGTCCGCGTCGGTGGGAACGCCGCAGAGGTTCCCCGCCTCGTCGAACCGCTTCGCGCGCAGGAACCGCGTGCGGTAGCGGTTCGCCCCCTCGTAGACGTCCGCCTCGCGGATCTCGTCCGTGCGGTCGTCCGCCACCGCGTCGATGATCGCCTCGACCTGCTCCTTCTCGCTCGGCGTCAGCTCGAACTCGTAGGTGCGCTCGGTCTCGCCCTCCAGTTTCGTCCACTTGCGCGCGGCGGAGACCACGAGCGAACAGGGCTCCCGGCAGGGGAAGACGCCGTCGCCGCCGTCCACGTCGAGGTCGGTCTCCTCGTCGTACTCCCACTCGCGGCGCTTCAGGCACTGCGAGTCGTCGCAGGTCGCCTCCGCGACCCAGTTCACGTGCTCGTGGCCCTCGCCGCGGTCCCACGTCCGGATCACGCCGTAGATGCCCGACTGCCGCTCCATCGTCTCGCGCCAGTGGTTCACGTCGAGTTCCCCCTCGCGCTCGCGGTGCCAGTTGGCGACCGTCGCGGGGTAGACCGTCTCGACCGTCTCGTAGACGCTCCGGTGGTCGAGGGCCGCGAAGACCCAGCCGGTGGGGAGCGTCGGCGCGGTCTTGAGCGGTCGGTATCGGTCGTCGTCGTCGAACTTGACGAGCCGGCGCGCCTCCAGCGGGTCGTCGTAGCCGTCGAGGTCCGCGGCGTCCGCGCCCGCCTCGTCGGCGTGTCTGACCTCGTAGACGCGGTCGCCCCGGTCGCCGAGCCGGACCGAGACGAGCAGCTGGCCCCACTCCCGGGCGGCGCCGTCCGCGAGCGCGGCGTACCGGGCGGCCACGCCCTCCGCGTCGACACCGTGCACGTCGACGCCCTCCAGCCACCGAACGAAGGAGGCGCGCGGACCGCCTTCGCCGACCCGCTCGGTCAGGAAGTGCCAGTCGGTCACCGCAGTCGCGTGCGCGCTCGCGAGCTCGTGGAGTCCGCTCTCGGAGAGTCCCTCGTGGCGCTCGCCGTCGGCCGCCTCGACGCGGTAGCCGTCGCCGTCAGCGTCGGCCGGCCGTGCGGTGAAGCCGCCGTGGTCGACCGACTCGCCGGCGTCGAGCGCGCGGACGAGCGCGTCGAAGGCGGCGCCGCCGAGCGTCACGTCCGGCGGGTCGGCGGGGGCGGCCGCCGGGGCGCGGTCCGCCATCGTCAGTCCCCCGTGGCGACGCGGGTCGTCTCGCGCACCGACTCCAGCGCGTTCTCGACGTCCGCGCCCGCGTCCGCGGCGCGTTCGAGCACCACGTCGGCCAGCAGCGGTTCGGTGCCGACCGCGCCGGCGTACCAGACCCGGACGCCGTCGACGGTGGCGGGCACGTCGTAGCCCTCGCGGTAGTCGTCGGTGAGGCCGACGTCCTCGGGGATGTCCTCCTGCGTGTGGAAGCCGTCCGCGATGAACAGCGGGACGAGCACCACGTCGTCGCTCTCGAAGAACTCGGGGAGGTCGTCGACCTCGGGGTCCTCGTCCATGTAGAGCGCGCGGACCTCGTCGAAGCGGTCCAGCTCGCGGATGCGGTCGGCGTGGTACTCGATCGCCTTCGCGGAGTTCTCGTTGCGCTCGGTACCGTGGCCCACGACCGCGAAGCCGAACCCCTCGCCTACGTCGGGGTCGCCGGTCACCGTCTCCGCGCGCCGGACCAGCACGTCCGTCATCGCCTCGTGGGTCCCCACCGGGCCGCAGTAGTGGACCGTCTGGCCGGTGTCCGCGGCCGTCAGCGTGGCCTGGTCCGCGGAGAGTCCGTCCGACCCCCACTGCTCGACGTCCCACCCCGAGAGGCGGAGTTCGCGGGGGATCACCTGCTCGGTGAAGTACCCTTCCGAGACGAACAGCGGGACGACGTACACCTCGTCGGCCTCGGTCGTCCTGAGCACCTCCCGGAGGTGCGGCTCCTCCTTCCAGAAGCCGGTTCGCACCTCGTCGAACGCGCCGGTCGCGCGGATCGTGTCCGCGTGCCGGTAGGTGGGCGTGCTCGAATCCGGATTGAGATGAGACCCGTGAGCCACGATGACGAGCGCCTGCATGTCCGGGAGAAGGGTCGCGCTCTCCTTAGGGACTTCGGAGCCGGCGGCCGAGCGCGTCCGCTGTACAGTCGGTTGTTACCTATTCGCACTATTTTCGAAGAGATCGGTCTTCATCATGCGATATCCCTTTATCATATCGAGTCATATTCCACGATTGCATGACGAACACTAACTTCGGCGCGAACCGCCGAGACGTACTCAAGGGTATCGGCGGGGCCGGACTCGTCGGTCTCGCGGGCTGTACCGGCGACAGCGAGGGCGAGCAGATCTCCTGGCACGCGGGCGGCCAGTCGGGGACCTACTACCCCCTCTCGAACGAGTTCAAGACGGTCGTCGACGAGGAGACCCCCCACTCGCTGACGGTCCAGTCGACGGGCGCGTCCGTCGAGAACGCCGGGAGCCTCGGCTCCGGCGACGCGGACTTCGCGCTGCTGCAGAACGACATCGCGTACTTCGCCGCCAACGGGACCGGCATCGACGCCTTCGCCGACAGTCCCATCGAGAACCTCCGCGGCGTCGCGACGCTGTACCCCGAGACGATCCACATCGTGGTCCGCTCGGACGCGGGCATCGAGTCGCTGACGGATCTGGAGGGGATGTCAGTCAACACCGGCGACCTCGGATCGGGGACGCAGGTGAACGCGCTCCAGATCCTCGAGACCGTCGGGATCACCGAGGAGGACTTCGACGAGCAGAACGCCGGCTTCGGCACCGCCGCGGACCAGCTCCGCGACGGCGACGTGGAGGCGGCCTTCGTCGTCGGCGGCTGGCCGGTCGGCGCGGTCGAGGACCTCGCACAGACCGCGGACGTGGAGATCCTCAGCCTCGACCAGTCCACGCGCGACGAGATCAAGGACGCCGCCTCGTGGTTCGCGGACGACACCATCCCCGGCGGCACCTACGAGGGGCTCGAGTCGGACATCAACACCGTCTCCGTGCAGGCGATGATCGCCACGCGCGAGGAGTACTCGGCGGACGTGGTCGAGGCGGTCACCGCGGCCATCTTCGACAACCTCGACGACCTGACGATCAAGACCGACTTCATCAGCGTCGACTCCGCGCAGGACGGCATGTCGATCGACCTGCACGAGGGCGCGGCCCGCTACTTCGAGTAGCGCCGTGAACGCGCGTACGGCCGCAGTCGTGCTGCTGCTTGCCGCGCTGCTCGCGGGCGGGACCGCGGCGGCCGTCGCGCACCCGGACTCCCCGCTCACCGAGCGGGTCATCGTCGTCGAGTCGAGCGACGGCGAGACGCTGATCGAGAGCGACGCAGAGGGGTTCGTGCTGTCGTACACCCACAGCGTCGAGAAGACGCCCGTCATCGAGACGTACGAACGCCGCGACGGTCGGCTCGTGATGACGCGGATGGAGTTCTCCTCGTACGGGGCGGGCCTGCCCGCACAGGCGGACGTGGAGCGGACCGGCAACGGCTCGTTCGTCTTCGCGCCGAACGACTCGACCGGGGAGCTGTACGTCAAACCCGGCCGGATCGCGGGCCACGAACTCCGGATCGACGGGGAGACCCACGACCTCGTCGCGCTGTCGAACGCCGAAACCGTGCGCATTTACGTCGGGACGCGAACCACCCTCCGTCCAGAGATTTTCCAATGGGATTGAGCGACGACACCGGCGCCGAGACGGACAGCACCGACCGACGCGACGGCGGCCGTCGCGACGAGGACCGCGGGGCGGCCGGCCGCCCACGGACGGACGGGGGAGCGCCCCCCGACGCCGGGCGAGACGGGCCGGACGGACCGGACGGACCGGACGAGGGCGATCCCGAAGGTCCCGACGTCGACCCCGACGAGGCGGCGCTCTCCTCGGAGGAGACCGAGGAGCTGCTGGAGGAGATCGAACGCAAGCGGTCGCTGTCGACAGTGGCGGCGCTCGTGGTGGCGGTGCTGGGGATCGCCTTCTCGGCGTTCCAGGTGCTGATCGCCGCGTTCAGCTTCACCGCTCGAATCACGCTGCCCGTGGTCGGCGAGGTGGAGCTGTTCGCGCTCCAGTCGCTGCAGGCGAACACGGTCCACGTCGCCTTCGCGCTCGTGCTCGCGTTCCTGCTGTTCCCGACGAGTCGGGGTGACGGGGCGGTCGCCCGCCGCCTCGGCGCGCTCGCGGACGCGGTCGCGGCTCGGACCGGCGAGACGGGCGCGGCCGCGGTCGAGCGCGTGCGGGGCGCGGCGCGCTGGTTCGCCGTCGACGCCGACGGCGACCGCGTGACGCCCGCGGACGTGACGATGATCGGACTGGTGCTCCTGACGCCGCTGTACGTCGTCGGCGAGTTCCAGGAGATCGCCGACGTCATCCGGCGCTTCGGGCTCCGCCGGGCGCGCCCGGTCCAGGAGGTGTACCCGTTCTTGGAGGCGCCGGTCTCGCTCCTGAGCGCGGTCGGCGTGCCGCTCGGGGAGATCCCCTACGCGATGCTGGTCGCGGCGATCGGCGTCCTGCTCGTGCTGGAGGCGACGCGGCGCGCGCTCGGGACGTTCCTCGCGTCGCTGGTGGCGGCGTTCATCGTCTACGCGATGTTCGGCCACTACATCCCGCGCGGGCTCCCGCTCGTGGGGATCTTCGCCATCCCGGAGCTGGCGCTGTCGAGCATCCTGCGGGACCTCTGGTTCACCGACCAGGGCGTGTTCGGCATCCCCGTCTCCGTCTCCGTGCGGTTCATCTACATCTTCATCCTCTTCGGGGCGTTCCTGGAGACCTCCGGCGCGGGCAAGTGGTTCATCGACTTCGCGTACGCGCTGACGGGCGCGCGCCGCGGCGGCCCCGCGAAGGCCTCCGTCGTCGCCTCCGGCTTCATGGGGATGCTCTCCGGCTCCTCCATCGCCAACACGGTGACGACCGGCGCGTTCACCATCCCGCTGATGAAACGCTCCGGCTACTCGCCGGAGTTCGCGGGCGGGGTGGAGTCGTCGGCCTCCTCCGGCGGCCAGATCCTGCCGCCGGTGATGGGCGCGGCCGCGTTCCTCATCGTCGAGTACACCGGGACGCCGTACAACGACGTGATCGTCGCCGCGGCGGTGCCCGCCATCGCCTTCTTCTTCGGGATGTGGATCATGGTCCACCTCGAGGCCGCGCGCCACGACATCGGCGGGCTGGCGCGCGAGGACCTCCCGCGGGTCCGGTCGCTGATCGCCCGCGGCTGGTTCTACCTCGTCCCCATCGGCCTGCTGCTGTACTTCCTCGTGATCGTCCGGCTCTCGGTGGGCCGGTCCGGCTGGTACACGATCCTCGCGATAATCGCGCTGATCACCTTCGTCGCGGCGTACAACCGCCGGAACCGCCCGTGGCTCGTCGGCGGCGTCGCGCTGGCGTTCCTCGCGCAGACGGCCGCGTACGCGACCGCGGGCGTGAGCGCCCCGGCGCTGGTCGGCGGCGAGTCGGCCGCCGCGCTCGCCCCCGCCGCCGCGCTGGCGGCCGCCGCGGGCTCGCTCGGCCCGATAACCATCGTCGTCTCCATGGCGGTCCTCCTGGTCCGGCCCGCGAGCGAGTCGTCGCTTCTGGAACTGGACGAGTCGGTCGACGACAACGCCGAGACGGTCGCCGAGGCGGTCGGCCGCCCGGGGCTCGCCGACAACCAGGCGTACCGCATGGGCGCGTTCGTGATCACCTCGATGGAGTCGGGCGCGCGGACCGCGACCACGGTGGTCGTCGCCGTCGCGGCCGCGGGCGTCATCCCCGGCGTCATCAGCGTCTCGGGGCTCGGCCCGAACCTCACGTCGCTGATCACGACGCTGTCGGGCGGGTCGCTGATCCTCCTGTTGATCATCGCCGGCATCTCGGCGCTCATCCTCGGGCTCGGCATGCCGACGACGGTGATGTACATCCTGCTGATCGCGACGCTCGGGAGCGCGCTGGAGGGGCTCGGCATCCCGCTGCTCGCGGCGCACCTGTTCGTGCTCTACTTCGGGCTGATGGCCGACGTGACGCCGCCGGTCGCGGTGGCCGCCTACGCCGCCGCGGGCGTCGCGAAGGCCGACGAGTGGGCGACCGGGAAGATCGCCTTCCTGCTGTCGCTCAACAAGGTGCTCGTCCCCTTCGCGTTCGTGCTCTCGCCCGGCATCTTGCTCCTGCGCCAGGGCGAGGAGGGGATCCGCGTCATCGGGATCGAGGACGTGCTCGACGTCGGCTTCTTCGTCCCCGAGGTCGTCATCCCCATCGTCGGCATGTTCGCCGGCGTGTGGGCGCTCAGCGTCACCATCATCGGCTACCTCGACGACGAGGTTCCGACCGGCGCCCGCGTCGGCTTCGGCGTCGTCTCGGTGCTGCTGATGGCGCCGGCGCTCCTGTTGACGCCCGCCGGCACCCTCGCCGGACTGGCGGGGATCGACGTGGCTCTCTACACGGTGACGACGGACGTGGCGACGCGCGCCGTCGGCGCCGCCGGCCTCGTGGCGCTGGTCGCGACGACGCGCGAGTCCGGCCTGCTCGCGCGATAGGCGGGGGGACAGTCACTCCCGAAGCGATTCGGCCATCCCCCGCCTTTCACCGACGCTCGAGGTGGTGCTTTTGGACTCCGAGCCCTGGCGTTGGGATGCCGATGCGCTCGCGGTGCCGTGCTGTCGGCGCGCGCGAGAAACGCGCGCGAGGGAGCCTACGGAGACGGCCGCGCCGCGGTGCGGTGCCGTCCGCGCGGCCGTCTCCGTGGCGAGGGTGGGGAGGGGTGAGGCGGCGGTGCGGTCGCCGTGCTGTGCGGGGCTTTCTGGACGTTGCTGTTCCAAGCAGCAGGATCGACAGCAGACGCATCGCCGCGTCAAAACTTGCGCTCGAAGTAGGGGACCGAGAGAACCGCCGACACGTACGGCGGCGAAACGACCAAGAGCCGTCCCGTCGAGGCTCCGCGCATGTCGCTCGCAGCCGAGACCCGCGAGGCCGCCCGCGCGCGACCGTTCCTGACCGCGGCGCTGCGCGCGGGCGTCGTCAACTACACCGCCGCCGCGGAGTGGCTGGTCGCGGACGCCGCCCTGGAGGGCGAACCCGAGGCGGTCGCGACCGCGCTCCGTCGGTTCGCGGAGGACTTACCCGCGCGCTCGGTCGAGGGACGCCGTGCGAGCGTCTCGATGCACGGCGGCGTGGGGATCGAAGAAGATCCGGACGCGGCCGAGAGCGGGATCGCCCCCGTCCTGCGCGTGGGCGACGCCGCAGTGGTCGAGGACGGCGACCACACCGCCATCGTCGCGCGCGGCGAGGTGGACGCGGCCGCCCTCGCCGCGGTGCTGGCTCGACTCGGGACCGCCGAGGTCCCGGTCGCGGCCGCGAGCGTCGCCGCCGAGGCGCTGACGGTCGTGGTCGGCCGCCGCGACGGCGCGACCGCGGTGCGACTGGTGGAGGAGGCGCTGGAGCGCGTGCCGAGCGAGTAGGGCCACCTCCGTCCTCGACCGAGAGGGGGCGACTCAGTCGTCGTTCCCGTACCCGCGGTCGACGTGCCGCTCGCGGGCCTTCTCGACGAACTCCTCGGGGAGTCCCTCGATCTCGCCGGCCTGCACGCCCCAGAGTTTGGCGTAGAGGCCGTCCGCGTCGATCAGGTCCTCGTGCGTGCCGCGCTCGACGACCGCGCCGTCCTCCATCACGAGGATGGTGTCCGCGTCGCGGATCGTCGAGAGGCGGTGCGCGATGGCGAAGGTCGTGCGCTCCTCGGAGAGGCGGTCCAGCGAGCGCTGGATCAGCATCTCCGTCTCCGTGTCGACCGCGGAGGTCGCCTCGTCGAGCACGAGGATGGCGGGGTCCTGTAGCACCGTTCGCGCGATGGCGATGCGCTGGCGCTGACCGCCGGAGAGCTTCACGCCGCGCTCGCCGATCCGGGTGTCGTACCCCTCCGGGAGCGCGTCGATGAAGGCGTGCGCCTCTGCTGCCTTCGCCGCCTCGATCACGCGCTCGCGGAGTTCCTCGCTCTCCACGTCGTGGTCGACGCCCGCGAACCGGCCGTACCTGATGTTCTCGGCGATGGTGCCGTCGAAGAGGTAGGTGTCCTGCGAGACGTACCCCACCGAGGAGCGGAGGCTCTCCAGCGTCACGTCCCGGATGTCGTGGCCGTCGACCCTGATCTCGCCCTCCGTCACGTCGTAGAGCCGGAGCAGGAGTTTGAGGAGGGTGGACTTACCCGCGCCGGTGGGGCCGACGAGCGCGACCGTCTCGCCCGGCTCCGCCTCGAAGGAGACGCCGTCGACCACGTACTCGTCGGCGTCGGCGGGGTCTTCGAGGGGGGTCTCGGTGTAGCCGAAGGAGACGTCGTCGTACGCGACGCGCCCCGCGACCTCGCCCAGGTCCACCGCGTCCTCGTCGTCCGCGATGCGGACCGGCACGTCCATCAGCCCGAAGACGCGCTCGGAGGAGGCCTTCGCGTTCTCGTACTGGTCGACGATGTTCGACACCTCCGCGAGCGGCGCGACGAACTGCTGGGTGAGGAAGACGAACGTGATGAACGTCCCGACGGTCAGCGTCGACGTGAACGGCCCCGGCGGGCCCGCGGAGAGCCACACCCCGCCGACGACGAACGTCACGGCGAACGCGAGCCCCGCGAGGAACTCCATCCCCGGCCGGTAGAGGTAGTTGAGCCGGAGGATCGACATCGTCTGTCGGAAGTAGTCGTAGGAGGCGTTCGCGACGCGGTCGGTCTCGTGGTCCTCGGTGTTGGAGGTCTTGACCAACTCGACGCCCGAGAGCGCGTTCTCCAGCGCCGTGTTGAGGTCGCCCACGACGGATCGCTGCTCCACGTACCGCGGCTCGACGGCGCGCATGAACCAGAGCGTGAAAAGCACCATCAGCGGAACGGCGGTCAGCGTCACGAGCGCGAGCTCGTGGTTGTAGTAGAAGAGGACGGCCGCGATGCCGAGGATCATCACGCCGAGGCGCGCGGAGTTCTGGAGCGCGTTGTCGAGGAAGACCTCCAGGTTGGAGGCGTCGTTGTTCAGCACGGACATCACCTCGCCGGTCTGCTTGTCGTCGAAGAAGGTCATGTCCAGCCGCTGCATCTTCTCGAAGGAGTCGGTCCGGACGGCGTGCATCACGCGGTGGGCGAAGTTGTTCGCTGCGACGCCGTACACCCACGTGAACACCGCGGTCGTCAGGAAGGAGCCGACGATGAGCGCCGCGGAGAACCGGAACTGCGCGGCCGACTCGGTCGGGAGCCACGCGTCGGGGAGGAGCGGGAGGGTGTAGGCCCCGTCGCCCGCGAAGACCGCGTCGACCGCGACGCCGAGCACGACCGGCGGGACCAGACTCGCCACCCGGGCGACGACGTTCGCCACCATTCCGAGCACGAGCCAGTGGAGTTCGTCGGTGCCGTACTCCCGGAAGAGCCGCGAGAGCGGCCGGTCCACCTGGTCGCGGTAGACGTCGAAGACGTTCTCCTCCTCGGCAGTCATTGCCTGTCGGACGACGGGGGAAGGGATGAATCCGGCGACTTCGGCGGCGCACGTGGGGGATCGGTGACGGACGGCCGTACGGGCCTCTCGACGGATCGGGAGCGGACTATTAACTCCGCCATCGTTCATCGTCGTTTGCGAATAGCTAACACGACTGGCTTTCGAGTGTCGACCATGGAGTTCGCACTCTCCGACGAGCAGCAGCAACTACGGGACGAGGTGCGGCGGTTCGCGGACAACGAGATCAAGCCCGTCGCGAGCGAGCACGACGCCGGGGAGTCGTACCCCCACGGGGTGATGGACGCGGCCGCGGAGATGGGGCTGCTCGCGCCGCACGTGCCGGTCGAGTACGGCGGCGTGGGCTACTCGGCGCTGGAGAACGCCATCATCACTGAGGAGCTGTTCGCGGCCGACCCCGGCGTGGGGCTGTGCGTCTCCAGCGCCGGCTTCGGCGCTGAGGCGCTGATCGAGTTTGGCACCGACGACCAGAAGGAGCGCGTGCTCCCGGAGGTGACCGCCGGCGACGCGGTGATGGGCTCCGCGATCAGCGAGCCGCAGGCCGGCTCGGACGTGACCTCGGTGGCGACCCGCGCCGAGAAGGACGGCGACGAGTGGGTGATCAACGGCTCGAAGATGTGGATCACCAACGGGACGGTGGCCGACTACTTCGTCGTGGTCTGCGAGACCGACCCCGAGGTCGAGGACCGATACTCGGGCTACTCGCAGATCCTCGTGGAGGCGGATCGGGACGGCCTCACCCGCGAGAAGATCACCGGCAAGCTCGGCATCCGCGCGAGCGACACCGCGGAGCTCCGGTTCGACGACGTGCGCGTCCCCGAGGAGAACCTGATCGGCCAACGCGGAATGGGCTTCCTCCAGCTGATGCAGTTCTTCGACGAGACGCGGACCGCGGTCGCCGCACAGGGCGTCGGCATCGCCCGCGGCGCGGCCGAGCGCGCGCTTGCGTACGCCGAGGAGCGCGAGCAGTTCGGCCGCCCGATCGGCGACTTTCAGGCCATCGAGCACAAGCTCGCGGAGATGCACACGAACACCGAGGCGGCGCGCTGGCTCACCTACCGCTCCGCGTGGGCGGTCGACGAGTCGCCCGACGACGTGACGATGCTCGCGTCGATGGCCAAGGAGTTCGCCTCCCGGACCGCGGTCGAGGTCGCGAACGAGGCGGTGCAGGTCCACGGCGGCGCCGGCTTCGTGAACGACCACGACGTCGAGCGCTTCTACCGCGACTCGAAGATCACCCAGATCTACGAGGGCACCACCGAGATACAGAAGAACATCATCGCTCGCGAGCTGTTCGATAAAGGGTTCTAGCTCACGCGCCGAGAGGGATTTTGAGACTCACGCGTCGAGTAGCCCCTCGACCAACAGCGTCGCGGACGCGAGGTTCGTCGCCAGCGGCACGTCCATCACGTCACAGACGCGCAAGAGCGCGGAGATGTCGGGCTCGTGGGCCTGCGCGGTCAGCGGGTCGCGCAGGAAGACCACGCCGTCGAGTTCGTCGGCCGCGACCATCGCGCCGATCTGGAGGTCGCCGCCGAGCGGCCCCGACGCCTGTCTGTCGACGTCGAGACCGACCGCCTCCTGTAACCGCTTTCCGGTGGTTCCGGTCGCCACGAGCTCGCACTCGCGGAGCGCGGACTCGTGGTCAGCGGCGAACTCCAGTAGCGTCGGCTTCTCCTCGTCGTGGGCGATGAGCGCGAGGCGCATGCGTGAGCGTGTGCGACCGCGAACATAAATGGGGGCGGCCGCGGGGCGATCGTCGTGACGGCGAGGCGGGCACGGGGATCGAAACGGCGACTCTCGCGGACGGCTTACTTGAACCGGAACGTCTCGAGGTTCTTCGGCGCGAACGTCCGCATGTTGTAGTCGTGGTACAGCGAGGAGGAGAGGTCCTGGACGGAGCTCTCGTCGCCGTGGACGCACAGCACCTTCTCCGGGCGGGGCTGCATCGTCTTCACGAAGTTCTCCAGCCCCTGCCGGTCGGCGTGACCGGAGAACCCGTCGACCGTCTCGACGTTCATGTTGAGCGTGAGCGTCGAACTCCGGCCGCCGTCGTTGCCCCAGTCGGAGACCGGGATCTCGTCCCAGCCGTTCTGAATGCGGCGGCCGAGCGTCCCCTGGGCCTGGTAGCCGACGAACGTCATCGTCGAGTCGTCCTCGCTCCCGAGGTGGCGGAGCCACGACATGATCGGACCGCCCTCGACCATGCCGGAGGTGGAGAGCACGATGCAGGGGCCGCCGTCGGCGACCTCCTGTCGCTCCTCCTCGCCGCCGTCGATGTGGTTGAACTGGTCGGCGAGGAACGGGTTCTCGTCCTCGTGGAAGATGCGGTCGCGGAGGTCGTCGCGGAGGTACTCCGGGTAGGTGGTGTGGATCGCGGTCGCCTCCCAGATCATCCCGTCGAGGTGGACCGGCATCTCGGGGATGTCGCCCTCGCGCATCGCCTCCTCCAGCACGAGCATCAGCTCCTGGGACCGGCCGACCGCGAACGCCGGGATCAGGACCTTCCCGTCGCGCTCGTAGGTCTCGTTGATGACCTTCTTCAGCTTGCGCTCGGAGTCTTCCTGGTCGGTCTGGTAGTCGTTGCGGCCGCCGTAGGTCGACTCCAGCACGAGCGTCTCCACGCGCGGGAAGTCGTTGACGGCGCCGTTGAACAGGCGCGTGTCCTCGTAGTGGATGTCGCCGGAGAAGGCGACGTTGTAGAGGCCGTCACCGATGTGGAAGTGCGTGACCGAGGAGCCGAGGATGTGGCCCGCGTTGTGGAACGTGAGCTTCACGTCCGGCGCCACGTCCGTCACGTCGCCGTACTCCAGCGGGATGGTGTGTTTGATCGCCTCGCGCACCTGCGCGGACTCGTAGGGCGGCGTGCGCCCCTCCTTGGCGGCCACGTCGAGGTAGTCGAGCTGCAGCAGGCCCATCAGGTCCCGCGTGGGCTCCGTCGTGTAGATCGGGCCGTCGTAGCCGTACTTGAACAGGAGCGGGATCAGCGCGGAGTGGTCGAGGTGGGCGTGGGTGAGCACGACCGCGTCGATGGTGTGCGCGCCCGCGCCGAGCGCCTCGGGCACCTGGAGGTAGGGGACCTCGCCCTCGGCGCCGGGCTTGTCGCCGCAGTCGATGAGGATGCGCGTCTCGGGCGTCGAGAGGATGAAGGAGGCGCGGCCGACCTCGCGGCAGCAGCCGAGCGTGGTGATCCGGACCCACTCGTCGTCGGACATCTCCTCGCGGTGGATCTGGCGGCCGACGCGCTCGAGGAAGTCGCGGCGCTCCTCGCGCTCCTGTTTCAGGAAGTTCCGCACGTTGGAGACGGTGGAGGACTCGATCGGCGGCGTGCGGACGACCTCCGCGTTCCAGCCGACCTTCTGGGTGATCTCCCGCAGCGTGGAGCCGCGGCGGCCGATCACCATGCCGGGCTTCTCGGCCTCGATCAGCACCTCGCCGGTGTCCTCGTGGAAGTCGAGGTCGGTGACGCCGGCCTCGTCGGGGACCACCTCCAGCACGCGCTCCTCCGCCTCGCTCGGCGGCGCGAGCGTGTCGGGGTCGGGGCGGACGGTGATGCGCTTCCGGAGCCTGGAGGCCAGCCGTCGGATGAGGTCGCCGTCGCCGGCGAACTCCTTCGGGTGGCGGGTGTAGACGACGAGTTCCGGTCCCTCGTACTTGACGTCGGTGACCGTGATGTCGTCGGGGATCTCCTGTTCGATCTCGGATTTCAGTTCGTCGAGTTGCTTGTCGACTTGACTCATATCTCAAATGGTGCTCGCACGGAGGCGAGAGAGCGGACCCTCCCGGCCGCGGGTCGACCGTCACGTGGCCGCGGGAGAGACCGGCGGCCCCGGGTAGACGGACCTGACGCGGACGGGCAAGGCATAGTGGCTAATGTGTCCGTAACTGCGATTGCGGGAAGGGTCAGCGAAAACCCGCTTAGATGGTCGTAATCCCCGGGCGTTATAAAAGCCTTCGCAAACTGCAAACGCTTCCCGCCCCAGGCTCTCGGTATGCGTCTCACACCGGAGTCCGTCGCCGCCGAGCGCGCGTGGGTCCGCGACCGCGCCCCCGTCGTCGTCCCCCTGATCAACGAGACCCGCGGCGTGCTCGAGGAACTGTTCGCGACCGAGGTCGACCGCGTCGCCCCCGACGAGTACCGCGCGGAGGTGGACGCGGTGTTCGCGGACGGCGACCGCGCGGTCAACGTCGCCGCGTACGTCGGCCTCCTGCGGGACCTCGACGTGGCCGGCGACTACCCGGGGTTCATCGTCGACGAGGTGCTCGGCCGCGAACTCGCGGGCACGGTCGCCGGCGGCCAGCCCCTCGCGCTGCTCGCGGAGGCGACGTTCCACGTCGCGGACGTGCACACGCACGGCGAGACGGGCGGGGACGCGAGCGCGGGCGGCCACGACCCGGCCGGCGAGGCCGACCCCGCGGGCGCCGACGACCTCGACGCCGCGCTCGCGGCGGGGTTCCAGACCCGGCTCCCGGGGTGGGAGTGGCGGGAGTCGCCGAGCCCCTTCGCGGTCGGCCCGGACGACCGCGACGGATAGCCGGCTCGCCCCCGCCTGTTCCACCGGCTCCTACATCGTCTCCAGCACGCCCAGCACGCGCTCCTCGTCCTCGCGGCCGGGGTCGTGCTCGCTCCCGTCGCGGTCGGACTCCAGGTGCTCCGCGACGGTCGCCGCCATCGCCTCGTCGAGGGGCGTCGACTCCCAGCCGAGGGCCGACAGCTTGCAGGTGTCGAGGACGTGCGGGTAGTCGCGGTAGAGGACGAAGTCCTCCGGTTCGAGGTCGCCGGCCGCGAGCGCGCCCTCCCCGGCGGTGACGACCTCGCAGTCGGTGTCCATGGCGTCGGCGATCAGCTCGACCGTCTCCGCGAGGGTGACGACCCGCCGGTCGCCGACGTTGTACGCCTCGCCGGGCTCCCCCTCCTCCGCGACCGTCCGAAGCGCGGCCGCCACGTCCTCCACGTACGCGCGGTGCCAGACGTTCTGGCCGTCGCCGGGGACGACCACGCGGTCGTGACTTGCCACGCGGTCGATCCAGTAGTCCAGCCGCTCGGTATAGTCGTGCGGACCGTAGACGATGCAGGGGCGGACGGCCATCGCGTTGACCCCCTCCGCGGCCGCCTCGAAGACGATCCGGTCGCCCTCCGCCTTGCGGTTGCCGTAGGTGTCGTGGTCGTCGCTGTCGGCCTGTTCGGGCGTGCACTCGCACAGCGGCGTCTCCCCCTCGCGCTTCGGGATCTCCTCGCGGGCGTACGCCGACCCGGAGGAGATGTAGACGTAGGCGTCCACGTCCGCGAACACGTCGACCGCCTCCTCGACGTCCGCCGGGTAGTACGCGACGCAGTCGACGACGACGTCCGGCTCCGCGGAGAGCTTCGCCGTCCGGAGGTCCGTGCGGTCGGTCCGGTCCCCCTCGATGTGGGTCACCCGTTCGTCGTCCGCGAAGGGGTTCTCGTGGTTGCCGCGGTTGAGCATGGTCACCGCGTAGCCGTTGTCGAGCAGGTCCTGGACGGTGTGTCGGCCGATGAAGCGCGTGCCGCCGATGACGAGCGCGGTGTCGGTCATACCGGCCCTCGGCGGTCGCGGGACAAAAGCGTGGGCGAACCGGAACGCGGGGCCGTGAGGAGGGCGGCGGATCGGCAGGTCCCCTCACCGCTCGACGGGGTCGGCTCCGCCGAGCGCCAGCACGCCCGCGACCAGCAGGAAGCCGGCGCCGAGTCCCGCCACCAGCGCGACCGGTCCCGCGAGGTCGGCCGCGTAACCGGCGACGGGCTTCAGCGGGGCGCGCACCAGCGCGTACACCAGCGAGGCGGCGCTCAGGACGGTCGCCCGCCCGCGGGAGCCGGTCCGGTCGTTGAGGTACTGGTTGACGAGCGGCTTGTAGAGCGCCTCGCCGCCCTTCATGCCGAAGAAGGCGGGCAGCGCGAGCAGCGGGACCGCGACCGGGGCGAGAAGCAGCGCCGCGACGAGGACGGGCACGCCCAGCAGCGCGCGGCGCGCCCCGACCCGGTCCGCCACCGCTTCGGCGTGATAGCTCGCGGTCGCCGCGAGCGCCGCGAACCCGGCGTAGGCGACGCCCAGCGTCGCCGCCTCTGGGACCGCGGCAAGCGGGCCGGCGGCCGCGGTAGCGCCCTCCAGCACGCCGACGGTGATCGGTTGGATGTAGGTGTCGGCCGTCCCCACGACCGCGAAGAAGAGCGCGACGAACGGCACGAACGCGCGCAGCGCGGGCGCGAGGAACTCCGCCCGGATCAGGCCCAGCGCCTCCCGGACGCCGAGCGCCTCGCTCGCGGCGGGGTCGCCGAGCGCCTCGTTCTCCGGCAGCGACAGCACCGCGGCCACGCCGAGCGCGTGGAGGACCGCCGCCGCCACGAACGGGTAGGTCGGGTGGCGCACGTACAGCAGGCCGCCCGCGACCATCGCCAGCGCGGACCCCCACTGGTTGGCCGCGCCGCCGCGTCCGCGGACGCGCGTGAACGACGACTCGTCGGTGCGCTCGCGGAGCGTCTCGTAGAGCCACGCGTCGGCTGTCCCCGACCGCAGGGAGAGCGCGAGCGCCCACAGCGCGTAGAGGGCGACGAACGCGAGGAACGTCTCCGCGACGACGAACCCCGCCACCGACGCCGCCATCGCGGCCATGCCGACCGCGAGCGCGTTCCGGCGCCCCACGCGGTCGGCGAACCCGCCGGTCGGCACCTCCAGCGCCGCGACCAGCACCGCGGAGACGGCGCCGAGCGTGCCGATCTGGGCGAACGAGAGCCCGTTCCACAGCAGGAACAGCGTGAACACCGGCCAGATGAACCCCGCCGAGGCGGTCAGCTGATAGGCGTAGTAGGCCCGGATCACGGGGTCGTGAACGTCCGAAGCCATCGCGTCGGCGGAGGCGACGGCGGGGGGACGGAAAGGTACTTCCGGACGCGGATTTATGTAGCCTGATCGTCAGAACTCCGGTCGGCAGAAACCCGGTCGGCAGAAACCCGGTCGGCAGAAACCCGGTCGGCAGAAAACTCCGGAGTCGCGGCTCGAGCCCCGACCGCGGCGGGCCCTACCGCTCCGCGAGCATCCGAACCACGATCTGCAGGACGTGGACGAAGACGCCGGCCACGGCGACGTAGAGCCCGACAGCCTGCAGCGAGACGGCCTGGACGCGACCGTCGCGCACGCGCCACATCTCCCAGCCGAGTCGGAGCAGGAAGCCGAGCATGATGAGGACGAAGCCGACCAGCAGCACGGGCGTGAAGAAGCTCCCCACGAGGACCCCGCCGAGGCCGCCGAGGAAGGCGTACGTCGACCACTTCCCGTAGTGCTCGAAGGTCGTCCCGGCGCGGGCGTAGACGTACCCGCCGATCAGCGCGGTCATCGCGGCCGTGACGACCGCCGCGACGCCGAGCACGAGCGCGCGCGAGTCGGCCGGCACGACCGAGAGCACGCCCGCGCCGAAGACGCCGAACGCGCCCTGTAGCACCGCGACGCCCGCGAGGGCGAGCCCGACGTTGCCGCCCTCGATGCCCCGCGCTGCGATCGACTCGCCCGCGTAGATGGCGGCGCCGTAGACGACCGCGCCGAGGATCGGAATCGCGAACAGGTAGTCGTTGACGGCCGCGAGCGGCGTGACGGCGACGACGTACATCACCAGCACGTTCAGCGCCATCAGCGCCGCCGCGGTACCGATGACCTTCCAGTCGCGACCCGACAGCAGGAACCCGCGGTCGGTCGCCGTTTCGTAGCTCATGCACGGGCGGTCGCCGTCCAGTCACTAAAAGCGCGTGGCCGGCCGTGCGCCGACCGGCTTCGTGTGCATGAGCCGACAGCGGCTCTCGCTCGCGGTACGTCACGTCCTCGCGGCCGCGCCCCGTCAGAACGTTCCGGGAGCGTCGGTGGAGCCCGACGCCTCCCCGAACCGCGAACGGACGTCAGTCACGGTCCGCGAGGAACGCCTCGATCCGGTCGGTCGCGGCCTTCAGCTCGCGCATCGAGGTGGCGTAGGAGACGCGGAGGTGACCCGCGCCGCCCTCGCCGAAGACGGAGCCGGGGACGACCGCGACGCCCTGCTCCTCCAGCAGGTCCTCCGCGAACTGCTCGTCGTCGCCGCCGGGTTGCGGGAACGCGTAGAAGGCGCCCTTCGGCTCGAAGCAGTCGAGGCCCATCTCCGCGAACCGCGAGTGGACGTAGTTCCGGCGTCGGTCGTACTCCGTGACCATCTCCGCCACCTCGTCGTCGCAGGAGCGGAGCGCCTCGATCGCGGCGTACTGGGCCGTGGTCGGCGCCGACAGCATCGTGTACTGGTGGATCCGGTTCATCGCGTCGATCGCCTCCGCGGGCCCCATCGCGTACCCGAGCCGGAGTCCCGTCATCGCGTACGCCTTCGAGAAGCCGTTGATGACCACCGTGCGCTCGCGCATCCCGGGCTGGGTCGCGATGGAGTCGTGGTCGGAGCCGTAGGTGAGCGCCGCGTAGATCTCGTCGGCGATCACCCGGATGTCGTGCTCGCGGCAGAAGGCGGCCACGTCGGCCAGCTCGTCGGCGTCCATCGTCGCGCCCGTGGGGTTGTTCGGGTAACAGAGCACCAGCAGGTCCGCGTCCTCGGCGCCCGCCTCCCTGAGGACCTCCGGAGTGAGCACGAAGTCGTCCTCGGCGCGGGTCCGGACCGGCAGCCGCTCGCCGCCCGCGAGGTCGACACCCGGGCCGTAGGAGATGTACGCCGGCTCGTGGATCGCGACCGTGTCGCCGGGGTCGACCAGCGCGCGGAACGCCAGGTCGACCGCCTCGCTCGCGCCCGTGGTGACGACGACCTCCGACTCGGGGTCGTACACCTGGTCGTACCGCCGGTGATGGTCCGCGACCGCCTCCCGCAGCTCCAGCATGCCCCGGTTGGCCGTGTAGGAGGTGCGGCCGCGCTCCAGCGAGTCGATGGCCGCGGTGCGGGCCGCCCACGGCGCGGAGAAGTCCGGCTCCCCGACGCCTAAGGAGATCACGTCGTCGCGGGCCTCCGCCAGTTCGAAGAACTTCCGGATCCCCGACTCCGGGAGGTCCCGAGCGCGCTCCGAGAGCCTCATGGAGACACGGAGAGCCGGTCGTCGTCGTCGCCGTCCTCGAAGCGGATCCCGCCGTCCTTGTACGTCTCCATGATGTAGTGGGTCACCGTCTGGGTGACCTCCGGCATGGGCGCGACCTGCTCGGAGATGAACCGGGAGACGTCCTGCATCGAGGCGCCTTCGACCTCGACCGCGAAGTCGTAGTCGCCGGAGACGAGGTGGAGCGCGTGGGTCGCGGGGAACTTCGCGATCCGGTCGGCGATCTCCTCGTAGCCGGTCTCGCGGTCGAGTTCCACGTTCACCTCGACGACCGCGCGCACCTTCTCCTCGTCGGTGCGGTCCCAGTCGACGACGGCCTGATAGCCGTGGACGACGCCCTCGCGCTCCAGCGAGGCGATGGCGTCGGCCACCGCCTCCTCGTCGAGACCGGTCTGTGCGGCGATGTCCGCGAGGCTCTCGCGGGCGTTCGTCGTCAGTACGTCGAGCACCTCCCGCTCGTCGTTCATACCCCGACGACGGAGCCCACCCCTAAAAGGGGTAGCGACACGCGCAAGGCTGGCGGGCGAGGTCGACCGGGAGCCGCTCACCCCCCTTCCGCCCGCGCCGCGTCGAGCGCCGCTCCGACCGCCGACAGAAATCGCTCCGGCTCCGCGGGATACAGCGTCAGCGGCTTCGGCCGTCCGCGGACCCGAACCCGAACGCGGTCGCGGCGGCGCCACGTCACGAGAAGGCTGCCGAGTCCCGCGAGCGCGAACGCCGCGCCCGCGACGGGGTTCCTCGGGACGGAGGCGAGGCCGAACGCCACGACGGCGAGGCCGAGCAACACGAGGTACCAGTCGACGCGGCGGTGGGTCACCTCCTCGACGCGCGCGAGCGAGACCGCGACGGGGTCGCCTCCCTCGTTCGCGTCGCCGACCAGCAGACGCTCGTCGCTCACCGAGAGCGCGCCGCGCCGGCGGTCGCGGCCGCGGTAGCGCGGCCGCGCGCTGTCCCCGGTCCCCGACGAGTCGGCGGCGCTCACGGGTCCGAGGGGCTACTCCCGGAGGCGTTCGAGCGCGGTGTCGAACGCCTCGTCGCCCTCGGAGATCGCCTCCCACTGGTCGAGGCCGCGCTCCTCGCGAGTGCCCGGGATGGTGTTGTCGAGCAGCAGGGCGACGATGCCGCCGACGGCCATCCCGGTCGACCCGACGACGTAGACCGTGTCCGCGACCACCTGCGCACCCAGCACCGGGCCGAGGACGGCCACGCCCGCCATCCCCTCGCGGAACGCCGCGACGCCGCCGACGGTGCCGACGTAGGCGGGGACCGCGAGGCCGGCGAACAGCGCGAGCCCCACGGTGAACACGTTGCGCTGCGCGTCGAGGTCGACGTACTTCAGGTTCGAGAGGCCGACCGCGGCGATCTGGCCGAACATCGCGACGAACAGCCCGCCGACGATCGGCGACGGGATGGTGACGATGAGCTGGCCGATCGGACCGACGAAGCCGACCACGATCATCACGACGGCGCCGACCTGCACGACGAACCGCGAGGCGACGCCCGTGATGCCGATGGCGCCGATGTTCTCGGAGTAGGAGGTGGAGCCGTTCCCGGTGCCCATGATCCCCGCGACGACGTTGCCGATGCCCTCCATACCGATGCCGTGGTCGACGCGCTTCTTCGAGGGCGCGCCGACGCCCGCGAGCCGCGCGACCGCGAAGTAGTCGCCGTAGCTCTCGATCATCGAGGCGACGATGCCCGCGAACATCCCGACGACGAACGCGCCGGTGAACTGCGGCGCCCCCCACTGGAACGGCGTCACCGCGAGCAGCAGGGGGACCTCGGTCGTCCCCGAGAGGTCGACGTAGCCGGGCTGTCCGGTCGCGTACACGCCCGCGAGCGAGAGCGCGAGGGCCAGCAGGTACGCCGCGACGACGCCGAGCAGCACCGGGAACAGCCGCGCGTACCGGCTGTAGGCGTCGAGGTACTGCGAGAAGGCGACGATGGCGACCAGCGTGAACCCGAGCAGCCACCAGTTCTGTCCCGCGGTGGCGATCTGCGGCACGTCGAACAGCGACAGGCCGATCAGGACGATCACCGGCGCGACGACGACCGGCGAGAGGTACTCCTTCAGCCGTCCCATCAGGCCCGAGTAACCGACGACCACCTGCACGAGCGCGGCCGCGATGATCGCCCCCTGGAGCTCGCGCATCGCCACCTCGAAGGGCCCGCCGACGGCCGCGACCACCGCCAGCGCGGGCGCCAGCAGCGCGAACGAGGCGCCCTGCACCAGCGGATAGCGGTTCCCCACCGTCGTCTGGAGCAGGGTGGCGATCCCCGAGACGACGAAGAAGGTCCCGACCAGCTGTGCCGCCTGCGCGTCGCTCGCGCCCATCTCGCCGATCAGCACCAGCGGGACGGCGACGTTCGCCCCCACCATCGTGAGGTAGTGCTGGAGCCCGAGCGCCACCGACTCCCCGAGCGGCGGTCTGTCCTCGATGCCGTACTCCACGAAGGAGGCCGCCTCGCGCTCGCCCGAGCGGCCGCCCTCCACCGTCGCGCCTCCGCGGTCGTTTCCGTCCGTGCTCATTTTTGTCTCTGCCCGGCGGCGGCCGCGGCCGCGCACGCGTCCGTTCCCGACCGTCCTCCGTAACCGGTCACGGTCGCGACCCCGCCCGGCGATTCGCTCGGTGGTCCCGGGACGACGCTCATAAATCTGCCGAGGTCCGCTCGGATTGGGGGAAAAACTGGCGGCGACGCGACCGGTTGCGGCCGACCCGCCGCGGCCGCCGGCGACTCGTCGGACGCTTATCGTTCGTCGGACGCTTATGGTTCGTCGGGCGCTTCCGTCTCGTCGGTCTCCAACTCTTCGACGTCGATCCCGGCGAGATCGGCGATCAGCTCGCGGGCCGTCTCGACCGCTCGGGGCTTCTTGGCGGGATATGCCTCGACCTTCGCGCGGAGGGTGAGCCCCGGGCCGAGCCGCACCTCGTCGCGGAAGGCGGCCTGTTTATCGAGCCGCAGGAACAGCGAACAGTTGTCGTCGACGCGCCCGTCGAGTTCGGTCAGCACGCGCTCGATGTCGTCCAACTCGCTCACGCGTCCCAGCACGTGGCGCATCTCGTCGGCGCGCTCGAGGCGCGCCGAGAGCACGACGATCCGGTCGCCGTGGTGGCCGACGTTCTCCACGCGGTCGATCTCGAACTCGTCCGGGAGGAACGCGCAGAGCGCCTCCTCGACGCGCTTCTCGTCCTCCGTGGCGTAACAGAACGTCCGGAGGTCGACGTAGTGGAGCGGGACGCGGGGCATCTGGGTGGGCTGGCTACTCCTCGTCCGTCTCGTCGTCGGCGTCTTCCTCGTCCGCGTCGCCCTCGACCTCCTCGAGGTCGTCGGCCGGCACGCCGACTTCCTGTCCGTCCTCGAAGCTCACGGTGTACGTCGCCTCGCCGAACATGGACTCGACGACCTGCGTGACCGTCCCGGCCTCGCCGTCGAACTCGCTGTGTTTGTCGTGCAGCACGACCTCGTCCTCCTTCTCGAAGCTCATGGCCGTTCGTTCCCGCGGCGCGGTTAAAAGCGCGCGGATTCGTCACCCGTGGAGGGCGGCCGAAGGACGGCCGAAGGGCGGCCGGAGGGCGGGTCTTTCGCTGCTCAGTCGGCGAAGCCGGCGGCGCGGTGGTACGGCGTGCGGGCGATGGTCTCGCGGAGCTCCGAGAGCGACTCCCGGCCGGCCTCGCTCGCGACGTTCATCACCGCGAACACCTCCTGTCTGGAGATCTTCACGCCGGTCTCGGTGAGCGCGTCCTCCGGCCGCGAGCCGAGCTCGCGGAGCGTGCCGACCGCGAGCAGGTAGGGGACGCTCCAGGCGGCCATCGTGTTGCCGTGTCTGAGCGGCATCGTCTCGAGGTACGCCTGCGCGTCGTCGAGGAACGAGCGGGCGTGGTCGGCGGTGCGGTCGACGACGCGGGCCGAGGACTCGCGGTTCTCCGGGGCGACGATCTCCTCCTGCGGGACGCCCTCGTCGGCCAGCCACTCGGCGGGGATGTAGACGTTGTTCTCCTCCGTGTAGTCGTCGTAGACGTCCTTCGAGACGTTGACGAGCTGGAGCAGGAGCCCGAACTCCTCGGCGGTGTCGTAGAGGCGCTCGACGCGGTCCCCGTCCACGTCGCCGCGGGTCAGCAGGTTGGTGATCAGGGTGCCGACGGTGCCGGCCGCGTAGTAGCAGTACTGCTCCAGCTCGGCGCGGTCGTCGATGCGCAGCCCGCCCTCCCCGGCGTGCCGCTCGACGAACATCGCCATCCCGTCGACCATCTCGCGGACCGGCGGGACGACCGCCTCCCGCACGTCGCGGGGCTGGTCCTCGAAGGTCGCGACCACCGTCGGCGACTCCGCGACGACCGCCCAGTCGTCGTTCCGCTCCGCGGGCGCCGGGATGTGCGGGTCGACCGCGCTCCGGAACTCGCCGATGGTGGTCGGGTCGTCCGGGTCGAGCACCGCGTCGTAGGTCCGCAGGATCTCCGCCTGCTCCGCGGGCGGGATGTGGCCGGCGTCCTCGACGGTGTCGGCCACGCGACAGAGGAGGTACCCGAGACAGATGTGGCTCGACATCGGCTCGTCCAGCACGTCGACCGTCAGCGCGAAGGTGCGCGAGACGCCCTGCACGGCCTCGTGGCACCACGCGAGGTCGGGTTCTCCTGGGGAGGGGTCGCGTCCGCTCATTTAGCTATCGGTCCTTATGGAAGCAGACATAAAAAGTGTCGTGGGCCGTCCGAGCGCCGCGGATCGGTCCGGATCCACCCCGCCGACCGTCCGAGGGCGCCCCTGCGCCGCCGACCCGGTCGCCGCGGCCGGTCCCACATCAAAGACCGTGTAGTAACTCATAAGGACGCCCGACGGGGAGAACTCGTATGGACTTCACGCTCTCCGCCGAGCAGAAGCAGATCCGCGACACCGTCGCGGAGTTCGTCGACGAGGAGGTCGAACCCCGGGCCGCCGAGATCGACGCGGAGGACGAGTTCCCCGCCGATCTGGTCGACCAGATGGCCGACCTCGGGCTGATGGGCATGCCGTTCCCGGTCGAGTACGGCGGCGCCGGCCTCGACTACCACAGCTACGCCATCGGACTGGAGGAGATCGCCCGCGGCTCCGGCGGCCTCGCGACCGTCGTCGCCGCCCACACGTCGCTCGCGGGCAACATGATCTACGCCTTCGGCGACGAGGCGCAGAAGGAGACGTTCCTCACGCCGCTCAACGAGGGGGCCGACGTGGGCGCGTTCGCGCTCTCGGAGGCCGGCGCCGGCTCCGACGTGCCGGCGATGGACACGACCGCGGAGTACGACGCCGACACCGGCGAGTACGTCGTCAACGGCGGGAAGCTCTGGATCTCCAACGGCTCGGTCGCGGACACGGTCACCCTGTTCGCCAAGACGGACCCCGACGCGGGCCGGAAGGGCATCTCCTCGTTCGTCGTCCGCCCCGAGGAGGACGAGGGGTTCATCGTGGAGGGGACGGAGAAGAAGCTCGGCGACAAGGGCTGTCCGACCGCGGAGCTCCGCTTCGACGACATGCGACTGCCCGAGGACCGCCTGCTCGGCGCGGAGGGCGACGGCTTCGTGCAGGCGCTCAAGACGCTCAACGGCGGCCGGATCACCATCGCGGCGCGGTCGGTCGGCATCGCGCGCGCCGCCCTGGAGGACGCCGTCGAGTACGCCGGCGACCGCGAGCAATTCGACCAGCCCATCGCCGACTTCCAGGCGATCCAGCACAAGCTCGCGGACATGGACACGAAGGTGCAGTCGGCCAAGCTGCTGATGCACAGGGCCGCGGACAGGAAGATCCGGGGCGAGGACTACATCAAGGAGGCCGCGCAGGCGAAGCTGTACGCCTCGGAGATCTCCCGCGAGGTCGCCAACGAGGGGATCCAGATCCACGGCGGCTACGGCTACACGACGGACTTCCCCCTGGAGCGCTACTACCGCGACGCGAAGCTCAACGAGATCTACGAGGGGACGAGCGAGGTGCTCCGGAACACGATCGCTCAGCAGCTGTTGGACTGAGTACGGGTCCTTCGCACCTCTCTCGAGGGATTCACAGGAAACCACTGGCAGACTCAGAGATCGGCCACGGCTATCCGTTCAGTGACCGTCGGTTGGTCGGTCGATCGTCGCGGCGGCGCGCGCGAGGAACGCGCGCGAGGGAGGGCGCGGGCCGGCCGCCTGCTGTGCGGTTCGCGGCCGGTCCGCGGCCGAGGCTGGGGAGGTGCGAGGCTGCTGTGCGGTCGCGGTGCCGGCTGGGGCTTTCTGGACGGTGCTGACCCGAGTGGCAGGATCTGTACCAAAACCAGATCAGGAGTGGAGAGGGCCGGCGCGGGATTTCGAGCCGGATACCCCCGCTATCGGCCCCTCCTCGTCACCCGCCACGCGCCATGGAACGGGCCCGAGAACGACCGCGAAGCGCTCTCAGACCCCGAGCCACTCGTCGTTCCGCACCTCGTAGCCGTTCTCTCGACAGAACTCGGCGGCCCGGCGGCGCACGTCCCGCGAGCCGGGCGCGGCCTCCTTCTCCTCGGTCCGTTCGACGATCCAGTCCGCGATGGCCCGGATGCCCTCGTCCTCGTCGGTCGGACTTATCGCTTCAAGCTCCCGGAACGTCCGCGCGTAGGCGTCGCGCTGGGAGTCGTCCAGCGACGCGTACGGGAGCGCATCGACCGCCTCCACGACGCGCTTCATCGCGCGGGCCACCGACGGGCGCTGGACGCGCACGCGCACCGCCTCCGGGGACGTGAAGGTCTCGCCGTCGGCGTCCGGAACGAGGTCCGCGACCGCGTGGCTCCCGTCGGTCGCCTCGATCTCGCGGTCGCCGACCGTCTCCACGATCTCGCGGCCCGTCGCCGGGAAGGCGACGGACTCGAGGTCGGCCTCGAAGTACGCGAGCTCGCCGGGGGCGACCGGCGGCTCCGCGTCGTCCCAGCGGTCCATCTCCGCGGCGATGTCCCGTTCCCGCTGGCGGCGGTCGGCGTTGCGCGCCTGTTTCTCGCGACCGTCCTTTGTGTCTGCCATCCTCGGCGCTTCGCGCTCCCGCCGGATATGTCTATGGGCCGTGTTGACACACCGTCTTTCGGGGCGCCGTCTGCGGTCGTCGCCCCCGCTCGCGTGCGGCCGGACCGCGCTTCCGAAACCCTTACTCCCGGTCCGCGGCACCCTCCGGTATGAGCGATACGTCCGACGAGAGCGAGGGCGCGGCCGGCGACGGGGCGTCCGGCGCCGCGGCCGTCGACCCCGAGGAGGTCGAGCACGTCGCCGAGTTGGCGCGCGTCGACCTCGACGAGGCGGAGGTGGCGACGTTCGCCGAGCAGTTCGCCGACATCCTCGACCACTTCGAGGCGCTCGACGAGGTGCCCGAGACCGACCGCGAGGAGGAACTCGTGAACGTGATGCGCCCGGACGAGGTTCGCGAGGGGCTCACCCAGGAGGAGGCGCTGGCGAACGCGCCCGACTCCGAGGACGGTTTCTTCAAGGGACCGAAGGTGTCGTAGATGGCGGAGCTCAACGCGTTCATCACCGAGGAGACGATCGAGGGGGCCGACGACGGGCCGCTCGCGGGCACCACGGTCGCGGTGAAGGACAACATCTCCACCGAGGGCGTCCGCACCACCTGCGGTTCCGAGATGCTCGCCGACTACGTCCCGCCGTACGACGCGACGGTCGTCGAGCGCCTGACGGACGCGGGCGCCGAGATCGTCGGCAAGGCGAACATGGACGAGTTCGGGATGGGGACGACGACGGAGACCTCCGCGTTCGGCGCCACCCGGAACCCGGTCGACACCGACCGCGTGCCGGGCGGCTCCTCCGGCGGCTCCGCGGCGGCGGTCGCGGCCGGCGAGGCCGACCTCGCGCTCGGCTCCGACACCGGCGGTTCCGTGCGCTGTCCGGCGGCCTTCTGCGGCGTCGTCGGCATCAAGCCCACCTACGGGCTGGTCTCGCGGTACGGCCTGATCGCGTACGCCAACTCGCTCGAACAGATCGGCCCCATCGCGCCGACCGTGCGGGAGGCGGCCGAACTCCTCGACGTCATCGCCGGCCCGGACCCGAACGACGGGACGACGCGCGAGGAAGGCGCCGACTCCGACTACGCCGCGGCCGCCGACGGCGACGTCGAGGGGCTGACGGTCGGGATCCCGACGGAGCTGTTCGAGGGCGCCGACGAGGGCGTCGTCGAGACGGTCGAGGCGGCCGTCGCGGACCTCGAAGAGCAGGGCGCGGAGACCGTCGAGGTGTCGCTCCCCTCCGTCGAGCACGCGGTCGCGGCCTACTACGTCATCGCGACCTCGGAAGCCTCCTCCAACCTCGCGCGCTTCGACGGCGTGCGCTACGGCCACTCCGCGGACGCCGAGGGCAACTGGAACGACACGTTCGCTGCGACGCGCGAGGAGGGCTTCGGCGCGGAGGTCAAGCGTCGGATCCTTCTCGGCACGTACGCGCTCTCGGCGGGCTACCACGACAAGTACTACGAGAAGGCGCAGGACGCCCGCGCGTGGGTCCGACAGGACTTCGAGGACGCCTTCGAGGAGGTCGACGTGATCGCCTCGCCGACGATGCCGGTTCCCCCGTTCGAACTCGGCGAGGGGCTCGACGACCCCCTGAAGCTCTACCTCGCGGATGCCAACACGACCCCCGCGAACCTCGCGAACCTCCCCGCTATCTCCGTCCCCGCCGGCGAGTCGGACGAGCTCCCGGTCGGGCTCCAGCTCGTCGGGCCGAAGTTCGACGAGGAGACGATCATCCGGGCCGCGAGCGCGGTCGAGAACTGATCGGCCCGGTGTCGGAACCGACCGGGCGATGGGTGTTCACGCCCGCCCGGACATGTCGCTGGTGACCAAGTTTTACAGTCCCAACAGGAGGTCTGGGAGTATGGAGGAACTTGCGGAGCGCGTCCTCGAACGGATCAAGGAGGATATCGGCCACGAACCGTTGGTCGGCGTGAGTTACTTCACGGGCGAGGAGGTCGACCACGTCTACCAGAGCGAGTGGGCGAGGGAGACCTTCGAGCGCGAACAGGTGGACCAGATCGTTCGCGATCTCCAGCTCGAGGCGCTCGGCTACGGCGCCTACGAACGGACCCAGGAGTCGCAGCTACACGCGACCGTCCGGGTCTACGAGGAGATGCTCGACGTGGTCGTTCCGGTGAACGACCGCGAGGGGGTCGCGGTCGCGCTCGAGTTGGCCGACGGATACACCACGCGGGAGGTCGTCACCCTCGTCGAGGAGGCGATCGCGAAGTCACAGGCGGTCGAACGCGAACCCGTCTACCACGAATGAACCGCTGACTGGGGGGCGTCCCGGACCGGTCACCACGTCAGTTCAGCCCGAGCGTCTCCGCGCGCTCGGCGACGAACTCCTCGAAGGACCAGCCGACGGGCTCGAAGCGGTAGTCCACGTCTACGACGGGCGCGTCCACGTCCAGCACGCGCGAGACGTCGCAGGGGGTGCCGGCCAGCACGAGGTCCGCCTCGCAGGCCTCGATCGTCGCCTCCAACTCGGCGACCTGCGCGTCGGTGTACCCCATCGCGGGCAGCACGCGGTCGAGGTGGTCGTACTCGGCGAGCGTCTCCGCCACGGACCCGACCGCGGCCGGTTCGGGGTCGACGCGCTCGGCGGCCCCGTAGCGCCGCGCCGCGACGGTCGCGGCCCCGCGGGCGGCGTCGCCGTGGGTGACGGTCGGACCGTCTTCGATAGCGAGCACGCGTGCGCCCTCGATCCGGTCCGGGTCGGGGACGCTCACGACCGACTCCGCGCGGAGGACCGGGGCCTCCGCCGGCGCGACCTCGCGGACGTTCTCCTCGACGGTCGCGATCCCCTCCGGCTCGGCGGCCGCGAGCTTGGTGAGACAGACCGCGTCCGCGGCGCGGAGGTTCGCCTCGCCGGGATGGTAGCGACGCTCGTGGCCGGGGCGTGTGGGGTCGGCGAGCACGAGGTGGACGTCCGGCTCGGCGAACGGGAGTTCGTTGTTGCCGCCGTCCCAGACCACCACGTCCGCCTCCGCGGCGGCGTTCGCGAGGACCGCCTCGTAGTCGACGCCGGCGTGGACCGGGTGTCCCGCCTCGACGTGCCAGGCGTACTCCTCGCGCTCCTCCAGCGTGAGGTCGGCGTCGTCGAGGTCCGCGGGCGTGGCGAACCGCTCCGCGCGCTTCTCGATCAGGTCGCCGTACGGCATCGGCTCGCGGACGACGGCCACGTCCGCGCCGCGCGCGTCGAGCGCGTCCGCGAGCCCCCGGGCGACGGAGGACTTTCCGCAGCCCGTCCTGACCGCGTCCACCGCGAGGACGGGGGTGTCGAGGGCGACCTGCATCGTCTCCGGGCCGAGCAGTTCGAAGTCCGCGCCGGCCGCGAGCGCGCGGGAGGCGGCGTGCATCACCGCCTCGTGGCTCACGTCGGAGTAGGAGAAGACGACGCGGTCCGCGCCGGCGTCCGGGACCGCGGGGTGGGTGCCGGTCACGACCGCCTCCAGTTCCGCCTCCGGGACGATCGGAACCCCCTCGTCGTAGCCGGGCCCCGCGAGTTCGGGCGGGTAGCGCGGGCGGTCGGCAGCCTCGCCGTCCTCCGTCTCCTCGCTACCGCCCTCCGCCTCCTCGCCGCCCTCCGCCTCCCCGAGGTTCTGGCCGGGCGCGCGCGTGACCGCGACGACGCGCTCCGCGGGCGTGGCGCCGCGGAAGCGGACGTTGAAGTCGTGGAAGTCGCGCCCCGCGGCGCCCATGATCGCGACGCGTTCGGTCATGGTCGAGCGGTCGGCGGCCGGCGACATAATCGGTGGGGCCGCGGTCGCCGAGCGACCTGCCGCTCGACCGCGCTCCGCCTCGCGCCGCGTCGCCGGGACGGGAGTATTTATGACCGCTCGCCGAAGCCGACCGCATGAACCACTTCTGGACGATGCTGTGGGTGACGACGGTCGCGGGGGCGGCCACGGGACTCGGCGCACTCCCCGTGTTCGTGCGCTCGCGGGTGAGCCACCGCACCTACGACGCCTCGCTCGGCCTCGCGGCGGGGATCATGATCGCCGCCAGCGTCTTCGGGCTGATCCTCCCGGGAACGGAGGAGGGCGGGCTGCGGCCGGTGCTGGTCGGCGTCTTCCTCGGCGGCTTCGTCCTCCTGGGCGGCAACCGGGTCATCCCGCACATCCACGCGCGGTACCGCGGGTGGCGGCGCGAGGGCGGCGCGCCCCCGGACGACCCCGAGAAGCTCTCGACCGTCCGCCGCGCCCTGCTGATCGGCGGGGCGATAACCCTCCACAACGCGCCGGAGGGGCTCGCGGTCGGCGTCGCGTTCGCGTCCGGGCTGGAGTCGGTCGCGCTGCTTCTGGCCGTCGTCATCGGCCTCCAGAACGTCCCCGACGGCTTCGCGTTCGCGCTCCCGATGGGCGACGCGGGGCTGTCGAACCCCCGGGTCCTCCTGTACACGACGCTGTCGGGGCTCGTGCCGCAGGTGCTCGCCTCGATCTTCGGCTTCGGGCTGGTCTCGGTCGCCACCGGCGTCTTCCCCGTCGCGGCCGGGTTCGCCGCGGGCGCGATGATGGCCGTGGTCTTCCGCGAGATGATCCCGTCCTCGCACGGGCACGGGCACGCCGACGCCGCGACCGCCGCGTTCCTCGTCGGCTTCGCGCTGCTGATCGTCGTCGACGCGGTGCTGGCCGTCTGACGGTGAGCTGCCGACCGGCCGAACGAGCGGGCACGGCCGTCGTGGTGCCGTGCTGTCGGCGCGCGCCGCGGCGGAGTGGGACCGAGAGACGCAGCCGGCTGGTCCGGCCGGGGCTTCCCGGGTGGTGCTGACCCGATCGGTAAGCTTCGCGGTCGGGGCGGAGGCACCGCCGTTCGACTGACCCGCTCTAAACGCCGAGACCGCGCCGCAGCATCGCTACGCTTCGTCGACCAGGAACTCGGGCTCGGCGATGCGCTCGGACTTGCACTCGGGGCACCGCGAGGGCTCGTTCACGGGGTCGTCGAAGCCGTCGAAGCCGCAGTCGCGGCACGCGGGCGGGGCGACGAGGAACTGCTCGTCCTCGCCCACCGACTGCGCGACGTGGTCGAGGTGGTCGTAGACGACCGGCGTCGGCAGCTCGAGCGCGGCCGCGAGGTCGCTCGCGGTTGCGGGCCCCTCGCGCAGACGGTCCGCGATGCGCTGGCGGGTGGTCGGCTCCATGCCGGCCGTTGGCCGGCCGGCGAGAAAAGCCCCGCGGCGGCAGGGCACCGAAACGCGCTCGCGTTCCCCTCTCGGCCGGCAGCACTCCGCTATCGGTCGTGCGCGGCCCCCGTCCGGTTCCGGATTTCGGTCGGCCTAAGTCACAAAAACCATAACCGCGGACCGGAAGATGCACTCATGAAAGCGGTAGTGCTTGCGGGTGGGTACGCGACGCGCCTCTGGCCGATCACGAAGGACCGGCCGAAGATGTTCCTCCCCGTCGGCGACCGGACGGTGATCGACGAGATCTTCGCCGACCTGGAGGCGGACGACCGGATCAGCGACGTGTTCGTCTCCACGAACGAGCGGTTCGCGGAGGACTTCGAGTCGTACCTCGCGGACAGCGAGTTCGAGAAGCCGAAGCTCTCCGTGGAGGACACCGAGGCCGAAGACGAGAAGTTCGGCGTCGTCGGCGCGCTCGCCCAGCTCGTGGAACGGGAGGGGATCGAGGAGGACCTCGTCGTCGTGGCGGGCGACAACCTGATCAGCTTCGACGTGGCCGAGTTCGTCGACTTCTTCGAAGCGAAGGGCACGGCCGCCATCGCGGCCTACGACGTGGGCTCACGGGAGAAGGCGAAGTCCTACGGGCTCGTCGAACTGGAGGGCGACCGCGTGGTCGACTTCCAGGAGAAGCCCGAGGACCCCAAGAGCACGCTCGTCTCCATCGCCTGCTACGCGTTCCCCGCCGACACCCTGCCGGACCTGCGGACGTACCTCGACGACGGCAACAACCCCGACGAGCCGGGCTGGTTCATCCAGTGGCTCCAGCGCCGCCAGCCGGTCCACGCGTTCACCTTCGACGGCGCGTGGTTCGACATCGGGACGCCCGAGAGCTACCTCGACGCGGTCGCGTGGACCCTCGACGGGGAGACGCGCGTCGCGGAGTCCGCGACCGTCGAGAACGCGACGCTCGGCGAGAACGTTCACGTCATGGCCGACGCGACCGTCCGCGACGCCGCGGTCCACGACAGCGTCGTCTTCCCCGAGGTCACCATCGAGGAGGCGGAGGTCCGCCACACGATCATCGACCGCGGCACCCACCTCAAGGGGCTCGACCTCTCGGGCGCGCTCATCGGCGCGCACACGAAGATCACGAACGGCGAGTAGGCGTCGGATGCCGTTCGCGCGGGCGCCGCTCCACCGCGGTCCGGCTACTCCAGCCGCGCGTCCGTCACGCGGATGTGCCCGCGGTCGCCCTCCCACACCGTCTCGTACTCCAGGTCGACCCGGCGGTCCATGTGCGGGCCGTCGACGACGAACGTCTCGAACTCGCCGCCCTCCCCGAGCAGGTGGACGCCGTACTCCTCGTTGAGCTCGCGGAGGTCCGCGAGCGCCTCCCGGTCGAGCGGGCGGCCGAGCCACGACTCGTCGAGGCCGTACGCCGCCACCTGGACGATCAGGATCTCGAAGCCGGCGTCGAGCATCGCGGTCGCCAGTTCCTCGGGGTCCTCCTGCCACAGCGGCGCGAACAGGTCGATCCCGAGCCGGTCGCACATCGCCTCGATCCGGCTGGTCTGGAACTCGCTCTCGACCGCGCCCGCGGTGACGCCCGCGAGGTCGACGCTCTCCTCGGCCGCGATCTCCCGGAGCGCCGCCTCCATCGGCTCGAGTTCCGCGTCGCCGCGCTCGCCCGCGGCCGCGTCCCCCGCCGGGCCCGTCTCGAAGTCCTCGGGTTCGACGGAGACGAGGTCGATCCCGACGCTCTCCGCGACGAGTTCGGTGAGGTGCGTCGCGGGCGTGTGGTACATGTAGGAGTCGCCGGCGGGGTGGACGGTGAGCAGGCGCGTCACGTCCAGCCCCTCCGCGAGTGCGCGGTACAGCGCCCACGAGGAGTCCTTGCCGCCGGAGAAGAGGCTGACCCAGTCGTCGCTCATGGCGAGTGAGAGCGGGGCTGCGGGTAAATCGGCAGCGGTCCGCGGGCGTCACGGTGAGACGAGCAGCTACCTCGGGCGCGTCCGGCGCCTCAGTCGCTGATGAACTTGTTGTCGCGCCAGTTGACGCCGCCCTCGCCGTCGCCGTTGCCCTTCGGGCTCTCGACGACCTCGACGGTCGCGGGGCGCTCCTCGCCCTCGACGATGCGGGTCGCCTGCAGCTCCTCGCCCTCCTCGGTGATGGCGGTGAGCGTGCCCTTCTCGGCCTGGAGCGCGATGTCGCGGAGGACGAGGAACATCGGGTACTGGAGCGCCGAGTTCTGGAGGACGGTCTCGCGGTCGCCCTTGAAGCAGGCGAACTCGACGAGCTCCGAGGGGATCTCCTCCTCCTCGTCGTCCATCCACTGGGGGCCGCCGGCGCGCGGCGGTTCCTCCTCGTAGACGCGCGTCTCGCTGACGGAGGCCTTCAGCTGTGCGGTCGGCGTGTACTTGCTGATGTTCTCGTCCGAGGAAACGGCCTTGATGATGAGTGTGTTGTTGCGACGCGTGATGTCCACGTCGTCGATCTCCGTCGGGAGGTCGGGGTCGTTCTCGAAGTACTCTTCTACGTCTTCGAGGGGCAGTTCGAGCGTCGAGTGAAGTCGGAACACGCGGCCTGACATGGTTGAATGGGGTTCTGGTGGTTGGCGGACGCGGCGAGGGAGCAACCGTACCTACCGCATGTTGGGTACCGAGCCTTATAGGGGCTGCCCTTTCCGCGGCGCCGGTGCGGCGAGACGAGGGGCCTCACGCGCGCTGTCGGTCGCTCCTGGGGGTTTCGGAGTCGTCCGGTCGGGTCCCGGTCGGGTCCCGGTCGCGGTCGGAGCCGCGGGGCTACTCGGCGTTCAGCGACGCCGCGAGCTCGCCGCGCTCGTCGAGCTCCGCGAGCACGTCGCTCCCGCCGACGAACTCGCCGTCGACGTACGTCTGCGGGATCGTCTCCCAGTCGCTGTGCTCGGCGAGCGCCTCGCGGTACTGGTCGAGCGCGGGGAGCACGTCGACCGTCTCGAACTCGGAGACGTGCTGGCCGATCAGCTCCAGCGCGCGCTTCGAGTAGCCGCACTGGGGCATCAGCCGGTTGCCCTTCATGAACAGGACCACGTCGTTGTCCGCGATGGCCTCGTCGACGCGCTGCTGGATCTCCTCGGCGTCGGACTCGGATTCGGGCGTGAACGTCATGTCCCCTCGTACGCGGCGCGGGGGAAAAGGGGTTGCGCTGTCGGCGACCGTCGGGTCGACCGTCCGCGAGGCGGTGGCGTGACCGCGGCGATGGTGTGACCGTGGCGGTGGCGCGCGCGTTTCTCGCGCGCGAGGGAGGCCGCGGGGCGGGCGCGATGCGGTGCAGTCCCGCGCCCGCCCCGCGGCCGAGGCTGGGGAGGTGCGAGGCTGCGGCGCTGTGCGGTGCGGGGCGGGACTGAAAGGGGCAGCCGGCTCGATCCGGCCCCGGAACCGCAAGCACCGCAGCGGGCGGTGTCTCCGGCGTCGCCGTGAGCGCGGTGCGGAGCGAACGGCGGCTCGAAAATCTCCGATTTTCGGCGCGCTACTGCACGCTGGAGGCTCGCGAGACGCGGGTTGTCTCGCCAAGCGGAGAGCGAGGAGCGCAGCGCGTGTCGCGGCCGGTCGAGCCGGCTGGGGCTTTCTGGGTGGTGCTGTCCAGATCGGCAGGATCGACAACAGACACAGAAAACGCGCCGTACAGAGAGCCGGCCGGAGCGCTCAAACCGGGAGACACCCGCACGATCGGAGCGCGTCTGTCACTACCTCCCGTAAAAAACCCGAGAACCTCCGGGAAACTGCTTCAGTCCTCGCGGTCGACGCGCACCACGTCCACCAGCGAGTAGATGGGGACGCCCTCGATCTCCTCGTTGCCCTGCTTGTCCGCCAGCACGCAGCAGCCGACCGGCTCGCCGCCCTGCTCGCGGATCGCCTCGATGGTCTCGGCCATCGTGGTGCCGGAGGTGACGATGTCGTCGACGACGTAGCACTCGCGGCCGCGGATCCCCGCGAAGTTGCGCGAGAAGCCGCCGCCGTGCTCGGCGATGTCGCCCTCCTCCCACTGGTGCTTGGCGGGCGCGTAGGTGCCCATGTCCGTGTCGAGCGCGCGCGCGACGACCGTCGCCAGCGGGACGCCCGCCTTCTCGATGCCGATGGTGAGGTCGACCTCCTCGCCCTCCTTCGAGAGCAGGTCCGCCATCGCCTTGCCCGCGTAGCTGAGCCGCGCCGAGTCGCGCCCGATGGCGCTCCAGTCGACGTGGATGTCCGAGCTCGTGGTCGCGGCGGGCTCCTCCTGCACGTCGGCTGCCGACTCCTCGCCCGCGCCGGCGCGCTCGACGAGCCAGCTCGCCGTCTCCCGCGAGACGTTCAGCTCGTCGGCGATCTCCCCCTTCGAGAGGCCGCGCTCGGCCAGCTCCGCGGCGCTGTCGATCAGGTCGTCAACGTTCTTCATAGCTGGCGAATTCGACGGCCGTTTTAATAGTCGTGTCGTCATCCGCGAACGCGGCCTCGAACTCGTCCAGCCCGTGGACGCCGGTGACCAGGTCCTCGAGGAACGACCCCTCCATCGCGGCCAGCGAGTCGGCCGCGGCCTCGAAGTGCCCCACGCCGGAGTTGACGCTCCCGACGAGCGCCTTGTTGTGGAGGACGAACTCGCGGTGGAGCGCGCCCCCGTCGACCTCGAACTCCCAGTCGCTCGGGACGCCGAGCAGCGCGCCGACGCCGTTCGGGGCGAGCGCCTCGATCGTCTCGAAGGCGTGCGGCGCGTAGCCGGTCGCCTCGTAGACGAAGTCCGGCGCCTCGTGGACCTCCGGGACCTCCGGGACCGCCGTCTCCTCGGAGTTGACGTAGGTCGCACCGAGCGACTCGATGATGTCGATGGTGGGGTCCGGCCGGTACCGGCGGCCGAGACAGTAGAGCCGGTCGAACCGGTCGTCGAGCATCGCGACCGTCAACAGCCCGAGTGAGCCGTTGCCGAGCACCAGCGCGCTCTCGGGGTCCCACTCGAACGCCGACCGCGAGGCGAACGCGTGCTCGACCGCCTTCTCGGTGATCGATATCGGCTCCACCAGAAAGCCCCACTCCGCGAGTTCGGGCGGAATCTCGACGAGGCACTCCGCGGGGCTGGTGAAGTACTCGGCCATGAAGCCGTGGTCGCCGACGATGCCGCGCTCGTGGTACTGGCCCGCCGGGGCCATGTCCGGTTCGCCGCGCGCGAAGAACTCGTTGCCCCCGTTCGGCGCCCGCCGGACGGTCGGGACGACCACGTCGCCCTCCTCGAGGTCGGTGCCGTTCGGGTCCGCCACGACGCCGACCGCCTCGTGGCCCAACACGAGGTGGTCCTCGCCGTCGGGGAACCCGCCGTGGGTCCCCGCGATGACTTCGTGGTCGGTCCCGTCGACGCCCACCCGGAGCGTCCGCACGAGCGCCTCCCCGGCGGCCGGTTCCGGCCGCGGCTTCTCGATCAGGACGGGATCGCCCCCGCCCTCGGTGACCGCGATTGCGTGCATACGATGACCGAGGATCCGGGCCACCAAAAGATTTATTCTATTTTGAGTAATTTCTCTCCCCGTCGGCGGACGCGGGTTCGGCGCGGGTCCAGTCCCCACGCCGACAGCCATCACCGTCGCGACGCACCGTCGAGACGTCCGACCCGCCTCCGCCGTCACCCTGTTGTCGCGCGGTCGCCACCGCCCCGCGAGGAGCGGCACCGCGACGAGCGGCGGGCTTTTTGTTCGCGCCGCGCGCAGCCGTGGTCGTGTGCACGCTCGCGCTCGCATGGCGGACGTTCGAGGGGACGCCGGTCGCCGCCGCCGCGAACCGCGACGAGGGGCTCGGCCGTCCCTCGGAACCGCCGGCGCTGTGGGAGGTCGGCGCCGCCGGCGGGGAAGCCGACGGCGCGGTCGGCGACGGCGCCACGACCGACGACGGGACTACGACCGACGACGGCACCGCGACGTTCCTCGCGCCGCGCGATGCGGAGGCCGGCGGGACGTGGGTCGGGCTCAACGAATACGGCTGCTACGCCACCGTCACCAACCGATGGCTGGACGAGTCGCCGCCCGCCGAGCGGTCGCGCGGGCTCCTCGTGCGCGACTGTCTGCGCGCGCCGACCGCGGAGGCGGCGGTCCGCCGCGTGGAGCGGGAGCTCCGCGAGCGTTCCTACGACGGGTTCAATCTCGCGATCGCGGACGCCCGCGCGGCGTTCGTCGTCTCGTGGAGCGGCCGGCTCTCCATCGAGCGGCTCGACCCCGGCGTCCACGTGCTGACGAACGTCGGCGGACTGCTCAACGGCCGCGGGCGCTTCGCGGTCCCCGAGCGCCGCCGCGAGGCGGGCGAGGAGCAGGTCGAACGCGTCGGCCGACTCGCCGACCGGCTGGGCGTCGAGCCGGGTGACGTCGCGGACGCCTGGCTCGACCGCGCGGGCGCGGCCATGGCCGATCACGAGGTGGGCGTCTGCGTCCACGGCGACGGCTACGGGACGCGGTCCAGCACGCTCGTCGGGACCGGCCCGGCCCCCCGGTTCGCGTTCGCGGACGGGCCGCCCTGCGAGACGGCCTACGCCGACGTGTCCGTTCCCGACGGCTGGCCGCGGACCCCACCCCGGGAGGACGGTCGTCCGGAAGGTCAGGTTTAAGCGAATCGCGGGCGCCAACACACACATGAGCGTGTCCGAACTGGAGGCCGACCTCTCGGATGACGAGCACGCGGGGCTCGAACTCATCCGCGAGACGGGCGGCATCCACCAGAGCGACTTCTGGAAGGAGCTGGACGTCTCCTCCCGGAAGGGGAGCCGCATCGCGGAAGCGCTGGAGGAGTCCGGCCTCATCAAGCGCGAGGATACCGTCTACGACGGCCACAACACCTTCTACCTCGAGCCGGCCGCCCGCGACCTGGACTTCTCGCTGCTGATGGCCGGCGACATGCTCTCGCCGTTCATCGGCGAGGAGGAGGTCGACCCGCAGTCCGACGCCTTCTCGCAGTGGCTGATGAACCTCGCTTACGAGGAGTACTGACCCGCCGCGCCGGAAGCGGCGGTCTCGCCGCACCGACGGTTCTCCCTACGCCGGACGATTTTTGCATTCGGGGCGCGACCGGACCCGCATGTCGGGCATCGTCTTCTTCGCCACGGAGAACCACGACGCGGTCGTCGACTTCTACGTTGAAACGGTCGGCGCGGACGTGTGGCTCGAACAGCCGGACTGTACCGTCCTCAAGCACGGCAACCTGCTCGTCGGGTTCTGTGACCGCGACCGGACGGACGACGAGGGGACCGTGACGATCCTCGCGGACGACCGTGCGGGCGTCGACGCCTACCACGAGCGCGTCGGCGCGGCCGCGACCGAGCCGCCGCACGTCGAGGAGACGTACGACATCTACCGGTTCCTGGCGCGGGACCCGGACGGGCGCACGGTCGAGTTTCAGACCTTTCTGGACCCGGACGTCGCCGTCTGATGGGGGCGAACCGGGGGAACACCACGATACCGAGGGCTCGGGTCGGCCCGGGCGCTTAATGCCGTCGAGTCAGATCGTTGACCATGGTCGGCGCCGGTACTGGCGGCTCGCTCCGCCGCTACGCCGCGGGCGGGGCGGTGAGCGCCCTCGGACTCGCCGCGCTCGGGATCCCCCTGTACGACATCCTCGACGACACGACGAACCTCGGCTGGGGCGTGGCCGCCAGCGTCGCCGAAAACGCGGTCCTCATCGCGCTGGCGATGACGCTCGTCTTCGGCGGCGTTCGGCTGGTCCGACTCGACTGGGAGACCAGGCACGTCCGCTCGGTCGCGGAGCGGACGGCCGTCGGGACCGCCGCCGTCGCGGTGTTGATCGGCTGGGTGATCGTCAGCCAGCTCCGGGTGATGGGCGGGCTGAAGCCGTTCATCATCGCGCTCGACGCCGTGTTGATCGGGGCGGTGACCGTGTTCGCGCTCGCTTTCTACTCCGTCAAATCGAGCGTGCAGGCTCGAGACCTCGCCGTCGAGCGGGGGATCGCCGAGCGGCTCGCGACGCTCCACGATCACGCGGCCCGGCTGGGAGCCATCGAGGACCGCGAGGCGGCCGCCGAGGTGGCACTCGACGCCGTAAGGGAGACGGTTGCGCCGGAGGGCGTCCGGATCGCGGTTGACGACGCGGTGTTCGGCGATCGACCGGCCGCGTCCGCCGACGGCGGTACCGGGGACGGCGCGGACGCCGGTCCCGGGGTCGGGCGGTCGGTGCCGGTCGGCTGCAGGGGACGGATCGACCTGCTCGGCGAGTCGTTCGCCGAACACGAGGTCGAGACCGTCGAACTGCTCGCGGTCCATCTCGACAGGACCCTGACGCGGCTCGACGACGAGCGCGCGATCCGCGAGGAGCGCGAGCGGCTGGAGTTCATCAACCGGACGATCAGACACAACCTGCTCAACGACATGCAGGTCGTCTCGTCCAGGCTGGAGGTCGTCGACGAGGGGGACGAACCGTTCGAGCGGCACGCCGGCGTGATCCGGTCGCGGATCGACGGAATGGCCTCCTTCATCCACACGATGAAGGAGTACATGAACACGCTGCTGGAGGACGAACACGAGCTCCGCACCGTCCCGCTGACACCGCTGGTGCGCGAGCAGGTCGCCGACGCCCGCGACGGCCACCCCGAGGCGGAGATCGAGGTCGAGGAACTCCCGTCGGTGTCCGTCCGCGCCGACGACCTGCTCGAGCCGGTCGTCGAGAACCTGCTGACGAACGCGGTCGTCCACAGCGACCGGGAGACGCCGCACGTCGAGGTGGCGGCGGCCCACGACCGAGAGGGGGGAACGGTCACCCTGCACGTCCGCGACGACGGACCCGGCATCGACGACGAGCGCAAGGAGGCGGTCTTCGAGCGCGGGGAGCGTGGCCGCGACAGCGGCGGCACGGGGTTCGGACTCTACCTCGTCGGCGACGCGGTCGAGGCGTACGGCGGCGCGGTGGACATCAGGGACAACGAGCCGCGCGGGACCGTCGTCTCCGTGACGCTTCCGGTCGCGGAGGCGTAGGGCGGGGCCGCGGCGACGGTCAGCCTCCGCCGTCGGCCTCCCCGGACGGCCACTCGAACGCGTCCCGGTCGGCGTCGGCCGACCCGGCGGTTTCGGCCCCCGAGTCCGTCCCATCATCGACCGAACTCCCGACCGCGGACCGGTCCGGTTCGCGGCGTTCGATCAGCGCGCGACGGAGCCGGTCGGTCAACGCGCCGCGGAGCGCGTCCGCCTCGGCGGCTTCCACGTCGGGCGCCACCGCGTCGCCGCCGGTGAACGACCCGGTCCCCGCCGTGTCCGCGACGACCGTGGCGACGCCCCAGCGCCGCTGGAACAGCGTCCGGCTGTCGATGACGGTCTGGAGCCGGTAGTAGGGGACCACTCGCGTCTGCCGACGCCAGAACCCGGACCGCGTCAGCAGGTGGTCCTCGCCGAGCCAGTAGCCGCGGTGGACCCACTTGTAATGGGCGGCGACCGGGACGAGCGCGAGGAGCGCGAGCGGCGCGCCCCACGGCGCCGCGAGGTCGAGCGCGCGGTCGATCCCGTACGCGATCCCGGTCAGCGCGAGGACGGCCGCGGCGTACCGGACGGCGTACCGGACCCGGATCCGGCCCGGCGGGCGGGTGAAGTCGGGCTCCTCGAACGCCTCGACCTCGCGCGCGAGCTCGTACACGCGGTCGGTCTTCGCGAGCGGGACCGCCGCCTGGCTCCCGTAGTCCCCGCCCTGTCCCGGCGCGTAGCCGGCCGTCTCGATGGTGAGCGTCGCGTATCCGAACAGCCGCTTGAGGGGGTTGTCGGTCACGGCGATGCTCTGGACCTTCTCGGTCGGGATCGAGCCGGAGTAGCGCCGGAACAGCCCGCGCTCGTAGCGCAGCTCGTCGCCCGACCGCGTCAGCCGGAAGCCGTAGTAGTTCGTCACCGCGATCGCGGCGCCGAGAAGCCACGAGGCGAGAAGCAGCGCGCCCGCGAGGAACAGCCCGGTGACGGACAGAAGCACCGCGGACGTACTCGAGAGGAACCCGGACAGTACCGGCACCGACCCGGAGGCCAGAAACGCCACCAGCCCGAGCAGCCGGGGGTCGAACGAGAGCGCGCCCACGAGCGCCAGCTCGGACGGCGAGATGGCGAACAGCTCCGATTCCGCGGGCGCACCGGACGCGATGGCCGACTCGTCGGAATCCGCGCCCGCGCCCATCCCCTCGCTCGTGCTCGAACCCGCTCTCGCGGCCGGCTCGCCCGCCGCAGCGCCCGCCTTCCGACGCTGGATCTCCGACCGCAGGCGCTCCGCCTCCGCGGGCGTGACGTAGCGGATCGCCCCCTCGGTCGAGGAGCCGCCCGCCGTCTCGAGGTCCACCGCCGCCAGCCCGAGCAGCCGCTGGACGACGCCTCGGCTGATGTCGACGTTCTGGATCCGGCGGTAGGGGATCTCGCGGTCCCGCCGCGAGACGACGCCGGAGACCACGTCGAACGTGTCCTCGGTCAGCTCGTACTCGAACCGGCGGTAGTAGGCGACCTCGTACGCCAGCGCGACGAGGGCGGCCGCGACCGCCAGGAGCGGGGCGTAGTCGCCGAGCACCGTCCCCCCGCCTCCGGCGGAGATGAAAAACGCCGCAACGACCGCGCTCCCGGCCTTCTGGGCCGCGCGGTACGGGACCGACAGCGGCGCCAGCTTCACACCCCGTCCTCCCCCTCGGCGCCGATTGCGAGCCGCTTCAGGTCCTCCCGGAGGTCGTCGGCGCCGTCGGGGGGCAGGCCGGGGATCCGCACGTCGGCGCCGCGCGAGCCGGCGCTGTAGACGACGCAGGAGGCGAGCCCGACGACGCGCTCGAGCGGACCGCGCCGCGAGTCGACGTGCTGTATCCGGACGAACGGCACGACCGTCCGAACGCGCGTGAAGACGCCCCGCTCGAGGTAGATGGCGTCCTCCCGGAGCTCGAACCGCCAGTACCGATACCGAAGCAGGGCGTGTCCGCCCACGACGAGAAAGACGACGCCCGCGACGAGCGCGGGCGCCCACCCGGGAACCGCGACCGGAAGCGGAAGCACTCGGTCGAGCCCGAAGAGGATGCCGCCGACGACGGCGGCCAGCACCGCGGCCCGGAGGAGCCACACGACCCGGATCCGGGGGTGGAGCCGCCGCATCGTTCCGGTCGGAGTCGTCGTCTCGACGTCGACCCGCGGCTCCGTCGGCCCCGTCGGCTCCCCCGGGCCGTCCGCCCCGCCGCCGGAGGTAGCGCCACCACCCGCGTCGGCCTCGGGAGCGTCCGCCTCGCTCGCATCCTCGCCGGCCGCGTCCGGCCGAGTCCCGGTGTCCATGCCCCGCGCTTGTGGCCCGCGGGACATAAGTGTCGTCGGACGCCCCCGTCGCGGACGCGGCGGTCGGTCGTGACCGGCGGGGTGCGGACCAGCGGACCGCCTGCATGCGGTCGTTCACGATCGTGTGTGGCAGTGTCAATGGCAATTTCTGCCGAAAGGGACAATTAGGGGGACCACGCAGGGGCGGGTATGGCGGACGACGACCCCTTCGAGAACATGCTCGCGCAGATGGACCGCGCAGAGGAGTTCGCCGACGTGACCCACGGCGTCTTCGAGCGGCTCAAACACCCGGAGCGGACGCTGAAGGTGACGCTCCCGGTCGAACTCGACAGCGGCGACGTGGAGGTGTTCAAAGGGTACCGCTGCCAGTTCGACAGCGCGCGCGGCCCGTTCAAGGGCGGCGTCCGCTACCACCCGAGCGTCACCCAGGAGGAGGTCGAGGCGCTCGCGGGGTGGATGACCTGGAAGACCGCGCTCGTCGACCTGCCGTTCGGCGGCGCGAAGGGCGGCGTCATCTGCGAGCCGAAGGAGCTCACCGACAACGACTTAGAGAACCTCACGCGGCGCTACACGGAGGGGATCCGCCGCCTCATCGGCCCCGAGACGGACGTGCCGGCGCCGGACATGAACACGAACCCGCAGACGATGGCGTGGATGATGGACACCTACTCCATGTACGAGGGCTACTCGGTCCCGAAGGTCGTCACCGGCAAGCCGCTGGAGATCGGGGGCACGCCGGGGCGCGTCGCGGCGACCGGCCGCGGCGTCTCCATCATCACCGAACGGCTCTTCGACTACCTGGAGAACGACCTCTCTGAGGCGACCGTCGCGGTCCAGGGCTTCGGGAACGTCGGCTCCCACGCCGCTCGCCTGCTCGACGACGCCGGCGCGCGGATCGTCGCCACCTCCGACGTGACCGGCGCCGTCTACGACCCCGACGGTCTCGACGTGCCGACGCTCGGCGCACACGTCGACGCCGGCGGCACGATCGAGGAGTACACCGCGGGCGACCTCCGCGTCGAGGACCGCACGCAGTGGGACGAGGGCGACGCCATCGCGAACGAGGACCTGCTGACGCTCGACGTGGACGTGCTCATCCCCGCCGCCGTGGAGGGGGTTCTCACCGAGGCCAACGCCGACGCCGTCCGCGCGGACGCCATCGTCGAGGCCGCCAACGGCCCGACCACGGTCGCCGCCGACGAGATCCTCTCCGAGCGCGACGTCCAGATCGTGCCGGACATCCTCGCGAACGCCGGCGGCGTCATCGTCTCCTACCTCGAGTGGGTCCAGAACTCCCAGGAGTTCTCGTGGCCGCTGGAGACCGTCAACGCCGAACTGGAGCGCCGCATCGGCTCCGCGTTCGACGAGACGATCGAGCGCTACGACGAGGGGGCGATCCCGGACCTCCGGACCGCCGCGTACACCCTCGCGCTCGAGCGCACCGCCCGCGCCCACGAGTACCGCGGGCTGTTCCCCTGATCTGTAGCGGGCTGTTCCCCTGATCTGTAGCGGGCTGTTCCCCTGATCTACAGGGCGACCGGCACACCTCGATTCGCCGACGGCCGTTCTCGCGCCCGCTCCTTCGGAGCCGCCGAGGACACGTCGGCCCGCAGACATAAGTGGCGTCGGCGGTGACTCGACCCGTATGGCCACGAGCGAAGCCACCACCGCGACGTGGCGCGGGGTCGTTCGGGGGTATCACTCGTGACCGACGCGTCGCCGGACGCCGCCCTCGGCGGGGCCAACAGGGAGGGAGAATCGCCGAGAACCGACACACCGGTCGAGACGACCGAGGAAACGACGGTCCACGAGGGCGACGTCGAACTGGAACGGACGATCGGGCTGCGGGGCGGCCTCGCCATCGGCGTCGGGACGATGATCGGGGCCGGCATCTTCGTCTTTCCCGGGATCGCCGCCGGGGAGGCCGGCCCGGCGGCTGCGGCGTCGTTCGCGCTCGGTGCGGTCGTCGCGCTGTTGGTCGCACTTCCCGCCTCCGAGTTGGCGACCGCGATGCCGCGGTCCGGCGGCGGCTACTACTTCATCTCCCGCGCCATGGGGACCGCGTTCGGTGCCGTCGTCGGGGTCTCACTGTGGCTCGGACTTGTCTTCGCGTCCGCGTTCTACCTGGTGGGCTTCGGCGAGTACGCCGTCGCCGTGCTCGCGGAAGTCGGCGCACCGCGACCCGAACTCGTCGTCCCGCTCGCGCTGGTCTTCGGCGTGGCGTTCACCGTCCTCAACGTTACCGGGACCGAGAACGCCGCGGCGCTTCAGAACTACGTCGTCGGCCTTCTGCTCGGGATCCTCGTGGCCTTCCTGCTGTACGGCGGCGCCGATGCGGTCGGACTGGTCGGCGAGCCGTCCGCCCCCGAAACGTTCGCGCCCTTCGGATACACGCCCGTTCTCACTACGGCGGCGCTGGTGTTCACCAGCTACCTCGGGTTCGCGCAGGTAGCGACCGTCGCCGGCGAGATCAAAGACCCCGGTCGGAACCTCCCGCTGGCGATGGTCGGCTCCGTGCTGATCGTCGGCGCGATGTACGTCGCGACCATCTTCGTCGCGACGAGTGCCTTCGGGAGCGCCGCGCTGTCGCAGTTCGGCGAGACCGCGATGGTCGAGGTGGCCCGGTACTTCTTCGGGGCACCCGGCGCCATCGTCATCCTGCTCGCCGGGCTGCTCGCGACGGTCTCCTCGGCCAACGCCTCCATCCTCTCGACCTCGCGTGCGGTGTACGCCACCTCGCGCGACGCGATCCTGCCGCAGTGGGCCAGCCGGGTCAACCTCAGATACGGCACGCCACACGTCGCGCTCGGCATGGCCGGCGGGCCGATCCTCGTCCTGATCGCGGTCGGCGAGGTCGAACTGCTCGCGGAAGTCGCCTCGTTCCTCCACCTCGTCATGTACGGGCTCATTTGTGTGGCGCTCATCCTGCTTCGCCGGAACCCGCCGGCGTGGTACGACCCGGACTTCGTCGTTCCCGGGGGACCGGCCATCCCGCTGGTCGGGGCGGCCGCGAGCTTCGGACTCATCGTCTTTATGCAGCCGCTCTCACAGCTCGTCGGGATCGCCATCATGGTCGGTGCCGTCGGATGGTACTTCTACTACGCGCGCGACGTGACCCTCAAAGGAGCACTCTGAAATGACCGACAGAACACCGATCGGCACGGGAGCGCCCCCGCGTCCCGACATGACGACGAACTGCGTCCTGACCGACGGCGGCGGCCGTGAGCGCGTCCTGATCCCGCTTCCGATTCTGGAAGGGCAGGGCGTCCCCGGCGGGCTGCCGGAGCTGCTCTCCACGACCGACGTGATCCTCCTTGGGTACCACGTCGTCCCTGAGCAGACGCCGCCCGACATGATGCGACAGCAGTACGAAGAGCAGGCGCAAAAGTCCCTCTCGGAGGTCGCGGAGACGTTCGCGAACGCCGGCGGCGAGGCGGAAACCCGTCTCGTCTTCACGCACGACCGCGAGCAAACGGTCGACCGCGTGCTGGCGGAGACGGGCGCCACGGCGTTTCTCCTCCCACGGCCGATCGCTTCGGTCGACTCCGTGCTCGTTCCGCTCCGGGGCGACGTCGACGCGGCGCGCATCGCCCGCTTCGTGGCACGGCTCCGCGGCGACCGCGATATCGACGTGACCCTGTACGCGGCCACGGGAGAAGGAGAGGATGCCGCGGCAGCCGCGGCCGCGGAGCTCGTTGACCTCGCCGCCGCGACGCTCACCGACCTCGGCGTCCCGGCCGATGCGATCACAGAACGGGCGGAGGTGACGGACACGCCGACACGCGCCATCATCAGGGTAGCCATCGCTCACGACGCGGTCGTGATGGGCAAACGTGAGCCGGACTGGCGCTCGCTGATCTTCGGGGAACTCCACGAACAGATCGCGGACGAGTCGCTCGGCCCGGTGTTCGTCGTCGGCGACGTCGGTGAGTAGCGGCCGCGAACGGCTCGAACCTACCGACTCCGCGTCCCTTCGACGGTCGTGGAGGAATCGCACGAGGGCCCCGCCCTGGCGGTCGGAACCACCTTCCCCGCGGTACATTTATCTTCGGCGGTGAAAATGGCGAACGTATGGGCACACATGGCGTTCGGGCCGCCGATGAGGACACCGACGACGGCGGTGGGTCCGGCGTATCGGAAGGGGAACGCGCGGAGGGACTGCGCGGGCCCGTTCCGAGGGCCGACAGCCTCGCCCGGGCGGACGGCGCCGCGGCGACCGTCCCCATCGACGACCGCGGCGTGGTGTTCTCGAACGCCGGAGAGCCGCTCTCGGAAGCCCCGATCACGGTGCTCCACGTCGACGACGACGACGCGTTTCTGGACCTCGCGAGCGAGTTTCTGGGTCGACACGAACCCCTCAGCGTGGAGACGGCGACGGACACGGACGCGGCGCTCGAGCGCCTCGACGATGTCGACTGCGTCGTCTCGGACTTCGACATGCCCGAGCGGGACGGGCTCGCCTTTCTCGACGCGGTCCGATCGCGGCACCCCGAGATGCCCTTCATCCTGTTCACCGGAAAGGGGAGCGAGGAGATCGCCAGCGAGGCCGTGTCGGCGGGGGTGACGGACTACCTGCGGAAGGGGCCGGGGATCGAGCGGTACGAGGTGCTGGCCAACCGGATCAGGAACGCCGTCGAGCAGTTGCGAGCGCGAGAGGCGGTCGCGGAGAACCGGCGACGGCTCTCGCGGCTGGTCTCGAACCTCCCCGGGGTGGCCTATCGCTGCGAGCCCACGGAGCCGTGGCAGATGGCCTTCCTCGGGGGCGAGGTGGAGGCGGTGCTCGGCCACGACCCCGCGGCGCTCGTCGAGGGCGAGGTGGCACTCGGCGACCTGATCCTCGACGCGGACGAGCGGTTGGTCGACGAGACGGTCGCCACCGCGCTCGAGCGCGAGGAGGCCTTCGAGTTGACCTACCGCCTCCGGCGGGCCGACGGCGAGGTCGTCCGCGTCTACGAGCACGGGCAACCGGTGTACGAGGACGACGCGGTCGTCGCGCTGGAGGGATTCATCATGGACGTGGGGCGCCACGGTCCCGCGGTCGCCGAGCGCGACGCGGAGTGACCCGCGGGATTCAGAACTCGACCCGCCGAGGTTCAGAACTCGACCCGCCGGATCCGTTCGGCGGTCACGTCGACAGCGGGACTGTAGTGCGCGATCGGCGCCCCCTCCGGTTCCTCGAACCCGTTGGTCTCGAAGAGCGTGTTCGTCCGGACGGTCGCGTCCGCTTCGTGGAGCGGCCACGGTCCGTGATCGATCTCCCCGCAGTAGAGGCGCCGCCCCTCGGCGTAGAAGCGGTAGTTCTCCACGAGGAACGCCGCCAGTGACCCGGGGTCCGCCTCGAACGCCTCGCCCGCGGGGCCGTACGCGAGGTCGACGTGGGCCGGGTCCGCGCCGCGGTGCGTGCGGTGGCTGGTAAACGTCACGCGGCGGTCGGTCGCGACCGGGCGGTCGCGGTCGCCCTCCGTCGTCACCTCCATCTCCGCGCGGTAGTACGGCAGGGCGAACAGTCGGCGCGCGACGTGTACCCCGATCGGGTCGGCCGCGTCGAGGTTGAAGAAGTAGACGCCGCGACCGCGCGGTCCGTCGACGTACGTGCGGAGGTTCACCTCCGGAAACGAGAGGCCGAAGGGGATCCCCCGGAGCCCGATGTCGGCCATCACGAACGGAACGACCCCGAGGTAGGCGTCCCCGTCGTGCGTCGCGACCGAGAGCCCCTCCGGGAGCCGGGCCGCGACCGTCTCCGGGCTGACGGGCCAGTGGAGGAACAGCGCGTCGCGCCACTCCATCTCCAGCAGGTGACGGTCGGTCATGGCCGTCGATCCGTCCTCCTCGGGCAAAGGTCCGGTGGCGGCGGGACCCACAGGCCGGCGTGGGAGACGGTCGGTGCCGTCGACGGTCGGTGCAGTCGACGGTCGGTTCGGGCGACGGTCGGTCCGGTGCCCGGCACGACGCGCGGTCCGGCGCCGCGAGACACAAACGGTCGTTTGTGCTTTGCGATACTTTACCACAGCGGGGCGCGTTCTCGGAGCCATGAGCCGACAACGCGCGGTGGTCGCGGTCGCGGTGGCGCTGCTGCTCGTGACCGCGGGCTGTGCCGGGGCCGGGAACGACGCCGCCCCCTCGGGCGGCGACGGGGGCGCGGAGATGGACGCCGGCGGAGACGCGCCTCAGGAGGCGGGGAGTGACGACGCCCGGTCGGCCGAGGACGGGTCCGCGTACGCGGTCGCCGACAGGCAGCTGATCCGGACCGGCGAGGCGACGATACACGTCGAGAGCTTCGGCGACGCGAGCGACGAGGTCCGGTCGATCGCGGCGTCGTACGACGGGTACGTCAGCGACACCGAGCAGCGCTCGCGCGAGATCGGGAACGAGACGTGGACCCGCGGCACGGTGCGGTTCCGCGTCCCCACCGAGTCGTTCGACGACGCGTTCGCGGACGCCACCGCGGTCGGCGAGGTCGAGGACTCCTCGACGAACACCGAGGACGTGACCGACCAGCTGGTCGACGTCGAGGCTCGGTTGACGAACCTCCGCGCCGAGCGCGACCGCCTTCGCGAGCTGTACGAGGGGGCCAACGAGACCGAGGACGTGCTCGCGGTGCAGTCGGAGCTCTCCCGGGTTCAAGAGGAGATCGAGCGCCTCGAGGCCCAACAGCGTCAGCTTGAGGACCGCGTCGCGTACGCCACCATCACGGTCCACATCGTGGAGGATCGCCCTGAAGGCGACTCGACCGAGCCCGAGGCGTGGTACGACACCGGCGTCGCCGCCGCGTTCCTCACCTCCGTGGACGGCGTCGGAACCGCGCTGCGGGCGATCGCCGTCGGAGCCGCCTACGTCGCCCCGTACCTGCTCGCGTTCGGGACGCCCGTCGTCGTCGGCGTGGTCGCCGTCGCGAAGTTGGTCCAGCGGCGCGGGGAGTGACGGTCGCGGGACGACTCCGCGTTCCGAGCGAAATTTCTGTCGACTGTTCGGATGGCGCTTTTTCTGTCGACTGTTCGGACGGCGCTTTTCTGTCGGCCGTGTCGGTACCGTCCCTTCCGGATCGCTACTCCGCGATCGCTACTGCGCGATCGTTTCTCGGGCCACGGCCGCGAGACGGTCGGCGGCCGTCTCGTCGGCCGCGGCCACGTACAGTCCCGCGTCGTCGTCCGCCCGGACCGCGGCGTCGCTCTCCTCGGCCAGCAGCGAGCCGACGTACTGCTCGAAGGGGTCGGGGTGGTAGCAGACGACCGCCTCGGAGCCGCCGCTCGCGAGCATCCCCCAGTCGACGCAGGGGGACCACGACTGGAGGACGCGCTTGCACTCCGCGTCGAGCGCGGACGCGAGCGCGTCCGCCCGCGCGCTCCGCTCGGCGTCGCGGATCGCGGGGAGCCCGATCACGAGTGAGACCGTCCCGCTGTCGAGCGGGACGTCGCTGTCGGCCGACAGGGGCGTCCCCGCTCCGGGCCGGTCCGGGTCGGTCGCGACGGCGGCGGGGGCAACGGTCCCACCGCCGCCGCGCGTGGCTCGGAACAGGGAATCGGGGAGGGGTTCGTAGACGGCGCCGGCGACCGGTTCGTCGTCGCACAGACAGCAGACCGCGGTCGCGAACGACGGGAAGCCGGCCGCGAAGTTGTTGGTCCCGTCGAGGGGGTCGACGACCCAGACGTACTCGCCGTCGCCCCGACGGCCCGACTCCTCGCCGTGCGTGGCGTGGGTCGGATACGCGTCCTCGAGCACCGCGAGGACGCGCTCCTCGGCGGCCACGTCGGCGTCGGTCTTCACGTCGTCGGCCTTGTACTCGCCGGGAACGCGGCCGTCGCGGAACCGGGACGCGAGCAGGTCGCCGCCGGCCCGCGCCGCGCGGGCCGCGACCGTCGCGAGGTCGTCGAGGGGGACGCTCATGGACGCCGCGTCGGCGTCGGGCGTAAAACGCGGTTCGGTTTCCGGCGGCGGTGCGGCGGTCTCTCCGAACGCGGGCGATCAGCTCGTCGCGACGAGATAGACGCCGAGCGTCGCGAACAGGATGCCGGCCGCCTTCTTCGCGGTGAGGGACTCCCCGAGCGCGGCGACCCCGATGACGGAGCTGAACACGAGGAAGGTGGCGAAGATCGGCGTGACGACGCTCACCGGACCGAGCGCGAGCGCCCGGTAGTAGGCGAGGATCCCCACCGCCAGACAGAGCCCGGCCGCGAGCACGTACGGCGTCTTCGGCCCGGAGAGGTGCGGCGTCACCTGCTGTCCGGTCGCGGCGACGACGCCGAGCGCGGCCGCCACCAGCACGAGGTTCGAGATCGCGGCCGCCACGTCGCTCGGAACCGCGTTCTGTCCGGAGGTCGCAAAGCGCATCAGCGGCGCGACGAGCGCGTACGCCCCGAGCGCCAAAAGCGAGTAGGGGAGGTAACTCTGCATGACGACCGCTTCGGCGCGGGTCGGTTAAGCCGCTTCGTCCGCGGCCCGTACCGCCGGAGGTGCGCGGTCGACGCCCGCACACCGCCGGCGACGGCGGTCGGACCCGCCGCGGCGTTCCGGTTGGCCAACGTATATCCGAAGCCCCCGTTTCGGTCACTGCATGACGGAACTGCCGCTCGACGCCTACTACGACCTGACGCAGGTCGGCGAGGTCGCCGTCTCGCCGTCCGGCGACCGCGTCGCCTTTACGGCCACCGAGTACGACCAGAGCGAGGACGAGTCGGTCACCTCGCTGTTCGTCGTCCCGCGGGACGGCTCCCGCGACCCGCACCGCCTCTCGCGCGCGTCGGACGCCGGAAGCCCGGCGTGGTCGCCCGACGGGGAGCGGCTCGCGTTCACCGCCGCCCGCGAGGAGGACGACGCGCGGCGCGTCGGGTGGCAGGACCGCGCGACGGACGAGAATGCTGACGAGGCAGACGAGGCGGACGCTGAGGAGACGAACGGGGAGGACGCCGCCGAACCCGAGAACGCCGACGACGAACCGAAGTCGCAGGTGTGGGTCTTCGACCTCGCGCTCGGCGGCGACGCCCGGCAGGTGACCGACCGCGAGGAGGGCGTCTCGGAGTTCGACTGGGGTCCGGAGGGCGACCGGCTGGTCGTCGCGGCGCGCGACCCCACCGACGAGGAGTCCGACTACCTCGACCAGGTGCGCGACGGCGGCCCGGTCGAGACGACCCGGATGCAGCACAAACTCGACGGGGTGGGCTGGACGGACGACGTGACGACGTACCTGTTCGTCGTCGACGCCGAGACGGGCGAGGAGATCAGACTGGAGGACGGCTACGGCGGCGGCGCCCAGCAGGACCTCTCCGGCATGAACCCCCACTGGGGCGAGGCGGGGCGAATCGCCTTCACCGCCTACCGCGGCGAGGACCCCGACGACACGAGCGCGCGGGACGTGTACACGATCCGCCCCGAGGCCGACGCCGAGGCGGTCAGACAGACCGACGGGACGCTGTCGTGTGCCGGCCCGCGGTGGCGCAGCGACGGGACGCTCGGGTTCGTCGCCAGCGTCCCCGACAACTGGTGTCTCCCGACGCAGGTCTACGTCGGCGAGCCGGGCAAGGAGCAGCCCGCTGGCGACCCCGGCGCCGCGGACGCCGAGGGCGCGGGGTCGTTCGCGTCGATCACCGAGGACCTGGACCGGACCGTCGCTCGCGGGGGCGGCGTCCACTGGGTCGACGGCGCGGTGTACACCCTGATCGCGGACCACTCTCGGACGCGGCTCGTGCGGGCGGACCCGGCCGAAAAGGCGGTCGACCGCGTGTTCGAGGCGCAGGGGAACCTGCGCGCGGTCTCCGCGCTCGACGTCTCCGCGGACGGCTCGACCGCGGCGTTCGTCCTCTCGCACCCGGGCGAGGGAGCGGACGTGTACGCGGTCGACGTGGCCGACCTGGACGACGCGCCCGCGGCCGAGCCGCACCATCCCGCGGACGACCCCGAGGGGTTCCCCGAAGAGCCGGGGTCGATCACGCGCCTCTCGGGGGTCAACGACGACCTGATCGCGGAGTTCTCCATGCCGGAGGTCGAGCGCGTCGAGTGGGAGTCGGACGGCTGGGACCTCGACGGCGTGCTGTATCACGACCCGGACGTGGACCCCGAGGCGGGCGACCACCCCCTCGCCGTTGCCATCCACGGCGGCCCCATCTCCTACGACGAGCCGGTCTTCTCGTTCGCGCACGCGGCGCTGACGAGCCGGGGGTACCTCGTCTTCCGACCGAACTACCGCGGTGGAAGTTCTCGGGGCCGGGAGTTCGCGGAGACGCTCCGCGGCCAGTGGGGCACGGTCGAGGTCGCGGACGTGGTCGCGGGCGCGCGCTCGCTCGTCGAGCGCGGGTGGGCCGACGGGGACCGGATCTTCGGCTACGGCTTCTCCTACGGCGGGATCACGCAGGGGTTCATCGTCACGCAGGAGCCGGACCTCTTCGCGGCCGCCGCGCCCGAGCACGGCATCTACGACCTGCGGTCGGCGTTCGGGACGGACGACTCCCACAACTGGATGGAGGCGGAGTACGGCCTGCCGTGGGAGAACCCGGAAGCCATCGACGCCTCCTCGGCCATCCTCGACGCCGGGAACATCGACACGCCGGTCCTGATCACCGCCGGCGGGCAGGACTGGCGCTGCCCGCCCTCGCAGTCCGAGCAGTTCTACATGGCCGCCCAGAAGGCGGGCGTCGACGCGAAGCTGATCGTCTACCCCGAGGAGCACCACAACGTCGGCGACCCCGACCGCGCGATCCACCGCCTCGAGGCGGTCACCGAGTGGTACGAGACGCACGATCCCGCGACCGAGAGCGACCCCGAGAGCGACGAGGAATAGCCCGGGGACGCACGAACCGCTTTCAGAAAAACGAGACCGGTAGACCGGCTGTCCCACGCTCGGCGCGCGCCGCGGCGACCGCGGAGCGCGTCGCCGCGACCGCGCGAGGGAGGCGGTGGCGCGGCCGCGCTGTGGTGCTGTGCGGTTCCGCGGCCGCGCCACCGGCGAGGCTGCGGAGGCGAGAGGCCACGCTTGACTCGACAGCCGGACCAGAGACGCACCGAGCAACCGGCCGCGACAACCGACTCCGCAATCCACGCCCTGGCGGACTGAAAGGGCGAGGCCGGTCGCGGCCGCTCAGCCGACCCCTATCGGCGCCGGGTGTTGCGGAGAGGCGCCGGTATGTCGCTGAGCGTCCGCGAGCGGTCGAGGGCTTTCTGGATGTTCGCGGTGAACGCAGCAGAACGCTTGACTGAGACAGAACCATCGTATAGCGAGCGGTCGAGGGCTTTCCGCACGTTCGCATCAGTCACAGCAGTACGCCCGCGTACCCGACCCGAGCCAGCGGCCTCCAGATCCCGATCTCGGTTCGGATCGCCCTTTTTAACGCACCCACGCCCCAACCCCCGTCCATGAACCTCCGGAAGGTCGCGCCCCCGGTCGGCGCCGTCGCGTCGCTGTTGACGGTGTTGGTCCTCGCGCTGCCGTTCGTGCTGGTCGACGTGCGGGCGGAACTGCTGAACGCCTACTACGCGGCCGGACCGACTGGCGCGGTCGGGATCGCGCTGTTCGGACTGGTGGGCGCCGTCGCGTTCGCCTCCGCGGAGCGGGGCAACGTCGACCGCGTGACGATGGCCGGCGGGCTGGTCGCGCTCGGCGCCGGGACGCTCGCCCTCGCGGCCGCGTGGTGGCTCGCCATCGACGAGACCGTCCTCTTCAGCTTCCCGCAGCAGTACCGCTGGCTGGAGTGGCACGCGCCCCTGACCACCGCGCTCGCGGTCCTGCCGGCCGCGGCGGCCGCGGCGTACGCGAGCGCGGTCGTGGAGTAGCGGGACTCCCCACGACTTCGGACCGACCACCGCGAACGAACCGCCACCGATCCCACGCCCTCCCGCGACCCGCGGAGCGAAAGGCCCTTATGGGGCACTGGTCTACGGTGGAGTGGACTAGGTCGGGCGGTTAGGCCCCGCCCCTCGCCCGTGAGGTAGTCTTCAGCGGGGACCGAACGCCGGGGGTGTCCGGTCAGACCGGCACGGGCCCCGGGAGCCAACGTGGAAGCCTCGTCCGACGGGGACAGCGGTCCGTGGCGCCCGCTCGCAGGAGCGGTCCGTCGCGGTTCGGCGGAGACAATGGGTCAGGCGCGGAAGCGAGCAGCCCACCTCCGGACGCCAGTCGCTCGTCGGGTCGCGGGGTGGAGGAGGCAACCGGGATTCCCCGCGTCGGAACGCCGGGCTATCCCGGTCCGTCCATCCATTCATAACGACCTTTTTCTGCGGTTGGGTTCACGCGCCGCGGAGCGGCGCGCTCACCCGCCCTTGAAAAATGTCGATCAAAAAGGGGCCGCGGGCGGCGCTCCGGGCGCTCCGCGCCCTCGCGCCGCCGCGGTACCACGACCTCAATACATAACCGCACCGCGGCCGCAACCGCACCGCGACCGCATCAGCACCGCACCGCGGCCGCAACCGCACCGCGACCGCATCAGCACCGCACCGCGGCCGCAACCGCACCGCGACCGCATCAGCACCGCACCGCGGCCGCATCAGCACCGCACCGCGACCGCATCAGCACCGCACCGCGACCGTACCGTGACATGAAAAATACCGGGTGTCGATGTGTGGCTGGAGCCGATCCGCTACCGGACCGTGACGGAAATTTCTATGGCATCAGCCTTTCCGGTGTCGGGCCACACGCCCGAGTGTGAGACGACTCCTGACCGTACTCGCGCTCGTGTCGATAGTCGCGCTGGCCGGCTGTGCCGGGCTGCCGGGTGCCGGCGACGCCGGCGAGGGCACCGCGGTCCCCGACGAGGAAGTCTCGGTCGCGAACGACGAGGCGAACGCGACCGGCGTCAACCAGACGCTCCGGCTGACCGTGAACGAGAGCGTCGCCGGCGACGAACTCACCTCGGTCGGCGCCACCTACCCCCGCGACCGGTTCAACGTCGACGAGGCCGCTCACGACGCCATCCTGATCGGCGTCGACACCGACGGCGACGGCGACCTCGACCGCGGGTTCAACGAGACGCACGTCAGCGGCGTCAACACCAACGAGTTCTCCTACGACGTGACGCTCGACACCGACTACACCCTCAAGGAAGGCGACACCGTCGTGCTCGGCTATCCCGCCGTCGACAACCCCGAGGAGGCCGGGGAGTACGCCGTCGAGGTGCACGTCAACGACGAGCAGCGCGCGAACGGGACCGTCGTCATCGAGGACGCCGAGTAGTTCGGCGCGAGGCCGACCGACCGCGGACGACCCCTTTTTGTGCCCGCGCGCGCTTCGCTCCGGTAGCCGATGGCGACGCCGATCCTCAAGTGGGCAGGCGGGAAGCGCCAACTGCTCGACGAGCTGTACGCGCGGTTCCCCGCCGCCTACGACCCCGCGGAGCACGCCTACCACGAGCCGTTCCTGGGGAGCGGCGCGCTCTTCTTCGACCACGAGCCCCGCCGCGGCACCGTCAACGACCGCAACGTCCGGCTCCACAACTTCTACGTCCAGGTCCGCGACCGGTCCGAGGACCTGATCGAGCGCTGCCGCGCGTTCGACGACCCCGAGAGCGACCCCGACCCGGACCTGCCGTTCGCGGAGACGGACCGCTCCGACAAGCCCGTCGAGGCGTACTACTACCAGCAGCGCGCGCTCTTTAACCGCCGCCCGAACGGCGAGCCCTTCGATCCCCTCGACGAGGCCGCGCGACTGCTCTACCTCAACCGAACCTGCTTCAACGGACTCTATCGCGAGAACAGCGACGGCGAGTTCAACGTGCCCATCGGGCGCTACGCCAATCCCGATTGGGTCCGCGCCGACGAGGTCCGCGCCGCGAGCCGCGTCCTCTCCCGCCTGCCCGACGACGCGCTCCGTGCGGGCGAGTACGACTACGTGCTCGACGCCGCCGAACCGGGCGATCTGGTCTACTTCGACCCGCCCTACGAGCCGATGAGCCCGACCGCGGACTTCGCCGAGTACAGCGCCGGCGGCTTCGACCGCGAGGACCAGCGCGCGCTTCTCGAGACCGTCCTCGCCCTCCGCGACCGCGGCGTCCACGCGATCCTCTCCAACAGCGGGGTCATGTACGACACCTACGACGACGCGGGGCTCCACGTCACGCGTGAGGGTGCCACGCGAGCGATAAACAGTGACGCCGAGAGCCGCGGGGAGGTCGACGAGGTGATCGCGACGACGGTCGCGCCCGAAGACCGGCAACAGCACGGCACCGCGACGCTGGACGAGTTCTGAGACCGGACGACCTGGACCCTCCACCGCCGGCCGAGACGGCAACCGGTAAGGCGAACCGGCTCGAACCGGCGGCCGTGTCACGAGGCTCGACCGTCGTCTGTATCAACTGCGAGGAGGCGATCAGCGCGGACGCGCGGATCTGCCCGCACTGCGGCGAGCTTCAGCCGTCGCCGCTGCTCGCGGCCCTGCTCGCGGTCCTCGGCGTCTTCGCGATCCTCGTGGGGTTCCCGGTCGCGGCGTTCACCGTCGGGCTGGTCCGCTGGGCCGGCTTCGCCGGCGTCCTCGTCGGCATCGGCCTCGTCTTCGGCGGCTACACCTCCTACATCGACGCGCAGGCACAGCGGTCGCGCCGAGCGCGGTAGCGCGGCGCGCCCCCGAGTCCCCGCGGTTACTCGCGCTCGCGCACCTGGTCGAGCACGATCCGGTCCTCGAAGCCGCCGCGCGCCGCGGACTTCTCCGCCCGGAGGTTCTCGATTCGTTCGCGGTCGTAGTCGGCGTTCGCCAGCACCGCGTCGAGCACGTCGAGCACGTCGCCGAGTTCGGCCGGGTTCCCGGACTCCCGGAACTCCGCGGCCTCCTCGACCAGTTTCTCGCGCAGCCGCCGTTCGTGCTCCGCGTCGTCCGCGACGTGCGTCTCGGGCACGTCGCCGTCCTCCCGGACGATACGCGGGATATCGTCCCGGACGAGCTTGTCGTATTCGAGGGCTCCCTCGCCGTCGCTGCGATCAGCGGCGTCGTCCTCGCCAGTCATGCGCTCGACCGCGGCCGGCGGGGACAAAAGGGTAGCGCGGACCGGCGGGTCGGAGACGGTTCTCGATGCGTGGGCTGCCGCCGGGACCGACAGCTACGAAACCCCGACGCCCGAACGGCGGGTATGGCCGACAGCGAGAGCGAGACCGCGACGGCGTCTGCGGACGGGATCACCGCACGCTACGAGGTGCGCGACGGCGAGCGCGTGCTCGCCTTCGAGCGCGACGGGCGGACCGCGGCGGTCGCACAGAACGTCGAGGGGTACGCGATGTTGAAGGTGCGCCCGACAGCGGACGGCGACGAGCTGGAGCGCTACTACGGCTTCGATATGGCGCTGGACCACGCCGCGGAACTGCTGGGCGTCGCGCCTGCCGACCTCCCGGTTCCCGACGCGGCCGCCGACATGGGGATGTAGCGGTTCGCGACCGCCCGTTTTTCAGAAAAACCCGGCCCGCGAGTCGCCGCTCAGTCGCGGTGCTCCGCGACCGTCTCGGTGAACTGCCGGGCGGTTTCCGTGATGGACGCGAAGTCGCCGCGCTCCGCGGCGTCGTAGTCGACGAGCGCGGAGCCCGCGCCGACCGCGAACGCGCCGGCATCGACGAACTCGCCCGCGTTGTCTAGCCCGACGCCGCCGGTCGGCATGATGGGGATCTGCGAGAGCGGGCCCTTGATCGCGGAGACGTGGCCCGGCCCGACCGTCGCGGCCGGGAACACCTTCACGAAGTCCGCGCCCGCCTCGTAGGCGGTGATCGCCTCGGTCGGCGTCATGACGCCCGGCGCGACGACGGTGCCGTAGCGGTTGCACGTCTCGATCACGTCCTCGTGGAGGCTCGGCGAGACGACGAACTCCGCGCCAGCGAGCTGGACGTTCCGGGCCGTCTCCGCGTCGATGACGGTGCCGGCGCCGATGGTCGTCTCGCCGTCCGCGAAGCTCGAGGACACTTCGTCGATCAGGTCCACGACGCCCGGCGTGTCCGCGGTCACTTCGATGGCGGTCACGCCGCCCTCGCGCAGCGCGTCCGCGATGTCGATGAGCTGGTCGGCGGGCACGCCGCGCAACACGGCGACGACGCCGGAGTCCTCGATCCGCTGGAGCGTCTCGTTCATACGCGCACCGAGGACCAGCGGGGCCTTAAAAACCGCGAGAACGGAGAGAACTGCGGGTCGTCGGTGTCGTGGGTCAGTCGGTCCGGGGAAGCGCCAGCGCGCCGGCCGCGAGCAGCGCGACCGCGAGCGCGGACAGCACCGCGAGGTCGCCGAGCCACGCTCCACCGTCGTAGGTGATCGCCCGCACGCCGCGCGCGAAGTAGGTCAGCGGCGAGAGGTTCACCAGCGGCAGGAACCAGCCCGGCAGCATCGACGGCGCGACGAACGTCTCCGAGAGGAACAACAGCGGGAGCGCGACCGTGTTGCTCGCGGCGATCACCCCGTCCTGCGAGTCCGCGGCCGCGCCGAGCAGCGCCCCGAGCCCGCAGAAGGTCGCCACGCCGACTACGACGAAGACGGGGAGGACGGCGAGCGCGGGCGTCGCGCGCACCGCGGCGTCGGTCACGGCGAGCACCAGCCCGAAGATCAGGAGGCTCGCCGCGCCGATGATGGCGACGTTGACGACCGTGTGCGCGAGCAGCCACTCCGTCCGCGTCAGGGGGGTCGTCGACAGCTTCTCGAACCGGTTGCCGTCCCTGTGGCGCGCGATCTCCGAGCCGACGCGCGACAGGGGCGTGAACAGCACCACGACCGCGAGGTAGCCCGGCAGGTAGTAGCCGGCCGGCTCCGCGAACAGGCCGCCACCGGTGGGCTGGGTCCGCACCAGCGCGCCGAAGATGACCACGAGGATCACCGGGAAGAAGAACGTGAAGAACACCGCCGTCCGCCGGCGCAGGAACGACCGCGCGGCCGCGGTCGCCTCCGCCCGCACGCGCCCGAGGCGACTCATCGCGCCCCTCCGTCGGTCGGCTCGGTCCCGTCGCCGCTCGATACTCCCGGCCCCGCGTCACGCCCCCGCGGCGCGTACGCTTCGCCGGTGAGCTCCAGGTAGACGTCCTCGAGCGTCGGCTCCGCCCACGACAGCGACTCGAAGGGAACGCCCGCGTCCCCGAGCGCGTCGACCACGGCTGCGATCCCCTCCGGCTCGACGCCGGAGAACCGGAGGCCGCGGTCGGTCGTCTCGACCGCCAGTCCCCGGTCGTCACCGCCCCGCTCGCGGACGCGCTCGGCCGCGGTCTCCGGGTCGAGGGAACCGCTCGCCTCGCGGTCCCCGTCGACTGCGAGTTCCACGTCGAGGTGGGGCGCGCCGCCGTGGTCGGCGATCAGGCCGGCCGGCGTTCCGGTCGCGACGACCGCGCCGTCCCGGATCAGGGCGACGCGGTCCGCGAGCCGCTCCACCTCGTCCATCGCGTGGCTCGTCAGGAAGACGGTCGTGCCGTCGTCGGCGAGCGCCTCGATCAGCGCGTGGAGACTCCGGCGGCCCGCCGGGTCGATGCCGGTCGTCGGCTCGTCCAGAAAGAGGACCTCAGGGTCGTTGACGAGGGCGGTCGCGACGCAGGTCCGCCGCTTTTGCCCGCCCGAGAGCGTCTCGTACCACGCGTCAGCGTCGTCCGCGAGGCCCACGTCCGCGAGCACTTCCTCGGTGTCCCGCGGGTCGTCGTAGAGCCCGCCGTAGTAGTCCACGAGTTCGCGCGCGGTCAGCCGCTCGGGCGGGTCGAACGACTGCGGGAGCAGTCCCACGCGGGCGGGGTGGACGCCGCCCGGCGCCGCGCCGAGCACGCGGACCTCGCCCTCCGCGTCGGTCGTCCCCGTCAGCGCGCGCACGAGCGTCGTCTTGCCCGCCCCGTTCGGCCCGATCAGGCCGAACACCTCGCCGCGCTCGACGGAGAGGTCGACGCCGTCGAGCGCGACCGTCTCGCCGTACGCCTTGCGGACGCCGCGCGCGGCGAGGGCCTCGTCCCCGCTCGCTGGCCCCGCCGCGCCACCGGACCCCGTCGCCCCCGACGCGTCCGCCGCCGTCTCGTTCATACGCCGACTCGACTCGCGGCGCGCCTAAGGGTTGCTCTTCGGCGCCGTGGAACCGACTCGCACGCCGGGACAAGAGCCTTGAGGGGACCGGCTGAACGCCCGGCCGTGAGCGACGACGGAGCCGACGGAACCGGCGGAGCGGACGGGGCAGCCGAAGCGGACAGGGAGACGGTCCGCGAGGGGTACGACGCGCTCGCGGCCGCCTACGACGCGGCGCGCGAACCGGACGCGGTCGAGCGCGCGGCCGTGAGCGACCTCCGCGAGCGACTGGCCGAGGAGGCGGCGTCCCGCGACGACGGCGCCGCGACGGAGCGGGTCAGCCTGCTCGACGCCGGCTGCGGCGCCGGCCGCGCGGTGCTGGAGGCGTTCGTGGACGAGGACCGAGTCGAGGCGGTCGGGGTGGACCTGTCCATGGCGCAGCTCCGCCTCGCGCGCCGTCACGCGCCGGTCGCCGCGGGCGACCTGACGTCCCTCCCGGTCGCGGACGACGCGGTCGACGCCGTCACCGCGTTCCACTCGGTGATCCACGTCCCGACCGCGGACCACCCCGACGTCTACCGGGAGTTCGCGCGCGTCCTCCGGCCCGGCGGCCGGCTGCTCCTCACCGCCGGCCGCGAGGCGTGGGCCGGCCGCAACGACGACTGGCTCGACGCCGGCGCCGCGATGGAGTGGAGCTTCCCCGCGCTCGAGGCGACCCGCGAGCACCTCCGCGACGCCGGGTTCTCGGTCCGCGAGGAGCGCACGACCGGCGACGAGCTCGGCGGCGGAGCGTGGGCGCTGCTGTCCTGTCGGCTCGACCGCTGAAGAAAAATCCGGACGCCGGGCGTCGAAGCCTACGCTTCCGCGCCAACGTACGGCCGCACGCCGCGGACGATGGCGTCCACGTCGAACTCGTCCTCGGTCTTGTCGAAGACGACCTCGCCGTCCGCGCGGACGACGAACACGCCGTCGTCGCCGGTGACGAGCGAGACCTCCTCGACCTCCTCCCCGAACTGCTGGAGGATGGCGCCCGCCACGTCCTGTGCTCGGTTCAGCATGCCGCACGGTACGCAGTACTCGACCTCGACTCGGGTCATGGTCCCGCGTTGGGCCGCCAGCGGCATAAGCGTCCGCGAACCGGGCTGGCCGGCCGCGTTCTCCGCACGCTCGCGTCAGGCCATTTCTG
>NZ_JBNLIA010000002.1:0-356010 GCF_050122995.1 Haloparvum alkalitolerans
TGTCCCTGTGTCGGGCTATTTCTGTCCCTGTGTCGGGCTATTTCTGTCCCTGTGTCGGGCTATTTCTGTCCCTGTGTCGGGCTATTTCTGTCCCTGTGTCGGGCTATTTCTGTCCCTGTGTCGGGCTATTTCTGTCCCTGTGCCGGGCTATTTCTGTCCCGGCCGTGGTCGCCTTGTCTAGCCGACTACCGGAAGCCCGGCCGCCAGTACAGCAGCGCGACCGTGACCAGGAACACCGCGGTCGAGGCGCCGTAGGAGGCGTCGAGCGCGGTCGCGGCGACGATCCCCGTCCCGCCGAGGAACGACGAGACCAGCGCGGCGACGATGGGGAGGGTACAGGAGACGCAGGAGAACAGCCCCACCACGCCCGCGACGACCGAACCGGACGCCTCCAGTGCCGTGATGTACAGCAGGTACGCGAGCGCGGTGTAGCCCACCAGGTACGCCGGCATCACCACGATCGTCAGGTACTCGGTGGCCCACACCAGGGCCGGCCCCCATCCCGGCGGGAGCCACGCGATCCGGAGGTCGACGAAGTCGGGCGGGACGCCGATGCCGACCATCCCGCCGAAGAAGGCCAACAGCGCGAAGTAGCCGGCGGCGACCGCGAGCGCGCGCCGTCGCGTCTCGAAGTCGTAGCCAGCGGGCGGCCGCACCCGCCACAGCACCAGCGCGCCGACGTTCACCCACGTCAGCCCGTAGAGGATGTACCGCGGCGCGGTGATCGTCGCGTTCGAGAAGGCGGCGTACAGCACCACGAACAACAGCTCCGCGTTGAGCACGACGGCCGCGATCAGGAGCGTCCGGAGGTCGACCGGCCCGTCGTCGAGGCGTGCGCGCAGCGACGCGAGCGGCGCCGCGGAGTCGCGTCCCGCCACGTCAGACCACCAGCGAGTCGAGGACCACGGCCAGAAGCAGCAGGCCGAGGTAGGCGTTCGAGGCGTGGAACGCGCGGAAGGCGGCCGTCTCGCTCCGCTCGTAGTGGAGGCGGACGACCGCCCAGAGGAACACCGCGCCGAGCGCCACGCCCGTGCCGACGTACAACAGGCCGAGCGCGTCCGCGGTCGCGGCGAGCACCGCGGCCGCGACGTAGGTCGCGCCGAGGTACCAGAGGATGTGGCGGTGCGTCGCCGTCTCGCCGCGGACCACCGGCATCATCGGGAAGCCGCCGGCCTCGTAGTCGTCGCGGTAGGCTAACGCGAGGTTGTAGAAGTGTGCCGGCGTCCACAGGAAGATGAGCGCCGCGAGCAGCAGCCCGCCGCCGCCCACCTCGCCGGTCACCGCCGCCCAGCCGATCAGCGCCGGGAGCGCGCCGGCCGCCCCGCCGATCACCGTGTTCTGGACCGTGTTCGGCTTCAACAGGAGCGTGTAGACGACGCTGTAGAACAGGATCGCCAGCAGGCCGAGCGCGGCCGCCAGCGGGTTTATCGACCAGAACAGGCCGACGGAGACGGCGGTCAGCGTCAGGCCGAACGCCACGGCGTTCCGGACCGGCACGAGGTCGACCGCAAGCGGGCGGTCCGAGGTACGCTGCATCTTGCGGTCCACGTCGCGCTCGAGGACGTGGTTGAACGTCCCCGAGGCGCCGATGGCCAGCGAACCGGCGACGAGCGTCGTCGCCACCGTGCGGACGGTGAATCCGGGGCCGCCAGCCAGCGCCATCGCGGCCGCGGCAACCAGACAGAGCAGCCACATCAGCCGCGGCTTCATCAGGCGGAAGTACGCGGCCGCGGTCGCCTTCGCGCGCGGCCACGGCTCCGTCGGGACCGCGGCCGGCGTTCCGGGACCGTCGTCGCCCGCGTGGTCCTGTACGTCATCGAAGTTAGGTTCGAGGTCCGCTTCGGTCATCGCGGGATCGTCGTCGGGGTCGCCCGTCTCCGCCTCCAACCACCACGCCAGCGCGGCGAGGAGGCCGCCGAAGATGACGACCCCCGCCAGCAGGTGGACCGCGGAGACGACCGCGGAGGCGCCCTCGACCGCGACGACGGCGCCGAGGGCAACCTGCGCGGGGTACAGCAGGACGGCGACCGCGAGGGCGGCGCGGACGCGGCGGCGCTCGTCGCCGAGCCAGGCGGCCGCGGCGGCCGCGACGACGAGCGCGCCGACGACCGCCGCGACGGCGCGGTGGCCGAGCGCGACCCAGCCGGCGGCCTCCGCGGGAAGCGCCCAGCCGGACCCGCAGGCCGGCCACGCGCCGCAGGCGGCGGCCGCGTCCGTGACGGCCGTCGTCGCCCCCACCACGAGCAGCAGGTAGACGCCCATCGCGGCGGCGGCGAGGAGGCCGGGGAACCGATCGGGGACAGTCACTGTCGGGGGTTGGGAACCGCTCCATATAGGTTCCGCGCTTCCTCCCGGCGCGCTGGAAGGGACCGTTCGGGGGCCGAGGCTCGCGGACGGTGCGGGAGGGGACGACCGCCGGTCGGCTACTCCGCGCCGCGCCGCTTCAGGATCCGGTCGACGATCCGACCGGTCGAGAGGAGCTCGCCCTCGTAGGCCGGATCGCGGGGGCTTGCGCGCGCGACCTCGCAGTCGATCCCGCGGTCGTCGAGCGCGGCCGCGATGGCGTCCTCGTCGTGGTGCTGGTCGTAGCCCAAGACGATCACGTCGGGGTCGATCTCCGCGACCGGGACGAAGATGTCCGACTCGTGGCCGAGACGGGCCTCGTCGACGACCTCGAGGGCGGCGACCATGTCGCGGCGCTGGCGGTCCGGCAGGACCGGCGGCTCCTTGTGGGTCACGTTGGCGCCGCGGGCGACGATGACGTACAGTTCGTCGCCGCGGGCGGCGGCGTCGGAGAGGTAGTGGACGTGGCCGGGATGGAGGATGTCGAAGGTCCCCTGCGCGAGCACCCGCGTCATCGGAACCACGAGAGGATACCGCCGCGGTCGTCCTCGCGCTCCTCGCGCAGCTCGGCGTCGATGTCCGCCTGCGTGAAGTCGAAGAAGGCGTCGTCGGGCAGTTCCACGTCGAGCACGTCCAGCGTCGTGGGGTCGCCCTCGTTGTCGAACGCCTTCCAGTCGCCCCAGCCGTAGGGCGCGCCGACGATGACGTGGACCTCGCCCTGTCCGAACGTCGCGAGGTCGGCGTCGCTCGGGTGGAGGGCGCCGTTGGGGTGGGAGTGGACCGACCCCACGGCGCGGGCGTCGTTCGGCTTCATGTTCGTCCGCACGGTGGCGCTCACGGGGCTCGACTCCGTGCCGGGGATGACGAGCACGTCGGTGATCACCTGTCCGTCCCGGTCGAGGCCGAGCGTGCGGGCGTCCTCCGCGCGGAGGAAGCCCATGTACTCGTTGGGGTGGGTGTCCTCGCACGCTTCGAGCACGAACTCCATCGTTTCCCGGGCGATCCCGAGGAGTTCGCTCGACCGGAACAGGCGCATGCGTGGACGTGGGTCGGCGCTCCTTACAAGGGTTCCGGAAGGGCCGACCGCGCCGCCCTCGGTCGGACTCCCCGACGAACCGACCGTTCCCCGGACGAGCCGCGAAAGCGATATAAAAAGCTTAACACCGGCCGCCGACCTACTTCGCTACATGACCGACAACTCCGCCGGGTGTTCCGGCGTGCGGGACGATTCGAGTCCCGCGGTTCGAGCCGACGGCGGCGAGGCGACGACGGATGCGGCAGAGAACGAGGCGCCGGAGAACGGCGAACACGTCGTCCACGACCTCGCCCCCGACTGCACGCTGACCGACGTGGAGACGGGCGCGTACTACCTCGCCGAGGTGAACGGCGTGGTCGACTACGGGGTCTTCGTCGACGTCTCCGAGGCGGTCTCGGGGCTGGTCCACGAGTCCTCGCTCGACGGCGATTACGCGGTCGGCGACGAGCTCGTCGTCGAGCTGACCGAAGTGAAGGAGAACGGCGACGTGGCCTTCGACGACGTCGACCTCGACGACTACCACACGGTCGCGGTCGCCCACGAGCCGACGATCACCCGCGTCCGCGGGCTCACCGCCGGCGACGAGGTCACCGTCGAGGGCGAGGTCGTGCAGGCCAAACAGACCGGCGGCCCGACGATATTCGCGGTCGCGGACGGCACCGGGATCGTCTCCTGTGCCGCCTTCGAGGAGGCGGGCGTCCGCGCGTACCCCGAGATCGAGGTCGGGCAGATGGTCCACGTCGCGGGCACCGTCGAGACGCGCGAGGACGCGATCCAGATCGAGGTCGACTCGCTGACGGGACTCGAGGGCGACCGCCGCGAGGAGGCCCGCGAGCGGTTCGAGGAGGCGCTCGACGAGCGCGCCGCCCCGGCCGACGTCGAGCCGCTCGTGGAGTGGGAGGCGTTCGAGCCGATCCACGAGGAGCTCCGCGAGGTCGCGCGGCTGCTCCGCCGCACGGTGCTCTCGGGTCGCCCCATCCGCGTGCGCCACCACGCGGACGGCGACGGCATGTGCGCCGCCATCCCGGTCCAGCTCGCGTTAGAGACGTTCGTCAGCGAGGTCCACGAGGACACCGACGCGCCGCGGCACCTGTTCAAGCGCCTGCCGAGCAAGGCCCCCTTCTACGAGATGGAGGACGTGACGCGCGACCTCAACTTCGCGCTGGAGGGGCAGGCCCGCCACGGCCAGAAGCTCCCGTTCCTGCTGATGTTGGACAACGGCTCCACCGAGGAGGACGTGCCCGCCTACGAGAACCTCGCGCACTACGACATCCCCATCGCCGTCGTCGACCACCACCACCCGGACCCGGAGGCGGTCGACCCCCTGCTTGACGCCCACGTCAACCCCTACACGCACGGCGAGGACTACCGCGTCACGACGGGCATGATGTGCGTCGAACTCGCCCGCCTCATCGACCCCTCGCTCACCGAGGAGCTCGAACACGTCCCCGCGGTCGCCGGGCTCTCGGACCGCTCGAAGGCCGAGGCGATGGACGACTACGTCGACCTGGCCGCCGAGGCGGGCTACGACCGCGACGACCTGCTGGACATCGGCGAGGCGCTCGACTACGCCGCCCACTGGCTCCGCTACTCCGAGGGCAAGACGCTCGTCAACGACGTGCTCAACGTCGGCTGCGACGACGAGGCCCGCCACGCGGAGCTGGTCGACTTCCTCGCGGAGCGCGCCGAACGCGACGTCGAAGAACAGCTCGACGCGGTCGAGGAACACGTCGAACACGAGCGGCTCGCGTCGGGAGCGCACCTCTACCGCATCGACCTCGACGAGTACGCCCACCGGTTCACCTACCCCGCGCCGGGCAAGACCACCGGCGAACTGCACGACACGAAGGTGCAGGAGACCGGCGACCCCGTCATCACCATCGGCTACGGGCCGGACTTCTCCGTCCTCCGCTCGGACGGCGTCCGCCTCGACATCCCGAACATGGTGACCGAGCTGAACGAGGAGCTGCCCGAGGCCGGCGTCTCGGGCGGCGGCCACCTCGTCGTCGGTTCGATCAAGTTCGTGAAGGGGCGCCGCCAACCCGTGATCGAGGCGCTCGTCGAGAAGATGGCCGACGCGGAGATCGACGAGGCGCTGTCGAGCACCATCGTCGGCGACGAGTAGGACGGTCGGACCCCGCGGTCCCGCCGCTATTTTTGTCCCGGTCGCGGCCGGTGGTTTTCTGTCCCGGTCGCGGCCGACTGGTCCTCGGTCAGCGGTCCGCGAACCGGACTCGCCGCCGCGCCAGCGTCCCCGCACCGCAGAGCGCGACGAGGACGCCCCCGAGCAGGGCGACCGGGAGCCGACGCGTTCCGCCGCTGGCGTCGGCCGCGATCACCTGCGCGAGGAAGTCGGCGACCGCCGGGTGTTCGACGGCGACGAGCACCTCGCGGTTGCGACCGGCCGCCGCGTCGTTCCAGTTGAGGCTCCCGATGACGGCGGTGTCGTCGATCACCAGTCCCTTCGCGTGGAGTTTGGCGTAGCGGCCGCGCCCGTCCGCCACGCCGGCGGCGACCCCCCGATCCGCGGAGAGGTGCTCGGCGAGCGCCGCGTTCTCCTCGCGGTCGTACCACGCGCCCGAGAGCAGCAGTCGCGTCTCGACGCCGCGGTCGGTCGCCCGGCCGAGCGCGCGGACGATCCGCTGGTCCCTGCCGCCGGTCCGCGGGACGACGCCGAGCACGCGCTCGTCGGCCGCATCGACCCTGGCGACGACGCGGTCCTCGGCGTTGCCCGGCGCAGTCAGCACCTCAATGCGGGCGTCCGCGAACGTCGCCGGGTCGAAGCGTGCCGGGTACGATCCCGACGCCGGGCCGTCCCCGTGGAAGCTCGCGTTCGCGGCGAACCGCCCCCACGGCCGCGCGTCGACCGCGGTGGCGTCGCGCTCGAATAGCGCCGCGAGTTCGTCCGCGGTTTTGCGGTCCCGGAGCGTGACGCCCCAGCCGCGGCTCCCGGCTCCGCCGGTGCCCGCGGGCTTCCAGTTCTCGGTCAACACCACTGCCCGGTCGTCGGCGACGGCGTACTTGGCGTGATGGAACGCGAACCGCGTCCGGGGACCGTCGAGGACCCGAACCTCGACGCCCGCGGCCGCGAGCCTGTCGAGGTGCGGTTCGCTCGCGGCGGGGAAGCCGCCCACGGGGGACCCCTCGAGCAGCAACCGGGCGTCGGCGCCGCGCTCCGCGGCCGCCACCAGCGCGTCCGTCACGCGCGCCGAGTCGAAGGTGTACGCCGCGACGTAGAGGCGGTCCTCGGCGTCAACAAGCGGGGCGACCGGCTCCTCGGGGGCGTCGGGGAGCACGAACGCCGTTCCGTTCGTCGACCCGGTCGAGACCGGCTCGCGCGGCCGGAATCCGTAGGGTCGCCAACCCGGATCGTCGGGATCGCTCGGCTCGGCATGCGCGCTCGCGGCCGCGTGGTCGGCGTCCGAACGCGACCACGACCGGTTCCAGACCGCGGCCTCGCGGGCGCGCTCGTAGGCGACCGCGTCCACGGTCTCCGTGCCGTGCCTGAGGGCGATCCGGTCGCCGGCGGCGGACAGCGGGAACGGCTCCGGAAGCCGATAGACGCGGCGGTCGACGTGGTCGCTCGCGATGGCCGGCTCACGCGAGAGCGCGACGCGGCCGGTCACGCCCGCCGGGAGCGGCGTCTCGTGGTAGCCGTCCGAGAGGCTCCAGTTGCCGGGGCGTGGAAGGTCGACGATCAGGTACTCGCCGGCGTTCCCGTCCGCGACCGGGTTCGGATAGAGCTCGCGGACGGTCGCCGTCTCGGGCGCGGCGGGCGCGCCGGCTGCTGCAGGGGATTCCTGACGAGGCTCCGCGGCGCCCGGTGCGGTGGCTCCGCCGGTCGCGAGCAGGGTCGCGACCAGCACCGCGACGGCAGCGGCCACGCGCAGCGCCGCGGCTCCCCGGGCGCGGTCGGGCGCGGAGTCGGGACGCTCGAACCGCTCGCTCTCGTCCGGCAGACGCACGGGGGGTCTGGCGCGGCTTCGTTCAAAAGGGCCCGGGTCGGAAACGCGACGGAGAGGGATCGTAGCCGGGTGAAGGGAACGGAAGGGAAGAGAGGTGAGAAAACGGACGGAAAGATGAGAGGAATCGCGCGGGGTTCGGCGCCGCTCAGGCCGGCTGTGCGGCCTCGTCGAGCGCGTCGGCGGCCTTCTCGGCCTCCGTCTGGACGATGAAGACGCGTTCGTCGGCGTACTCCGCGGCGGCCTCCAGCGCCTCGCGGGTGCCGATCTGGCGGAGCGCCCACGCGGCCGCGGCGCGCACGTCGTCGGAGTCGTCCTCGGCGAGCGCGTCCGCGAGGGGGTCGACCGCGCGCGCGTCCCCGATGAGCCCGAGCGCGCGGGCGGCGTACGGGCGGACGTTGTCGTCCTCCATCTCCAGCTTGTTCGCGAGCGGCTGGACCGCCTCCGCGGCCCCGATCTCGCCGAGCGCCTTGAACGTCACCTTCTGGAGCTGCGGGTTGGAGTCCTCGTCGACGTACTCGACGAGCGTCTCCGTCGCCTCCTCGGCGGCCATCTTGCCGAGGATGCGGATCGCGGGCTGGTCGCGCTTCCCGGCGCGGTCGAGCATCTGGTCGACGGCCTCCTCGGTGGCGGCGCGCTTGCCCATCCGCTGGAGCGACTCCAGACAGTGCCGCTCCATGAACTCGGACTGCAGCGAGTTCAGCGCCAGCAGCACCATGTCCGTGTTGCCCTCGCGCTCGTGGACCTTCAGCGCCGACCACTCCGGCGGGTAGTCCTTGTAGTGGCCGAGCACGTCGTAGTAGCCCTGCGCCATCAGCTGCTCGTTCGTCTCCAGGTCGTCCCACTCCTCGGCCTCGTCGAGCCCGGCTTCGAGGGCGTCCGTCGCCTCGACGAGGGCCGCGATCGTCTCCGCATCGTCGTCGGGGTCGAGGTCGGCGTCGTCGACCGCCTCCGCGAGCGAGTCGAGCGCGAGCGTCAGCGCCTCGACCTCGTCGTCCTCGAGTTCGACCTCCACGCCGAGCTCGTCGCCGACGGTCGCCGCGAACGCCTCGACCGCGTCGGCGGCGTCACCGAGGCCGTCCGCGGTCCACTCGGTGCTCTCGACCGTCTCGACCGCCGCCTCGACGTCCGCGACCACGTCCTCGGCGTAGGGGCCGCGGGCGTCCTCGAGGTCGCTCCGGAGGTCCTCGACGCGCGACTCCAGGTCGGCGCGCGGGTCCTCGGCGTCCTCGTCGTCCTCGTCCGGCTCGGGGAGGTCCGCCTCCTCGATACCGGCCTCGGCGTCGTCGATCAGCGCCTCGACGTCGTCGAGGTCCGCCTCGGTCTCCGCCTCGTCGAGTCGTTCGGCGATCTCGTCGAGGTACTCGTTCAGGGACTCTTCGGTGACCTCGTCGGGGAGCGCCGGGGCGGTCGCCTCCTCGGCGTCCGCGTCCGCAGCGCCGTCCTCCGCCGCCTCCTCGGGCGCGTCGGCCGCCTCGTCGTCGCCGTTGCTCATATGCTCGATTCTCCGTGCGAAGCCCATAAGGACGTTTCCCTTCGCCCGCGCGACCGGGCGTGACCGAGAACACGACCGCATCTCACAGCGCTCCCCAGTACGCCTGTATCCGGGCGTAGACCGCGCCGACACCGTCCTCGGCGATCCACGCCTCCGCCTCGGCGGGGGTCAGCGAGAAGGTCGCGGCGGCCTCCGCGGCCACCCATTCTCGGTCGAGAGCCTCCGGGTCCACGTCGAGCCCGTCGGTCGATGCTGCGCCCTCGAACAGCTCGTCGCGCGTCGGTGGGTCCACCGTGGTCATTCGATCCGCTCCGTGGGCTCCATCGTGTCCGTCCGGACCGCCGGTCGCCAACGATTAAGCCCTGCCGGCCGACGTCGAGCGCATGACTGCGTCCGCGGATGCGACCGACGACGCCGTCGTCGCCGTCCCCCAGACCGACGTCGACGACCTCGACCCCGAGTCGAACCGCCGGCGGATCGCCGACCGCGTCGCGGCGCTCCCTGCCGACGTCGACCTCGCCGTGTTCCCGGAGTACGCGCTCACGGGATTCGTCCCCGACGAGCGCGTCCACGAGGCGGCGCTGGAGCGGGAAACCGCGGTCCACTGGCTCCGCGAGGTCGCACGCGAGGAAGGGACCGCCCTCGTCGCGGGCTTTCTGGAGCGGGACACGGACGGGCGGACGTACAACGCGGTCGCGCACGTCCCGCCGGCGAGCACGAGGGACTCCGCCGGCGATGCGGCCGGCGACGCGGCCGACGAGACGGCGGTCTACCGCAAGCGGCACCTCCGGGGCGCGGAGGCGGACCTGTTGACCGCGGGCGAGGAGCGCGTCGTCGTCGAGACCGCCGCCGGCGCGACCGCGCTGTTGACCTGCTACGACCTGAATTTCGTCGCGGAGAGCGCGGCGCTGACCGAGGAGCGCGTCGACGCGCTCGCGGTGCCGGCCGCGTGGCCCGCCGCCTACTCCGAGAACTGGCGCCTGCTCCTGCGCGCTCGCGCGCTCGACGGCGTCCGGTGGGTGGTCGGCGCCGGGCGGACCGGTTCCCGCGACGTGGCGGGCGCGCCCGCGACCGAGTACGCGGGCCGCTCCGCGGTCGTCCGCCCGGACGGCGTCGTCCACCGCTCGCTCGCGCGCGGCGAGCGCGACCTCGTGGCGACGCTGGACGAGGACCTCCTCCGCGAACAGCGCGCGTTCGTCGGGTCGGTCTGATGCGCCACTGTTTCCGCTTTTCTGAAACAGAAGTTTCTGAACCGCGAACTTCTCTTTCGTAGTAAGGAATCTTTAAGTGCAATGCCGCCGAACGATGAAACGTCATGAGCACCCAGAAGCACGCACGCCAGCAGTACGGCGACGTCGAGGAGAGCGAGGCCCTGCGCATCCCCGAGGAGAAGGCCGAGCAGCTGATCGACGCGCTCAACTCCGACCTCGCGTCGACGTACGTCCTCTACCACCAGATCAAGAAGCACCACTGGATCGTCGAGGGCGCGGAGTTCCACGACCTGCACGTCTACCTCGGCGAGGTCGCCGCGGACCTCGAAGAGGGCGCGGACGTGCTCGCGGAGCGCGCGCAGGCGCTCGGCGGCGTCCCCCTCTCCGGCGGCGCCAACTTCGAGGAGCACGCGACGGTGACCCCCGAGGACAAGGACGCCTACGACATCCGCACCTCGCTGGAGCACGACCTCGAGATGTTCGGCGACATCACGGAGTCGCTGCGCGAGCACATCCGCCTCGCCAACAACCTCGGCGACTACAACACCGAGGAGCAGCTCCGCGAGATCCTCGAGGACGTCGAGGAACACGGCCACCACATCGAGCACTACCTCGAGGACGACACGCTCGTCACCGAGGGCTCGATGGAGTAGGGGGTACCGTTCCGAGACGCGTCCGGCCGCGGTCGAACGCTCGCGTTTTCGACGCGTTCCTCGACAGTTCTTCGAACTTTTGACGGTCGTCCCCGGGCGATCAGAGGACTGTTTCGGGAGCGACCGCGTCGTGTTCCAACAGTTCGCTGTCGAACGTCACGAGCGTGAGGTCGTTCCGCTTCGCCAGAGTGGCGATGATCGCGTCCATCGTGTACAGCCAGGTTTCGTTCTGGTAGTTGTTCGCCGCCATCATGTCGCCGGCATCGGGGATCAACAGTCCAACCGTCCCGGGAATCTTGGCGACGATCTCTCGGACGCGGTCCGCTTCCTGACGCTTCTTTTTCACCAACACGGACCGGAGTTCCATGAGGTTCAGAATCGTCGTATAGAGCTCGTGCTCGGAGTCAAGCAATTCGGTCGCGATCTCTCCGCGCCCCGGTTCATCGACCAAGTTCGAGACAAAAATATTCGTGTCGACCAGCAGCTCCATCCTACTGCTCTCGGAGTTCGCGAACAGCTTTCACGGAGTCCACCTCGACATCGGCGAATTCACCACGAAGTGCCGTCCCGAGCGGCACGTCGTCGTCCACCTCCTCCACGTCGACGCCGAACAACTCCGCCAGATCGGTCGCGCGTATGCTCATATGCCACCTTACGAGATGGCGTGCAATAAGCCCACCTGCTACCGATGAACGTTCTCGCGTACCGATACTCACGGGGACCCCACTCCGTGGTTTCAGGCCGATCACGTCAAGGAAAATTCAAGACCCATGCTCCGAAGCCGGAGCGAAAACGGAATCACTCGTCGAGATCGACGGTGTAGTCCGTCGCTATCCAGCCGTCGGGGTTGTCCCGCTCGGAGAAGACCGTCCGGTCGGGACTGGTGCAGGCGGTAGTGATCTCCGGCAGTTCCTCGTCGCGGTCCTCGGAGTCCGTCGTCGGTGCGTCCGCGGTCGGCATTACCGGTGGCTCGGGGAGGGACGGACATATAGGTTTTGGTGTGCCTAAACCCTCGGCGCTCAGAACGACCCATCCGGGATCGGCGGCTGTGCCCCCGCCGCCGGCTCCACGATACGGGCAATCGGCGAGGCGGATCGCAGGGCCTTACGTCGTGGCCCTCGTCTCCCCCACCATGACCGACTCGCTGTTCTCCCCGATGACGATCCGGGACACGGAGATCCGCAACCGCGTGATGATGTCGCCGATGTGTCAGTACTCCGCCGAGGAGGGGCTCGCCACCGACTGGCACCGCGTCCACCTCGGCTCGCGGGCCGTCGGCGGCGCGGGGCTGGTGATGGCCGAGGCGACCGCGGTCGAGCCCCGCGGCCGGATTACGCCGGAGGACCTCGGCATCTGGTCGGACGAGCACGCCGAGGCGCTGGCCCCCATCGCGGAGTTCGTCGCCGAGCAGGGCGCCACGCCCGCGATCCAGCTCGCCCACGCCGGCCGGAAGGCGTCCACGACGCGGCCGTGGGACGAGGGCGGCCCGCTCCAGCCCGATGAGGGCGGCTGGGAGACCATCGCGCCGAGCGACGTGCCGTACCCCTTCGAGAACCCGCCGAAGACGCGGCGGATGACGAAGGGGGACATCGACGACGTGATCGAGGCGTTCGCCGACGCGGCCGAGCGCGCGCTCGACGCCGGCTTCGAGGTCGCCGAGGTCCACGCCGCCCACGGCTACCTCCTCCACGAGTTCCTCTCGCCGGTCGCCAACGAGCGCGACGACGAGTACGGCGGCAGCTTCGAGAACCGCACCCGGCTCGTCCGCGAGGTCGTCGAGGCGGTCCGCGAGGTCTGGCCCGACGACAAGCCGGTGTTCGTCCGCATTTCCGGGACCGACTGGATCGACGACCGCCCCTCGTGGGACCGCGAGCAGTCCGCGCGGCTCGGGCCCCTCCTTATCGAGGCCGGCGCCGACCTGATCGACGTCTCCTCGGGCGGCATCCACCGCGACCAGGACCTCCCGCACGCCGGCCCGAACTACCAGGTGCCGCTCGCCGAGGCCGTCCGCCGCGAGGGCGAGGTCCCCGTCGCCGCGGTCGGCAAGATCACCGAACCCGAACAGGCCGACGCGCTCGTGCGCAACGACCGTGCGGACCTGGTCGCGCTCGGCCGCGAACTCCTGCGGAACCCCTACTGGACGCTGGAGGCCGCCCACGAACTCGGCGTCGACGTCGAGTGGCCGCCGCAGTACCGCCGCGGCCGGTTCGAGTAGCTCGCCCGGCCCGTCGTCGGCCTCGTGCTCCCGCGAGCCGCCGTCGCCTCCGCGTCGCCTCCGCGTCGCCTCCGCGCCGCCTTTTGCCACGCCCTCCCACGGTTCGGGAACCCTTTTGTGTCCGACCCTCGCCATCCGCGTATGGTCGAGTACCGTCCATTCCCCGAGTCGCGCGAGGACGAGTTCCGCGCGTTCACCCGGTACGCCTTCTCGCCCGAACGCGGTCCCTACGACCCCGAAGAAGCGGACGAGCGGGAGTCCCTCGCCGCCGGTCGCGGGCTGTTCGACGGCGACGAACCGCTCGCGGTCTGTGGCCACCACGAGTTCGACCTCCGGATCCGCGGGGCCGACCGGCGCGTCGCCGGCCTCTCGGCGGTCGCGTGCCCGCCCGAGCACCGCCGCCGCGGGCTGGTTCGGCACCTCCTCCGCGAGTCGCTGGCCGAACACCGCGACGACGGCATCGCCGTCTCCGCGCTGTGGCCCTTCGAGTACGGCTTCTACCGGCGGTTCGGCTGGGCGACCGCGAGCCGGTACACCCACCTGATCGCTCCGCCGGAGGAGCTGTCGTTCGCGGTCGAGGCGATCGACCCCGACGCCGGCCGGTTCCGACGGTTGGGCCCCGACGACCACGCCGCGGTCGCGAAACTGTTGGAGCGGGTCGCGGAGCGCTACGACCTCACGATGGCGCGCTCCGCGGCGTGGTGGGAACACCGGAGCCTCCGCAGTTGGCAGACGGACCCGTTCGTCTACGGCTACGAGCGCGACGGGGAGCTCCGCGGGCTGCTCTCGTACACCTTCTCCGAGGGCGAGGGGAAAAACGAGCGCACGATGACCGTCTCGGACGCCATCGCGGTCGACGAGACCGCGTGGCTCCACCTGCTCCGGTTCTGTCGCAACCACGACTCGCAGGCCGGCGAGGTCCGGATCCGCGCGCCGCCGGACGCGGACGTGCTCGACCGCGTCGACGACCCGCGAGCGGTCACGCAGGCCGAGAAGACCGGGCCGATGGTCAGGCTGGTCGACGTGCCCGACGCGCTCGAGCGCCTGCCGTCGCCGGAGGGCCGAGAGGGGTCGTCCGCCGGGCCCGTCGATCCCTTCGTCCTCGCGGTCGAGGATCCGCTCGTCCCGTGGAACGAGGGCCGGTTCACGGTCCGGACCGACGCGGCGGGCGGCGAGGTGACGGCGACGCCGACCGACGAATCGGGGGCCGGGGACGCGGCCGAGGACGCCGGCTCGCTACCCACCGTCGCGGTCGACGTGGGGACGCTCTCGCAGCTCTACGTGGGCTACCTGTCGGTCGGGGAGGCGACGCGGCTCGACCGGCTCGATCCGGGGACGGCGCGGCCGGCGCTGGAGCGGCTGTTCCCGCCGCGGCCGACGTTCCTCCGCGAGGGCTTTTGAGCGGCCGCGGGCGTCGCTCCGGGAGCAGCCACTCCGCGGTTCAGATCCGCATATCCAGAACACCCCCGGTCAGCGGCGCTCGACGCGGAGCAGCGTGCCGCCGATGACGGCGAGCAGCAGCGCGCCGATGGGGAGGGGGATCCCGGGGATCCCGCGCGTCACGAGCAGGTAGGTGGCGACGAGCAGCACCGCGCCGGCCGCCGTCAGCAGCGCGCCGATGGCGCGGACCGGGTCGACCGGCCCGGACTCGACGTACTCCTCCTCGAGGTAGTAGGCGATCGAGACGAGGACCGCGGCCCCGATCAGCGCGGCGCCGGCCGCCCACGTCAGGTACGCGCCGTAGACGACCTGGCCGCTCTGGTTGGTCACCGCCTCGGCGATGGACAAAAGGAAAAAGCTCCGTCCGCCCACGTCGAAGCCGAGCAGGTACTGCACCTCGGCGAAGGGAAAGCGGAGGTAGAACAGGTAGCCCGGCACCTGCTCGCTCGCCACGGTGACGTTCCAGGGGATCAGCGCGGCGAGCCACGCGGACAGCACCGCGAGTTCGCCCGCGTACTCGGATCGGACCCAGACCATACCGGACCCGCTCCCGGCGTCGTCTTAAAAGTCTCCGTCCGGAGCGCGTGGTCGCGGGGGTTCCCGCCGGAGTCGTGGCCGCGACAGGGGTGTCCGTCGCAGCGGTGCCCGTCGCGGTGCTGCCCGTCGCAGCGATGCCCGTCGCAGCCGTGGTCGGCGGCAGACCCTCGCGCCGGCGTTACGTTCATACCCGCGCACGTCCAAGAGTCAGGTACCTGATGCGGCGGGACTATTTCGATCTGTCGGTGGAGCGCGTCGAGGGGGCTGTCGACCCCGGAAAGCCGCTGGTGCGCATCGACTTCCACGGCCCCGAGGGACTCCTTCGCGACCGGCTCTCGGACGTGGAGGGCGACCTGCTCGCGGCCGAGGAGACCGACGTGGCGTTCCGGCTCCAGGACTCACTGGGCGACCCGGACCCGGCCGGCGTCGTCGCCGTGACGAACCGCGTCACCGGCGACTTCGTGCTCGAACTCAACGAGGACGCCGACGACGTGCTCGACTTCATCGGCGCCGCCCGGGCGTACGGCGACGCCGCCGACGACGACGGCGGCTACCGCGTGATCATCACCGTCGACGGCGAGGAGCTCGTCACCTACGACAAGCGCACGCTCCTCGTGTACGACGCCGAGGGGAACCTGCTCCGCTCCGAGAGCCTGATCCCGTCCGGCGTCGAGCTGTAGCTCGGCTCACACGTCCCCCCGATCTCGGCCGGACGCCTCCGCCCGCAACGCCGGAACGTCCGAACCGAACGCCCTATTACCGCCCCGCGACCTACCCGCGTCCGTGCGAAACGTCACCGACCGGCTGTCGAACCCCTTCGGCATGAGCCCGCCCTGCGAGCAGTTCGTCCCGGGGTACGGCGACGCCAACGCCGACTTCCACGTCGTCGGCGACCATCCCGGCGTCCACGGCGGCCTCGACCGCGGCGTCCCCTTCACCGGCGAGCCGTGGTCGGCGGCGTTCCTCGAGGCGCTCCGCGAGGGTGGCCTGCTGGCGAACACGGACCAAGACTCGGTCGCCGGGACCGAACCGACCGAGCGCGAACCGGACGCCCCGGAGCCCGCCGCGGACGGCTCGGGCGACGCGGCCCCGTTCGCGGTCGCGAAGACGTTCCTCTCGTATCGCCACATGTGTCTCCCCGAGGACGGCGACCCGACCGCGGACGCCTACGACGACATGGAGCGGTTCTTCGACGCGGAGCTCCGCGCGATCGCGGCCCACGTCCTCCTCCCGGTCGGCGCCCGGGCCACCGCGCACGTCCTCGAGACGTACACGGCGCAGGCGCACAAGACCGCGGTCGACATGGACGCGCTTCACGGCACCGAGATCCGCGGCTCCGGCTTTCTGGTCGTCCCGATAAAGGAGCCCGCCGACTGGACCGGCGACGACGCCGACCGACTCGTCGAGGGGCTGCGGACGCTCCAGCGGACCGACTACCGACGGGAGACGGACCTGGGGCGCTTCATCGCCGGGTCCGACCCGTACCTCGTGCGGTGAGGGAACGGACGCCGCGGCGTGCGCCCGTCCACTTTTCATGCTGCTGTCGGAGCGAGAGTTCGTAGATCGATCCGTCCTGACGGCACGCCATCCGTGAACCAAAAGAAACTCGCGATCGTGGTGGCCATATTTGACCCATCGTCAGCTATTTAGTTGACAACAGGCGAATAGTCGCTGACGCCCGACGGACCCCCGCACGGGCGTCGCCTGTGGACTAGTGCTCCCACAGTGGCTTGGTCAGTCGACGGCCCCTCCGGGGCCGTTTGCGGCGGGGTTTTCTGCAGGAGTTCACGACCGAAGGTAGCGGCCGATGTCCGCGAGGAACCAGACGCCGGCGACGAGCGGCGCGACCGCCAGCGCGAGCAGGTCCGCCGCGAGCGGCGCGGGGACGAACGGGCGGACCAGCGCCCAGCCGGCGGGAACGCCGACGCCGACCGGGTACAGCGTCGCGGCACCGCTCCCGAACCGCGCGACCGTTCCGCCGACGGCCGCGGGGAGCGCGACGAGGCCGACGCCGAGCGCCGCGCCGCCGAGCGACGCCGGCGTGACCGCACCCGCCGCGAGCGCCGCGGCGCCCCGGACCGCAGTCACCGGGTCCGGGAGCGGGGACGCGGCCGTCAGCGCGCCCGCGGGATCCGCGAGGACGGCGTCGAGGGCGCCGTTCGCCGCGTCCGGCGCCGTCGCAACGGCCGCCGAGAGGCCGACCGCGTAGACGACGAGCGCCGCCGCCGAGAGGGTCCAGCCGCGGCGCAGTCCCCGCTTCCGCGACGCGTGCCCGGAGCGGTCGGCGGCGGAACTCGCTCCGCGCTCGGCGGTCGACCCCGCGCGCTCCGCGGTGCCGGTCGACCCGGAGGCGTTCGTTCTCGAGGCCCCGGACCCGGTGCGGGAAGCGCCTCGCGACGATCCCTCGTTCGAGCCGGTCGACTGCGACGCCTCTCCGGTCGGCCCGGAACCGGTCGCAGTTTCGGTCGCCGACGTATCGGTCGCGGACGCACCGGTCGCGGACTCGTCGGTCGCGGAATCGCTCGCCGCTGACCCCACGTCCGAGCGCCCGGCGTCGGTCCGGCTCTCGGCCTCGTCCGCCGTCCCGTCGCGCGCGTCGGCCGTCTCGCCGCCGCCCGCTCCGTCACCGCCCGCCCCGTCACCGCCGGCGTCCGCGTCGCTCGGTCGGCTCAGCGTCGGGAGCCCGTCGAGATGCTGGCTCACGTAGTCCTGATGGCCGAGTCGGTCGTAGCGGCTCCGCTCCTTGGGGTCGGTCAGCGTCTCACGCGCGCGATTCAGCGTCGCGAACTGGTCGCGGGCCCGCGGGTCGTCGTTCACGTCCGGGTGGTAAGTGCGCGCCTTCTCGCGATAGGCGCGCTTGATCTCGGAGGTGTCCGCGTCCCGGTCCACCTCCAGCAGGTCGTAGAAGTCCGCGGGCATGCGACCGGCCGCTAGACCGTCCCTCGGTTAATAGCTACCGGCACGGAGTCGGGGAGGTGCCGCTCGCGGCCGACCGCGCCCTCAGACCTCGCCCGCCACGAGCGCGTCGACGTACTGCCCGACGTGGTCGTCCATCCGGCGCTTGAAGCCGGCCTGCCGGGCCAGCCGGTCGAGTTCGCGCGCGACGTACGTGCCGTACTGCACCGCCTTCTTGTCGGCGGTGCGGACTGACTCGGGAACCGCCCCGCGGGCGGCCCGACGGAGCGCGACCTTCCGCTCGTCTGGCGTCGCGAGCAGGTCGCCCGGCAGTTCCAGCGCCGCCGCGACCACGCGGTCGTCGAGGAACGGCGCGACCGGTTCGACGCCCGCGGCGCGCAGCGCCAGCACGTCACGCTCCAGCTGTGCCGGGAGCGTCAGCATCGTCTCGCGGCGCGCGCCGCGGACGGTGTCGGCGTCGACGCGGTGGTCCGCGGCCGGCTCGACCACCTTGCTGTAGCCGCCGAACAGCTCGTCGGCCCCCTGCCCGACGACGAGGCGCTCGAACCCGTCCGCGGCGACCGCCTCCGCGGTCAGGTACAGCGGGAGCGCGATGTTCAGGTCCATCGCGTTCGACCGGCCGGTCGCGGCGACCAGCTCGGGCACCGCGCGCTCGAGGTCGGCGTGGGTTAACTCGACGACGCGGAGCTCCCGGTCCATTTCTGCGGCCGCCTCGCGTGCGGCCGAGAGGTCGTGGCTCCCCTCAAAACCGGCGACGTAACAGGGCGCGTCCGGGACGCCGGTCGCGGCCAGCGCGGAGTCGACGCCGCCCGAGAACGCGACCGCGGTCGCGCCGGCGTCGGCGTCCCCGACCGCTTCCACGGCCGCGGTGACCGCCTCCGTCACGGCGGCCTGGGCGGGCTCCGGGTCGGCCGCCGGCGGATCAGGGAGCGTCCACGCGGTCGTCCGCTCGCCCGAGGGCGAGGCGGTCGTTCCCGCGGGGAGCGCCTCCGGGTCGGTCAGGGTGGCGGGATCGAAGCTCCACGCCTCGCCCGCGGTCGGGTCGCTCGCGCCGCGCTCGACGAAGAGCGGTTGCCGTCCCAGCACGTCGCGGACGAGTCGGGGACCGCCACTGCCCTCGCGATTCATAAATGAGGCACCGCCCGCGGCCACGCGGCCCGCGAAGCCCGCGCCGCCGGGGAAGGGGTCGCGGTCGGCCAGCGCGCGGCGTACGGTCGCGGCGTCGGCGCCGCGGAGTCGGTCGCCGGTCGCGGGGTCGGCCGCGCCGCCGGCCGCGTCACCGGTCATCGAAGCCTGCCGAGGGTGCGGATCGCGCGCCGCTTGGCGCCGCCGGCGAACTGTCGGAGCGAGACGCGCCAGGGGGTCCGGTGGCCGAGGACGCTGGTCTTTCCCGCCGCGATGGCGTCGAGGATCGCCTCGCTGGTCCGCTCGTCGGCGTCGACCTCCGTGACGGCCTGACCGACCATCTCGGAGATGTGCGCGTCGCTGCCCGCGGTCATCGGGACGCCGTGTTCGACCGCGAACGCCTCCGCCTGCCTGTTCGACCGGCCGGTGAACAGCCGGGAGTTGTACACCTCGATGGCGTCGGCGCTCGCCAGTTGCGCGTCGGAGACGTGCGGCGCGACGCCGTGGCGCGTCTTCTGGAACGGGTGGGGGACGACGGCGATCCCGCCCTGCTCGCGGATGCGGTCGAGCGTCTCGTCGAAGGGGAGCCCGGCCGGGATCAGCTCATCGATCCCGAACGCGAGGACGTGGCCCGCTGCGCTCGTCACCTCCATGCCGACGATGCCGACGAGCCCGTGGTCGGCCGCCAGCTCGGCGGCTTCCTTGCTGGCGTCGATCTCGTCGTGGTCGGTGACCGCGAGCGCGTCGAGCCCGACCGCGGCCGCCTGCTCGACGAGGAGTTCCACCGGATCGCGCCCGTCGTGGGACAGCTCGGAATGCGTGTGGAGCTCGACCGATAGCACGCCCCTGCGTTGGCGTGTGGCGTAAAAAAGCCCCGCGGTCCGGGCGGCGGTCGCCCGTCAGCCGCGCCCCACGGCGTGCGCGACGAGCCGAGACTCCGCCTTGCGGAGATGCTCGGCGACCGTCCCGGGCGCGCGGTCCAATTCGTCGGCCACGTCGGCCACGGTCGCCGCCCGTGGCTCCTCGTAATACCCGACCGCCCACGCGGTCGCGAGCGCCTCGCGCTGTCGCTCCGTGAGCCGGTCGACCGGCCGCGTGAGCGGGGCGTCCCCAGAGGTGACGCGTCTGACCTCTACGCCGACCGCGGGCGGGAGCCGGTCGACGATCCGGCTCAGGTCGTCGGTCGGTCCGACGAAGGTGATCGTCGCGGCGCGGTCGGTGCGGAAGACGACCGGTGGCACGACGACGACGGACTCGGCCGCGTGCGCGTCGACGATGTCGCGCTGGATCGGGCCGATCTCATCTTCCACGAACAGGAAGAACCCGCCGGATATCGGCCCCTCCGCCGTCGACGCGACGGAGACCGACCGCACCCCGTCAACCGCCTCGATGCGGTCGAGGTACGGCTCCCGCGGCCCGGCGACGCGGAACACCATGAGGTTGGTGCCGTCCCCCGTCTCGTTCCACTGCAGCAGGCGGGTCGGGCCGTAGCGGTCGTCCGCCGCCACGAACGCGTGCATGGGGTGGAGCGCGTGGTCGGCGAGGTCGAGTCGGAGGGTGAGCAGTCGCACGTCCGGCACGTCTTCACGGTAGTACTTGAAAGGACCTCACCTGAGAGGCAGAACGCTCCCCCGGACGGCGGCCGGAGATGCGACCACGAGACCGCCATGACGCCACCGCAGACGCACCCGAGACCGGACGTGGGGGACGGTTCGACCGACGCGAACGATGTCGCGACGGACGATGCGGGACCGGACGACGCGGGGCCCGGCGACGCGAGCCTCGCCGCGGGACGGGCGCCGACGGACGCGGCGGCCGCACTGTTGGATCCGCTCGCCATCAGCCGGGACGACCACCTGAACGCCCCCGCGTTCGTCGTCCGCGGGGACGAGGTGGCGGACGCGCTCGCGCTGCTCCGCGACCGCGCGGGGTTCGACCACTGCTCGTGTGTCACCGCCCAGCAGTACGCGTCGCGCTACGAGACGATCTACCACCTGCGGACGTACGACGACCCGACCGAGGAGGTGAGCGTGGTCGTGCCGGCCGCGACCGCGGACCCGGAGACGGAGAGCGGCGCGACGGCGTTCACCACCGCGAACTGGCACGAGCGCGAAGCGTACGACCTGCTCGGGATCCGGTACCGGGACCATCCGGACCTCCGGCGTATCCTGCTGCCGGAGACGTGGCAGGGGCATCCGCTCTCGCGGGACTACGACGGCGACCAGTCGCAGGTCGTCCCGCTCACGGAGAGCGAGCGGCTGCACGGGGACGCGCTCGACCCCGCCTCGACCGGGGGCGTCGGCTCGGACTCGACCGGAGGCGGGACGGAGACGATGATGATCAACCTCGGTCCGCACCACCCGGCGACTCACGGCGTGTTGCACCTGAAGGCGCTGCTGGACGGGGAGACGGTCGTCGACGTGGAGCCGGACATCGGCTACATCCACCGCTGCGAGGAGCAGATGGCCCAGCGCGGGACCTACCGTCGGCAGATCATGCCGTACCCGGACCGGTGGGACTGGGGCGGCGGCGGCCTCCTGAACGAGTGGGCGTACGCCCGCGCGGCCGAGGACCTCGCGGGCGTCGACGTGCCCGACTACGCGCAGGTCGTCCGGACGCTCGGCGCCGAGCTCTCCCGCGTGCTCTCGCACCTGCTCGCGGTCGGCACGTACGCGCTCGACGTGATCGGCGAGTTCACCGCCGCGTTCATGTACGCGATCCAGGAGCGCGAGCGCGTCCAGTCGCTGCTGGAGGACCTCACCGGCCAGCGCCTGATGTTCAACTACCTGCGGCTCGGGGGCGTCGTCTGGGACCTCCCGCAGCCGCGGGAGGAATGGCTGGACGACGTTCGGGAGTTCGCTGCCGAGCTCCCCGAGCGCGTCGCGGAGTTCCGGGACCTGCTGACGGGGAACGAGATCATCCAGCTCCGGACGGTCGACACCGGCGTCCTCCCCGCGGACGTAGCGCGGGACTACGGCTGCACCGGCCCGGTCGCCCGCGGTTCGGGGGTCGACTACGACCTGCGGCGCGACGACCCGTACGGCTGGTACGACGAGCTCGACTGGGGCGTGGTGACGCGGGAGGCGGGGGACAACTTCGCCCGGCTCTCGGTGCGGCTCGGCGAGCTGGAGGAGTCGGCCCGCATCCTGACCCAGTGTGCGGACCTCCTGGCCGACTGGCCGGCGGCCGACCGGACGGTCCAGAGCAACGTGCCGCGCACGCTTCGCCCGGACGCGGACGCCGAGATCTACCGGACGGTCGAGGCGGCCAAGGGGGAGCTCGGCGTGTACATCCGCTCCGACGGCACCGAGTCGCCGGCCCGGTTCAAGATCCGCGGCCCCTCCTTCTCGAACCTGCAGGCGCTCCCCGAGATGGCCCGCGGCGAGTCGGTCGCGGACCTGATCGCTACCGTCGGAAGCTTGGACACGATCATGGGCGAGGTCGACCGGTAGCGGGGCGAACCGACCACCGGCCGGTTTTTTCTCCCTCTCGCACCGATGAGCACGCGACCGATGATCGACGACCGCGACCGGTTCCCGGAGACGGCCGCCCACGACCTCGCGCTCGACTGTCTCGCCGCGGGGATCCGCGCCGCTCGGCCGGACCGCGTCGTCCCGGACCGCCTCGTGCTCGAGGGGAGCCGGCTGCTGATCGACGGCGCGGAGACGGTCGACCTCGCGGCGTTCGACCGCGTGCTGGTGCTCGGCGGCGGCAACGCGGCCTCGCAGGTCGCGCGCGAACTGGAGCGGCTGCTTGGCGACCGGGTCGACGGCGGCGTCGTGGTGACGGACGACGCCGTCGACTGCGAGCGCGTCCGGGTGCTTCCCGGCGACCATCCGACGCCGAGCGAGCGCGGCGTCGAGAGCGCCCGCGAGGTGCTTTCCGCGGCCGCGTCCGCCGACGCAGACACGCTCGTGTTGGGGGTCATCACCGGCGGCGGCAGCGCGCTCATGCCCGCGCCCGCGGAGGGGGTCGCGGGCGTCGCGGGCGTCACGCTCGCGGACCTCCGCGAGACCACGGCGTCGCTGCTGGCGAGCGGCGCCGCGATCGGGGAGATAAATGCGGTCCGGAAGCACCTCTCGGACCTGAAGGGCGGCCGGTTGGCCGCGGCCGCCGCGCCCGCAACGGTCCGGTGTCTGGTGCTCTCCGACGTGGTCGGCGACGACCTTTCGACGATCGCCAGCGGGCCGTTCGTCCCCGACGAGACGACCTTTTCGGACGCGCTCTCCGTGCTGGACCGGTACGACCTTTCTGTACCAAATGCGGTCCGAGAGCGGTTGGAGCGCGGCGCGGCCGGGGAAATTTCTGAAACCCCCTCTGCCGGCGATCCGGCGTTCGACCGCGTGCGCACGCACGTCCTCGCGAACGGGCTGACGGCCATGCGGGCCGCGGCTGGGGTCGCGCGGGAGGCCGGCCACGAACCCCTGCTGGTCTCCTCGCGGATCCGCGGGGAGTCCCGGGACGCCGCCGTCACCGCCGCGGCGATGGCCGAGGAGGCGCTCGCGACCGGGAACCCCGTCGCGCCGCCCGCGGTGTTCCTGTCCGGCGGCGAGACGACGGTGACGGTGGAGGGCGACGGCACGGGCGGGCCGAATCAGGAGTTCGCGCTGGCGGCCGCGTTGGAACTCGACGTGGAGCCGGTCGACCGCGATCGGGTCGTCGTGGGCGCTGTCGACACCGACGGGGTCGACGGCGCGACCGACGCGGCCGGGGCGGTGCTCGGGCCGGATGCGGTCGCGGACGCCGAGAGGCGGGCCGCGGGCCGGGCCGCGCTCGCGGACAACGACGCGTATCCCGTGCTCGACGCGGTCGGTGCGCTGATCGAGACCGGGCCGACGGGGACGAACGTCAACGACCTGCGCGTGGTCGTGGTGACGGAGGCCGGCGCAGCGGGAGCCGACCGAAGCCGGAAGTAACGCACGAACGTGCACATAGAAAAGCATTAGACGCCCGGAAGTAGACACGCAAGTGAATGAGCCTGTCCGAGGCGGACCACGAACTCGTCGTCGCGGAGCTCGGTCGGGAGCCCACGCCGGCGGAGAGCGTCCTGTTCGAGAACCTCTGGAGCGAGCACTGCGCGTACCGCTCCTCGCGCCCGCTCCTCGGGGCGTTCGACAGCGAGGGAGATCAGGTCGTCGTCGGGCCGGGCGACGACGCCGCGGTGCTGGCGCTGCCGGACCCCGACGCCGCCGACACGCCCGCGAGCGAGCGCGAGGCCGACGACTACGGCGACACCTACGTCACGTTCGGCGTCGAGAGCCACAACCACCCCTCCTACGTCGACCCCGTGGACGGCGCGGCGACGGGCGTGGGCGGCATCGTCCGCGACACGATGAGCATGGGCGCGTATCCGGTCGCCCTGCTCGACTCGCTGTACTTCGGCGACTTCGACCGCGAGCACTCCCGCTACCTGTTCGAGGGCGTCGTCGACGGCATCTCCCACTACGGCAACTGCATCGGCGTCCCCACCGTCGGGGGGAGCGTGGCGTTCCACGACGGCTACGAGGGCAACCCCCTCGTCAACGTGGCCTGCGTCGGCCTGACGAACGAGGACCGGCTCGTCACCGCCGAGGCGACCGAACCGGGCAACAAGCTGGTGCTCGTGGGCAACGCGACCGGGCGCGACGGGCTCGGCGGCGCCTCCTTCGCCTCGGAGGACCTGGGCGAGGACGCCGAGACCGAGGACCGCCCCGCGGTGCAGGTGGGCGACCCCTACGCGGAGAAGCGGCTGATCGAGTGCAACGAGGCGCTGGTCGACGAGGACCTGGTGCTCGCCGCACGGGACCTCGGCGCGGCGGGCCTCGGGGGCGCCTCCTCCGAGCTGGTCGCGAAGGGCGGGCTCGGCGCCCGCATCGACCTCGGGCGAGTCCACCAGCGCGAGCCGAACATGAGCGCGCTGGAGATCCTGCTCGCGGAGTCGCAAGAGCGGATGTGCTACGAGGTGGCGCCGACGGACGTGGCGCGCGTCGAGGAGCTCGCCGACCGGTTCGACCTCGGCTGCTCGGTCATCGGCGAGGTGACCGCGGGCAACTACGTCTGCGAGTTCGAGGGCGAGACGGTCGTCGACGTGGACGCGGACTTCCTCGCGGAGGGCGCGCCGATGAACGACCTCGACAGCGAGGAACCGACCCAGCCGGAGCGCGACCTGCCGACGGGCGACCTCGCGGACGCCTTCGAGGCGGTCGTCTCGGCGCCCTCGACCGCGAGCAAGCGCTGGGTCTACCGGCAGTACGACCACGAGGTCGGAACGCGGACCGCGCGCAAGCCCGGCGACGACGCCGCGATCATGGCGATCCGGGAGGCCGCGGAGGGCGAAGCCCTCGACGGGACTGAGGGTGGCGCGTCCGGTGACGCCTCCGGGACGGGCGTCGGCCTCGCGCTCTCGTCGGGCGCGAACCCGAACTGGACCGAGGTGGCCCCCTACGACGGCGCTCGCGCGGTGGCGCTGGAGAACGCGACCAACCTCGCGGCGAAGGGGGCGACCCCGCTGGCCGCGGTCGACTGTCTGAACGGCGGCAATCCGGAGAAGCCCGACGTGTACGGCGGCTTCGAGGGGATCGTCGACGGGCTCGCGGACATGTGTTCGGCGCTCTCGACGCCGGTCGTCGGCGGGAACGTCTCGCTGTACAACGACAGCGTCGCCGGGCCGATCCCGCCGACGCCGACGCTCGCGCTGATCGGCACGAAGCGGGGCTACGACGCGCCGCCCGCGGCGCTTTCGGCCGACGCGGCCGACGAGTCGGCCCTCCTCCTCGTGGGCGCGGGCGGCGACGCGCTGGGCGGCTCCGAGTACCTCGCGCGGGTCGGCGGGAGCGACCGGTTCCCGACGCTGCCGGAGGCGCCCGGGGACCTCGTCGCGACGCTCGCCGCGATCGCACGCCACGACGCGACGCTCGCGACCCACGACGTGAGCGACGGCGGGCTCGCGGTCGCGCTCGCGGAGCTCGTCACCGCGGAGGCCGGCGCGGACGTGGCCCTCCCGGACCGCGTCGCGGCGTTCGACGAGACGCCCGGCCGGCTGGTCGTCCAGACGACCGATCCCGAAGCGGTCGCGGAGCTGGCCGGCGACGTGCCCGTGTTCCGGCTCGGCGACGTGACGACGGACGGGACGCTCGACCTGTCCATCGAGGGGACCGCGGTCGAGGCCACCGCCGACGAGATCCGCGAGCTCCGGAACGTCATCCAGCGCGAACTGGCCTGAGGCGGGCGCCGTTTTCGAGCTCCGTCGCCGGAGCCGGGGGCTGCGAGCGATATGCTTTTAGGGATTCCTAAACTATCGGTGGGCAACCAGAGCGGTCTCCCAATCATGTCCACACCGAAGTCACTCGTCCGGGATACTGCCGCGGCCGAGGAGCGCGTCGACGCGGCCGCCGAAGCGGTCGCGGAGGAGTCGGTGCTCGCGCTCGACGACGTCGGCAAGTCGTTCGGCGAGGAGACCGCGGTCGACGGCGTCTCGCTGTCGGTCCGTCGGGGCGAGCTGTTGACGCTGCTCGGCCCGTCGGGCTGCGGGAAGACGACGACGCTGCGGATGATCGCCGGGCTCGAGGCGCCGAGCGCGGGCTCGATCACCATCGCGGACGAGGAGGTAGCCGGGACCGGGGATCGGTTCGTGAAGCCGGAGGAGCGCGACGTGGGCATCGTGTTTCAGGACTTCGCGCTGTTCCCGCACCTCACCGTTCGCGAGAACATCGCGTTCGGCCTGCAGGACGCGGACGCCGATGCGACCGCCGAGCGCGTCGACGACCTGCTGGAGCTCGTGAACATGCCCGACCACGGCGAGAAGACGCCGGACCAGCTCTCGGGCGGCCAGAAGCAGCGCGTCGCGCTCGCGCGGTCGCTCGCGCCCGAGCCGGACGTGCTCCTGCTCGACGAGCCCTTCTCGAACCTCGACGTGCGCCTCCGCGTGGAGATGCGCGAGGAGGTGCGCCGCATCCTGAAGGCCGCGGGCGTGACGGCTGTCTCGGTCACCCACGACCAGGAGGAGGCGCTCTCCATCTCCGACCGCGTCGCCGTGATGAACGACGGGAAACTGGAGCAGGTCGGCAAGCCCGAGGCCGTCTTCCAGCAGCCGGAGTCGAAGTTCGTCGCCTCCTTCCTCGGCCGGGCCGCCTTCCTGAAGGGCCACCTCAGCGAGGGGAAGGTCGACACCGGCGTCGGCCGGTTCAACGCCGCCACGCTGGAGGGGTACGACACCGTCTACGACGGCGCGCCCGTCGACGTGCTCGTGCGCCCGGACGACCTCCGTGCGACGCCCGCGTCCGGCTCGAACGCCGACGGCACCGTCGTCTCGCGGCAGTACGTCGGGCCCTCCTTCATCTACCGCGTCGAGCTCGACTCCGGCGAGGCGGTCCACTGCCTCCACAACCACGTCGAGGAGTTCGACCTCGACCAGTCGGTCGCGGTCGACTTGGTCGCCGACCACCCGCTGGCGTGGTACCCGCGATAGGGCCGAGAGGCGCGGGAGGAACCGGCGTCGGATCCGGCAGGAGGGCCTCCCCGGCCCGCGGTCGGCTCACTTGTTCTCGAGCGCGTCGAGGATGCACGCGGCCGCGACGACCGCCTCCTTCGGAACGGTGCTGGCGTCGTCGATGGTAACCGTGTAGGTGTCCCGCAGTGAGAATTTCCCCTCGATGTCGCCGACGTGCGTCCCGTCGGGGTCGACGATCTCGTACTTGTTCGGGACCAGGTTCGCGGCGGAGAAGAGATGTCGAAGCGCGGAGAGCAGCTTGTGCTTCGACCGGATGGTCGCCAACGACTCCCCCGACTCGGGGTCACGAATCGTCCAGTTCTCGACGAACAACGAGTAGTCCTCGTCCAGGACGACGACCTCCTCCCCGGTCCCGGCGTCGATGATCGCGTAGTTGCCCGCGACGTCCATGATCCCGCCGGCCTTCACGGTGAACGCGTCCGCGTCCTCGCCGGTGACGAACGGGAACTCCTCCTTCAGCTTGAACAGCTTCTGCTTCCCGCGGAGGACGACGGCGCCGGCGCTGTCGCGCACCACGTACTTGTTCCGGATCGCCGACTGCTTCACCTCGTAGCGGTCGTCGTCGAGATCGACCGTGGAGATGTCGTAGGAGGCCGACGGTGCGTCGGACGGGGAGGAGTCACTCATGGATTGGCAGTCAATCTTGCTGGAAAAAGAACTTCCGTTCAAGTCACGTCCGATCTGAGCGATTCTCGGTCCACATGCCTCCTCGCGGTCGTCGTCTGGAACGCGGAGGTGGACACCGGACTCCGTCCTTGATTCATGGGAAACACGTGTCCGTCTTCTCGGTATGGGGATGGGTGGAGTCCCGACGATGGGTCTTCATCTCCCGTGAGACTCCACCGAAGCGCAGGAACGAATTTCTGATTTTGAAAGCGGGGGAGCTTCGTTCTCTCGATAGCGACCGGACCCAGATATGCATCGAGACTTATCATGATCGAGTGAAGTTGATCCAGTCGGGGAGTACGATGAGTGACCCAACCGAACATGGTGGTGAGGAATACGGCCAAGTAGAGATAACCGACCGCGGGCGGCTCACCATCCCGAAATCCCTTCGTGACGACCTCAAGATCGAGGGTGGGACGACGTTCACCGTAGTCCGGCAGAACAACACCATCCTGCTGGTCCGGCAGCTGCCGGAGCTCGAAACGGTGTCGACGGGTCGCGACCGGGACGAGTGGGACGAGGAAGCGTTCCGGGACGCGGGCCGAGCGACGTTCGGAGAGCGCTAACTGCGTGCCCTTCCGGAATGCCTCCGACGGGTCTCGCCGTGTGTGCGATGGCGCAGACACCCCTCGTTTCGTCTGTTCTCCGATTCGGAGGGGGCGGCAGAGACCGAGGGAACTGGAGATGAAGAACGGTGAGTACGGACCGGAAGCGCCGGCCGCGAAGGGGGACGGATGAGGATCGTGACGCCGAGAACGGAGGTTGGTCTTAGACTGCGGTCTCGATCGACTCCCGCGTGTCGAGGACGAGCTCCGGATCGAGGGCGAGTTCGTACTGATAGTGCGCCCCGCCCGCGCGCCCTTCGTTGCGCTCGGTCCGTTCCAGAAAGCCGAGCATCGTGAGGTCCGCGAGGTGATTCTGCACGCTCTTCAAGGTCGTGAGCGGGTCGTAGTCCCAGTGGGTGGCCGTCTGCTCGTAGGTCGACTGTACCTCCTTCGAGCGAACGGGGACCGAGCCGTTCGTCTCGAGCCGAGCGATCGCCTCGAGGATGAGTTGGCCGTGCATCGTCTGGTCACGGAGTTTGTCCTCGACACGTCCACGTCGAACACGTTCCGCGGCAGCGACGATGTGCTCGTCAGTGACCTGTTCGGCCCCCTGCTCTTCGGCGACATCACCACCCTCCCGAAGGAGGTCGATCGCCTGTCGGGCGCTTCCCGTGTCCTTCGCAGCGCGGGCGGCCGCGAGCTTGATCGCGGAGTCCTGACAGACGTCGGGGAGAAACGCCTTCTCGGCTCGTGCGGCGAGGATCGTCTGCAGTTCGCTCGCGTCGTACGGCGAAAACGCGAGCTCCTTCTCCATCAGGGTGTCCTTGACCTTGGGGCTAAGCGACGACCGGAACGTGTAGTTGTTGCTGATCCCGATCACGCCGACGCGGGCGTCCTCGAGATGGCCGTTGGCCCGCGCGCGGGGGAGTTCGTACAGCAGCGAGTTCGGGTCCGACAGGTGGTCGATCTCGTCAAGGACGAACAGGAAGGTGCCGCCGCGGTCCTCCATCTCCTCGTAGAGGGTTTCGAGCGCCCGCGACGTCGAGAGTCCGGTTTCGGGGAACGGGTCGCGGTCGTCACCACGAATGCTGTTGATCAGCGACCGGACCGCCTGGTAGACGCTGTCGTCGTTGCAGTTCCGAAAGTGGACGTGCAGCTCGTCGGCGTCGTCCCGACGGTGGACCTCCGCTTCGAGCGCTTCCATCATCGATTCGGTGACGGCCGTCTTGCCGACACCGGTCTTCCCGTAGAGAAAGATGTTCGGCGGATTCCGGCCGAACAACACGTCCTTGAGCGCCGTTCGATAGGCGTCGATCTCCGTATCGCGCTCCAGAATGTCGTCCGGCCGGTACTCCTCCGAGAGGATCGACTTGTCCTCGAAGAGCGTATCCGTCATCTCGGTGAACAGATCCTCGGGCATCTTCAGTGAACACGAGATTCATCGGAATGACCATAAGTGTTGGTGTTTATCTGTTTCTTGTGTTTCGTCTGTAGCTTCGAGGGTACCTGATCGACTCCCTGCAGCGAAACGACCGCAAACAACAGACGAAACGAGGGGTGTCCGAAATTCAGGTCGTGCCACGGTTTCGGGTTTCGACTCGAAACTCGACAGGGGCGTAGCCGGTCGTGAACGGAGAGCAGCAGACGCAATCGCGAGCGGAACAGACGAAACGAGGGGTGTGTCCCCGCTCGAAGAGCCCCTGCCTGCGCAACGAAGAACAGACGAAACAAGGGGTGTCCCACTGGCGAGCTCGGCCCCGGTGCCCCGACGATCGGCCATCCGCGATCTCCCTCGAGTTCACGGGAAACGCAGTGTCTCAGCTACTGGCGTTGTGAGTGGACTTCGGGTCATAGCCGCGTCTCGGACCCGCAAGGTGCATCGTCGTCCCCCGGCTCTGGACGGGTATGACTGCGGCGACCCGTGACGGGGACACTCGCGGCCGCGTGATGAGGACCGCGGATGGCGGCCATTCGCCCGGCTGCGTGCCGAAAACGGGCGACCGCGGTCGGCCTGCCACGACCGAAACGCTTGGACACTCGCGGTCGAACTCCTCATAATCGGCTGCCGTCCCGTGATTCGCTGTTCGATCGCGGTCGTCCCCGCGCGGGCCGCGACCACGGGGAGCGCCTCGTTGAGAGAGGACGGCCCGGAGAACTTCTCACGACCGCGATTTCGGCAGGCCGTTCGCGTGCGACGCTCGCGAAGCCGGCTCCGCGGCGACGGTCATACTCGACCGCGACCGGCCTGCTGCCGGGTTCTTGCGGTCGGAAACCCCGAGTATGACGATTCGGTCCGGCTTCGACGGCGGCGCGAAGAGCGAGCCGCGGGCCGGTCGCTCGTCGACGGCGCGATCCCCGGGACGGAGTCCGGATCGCTCGGAGGCGGGGGTCCGTCGGGGACCGTCTCGGTCGTTGGAGCGGCCGTCCGCGGACGGCACCGACCCCAGGCTGGTTCATACCCGGGCTCGCGGCCGGCTCACTCCGCGCCCGGCGGGTGGAGAAGGCAGGCGTCCGCGACCACCGGCCAGCACGCGGCCGCCCCGACCGCGACCGCGGCGACGCGCGTCCCGAACGCGGCCGCGCCCGCGAGATACCCCGCAGCGAAGAGCAAGGGCAGACAGCAGAGCACCAGGTCCGCCCGCGAGAGCGTGTCGAAGACGGTCGCGGCGTCGAGCGTACGCATCGGCGCTACTCCATGTAGCCCAGATCCTGCAGTTTCTGCGCGATCTGGCGCGCTTCCGTCTCGGAGATCTCGTCGTCCGACTCCATCTCGCGAACGACCACGTGCTTGACGAACTCCTTCACCGACCCGAACGGCTCGTCCTCGATGTACGCCTCCACGTCCGCGACGAACTCCTTCCGCAGCGAAATGGTCGTGTAGTCGGTCATTGGACACGGGTTGTGGCTGGAGGTACTAGTAATTAATTAGATGTAATTAGTCGCAAAGCGGCCGCGTGACCCGGCCGCGGAGTTCTTACGATGAAAATCTTCGCGAGCTCCTTCAGAGGGCCGAGGTCGACGCCGGAGCGGTCCTCGAGGCTCAGGACTAGCATGACCTCCTTCCCCTCCTCGACGCCGCCGAAGCGGAGGATGATGACCCCGCAGGCGATCAGGAAGAGCGCGAACATGACCACGAGCAGGGGGATGGTGACGGTGAAGAACGTCCGCGTGATCCAGAAGGTGCCATTCATCTGGGAACATCGTGTCGAAGATATGTATCTTTTAAGATTTGTGAGAAGAGAGTAACTCTCTCCCACGCAGCAGTCTCGACGCTTATTCACCGGCCGCTATCCCTATAAATAAGACCCCGAGACTATTTTTCCCGAAATCGAGCCATCCCCGGCGCGTACCGTGGTATTAATTAGTTCCCATCTGTACGGCAAAGTATGGGTCGTAAGGTAAGCGTCGCTGAACCAATTCTCGGCGATGCTGAGCGTGAAAATATTGCTGAGGTACTTGAAAGCGGACGATTCGTTCAAGGACCCTTTGTCGAACAGTTCGAGGCAAAGTGGGCCGATTACGTCGGAGTAAACCACGCCGTGGCCGTTACCAATGGGACCGTAGCCATCCAGTTGGCACTCAACGCGCTCGGAGTTGAACCCGGTGACGAGGTCGTTGTACCGAGTCTCACGTTCGGATCGACCGCAACCGCCGTCGTTCACCAAGGCGGTGTCCCAGTTTTCGGGGACATTGACCGAGAGTTGTATACTCTCGATCACCGTGATCTCGAACGCTGTGTCTCCGACCGGACCGCCGCCATTATGCCGGTCCACCTCTACGGGCAGCCAGCAGCGATGGACGAGATACGGGAGTTCGCCGACAGTCGTGACATCGCCGTGGTCGAGGACGCTGCACAGGCACACGGGGCTAAGTACAAAGGTGAGCGCGTCGGCTCTATCGGCGATGTCGGCTGTTTCTCCTTCTACGCGACCAAAAACATCACGTCTGGGGAAGGGGGAATGGTTACGACCGATGACGATGAACTCGCTGCAGAGATTCGAAGCCTCAGAAATCACGGCCTCGTCGACCGCGACACCCACGAGAAAGTTGGCTACAACTATCGAATGAGCGAACTTCACGCCGCCGTAGGAGCGAAGCAAGTCGAGCGACTCTCTGACTTCAACGCGAAGCGCCGGCGTATCTCAGAGCAGTTGGCTGACGAACTCAGCGATCTCGACTGGCTCGAACCAGTCACCGTCCCGGACCACGTCGAACACGCGTACTTCTGGGCGCCGTTCGAAGTCCAAACCGATGTCATCGGCCTGTCGGGCAAGGAAGTCTGGCGACGCCTCAAGGAGCAAGGTGTCGAGACCCGCCATCGCTACGACAGACCGCTGTACGAACAGCCGGCATTCGTCGAACACGAGGGATTCAACAGCGAGTTCCCTTGGAGCGAGAACGACGCCGACCACGACTACAGTTCGATGTCGCTCCCGAACGTCGAGGACGTCGTCGGGAAGATGCTCGGACTGCCGAACCACCCCGGGCTAGAGGAGGAGGATATCGACTACGTCATCGAGACGGTTCGAGAGTTCGATCCGAAGGCGTAAAGACGGCTTCAGGCGAGAAGGCCGTACTTCAGGACCATGTAGTAGGAAAATGAGCGAGTAGCATAACGATCGATCTGCTCACGAGGGCTCTCCCGCCAGTATTTGAGTGTGGCAGCACGTTCCAGGTCCCGATCCTGCTCCGTATACGCCGCCTCATCCGTCTCGAACTCGTCGAGTAGTTCCCTGTCGTGTTCAAGTTCGTACCCGTGCTGTTCCATCTCGTCGGCAGCGATGTGCTCTGTGATCTTGATCTCCTCGTACGGGAGACGGTCCAGATATTTTCCGTAGTTGTCGCTCTTGATAGGTACCGAGAGGTTCTCGAATACATCGGCACTTTGAGATGACTCGCGCGCATCCTCTGATTCGTAGTAGTAGAGCATTTCCGGCTCGTACTCAAGGTCGAGGAACGAGCAGAGCGCCTGTGCTTCCTCCTCGGGGTTCTGAAGCAGATCTTCATATCGAATGCGGTGGACGCTATCCGGCCGCTCCTCGAGAAGGTTGAGTCCAGCCTCCTGCTCCTCCTGCCACCGTTTGGCGTTAAAATACGGGTGGTACTGTCCCACGTTCGAATTCTTGAACGATAGGACGGCATCACGAGGGTCCCGAACGAGATAGACAACCTTCAGATCCTCGTAGTGTTCGAACGCCTCGTCGAGGTAGTCCCACATGCTGGGGTCCTTCGAAACCCAGTGGTTCGCATCGACAGTAGCCGCGTACTCCTCGTATAGTGCCTGCTGGACTGCAAGGAAGGAATCGAGATCAGTTGACTCCAAGCGATCCACGACAGCATCGATGTCGAGCGCCTCCACGAGCGGGTGGAAAGAGTACTGCTTGCTGATCAGGATGTCACGGATCAGACGATGCCGCTTCTCGGGTGAGAGTTTACCTGCTGGCTTCGTCTTCCGCCATGGGTAGGCGGTTTCGAGTGGGTGCGGACCAGCGATTTCCGAGTGGGTATTCAGGATGCTCCGAACGAGGTTCGATCCCGAGCGCTCAGTTGAGAGGAGGAATACGGCGGAGGATTCGCCGCTCATTTGAAATACCCCAAGTCTTCTAAGCGCTGCTTGATCGATGACTCCTCGCCCTGTGTGATGTCGAAGTCATACTGGGAGAGTGTTTCGTCGTCGAATACGCCCAAATCATCCAGCCGCTTCATTACATGGTCCACTGATTCGTCAACCGACTCGCTGGCGGTATCCACAACTATGTCGGGGTCGATCGGGGTTTGAAACGGATGGTTGACACCGGTGAACTTCTCTATTTTTCCGGCTCTGGCCTTCTCATAGAGGTTCTTCGGATCACGCTCAGCCGCGACATCCAGAGGACACTTTACGTATACGAGAACGAACTCACCCGATTCCTCGATGATCTCTCGTGCCTGATGCTGTGAGTCTCTGAACGGGGTGATCATTGCGGTAACCGCGTTGATGCCATTCCTGTTTAGAAGTTTACAAACAAACGCTGTGCGGCGATTGTTCAGCGCTCGTTCCTCTCTGCTGAACCCGAGGTCCGGATGGAGATTCTTCCGGACCTCATCGCCATCGAGGTTCTCGACCGAAAGGTTCGCAGTCCTGAGTTGTTCTTCGACACGTTTCGCTAATGTCGACTTGCCGGAGGCGGGACGGCCCATAAACCACAGTGTGAATGACATCAGTTTCCAACGAAGGTGTCGTCTCGTTCCATTATAAACTCCGCTATCTCCGGCCGCATTATTTTCTCGGAGGGGGACTGGTCCTCTTTCACTAGTTCTCGAATTTTCGATCCTGACGGATAGATGCGTTCCTCGTCGCCGTGCGGACAGATCTTTCTTGAACACATACCATCACACGCTCGGCAGTAGAACGCGTGCTCAAACAGCATCGGTGTGATCCCGATATCACCGATCTCCTCGAAGACGTCGTGTGCTGCCTCAGGCCGGTAGTAGTCACCGACTCCGGCATGGTCCCGACCAATAATAAAGTGTGTACAACCTTGATTTTTCCGCACGATAGCGTCGAACACCGCCTCTCGGGGCCCCGCATATCGCATCCGACTCGGGAACACCGACAGTGCAACGTGATCCGATGGGTAGTAGTGCTCGATAAGTTCCTGATAGGAGCTGAGAATCACGTCGTCTTGGTAGTCGCCAGCTTTCTTCTCCCCGAGTTTCGGTTGGATGAGGATACCGTCGGTCCGCTCAAGCGCACATTTCTGGATATACTCGTGACCCCGGTGAGGCGCGTTTCGTGTCTGGAATCCAACTACTCGATCCCAGCCGTACTCCCGGAACAGTACTCGCGACTCCTTCGGGTGGAGGTCACTCTCGTTGTATCGATAGCCTTCGAAGACGTCGATGGGCCCCCCGACGAGGAAGTCACCCATGGATAAATGCTCAGCCACCCCAGGGTGGTCCGTATCATCCGTCCCGAACACGTGTGTTGCCGACTCTTGTTTGTTGAATTTGTATATCTCTTCGACTGCTATCGTGCCCATCACGTCGCCCGCTGGATCAACGAGCGCCGCCCGCTCGTCAGGTTCGAGTTCCGCGGCGAGGTCCGCGTCCACGTCGATAACGACCGGGAGCGGCCAGACGGTTCCATCCTCTAGTGTTCGGTCGTGGACGACTTTGAGAAAATCGTCACTGGACATGAACCCCTTGAGAGGGCTGTATCGACCGTTTGCGATGTTCATTGCGTCTTGGAACAATCGCTCGTCCAGCTGTATTCGGGGAAGTGACCCGATATCATCGACCCGCTCGCGGTGAGTCGATTCCTGAACCATCCGGTTGATGAGACTACCACCGTGAGGCTCGATCATCGGCTCTGGATTCTTGCCTATCCCGCAAAAGCGTGTTGTCTCCGCGGCGTCACTCGCGTTCAAGTCGCGACGTGACTGTGTCAACAAATCCAGTTGGCAGCGCCCACATCCACACCCGAATCACCGTCCCGACGATCACACCGACCGCGAAAATCAGCGCGTACCGTGGTTCGGATGCATCGCCTCCGACTCGGTTTACAGTTTCAGCCATACGCAGCTTTCCCTGTCGTGTCCTAATACTGTTTCGTTACGATAGTCCCGCAGTCTCACGGAGGAGTTCGAACTGCTCCCGTGAGATTCCGGTTCCGCCGATACGGAACTTACCTGACCCCGGACCGTGACAGTCCGAACCCCCTACTCGAAGGAGATCGTACTCGGCAGCAAGCTCGTCTGCCTCTGCGACATCGATGTCAGCGTACGCGTCCGGCCCGGCCGAGTCGTATGGATACCACACCTCGATGCCGTCGAGTCCCGAATCTGCCAGAGTGTCGACCATCTCGGGGACACGTTCCGAGCGGATACGTCCGGGGTGTGCAAGAGAGGCAACACCCCCAGCGGCGTGGATTGCGTTGAGAACTGTACCATGCGGGAGCCGTTTCATCGGCACATACGCCTCTGCGCCAGTCCCGAGATAGGCGTCGAAGGCCTCTCCGATAGAGTCAACGACACCTCCATCAACAAGTCGTTCAGCGAGGTGGGGCCGGCCTAGTGTGCCGTCGGCCTCTTCTTGCAGTGCCTCGTAGGAGAGGTCGAGTTCGGTGGCGTTTGTGAGGTTCGACACGAGTTGGCGGTTCCGCTCTCGCCGAAACTCTCGCGTCTGGTCGAGAGCGTCGAGGAGCTCCTCATTATCCGGATCGACGAAATGTCCGAGTATCTCGATCTTCGTGTCGAAGAGGTCTGCCCGGATTTCGACCCCAGTGACGATCGAGATTCCGTTGCGCAGTTCGACCCGCTCTGTGAGGACGTCATCTATTCGGTCGTGGTCGGTAATAGCGATCGAGTCAAGATCTCGCTCAACGGCTTGCTCGACGCGGTCGGGTATCGAACACGTACCGTCCGAGGCCGTCGTGTGTAAGTGGAGGTCTGCAGCCACTCGTGTCGTCATAGGTCGCCTTCCCTAGGTAGGTAAAAAAGGATATCGGGAAGGTCAGATCCCCCAAGCGTGGTCGTTTTCGTATCCGAGGCGAACGAGCGCATCCCCAGTTTCTTCCTTGAATGCTTCGACGTGTGCCGGCGTGAAGTGGTTTTTCCAGTCACCGATGAGACCTTTTCGGAACGTGTCACTTCCGCTTGAGTACGTCTTGTCTGCGATGTGACTGAGGTCGTTCTCGTCAATACTGACATCAAGATGGTGGGCGATACGTCGAACAGTCCGCTCCTGTGATGACCGATCCCCACCACCTTTCGGCCCAATGAGATCCTCAAATCGAACGGTTTCCACGTAGGGCTTCGTCTCCCATGCGAGGAAGGAGTCCATCCAGGTTCCAATACTTTCCAAGGGGTCACCATCGTCGGTATGTTTCCCGTCAACACCCCGAATAGAAGCCATGAGCCGTTCGTGGTCGTTGGGCAGGTCCGTATAGTGCTCGTGAAGCCGATGGTCTGGGTGCTTTTCTGACACATAGTGGAAGTGGGAGGTGACTACGTCGCGAGGGTCTCGAGTCATGAGAATCATTCTCATTTCATTCATTTCGACGATTTTGGCGTTTTCGGGAGAATAAAAGACGTGAGCAGAAGTGAATTGACCCCGCTTTGTAGCGTTCACCTTCTTCGCTAACTCGTCAGTTCCGGGTCGACGGTTGTAATTCATCGTTACGTGCTCAAAAGACGGACGGAGCACAGGGAACAGTGAGAGACACTGCGTAAGGAGGTTGGTACCCGACTTCGGCACGCTATTTGCGAGAACTCGGGGGCCGGACCATCTCGCGGCTAGTCGGCGGGGAGAGAGGCTGGCGAAGAGGAAGTAAGCACGTTCCTTCGCCCGGCTGGTTAAATCGCTCATGAGGGCAGTCACTCGGGCAGAGTTATATGATTTGATGTAGCGATTCCGGAATGCGGAAGGATTTTACTCACTCTCAGTAAAATTCGGACAGAATGCGCGTACTCGTGACAGGCGGCGCTGGATACATCGGGAACTACATCGTCGAGGAACTCCTCGACGCCGGACACCACGTCCGTGTCCTCGATTCGATGCTCTGGGGGGACGACGCTCTGGAGCCGTTTGAGGACGACGAAAACCTCGAGATCCGCGAAGGGGACATCCGGCACATCGAGGACCTCTCCTACGCCATGGATGACCGCGATGCGGTGGTTCACATGGCCGGGATTGTCGGCGACCCTGCCTGTGGCGTCAACGAGCAGGCGACCCAGTCGGTGAACGTTGAAGCGACGAAGTCGCTCGTCGAAGTGGCGAAGCTGCACGACATCGACCGCCTGGTCTTCGCGTCGACGTGTAGCGTCTACGGCGCCAGCGAACTGATGGAACTGAATGAGGGCTCCTACCTCAACCCCCTCTCGCTGTACGCTGAGTCGAAGATCGACTCCGAGGAGATCATCCTCCACGAAACGCAGGATCAGTTCGCCGACAACGACATCACGACGACGATTCTCCGCCTCGGCACGATCTTCGGCTGGTCCCGGCGGATGCGCTTCGACCTCGTCGTGAACATCCTCACGGCAAAGGCCGTCCTCGAGGGAGACATCCCGGTCTACGGCGGGGAACAGTACCGCCCCCTCGTCCACGTCCACGACGCCGCTCGGGCGTTCGCCGCCGTCCTCGACGCCGACGAGGAGAAAGTCGACCACCAGATCTTCAACGTCGGCGACAACGATCTGAACTACCAGATTAAGAAAGTTGGCCGCATCGTCGAGGAAAACGTCGAGGGCGCCGAAGTCCGATTCGTGGAACACAAGGAAGACGAGCGAACCTACCGAGTCAGCTTCGACAAGATCAACCACATCCTCGGCTGGGAAGCCGAGTACGACATCGCTGACGGCGTGCAGGAAATCAAGGAGTGGATGGAGGAAGAGGAGATCACGGACTACTCACAGAAAGAGATGCGTAACTCCGAATACCCGTACATGTGACAGATGACCGTTGAAATATTCACCGAGAATCGTCTGAACGAGTGGCAAGAGTTGTACGACTCGCTCGAGCACGCTGGGTCGTACCACGACCCACGATACATGTCGTTGCTGGCCGGTGGGTTCGAACAGGAGTCCGAATTCGCCGAGGCGTTCGTTTATACGACCGACGACGCGTTCGTCTACTACCCGTATATCCGGCGCACGTTGTCCGAACTCCCGTTCGAAGTCGACGATATCGACGGCGTGGAGTACTCCGACATCGTCTCGTCGTGGTACTACGGGGGGCCGGTCGCGTCGGTCGGGGCGGACGAGGATACCGTGGATGCGTTCCTTGAGGAGTTCTCTGACTACTGTCGCCGGGAGAACATCGTCTCCGAGTTCGTCCGATTTGACCCGAACCTCGAGAACCACGAGACGTTCGAGGCGCTCGATCCCAGTTTCAACAGGGAAACCGTTCGCGTTGACCTGACCCAGTCACTCGACGACATCTGGGACGACTTTGAGAAGCGGAATCGGAACGCTATTCGGCAGGCACAGGAGACGGATATCGTCGTCGAGCCAACGACCGACCCCGACGACTACGCAGCGTTCCACGACATCTACACGGACGCGATGAAGGCGCAGGACGCAGCCAAACACTACCGATTCCCGCTCTCGTTCTTCGAGGCATTACTGGCCGAGGACGATTTGGCGACGCTTTCGGTTGCCCGGTACGAGGGGGAAGTGATCGGGGGGTCGTTCGTCGTTCACGACGACGACATCGCCCATGACTACCTGCGCGCGTCGGATCCTGACTACTGGGACCTCAGGGTGAACAACCTGATCTGCTACGAATCGCTCATGGAGATGCGAAGGACCGGACGGGAACTGTTCGACTTTCAGGGGGGCCGTCCAGGCGTATTCAAATTCAAGCGCGGTTTCTCCGAGTCTGGCCGCGGGGAGTTCCACATCGCGAAGCAGGTACACATCGACGACGTGTACGATACGCTCGTTGATGCAGCGTCCGACTCCGGTGTCGACACCGAGTCGGGATACTTCCCGGCGTACCGTGTCGAACAAAGCAACTGATGGTTCCACTCGCTGACCCACAGGTAGACCGGGAAACAATCGAGCACGTCAGCAGTCTCCTCGCTTCTGGTGACCTCTCGACGGGGGAGGCCGTCGAAGAGTTCGAACAGACCTTCGGGGCGTTTTCCGACAGGAAGTACGCGACGGCAGTTTGCTCTGGGAGCGTCGCTCTCGAGATGGCACTCGAAGCCGTCTTCGATTCCGGGAGCCGAATCGCTCTCTCGCCGTATAACTGTGGTGCGACCCTTTACTCAGTCCTCCGTGCAGGCCTGCAACCGGCGTTCGTCGACGCCGAACCGGACTCCTGTGGAATCGACCCGGAGTCACTATCGACCGTCGGGACTTCCGTAGACGGCGTCCTCGTCGCCCACCTATTCGGCGAACCTAGCAGGGTCGACGACCTGCTCACCGTCTCGGACGCGAACGATATCACCGTCGTCGAGGACTTCGCACAGGCGCCCGGGGCAGAGGCCGACGGACGAGTAACTGGTTCGATCGGGACTGTGAGCGTCTGTAGTTTTGGCGCAACCAAGAACATCACGACAGCCGAGGGCGGGGTGGTTCTCAGTGACGACCCTGCCATCGAGGAGCGAGTGAGCCGTTCCCGTTCGAACACCGACGACGTGTCGCCACCGCCCCGGAGCGTTCGAATGAACGATATCGAGGCCACCATTGGTCTCGGCCAACTGGAGAACTACGACGAGACAGTCGGCCGGAAGCGCCATATCGCCGAGATATATCGGCAGGTATCCGATATCGGTCGCCATCCAGCAACGCGCCAAGGCGCAACGAACGTTTACCATGCATATCCGATTCGGCATGCCGACGCTGACCGGCTCGCCGACCACCTCGAAGCGCACGACATCGGAACGTCGCGGCTGTACTCGAAGCCGCTCCACGAGTACGATGAGGCGCCGTCAGTAGACCGCTCGTTCCCGGTTGCGGAAGCGCTCTCGGCGGAAATTGTGCTACTCCCGATCCACGCGGGGATGTCCGAAGCGGACGCCAAGGAGGTCGTGGCGACCCTCGAATCGTTCTGAACCAATAGCTTAAACACCCGGACAGCGCTTCTCACGAACATGAATATCGTCCTCGCTTCGGTCGACTGTGCGCGGCCGGACGCGTTCACCCACCGGTTCTACGAACGCGAGAAGGAGAACGGGGCCTTCTACGACACCTGCATCGTCCAAGCCCCGTTCACGAGTCCCTCCCATACCTCGATGCTTACCGGTCAGGCGCCGTACAACCATGACGTTCGTTGGCTCGTCGACTACGAGACGGATGCGACGACGTTGACGGAACTGCTCCAAGAGGAAGGGTTCAACACGGCGGGGTTCACTGGCGGCTATCCGCTCCCCACCGGTAACCTCGACAAGGGGTTCGATACGTGGGAACACCACGCCGAAATCGAGGACCGAATGGAGGGTCGACAAGAGTTCGGCCCCGCGAACGTGCTCGTGAACCGCGCCATCAACTGGTTCCACGACCACGAGGGCGAGGACAACTTCGTCTTCCTCCATTTTTTCGACCTCCACTTCACCCTCCGATCGGAGTTCGGCAACCGCGAACGTCCCGACTTCGACGACCAGCACGTCTACGAGAACGTCGAACAGCACATCGGCCGCCAGCAGGAACGCTATCACGAGGAAGCCGACTTCGTTGGGCGACAGTTGGAACTGCTGTTCGATCTGGTCGACGTCGATGCGGGTGTCCTGACGGCCGACCACGGCTCGAAGATGCCGCGGGAACACGGCTACCCGTGGGTGTACGACGGCGAAGGCAACAGAGTCGGCTCCCAGTTCCGCGCGGTCGAACTGTACGATGAACTGGTCAGGGTCCCGCTGATCTTCACCGGTGAGATGTTCCCGGAGCGGACGGTCCACGAGCAGGTCAGGACCATCGATATCGTGCCGACCCTACTCGACGCCCTCGACATCGGGAGTCCGGACGTTGACGGCGGGAGCCTGCTCGACGGTGACCTCCCGGAATTGGCGTACTTCGAAACGTACCACGGCCAACTCACCTCGGAGAACAAGCTGACCCACAAAATGAACGAGAACTACGAGTTCGGCTGGAACGACATCGACTCACTCGTCGGCGTCCGGTCCAACGAGTGGAAACTCGTCTGCACCGCGAACGGGGATGTCAAACCGCGGGAGCTGTATCACATCGCACAGGACCCCGCGGAGTCCCGGAACCTCTTAGAGGAAGAAGAGGAGGTCGCCGCCGACCTGCTCGAAGAGCTCCTAGAGTGGATCGGTGATGACGACCAGCGCTACGAAACCGCGGATCGAGTCGGCGACGAGACGCGGAGCCACCTCGAAGACCTCGGCTACATCTGAGATGCGGACCGCACTCCTGATATCGAACGTCACCACCGACGATCCAGGGGGACGTGCGGCGGACCTCTCGACACGGGAGGAGCTACTCCGTGAGAACGGCTGGGAACAGGTCATCGGGCATGTGCCGGAGCCGTACGTCAAAACGTTCCTGCCGTCGATACTCCGGTGTTACCGTCGCGGGCGGCGATCCGACGCTGATATCGTTGTTTCGGTGAGTAATCCCTTCCACCTCCAACTCGTCGGCTTCGTCGTCAGCCGCCTCCTCAGGGTTCCGTGGGTAGTCGAGTTCCGTGACCCGATGGTGACGAACCCCGACCGGGACCCGGACGCCCCGCTTACGAAGGTTGCAGAGGCCGTCGAGCGTCTTTGTGTCACGCGGGCCGAGCGAGTACTTTGGACCGATGGTATCCAAGTCGGAGTGTCCTACTACCGCGAGAGGTATCCGAACGTCGACTCGGAGACGTTCGTCGAACTGCCTTTCAAAGGGTACGAACGGGGGACGTTCAACGATGTCGAACCAGAGGAGTACGATGACTTCACTGTGACGTACGCCGGATCGTTCTACGATGGCTGGATAGAACCATACGCGTTCCTCGAGGGTCTTGGCGAGTACGTCGAGCGGGACGACCCCGGCCTCACGGCGCAGTTCTACGGCGACTGGGAAGAGGAGTACTCCACTGCCGCCCGAGAATCGGGAGTCGAAAGCGTCGTGGAGACACACGACTTCGTTCCCTACGAGGAGATCGTTCCGGTGTTGAAGGGTTCAGACGTTGCCCTCTACATCGGCGGAACGGATCCGGAGAACAGCGAGAGCGTCCCCTCGAAGGTTTGGGATTACATCGGGGCCCGGACGCCGATACTCGCGCTCGTCGATCCCGATTTCCGGGTCGCCAAAATAATTGATCGGAACGGACTGGGGATCGTCGTTGATCCCCGGAACAGCGACGAGATATCGTCTGCCCTCCATGACCTACGTTCTGGCACGTTCATGTATGATCCAGACCCCGAGTTGTTCGAGCGCTTCGCGCGGACTACGAAAATCGAGGCAATGGCGCACGCCTTTGATAATGCTGCTAGAAAAAATCTAACCTCATCAGATCGGGAAGATCCTAGCAGATGACCGACAGCGATGCGGGCAGGGAGAGCATTCTGCTCTTTGGGATCCAGATGGCGGCTCGTGTCGTCGGTTTCTTGGGTCTCATCTACTTCACGAAGGAGATTCCTCCATCAGAACTTGGCGTCTATTTCCTGTTCTTCCTCGTGATCCAAGTCTCTTCGATGCTGGGGAACATGGGGTTAGGGCAAGCGCTTGTCCGGCGCATCGGCGAAGGGGAACGCCAGTCTGAACTGTTTACCGTTACGATAACTGTTGTCACTGTAGTCACGCTGATCGCAACAGTCACTTTCTATGCCCTTCGAGAACCGCTCGCAGGCTATATTGGAGCTGACGTTCCAGGACTCCTAGCGTTGGGAACTGGGACGTGGCTCCTCGCTGATTTGTTAATTAGCACGCTTCAAGCAGAGGATCGGGTCCTTACCGGCGGTTTACTCCAACTACTTCAAGATATAGTCCGAGTTGGTATTGGTGCCGTACTCCTCACTATCGGCTACGGCCCGGTCGGACTGATGTATGGCGTTATTGCGGGCTTCGTCGCAACCGTGATTATCGGCTTCCCGATCTCGGATCTATCGTTCGCGGTTCCTGAGGGGGCCGACTTCTCACGTGTGTTCAGTATATCACGCTACACAATGTTTTTTGGGCCGACTAACCTAATATATTTCTGGCTCGACACGTTTCTCATCGGTGTCCTGCTTACGAGGGGAGATGTGAGTGCGTACGAAGTCGCATGGCAGACCACTAGGGTACTGGTTATCGCGACGTCAGCGATCAATACCACCATCTTTCCAAAAGTATCCCGGTGGGCGAGTCGAGGAGAGCATGGCGAGATAGAGCGCGTGATTCCGGGAGCCGTTCTCTTCGGACTGTTTTTCCCGCTTCCCGGCACCATCGGAATTTTTGTCCTGGGGGAAGAGATACTCGGCACGATATATGATCCAAATTATACTATTGCAGCCATTCCGATGTTGGTTCTGTCTGGATATATGGTCGTGGAGTCAATTCAACGGATAGGCAACTCCCTGCTGACCGGGATGGACCGAGCGGACATTCCCTTCCGATCGCGGCTTGTTGGAGTAACGCTCGCTTTGGCGCTAAATATCACTTTGATTCCCCGTTACGGCCTCGTAGGTGCTGCCGTAGCGACGCTGGTAGCGAAGTTGATCGATACAGCTTATCAGTGGATATTCATCGAAAGGTTGCTTGATATCGACTATCCCACCAGGAGCTTGTTGTGGCAAATCGGGAGCGCAGTCGGAATGGGCGTCATCGTTGCCACTATCGTCACAGCTCTCGGGCCTCTGTCGACGGTGACTCTTCTACTCACTATTCTCATCGGTGCGGGAGTATACGGGGGACTCGTCCTATTTGACCCGGAGATCAGACAAATAGTCAATCAGTACCTACCGGTGACACTACCTGCTTGAAAATCCACAAGGATTCCAATTATGGACAGACATAATGATATTAAAATAATTTGTCGCCTTACTTATCTCTGATTCAATTTTTGTACAACAATATCATCCCCGAGAGAGACAGCTACAGTCAGGTTGACTGCGGTGCTCTCGTGTAGCCGAGAAGTTCTAAAATCGTTTCACTTTTTGGTTTTATGAGCGGTCGAACCACTTCCACAAACCATACACATATCCACTACCCACACACAGAGTAAATACCAGTAACATCATCAATTGTACCACGGCCGCTATTGACGGAGACCGCGCTAACTTCTTCACACGACCGGGAACAAATTCCGTCAGCAGATTGCCTATGAATTCTCCTTCTTCGCTACCACCCTCCTGAACCAAGGTTTCCATTGCTCGCTTCGAGTATCCCTGCCAAAACGCCCGGTCCAACAGCCAGAAGAAGTCCGTTCGGTAGTCGAACACCTTGTGCGCGACCGTCGCCTCGGGGTCATACCACACGCCGCGACCGTACTGCTCGCGCATTCGCGCACACAGCTCCGTCTCCCCACCTTGCAAATTCGCGTCTCCCTTTCGCCCGCCGATATTCGCGTCGAACCCGCCGAGTTCTTCGAATATGTCGGCACGGAACGAGATGTTCGACCCGAACGTGTTTCGCACCTCACCGGGTCCGTCCGCGAAGCCACGGTGTGTGACGCCCACAAGCCAATAAAACTCCTCGGGAAGGAACGATGGCTTGCCCGCGAGCCATTCGGGAGTCATCTTTCCGCCAGCCGCGATGGCGTCCTCCTCTTCGTAGGCACGGACCAGCCGCTCAACCCACTCTTCGTCCGCGATAGCGTCGTCGTCAATGAACGCAACTACGTCGCCGGACGCGATCTCCGCACCCTTGTTCCGGCTCTTCAGAAGGCCGGCGTTCTCGTCGTTACAGTGGACTACCACGTCCTCACAGTCGCCGTATTCCTCCTCGACGCGGTCGTACACCTCCGGTGTGCCGTCGACGATGACGGCGAGTTCCACATCGTCGTACGTCTGTGAGAGCACGCTGTCGGCGGCCTCCGCGAAGTGGTCGTACATATCCATCGTATACGTGCACAGGACGACCGAGACTTTCACACGTAGACGATGACGTAAGCACAGTTTATGTATTGTGACTGCGCGGTTGCTCCCTTTATCACAAGCCTTATGCGCGTTTTGCCAGTCTGCTTCAGACAATGAGTCAAGCGAGCGACCCACCCGATGAGTCGGGCGACTCGGTGCTCGACCTCCTCGAACGGTGGTACCACGTCCCCGCGCTCGCGGCGTTCCTCGGCCTAATGCTCTGGAGCCGTCTCCAGAACTACGGCGAGTTCGTCCGCGACGGCGAAGCGTTCTTCCGCGGGAACGACGCCTGGTATCACTCCCGCACGACGAAGTACACCGTCGAGAACTTCCCGGGAACGCTACCGTTTGAGGCGTGGACCGGATTTCCGTATGGACAGCATGTAGGTCACTTCGGTACTCTCTATGACCTGATCACGGCGACGCTTATCCTCGTCAGCTCGCCGTTCCTCGGCGAGGACGCGTCAACGGTAATGATGCTGGTGATGGCGCCGCTGTTCGCAGCCGCGACCGGCCTCCTCACATACTTCATCGGGAAGCGCTTCGTCGGGAAGTTCGGCTCAGTCGTCGCGGTCGGTGTCCTCGCACTCTTCTCGGGGACGTTCTTCAACTACACCCTCGTGGGGTTCTACGACCACCACGCGGGTGAGGTCTTCTTCCAGACACTCGCCGTCCTCGCGTTCCTCGTCGCCTTTGCGGTTGCAGAGCGTGAAAAGCCCGTTTGGGAACTCGTCGTCGACCAGGACACCGAGGCCCTCAAGCGCCCCCTCGCGTACGCGGCCGCGGCCGGTCTCGCGCTCGCGCTCTACATGTACACGTGGCAGCCCGGCGTGATGATGGTCGGCTTCACGGGCATCTTCCTCGTCGTCAAGATCACGAGCGACGTGGTCCACGGCGAGAGCCCGGAGCCGACCGCGTTCGTCGGTGCGGTGGCGATGGGCATCGCCGGCCTTCTGCAGCTCATCCCTCTGGACACCTTTAGCTTCGATACGACCGGCTACTCCCTCCTGCAAGTCATCCTCCCGCTCGGCGTCGCCGTCGGAAGCGCGTTTCTCGCGTACCTCGCCCGCGAGTGGGAGGCACGTGATCTCGACGCGACGACGTACCCGGCCGCAGTCGGCGGGCTGATCGCACTCTCTATTGGTGTGCTCTCGGTCGCAGTCCCTTCCTTCTGGAACACGCTGTACAGTAACGTGCTCCGGACGCTCGGATTCAGCACGAGCGCGACCGCCCGCACCATCGGCGAGGCCCAACCCCCCCTCGCCCGATACGGCTTCGGCGAGTTCGTGCTCTCCGAGTACGGGCTCGCGTTCTTCCTCGCACTCTTCGCCGTCCTCTACATCCTCGCGCGGCCGCTGATCAAGAGCGACGACGTGCGTGACACGGGCTACGTCGCGGCCGCGTTCGTCGTCATCGGCTCGGTGTACGCGCTGCCGCAAGTGTACGGCTTCGTGGGCGGCCTCGTCGGCGTCGGCTGGCAGGTCGTCGGGCTCGCCATCGCGGCCGCGTTCCTCGTGGGCGCGACCTACCGCGCCAAGTACGACGCGGAGGAACTCTACTTCCTCGTGTGGGCGGCGTTCATCGCGAGCGCCGCGTTCACGCAGATGCGCTTCAACTACTACCTCGCCGTCATCGTCGCGGTCGGCGCGGCGTACTTCCTCCAGCTCGCGCTCGACGCCTTGAACCTCCGCGGCCAGCCCCTCGACGAGCTCGCGAGCGACATCCAGGGCTGGCAGGTGCTAACGGCCGCGGCCGTGGTGCTCGTGCTCGTCGCGCCCCTACTGTTCATGGTCACGCCGGTGTGGGCCGCGGGCGCGCAGAACGGCCCCGGCAGCGTCGTCCAGTGGGACGACAGCCTGCAGTGGATGAACGACGAGACGCCCCATCCGGGCGAGCTCGAGGGCGCGAACAACCCGATGGAGTTCTACGGCACCTACGAGCGCCCTGAGGACGGCGACTTCGACTACCCCGAGGGCGCCTACGGCGTGCAGTCGTGGTGGGACTACGGCCACTGGATCACCACCAGAGCCGAGCGCATCCCGAACGCCAACCCCTTCCAGCAGAACGCGGCCGAGGCGGCCAACTTCCTCTTAGCGCCGAGCGAGGAGGACGCGGAGGACGTCCTCGCGAGCCAGAGCGACGAAGGCGAGCACACCCGCTACGTCATGGTCGACTGGCAGATGATCGACGCTAACTCCAAGTTCGGCGCGCCGGTCACGTTCTACAACGACGAGGGGCAGGAGCTCACCCGCGACGACTTCTTCAGTCTGCTCTACCAGCAGACCGAGCAGGGCGGCTTCCGGCCCGTCACGCAGGTGAACGACCAGCGCTACTACGAGAGCCTGATGGTGCGCCTCTACGAGTTCCACGGCAGCGCCACCTCCGCTCAGCCGGTCGTCGTCGACTGGCAGGAGACGGACGCGCAGACGCAGAGCGGCGAGCAGGTGACGGTCAACACCATGCCGCAGGGCGAGGAGCCGACCGTCAAGACCTTCGACAACATGAGCGCCGCGCGCGCCTACGTCGAGGAGGACGGCAGTGCGCAGGTCGGCGGCATCGGCGGGTTCCCGAGCGAGGACGTGCCGGCCCTGGAGCACTACCGGCTCGTGCACGCGAACCAGCAGCCGGCGTTCCGGCGCACGCTCCAGCGCCAGCAGGTCGCGCAGGTGCTCGGGATTCCCGGCAGCGCGCTCTCGACGACGCCCCAGCGCTGGGTGAAGACGTTCGAGCGCGTGCCCGGCGCGACCGTCGAGGGCTCGGGCGCCGAGCCCGGCGAGGAGGTGACCGCGACGGTCGAGATGGGGATGCCTGGCAGCAACGAGACGTTCACGTACACGCAGTACGCGACCGCGAACGAGGACGGCGAGTTCACGTTCACGCTGCCGTACTCCACGACGGGCTACGCGGAGTACGGCCCCGAGAACGGCTACACGAACACGAGCGTCCGCGCCGAGGGCTCGTACCGGATCTTCGACGAAGGCGAGACGCTCGACAACGGCACGACGGTCCAGAACCGCGCCGAGGTGGACATCTCCGAGGCGACGGTCGTCGGCGACGACGACGAGCCGGTGACGGTCACCCTCGAAGAGGAGCGGACCGAACCGGAGGGCGCGGGCGGGAACGAGACGGACGACGGCACCACGACGAACGAGTCCTCGCTGTCGGGGAGCGCGTTCGCGGACTCGCTCACGGCGGCTGACGGCGACGGCGGCGCTGGCACGTTCGAGGCCGTGACCGCACCGCGGGCCGGGACGCTTGCCGCGGAGCCGTAGTCCGATGGTCGCGCTCCGGGACTGGCTGGCGGTCTACCTGAAGGGGGTCGCCATGGGCTGTGCGGACGCGGTCCCGGGCGTCTCGGGCGGCACCATCGCGCTCATCGTCGGTGTCTACGAGCGGCTGATCGCCGCGATCACGACCGTCAGCCCGGAGCGCATCCGGCGAGTGCTCGCGGGCGTGCGGCCCCGGAACCTGCCCGACGCCAGGGCCGCGTTCCTGGAGGTCGACGGCGCGTTCCTCGCCGTCCTCGGCGCCGGAATTGCGACCGCGATCGTCACCGTCCTGCGACTGGTCGACCACCTGCTCGAAACGCTCCCGGTCCCCACCTTCGGCTTCTTCTTCGGGCTGATCGCCGCCTCGGCGGTCGTCCTCTACGGTGAGGTCGATCTCTCGACGCGCGACCGGAAGGCGGCGGCCGCGGGCGGGTTCCTGCTCGCCTTCCTCACCTCCGGCTACGCCTCCAGCGCGCTCGGGGCGGGGAGCTACCCCGTCCTCTTCGTCGCGGGCGCGGTCGCGGTCAGCGCGATGATCCTCCCGGGCATCTCCGGCTCGCTCCTGTTGATCATCCTCGGCCAGTACGAGTACATGAGCGGCGCGCTTTCGGCGTTCGTCGACGCGCTGGTCGGTCTCGCCGTGGGCGGCGAGCCCGCCCGCGTGACCGAGACCGCGCCGCCCGTGCTGGTCTTCGTCGCGGGCGCGCTCGTCGGGCTGTTCACCGTCGCGCACGCGGTGCGGCGCGCGCTCGAACGCGACCGCGCGGCCACGCTCGCGTTCCTGGTCAGCCTCATCGTCGGCGCGCTCCGAGCGCCGGTCGCGGAGGTCGGCCGCGTCCTCGCGGAGACGGGCGGCACCTGGCGCGCGGCCGCGCCGGAGTTCGCGCTCGCGGCGGTCGGCGGCGCGCTCGCGGTCGGCCTCCTGGACCGCTACTCCGGGACGATCGAGTACTGATCGGGCCCACGCCTCGCGCGACCGCGGTCGACGCCTCCGTCACTCCGAAGTCGCGCGTTTTCCGGTCCGGAACTCGAAACAGGCACCGGGGTAGTCGGCGGGACCGTCGCGGACGGTGACCGTCCAGCCGTGAGCGGACGCGACGCGGTCGACGATGTGCAGGCCGAGCCCGGAGGCGCCCCCGCCCGCGCGGGTGCTCACGCCGGGATCGAACACGTCCTCGCGCACGTCCGGGTCGATGCCCGGGCCCGAGTCCGCGACCAGGAACCCCGCCCCGTCCGGGAGCGATCGGACGATGACCGCGTCGCCGCCGTGCTCGAGCGCGTTCCGGAAGAGGTTCTCCAGCGCCGCCGACAGCAGGGCCGGGTCGGCGGCGACCGTGTCGCACTCGATCGTCAGCGTCGGCGCGGTCGCCGTCTCGCCCGCTGCGGCGTCGTGGTGGACGCACTCGAAGGCCGCCTCCGCGACCCGCTCGAGGTCCACGCGCGCCGGCGACTCGACGCGCTCCGCGGCGGCGATGCGCTCGGCGTCGTCGAGAGTTCTCCCCATGCGGTCCAGTGCGGTCCGGAGACAGTCGAGCGCGCGGTCGTCCGTCTCTCGGGCCGCGTTCGGGCCCGTTCGGTCCTCCGCGAGCAGCGCCGCGTTCCCGGTCGCGATCGCGAGCGCGTTGCGGAGCTCGTGGACGATCACGTCGGTCGCCCGCACCTCCGACGGCTCGGCGGCGGGTGTCGGCGACGCGACCTCGTTCTCCCGCGCGGCCGCGGCGTCGTCGGTCACGGCACCGCACCTCCGCGCTCCGACTCACCTGCGAGGGTGTCGAACGCGCCGAGCGGGGTCGACGCGTCGCCGTCGTGGAGCCCCACCGCGGACGCGCTCGTCAGGGACGCCGACGCGTTCCCGTCGCCGGACGCGTTCCCGTCGCCGGATTCACTCTCGTTGGCCGTGGGCGTCCCGCCGTCGGGCGTCATCTGGCTCTCGTTTTCCGGCCGGCTCTCGTTCTCGCTCTCGTTGCCGTCCCCGGTCGCGGTCTCGTTCTGTGCCGTCCCCGTCGACTCGTTGCGCGGGGCGTCCGCGGTTCCGTTCTCCGAGCCCTGCGGCGACTCCGTCGACCCGTTCTCGGGCGGCGTCGTCGACTCGTTGCCCGGCGGCGCGGTCGAACCGTTCGCCGTCCCGTTCCGCGTCCCGTTCCGCGTCTCGTTCCCGGGGTGGGTCGCGGTCTCGTTGCCGTCGGCCCTCGTCTCGTTGCCCGAGGCCGTCCCGTTGCCCGCGGTCGTCTCCGACGCCCCGCCCGAACCGGACTCGTTCGCGCCGGCGGCGAACGCTCCGGCCCCGTTTGCGCCGGCCGGTTCGTCGAACGACCCTGACGAGAACTCCGCGGTCGCGTCGCCGGTGGCCGAGAACAGCGCGACCGTCGCGCCGCCCCCGAACCCGACCGACGTGACGACGACGGCGGCGAGGAGTGCGACCGCGACGCGACGCCGGAGCGACACGCGGCTCATCGGTCGACCTCCTCGGCGCCCGTCGAGTCATGCGGCGGGTCGTCGGCCGAGTCGGTCGCCGAATCGGCCGTCGCGTCCGCGGGTTCGGACTCGTCGCCGCTTGCCGACAGCGGCGTCCCGCCGTCCGACGCCGGCGTGGCTGCCGCGCTCTCGGTCGCCGCGTCCGAGGCCGTCGACTGGTCGACCGCGGGCGTCGCCCGCCGAGCGGTGAGGAGGATCCCCGCGGCGCCCAGCAGCGTCACCGTCGCGGCGAACGCGACGGAGAGCGTGACCGGCGACTGCAGCCGGACGGCGACGTAGACGGCGTACGGCGCCGCGAGCGCGAGCACGGCGGCCGCCCCCTTGATGGTCTCGACGGAGATCTCGCCTCCACTCTCGCCCGCGCTCTCGCTCCCGGTATCGCTCTCGGCGGCCGTCGCGGCGGCCGACTCGCCAGCGCCTGGATCCACAGCGGCGGCCGACGCGCCGGCGGATGAATCGGCGACGGCTGGCTCGGCAGGTTCACCGCTCGACGTTTCGGAGGGGTCGCTGTCGGCTGCGTCGGCCGAGTTCTCGGTGGCGGACGCCGTCTCGTCCGACGACCCGGCACGGATCCGCGGGCCGACGAGCGACCAGATCTCCGTGATCACCAGCAGCCCGAACGGGACCACGACGAGTGCGAGGAACCCGTACGGCGAGTTTCCGAACTGGATGACGTAGCCGAGGTACGGGATCGTCAACACGACGGTGCCGAGGACGTTGCTCGCGGGAACCAACCCCGCGTCGGCGTCCTCGTTGGCGTCGCCCTTCGTCGCGAACGCGCGGTCGCCGTTCCGCTCCTCGACGCCGACCACGCGATGGGTGACCGGGACCTGCTCGTCGCCGCGGCGGAACGTGATCACGTCGCCCTCCGCGATCGCTCCGGGGCCGCGGTCGTCGACGATCACCACGTCGCCGGGCGCGATGGCCGGCGTCATGCTCGCCGTGAGCACGACGTAGCTCTCGTCGGCGCCGATCGTCCAGGGGGCCGCGTAGACGACGAACGGCACGACGACCGCGATCAACAGCAGCAGTGCGGCGACGCTTGCGAGTTTTCTGGTGTTCATGCGGAATCCACCTCACACAGGACCGACCCGTCCGTATCGACCGCCTCGAGGACGGTCACGTCGTGCGTGCCGTCGCCGATCACGAGCCCCGGGCCGAAGGGCTGTGAACAGCTGATGTGGAAGCCGCCGACGACCGCGCCGTCGACGACCACGTCGAAGTCGGGCCCGCCCGAGACCGACGGCGGGTCGTGGAGCACGGCGTCGAACTCGTCGCCATCATCGAGCGTGCCCGAGAAGGCGACGTCGCCGGCGCCGGCGTTACCGTTGCCGCCTCCACCGTTGCCGTTTCCGCCTCCACCGTTCCCACCGCTTCCCCCACCGGACCCGGAGCGAACGATCTCGAGGAGCACGTCGTCCGGCCCCGCGTACGCGAACGTCGCGCTCGCGATGCGCTCGCCCTCGCCGCCGTCCGCGGGCGGACACGTCGCGCAGTCCGGCTCGTCCGGGCAGTCGCCGAGCCCCTCGAAGGGGTTGACGGCCGCGGACTCCGACACGTGGCGACACTGCTCGGCGTACCCCGAGACGGCCAGCTCCGTCGTCTCGTTGGCGGCCGCGGCGGGGGCGTCGGGCGGGAGCGTCCACTCGACGACCAGCGACAGCGGCGTCCCGGGGTCGAGACACGGCGTTCCGTCGCGGTCGTCGAGCCGGACGCCGCCGGCGAGCGCCTCGCGGACCGCGGTCAGCGAACCGGCCGCGAGCGTCGTCCCACCGAGGGAGACGGTCACCTGGAGCGCGTCGCCGAGCGGGTCCGGGCCGGACGGGCAGGTCGTCCGGACCCACAGCCGGCCGGGGTTGGAGGTGATGGTCCACGCGAGCGTGGCCCGTCCCTCGTCGCCGCGGTCGAGGTCGGTGAAGCTGATGACGCCGGGAGGCGCGTCCGCCGCGCAGTCCGCACAGTCGAGTTCGACGGCCAGTTCGAGGTCGCCGCTCGTCAGCAGTCCGCCCGCGCGCTCGCGGTCGGACAGCAGCGCGACGGTCCGCGCACCGCCGACGCCACCGAGTGCGCCGAGCGTCCCCGTCCCGACGATGCCGGCGAGGATCTCGCGGCGACTGAGGCTCATTGCTCTCCCCCCCACGGCTCGACGACGAAGGGGTTCCCCGCGAAGTCACAGCCGACGGCGCCGAACTCCAGCGCGAACTGCGTTCCGGCGCCCTGATACGCGTTGCCGACGTTCTCGTCGAGCGCCCACGAGAAGCCCAGACACAGCCGTTCGCCGGGCTCCAGACAGCGCGCGCTCGCGAGCCCGGGGTCGAGCCTGAGGCCCTCGTCGAACGTGCCGGTCGCGGCCAGGGTCGTCTCCGGCGCTGCGAGCGTGCCGGTGACCACCGGCTCGCCGAAGCCGGACGCGTCGGCGCCGCGACAGCCGCCGACGCCGAACAGCCCGGTGTCGTACCACAGTTCCACGTCGACCGCGCTCGCGAGGGCGCTCTCGCCCGCGAGCGTCCGACGGACCCACACGGTCCCGGGCTCCGAGTCGGCGTCGACGTACAGCCCGACGCTCAACGTGCCCGAGTCGCCCGGCACCACATCCCCGAAGTCGATGACCGGTCCGGCGGGGCCGTCCTCGTCCAGCTCGTTCGCGTAGGCGTCGGTGTCGCCGTGGCTCCACTCATCGGTCCCCGGGGACACGGACCGGAGCGGGTCCTCCTCGCGACCATCGTCGTAGGTGGCGTGCCAGCCGACGCGCAGGGAGGGCCCCTGCGTCGCCGCGTACGTGACGTTGGGGTACGACGGGTCCGTCCCGGACACCCGACGGTTCCCGCGCGCGAACCCGAGCCCGGCCGCCCCGACGACGCTGGCGCTCGCGAGCAGTTGCCGCCGACTGAACCGGAATTCGTCATTTTGTGACACGCCGACCCTCCTCCGAGGCGAACGCGCGCGCTCGGTCCGTGGTCGACCCGCTCGTTTGCGGGGTGAGCGCATATGTATGGGTCGCGTACCGGGTCGCGGCGATCCGGCAGGGTGAGCGAACCGGACGCCCGCGACCCGACTCTCGGCTCGCGGATCCGGGCGGACGTGTGATGGGTGTCATGGCGATCCCTGATGGGAGTCCCACCGACGGAGTCGAACCGTCGTGCGCCGACGTGGGGGGTGGGGGAACGTTCCCCCGGCAGTCCGAGGCAGTCCGAGGCGGTTCGCGGTCCCTACGCGTCGAGCACCTCGACGTACACCGCGGGGTTCTCGTCCGAGGCGGCGGGGTCGTCGTCGAGTCCCTCGAGCGTCACGTCCGCGGTCAGCTCCCAGTCGACGCTGGCGTCGACGTCCTCGACCAGCAGGGAGTTGATCTCGGCGCCGTCGGCCTCGACCGCGTCGGGACCGGTCGGGGCGCTGCCGTTGACGCGAACGTTCGAGACGCTCGCGAGGTGGCTCGCGTCGTCGCCGCGGGCGACGATGGAGACGACGTCGCCGGCCGCGTCGCTGACGGCGTAAGAGACGTCTCCGGTGGAACCGTTCGCGAGTTCGAGCGTCGCCTCGCCGGCGTCGGCGTCGTACGCGACGGTCAGGTCCCCGTCGAAGCTGCTGCCGCCGAAGTCGTAGTCGGCGGTGTCGCTGTTGGCGTTGTCGTCGCCCACGAGCAGTTCGAAGGTGTTGGAGCCGCCGTTGCGCGCCTTGGAGATCCACAGCACGTCGGCGTCGTCGTAGTCCAGCTTGCCGAACCCCTCGACCTCCCGCGAGGTGATGCAGGGGTTCATCGTGCCGTCGTTGTGCCGCGCCTGCTCCGCGTAGAAGGACACGTCGAACGTGACGGAGTCGGTCTGGATCTCGTTGCCGACGTTCGTGGGGATCTCCCACGAGAGGCAGACGCAGGTCTCGTCGTGCTCCTCGCTGCTCTCGACGCCGTCGAAGGGGTCGCGGTCGATGCCCGCGGCGCCGTCGCCGGAGCCGTCGAGCGGCACGCCGTTGTCGAGCGCGGCCATGACGTCCGCGAGCGAGCCCTCGGCGATGAGGTCGCCCTCGATTAGCTCGTCGTCCTCCTCGGTGCAGTAGCGGAGCGTCACCTGCATCGCCTCGGCGAGCTGCCCCGCCTCGGGGATCTCGCCGTACATGTCGTTGAGCGCCGCCGCTTCCGGCTCCGTGGTGCCGTTCTGGCTGTTCTCCGTCAGCTGCCCGCACATCCACATGTACGCGGGGTTGTCGACGATGGAGAAACAGAGGACCCCCTCGCCGGAGTCGCCGGGCTTGACGTCGTCGACCTCGATCTTGAGCGGGTCGCCCTCCGTGTCCTCGCCGACGGTGTTGCCGTTCAGCACCGTGTCGATCGCGTACTGGTTGTAGCTGCCCTGGTCCTCGGAGTAGTCGACGTGAACGAACAGGTCGAGTTCGCCCGCGGTGAGCGTGTTGTCCTCGAAGGCCTCCTCGTCGCTGAAGTACGCCGTCGTTCCGAACCCTGCGCCCGCGGAGGCGACGCCGACCGCGCCGAGGCCGAGGAGCGTCTGCCGCCGCGAAATGCCGATGTTGTCGTCGTTCATGGTGTTCATCCCCGAATGGGGAACCCCACCGGCGGGATCGAACCGCCGGGCCGGCCGTCCCGGAACCCGCCGCCGTGGCGGGTTGCCGGAGTCCGGATGGGAATCGAGCGGCGCCGCCGCTCTCGTGGTCTCACTCTGGCGTCTGGGTGTCGTTCGGCGTCGCGGTCGGCGTCGGAGTGGGCTGCTCGAACGGGTTGCCCGGCTCCTCGTTGTGCCGGCACTGCTCGGCGTGGAACCCCACGTCGAAGGTGACGGAGTCCGACTGCACCTCGTTGCCCACGTCCGGGGGCAGCTCCCACTCGAAGCCGATACACTGCGTGAGTCCGCCCGCGAAACACTCGCGGTCCTCCGTGGACCGGTTGCCGTCGAGGGCGATCCCGCCCTCGTCCTTCGAGAGCGCGGCCATCGCCTCCGCGAGCGACCCCTCGAAGATGACCTGCTCGCCCACGAGCGTCTCCGCGATCTGGCCGAACGCCTGTTCGAGCGCGGCGTCGTCGGTCGCGGTGAAGATGTGGTCGTCGGTCGGGTCGCTGGCCATCGACTCCAGCGTCGACTGCTGGGCGCCCGCGACGCCGATGGCGAAGATCTCCGTGCTCGGATCCGCGTTTCGCGCGGCCTGTGCCGCGCTCGCGGGGTCCTGCCCGCTGGACGGCTGCCCGTCCGTGAACACGACCATGATCCGGTCGTGGCCGTCGGGACAGTTCCCGAGGTCCGCCTGCCCGGTGGAGACGCCGTCGGCCATCGCCGTGCTGCCGTTGGCGGAGAGGCCGCTGATCGCGTTCTGCAGGGCGGCCTCGTCGTCGGTCACGGAGACGAGCGTGTTCGCGCTGTTCGCGAACGTCGTGAGGCCGACGCGGTTGGCGGAGCTGGCGCCGAGTATCGTCGAGACCAGCGTCGACGCGCCGTCCTTCATGTCCTGGAGGCGGTTGCCGGTCCCCATCGACCCGGAGACGTCGAGGACGAGTTCGACACAGATCGGGTCGTCGTCGCCCCCGGCGGGTTCGTAGACGTTGTCGCAGTCCTCGTCGTACCACATCGTCACGTCGATGGCGTCGGCGAGTTCGCCGGCGCCCGCACCGGGGTCGCCGCCGGTCTCGTCGACCGCCGACTCGGGGTCAGTGAGGCCGTTCTCCGCGTTTCCGCTGAGGTCGCCGTACATCCACACCCACGAGGGGTTGTCACAGATGTGGAGACTGATCGTCACCTCGCCGTAGTCGCCCGGCTTCACGTCCTCCAGCGTGAACACCGGGATCGCGTCGCCGTCCACGAGGTTCAGCTCCGGGTTACAGAGGTCGCGTTCCTGGACCTCCTCCGGCCAGCTCCACCCGCCGACGTCCGGCACCTCGCCGAGCAGGTAGACGCCCGGCTCCTCCTCCTGCACGTCGAAGTCGGGGTACCACCCGTCGATCTCCTCGAGCCGACCGGGCCCGCCCGCGTACGTCGCCCTGTAGTCGAGCTTGAGGTCCAGCTCGCCCGCGGTGAGCGTGTTGTTGTCGAACGATTCCTCGTCGCTGAAGTACGCCGTCGTCCCGAGTCCTGCACCCGCGGACGCGACGCCGACCGCGCCGAGCCCGGCGAGGATCCGACGCCGGGAGAGGCCGATGGTGTCGATGTCGTTGTCTGTCATGGTTGGGTCGACGGCCGGGCGAGTCCGGTCGTCGTGTATCCACCCCTCATTCGGCTGCCACCTTATGTACGAGCGAGCTATACACGGCTAAACGGCAGCATAGTGCCGCTAAACCCCAGAATAGCGCCGTTGAATGGGAGCATAAGGGATTCCAACGGCCGAGCAACCGATCGTAACGTCCGATTCGCCGATGGATGGGGTGTGTTACCGTAACCCGATCGGTGTCCCTACCGGATCCATCGGAGGCGGTTGCCAGTCCGTACGAGACGGCAACCGACCCATACCTACGTATGGGGGCTGCGACAGGCCGGCTATGACTCACCCGCGAGTACCCGAGGGGGGATCGACGTGGCGGTCCCGGTGACGCTACCGGAGACGCGGATTCACGCGCTGCTGTCGAACGAGCGACGGCAGGCGACGCTCGACCGGCTCTCGCGCGCGGACGAGGAGATCTCCGTCAGCGACCTGGCGACGTTCGTCGCGGAGCGGGAGTCCGGAACCTCGCCCCCGCCGCGCGACGTGCGCGAGAGCGTCTACTGCTCGCTGGTGCAGACGCACCTGCCGACGCTCGAGGAGTCGGGAGTGGTCGTCCACGACGCGGACGCGCAGACGGTCCGGCTCGCGCCCCACGCCGAGCAGCTCCGGGTGTACCAAGAGGTGGTCACGTCGTTCGGGGTGACGTGGGCGGAGCTGTACCGCGGGGTCGGGATCGTCGGCCTGTGTGCGGTGCTCGGCTCGCTCGTCGGCGCGCCCGGGCTCGCGCGCGTGGACCCGCTGTTGTGGACGAGCCTCGCGCTCGTCGGCTTCGCGGCCGTGAGCGTCTACCACCTCTGGTCGTACCGGTTCTCGCTGCTGGGGTGACGACGGGACCAGACGGGCGACGGGACCAGACTTAACAGGCGAACATGTCTACCGAAGAACAATGACGCGGACTACCACGGAGTTGCTCCGGCAGCACGACGTCGACCCGGTAGTCGTCGAGGCGATCCTCTCCAGATACGGGGCGGATCTGGAGGAGCCGAGCGTCGACAACGTGAGCGATCCCGCCGAACGGGCGTACGCGTTCCTCGATGGCGAGGACGGCAGCCCGATCCGGACCGTCCAGGACCACTATTACCAGTTCGCGACCGCCGACCACATCGAGGGACCGCCGGAGACCGAGTCGGCGTTCGGGGCCGTGCTGGAAGAGCTGGTCGACGAGGGGCTCGTCGCCCGGACGGCCGAGCTGACTCCCCGGTACTCCGTCTCGTTCTACGACCTGCTCGCCGACGTGCGAACCGATTGGACCGCGAGCGGCGTCGACGAGTTCTGTGCGGAGACGGGCGTGAACAAGCGAGAGGTGTACGCGCACATCTTCACCGACCTCCACCTCGACGTCGACCTCACGGAGTGAGAATGCAGGACGACGACGCGCCCGAAGCGAGCGGTGACTCCGCGGCCCGAGGGACCGACGCCCCCGCGGATCTCGACACCGCTCGCGACCTGCGTGAACGCGCCGAAGCCGACCCCAGCGGGATCACGACCGAGGAGATGGGTACGGCCGTCTCCCTCCTCGCGTGCGAGGATCCGGAGGTCCGCGTCACCGCAGCGGAGGTGCTCCAGCACGTGTTCGACCGCCCGGCCCTGTTCGAGCCGTTCGTCCCCGAACTGGTCGAGGCCTCCGCGACGTATCCCGACGAGGTCGAGGGGATCCCGTCGCCGCAACAGTGGATGGCCTCCGACCGGCTCCGAGCGGTCGTGTACGTCGCGGACGCCCTGGCGAGGGTCGCACAGCGCGCGCCCGCGGTCGTCGAACCCCACGCGGATCGACTCGTCGAAGCGGTTCGGTCCGAGGCGAACGCGCCGTCTCACCACGCGTTCACGCTCGGATACGTCGCCGCGCGGTCGCCGGACGCCGTGCCGACCGCGGAGGTCCGGGCGGCGCTCCGCGATCTGCTCGACCGCGGACGCGGAAACGGGTTCCCCTCGTTCGCCGCGCACGCGCTGGGCGAGATCGGCGACCCTGACGACCTCCCCGCAGTACGCGAGGCGCATCCGGGAGCGACCGGCGACGAAGCCCTCGAAGCGGCGTTCGACGACGCGGTCGAGAAGTTGGAGAGCGGGGACGCGACGGACGCGGATCGGTGACTACGCGAGGTCCGTCCCGTCGACCTCGATCTCGAAGAGCCGGTCGTTACAGCCCGCACAGGTCCCGGCGACCACGTCGTAGCTGGCACAGCAGGACGTGACCACGTCGCGGCCGACCGTTATCTCCCCGTGGCAGGTCGGACACCGGTCGAGGAAGATCCGGAACGCGCCCAGCAGGGCGGTCCGGCGGGCGAGCGACTCGTCGGCGTAGCCCGGGATCCGGTCCGCGAAGACCTGGTCCGCGGCCGCGTCCGCGACGAACGCCGAGCGCGACTCCCAGACGGCGATCTTCTCGTGGCCGAACTGCGCGACGTACGCGTCCCCCTCCCACCCGAACCGGAGGTCCTCGGCCGGGATCCCGGCGAGCCGCGAGAGCGTCTCCTCGTCCGAGGGGCCGGCGTTCACCGCGGCCGCCGCGGCCCGCAGGTCGTCGGCCACGTCGGGGGCGATCATCAGGTCCGCTCCCGACGGATCGACGACGAGAAGCCCGGACTCCAACAGGGTGGCCTCCGCGTCCTCCGCCGTCTCCCCGCCTGCACCGTCGTCCATGAACGCGCGCTCTGCGGCCGGCTCCTTGTCGAACAGGGCGAGGACCTGTCGCGGGAGGTAGTTCGCGGTGAGCCAGGGCGTGCCCGGGATCAGGTAGCCGCGGAGCCAGACGGACAGCACGCCGACGATCGCCAGCCCCACGCCCAGCGCGGGCCGCACGCTCCCGAGGACCGCGGCCGCGACGGCGACCACCACGAGGTTCAGGGTCGTACAGGGCACACAGCGGTTGGGTCCCGTGTACTCCCTCCGGCGGATTCGCTCGATCAATACATTGGGAACGTTAGACATCAATCGAACGAGGACGCTTCAGCGGTGTAGTTATGACACGCATACCGGCGGTAAACACGTTATTAACGGGCTTCCCACGGTAGTGATCTATGAGTTGAATATTTCAAATGGTAGCAATATTTATCACCCATGACTCGGATCAGGGGCTTGGTGGTGGGACAACATGAACCTCAGGTCGCCGGAGAGAAAGCCAGACAAAAAGAACGACTCCACGGACCGCTCCGTCGAGCCCGACTCGATGGACACGGTGTTGAAGGTACTGAGTAACCGTCGACGCCGCGAAACGGTACGGTACCTAAAGGAAGTAGACGAGAAGGCGGCCGTCCGCGACATCGCGAGGCAGGTCGCGGCGTGGGAGAACGGCGTGGAGACGGACGAAGTCACGTACGATCAGCGGAAGCGCGTGTACACCTCGCTCCACCAGTCGCATCTGCCGCGGCTGGCGCGGGAGGGGTTCATCGACTACGACCGGAACCGGGGGACGGTTTCGCTCACCTCTGATGCGGACGATCTGCAGATCTATCTCGAGGTGGTGACGGGGAAGGACCTCCTGTGGAGCGAGTACTATCTCGGGCTCGCCGTGGTGGCGTTTCTCCTGGTGGGTGCGGCCGCGATCGGGACGCCGCCGTTCGCCGCCCTCTCCGGGACCGTGTACGGCCTCCTGACCGCCGCGGTGCTCGGCGTCTCAGCGATAGTGCACCTGCTGTCGACGCGGAACAACGCGCTCAGTGGGTAGTTCGCGGTCCTTACCGTGTCCCGGCCGGCGTCACGGTCGCCGCGGTCGCCACGGTCGCCGCGGGCGTCACGGTCGCCGCGGGCGCCCGGTCCCTCCCTATGGCGGAACGCCCGCTATGCCGTCTCGTCCAGCTGGACGGTCTCCTCGACGATCATGCGCGGCCCCTCTCCGACCTGCAGGAAGCTCTCCGCGTCGGCCATCGTCCGCTGGCCGGCCTCCGAGTCGAACGCCTCCGACAGCGCGTCCGTGTCCTCGAAGTACAGCTCCAACACGCCGTCGTACTCGGACTGTTCGGGGTCGGCCGGCAGCGACGTGACGTAGCGTTTCAGCCCCGGCATCTCCTTCGCGATCGGGCTGTGGTCGTGGAGCCAGTAGTCCGCGAACTCGGCGTGGGACAGTTCCTCCTTGCGGACGACGAACTCGACGAGCTTGATCATGGTCGACGATGAGCGACTCGGCGTTTATCGTTTTCGGAGCGGGACGCTCGCGAGGGGGTCGCGGCTTACCCGACCGCGCCGGCGACGGCGCTCCCGCCGGCCGCGGCGGCCGCGGTCAGCAGGACGCCGAGCGCCAGCAGCCCGTAGTTCGCGATCGGGTTCGCTGCGCGTGCCGCCTCCAGCGAGTAGCGGTCGTCGCGCAGCGGCGCGAACGGCCGGATCCCCATCGGCGTCATGGCGTCCGCGAGCAGGTGGGAGCCGATCGCGACCGCGCCGGCCAGCGCCGCGAACGCGCCGACTCCGACCGCGGCGAGCGCGCCCGAGCCGGCCCCGAGCGCCCCACCGCCGAGGGCGCAGGCGGCGGCGACCGCGGCCGCGAACCAGACGGTGTGGGTCGGCCCGCGGTGGGGGAGGAACGGCACCCGGAGGTCGAGGTCGGGGACCGTCGCACCCCCGACCGCGACGACCCCGCCCGCGACCGCGAGCTCCGCGAAGCCGGCCGCGAGCGCGAGGAAGCCGACCGGGGCGTACAGACACAGCGCGGCGCCGTAGTGACCGGTTCGGTGCATGGCGTGGTGGAACGGAGTTTTCGGGCGGCGAGGATAGGTCTTCGGCTCGGCCACCGGAGGCCCGCCCCGCTCGCAGGCCCCGCTCGCGGGCGGCGCCGCTCGCCGACGGAGTCACGCTTTTGGTGATCGACCACCCTCGTTCGGGTATGCACACGACGCTCCGGACGCCCACCGAACGGACGTGCGAGAACTGCGGCCGGACGGAGACGTGGAGCGAGGACGCCGAGACGTGGCTCGTCGCGGACGACCCCGGGAACGTCTACTGCGTCCACGAGTGGGACATCAACGGCCAGTTCGCCCCGTTCGGGGAGTGACCGCGCCGCGGCGCGGTCAGTCGACGGCGCGGACCGCCGCCGAACCGCAGTCCGGACAGGTCACACGGACCATCCGGCTACGGGGCTTCGAGAACTCGGTTTCACAGCCCGCACACCGATAGTCGAACGTGGCGTCCTCGTCATCGCCCGATTCGGACTCCGAGAGCGTCCGCTTGAGGGTCGTCACGAGGCCCATAATTACGGGCTGTTCTTGATGAGGAAAGCTTGTGAAAGCTGCGCCGAGTTGTCCCGAGCGCCCGCGTGCAAACTGGACGCAGAACCGCGTCTTTCGTCAGAATCCGGTTCTCGGGTGGGGCGCCGCCGGATCAAACCCGGTCGGGATGAAGGTCGTCGCGCCGGTCCACGCGCGCGACGAGTTCGCGGGCGGCCCTGCGGACCGCCTCGTCCGAGGAGCCCGGCGGCTCGAAGCCGAGCGCGGCGAGCTTCTCGACGGAGAGGCGCATCTTCGGCACGTCGCCGGTCCAGCCGCGGTCGCCGCCGGTGTACTCGTAGTCGGGGTCGAGCCCCATCTCGTCGGCGACGATGTCGGCGATGCGTGTGACCGAGGTGGTCGTCCGCGAGCCGAGGTTGTAGGTGTTCACGGCGTCGTCCGCGCGTTCCACGACGTGGCGCATGGCCGCGACGCAGTCCTCGACGTGCATGTAGGACTTCTCCTGGCGCCCGTTCCCGAGGATGGTGAGCGTCTCGGGGTCGTCGGCCAACTTCTCCACGAAGTCCGGGACGACGCCCGCGCCGAAGCGCGGCCCGACGACGTTCGCGAACCGGAAGTTCCACACGCGGAAGCCGTGCGAGTGCGCGTACACCGACAGCAGCGCCTCCTCCGAGAGCTTGGCGGCGCCGTAGACGCTGATCGGCTCCAGCGGCGCGTAGTCCTCGGGCGTGGGGCGCGGGGCCTCGCCGTACACCGTCGAGGAGGAGGTGAACGCGATGCGGTCGACGCCGACCTCGTCCATGCGCTCGAGGACGTTCATCGTCAACTCGCCGTTCGCCTCGAACTGCCCGCGGGTGTCCTCGGCGTTGACGTACTTGTTCGCGGCCGCGAGGTGGAAGACGATGTCGAGCTCCTCGGTGATCACCTCGGCCACGTCCGCGGGGTCCAGCAGGTCGGCCTGCCGGAACTCGACGCCCTCGGGGACCGTCTCGCGGAGGCCGTTCGAGAGGTCGTCCGCGACGACCACGTCGTTGTCCGGCGCGAGCTGTCGGGCCAGCTCAGACCCGACGAGTCCCGCGCCGCCGGTGACGAGCACGCGCGCGTCCTGAAGCTCCATGTCGCGCGCTTTCCCGGCGGCGGGGAAGGGCGTTCCGGTCGCGGGCGGTCGCCGCATCGAAACCCCCTAACCGGCCGCGTCCGTCCGTCGGGACATGCACGAGGAACCCGAGGTCGCCGTGCTCCGCTTCGGCCACCGGCCGGGCCGCGACGACCGCATGACGACCCACGTCGGCCTGACGGCGCGCGCGCTCGGCGCCGACCGCGTGCTCCTCCCGGACAACGCCGGCCAGTCCGCGGAGACGATCCGCGACATCACCGACCGCTTCGGTGGCCCCTTCGAGGTCGAGCTCCGCGAGGACCAGACGGCCGTCGTCCGCGACTGGGAGGGGACCGTCGTCCACCTCACGATGTACGGCGAGCGCGTGCAGGACGTGGAGTCCGAGGTGCGCGACGCGCACGCCGACGAGCCCCTCCTGATCGTCGTGGGCGGCGAGAAGGTGCCGTGGGAGCTCTACGAGCGCGCCGAGTTCAACGTCGGCGTGACGAACCAGCCCCACTCCGAGGTCGCCGGCCTCGCGGTGTTTCTGGACCGCCTGTTCGACGGCCGCGAACTCGACCGCGAGTGGACCGACGCCGACCGCCGCGTGCTGCCGCAGGCGACCGGCAAGAAGGTCGTCGACGCGGACGACGAGGCGTGAGGACGGGAGCCGGGTTGCCGATCCGGTTCCGGTGGAGATCCTGCTGATCGGGGCGGCGACACTCGGAAAGTCCCACCCGGCTCTCTGTACGGTGCATTTTCTGTGTCTGTTACTGATCCTGCTGATCGGGACGGCGACACTCGGAAAGCCCCAGCCGGCTCGACCCGCCGGGCCTCGCTGTGCGCTCGCGTCTCTCAGCACAGCCCGACGCGAGTGCTTGCGTCGTCCGGGCGGGACCGAGCCGACTGCCCCTTTCGGTCCCACCCACCGCAACCGCACCGCAGCCTCGCACCTCCCCAACCTCGGCCGCGGGCCGGCCGCGAAACCGCAACACACCGCAGGCGGCCGGCCCGCGGCCTCCCTCGCGCGCGTTTCTCGCGCGCGCCGACAGCACAGCACAGCACCGCGACCGCACCGCCCCGCGTCCGAATCAGCACCGCATTCGCCCCGAACCCCGACCGACGAGATGGGGGGTGCGCGCGGGGACTGGCCGGGGCCTCAGACCCCGATCGCCTGCGAGGCGGCCGACAGGTCCACGTCGAGGTCCACGACGTAGGTGTGAACCGCCCAGAAGGCCGCGATCTCCAGGCCGGTAATGATCACGGTCACCAAGTCCGCGTACTTACTGGAGGTGGTCACGCCGACCGGGATCCCGAACTCCTCGCCCCAGAAGGGGTGAAACAGTGCGATACCGCGCTTGCTTCCCACCACGTCGAGCAGGTAGTGGGTGAGGACGCCGATCCAGACGAAGTGGAGGTTGTCGAAGACGACCGGGTACGCCATCACGACCGCGAGCACCGGCAGGCTGTGCAGCGTCTTCCGGTGCTTGCCGAACGCGGTGTCCACGTCCGGGAACAGCGCGCCGAGGACGATCGGCACCGTGATCTGCCCGATCTTCTCGGCCGTCGCGACGTCGACCGCCGGCTCGAGGACGAACCCGAGCCCGATCGCCAGAAGCAGCGCGTTCAGGACGTGGCCGCGTTTGTTCATGGCGCGTTCTCTTCCCGGGACCGACTCAAGCGTTTCCCTCGACGGCGACGCGGGCGCGAGGCTCCCGGTCTACGCCCGCGGTCGGCCGGGAGCCGTGCCGCGGACGAAAGAGCCACGGGGGCCGCCGCCGAGGACCGCACATGGAGTACGAGGAGCCGCAGTTCTTCCACGTGATGCAGTACGCGGCCCGCGCGGACGGCGACGTCATCGACATGGTGAGCGGGAACCCCGACTGGGAGCCGCCCGGCGCCCTGCGGACCGCCCTCTCCGAGTACGCGGAGCTCTCGCCGGACGCGTTCCAGTACCCGCCGAGCGACGGCCTCCGGGAGCTCCGGATCGCGGTCGCGGAGCGGCGCGGCGTCGACCCGGAGCAGGTCGTGATCACCGTCGGCACCGGCGAGGCGAACTACCTCGCGATGGCCCGCGCGCTCGACCGCGACGCCGGCGACGAGGCGCTCCTGCTGGACCCCGTCTACCCCTACTACCCGGGGAAGGTGGAGATGCTCGGCGGGACCCAGCGGCTCGTCCCCACCGCGCGCGACGGCGGCCTCGACCTCGCGGCCGTCCGCGAGGCGATGAGCGACGAGACCGCGCTCGTGATGTGCAACACGCCCAACAATCCGACCGGTGCGGTCTACGACCCCGAGGCCGTCGCCGAGGTGGTCCGCCTCGCCGAGGCCCACGACGCGCTCGTCGTCGTCGACGAGGTGTACGAGGCGTTCGACCACACGGGCTCCTTCGAGAGCGCGCTCCGGATCGACTCGCCGAACCGGATCGTCACCGGCGGCTTCTCGAAGTCGATGGCGATCACGGGGTTCCGCGTCGGCTACGCGATCCTCCCCGAAGAGCACGTCGAGGCCGCCCGCACGCGCCACATGCTCGTCAACGTGACCGGCCCGCGCCCCTCCCAGTACGCCGTCCTCCACGCGCTCCGCGAGACGCCCCCGAGCTACTACGCGGAGGCCCGCGGCATGCTCGAGGAACGCATCGACGCGTTCACCGCCGCGCTCGATGAGGCCGGCGCGGAGTACACGACGCCGGAAGGCGGCTTCTACGTCCTCGCGCGCTTCGACGGCTTCCCCGGCACGATGGCGAACGTCAAGCGACTCGTCGACGAGGCCGGCGTCGCGGGCATGCCCGGCGAGACGTTCGGCACCGCCCGCGAGGAGTGGGTCCGGTTCGCGCTGGTCACCCCTCGGGCCGTCGAGGCGGCCGAGCGGTTGGCTGACTACTTCTCGTAGCGCTCGCGGGGCCCGCGGATCGGGATCGAAGCCCGGGCTCGCTCCCCGACCGAGCCAGCGACCGACGGGTACACAAGGCGGCCCGCCCTCCCGGGCGACATGGACGAGATCGACGTCGAGCCGGTCGAGACGGTCGACGACGAGGAGTCGGCGAACGGGTCGGCCCCAGCCGAGGCTCGGGACACCGCCCCGGACGCCGAGGACCTCGCCGCGACCGAGGGCGCGCCGCTCCCCGAGACCGTCGACGCGCCGGAGTACGTGCTCTACGGCGGGAAGGGCGGCGTCGGCAAGACGACGATGGCGGCCGCGACCGGGCTCGCCTCGGCGGCCGCGGGCGTCCCGACGCTCGTCGTCTCGACGGACCCGGCCCACTCGCTGTCGGACACGCTCGACGTCGACGTGCCCGCGGAGCCGACCCGGATCCGGGCCGACGCGCCGCTTTTCGCCGCGGAGATCGATCCCGACGCGGCGATGGAGGAGGGGATGTTCGGCACCGACGCCGACCCCCTCGGCGGCCTCGGCGAGATGGGCGAGGCGATGGGCGGCATGGGCGGGATGGGCGGTGCCGCTGGCGGCTCGACCGACGGCGAGGGTCCCGCGGGCGGCCTGCTGGAGGGGACGGTCCCCGGCGCTGACGAGGCGGCGGCGATGCGACAGCTCCTGGAGTACCTCGACGACCCGCGTTTCGACCGCGTCGTCGTCGACACCGCGCCGACCGGTCACACCCTTCGACTCCTTCAGCTACCCGAGGTGATGGACTCGATGCTCGGCCGCGTGATGAAGCTCCGGCAGCGCTTCTCGGGCATGATGGACGGCATCACGGGCATGTTCGGCGGCGGGGACGAGGAGCCGGACCCGAGCGCCGACCTCGACGAGCTCCGCGAGCGCATCGAGCGCCTGCGCGCGGTGCTGCAGGACCCCGCGAAGACGGACTTCCGCGCCGTGATGGTTCCCGAGGAGATGAGCGTCGTGGAGACCGAACGGCTGGTCGCTCGCCTCGACGAGTTCGACATCCCGGTGAACACGCTCGTCGTCAACCGGGTGATGGAGGACCTCGCGGACGTGACCGACGTGGCGGGGGCCGAGGGCGGAGCGGCGGGGGACGAAAACGCCGCCGCGACCGGCGTCGACCCCGAGTGGGTGGTCTCGCCGAACCTCGAGGACTGCGAGTTCTGTCAGCGCCGCTGGGAGGTCCAGCAGAACGCCCTCGGGCGCGCGACGGACCTGTTCCGCGGCCGCGACGTGAAGCGCGTGCCCCTGCTGGCCGAGGAGGTGCGCGGCGAGGCGGCGCTGCGCGTCGTCGCCGCCTGTCTGGCGTAAACGGGCTCGTGAGACCGCCGACAGAAATCCGCCTTTCGAACCGCCGACAGAAAACGCCCTATTGCGCGTCCTTCGCGCCGCGGACGGTCTCGCGGACGGCGTCGACGCCCTCCTCGTGGAGCAGGTCGCCGACCACGACCACGTCCGCGTGACTCGCCATCTCGTGGGCCGCGTCGTAGTCGTGGATGCCGCCGCCGTAGAACAGCGTGGCGTCGTCGAGCGCCTCGTCGGCGGCCGCGACCTTCTCGGGGTCGCCGTAGGTGCCCGAGTACTCCACGTAGACGATCTCCTGGCCGAACATCTTCTCGGCGACGCGCGCGAAGGAGGCCACGTCCTCCGCGGACTGGTCGCAGTCCGCCTCGGTGTACTCCGCGACCGACGCGTCGGGGTTCATCACGATGTACGCCTCGGTGTGGGTGCGGTCCCAGTCGAGGCCGTTCTCGATGCGGACCCACTCCTTGTGCGCGCCGACGATCCAGAAGGGCGACTCGGAGTTGAACACCGTCGGGATCAGGTACCCCTCCAACGCCGGGTCGTCCACGACGACCGCGGGGTTCGACGGCTCCTGATAGATCGGCACGTCGTACTTCGCGCAGGCGTCGATGACGCGCTGCATCTTGTCGGCGGTCATGTCGAGCGTACCGCCGATCTCCAGCGCGTCCGTCCCGGTCTCGCAGACGTCCTCGAACGTCTCGTCGCCGACGAGGTCCTTGTCGGGGTCGACCTTCAGGATGTGGTCCCAGTCTTCCCACGGATTGCTCATTGGAGGGGAAACGCCCCCCGGCGGTTAAAAAGGAAGCGATGGATCCGCCCGCTCGGGCGGCCGTCGCCGTCGTCCCCGCGGGCCGGAGGGCTCACTCCTCCTCGTAGCGCTCGCTGGCGGCCGCGAAGCCGAACTCCGCCTGTTCCTTGCTCCGCCGGGACTCCCGCTCCGCGAGCGCCTCGGGGTCCGGACCGGCGTCGTCGTCGATCCGCGCGAACGACTTGTGGACCTTCGCGTGACACCACCGACAGAGCGCGACCGTTATCTCGTGTGGCCCGGCGTCGTCGAGGTCGTCGGGCTCGCTGGAGTCGTCCGGATCGACGGCCCCGCCGGCCTCGGACTCCCGCGCCGCGTCGCCGTACATCAGGTGGTGTTCCTCCAGCATGGGCCGGGCGTCGTCGTGCGCCATGCGGACCTCGGGAAGCCCGCAGCGGGCGCACTCCCGATTCGCGGTCGTCGACCGGTAGTGGGGGCAGGCGAACCAGTTCCCTTCCTCGCCGACGTGGCAGGCGTACCCGTCGCGGCGGCGCGCGGCCGCGAACTCCGGGTCGTCGCCGGCGCGATCGAGCGCGAACCGACAGCGCCCGTTGTCCGTGAGGTGGTCGCAGACGCCCGCGACCGCGTAGGGGTCGTCGACGCCGACCGGCGTCCCGTCCGGTGTCCGCTCCATGACCGCCGTTGTGCGGCCCCGTATTTGAACGATGGGGCGCCGGCAGCGACTTATCGCTCTCCGCCGCCGTCGGCCTACCAGCCGGCGTCGATGTCGGCCGCGACCGCCTCGAGGATCTTCGCGGTCGTGTCGGCCACGACGCGCTCCATCACGTCCGTGTCCGAGTTCGTCGGGTCGCCGAGGCCGCCGAGTTCGGTCACCTCGTCGAAGTACTCGTACGAACGCGTCTCGGGCATCTCGCGGGCCTCCTGCGGCTCCTTCTTCGACTCGCGGACGAGGTCGGGTCGGTACAGCTCCACGAAGCTCGTCTCGTGGTCGCCGGCGTGGCCCCATCCCTCGCCGAAGGCCTCCTCGAGGTCCTCGCGGGCGAAGTCCGTCCAGTGGACGAAGTGGACCGACAGCGCCGTCTCGCGGCCGAGCCGGTCGGCGGCCATCGCCAGCGGCTCCTTGTTGCCGCCGTGGGTGTTCAGGAACAGCAGGCGGTCGACGCCGTGGGCCGCCATCGACTCGCCGATCTCCACGACGACGTCGACGTACGTCTCCCGCGAGAGGGTGATCGTCCCCGGGAAGCGCATGTGGTGCTCGGAGTAGCCGAACGGGAGCGTGGGTAGGCGGAGCAACTCGAGACCGTGGTCGGGCGCCGCCTCGACCAGTTCCGCGGAGAGGTAGTCGGCCCGCAGGGTGTCCGTCGAGGTCGGCAGGTGCGTGGAGTGCTGCTCGATGCTTCCGGTGGGAAGCACCGCGAGGTCGCTCGTGGCGACCGCCTCGGCCGCCTCCTCCCACGTCATCGCGTACAGGTCCGCATCCGTCTCGGTCTCGGGCATACTCGGGGCTCCGCCGTCAGCGGCAAAGCGGTTGGGGTAGCGGTCGGTCACGCGAGGGGCCGCGCGAGGGGGCCGCGCGTGGCCCGCACAGCTCCGCCGACCATCCGACCGCGAGCGTTTAAGTCGGCCGCGAGCGACGGTGCGGTCGTGCGACTCGTCCACCGCTACGGCCCGCTGGAGGACCGGCAGGCCGACACGCTCGCGAGCGACGTGGAGACGGCGGACACGACGCTCCAGCAGGCCCGCGGCCTGATGTTCCGGCGGTCGGTCCCGGACGGCTACGGCCTCGCGTTCCGGTTCGACGAGCCGCGGCCGCGGACGCTGCACATGCTGTTCGTCCCCTTCGCCATCGACGCGCTGTGGATCCGCGGCCCGGAGGTGGTCCACAAGAAGCGGCTCAGGCCGTTCGTGGGCGTCGGCCGCGCGAGCGCGGACCTCGTCGTGGAGCTCCCGGCGGGTGCGGCCGAGAACGTGGAACCGGGCGACATCGTGGAACTGGAGGAGTAGCGCACCGCCCGAGCGCCCGCGCCCGCTACAGCCGGTCGCCCAACTCGTCGAGCGGCACCGTCTCGGCGTCGACCTCGTCGCCGGCGGCCGCGCCGACGGACTCCTTGAACCCCGACCCGGTGGTGACGCAGACGACCGAGTCCTCGCTATCGAGCACGCCGTCGGCCGCGAGCCGGCGGGCGCCCGCCAGCGCCGTCGCGGAGGACGCCTCGACGGTGAGGCCGGCCTCGGCGGCGAGGCGGCGCTGTGCGTCCAGGATCTCCTCGTCTTCGACCGCGACAGCGCCGCCGCCCGTCTCGCGGGCGCCGTGCAGCGCGCGCGTCCCGCTCGGGGGGTCCGGGTTGGCGATGGAGTAGGCGACCGTCTCGCCGCGCTCGACGCGCGTCACCGCCTCGCGGCCGTCGCGGTACGCCGCCGCGACCGGCGCGCAGGCGGCCGCCTGCACCAGATAGAGCCGCGGCGTCGCCGCCTCGTCGAGCAGGCCGGCGGCGCGAAGTTCCAGCAGGGCCTTGTACGCGCCGCTGGCGTGGCCGCCCGAGGAGGTCGGCAGGACGATCGCGTCCGGGACCGCGCCGGTCCGCGCGCGGTGTTGCGTGAGCGCCTCCAGCGCGGTGGTCTTCTGTCCGGCGACGCGGCCGGGCGTGTCGGAGTTGACGAACCGGACGCCGCGCTCGGGACCGATCTCGAGCGCGTCGTAGTAGAGCCGGCCGTAGTCCCCCTCGACGCGGACGATCCGGGGCTCGTACCGGGCGATGTTGCCGAGCCGCTCCGCGGAGATGTCCGCGGGGACGCAGACCACGCAGTCGAGGCCCGCCGCCGCGGCCCCCGCCGCGGTCGACATCGCCATGTTGCCGTGCGAGACGGTGCCCACCGCGTCGGCGCCCTCCGCGAGCGCGAGCTCGATCCCCACCGCCGTGCCGCGGTCCTTGAACGAGCCGGTCGGGTTCAGCCCCTCGTCCTTGACGAACGTGCGAACGCCCGCGTACTCGTCCAGCGTCGGCGTGCGCACGAGCGGCGTTCCGCCGGCGGCCGCCCCCACGCCCGCCGCGGGCGGGTCGACCGGCAGGAGGTCCGCGAAGGCCCACGCGCGGGCGTCCAGCGAGCCGGGCCACTCGAGGGCCGCGAGCGCCTCCGGGTCCGTCTCGAACCACCGCGGCTCGCCGCACTCACACCGCGGCGCGGCCGGGGCCTCGACCGTCCGACCGCAGGCGTAACAGGAGAGGACAGGCATGCCGGAGAGAGGTGCCGCCGGCGACTAAGCGATGGCGGTCGGGGGCCTCGGCCCGTGTCGGTGCGCAGCCCCCGAGCAGACCCACGTTCGCAAGGGCCGCGGTGGAGGTGTGAAGGCGTCGACGAGGGGTCCGTCCGGTTCCGCGGTTCAGTCGCTCCCGTCGGTCTCGGCGGAGAACTCGAGTCGTCCGTCGAGGACGTGTGTTCGGTCGAGCAGTCCCGACCGAACGAGTTCGACGGTGTTCTCGACGACGACCCGCCGGCTTGACTCCGGCCATCGAATGACCGGAAAGTTGATGAATACGGTCTCGTCGGCGAGCTCGCCGAACCGGTGGACTTCGACGACCGCAGCCCCGTCGTCCCGGTAGAGCGACACGGACGGGTGGGGTTCGGCGTCTCCCATGAACGGGCCCTCGAGCGAGAGCTGTGGCGGAGTGCCGTCACCGTCCGGTGCGACGAACCGCTGTGTGAGCGACTGCAGCTCGGTGTCCTCAGCGTGTGAAATCCACGTGTGGAAGTGCTCCGGCAGGGGGGAAAACCGAGGGTCGACGCCCACGACGGCGAGATCGCCACCGTCCCCGGGAAACTCGAGATACTTCTCGTCGTCGCGGGGGTCGTCGCTGGTTTTCTCGACCGGATTCGTGTGTTCCGTTCGCGGTTCGACGGTGCTACAGCCCGCAGTGACGGCGGAGGCGGCGGTCAGCGCGGACACGAGGAGGGCGCGGCGACGCATGATTAGTGCGCATCCGGAGAGTGACAAAAAGATGTTGAAGCAGCTATCGCTTGCGGAACTGCCGGTCGTCGCCGAACTGCTGGAAGCGATCGAGAGACCGGTGGCCTGCGAACCGAGCGTGTCACGGGTGGACGTGAACGCTGCCGCCTCCCGCGAGTTCCGCCCGCACTCGGTCCCCGCCCCTCAGTCCGCGACCGCTTCCGCCTCGCCGGTCGCGGCGGTCGGGTCGCGGATCCAGAGGTCGCCGAAGAACTCGTCCTGTCGGAGTTCGACCCCGCCGCGGTGGGCCAGGAACAGCAGCGCGAGGAACGTCATGAACGAGCGGCCGCCGGCGTCGGCGACCTCCGCGAACAGGACCTCCTCGCGGCCCTTGCCGTACTGCTCGTCCAGCGCGGCGCGCACGTCCTCGATGACCTCCTCGATGTCCTCGTCGTGTGTGCCGCCGGTGACCTCCTCCTGGGTCGGCTCGTGCTCCCCGCGGAACTCGTCGCCGGCGCGGTAGTCGACGGTCTGCGTGCCGCGGTCGTACCCCTGCGGCGACTCCGAGGTGTCGTACTCGCGGGAGTCCTTCCACCACGTGCCGCGCTCGGCGTCCCGGAGTTCGCGGACCAACTCGTCCAGCGTCTCCGGCGACCCGCGGGTGCTCTTGCGCTCCAGCCGGCGGTCCATCTCCGCCTCCAGCTCCGAGACGGGATCGAAGTCGGCGTCGGGCGCGGGCTCGCCGCCCTCCATGGCGGCCTGCCACGGCTCCTGGTCGGGCTCGTCGTCCCCGTCGTCTTCCGCCATCATCTCGTCGCCCTTCATCCGCAGGAGGACGCTGGCGTAGAACAGCGCCCGCCCGGAGGTCCGGAGGTCCGTCGCGTCCAGCTTCTCGAGGAACGCGTCGGTCACCTGCACGATGTCGATGTCCCACGGCTCGATCTCGCCCTCCTCCGCGAGCTGGACCAGCAGCTCCACCGGCTCCACCTCGCCGTCGTCCGCGGCGTCCGGGTGCTCGATGTCCGGGACGGCCCCGGAGTCGGAGCCCTCCCCTGCCTCGACCGACTCGCCCTCCGCGGCGCCGGTCGCCGAAGCGCCGTTCTCGGCGGCAGCGTTCTCGGCACCTCCGTTCTCCGTGGGGGTGCCGAAGGCGGGACCGGTCGCGTCGTCGGCCGCGTCGCCGTCGTCATCGTCGTCGCGGTCGGAGAGGCTCACGTCCGGGACGTAGCCGTCAGTCATCGGCCGGCACCTCCTCGCCCTCGTCGTCGCCGTCGCCGCCGAACTGCATCCCGGTGACGGCCGAGACGTTGTCGCCCTGCATCGTCACGCCGATGGCGCGGTCGGCCCGCTCCAGCAGCGCGGAGCGGTGCCCGACGACGACGAACTGCGCCTCGTCGGAGAGCTCCTCGATCATCTCGCCGACGCGCTCGGCGTTGACCGCGTCGAGGAACGCGTCGATCTCGTCGAGCGCGTAGAACGGCGCCGGGTTGTGCCGCTGGATGGCGAAGATGAACGAGAGCGCGGTGAGCGACTTCTCGCCGCCGCTCATCGCGTCGAGCCGCTGGACCGGCTTGTCCGCTGGCTGGGCCTTCATCGTCAGCCCCTCCTCGAAGGGGTCCTCCGGGTTCTCTAAGACGAGTTCGCCCGTCCCCGCCGAGAGCCGCGAGAATATCTCCCGGAACTGCTCGTTGATCGAGTCGAACGCGTCCATGAACGTCTCCTTCTTCTGGGCCTCGTAGCTCTCGATGCGCTCCTCGATGGCGTCGCGCTCGGAGACGAGAGTGTCGCGGCGCTGCTGGAGGTCGTCCAGCTCCGCTTCCACCTCGTCGTACTCGTCGATGGCGAGCATGTTGACGGGTTCGAGCGCCTCCATCTTCCCCTCCAGCGTGGCGATCCGGCTCTCGACCTCGTCGTGGTCCGGGATCTCCTCGGGGTCGTACTCGCCGACCTGCGAGGCCAACTCGTCGACCTCCCACTCCAGCCGGTCCTGTCTGTCCTGCAGGTCCGCGAGCGTCGACTCGACCGCGTTCACTCGCTCCGTCTGCTCGTCGCGGGACTCCTTCGCGTCCGCCAGGTCCTCGCGGAGCGCCTCGCGCTCCTCCTTCAGCTCCGCGAGCTCCTCCTCCAGGTCCGCGATGGCCTCGCGTTTCTCCTCCAGCAGCTCCCGCTTGTCCGCGATCCGGTCCTCGCAGTCGGCGATGGTCCCCTCGGCGTCCGCCTTCCGGTTCTGCGCCTTCTCGACCGTCTCGTGGAGGTCGTCGACCGCGTCCTCCGCGTACTCCTTCTCCAACTGGAGCTCGTTGAGCCGGCCGTCGAGCTTGCTCTGTCTGTCCTCGAGGTCGTCGATCTCCTCGCGGATCTCGTCGGCCCGGTCGGACAGCTCCGGGATCCGGGAGTCCGCCAGCTCGCTCTCGAGCTCGTCTATCTCGGCTTCCAGCTCCGCCTGTTCGGCGTTCAACTCCTCGATGGCGTCGTCGATCGCGGCCATCTCCTCGTCGACCGCCTCGCGCTCCTCGCGGAGCGCCTCGAGTTCGTCCTCGAGCTCCTCGATGCGGTCCTGCTGGTCCGCGAGGTCCGCCTCCGCGCGCTCGATGTCCGACTCGACCGAGCGCACGCGGTCGGCCGCGTCGCTCTTCCGCTCGCGGGCGTCGTCGATGTCCGACTCCAGCTCGCGGATCTCGGCGTCGAGCGCCTGGCGCTCGTCCTCCAGCTCCGAGATCTCCTCGGCGAGCCGCTCCAGCTTGCCGCCGCCCGACTTCGTGAACGAGAAGCGCGAACCGCCGCCGGAACCGCCGGTCATCGCGCCCGACTTCTCCACGAGGTCGCCCTCCAGCGTCACCATGCGGTAGTCGCCCATCAGGTCGCGGGCGGTCCGCATGTCCTCAACGACCAGCGTCGACCCGAGCACGTACGAGAAGATCGACTCGTACTCGCTGTCGTAGTCGACGAGGTTGCGCGCGAAGTCGACCACGCCGGGCATCGAGGGCTTCCGCGGCAGGCTCCGGTCGTCCATCTCCGTGATGGGGAGGAACGTCGCCCGGCCCGCGTTCCGGCTCTTGAGGTGGTCGATACACGTCTCGCCGACGCCGTCGTCGTCCACGACGACGTTCGCGAGCCGACCGCCCGCGGCGGTCTCACACGCCTCCGCATACTCGGGGTCGACCGCGCCGAGTTCGCCGACCGCGCCGTGGACGCCGTCGACGCCGGCGTTCTTGATCGTCGTCACCGCGCGGGGCCAGGAGCTGTCGCCGCGCTGGTCGGCGTTCGCCTCCAGCTTCGCGTACTCGTTCTGCTTGCCACGCAGCGTCTCGTCGATCTCGTCGAGCCGCTCCTGCAGCTCCGCCTTCTCGGCGAACAGCTCCTCGACCGTCGACTCGATCGTCTCGCGGTTGCGCTCCGCCTTGTCGAGTTCGCCCTTCAGCTCCGAGATCCGCGCCTTCAGGTCCGGGATCGCCTCGTGGGCCTCCTCCAGCTCGGTCTGGGCCTCGCTCACCGCGTTCGAGCGGCGGCGCGCCTCGTCGAGCAGGCGGTCCTTCTCGCGCTGCTCCTCGTTCTTCTCGGACTTGACGGCCTCCAGCCGCTCCTTCCGCTCGGCGAGGTCGGCCTTCAGCTCGTCGTACTGCGTGTCGATGCCGTCGATCTCCGCCTGCACGTCCGCGAGCTCGGACCGCTTGTCCGCGATCTCCGCCTTCACGGAGGCCTTCTCGACTTTGACCTCCTTGATGTCGCCCTCGAGGTCGTCGATCGTCTCCTGCTTGCGGTCGATCTGGACGAACGCGTTCCGGCGCTCGGTCTCGGCCTCCTCGGCGCGCTCCTCCGCGTTCTCGATCTCGCCTTCGATGCGGGAGATGTCGCCTTTCACCTCCTCGATCTCGGACTTGATCGCGATCTGTTCGTCCTCGCCCTTGCTCTCGATCTCGTCGTTGAGTCGTGAGAGCTCCGTCTCCAGCCGGGTGACCTTCCCCTGCCGGGTGTCGAGTTCCTCCTGGAGCTCCGCGAGTTCGGCCTCCTTCTCGGCGATGTCGTCGGCGATCTCGCCGAGCGTCTCGCGCTTCTCCTCCAGCTCGGCCGCCTTGAGGTAGCCGCGGTACTGCTCGACCTCGTCGCGGTACTCCTGGTACTCCAGCGCGGTCTCGCGCTCGTCCGCGAGCCTGTCGAGGCGGTCCCGCTTCTCGCCGATCTTGAGGTCCGCCTCGCCGATCCGCTCCTCGACCGTCTCCATCTCCTCGAAGGCGGCCTCCTTCTTCGCGTCGAACTCCGCGACGCCGGCGATCTCGTCGATGATCCCCCGGCGCTGATACGGGGTCATGTTGATGATCTCGGTCACGTCGCCCTGCATGACGACGTTGTACCCCTCCGGCGTCACGCCGGCCTGCGCCAGCAGGTCCTGGATGTCCGAGAGGTTCACCGAGCGCTCGTTGAGGTAGTAGTAGGAGTAGTAGTTGTCCTCGGTGCGCTTGACGCGGCGCTTGATGGTGATCTCGTCCACGTCGCCGACGTTCTCGGAGCCGGCCGCGGAGACGACCTGGCTCCGCTCGAGCGCACGGTCCTCGTTGTCGAGGATCACCGTGACGGAGGCCTCGCTCGGCCCCTCGACCTCACCGTCGCCCTCGTGGCCGGGGTTGTAGATCAGGTCGGTCAGCTTCTCGGCGCGGATCCCGCGGGTGCGTGCCAGTCCGAGCGCGAACAGCACCGCGTCGATGATGTTCGACTTGCCCGAGCCGTTCGGGCCGGTGACGACCGTGAAGTCCTCGTAGAAGGGGATCCTCGTCGTCCGCCCGAAGCTCTTGAACTTGTCCAGAACGACTTCCTTGATGTGCATGCTGGCTGGCTGTGGGCGGCCCGCCGGTTACGCGACGATGATGTCGCCGTCCTCGGACTCGCCCTCGTCGGTCGCGTCTGCGTCCTCCGCGGCCTTACCCCCTTCGGCGTCGGCCGCGGCCCCGCCGTGGGCGCCGTCGGCGTCCGCCTCGCCGGTGGACTCGACGACCTCGACGCGGTCGTCGCTCTTCGTCGTGCGCTCGCTCGGGCCGGACTCGGCGGCCGTCGGTCCGGCCGCGGGCTGGTCCGTCTCCGACGCGGCCGGCTCGGCCGACGTAGTCGACGCGGCGGCCTCGCGTGCCTCGCGGGCCTCGGCGTCGTCCTCGAGCTGCCGGACGCGCTCTTTCATCTCCACGAGCTCCTCCGTCAGCCCGTTGACCGCGGCCTGCAGCTCGGCGACCTGCCCCTCGAGTTCCTCGACCCGATTGCTCATGGGCGCACTGGTCACGGGAGCGGTATAAATGTGTGTCAGACGGGCGTGTGACTGATTGGCACAGATGCGGGGGAAGCGCCCGGCGCGATCAGTCCAGGTACTCGCCCAGCAGGGGGTCGACGCGTTCGCGCGTCTCGGCCGGGATCGCCTCGCTCGGAGTGTTGATCGTGCCTTCGAGCGACGTGTGGGCCTCGCACTCGTGGTCGTCGGGCAGGGTCCGGACGGCCTCCTCGACGGCGGCCTTGATCGCGGCCTGATTCTGTTCCGCGTTCTCCAGCACCTCCTCTAAGGTCACCTCGCTGTCCGCCTTCCAGACGTCGTAGTCGGTGACGCCCGCGATGGTGGCGTAGGCCATCTCCGCCTCGCGAGCGAGTTTGGCCTCCGGGATGGCGGTCATCCCGACCACGTCCCACCCCTGCGCCCGGTAGAACTCCGACTCCGCGCGCGTCGAGTACTGCGGCCCCTCGATGCAGACGTAGGTGCCGCCCTTCACGACCTCGGTGTCGTCGTCGGTCGTGGCCTCGGCGGCGTCGGTGAGGTGGTCGACGAGCTCCGGGCTATAGGGGTCCGCGAACGGCTGGTGGACGACGACCCCGTCGCCGTAGAAGGAGAGCTCGCGGTGTTTCGTCCGGTCGTAGATCTGGTCGGGGACGACGAGCGTGCCCGGCTCCAGCTCCTCCTTCAGGCTGCCGACCGCGTTGGAGGCGAAGACGTGCGTCACGCCCGCCTGCTTCAGCGCGTACATGTTGGCGCGGTACGGCAGGTCCGTGGGCGAGGCGCCGTGGTTCGAGCCGTGCCGCGGGAGGAACGCGACCTCCTTGCCCGTGTCCGCGAACTCGCCGACCGTGACCGCGTCGGATGGCTCGCCGTAGGGGGTGTCGTACGCCTCCTCGCGCACGTCGTTCAGCGGGAGCGCCTCGTAGATCCCGCTGCCGCCGATGAAGCCGATCTTGCTCATGCCCCGACCTGCGGTCGCTCCGCACTTATAAGGACTGAACCGGGACGGCCGGCCTCCGCCCGCTGGGAGCCGGAGAGCAGGCATCAACAAGCGTCAACAGGTTTCACGACCGTTCTTAAGCCCCGGGGTGCTGACGGTCCGTAGTGCCCTCCGAACCCGACGTGGCGAGCCGCCTGACCGAGGGCGACCTCCTCGGGCCGATGGTCGCGCTCGCGTGGCCGATGGTCGTCATCCAGCTGCTGCAGGTGGCGTACAACGTCGCCGACACGGCGTTCCTTGGCGCCTACTCCGCGGACGCGGTCGCCGCGCTCAGCCTCGCGTTCCCCATCGTCTTCTTCCTGATCTCCATCGGCGGCGGCTTCACGGCCGCGGGCGCGATCCTGATCGCCCAGTACAGCGGGGCCGGCGCCGACCGCGACGCGGACCGCATCGCGGGGCAGACGCTCGTCTTCGTCACGCTCGTCGCGGTCGCGGTCGGCGCCATCGGCTACGTCGTCACGGACCCGATGCTCGCGCTGCTGCCGGCCGACGCCGCCACGCAGGAGCGGATCGTGCCGATGGCGTCGGCGTACATGCGGGTGTTCTTCCTCGGCACGCCGTTCCTGTTCGGCTTCTTCGTGTTCGTCTCGCTGATGCGCGGCTACGGCGACACGCGCACGCCGATGCGGGTGATGGTCGTCTCCGTCGCGGTCAACGTCGCGCTCGACCCCCTGCTGATCTTCGGGATCGGGCCGTTCCCCGCGCTGGACGTACAGGGGGCCGCGCTCGCGACGGTCTTCTCGCGGTTCGTGGCCACGGTTCTCGGCTTATACGTCCTGTTCGGCACCGGCGCCGGCCCGGACATCCGGCGGGAGGACCTGACCCTCAACCGGTCCGACGTCGGCGACATCGTCCGGCTCGGGGTCCCGAGCGCGGTCGAGCAGTCCGCCTCCTCGCTGGCGTTCATCGCGCTCACCGCGATCGTGGTGACGTTCTCGCCCCCGGTCGTGGCCGCCTACGGGCTCGGCAACCGGATCGTCTCGCTCGTGTTTCTGCCCGCGCTGGGGCTCTCGCAGGCGGTCGACACCGTCGTCGGGAAGAACCTCGGCGCCGAGCGTCCCGACCGCGCCGAGCGCGGGTCCCGGCTGGCGATGGCCGTCACCGCGGGGGTGATGGCGCTGCTCACCGCCGTCGTCTTCCTCGTGCCCGCGCCGATCGCCGGCGTGTTCCTCACCGCCGAGGGGACCGCCGACGCGCTGGCGTACAGCGTCGAGTACCTGCAGATCGCGGCGTTCATGTTCGTCCCCATGGGCGTCCTGCAGATCCTGCTGGGGACGTTCCGCGGCGCCGGCAACACCAAGACCGCGATGCTGTTCTCGGTGGCGACGCTGTGGGTCGTCCGCGTCCCCGCGACCTACCTGCTCGCGTTCACGCTCGGCTGGGCGGAGGACGGGATCTGGCTCGCGGTCGTGCTCGGCGACGTGGTCGGGTGCCTGCTCGCGCTGGCGTGGTACGGCCGCGGCACGTGGTCGGAGAAGTACGTCGACGAGACCGCGATCGAAGCCGGTAGCGGACCGACCGCCGACGAGTGAGGACGACCTCTCACGAAACGGCGACGGGGTGATCGTGGTGCTGATGCGCTGGGGGTGCGGTGCTGATACGGTCGGCGCGCGCGAGAAACGCGCGCGAGGTCGCCGGCGCGCTACCGCACGCCGGCTGCTCGAAAATCTTCGATTTTCGGTGGAGGCGGCGGCGCGGCCGCCTGCTGTGCGGTGCGGTTCGCGGCCGCGCCGCCGCCGAGGCTGGGGAGGCGTGAGGCTGCCGTACGGTTGCGGTGCGAAGCGGTACTGTGCGGGGCGGGACTGAAAGGGGCAGCCGGCTCGATCCGGCTGGGGCTTTCTGGGTGGTGCTGTTCCAAGCAGCAGGACCAGAACTGAGCACGGCAGCGGATGAGGGAGAGCCGGCCGAGACGTTCGGCCCGGCCCCCTCAGGCGAGCACGTTGCTGGCGAGCAGCCCCGCGGTGATCAGGAGCAGCACCGCGACCGCGGCGGCCCCGAAGAAGAAGGGCTTCGCGTCGTGGGCCGGTTCCCGGAGCTTGCCCTCGTCGACGCCCGACTCCACCTTGATCCCGGCGACCTCCACGAGGCCAGTAAGCACGACCCAGAGGCCGAGCATCGTCAGGACGAGGTGCCCGTTTCCGGTCCCCGTCAGCGTGCCCACGTCGTAGCGCGTGCCGGCCATGTGCCCGCCGGAGGCCAGGAACGCGACCGCGGAGACCCGGGTGATCCACCGCAGCCGGTCGACGATGCGCCCGAAGGCCTCGGAGCCGATGTCGCCCGCCGTCGCGGACGGGAGGATGGTCGCGACGACGAACAGGACGCTTCCGGTCCAGAGTGCGGCGAACGAGACGTGGATCGTCCACATCACGGCGTCGAGAACGGACATGGACCCGAATTCGGCCGCCACCACCTTATAAGGGGCGACACCGGGGAGGGTCGCCGGCTGTCCGGCGGCCGAACCGGGACGCGGCGTGGTCGGTCCGACCGCCGCCGGCTTTTAAATACCCGCCTGTCCTAAGTGTCGCCGATGGCGCTACTGCAGAAACTCAAGGAGAAACTCGGAATCGGCGGCTCCGGCGACGAGCCGGCCCGGAGCGACACGGAGGTGACCGTCGAGCACGAGCCCGACGAGGAGTCCGACTCGACGGACGGAGACGGCTCCGGCGACGAACCGGTCGCGACCGAGACGGACGCGGCCGCCTCGACCGAATCGCTCGTCGACGAGGAGGACGCCGCCGCGGATCCGGCCGAGGCGGCCGAGCCCGCGGAGGCGGCCGGCCCCGAATCGGAGGACGTGGAAGTCGACGAGGACGTCGACGAGGTGGGCGGCACCGCCGTCGACTCCGTCAAGGGGATCGGTCCGGCGTACGCCGACCGCCTCTCGAACATCGGCATCGAGACCGTGGCCGACCTGGCCGACGCCGACCCGGCCGAGGTCGCCGAGGGCGCGAACGTCGGCGAGAACCGCGCAGCGACGTGGATCGAGCGGGCCCAGGAGTTCTGAGGCGCCGCGTCGTCGCCGGACACCACAACTGTTTCACGCGCCGGCGACGACCTTCCCTCAACGATGACCCACACCGTCCGGACGGACCGGGCCGCCTTCCGCGAGACGGCGGCCGCGGCCCCGAGCGGCGCCCGCGTCCCCGTCGAGGTCCGGACGACGGTCGCGGACCCCTTCGACGCCTACCGGCGGGCCCGGGACGGCCCCGGCGGCGCGTTCCTGGAGACCACGGGCGGCCAGACCGGCTGGGGGTACTTCGGCGTCGACCCCGCCGAGCGGCTGCGCGTCGGTCCGAACGCGGTCGTCCGCGAGTCCGACCCGGACGCCGGAACCGGCGACTACCGACGGGACTCCCCGACGCTCGCGGCGCTCGACGGCCTGCTGGCCGGCGAGGCCCTCGCCCGCGGCGACTGCGACGTGCCGTACCCCTGCGGGGTCCTCGGGTGGCTCTCCTACGACGCCGCCCGCGAACTGGAGACGTTCCCGGACGAGGGCGCGGTCGACGACCGGGACCTCCCCCGACTCGACGCCGCGGTGTTCGACCGGCTCGCAGCGTGGGAGTGTCCGGTCCCCGACGAGGGGGCGGTGACGCTCCGGATCACGGTCTGTCCGCGCGTTTCCGCCGAGCGAGCGGCCGACGCCGAGCGAGCGGACCACGACGCGCTGTACGACGCGGCCGTTTCGCGGGCGGTCGACCTCGTGGAGCGGATCGAAACGGGCGGTCCGGAGGCCGGCCCGGCACCGGAACCTGATTCGGAGAACGCGACCTTTCGGAGCGAGTCGGGCCGCGAGACGTACGCGGACGCGGTCCGTCGCGTCAAGGCGCACGTCCGCGACGGCGACACGTTCCAGGCGAACGTCTCCCAGCGCCTCGTCGCCCCCGCGGCGGTCCATCCGGTCGACGCCTACGACGCGCTTCGGGACGTGAACCCCGCGCCCTACTCGGGCCTGCTGGAGTTCGCGCGGCCGAGCGCGGGAGAAAACAGCGGCCGCGGCGCCGCCGACAGCGGCGTCGACCTCGTGAGCGCCAGCCCGGAGCTCCTGCTCGACCGCGACGGCGACCGACTCGCGACGGAGCCCATCGCGGGCACGCGACCGCGCGGCGAGACGCCGGCGGCGGACGCGGCGCTGGAGGCCGAGCTGACCGGCGACGAGAAGGAGCGCGCCGAGCACGCCATGCTCGTGGACCTCGAACGCAACGACCTCGGAAAGGTCAGCCGGTTCGGAACCGTCGAGGTGGCCGAATACCGCCGCGTCGACCGGTACAGCGAGGTGATGCACCTCGTCTCGCTGGTGGAGGGGCGCGCCCGCTCGGACGTGACGCTCGCGGACGCGGTCGCTGCCTGCTTCCCCGGCGGCACCATCACGGGCGCGCCCAAGCCCAGAACGATGGAGATAATCGACGAGGTGGAGCCGACGCGCAGAGGCCCCTACACCGGTTCGATGGGCGTCTTCGGGTTCGACGGGCGCGCGACGCTGAACATCGTGATCAGGACGCTGGTCAGACACGCCGACGAGTACCACCTCCGCGTCGGCGCGGGCATCGTCGACGACTCGGACCCCGACGCGGAGTACGAGGAGACGCTGGCGAAGGGGCGCGCGCTCGTGACCGCCATCGACGAGGCGCTCGCCGCGGCGGACCTGCGCGTGGACGCGGCCGGCGACGCCGAGGGCGCGGTTGGGGGCTCGGAGACCCGCGGCGACCAGGAGGCGGGCGATGACTGACGCGAGCGCGAGGCCGAAAGAAGACGGCCCCACGGCCGCCGCGGGCTGGCGGCCCGGTGCGGGCGACTCCGAGGCGCGGATCCTCGTGATAGACAACTACGACTCGTTCGTCTACAACCTCGTCCAGTACGTGGGAGCGGTCGCGGGCGCGGTGGCGGTCCGGCGCAACGACGCGGTCGACAGCGCCGGGATCTGCGAGATGGACCCCGACGGCGTCGTCGTCTCGCCCGGACCGGGAACGCCGCGGGAGGCCGGCGTCTCGATGGACGTGTGGGAGCTCGACCGCCCCGTCCTCGGCGTCTGCCTCGGTCACCAGGCGCTCTGTGCCTCTCTCGGCGCTCCGGTCGGCCACGCCCCGGAGGTGGTCCACGGCAAGCCCTCGACGATCAGCCACGACGGGACCGGCGTCTTCGCCGGCCTGCCGGACCGGCTCTCGGTCGGCCGCTATCACTCGCTGTGCGTCGAACGCGAGGACCTCCCGACCGACCTGATCGAGACCGCCCGGACCGAGGACGAGCGCGAGGTGGTGATGGGCGTCCGGCACCGCGAGAAGCCGCACGTCGGCGTGCAGTTCCACCCCGAGAGCATCCTCACCGACGCGGGCGAGCGGATGGTCGCGAACTTCGTGGCGACCTGCGAGACGTGGGGGGCGGCGTCCCGATGAGCTCCCCCGACGACCTCCTGTACCACGTCGACGGCGCCCTCGTTCCGGCCGACGAAGCGACCGTGAACGTCCGGGACCGCGGGTTCATGTACGGCGACGCGGCCTTCGAGACGATGCGCGCGTACGGCGGCGAGGTCTTTCGGTGGGACGCGCACGCCGACCGCCTCCGCGGCACCTGCGAGACGCTCCAACTCGACCACGGGCTCGCCGACGCAGACCTGAAAGCCCGGGTCGACGAGACGCTCGCGGCCAACGACCTCGCGGACGCCTCCGTGAAGCTCTCCGTCTCGCGGGGCGTCCAGCCCGGCAAGTTGGACCCCGACCCCGCAGTCGACCCCACCGTCGTCGTCTACGTCTCGCCGCTTCCCCGAGGCGGCACCGCCCCCGAGGCGGAGCCGGTCTGGGACGGCCCCGCCGCGCTCCAGACGGTCAGGACCCAGCGCGTGCCCGACCGCGCCATCCCGGCGGACGCGAAGACGCACAACTACCTCAACGGGATCCTCGCGCGCCTCGAACTCCGCGCCTCGGACGCCGACGAGGCGATGCTCCGCGACGCCGAGGGGTACGTCGCGGAAGGCGCCACGTCGAACCTGTTTCTGGTCGACGACGGCGGACTGGGAACCCCCTCGATCGACGGGCCGGTACTGCCCGGAATCACGCGGGACACCGTGCTGGACCTCGCGGCCGAGGAGGGGATTCCGGTCGAGGAGGGGCGGATAACGCCCGCAGACGTGCGCGACGCCGACGAGGTCTTCCTGACCAACTCGACGTGGGAGGTCCGGCCGGTCGCGACCGTCGACGGGGTGGACGTGACGCCCGGCGACGCGACGCCCGGCGACGCGACGCCCGGCGACGCGACGCCCGGCGACGCGACGCCCGGCGACGCGACGCCCAAAAACGCCGACCGCGCCGCCGGTCCCCTGACGACGCTGCTCTCGCGCCTGTACGCGCGGCGCGTGGAGCGAACGCACTACGGAGACGGCCGGTAGTGACGGATGCGGTCGGCGCGCGCGAGTAACGCGCGCGAGGTCGCCGGCGCGCTACCGCACGCCGGCTGCTCGAAAATCTTCGATTTTCGGTGGAGGCGGCGGCGCGGCCGCCTGCTGTGCGGTTCCGCGGCCGCGCCGCCGCCGAGGCTGGGGAGATGCGAGGCGCCGGTGCGGTTGCAGTGCGGTTGCGGTGCTGGGCGGGTGCGGTGCGGGGGTAGGTGCGGTGCGGGGCGGTTGCGGTGCGATTGCGGTGCTGGGCGGTTGCGATGCGATTGCGATGCTGGACGGGGCAGGACTGAACGGGACACCCGGTTCGGCCCCGCCCGACCCGTCTCCTGAAACCCGACCCGGTCGAGCCGGCTGGGGCTTTCGAGGTGATCCTGGCCCGAGCAGCGGCACCGACAGCAGCCGCAAAAACCCACAAGTGACAGAAAACAGGCGGCGACACGCCGCCCCGCTCAGTACCGCGGTCAGTCGTTCACGCCGTCGTTCGGCGGATCCGCCGCGTCCGAGGCGCCGTCGATGTCGAGCGCCATCGAGGGGTACCAGCCGGCCACCGCGGGCAGGTAGACGCCGAGGAAGCGGTCGACGAGCACGACCGACACCGCGGCCGCCTCGGGGACGCCGAGCGCGACGAACACCACCGTCGTCGTCGCCTCGGTGACGCCGATGCCGCCGGGCGTCAGCGGCAGCAGGGTGACGCTGTAGGCGGCGACCAGGTACAGCGGCAGCAGGGCCGCGGGCTCGAAGGGCGCGCCGAACGCCGCGAGCAGGACCAGCACGCGGAGGCCGGGCGCGAGCACCGAGAAGACGGTCCAGCCGGCGGCGTACCGCCCCCAGAGGCCGGGGTCGACCGCGAGCCGGCGGAACGAGGCGCTCGCGGCTGCGGTGAACTCCCGCAGCCCCGCGACGCGCTCCGCGGCCGCGGCGCCGACCCGCGGAAGCCGCCCCGCCAGCGCCGCGAGCGCGTCCACGAGGCGGTCGAGCAGCGGGAGATTGATGCCGGCCAGAAGCACCGCACCGCCGGCCGCGAGGTAGAGCCCGGTCGAAAGCGCGAGCAGCGACAGGATCCCGGGCGAGAGCCGCGGCGCGGCGGCCGCCACGCCGACCGCGGCCGCGACCCCGTACAGCACCGCGTAGATCCCGGTGTGAACGCCCGAAACCGAGGCGCCGTCGGCGTAGGACATCCCGGTCCGGCTCCGCAGGACGAACGGCGCCGCCACGCGCCCGGAGAGCCGCGAGGGGAGCAACTGGTTGAGGAAGTAGACGGTGAGGTCGACGCTCGCGGCCGCGCGGAACGACGCCGCGCCGACCCGCGCCATCAGCACCTGCCAGGTGTAGAAGCGCGCAAGCAGGCCGACGACCGAGACGCCGAGCACGACCGCGATCTCGGCGGGACCGAGGCGCCCGAGGAGGCCGAGCACCTCGCCGAACCGCACCTGCGTCGACACCCACCCGAGCGCCGCGATCCCGAGTCCGTACTGGAGCGCGGCGACCGCCAGATCGCGGGGGGAGCGGTCCGCCACACTACGCCCCTCCGTCGGGCGGTTCCGGCTCCCCACCGTCACCCAGTCCGGCGTCCGCGAGCACGTCCTCGCAGGCGACGAACGAGAACTCCGTCGAGAGGATGCGCTCGACCGCGCGCCGCATCCAGTCGCCGGTCCTGGCGTACACTCGCTTCGGAACGCCCTCGACGTCCGGGAGGTCGACGAACTCCCACGGGTGGACGTACAGCACGGGGGCGATCCCCCGACGCGCGAGCAGGCGCATCCCGAGGGTCGTGTACCGGACGCCGAAGAAGCGCAGCCACGTCCCCGTCAGCGGGAGCCCGATACCGGGAAACACCGCGGTCGGCACCTCCGCGAGGCCGGCCGGCGCGGTCGGGTCGACCGCGGTCGCGGGCGCGGGCCGGTGGAGGTCGTACTCGCCGCCGTACCAGCCGGGAATCGCGCGACAGGAGACGACGCTCGCGTCGTAGGCGTAGCCCGCCGCGTCGAGCGCCGCGAAGTGGTCGTCCCCGAAGTCGAACGCCGGCGCGCGAAAGCCCGCGACCGACGCGCCAGTGACGGTCTCGAGCCGCTCCTTCGACCGGACGAGTTCCTCGCGGCGCTCGTCGGGCGAGAGGTCGGTCAGCAGTCGGTGCGTGTGTGTGTGCGAGCCCACCTCGTGGCCGGCGTCGACGAACGCGCCGACGGCGCCGGGATGCTCCTCGGCCACCTCGGAGACGACGAACGCCGTCGTCCGGGCGTCGTGGCGCGCGAACGCCTCCCGCAAAAACCGTGCGCCCGCCAGCCCGACGCTCGGGTCGTCGAGCGTCCCCGAGGCGTTCCTGTACGCGGGCGTGTGACGGAACAGCTCCACGTCGACCGAGAGGACGGCGCGGCGCGCGTCGCTCGGCCCGCCGCCGCGGCCCCCGTCACTCATGGTCGTCGGGGTCATCGCTGTCGCCGCGACCCCCGGCCGCTTCCAGTTCGGCGTCCAGCAGGCTCAGGCGCTCGTTCAGCCGGGAGACGCGGTCGTACAGTTTCCCGATGCGGTTGAGCAGGTAGATGACCAGCGCGAACAGCGTCAGGTTCGAGACGACGAGGATGGCTCGTGCGCGCAACTCCAGTCCGAGCAGGCGCGCCACGAAGTCGAACGCGCCCGGGAACAGCGCCACGAAGACGAGTCCGCCCCCCACCGCGACCGAGAGGACGAACACCGCGACCGCCTCCCGGCCCTTCCGCACGAGGAAGTAGCCGTTCGCGAGGAACAGCAGGCCGACGAGCAGCGAGACGACGTTGACCAGCGAGTAGTCGAACGTACCGAGCACCGCCGGAGCACCGGCGGTGACGGGAGCGTCGAGCGTGACGAGAGCGCCGGTCGTTGCGAGTGTGTCGATCATGGGAGTCACCGGAACAGGAGGACGCGCAACACCACGTCGGTCATGCGGAGCGGGTAGAGGACGAACGTGTCCAGCGTGAACTGCGAGTCGCCCTCCTCGCGGGTCGGCATCGCGACCGACACCTCCGTGATGCGCTGGTCGCGCTTCGCCGCGTCGAGCGTCTGCTCGACCGCCCAGTGTCTGTCCGAGCGGTGGAGGATCTCGGCCAGCGCGTCGACGCGGTAGACGCGGAAGCCGCTGGTCACGTCCGTGATGTCGACGCCGCCGAGCACGTTCACGACGGTCGTGAAGAAGCTGATCCCGAGCCGCCGGACGAAGCCGTACTCCTCGAAGCTCTCGTTGAGGTACCGGCTGGCGATCACCATATCCGCGTCCTCGGCCGCCTCCAGCAGGCGCGGGATGTGGGCCGGGTCGTGTTGGCCGTCCCCGTCGACCTGCACCACGAGGTCGTAGTCGTTGCGGATCGCGTACTGGTAGCCGGTCCTGACCGCGCCGCCGACGCCCGTGTTGAACACGTGCTCGACGACGGTCGCGCCGTGGTCGCGCGCGACCGCGGCGGTCGCGTCGCTGGAGCCGTCGTCGACGACGACGACCTCGTCGACGTGTTCGCTCGTGCCCTCGATCACGGGGCCGACCGTCTCGGCCTCGTTGTACGCGGGGAGGACGGCTACGGTTCGCACGTGCCCGAGAGAACCCGCGGCCCGCACTTATGAATGTCGTTCGCCCGAGGGCGTCGCGGCCGGGCGGCGAGGGCGCCACGGCCGGCCGGAGAGGGCGCCGACGCCGGAGCGCCGTTCGCGCGCACGACGAAAGCGACTTGTGAGTCGGCCGGGACCGTCCCGACATGAGCAGAACGGTCGTCGTGGGGCTGGACGGGTCGAACTGGCGCTTGCTCGAACCGTGGCTCGACGACGGCACCCTCCCGAACCTCGCCGCCCTCCGCGAGGAGAGCTCGTGGGCCGAGACCGAGAGCTGTCTCCCGCCGGTCACCTTCCCGAACTGGAAGTGCTACTCGTCCGGCAAGAACCCCGGAAAGTTCGGCGTCTACTGGTTCGAGCGCGTCGACCTCGCGGCCGGCGAGATCGAGGTGACCAACGGCGCGGACTTCGAGACGCTCGAGCTGTGGGACTACCTCAACGACGAGGGCCACCGCGCGGGCGTGGTCAACATGCCCACGATGTACCCGCCCCGCGACATCGACGGCCCCGTCGTCGCCGGCGGCCCCGACGCCGTCGAGGGCGAGTACCGCTCCATCAGCGGCGGCTACGCCACCCCCGAGGGGCTCGCCGACGACCTCGAGGAGCGCTTCGACTACCGCGTCCACCCCGACCCCCTGCTCTCCTCCAACGAGGAGACCGGCGCCGAGGTCGACGCCATCCTCGACCTCCTCGAGAAGCGCTTCGAGGTCGCCACGACCCTCCTGGAGGAGGAAGACCTCGAGTTCGTCCACGTCACGCTGTTCTACCTCAACGTGCTCCAGCACTTCTTCTGGAACGACGAGCCGACGAAGCGCGCCTACGAGATCGTCGACGAGTGGGTCGGCCGGATCGACGAGATGGAGGAGACGAACCTGGTGATCATGTCCGATCACGGCTGCGCGCCGACGACGACGGAGTTCTACGTGAACGAGTGGCTGGCCGAGAACGGCTACCAGACGCGGTCGGCGAGCGTGGACAGCGTGCTCCAGAAGGTGGGCATCGACCGCGAGAACGCCCTCGCGGCCGCGAAGGCGGTCGGCGCGGTCGACCTCCTCGCGAAGGTGGTCCCCGAGCGACTCCAGCAGCTCGTCCCCCAGAGCGCGGGCCTCAAGAGGGACAGAAAACTGGAGGCGATGGATCTGTCGGAGACGAAGGCGGTCGCGAGCGGGCAGGGACCCATCTACCTCAACCCCGCCTTCGACACGGAGGCGGTCCGGGAGGAGCTGATCGCGGACCTCGAAGCGGTGGAGGACGACCACGGCCCGCTGTTCGACGGGGTGTACCGCGCCGAAGAGGTGTACGAGGGGCCGCACCTCGGCGAGTCGGACGCGCCCGCGGTCGTGGTCGACCAGCGCGACGGCGTCCACGTCAACGACGGCGTCGGCGGCGGCGACGTACTGGCGGGCCCGGACCGCTGGCGCGCCGAGAACACGCGCAACGGCCTCTTCCTCGCCAGCGGCCCCGACTTCGAACACCGCGGCGAACTCGAGCAGATCAGCATCACCGACATGGCCCCGACCCTGCTCGCGGCCGCCGGCTGTGCCGTCCCCACCGACATGGACGGCGACGTGCTCCCCATGCTCGCCGGCGAGGCGGCCGAGGACGCCGACACGCGCGACCCCCTCTCGCCCGCCGCGGCCGCGACCGACCGCGACACCGACGGCGTCGAAAACCGACTCAAACAACTCGGCTACATGGAGTAGCTGAGTGCCCGCCGGGAGCGGAGGGTTCCGCCGTCGCGTCAAACCGTATACTTAACCACCCGGGCGGGCGACGGGCCGGTAATGGCGAGTCGCGACGACGTGTGCGTCCTCCTGCCGACCTACAACGAGGCCGCGACCATCGCGGACGTGGTCGGGGGCTATCGGGCGGAGGGACTGGAGAACGTCGTCGTGATCGACGGCGGCTCGGAGGACGGCACTCGCGAGCGCGCCGCCGAGGCGGGCGCGCGAGTCGTCGAGCAGTCGGGCGACGGCAAGGGACAGGCGGTCCGCGAGGCGGTCCGCGACCACGTCGACGCCGACTACGTGCTGATGGCCGACGCCGACGCGACCTACGACGCCGCCGACGCCGACGCGATGCTGGAGCCGCTGCTGTCGGGCGAGGCCGAGCACGTGATCGGCGACCGGTTCGCGGACATGCGGGAGGGGGCGATGACCCGGCTCAACCGGATCGGCAACCGGCTCATCAACGGCGCATTCCGCCTGATCCACGGCGAGGACTACGGCGACATCCTCTCCGGGTACCGCGCGTTCACTCGCGAGTCGTTCCAGCAGCTCACCCTGAGCGCCGAGGGGTTCGGCATCGAGACCGAGATGGCCGTCGAGTGCGTCAAACACGACGTGCCGGTCGCGGTCGTCCCCATCACCTACCGGCCGCGCCCCTCCGGGTCGGACACGAACCTCAACCCCGTCCGCGACGGCGGGATCATCTTCCTGGAGCTGTTCCGCAAGGCGAAGACGAACAACCCCCTGTTCTACTTCGGGAGCGTCGGCGCGGCGTCGACGACCGCCGGCCTGGCCGTGGCCGCCTACGTGCTCTACGACTGGATCGCGTACGGTATCGGCCACCAGATCCTCGCCATCGTGGCGGCGGCGGGCGTCCTGTTGGGGTTCCAGCTGCTGATGTTCGGCTTCCTCGCGGACATGATGCTGTCGCTCCACCGCGAACAGATACGACGGCTGGACGGACGGCGGGACGGCGACGGCTGAGCGCGGATCGACGGCGGCCGGAAACCGACCCGGACTACTCGTCGCCGTCGGAGACGGTCACCTGCGCCTCGCGGATCACCTTCTCGCCCAGCTCGTAGCCGGGCTGGTACACCTCGTGGACCGTCCCCTCGGGCTGGTCGCTCTCGACGCGGAGCATCACCTGATGACGCGTCGGGTCCACGTCGGCGCCCGGCTCCGGCTCGATGGGCTCGACGCCCTCCGCCTCCAGCACGCGGTCGAACTCCTCCAGCGTGGACTCGACGCCCGGCCGGATGTCCGCGCCCTCCTCCTGGTCGAGCGCCCGGATCAGGTTGTCGCGGACGGGGACGATGCGCTCCACCAGGTCCTCGGCCGCGCGCTCCTTGATCCGCTCCTGTTTCCGCTGCTGGCGCTGCTTGTAGTTCTGGAAGTCGGCCTTCGAACGCTTCAGTCGGCTCTCGAGGTCCGCGACCGTCTCCTCGGCCTCGGCGAGTTCCGCCTCCAGTTCGGTCACGCCCGCCTCGAGGTCCGCGACCGCCGAGGCGAGCTCCTCGTCGTGGGCCGCGACGCGGTCGGCGAGGGGCGTCTCGGTCTCGCCGTCGTCGGTCGTCCGGCCGCCGGCGGCGCCGTTCGCGTCGGCCGACTCCCCGTCGTCGGTCGTCCGGCCGCCGGCGGCGCCGTTCGCGTCGGCCGACTCCCCGTCGGCGGCCGCGGCGGGGTTCTCGCCTGCGGCCTCCGCGGCGCTCGCCGCGTCCCCGGCCGCGCCCGATTCGTCGTTCGGCGCCTCGACCTCGACGTCGACGGCGTCGTCGTCGCTCATGTGCGAGGGGAGGCCCGCGCCGGGCTTAAGGCTTGCAGAACGCCGCGGCCGGGGTTCGCTTCCCCCGGCTGCGTTCCGCTCGTCGCGGCCGCGTTCCGCCCACTCGGTCGCGTTCCGCCGGCTTATAAGCCCGCGACCCCCGAACGGGAACTAATGACCGCACCGAACCGGAACACGCTGTGGGCGTCCGCCATCGTCGAGGAGCTGGCCCGTGCGGGCGTCTCCGCGGCGGTCGTCTCGCCGGGGAGCCGCTCGACGCCGCTCACGATGGCGCTGGCCCGCCACGACGACGTGCACGTCTTCTCCCAACTCGACGAGCGCTCCGCGGCCTTCTTCGCGCTCGGCCGCGCGCGGCGGACGGGCGAGGTGACGCCGCTGGTCTGCACCTCCGGCACCGCCGCTGCGAACTACCACCCCGCCATCGTGGAGGCCGACGAGGCGCGCGTCCCGATGCTGGCGCTGACCGCCGACCGCCCGCCGGAGCTGCGCGACTCCGGCGCGAACCAGACCGTCGACCAGGAGAAGCTCTACGGCGACGCCGTCCGCTACTACAAGGACCTGCCCGAACCCGCCGCCGACGAGCGCGCGCTCGAGTCCGTCCGCACCACCGTCGCCCGCGCGCTCTCGGCCGCGGAGGGGACGGCGGCCGGCCCGGTCCACCTCAACGTCCCGTTCGCCAAGCCGCTCGAACCGACGCCGGTGGAGGGGGACGTGCCCGCCGACCTCGACCCCGAGGCCGCCGCGGGCCGCGACGGCCCCTACGTCTCCCGCCACGCTGGCGCCCCCGAACTCGACGACACGTCGCTGCGGGAACTGGCGGCCGCGCTCGAGACCGACCGCGGACTGATCGTCGCCGGGCCGGCGGACCCGCCGGGCCTCGACGCGGAGGCGGTCACCGCGCTCTCGCACGCGACCGGCTTCCCGGTCCTCGCGGACCCCCTCTCGGGCGTCCGGTTCGGCGGACACACCCGCGTCGCGCCCGTGATCGGCGGTTACGACGCCTACCTCTCGCCGGACCTGGCCGAGGCGGAGGCGTTCCCGAACCCCGAGGTCGTCGTCCGACTCGGCGCCTCCCCGACCTCGAAGAACCTCCGCAAGTACCTCGCGGCGACGGACGCGGACCAGTACGTCGTCGACCCCGCGGGCGCGTGGCGCGAGGCCGAGTTCGCGGCGACGGACCTGGTGGTCGCCGAGCCCTCCCGGCTCTGCGGTCGGCTCTCGCGACTGCTCCCCGGCGGCGACGCCGACTGGCGCGCGCAGTGGGAGACGGCGGACGCCGCGGCGTTCGACGCGCTGGAGGGGAGCGCCGCCGAGGGCCGGAACGCCGGAGAGGCGACCGGCGCGACCGCCTCCGACGCCTTCCTCGAGGGGCGCGTCCTCGAGACCGTGGTCGAGGCGCTTCCGGACCCCGCGACGCTGTTCGTCTCGAACTCCATGCCCGTCCGCGACCTCGACCGGTTCGTCGCCCCGTCGGCGAAGTCGGTGACCGCGCTCGGGAACCGCGGCGCCTCGGGCATCGACGGCATCGTCTCGACGGCGCTCGGCGCCGGGTCCGCGACGACCGACGACCTGACGCTCGTGACCGGCGACCTCGCGCTGTATCACGACGCCAACGGCCTGCTCGCGCTCGACCGCTGCGAGGTGGACGCGACGGTCGTCGCCGTCAACAACGACGGCGGCGGCATCTTCCACAAGCTTCCCGTCGAGGCGTTCGACCCGCCGTTCACCGAGCAGTTCAGGACGCCTCACGGCATCGACTTCGAACCGCTCTCGGCGCTGTACGACGTGGACTTCGCGCGGATCGACGCGCGCGGCGGCGCGGGTGACGGGGGGGAGAGCGACGACGCGGCCGGGCGCGCGCTGGCCCCCGACGAGGCGACCGCGGCCCTCCGCGACGCCCTCGCGACCGCACGCGAGGAGCCCGGCAGCCACCTGATCGAGGTGCGGACCGACGCCGAAACGAGTCACCGTGCGCGGGAGGCGCTGCGGGAGCGCGTGGTCGAGCGGGTTCGTGAGGAGTGAGAGGCCGGGGACGACCCCGTGAAGGAGCCGGGAGCCGGGGACCGGGAGCCGGCGCTCGGTGAGCCCCCACGCGCGACGCGGGGAGCACTCGCGCGACCACTCGCGCGGCCCGCGCTCCATACACTATATATCCGACAGTACCGATACCGCCGACTCCGAGGCGCTACCGTCGGGTCCTGGTCGCTCCGTCACGGTCCAGTCACCTATTATAAACGTGTTTAATAGGTCGACGGGTGCTCTTACTCGATGTCACGTGACGCGGCGCATCAGGTGGACGCGGTATCACGCCGAAAGTACCTGCTGACGCTGACCGCCGCCGGGGCGGCAGGCCTCGCGGGGTGTAGCGGACAGAGCAACAGCGGGAGCGGCGGCGAGAGCGGGACCAGCAGTGGCGGGAGCGGCGGCGGGAGCGGAGACGGCGACGACGCCGACGAGGGTGGAAGCGGCGGGTCGGCGGCGCCGGCCACGGTGACTGCCGAGGGGTCCTCGACGGTGTACCCCATCTCGAACAAGGGGAGCTCCTACTGGAACTCCAACTCGCCGGCGAGCGACGGCGAGTACTGGGGCTCCAACGACGAGTCGTCGGTCCCCGGCTGGGACCAGATCGACACTGACCAGAACATCGCCGACTACTTCGCCGGGCTGTACGGCTTCGAGCCGACCGGCGAGCGGTCGAACCCCCCGTTCGCGACCCGCGTGGCGCTGAGCCACTCGGGGACCGGCTGTGAGGCCGTCCGCGACGGGCTGGTCGACATCGGGAACTCCTCCGGGCCCATCACGGCGGAACTCGACATCAGCGAGGAACAACGCGACGAGAACTACGTCGACCACGTCGTCGGCCGGGACGGCCAGCCCGTCTTCGTCAGCCAGGCGATCTACGACGCCGGCGTCGACCAGCTCACCGGCGAGCAGATCCGCGGCATCTACCAGGGCGACATCACCAACTGGAGCGAGGTCGGCGGTCCCGACCGGGAGATCTACGTGGTCGGCCGCGCCGAGGGCTCGGGCACGGACACCTCGTTCAGGCTGAACATGCTCGGCGACGCCGACGCGCCGATGGAGGTCGACACCCGCCTCGGACAGAACCAGCAGGTCCAGCAGGTCCTCCAGGACAACGACAACGCCATCGGCTACATGGCGCTCGCGTTCTCCGGGCCGGGGATCCAGGCGATCGCGATCGACTTCGAGGGCACCGTCTTCCGCCCGGACCCCGACGCCGAGAACACCATCTTCGACTCCGAGTACCCGCTGAACCGCGACCTCCACATGTACACGCGGATCACCGAGGACACGCCGGAGGGAACGGACATGCGCGAGGCGGCGTTCCTCAACATGTTCCTGACCGACTTCGGCCAGCAGGTGTTCGTCGAGGACGTCAACTACATCACCCTACCGACCTCCGACATCGAGGCCGAGCGCGCGAAGCTGCCGGAGCAGGCCTAGCGTCGCGGCCCCGGAGACGACCGCTCTCCGACCGATATTTATCACATGTCACTCACGAATCCACCGACTGACTGGCGTGCGGGCATCGAGCGGCGGGTCACCCGGACGCGAGCGTTCGTCGACGAGACCGACCCGGAGGCGCTGGCCGTGGTCGGCGTCTCGATGGGGTCGCTTCTGGCGGCGTTTCTCGGCTTCCTGCTGGCGTCCCCCTGGACCGCGGTTCCGCTCGGCGCGTTCCTGATCGCGACGGGCGTCGGCTGGGTGCGCCACCAGGCGCTCGTCGCCCGCGCCGTCACGTTCGCGATGACGACGGTGACGCTCGTCACGCTCGGCCTCATCGTCGTGTTCATCGTCGCCGAGTCGCTCCCGGCGTTTCGGTACGAGACGGCCACCGTCCTCGGCACCTCCGTCCCCGGACTGCGGATGTTCACGGCGACGCGGTGGGACGCGGTCTCGGAGCCGGTCCGGTTCTCGCTCGTGCCGATGATCCACGGGACCGTGATGGTGACCACCATCGCGACGCTGGTGGCGGCGCCACTGGGCGTCGCCGCCGCGCTGTTCATCGCGGAGATCGCGCCCCCGGCCGTCCGTGAACTCGTCAAGCCCGGCATCGAGGTGCTCGCCGGCATCCCCTCCATCGTCTACGGGTTCATCGGCTTCACCGTGATCAACCCCTGGGCGAACGACGCGTTCGCGCTTAACGGCGGCTCGACGTACCTCTTCGTCGGGGCGGTCGTCGGCCTGATGGCGCTGCCGACGGTGGTCTCCGTCGCCGAGGACGCGCTGACGAGCGTCCCGGACGCGATGAAGGACGGGTCGCTCGCGCTCGGGGCGACCGACTGGCAGTCCATGACCTCGATCACGATTCCGGCCGCGTTCTCCGGCGTCTCGGCGGCCGTCCTCCTCGGCGTCGGGCGCGCGATCGGCGAGACGATGGCGGCGACGGTGATGCTGGCCGGCGTTCCGCGCATCAGCGACCCCCTGTTCAACGTCTTCTACGGCTACGAGACGCTCACGTCGCTGATCGCCCGGGGGTACGGGAGCGCGAACGGGGTCCACGAGAGCGCGCTGTTCGCCGCCGGCGTCGTCCTGTTCGTGACCGTGCTGTGTCTGAGCCTCGTCTCGCAGTACGTCGAGTTACGCATGCGGCGCCGCCTGGGGGGTGCCGAATGAGCCGCGCGACCGAGACGGCCCTCGTCCGCGAGGACCGGAGCGTGTACGAGGCCCTCACGGCGGGCGCGGTCGGGGTCTCGGGGCTCGCGTTCGCCGTCGGACTGGCGGCGCTCGTCGACGTCGTCGCCATCGACGACCCCGTCGCGGGACTCCCGCTGTCGACGGCGCTCGGCGCGGTGCTGGTCGTCGTCGGCCTCGGCGTCGTCGGGTTCGGCGTGGCCTCCCGACTGGGAGTCGTCGACACGGGGCCGCAACCGAGCGCGGGGATCGTCGCGACGGCGGCGTTCACCGGTCTCTGGCTCGCCATCGGTGCGCTCGCGGCCGGGAGCGTCGGCCTCGAGGGCGTCGGCCGGCTCGCCGTCGCGGTCGTCGCGGGGGGCGTCGCGTTCGCGGCGACCGCGCTCCCGCGCGAGGACGTGGGGTCGACCCTGCCCGCGGGGGGCGTGGCCGTCCTCGCGGGCGCGGTCCTCGCGAGCGCCGTCGTCGGACCGGGGTGGGAGCGAGTCCTCGCGGGGTACGACGCGACGCTGTTCGGCGACACCGTCGTGCCGGTCGTCGTGATGGTCGCCTCGCTGGTCGCGGGCTGGGGGGCCGCGAAGGCGTACGGCGGGTTCGGCGCCCGGGGACGCAACGTCGGCGCGTACGTCCTCATCTACCTCGTCGTGGTCGCGATCCTGTCCGTCCTCGTCGGCCTCGTCGCCTTCGTGACGGTCAGGGGGCTCCCCGGGCTGTTCCGCGGGTTCGGCGTGGGCGGCCCGGGCCTCCTCAGGTGGCCGTTCCTGACCAACGGGGCGGGGCTGCTGGCCGAGGTCGCGGGCGTGTTCCCGGCGCTCGTCGGGACGGTCTGGCTGGTCGTCGGCGCCGTCCTGTTCGCCGTGCCGACCGGCGTCGGCGCCGCCGTGTTCCTCAGCGAGTACGCCGAACAGGGTCGGTTCACGGGCGCGGTCGAGGTGGCGACGAACGGGCTCTGGAGCACGCCGAGCATCGTCTTCGGCCTGTTCGGCGCCGCCTTCCTGATCCCCCGGTTCGGCAACCAGAAGTCGCTGATCGCGGGGATGTTGACGCTCGGGTTCATGCTGCTGCCGCTCGTCCTCATCACGAGCCGCGAGGCGATCCTCGCGGTCCCGGACGAGTACCGGGACGCGAGCGCGGCCCTCGGCGTCTCCAAGTGGCAGACGGTCCGGAGCGTGGTCCTCCCCGCGGCGATCCCGGGGATCACGACCGGCGTCATCCTCGGCGTGGGGCGCATCGCCGGCGAGACCGCGCCGATCCTGCTGACCACGGGCGGCGGCGTCCTCCCGGCGAAGTCGGCCGCGCCCGACGTGCTGGGCGGCTTCCGGCTGACCGGTTCGCCGCCGTTCGTCAGCAACCCCGCGCTGCTCGAGGCCACGAGCGCGCTGCCGTATCAGCTGTACGCGCTCATCACGGCGGGGCTGAGCGGCAACATCGAGAACCCGCAGGAGTTCGCGTGGGGGCTGGCGCTGACGCTGCTGCTCGTCGTGTTGGCCTTCTACGCGGTCGGCATCGCGACGCGCTACTACTTCAGACGGAAACTCCACCAATGAGTCAGACAGACACCGCGGAGACCGTAGAGACCGCAGAGACGACGGCGAACCGCACCGACGACCAGGGGGTCTCCACGACCGCCGGCGAGACCGTCGAGGAAACGCGCCCGGAGTGGACCGACTACGAGGCCGCCGGCGAGACGAAACTCGCCGTCGAGGAGCTCGACGTCCACTACGGCGACGACCACGCGCTGAAGGGCGTCTCGATGGACATCCCCGAGCGGAGCGTGACGGCCCTCATCGGCCCGTCGGGGTGCGGCAAGTCGACGTTCCTCCGGTGTCTGAACCGAATGAACGACCGCATCCGCAGCGCCCGCGTCGACGGGACCGTCGCCATCGACGGCGAGGACGTCTATCAGGACGGCGTCGACCTCGTCGAGTTGCGCAAGCGCGTCGGGATGGTGTTCCAGAGCCCGAACCCCTTCCCCAAGTCGATCCGCGCGAACGTCTCCTACGGCCCGCGGAAACACGGCGACGTCGAGACGGGCCTGCTCGCGCGGCTGACCGGGCGCGCGGAGCCCGACCGCGAGAGGGACCTCGTGAAACGGTCGCTCGAACGGGCCGCCCTCTGGGAGGAGGTTCGCGACCGGCTGGACGACAACGCGCTCGGCCTCTCCGGCGGCCAGCAACAGCGGCTGTGTATCGCCCGCTGTCTGGCCGTCGACCCGGAGGTCATCCTGATGGACGAGCCGGCCTCCGCGCTGGACCCCATCGCCACCGCGAAGATCGAGGACCTCATCGAGGACCTCGCGCAGGACTACACCGTCGTCGTCGTCACCCACAGCATGCAACAGGCCGCCCGCGTCTCCGACCAGACCGCAGTCTTCCTGACGGGCGGCGAACTCGTCGAGTACGACGACACCCAGAAGATCTTCGAGGACCCCGAGAGCCGGCGCGTCGAGGACTACATCAGCGGGAAGTTCGGGTGATCGCCGTGCCCCGTGACGACTACCGCGAGTCGCTCGACGCGCTCCGGTCCGACGTCGACTCGATGGCCGACGACGTGCTCGACCAGCTCCGGCGGGCGCTCGCGGCGCTCGCGGGCGACGACGACGCGTCGGCCCGCGCGGTGATCGACGGCGACGAGGCCATCAACCGGCGATACCTCGAACTCGAGGGCGACTGCATCGACCTCTTCGCGCTCCAACAGCCCGTCGCCTCGGACCTGCGGTTCGTCGCCGCGTCGTTCAAGATCCTGACCGACTTAGAGCGGATCGGGGACCTCGCGACGAACCTCGCACGCTACGCCCTCGTCGAAGGGCCGGCCGTCGGCGCGGACGTTCGCGTCCACGAGATCGGTGAGACCGCCGCCGACCAGGTCCGGGCCGCCGTCGACGCGTACGTCGAGGGGGACGCCGACGCCTGCCGAGCGATCGCCGAGCGCGACGACGAACTGGACGCGCTGTGTCAACACGCCAGCGAGGCGGTCGTCCGCGAACTGGTCGCCGGCGAGCCGGACCGCTGGGAGATCGAACGGCTCCTCGACGGGATCTCGAACCTGCTGCTGACGATCCGCGACCTCGAGCGGATCGGCGACCACGCCGTCAACGTCGCCGCGCGGACGCTGTACGTGACCGACAGCGACCCGGAGCTGATCTACTGATCATGGAGACGAGAAAGCTCCAGGAGGTCGGCGGCGGGACGTTCACCGTGTCGATCCCGAAGGGGTGGGCGCGGGACCACGGGCTCGAGGGGGGGATGGACCTGCGGCTGTACACCCACCACGACGGGTCGCTCCTCGTCCGGTCCTCGGACGCGGACGGCGGGTGTCTGGACGAGGTCGCGATCGACGTCGACGCCGACGGTCCCGACGCCGTGCGGTGGGCGATCCGGACCGCCCACGCCGCGGGGTTCGAGACGATAACGATCCGATCGGCCGAGCCGTTCACCGACGCCGAGCGCAAGGCGGCGCAGTCGACGGTGCGCGGGCTCGTGGGGACGGACATCACCGCCGAGTCGGACGCGGCGATCACGGTCAGCCACATGCTGGACGCGTCGTCCGTCTCCGTGCGCCAGTCGGTCGTCCAACTCCAATACGTGGCCATCGGGCTTCAGCGAGACGCGATCGACGCGTTCCTCGACGCCGCTGACGCGCACGCGAGGGTCCGCGACCGAGCCGACGAGGCCCGTCGGTCCGCGGAGATGATCACGCGCCATCTGTCGCGGTCGCTGGTCTCGCACGCGGAGCTCGACGCGCTCGACGTATCGCGCCCGGAGCTGTTCGTCTACTACGTGACGGCCGAGTGCCTCGAAACCGTCGTCGGGCGGGCCGTCCGGATCGCGGCACTGACGGAGCGCCTTCCCGGTCCGGTGCCCGGGCCCCTCGCCTCGGATCTCCGGTCGGCCGCTGAGGGCGCCGAACTCGCGCTCGACGACGCGGTGACCGCGATCTTCGACGGCGACACGACCACGGCGCGTCGGTCGAAGGAGCGCTGTGCGGACGCCGTCGAGCGGATCGACGAGGTCGAACGCGCGCTGTTCGACGGGACGGCCGTGGAGTCGGTGCCGACGGCCGTCGCGCTGGCCGGCGCGATCGAGCAGCTTCGGCGCATGGCGGCGTGCGGCCGGCGCGTCGCGGACGCCGCCGCGCGGTCGACGGTTCGCGCCCGGAACCTCGACCTCTGACCGCTACGCCACGTCCGGCCGGTGCTCCGCGACCACGGCCTCGACCTCGGACCAGTCGACCGGCGGCTCCAGATCCGCGAGCGCCGCCTCGACCGCCGTCAGTCGGTCGTCGAAGCGCTCGGCCAGCGCCGGCGACGCGCAGCCCTCGAGCCGGTCACCGACGGCGTCGTGACGGGCCGCGAGCTCGTCGATCCGGGCGTCGACCCCGGAGGGCGGGTCGACCCCCTCGCGCTCGGCCCACGCCCGCAGCGCCGACAGCTCCGCCCGGAGGTCCGCGATCATCAGCGACAGGACGCGGTGGCGGATCGTCGCCGCGAGCCACCGCCGTCCTCTCTCGTTCCCCTCGGGCGCCTCGCCGGCGGCCGCGATCTCCGAGGCGGTCGCGTCGAGTCCGTCCAGCGCGTCAGCGACCGCGTCGACGTCGTCCGCGAACGCCGCCTCGCGCCGGTCGGCGTCGGTGAGCCACTCCCGGAACGAGTCGAGTTCGAGTTGCAGGTCGTCGGCGGCGCGCTGCGCCTCGTTCGCGGCGCCCGTCACCGACCGGATCCGTCGCGCGATCCGGTAGAGGTCGCCGTCGTCCTTTCGCGCGAGGATCGCCTGTACGTCGTCGCCGAGTTCGTCCGTGCGGTCCTCGATCGCGTCGAGCCGTGCCGCGAAGCCGTCGACCCGCGACGAGACGGGACCCAGGTCCAGCACGGGATCGGCGTCCTCGCGTGCCTCGGACAGTTTCCGAGCCGCGAGCTCCGTCCGCGTCTCGGCGGTCGTCACCACCTTCGAGGCGTTCGCGAGCGCGTCGTCGACGGCCGTTCGGCGAACCGTCCCGTCGCGGGCGACGATGGCGAGCGTCTCGCGCACCCGGCCGGGATCGGTCCGTTCGTCGTCGACCGCATCGACCGCCGCGTCGACGGACAGGCCGTCGAGGTCCTCGCGTCCGTCGCCGCGCTCCCCGTGACTCATGCGTCCCCGTTACGGCCAGGGGTCCGTCAGTCATTCGGTGTGGACCTCCCGGGAGGGCGGCGGGGCGGCCACCTCGACCTCCGTGGCCCCTGCCCGGAGGAGCGAGCCGCCCCGGCCGGACACGGCCCTCAGACGCCGCCGTTGAACACCCAGAAGGCGACGGCCGGCGCGAGCGCGATCAGGACTCCGAGCCCGACCGTCGCGAGGGCCGTTCGCCGGTCGATGACGGCCGCGTCCGCGTCGTAGCGCCACAGTTGCAGCGCGACGAAGACGCCGCCGACGAGGAGTCCGCCGAGGTACAGGAAGGACGGCTGCAGGAACGTCGGCGTCGCCGTGGGACCGCTCCGCAGTCCGATCTGCGCGCCGAGGCCGATGGCGCCGACCGCGGCCGCGCCGAGGACGTACGCGACGCCGGCGACGACGTGCCGGACCGTCGCCTCCGCGGAGAAGGCGTGGGGACCGTCGGCTTCGGGCTGTGGCGCCGCGAAGCTCGCGACGCCCGCGCGAAGCAGCGGGAGCGTCCCCAGCGCGACCAACACCGCGTACGGGAACGCGGCCCCGACCGCGATGATGAGGATCGCCGCCGCGATGGCGTACGTGCGCGTCGTCACCTCGCCGAGGACGAGCGGCGGGACGACGAGGACCGCGAGCGCCACCAGTCCGAACAGGACCAGCGGGACCGAGTGACGCCTGAACGACCGGCGCGTGGAGGGCGTGGACACGCCTCCGGATCCTCGGCAGGCCGGTAAATGCCTTCTGCCGCGTCACGCTCCGCGGCCCTCGCGGCGCCCCTCGCGGCCGACCGCCCGTTCGGGGGGCCGTCAGTGCAGCGACAGCGAGACCGACCGGCTCGACGCGGCGACGCTCAGGAGGTAGAAGCCGATCCCGATCAGGACGACGGTTCCGCCCGCGGGGAGGCCGGTGACGTACCCCACGAGTAGCCCCGAGACGACCGACACTTCGCCGACCAGCACCGCGAGGAGGAGGGCCTCGCGGAAGCTCTCCGCGACCTGCGAGGCGGCCGCGGTCGGGACGACCAGCATCGCGGCGACGAGGATGACGCCGAGCACCTGCATCGAGCCGACGACGACCATCGCCGTGAGCACGACGAGCAGCTTGTTGTACAGCGACACGTCGAACTGCGCGACGCGGGCGGCCTGCTCGTCGAAGGTGATGAAGAGGAGCTGTTTGTACTGGGTCGCGACGACGCCGACGACGAACGCCGAGAGCGCGACCATCACCCACGCGCCGCCGACGGGGACGAACGAGATGTTCCCGAAGAGGAACGAGTCGATGTTCAGCCCCGAGAAGCCGCCGCCGTAGGAGATGATCACCGTGCCGAGCGCGAACGAGCCGGTGAGCATCACCGCGATGGGCACGTCGCCGTACGTCTCCGTGCGCTCCGCGAGCCACTCGACGCCGAACGCGCCCAGGACGGCCGCGACCAGCGCCGACAGCAGCAGCGGCGCCGACCAGTCGGTCGCGGAGGCGACGAGCAGGCCCGCGGCGACGCCCGCGAAGGCCGTGTGCGCCAGCGTCTCGCCGATCAGCGCCATCTCCCGGTGGACGACGAACATCCCCACCAGCGGCCCGACGACGCCGATGAGCGCGCCCGTCGCCAGCGAGTACCAGACGAACCGGAACCGGAACATCTCCAGCCCCGTGAGCGCCTCCAGCACGCGCCCGAGCAGGACGAGGAACTCCGCGAGGCCGCCGCCCGGAAGCCCCGCGCTCCCGAGCGCGTCGCTGGCCATGAACAGCACGAGCAGGCCGACGAACGCCGCGACCGCGACCGTCGCGCCCTCGACCAGCCGCGTCCGCGTGGGTTTCCCGGTCATCAGTGGTGGTGATGGACGACGCTGCTCGTCGAGCCGTACGCCTCCTCCAAGGCGTCGCTCTCCACGAACGACTCGGTGTCCCCGTGGTGGAACAGCCGGCGGTTGATGCAGGCGATGCGGCTCGCGCGGTCGGTGACGACGCCGATGTCGTGTTCGATCAGGACGATCGTGATCCCGTCGTCGTTGAGTTCCTGTAACAGGCCGTAGAAGCGGTCGCGCGACTCCGCGTCGACGCCGACGGTCGGCTCGTCGAGCGCCAGCAGGTCCGCCTCCGACGCGACCGCGCGGGCGATGTACGCGCGCTGGCGCTGGCCGCCGGAGAGCGCCGCGATCCGGCGGTCCGCGAGGTCGGCGATCTCGACCCGCTCCATCGCCTCGCGGACCGTCCGCCGATCGGCGTCCGTCAGCCGGCCGGAGCCGCGGTGTGGGTACCGCCCCATCTCGACGACCTCCTCGACGGTGACCGGCATCGCGGAGCCCTGCTGGGTCGCCTGCTGAGCGACGTAGCCGATCCGGTGGCCGTCCTCGAACTCGTCGATCGGCTCGCCGAACAGGCTAACGGAGCCCTCGTCGGGCTCGAGCAGCCCGAGCATCAGGTGGAGGAGCGTGGTCTTGCCCGAGCCGTTCGGACCGACGAGACCGAGGAACTCGCCGGACTCGACCGTGAGCGTCACGTCCTCGACGGCGAGCGTCTCGCCGTAGTCGTAGGTGACGTCCTCGACCGCGACGACCGGCGGGTCGTCCCGCCGTGCTGCGTCCTCGCTCACTCGGTGATCCCTACCGCCGCTTGCAGGGCCGGCAGATTAACCTCTTCCATCTGTTCGAGGTAGCCCCAGCCGCGCTCGTTCCACTCCTGGGTCGTCCCCTCGGCGGGCGAGAGGTGCTCGACTCGGCTCGCGCTCGACTCGCGGACGACGGTGTTCGCGAGGTCGTCGGAGCCGAAGTGGTCGGCCAGCACCACGTCGATCCCCTCGCTGTCGATCAGGTCGACGACCGCCGAGATCTCGTCCTGACTCGGCTCGGCGTCCGGCGAGACGCCCTGCGGGGAGACGACCTCCAGCCCGTAGCGGTCCGCGAGGTAGGCGTAGGAGTTGTGCGCGGCGACGACGACGGTGTCGCGCTCGCGGTCGGCGAGACCGGCCTCGAAGGCCTCGTGGAGCGCCGTCAGGCGCTCGACGTAGGCGTCGCCGTTCTCCGCGAAGACCTCCGCGTTGTCCGGGTCCGCCTCCTGGAACCCCGAGACGATGGTCTCGACGCTCTCGGCCGCGCGGACCGGGTCGACCCAGAAGTGGGGGTCGTAGTCGCCGTGCTCGTGGTCGTCGTGAGTCTCCTCGGTGTGGTCGTGGCCGTCGTGGGTCTCCTCGGTGTGGTCGTCGTGACCGTCGTCGTGAGTCTCCTCTGTGTGGTCGTCGTGACCGTCGTCGCCGTGGTCGTGGCCCCCCTCGTCGAGGGCCAGCAGGTCGACGCCGTCGAGCACGTCCACGAGCGTCACCTCGGGGTGGTCGGACTCGATGGTCGCGGCCGTGTTGCGGGCCCACCGCTGGAACCCCGGCACGTCCATGTAGACGAACGCCTGGTGGGAGACGACCTCGGTCGCCAGGTCCGGGCCGGGCTCCCAGCGGTGGCCCATCGTCCCCGCCGGGACCGGGTTCTCGACCGGGAAGGCGTCGCCGCCGACCTGTCGCGCGAAGTCGGCGAGCGTGAAGAAGGCGGCGTACGCGCCGTCCTCCAACTCGCTCGTGCCCGCGACGCGCTTGAGTCGCTCGGTACAGCCGGCGAGCGCGCCGACGCCGAGCGTCCCCGCGGTCGCGCGTAACACGTCGCGGCGTGAATGGGTCATACACGACCCTATCGGGTTCTCCGAGAAAAGGGTTGTTATCCTTCAGACTCGTTTTAATAACTTCGGCCAGTAGTCGCGGGCGAGTTATTATCCCGCCGCGACCCTCACTCGGTGAGGTCCACGACGGTCGCGTCGGCGGCCGCGCGCAGGCGCTCGGGCGCGACCGGGAACACGGCGTCGGGGGTGCCGGCCGCGGCCCAGACGGTGTCGAACTCGGTCAGCGTCGGGTCCATGACCGCCGGGAGTGCGGCGTCGTGGCCGATCGGCGGGACGCCGCCGATGCTCCAGCCGACCTCCTCGCGGATGCGGCCGGGGTCGCCCATCGCGGCGCCGTCGGCGTCGAAGTGCGCCGCGACCGCGCCGAGGTCGACGCGGTTCGCGCCGCTGGTCACCGCGACGACGAGGTCGCCGTCCCGCGGGCCGCCCGAGAGCTCGATCACGATGCTGGAGGCGATCTGGGCGGTCTCACAGCCCACGGCGTCGGCGGCCGCGGCCGCGGTCTCGGTCCCGGCGTCGAACTCCTCGACGGTCACGTCGAGGTCGTGGTCGGCCGCCGCCCGCTCCGCGAACTCCGCAGCGCGCTGGTGCATGTCCCGCCGCAGGTGGCCGGCCGACAAAAGGCTGCGGACGCCGGCGGAACGTGCGCGGCCGGCCTCGGCGCTGTGCGGGTCAAAAAGCGGGTCGAAAAGCGGTCCTCGAAGCCTCCGGCGAGACGCGGTTAGTGCCAGTCAGTGCGAGTGGCCGAGCGCGTCCGCGAGCGAGGTGCCGAAGCGCGCCTCGAACAGCTCCTCGGCGGTGTCGTTCATCTCCTGGATCTCCTCGGGAACCTCGCCCTCGCCGTGATGCGCCATCATGTGCGCCTGCTGGGCCATCGCCTGCAGCACCACGTCGCTGATGACCTTCGCCGGGTTCTCGCCCTGTTCGGCCATCGTGCCGACGAGCCCCGCGGGCAGTTCGACGGTGTCCTCCTCGCCGTTCGGTCCGGTCACGGTGTAGGTCTCGGTGTCAGCCATACGCGAACGTGGTCGTCGGAACATAAGGGTCTGTGGAAACGCGGCCGGCGCGGTCCGCGCGGTCGGCCACGGGGCGGCCGGGAGCCGACCACCCCGGACCTCGGGGTCGTGCACACGGAGTGCACACCGTGTCGCCATGATGTGTTCGCCTGCGCGCCCACGCGCGTGCGGCGCCTTTATCAGTGGGCATCGAGTAACCCGATCAAGTACGATGGACGAAGAAAACGAGTACGGCGCCGGGCAGATCCAGGTGCTGGAAGGCTTACAGGCCGTCCGCAAACGGCCCGCGATGTACATCGGGTCCACGGACGCCGGCGGACTCCACCACCTCGTCTACGAGGTCGTCGACAACGCCATCGACGAGGCGCTGGCCGGCTTCTGTGACGACATCGAGGTGGAGATCCACGACGACGGCTCCGTGAGCGTCCGCGACGACGGGCGCGGCATCCCCGTCGACACCCACGAGGAGTACGACCGCCCCGCGCTGGAGGTCATCATGACTGTCCTCCACGCGGGCGGCAAGTTCGACTCGAAGTCCTACCAGGTGTCGGGCGGGCTCCACGGCGTCGGCGTGAGCGTGGTCAACGCGCTCTCGAAGCGGCTGGAGGTCGAGGTGAAACGCGACGGCGGCGTCTACCGCCACCGCTTCGAAACCGGCGAGCCGGTCCCGGACGCCTTCGAGCGCGTCCGCGACATGGAGCCGGACGAGGAGACGGGGACGCACATCCGCTTCTGGCCCGACGGCGACATCTTCGAGACCACGGACTTCGACTTCTCGACGCTGTCGAGCCGCCTCCGCGAACTGGCGTTCCTCAACTCCGGCGTGGAGATCACGCTGGCCGACGAGCGGAGCGACGAGTCCGAGACGTTCCGCTACGACGGCGGCATCCGGGAGTTCGTCGAGTACCTCAACGAGACGCGGTCGCCGATCCACGACGAGGTCATCTACTTCGAGGACGAGGCGGACGGCATCCACGTCGAGGTCGCGATGCAGGCCACCGAGGAGCTGCAGGGCTCCGTCCACGCGTTCGCGAACAACATCAACACCCGCGAGGGCGGCACCCACCTCACCGGGTTCAAGACCGCGCTGACGCGCGTCGTCAACGACTACGCGAACGACCACGGCCTCGTCGACGACCTCGACGCGAACCTCAAGGGCGAGGACGTCCGCGAGGGGCTCACCGCGGTCGTCTCCGTCAAACACCCCGACCCGCAGTTCGAGGGGCAGACGAAGACGAAGCTCGGCAACTCCGAGGTCCGCGGCGTCGTCGAGTCCGCGACCCACGAGCAGCTCGGCACGTTCTTCGAGGAGAACCCCGACACCGCCCGGAAGGTCGTCCACAAGGCCGCGGAGGCCGCCCGCGCGCGCAAGGCCGCGAAGAAGGCCGAGGAGCTGACCCGCCGCAAGTCGGCGCTGGAGTCGACGGCCCTGCCCGGAAAGCTCGCCGACTGCCAGACCCGCGACCCGGACGAGGGCGAACTGTTCGTCGTGGAGGGCGACTCCGCGGGCGGTTCGGCCAAGCAGGGCCGCGCCCGGGAGTTCCAGGCGATCCTCCCCATCAAGGGGAAGATCCTCAACGTGGAGAAGCACCGCCTCGACCGCATCCTCGAGAACGACGAGATCCGGGCGCTGATCACCGCCATCGGCACCGGCATCGGCGAGGAGTTCGACATCGAGGAAGCGCGCTACCACAAGATCATCCTGATGACTGACGCCGACGTCGACGGCGCCCACATCCGAACCCTCCTCCTGACGCTTCTGTATCGCCACATGAAGCCGCTCATCGAGGCGGGCTACGTGTACGCGGCCCAGCCGCCCCTCTACCGGATCCGGTACAACGGCGAGACGTACGACGTGATGACCGAGGCGGAGCGCGACCGCGTCGTCGAGGAGAAGTGCAACGGCAACCCCACGCAGATCCAGCGGTTCAAGGGCCTCGGCGAGATGAACCCCGAGCAGCTGTGGGACACGACGATGGACCCGGAGAACCGCATCCTGAAGCAGATCAATATCGAGGACGCCGCGGCCGCCGACCGCATGTTCAACGTGCTGATGGGCGACGCGGTCGAACCGCGCAAACAGTTCATCAAGGAGCACGCGACCGACGCCGAGTGGGTGGACATCTGAGATGAGTTCCGAGACACCGAATCCCGACGACGTGCGAGCCGCACAGGTCAAGACCGCCCGCATCGAGGACGAGATGGAGCAGTCGTACATCGACTACGCGATGTCGGTCATCGCGGGGCGCGCGCTCCCCGACGTCCGCGACGGGCTCAAGCCCGTCCACCGACGCATCCTCTACGCGATGCACGAGGCGGGCATCACGAGCAACACCTCCCACCGGAAGTCCTCCTCCATCGTCGGCGAGACGATGGGCGATTATCACCCGCACGGCGACTCCCCCATCTACGACGCCTTGGCGCGGATGGCCCAGGACTTCTCGATGCGGTACCCCCTCGTCGACGGGCAGGGGAACTTCGGCTCCGTCGACGGCGACCCGCCGGCCGCCCCGCGCTACACGGAGGCGCGCATGGCGCCGCTGGCCGAGGAGATGCTCGCGGACATCGAGCGCGACACGGTCGACTTCCAGAGCAACTACGACGACCGGCTCACGGAGCCGGAAGTGCTCCCGTCCGCGTTCCCGAACCTGCTGGTCAACGGCTCCTCGGGCATCGCGGTCGGGATGTCGACGAACATCCCGCCGCACAACCTCGGCGAGGTCATCGACGCGACCGTCGAGCTGATCGACGACCCCGAGGCGACCGTCGAGGACCTGATGGAACACGTCAAGGGACCCGACTTCCCGACGGGCGCCAACATCGTCGGCCGCAACGCGGTCCACAAGGCGTACAAGACCGGTCGCGGCCGGATCCGCGTCCGCGCCGAGTTCGAGGTCGACGAGGAGGAAGGCCGCATCGTCATCACCGAACTCCCCTTCCAGCAGAACAAGTCCCGGCTGGTCGAGCGCATCGCGGAGGACGTCAACGACGGCTCCATCGAGGGGATCCGCGACCTGCGCGACGAGTCCGACCGTGACGGCATCCGCGTCGTCGTCGAGCTGAAGCGCGACGCGATGGCGGAGGTCGTCAAGAACCAGCTACTGGAGAGCCACCTCGAACGCACCTTCGGCGTCATCAACCTCGCGCTGGTCGACGGCCAGCCGAAGGTGCTCGACCTCAAGGAGACGCTCCAGGAGTACCTCGACCACCGCCGCGAGGTCGTCCGCCGGCGCTCCGAGCACGAACTCGCCGAGCGACAGGACCGCGCGCACATCCTCGAGGGCCGGCTCCGCGCGCTCGACCACGTCGACGAGGTGGTGGAGGCGATCCGGGAGTCCGAAGACCGCGACGCCGCGAAGGCGGCGCTGCGGGACGACTTCGACTTCTCCGAGGAGCAGGCCGCCCACATCGTCCGGATGCAGCTCGGCTCGCTCACCTCGATGGAGACCGAGGAGATCGAGTCCGAGTACGAGGACGTGACCGCCCGCATCGAGCGGCTGGAGGAGATCCTCGACTCGCAGGCGGAACTCGACGCGGTGATCGAGAAAGAGCTGCTGGAGATCAAAGACGAGTACGGCGACGAGCGCCGCACCTCCTTCATCGAGGACACCGGCTCCGTCACCCACGAGGACCTCATCCCGGAGGAGGAGTTCGTCGTGGTCATGTCCGAGGACGACTACATCAAGCGGATGCCGCTGGACGCCATCCGCGCGCAGAACCGCGGCGGGAAGGGGGTGATCGGCACCGACCTGAAGGAGGAGGACGCCGTCTCCTCCGTCTTCGTCGCCAACTCCCACGACTACCTACTGGTGTTCACCAACGAGGGCCAGATCTACCAGCTGAAGACCTACGAGATCCCGGAGATGTCCCGCACCGCCCGCGGGAAATCCGCGGTCAACCTGCTGGACCTAGACGACGGCGAGGAGATCCAGGCGGTCGTCAACACCGACGACCTCGACGACGACGAGTACCTCACGATGGTCACCCGGGACGGCTACATCAAGCGAACCGGCGTCGAGGAGTTCGAGAACATCCGCTCGACGGGGATCCGTGCCATCCGGCTGGAGGACGGCGATCAGCTGGTCGACGTCGGCGTCACCGACGGCGACTTCGACATCGTCATCGGCAGCCGCGACGGGATGGCGATCCGCTTCGCCGAGGAGGAGGTCCGCGCGATGGGCCGCACCGCCCGCGGCGTCCGAGGGATCGACCTCCGCGAGGGCGACGCGGTCGCGGGCGTCGCGGCCGTCGACGCCGACGCGCACGACTGGCTCCTGACGGTCACCGAGAACGGCTACGGCAAGCGCTCGGACGTGGCGGAGTACCGGCTCCAGTCCCGCAACGGGATGGGCCTCATCGACATCAAGACCGGCGATCGGAACGGCGAGGTCGTCTCCGTGGACGCGGTGTCCGCGGGCGACCACCTCGTGACGATGAGCCGCGAAGGCCAGATCCTCCGGACGCGCGTTGAGGACCTCTCGAAGGTCGGCCGCAACACGATGGGCGTCGTCGTGATGGACCTCGAAGCCGGCGACGAGGTCTCCACGGTCGACATCGTCGACGCGGAGACGGTCGCGGCCGCCGATGCCGACGAAGAAGCCGACGAGAACGCCGCCGAGTAGCACCCGACCGGCGCGAACCGGCAGCCCCTTTTCCGCCCCCGTCGAACCGCCGCCCGTGAACGCCAGCGACCGCGCCGTCGCCGCCTTCACCGCGCTCGGCCACGGCACGTTCCACGGCTTCGAGCTGTCGATCCCGCTGTTCGTCCCGCTGTGGATCGCGGAGTTCGGCGTCTCGGCGACGGTCGTCGGCGCCGTCACGGGCGCCAGCTACGCCCTCATCGGCCTGCTCGCGCCGCTTTCGGGCGCGGCGGCGGACCGGTGGGGGTCGCGGCGGCTCGTCCTGCTGTCCATCGGCGGGATGGGCGCCGCCTTCGCCGGCCTGTACCTCGCGTCCACGCTCGCCGGCGTGACGCTCGCGCTGCTGGCGTGGGGCGCCGCGGCGAGCCTCTATCATCCCGCCGGCCTCTCGCTGATCAGTCGCGGCGCCGACCGCCGGGGGACGGTCCTCGCGGTCCACGGCGCGGGCGGCAACGTCGGGATGGTGGTCGGCCCGCTCGCGGTCATCCTCGCGCTCACGGCCGCCGAGTGGCGGGCGGTCGCCGCGGCGCTCGCGGTCCCCGCCGCGGTCGCGGTGCTGGTGGGGCTCCGGGTGCGGATCGACCGGGACGGTGAGGGCGACCGGGACGGTGACGGAGGTGGTGGACGTGGGGATGACGCGGACGGAGAGTCGGAGGCGGAGCGGTCGGCCGCGGCCGCCGCCGAGACGCCCCGCGGCGCGCTTCTCGCGCTCGTCGCGGACTCCCGGCGGCTGTTCGCGGGCGGCTTCCTGCTCGTCTTCGCGATCCAGATGGTCTACGGCGTCTACTACCGCGGCGCGTTCACCTTCCTGCCGGACGTGCTCGCCGGCGTCCCCGTCTTCGAGCCGCTGACGCTCGGCGGCCGCGACCTGGAGGCGAGTCGGCTCGCGTACACGTGGCTCCTGCTCGTGGGCGTCGCGGGGCAGTACGCCGGCGGCCTCGCCAGCGACCGACTCTCGCCCGAGCGGACGCTGCTGGCGGCGTTCGCCGGGCTGGCGGTCGTCTCCGTCGCGTTCCTCCCCCTCTCGAACGCCGGCGTCGCCCCGCTGCTCGCGGTCTGTGCCCTGCTCGGCTTCTTCGCGTACGCCGTCGCGCCCGTGGCGCAGACGGTCGTCGCGCGCAGCGTCGACGAGGCGAGCCACGGGCTCTCGTTCGGCTTCGTCTACCTCGGGACGTTCGGCGTCGGCGCGCTCGGCGCGCTGCTTGCCGGCGCGGCCCTCGACGCCGGCGGCTCGGAGGCCCTGTTCGCCGGCCTGACGGGGGTCGCGATGCTCGCGGCCGCGCTCGCGGGCGCACTGGCGGTTCGGACCGCGCGCTCGTCCTGAGGCGAGCGCGGAGGTACCGAGAACGGGGGAGTTCGTCGCGGCCTGCCGAGACGGGTCGGACGAATCGGATGTGTCCTGATCGAAGATGTCCTGAGCAACGGTTCCCGAGCCCAGAACCCGCCTACAGCTCCAGCACGTCGATCAGCGTCTCCGCGGCTGCCTCGGAGGAACCGGGGCCACGGGCGGTGATCAGGTCGCCGTCGACGGTGACGCTCGTGTCCGCGTCGAGTTCGGCATCCCAGAGGCCGCCGGCGGCGACGACCTCGTCCTCGACCCAGTAGGGGAGCTTGCGCCCGTCCGGGAGCACGTCGTCGTCGTCCACGATGTCCGCCTCCCACGCGTTCGGGAAGCCGGTGACCTCGCGGCCCTCCACGAGGAAGGAGCCGTCCGCCTCGCGCGTGAACGCGAGGATCCCGACCGCGTGACAGACGACGAGCGCGACGCCGTCCTCGCCGGCGACCGCCTCGAGCAGGAGCTGGCGCGCGTCACGGTCCTGGTTTACGTCCCAGACCGTGCCGTGGCCGCCGGGGAACACGACCGCGTCGTGGTCGGCCGCGGAGGCGGCCGCCAGCGGGATCGGGTCGTTGAGGGCCGGGTCCGCGCCCGCGACCTCGCGGTAGCGCTCCGCGGTCTCCTCGCCGACGGTCTCCGGGTCGAGCGAGCGCTCGTCCGGCTCCGGGGCCGTGCCCGAGGGCGTCGCGACCGTGACGTCGACGCCGGCGGCGCCCAGCGCGTTCAGCGGCTCGATGCACTCCTCGGCCCAGTACCCCTCCTCGCTGACGACGAACAGCGCGGTCTGCGTATCGCTCATGCAGTTCCGGTTCGGGCCGGCGACGCAAAAGGCCGTGGTGGCCGGCAGGTCGGACCGGGATCGGAAGGCCCCGGGATGGTCGGGGCGGCGCGAGGAGTCGGTCCCCGCCGCTCCGCGGCTACCCGTCGCCGTCCTCGTCGACGATGACGACCTCGCCGTCCTCGACAGTGACGTTGATCAGCGTCTTCACGTCGTAGTCGGTGTCGTCGAGTTCGTTCTCGCCCGCCTTCTTGATCACCGCGAGCACGTCGACCACGTCCGCGCCGACCTCGTTCGTGAGCGCGTCGAGGATGGCCTTCATCGTGCCGCCCGTCGAGAGCACGTCGTCGAGGACGAGCACGCGGTCGCCCGCCTCCACGTCGTTGATGTACATCTCGGACTCGGAGTAGCCCGTCTCCTGGAACAGCGGCACCTCGCCGTCGAGGCCGTACTGGCGCTTGCGGATGACGACGAGCGGGATGTCCGTCATCAGCGAGAGCGCGGTGGAGATGTGGATCCCCATGGCCGCGGGGGTGACGATCTTGTCGACGTTCTCCAGTTCCGTCTTCCGGATCATCCGGATGACGATCTCGCGGAGGAGCTCCGGCTCCAGCATCGGAACGCCGTCGCTGATGGGGTGGACGAAGTACTCGTAGTCGCCTTTCTCGATGATCGGCGCGTCGAGGAGTGACTGCCGCAACTGGTCCATGTCGCGCGTACCAACCCGGGCGGATAAAGTCTGGCGGTTATGCCGCCGACTGTGAGGTGTCCACAGACGGCTCGGCCCCGAAGCGCGGCTGGACTCCGGCGGCGCGAGACGCCTCAGTCGTGCGGGAACGCGGCGTCCGGATCGTGGTCCGGCGCCGCGGGCGCGTCCGCGAGCGTCTCGAAGAAGCGGCCGGAGACGATGTCCTCGACCACGTCGGTCAGGGTCTCCTCCGCCTCCTCGTCGACCTCCCCGAGGATGCCGAGCGGGACCTGCGCGCCGGCCATGTCGGCGTGTCCGCCCGCGGAGCCGATCTGGTCGAGCGCCTCCCGGAGCGTCTCGCCGAGGTCGATGGACGCGCCGCGCGCGCGAGCGGAGACGTAGACGACGCCGTCCATGTAGCCGTAGACGAGCGACACCGTCACGTCTTCCAGGTTCAGCAGTCGCTCGGCCGCCTGCGCGAGCGCGTCGCGGTCGTTGATCGGTCCGGCGCACGAGGCGACCGCCGACCCCCGCACGTCCCGGTTCCGGATCGCCTCCGCGAGCGTCTCGACGGTGTTCGCGCTCACGCTCGGCGACTCGACGCGCTCGAGCACCTCCTCGTCGACGAACGGGAGGAGGTTCGCGCCCGCCTCGAAGTCCGCGGCCGACACTTCGCGAGTGAGATCGCGCGTGTCGACGCGGATCCCGTACAGTAGGGCGGTCGCGGTCCGGCGGTCCGGCTCGATCCCGAGCCGGTCGAGGTACTCGGCGAGGATGGTGCTCGTCGCGCCCAGGTCCGGCCTGATGTCGACGTAGGCGCCGTCGACCGGGCCGCGCGGCGGATGGTGGTCGACGACGACGGCGACCGGCGTCTCGGGGTCGAGGCTGTCGTTGACGCCCGCGCGCGAGTGGTCGACCAGGGCGATTCCGCCGTACTCATCCGGGTTGATCGACTCCACGTTCCGGATCGGGATGTCCAGCAGGTTCACGAGCGCGCGGTTCTCCTGATGGGAGATCTCGCCGTGATAACACGCCTCCGCGGGCACTCCGACGGCCTCCGCGACGCGCACCAGGGCGATGGCGCTCGCGATGGCGTCGGGGTCGGGATTGTCGTGGGTCACGACCGCCAGCGGCCCGTTCAGTTTCCGGAGCGCCGCGAACAGCGACGCCAGGCGCTCGCCCTCGTCCGCGCCCGCGGCCGCGACGACGCGGTCCGCGAGCGCGTCGACGGGGTCGATGAGTCGGTCGGCCGTCTCCCGGAGTCGGTCACGGACGGCGTCCGCCGGGTTCTCGCCGGCGTACGCAACGATCAGCGCGTCGGGGAACGCCGCCCGCGCCGACAGCGCGGCGGCGAGGTTCCGGTCCGGGTCGTCGCTCGCGACCACGACGACCGCCGCCCTGTCGGGGTAGTTGGCGGAGTCGGTCGGGTCCGCCTCGACGGCGGCGACGTTGGCCTCCCGGAGCGTCGTCACCCAGCCGGTGTCGGTAGCGACGACGTGTAACTCGCCGCGGCGCTCTCGCGCCCGCTCGACGAGCGTGTGACCGACGGAGCCGCAGCCGAGAACCAGCCGCCGTACCATGTGCCCGTCCCTGCGGGACGCGGACTCAAAACGGTACCGTCACGGTGAGTCCGGTGGACCGACCCCCGAGGCGATGGGCTGCGAGCCATCCCACCCAACTGCACTCACGGCGGGAGTCCTTCGGTATCAGCCAAAAACGTTCGTCCCACGTGCGGTCGCGGTGCTGTGCGTGGCGGTGCGGTCGGCGCGCGCCGCGGCGACCCCGTGTCGCCGCGACCGCGCGAGGTCGCCAGCGCGCTACTGCACGCTGGCTGCTCGAAAATCTCCGATTTTCGGTGGAGGGCGCGGGGCGGCCGCCTGCGGTGTCTCCGGCGCGCCACTGCACGCCGGAGGCCAGCGGGACGCGGTTTGTCCCGCGCTGCGGTTCCGCGCCCCGCCCGCGGCCGAGGCTGGGGAGGTGTGAGGCTGCTGTGCGGTCGCGGTGCGGTGCTGTGCGGGGTGGGACTGAAAGGGGCAGCCGGCTCGAACCCGCCCGGACGACGCTCTCGCGAGCCTGCCGAGCGAGAGTCAGCAAGTCGCAGCCCGGACCCGTCCGTCGGGCGGTGCGGAGAGACGCAACGGAACGCCCGGACCGTCTTGCCAGACAAGCACCGCAGCGGGCTGTGTCTCCAGCGCGCCACTGCACGCTGGAGGCTAGCGAGACGCGGTTTGTCTCGCCAAGCGGAGAGCGAGGAGCGCAGCGAGGGTCCCGCGAGCCTGCCGAGCGGGACGACGGCAGTCGCAGCCCGGCAGCCCGCTACCGCAGGCAGCCCGGACCGCCTGCCGGAACCCGGCGCGGTCGAGCCGGCTGGGGCTTTCTGGATGTTGCTGTCTAGAGCAGTATTTGTAGCAGATCCAGATCAGTAGGAGGGAGAGCCGGCTGGGGCTTTCTGGATGTTGCTGTCTGGAGTAACCGGATCTGCAGCCGACACGGAAACCTCGCCGTCCGAAGCGCAGGTAGAAACGCTCTACCAGTCACAAATACGTCGCCGGTCAACGACCGAATGCGTCGTCGGAAAAACGTGTGAGAAGCGTCCGCGTTACGCGAACAGCGCGTTCGCGGCCGCCTGCGCGCTCTCGATGACCGGCCCGAAGCCGGGCAGTACGAGCACCGTACCGACCGCCGCGAAGACGATCGCGGCGTACAGCGCCGTCGGGCGCGAGTCGACCGCGTCGAGGTCGCCCGCCGGCTCCTCCAGCCACAGCGCCTTCACGACGCGGCTGTAGTAGTACAGCGACAGCACGCTGTTTGCGGCGCCGACCGCCGCCAGCCACCAGAAGCCGTTGAACACCGCGCCCATGAACAGGAAGTACTTCGAGAAGAACCCGCCGAGCGGGGGCAGCCCCGCCAGCGAGAACATAAACACGGTCATCGCGAGCGAGGCCATCGGCGCCTTGCTCGCGAGGCCGTTGTAGTCCTCGAACGTCTTCCCGACGCCCCACGTCTCCGCGAGGGCGATGAACAGGAACGCGCCGGTGTTCATGAACCCGTAGACGAGCAGGTGCGCCATCGCGGCGCCCATCACGTCGCCGTTGTGGGCCCCGCCGACCGAGATCGCCGCCAGCCCGATGAGCGCGTAGCCGGCGTGACCGATGGAGGAGTACGCCAGCATCCGCTTGACGTTCTCCTGGACCGCGGCCGCGAAGTTGCCGAGCGTCATCGTGACGACGGCGACGATGCCGAACGCCACCGCCCAGTCGACGCCCGCGACGAGTTCGCTCCCGAGCGCGAAGCCCTCGGTGAACACGCGGAACGCGAGCGCGAAGCCGGCCGCCTTCGAGGCGGACGACAGGAACGCGCTCACGGGCGCGGGCGCGCCCTCGTACGCCTCCGGCGCCCAGAAGTGGAACGGCACGGAGGCGGTCTTGTACGCCAGCCCGCCGAGCACCATCAGGATCCCGATGCCGGCGACGCCGACCGGGGCGTCACCGCTCGTCAGGCCAGCGGCCACGTCGGACAGCAGCAGCGACCCCGTCGCGGCGTACACCAGCGAGATGCCGAAGACGAACACCGCGGAGGAGACCGCGCCGACGAGGAAGTACTTCAGCCCCGCCTCGACGCTCCCCTTGTTCCGCTTGAGGAACGTCACCAGCGCGTAGGAGGGCAGCGACGCCATCTCCAGCGCGACGAACGCGACCGCCAGCGAGTTGGCGGCCGCCATCAGCGACATCCCCGTGGCCGCGAACAGGACCATCGAGTAGAACTCGCCGGGGCTGTCCACGTCCGCGAGGTAGTCGTGCGCCGCGACGACGACCAGCGCCGTCACGACCGCGAAGACCACCGTGAAGAACAGCGCGAGGCCGTCCACCACGATCGCGTCCGCGAGCAGGGTGATCGCGCCGCCGGTGCCCTCCTGTCCGGTCCCGGCCAGCAGGAACCACGTCGCGGCGCCGAGCGACGCGAGCGACCCCAGCACGGCCACGACGGCCGAGGAGGTGTTCGAACGACTGTTCGGGTTGATCGTGTCCACGAGCAGCAGCGCGAGCCCCGTCAGCGCGAGCGCCAGCACGGGGGAGAGCGCGGCCCACTCGGGGAGTTGCGTCGCCATTAGTTGACACCTCCTGCGACCACGTCCGCGACGGCGTCACGGATCATCTCGAAGAACAGGTCCGGCGCGACGCCGAGCAGGATGATGGCACCCAGAAGCGCCATCAGCGGCGCCACGTCGCGGACCGGCGCGCGGCCGACCTCGTAGTCGGTCGCGAGGCTGAACGGCCCGAACAGCGTCTTCTGCATCGCCAGCAGCAGGTAGCCCGCCACGATGACGATGCCGAACATCGCCGCCGCGGTGAACAGCGGCATCAGGCCGCCCGCGACCGGCGAGCCGAACGAGCCCACGAAGATGAAGAACTCGCCCGCGAAGCCGGCCATCAGCGGCAGCCCCATGTACGCGAACGCGCCGGCGACGAGGACGCCCACCGCGACGGGCATCCGGTCTGCCATCCCGGACATGTCCGAGAGCATCCGCGTGTGCGTCGCGTTGTAGACGACGCCGACCGCCATGAACATCAGCCCCGAGATGAGGCCGTGCGCGACCATCTGGAACGTCGCGCCGCCGACGCCGTACTCGGTGAACGCGATCAGGCCGAGGATGACGTAGCCCATCGACGAGACGGACGAGTAGGCGACGATGCGCTTGAGGTCCTGCTGGGCCAGCGCCAGCATGGCGCCGTAGATGACCGACACCACGGCTATCGCGGCGATCGGCACCGCGAGCGCGGTCGCCTCCTCGGGCAGCATCGTGAAGTTGAACCGCAACAGCGCGTACGTCCCCATCTTCAGGAGGACGCCGGCCAGCAGCACCGACACCGGGGTCGGCGCCTCCACGTGGGCGTCCGGCAGCCAGGTGTGGAACGGCACCATCGGCACCTTCACCGCGAAGCCGACGAACAGCGCGAGGAACGCGAACAGCCGGATGGCGTCGGGGGCGATCCCGTAGAACGCCTCGACCTCGCCGGCCGCGAGCGCCGCGGTGATCGCGGGCATCCCGAACGTCTCGACCGGGAGCGCGAACACCAACGCCATGAACCCGATGAACATGACCAGCGACGCGAGGTTCGTGTACGCGAAGAACTTGATCGCGGCGTACTTCCGGCGCGGGCCGCCCCAGACGCCGATGAGGAAGTACATCGGGACGAGGACGGCCTCCCAGAAGATGAACCAGACGAAGAAGTCCAGCGCCGTGAACACGCCGAGCAGGTTCGCCTCCATGAACAGCAGCAGCGCGTAGAACTGGCTGATGCGGTCGGAGATGGGCGTCCACGCCGAGAGGATCGCTAGCGGGACGAGGAACGTCGTGAGCACCAGCAGCGGCATGCTGATGCCGTCGACGCCGACGAACCACTGGAGCGTGTAGCCGCCGACCTCCAGCCAGTCGGCCTGCGTTTCGAAGGCGATGCCGCCGCCCGTGAGGGCGTTGCCGGCCGCCTCGAACTGTGACCACATGTAGAGGCTCCCGACGAACGGGAGCAGACTGAGCGCGAACGCGAGCCGTCCCGCCCACTCGTCGGGAGCGAGCGCGACGACCACGGCGCTCACGAACGTTACGGCGATGAGCGTCTCGATTATCACAGGAACCACCCCCCGAGCACACCGAACAGGAGAAGCAGGCCGGTGAGCCCGAGCGTCAACATCGCGGCGTAGTGCGTGACCACGCCCGTCTGGACCCGCCGGACGCGCTGCCCGGCCGCCAGGCTCACCGAGGAGACGCCGTTGACGACGCCGTCGACGATGCCCTGGTCGAAGGTGTCCGCGCCGCCGGAGACGTCCTGCGTCCGGGCGGCGAGCCAGACCTGCACCTCGTCCTGGTAGTAGTTGTTGTACAGCACGTCCTTGAGGCCGCCGAGCTTCGCCGTGTGCTCCGTCGGCTCGGCGACGTTGTACAGCGTCCACGCGACCGCGAGGCCGGCCAGCGCCAGCCCGAGCGAGACGCCCGCGCCGATCAGCACGGTGGGCACCTCGCCGCCCGCGATGTAGCCGCTACTGTACGGACCGATGTCCGCGTAGTGGTGCGAGGAGAGGCCGTCGATGCCGCCCCACTCGTTGTCGAGCCAGCGGTGGAGCACGTCGATGCCCTTCACGCCGAGCACCTTCTTGACCGGCACCATGTTGATGAATCCGGTGACGACCGCGAGGGTGCCGAGCACCGTCAGCGGCCCCTTCACGTTCCAGCGCACCGAGTGCGGGTCCTCGGCCAGCTCCGACCGCGGCTCGCCGTGGAACGTCAGGAACACCATGCGGAAGGTGTAGAACGCGGTGACGGGCACCGCGAGCAGCCCCATGACGTAGCCGCCCAGAAGCAGCGGGTCGTTGAGGCCGTGGACGAGCGCCTCGTAGAGGATCTCGTCCTTCGACCAGAAGCCCGCGAACGGGAAGATGCCCGCGAGCGCGAGCGAGCCCGCGAGGAACGTCCAGTAGGTGACGGGCATCTTGTCCCTCAGCCCTCCCATGTCCCACATGTCCTCGTTGTGGTGCATCGCGATGATGACCGACCCGGCACCGAGGAACAGCAGCGCCTTGAAGAACGCGTGGGTCGTCAGGTGGAAGACCGCGGCCACGTAGCCGCCCGCGCCGAGCGCGAGCATCATGTAGCCGTACTGCGAGATCGTCGAGTACGCGAGCACCTGCTTCAGCTCGTCCTTCACCACGCCCATCGTCGCCGCGAACAGGGCCGTGAAGCCGCCGATGAACGCGATGACCGCGAGCGTCGTCGGCGTCAGCGCGTAGAAGCCGTACATCCGCGCGACGAGGTAGACGCCGGCCGCGACCATCGTCGCCGCGTGGATGAGCGCGGAGACCGGCGTCGGGCCCTCCATCGCGTCGGGGAGCCACGTGTGCAGCGGGAACTGCGCGGACTTGCCGACCGCGCCGCCCAGCACCAGCAGGCCGACGACGGTGAACCACGTCATCGCGTCGAGCCCGAACGGCGTCCAGGCGTCGAACTCGCCCGCGAGCGCCGCCTCAGCGAGCGCGGGGAACGACTCGGCGCCCGCGAACCCCGCGGTGCCGAACGTCGCGAACACCGCGACCACGCCGACGAGGAAGAAGTAGTCCCCGAAGCGGGTGACGAGGAACGCCTTCTTCGCCGCCGACGGCGGCCCCGGCTCCCGGAAGTGGAAGCCGATGAGCAGGTACGAGCAGAGCCCGACCAGCTCGAAGAACATGAACGCCATCAGCAGGTTGTCGGCGACGACGAACCCGAGCATCGAGGCGGTGAAGAGGCCGAGGCCGGCGTAGTACCGGGGGAGCCCCGTCTCGTCCTCGTCGTTCATGTAGCCGAGCGAGAACACGTGGACTAAAAGCGCCACGAGCGTCACGATGACGAGCATCAGCGACGACAGCGGGTCGATCAGCAGGCCGAACGCGAGCTCGAACTGCTCGCCGCCGGCCCACGTGTAGATCGTCTCGTCGTAGGCCGCCCCGCCTGCGACCGTCGCGAGCACCCACAGCGACAGCAGGAACGAGCCCGCGGTCGCCGCGATGCCCCCGAAGGCGCCGCCCTTGGGGAGGTACTTCCCGAGGCCCAGCGCCACGAGGAACGATACGAACGGCAGCAGGACGATGGCCGGCACGTACGCGAACGCGTCCACCATCGTTACCACCTCATCTCCGAAGTCAGTGTCACGTCTGTCTCACCGAAGTTACGGTACAGCACGAGGATAATGCCGATCCCGACGGCGACCTCCGCGGCCGCCAGCGCGATGACGAACAGGGCGAACACCTGCCCGGTGAGGTCCCCGTAGAACAGCGAGAACGCCACCAGGTTGATGTTCGCCGCGTTGAGCATCAGCTCCACGCTCATCAGGAAGTACAGCACCTCACGCCGCGTGAGGACGCCGAACAGGCCGATACAGAAGATGCCGGCCGCCAACAGCAGGTAGTAGGTGGGCGGGACCATCAGCGGTCACCCCCCTCCCGGCCGCCGTCGGTGAACGCCTCACCGACCGCGGAGACGACGGAGCCGCCCTCCTCGCGCTTCGCGAGGTAGAGCGCCCCGTCGACCGCCACGTCCAGCGTCAAGGCGACGATGAGGAACGCGGCGAGGAACCCCTCCGTGTTGGCGGCGAGGCTCCCGAGGTCGAGGTTGAAGAGGGCGTAGCCGATGTTGTGGACGACCGTGTCGGCCGCCTCGCCGGACAGCTCGAAGCCGGCCGGCTCGCCGAACTCCGCGTTCACGAACGCCGCGGCCATGGCCGCGAACAGCAGGACCGACGCCAGCCCCGGGACGAGTCCGGAACGGCGGTCGCTCATGCGCTATGCACCTCCGGCTCCGTCGACCGCGTCAGCATCACGGCGAACGTGATGAGGATGAGCACCCCGCCCACGTAGACGAGGATCTGCATGGCGGCGAGGAACTCCGCCTGCAACATCACGTAGTGCACCGCGACGCTCACCAGCGCGGCTCCCAGAAGCAGGGACGCGTGAAACACGTCCCGAGCGAGAACCACGCCGAGGCTGCTCGCCAGCGTAACGAGGGCGAACAGGGCGAACGCGATGGTTTCGTAGACCATTGTGTGTGTCTCCTATGAGATTTCCTTTGAAGGTTTCGAGAACGGCTCGACGCCGTTCGCGGAACTACTGGTAATCGACCTCCCCGTCACCCTCTCCGACCCACGCGTTGCGGTCGGGGTTGCGGGAGTTGAGCGGGTCGATACCCTTGTACCACGGGACGTTCTTGAGCTGTTCTTTGTTGTAGACGAAGTCGTCCTTCGTGTCCGCGGTGAACTCGAAGTTCTGCGTCAGCAGGATGGCGTCGACGGGACAGACCTCCTCGCACAGCCGGCAGTAGATGCACTGCCCGATGTGGAGGTTGTACTGCTCGCCGTTGCGCTGGTCGTCCTGGACGATCTGGATCGTGTCGTTGGGACAGACGTTCTCACACTGCCGGCACCAGATGCAGCGCTCCTGGCTGAACTTGTGAACGCCGCGGAAGCGCGGGCTCACCTCCGGCGCCGTCTCCGGGTACTCGACCGTGAACGTCGAGCCGTCGAGCGCGTGCTTCATCGTCGTCGCCATGGATTTGAGCAGTCCGATCATCAGACGGTCACCCCCACGAGTACGGCCGTGAGCACGAGGTTAGCGAACGATAGCACCAGCATTCCCTTCCAGCCCACCTCGATGAGCTGGTCGATGCGGAACCGCGGCATCGCGGCCCGGCACCACTGGGTGAACAGGAAGAACGCCCAGATCTTCACGACGAACCAGACGAACCCGATGCTCTCCGGGCCCGGCCCGGAGGCGCCCCCGAGGAACGCCATCGTCAGGATGGCGCCGCCGAGGAAGATGTGGAGGAACTCCCCGAGGTAGAACAGCACGAAGTACGCCGAGGAGTACTCGGTCTGGTAGCCGGCGACGATCTCGGTCGGGGCCTCCGGGATGTCGAAGGGGTTCCGGCCGATCTCCGCCATGTTCGCCGTGAGGAACAGCAGGAACGCGAACGGGTTGACGAACGCGTACCACGACGGGATGGTGATCCCGCCGAGCGTGACGAGCGCCTCCTGCTGGGCGGCGACGATGCCGCTGGTCTGGAGCGTCCCCGCGAACACCACGACGGACATCGCCGTGACGATGAGGGGAATCTCGTACGCGAGGTTCTGCGCGACGGCCCGCAGGCCGCCGAGCAGCGAGTACTTGTTGTTGGACGCGTAGCCGGCCATCACCAGCGAGACGGAGGCGATGGAGGCGAACGCGAACACCAGCGCGAACCCGACCTCGGGGTCCGCGAGCTGGACGTTTATCGGACCGAGGTTGCCCATCGGGATCACCGCGAAGCCGAGCAGCGCGGACGCGGGCAGCACGATGGGCGCCAGGTCGTAGGAGGGGCGGTCGGCGCCCTCCGGGATGATCAGTTCCTTCGCGAGGAGCTGGACGGCCGCGGCCGGGATGATCAGCAGGCCGAACGGCCCGATCCGGTTGACCGCGATGCGGTCGGTGAACGCGGCCGTGATCTTCCGCTTGGCCCACGGGCCCGCGACGCCCGTGAACGTCAGCATGACGTTGCCGACGAGGAACGCGGCGATCAGCGCGCCGACGACCTCGCCGAGCACGCCGCCGATCCCGAGCGCGTTCGCGACGAACTCGGGGAACAGCTGGGCGGGCGCGAGCGACATCACCGATCCACCTCGCCGAGCACGATGTCGAGGCTACCCAGCGCCGCGATCATGTCCGGGATGTACTCGCCCTGCGCCATCTCCGGCAGCGTCTGCAGGTTGGAGAAGCACGGCGACCGGATCTTGAAGCGGGCGGGCTTGTCGGTGCCGTCCGCGCGCATGTAGATGCCGAGTTCGCCCTTCGCGGCCTCGACGGCGCGGTAGATCTCGGTGTCGTCGTCCGGCCGGAGGGTGCGCGGGACGTTGGCCTGGATCGTGCGCTCGTCCTCGGGCCAGTCCTCCAGCAGGTCGACGCACTGTTCGATGATCTTGGCGGACTCCTCGACCTCCCGCATCCGGACGAGCAGGCGGGCGTAGTTGTCGCAGCCGTCCTCGGTCACCACGTCCCAGTCGAGCTCGTCGTAGTAGCCGTAGGGGTCGTCGCGGCGCAGGTCGTAGTCGACGCCGGAACCGCGGGCGACCGGACCGGTCGCACCGTAGTCCTTCGCCACCTCCGGCGGGAGGATGCCGGTGTCGACCGTCCGCATCTGGAAGATCTCGTTGGAGGTCAGCAGGTCGTGGTACTCCTCGACGGACTCCGGGAGCTGGTCGAGGAAGTCCCGCGTCTTCGAGAAGAACTCCTCGCGGGGCTCGGGCAGGTCCCAGACGACGCCGCCGAGCCGGAAGTAGTTGAACATCATCCGCTGGCCGGTCAGGTCCTCCAGCAGGTTCTGCACCTGCTCGCGGTCGTTGATCGCGTACATGAACGTCGCGGTGAAGTCGCCGTTGACGTCCAGCGCGAACGTGGCGAGCGCGAGCATGTGCGCGGCGATGCGGCACATCTCCGCGCCCATCGTGCGGATGACCTGCGCGTACTCGGGGACGTCGATGTCCGCGAGGTCCTCGGCCGCGCGGGCGTACGCGTACTCGTTGAGGAGTCCCGCCGAGATGTAGTCCCAGCGGTCCGGGTACGGCATGATCTGGTAGCGGTACGTGCCGTTCTGAGCCATCTGCTCCTCGCTGCGGTGGAGGTAGCCGATGTCGGATTCGACGTCCGCGACCTGCTCGCCGTCGAGCGTCGTCTTCAGGTGGAGCACGCCGTGGGTCGCCGGGTGGTGCGGACCGATGTTGACGAACATCGTGTCCGACTCGGCGTCCTTGTAGTCGTCCTGCAGAGGGTTGGCGTGCTCGGAGAGGCTAACGACCTGCGGCTGGTCCTGGTCGTAGTCCATCGAGAGCGGGTGCCCCTGCCACGTCTCCGGCAGCAGGATGCGCCGGAGGTCGGGGTGGCCCTCGTAGTCGATGCCGACGAGGTCGTACGCCTCGCGCTCGTGCCAGTCGGCCGTGCTGAAGACGCCGGCGCCGGACTCGGAGACCGGGTTCTCCTTGTCGGCGGGGACGACGACGCTGACCTCCTGGGTCGGGTCGTCGTACTTCTTCAGGTGGTAGATCGACTCGTAGCGGTTCTCGTACTCCTGGGCGGTGACGACCGAGAGGTGGTCGTAGCCGGCCTCCTCCTTGAGCGTGGAGAGGGTGTCCTGGACCGCGTCCGGCCGGACCACGAAGCCCGGCGCGTTGACGTGCTCCTCGCGGCCGATGACGTTCTCGCCCAGCAGGGCGGCGATGTCCTCGGCGTCGTCGGCCGGAACGACCGCCTCGTCGGCCTCTGGCTTTTCCAGACTCATGGCGAATCAGCGAAGTTGTACCGCATCACCAGGTCGTCCTCGTCGATCTGGTCGGAGAGGTGGTCGACGAGTTCGTCCTGCTCCAGGTCCGAGAACTGTTCCAGCTCGTAGGGCTTGACCGTCACCGGGGAGGCCTCGCCGTTGGCGATGCGCTCCTGCAGTTTGGCGACGCCGTAGACGAGCGCCTCCGGACGCGGGGGACAGCCCGGCACGTGGATGTCGACCGGGATGACCTCCTCGGCGCCCTTGACCACGTTGTACCCCTCCTGGAAGGGACCGCCGGAGATGGTACACGAGCCCATCCCGACGACGAACTTCGGCTCGGGCATCTGGTCGTAGACGCGCTTCATCCGCGGGGCGAACTTCGAGACGATCGTCCCGGGGACGATCATCACGTCGGCCTGTCGCGGCGAGGCGCGCGGCACACCGGAGCCGAAGCGGTCGAGGTCGTGTTTGACCGCGTAGGTGTGCATCATCTCGATGCTGCAGCAGGCGATCCCGAACTGCAGCATGAACATCGAGGACCCCCGCACCCAGTTCATGAACTTGTCGAACTTGGTGAGGATGAACGGCGAGGAGCCGAACGCCTCGCGGAGGCGGGAGTTGAATCGGTCGCCGCGTCCCTCGCCCATCCGGGCGTCGCGGGTCTCGGTCAGTACGGCGGAGTCGTCGGTGATGAAGGGTTGGTCGCTGCTCATGGTTCCGTCTCACGCTCCGTCTTGCGGGCCGTCGCGCGCGGGCTCGAGGTCCACTGCACCGCGCCGTTGCGCCACGCCCAGACGAGTCCGACCGCGAGGATGCCGACGAACGCCAGCATCGGCCACAGAACGTCGAGAAGCGGGACGCCCTGCTCGAGCGCGGGCCGGTAGATGGTGACCCACGGGAACAGCAGCACCGTCTCGATGTCGAACACGAGGAACAGCAGCGCGACCATGTAGTATTGGATGTTGAACCGAATGCGCGCCGTTCCGGTCGGGACCTCGCCGGACTCGTACACCGTGCGTTTGCCTTGTTCCGGCACACTCGGACGAAGAAGCGCCGACGCCGCCATCATCCCCAGCGGGATGGCGAGGCCGACGACCGCCAGTGCGCCGATAGCTATCCAGTCGTTCATACGGGTCTCCGTAACGTGCGCGAGTTTGGTTGGCCCCTACATAAGCGTTGATTCTCGGGTGCGCGCGTGCGAATCGACCCCTCGGAGAGCGCGCGACCGTCGCGGCGCGGCCCCTCGGCGAGCGAACCGCCCCCGCTGCGCGGCCGGCGCTACTCCTCGCGCTCGCGGAACGCGTCGATCCCCTCGTCGTGCAGCGCCGCGGAGACGTCCGCGACGCCGGCCTTCTGCTCGTCGTGGAACGCGACCAGCCGGTCGCGGATCGCCTCGTGTTCCCGCGAGAGCACCTGCGCGGCCGAGAGGCCGGCGTTGAACGACTTACCCGCGTCGACCGCGACGATGGGCGCGCCCGTGGGCATCCCCAGCACGCTGTCGACGGACTTCTCCTGTACGGGAACGCCGATGACGGGGACCGGATACGCGACCGAGGCGGTCATGTTCGGCAGGTCCGCGGACTTGCCGCCCGCGCCGGCGATTATCACGTCGACTCCCCGGGCCTCCGCCGTCTCCCCGTAGGCGTACATCAGCTCCGGCGTGCGGTGTGCGGAGACGACGTAGCTCTCGAAGGTGAACCGGGCGTCCGGCGGGTTCCCGAAGTCGGTCTGTTCCGCGAAGCCGAGTTCGCGGAGCGCGTCGTAGGCGCCCGCCATCGTGTCGAGGTCCGAGTCCGAGCCCATGATGATCCCCACGTCCGGGGTCGTGGCGGGGTCGGCGTCCGCGTCGGCTTCCGCGTCGAGTCTGTCGATGAGGTTCTGAACGGTGGTCATTGTGGCGTGTCGTGTGTCCGTTGGTCGCGGTCGTGGGTCGCGGTCGTCAGTCGTCGGTGAAGGTCAGTCCGTCGCGCAATTCGCGGGCGCGGGCGAGCAGGTCGGCGCGGTCGGCGCGCGATCGGTCGCCGGGCACGTCGGGAGCGGCGTCTGCCTCCTCGCCGGTCACGGTGAGGTGGCCCATCTTGCGGAGCGGCCGGGCCTCGCGCTTGCCGTACCAGTGGAGGTCGGCGTCGGCCGCGGCCAGCACCGCCTCGACGCCCGACAGCGTCGCGGGCTCCGGCTCGGCCACGTCGCCGAGCACGTTCGCGGTGACCGCGGGCGCGACGAGGTCGGTCGGCCCGAGCGGCCAGCCCAACACGGCGCGGACGTGGTTCTCGAACTGCGAGGTCGCCGCGCCCTCGATGGTCCAGTGCCCGGAGTTGTGGGGCCGGGGCGCGATCTCGTTGACCAGCACCTCGCCGTCCGGCGCCTCGAACAGTTCGATGCCGTAGACGCCGCGGCCGTCGAGGAACTCGAGCACGTCGCGCGCGACCGCCTCCGCGCGCTCCAGCACCGCGTCGTCCGCCCGGGCCGGCGCCACGCTCTCGCGGAGGATCTCCTCGCGGTGGAGGGTCTCGGTGACGGGGTAGGTAGCCACGCCGTCGGGGCCCTTCACGCCGATCACGGAGAGCTCGCGCTCGAAAGGAACGAGCGTCTCGGCCATCGCGTGCGTGCCGAGTTCCGCGAGCGCCGCGGCCGCCTCGTCGGGGTCCTCGACGGGACGGTTACCCCGGCCGTCGTAGCCCCCCTCGCGGGCCTTCAGCATGACGCCGCCGAACGCCTCGACCGCGCGGCGGAGGGCCGCCTCGTCGGAGACCTCGACGAACTCCGGGACCGGGATCCCCGCCTCCTCGAGCGCGCGCTTCTGGACGAGCTTGTCCTGGATGGTGCGGAGCGTCGACGGGTCGGGATGGACCGGCACGTCGAACTCCTCGCTCACCGCCGCCAGCAGGTCCGGGTCCGCGAGCTCGATCTCGTAGGTCACGGCGTCCGCGCGCTCGGCGAGTTCGCGGACGGCCGCCTCGTCGTCGAAGCTCCCCACGATCTGGTCCGCGGTCGTCGGCGCGGCCGGCGGGTCCGGCGTCGGGTCGAGCACGACCACCTCGACGCCCAGCGGCGCGACCGCCTCGCCGATCATCCGTCCCAGCTGACCGCCCCCGACGATGCCGAGCGTCGGGCCGGGAAGTGTCACTGTCACGCGCGAGAATTGCGGACGATACTGCATAAGGATTGCCACCGACAGCCGACTAGTGGGCAAAAACGTGGATCGGAACGGCCGCGCGAAGAGGCGCCACCGAGGGCGTTCGCCGGCGGCCTCGCAACCAGACATTAGTGGGCCCCGGACCAGACGCCCGATATGCGCGTGGTCGTTCTCGGGGGCGGATACGCGGGCCTCGTCACGACGCGAACGCTCGAAGGGACGTTGCCGTCGGCCGTCGACCTGACGCTCGTCGACGAGACCGGCGACCACCTGATCCAGCACGAACTCCACCGGGCCATCCGGCGGCCGGAGTTCGTCGACCGCATCTCCCTCCCACTGACGGACCTGCTGGACCGGGCCACGGTCCGGGAGGCGACGGTGGCGTCCGTCGACCGCGAGGATCGGTCCGTCCGGCTGGCGGACGGCGACGCGGTCGACTACGACGTGGTCGTGGTCGCGCTCGGCGCAGGGACCGACTACCGCGACGTTCCGGGGGTCGCGGAGCACGCGCTCCCGCTCAAGCGGCTCCCGCACGCGAGCCGGATCCGCCGGGAGTTCCGCGGCGTCCTCGACGCCGGTGGCGGCCGAGCGGTGGTCGCGGGCGCGGGCCTGTCGGGCGTCCAGACGGCGGGCGAACTCGCCCAGTTCGCCCGTGACGAAGGGGTCGCCGGCCACGTCGAGGTGGTGCTGCTGGAGGCGGAGGACCGCGTCGTTCCCGGCTTTCCGGAGGAGTTCCGGGCGGCCGTCCGCGAGGAACTCGACCGCCTCGACGTGGCCGTGCGGACGGGGACGCGCGTGACGGCCGCCGGCGCGGACGCCGTCGAGATGGCGGGGGAGTCGGTCGATTCGGCGGACGCCGGGACGCTCCCTCACGGCCTGTTGGTCTGGACCGGCGGGGTGCGGGGCCCGGACGCACTGGACGGCCGTCGCCGGGAGGTCGACGGCACCCTCGCGCTGGACGAGCGCACCTTCGTCGTCGGGGACGCCGCACGGGTCCGGGACGGGAGCGGCGCCGTCGTGCCGCCGAGCGCGCAGGCGGCGGTTCGCGCCTCCGAGACCGCCGCGAACAACGTCGCGGAGGCGGTGGAGGCGCTGAGGGCCGGCCGGGAGCCGGCGTTCGAAACGTGGACCTTCGAGACGCCCGGCTGGCTGGTCTCCGTCGGCGACGGCGCCGTCGCGCAGTTGGGGCCGCGGACGTTCACCGGGCCGACCGCGAACCTGATCAAAAGCGCCGTGGGCGTCACCTACCTCGCCGACCACGGATCGCTCGCCGACGCGTTGGCCGTGTTGCGCGAGGAAGTCGAGGCAGAGCGGGACCTCCTCGACGCGGTCCGCGAGCGCGTCGGCGAGGAGTGACCGCCGGCGGATCGGCCGCGTTGGGGGCACCGCACCGGTCGTGTCGACGGCGCGCATCCGGAGCCAAGGTTCAAAAGGACGCAGGGGATACCCCCAGGTATGCCCACCTTCGAACTCTCGCTGTCAGACGACGTGTACTCCGAGTTCCAGCAGCTCGCGGAACAGGAGTTCGTCTCCGAGGAACAGGCCGCCGAGGAGCTCATCTCCTCGGGCATCGAGGCGTACAACGTCACCGTCGTCGACGAGGAGCCCCGCGACGAGATGCTGGAGGGCGCGGAGAACAACATGTTCGACACGGCGGAGGACCCCGGCAGCATCGAGGACGACCGGCTCTGATCGCGCCCGGGTTTCGCCGAGCGGCGCGCGCTTCGAACGTTTTTACCTCCCAGGCGTCGTACCCCGAGTGACCGATGGATCTACTCGTCGTGGGCGCCGGAGAGATGGGCCGGTGGGTCGCCGACACCGTCGAGGGGACGGTGGCGTTCGCCGACCGCGACCCCGTCGTCGCCCGCGACGCGGCCGACGCGCGCGACGCCCGCGCGGTCGACCCCGACACGACGGAGACGTTCGACGCGGTCTGTCTCGCGGTGCCGATGTCCGCGGTCCCGGACGCGGTCGACGCCTACGCCGACAACGTCGGCGAGGCGGTCTTCGACGTGTCCGGGGCGATGGCGGAACCGGTCGCGGCGCTGCGCGCGGCGTGTCCGGACGCCCAGCGGGCGAGCTTCCATCCCCTGTTCGCGCCGCCGCGCGTGCCGGGCAACGTCGCCGCCGTGATCGACGCCGGCGGCCCGCTGATCGACGCGGTCGTCGCCGACGTGGAGGCCGGCGGCAACGACGTGTTCGAGACGACGCCCGAGGAGCACGACCGCGCGATGGAGACGGTACAGGCAGGCGCGCACGCGGCGATCCTCGCGTGGCGTCTCGCCGGCGAGGACGTGCGCGAGGAGTTCCACACCCCGGTCTCGGGCGCGCTCGACGACCTCGCGGACACCGTCACCGAGGGGTCCCCGGCGGTGTACGCCGAGATCCAGCGCGCCTTCGACGGCGCCGACGCGGTCGCCGAGGCCGCGCGCGACCTCGCGGACGCCGACCCCGAGGCGTTCGCCGCGCTCTACGAGGCGGCCCGCGGCGAACGCGACGCGCGCGACAGACACGACTGACCGACCCGCCGATTCCGATGGCCCACACCACGCCGATGACCCACACCAGATGACCCACATGCTACCCCAATGATCGACAGAGACGCAGTCCGCGACAGCGCGAAGTACCTCAGACAGGTCCGTCCGATCGACCCCGAGGAGCTCGCCGACTACGTCGAGGGCGGGGCTCACCCGGCCGTCGTCAAACAGACGCTCCGCGAGGAGGCGTTCGACCTCGGCCTCCGCGAGCGCGAGGACGGGACCTTCGTCCCGGTCGAGGACGACCCCGCCCCGCTGCCGGGTTGGGGGCCCGAGGCGTTCCCCGAGGCGTACGCGTTCGGAGTCGAGGACCTGCTGATCGGCGAGTTCGGTGCGAACTGGCACCGCGGCGACTCGGGCGGCGACCTCCGCGCGGCCGTCCGCCGGCTGAAGGAGGATTACTACTTCCAGAACGACGTGGAGTACGACCGCGTCGCCGCGCTCGGCTACGCGATCTACCACCTGCCCGACTACTACGCCGCGGTCGGCTACGTCCTCGACGACCTCGCCGAGAACGGGCTGCTCGACCGCCGGCTTCGGGTGCTCGACGTGGGCGCGGGCGTCGGCGGCCCGGCGCTCGGCCTCCACGACTACCTGCCCGACGACGCGGTCGTGGAGTACCACGCGGTCGAGCCGAGCGCCGCCGCGGACGTGCTGGAGGCGCTGCTCGACGAGGCGGACCGCAACTTCCGGCCGACGGTCCACCGCGAGACCGCGGAATCGTTCCTCGGGCTGGAGGGGAACGATGACGACGGCCCGGCCACCGAGCCCTTCGACCTCGTCCTGTTCGGAAACGTGCTCTCGGAACTCGCGGAGCCGGTCCCGGTCGTCGAGGCGGCGCTGGACGCGCTCGCCGCGGACGGCTCGGTCGTCGCGCTCGCGCCCGCGGACCTCAACACCGCGACGGGCCTCCGCGAGATCGAGCGCGCGGTGACGCCGCCCGACGCCGGGACGAGCGTCTACAGCCCGACGCTCCGCCTGTGGCCCGACGCGGTCCCGAGCGACCGCGGCTGGTCGTTCGACGTGCGCCCGGACCTCGAGGTCCCGCCCTTCCAGCGGCGGCTCGACGAGGCGGCCGACCGCGACCCGGGCGAGGCGCCCGGCGAGTTCGTCAACGTCGACGTGCAGTTCGCCTACTCGATCCTCCGCCCGGACGGACAGCGGCGCGTCGACGTGACCGCCAGCCCCGAGCGCCACATGCCGCTCGCGGCCGCCGACGAACACGTCACCGACCGCGTGAACGCCCTCTGGGTGAAGCTGAGCCACGACCTGAGCGACGGCGGCAACCGGCTGTTCAAGGTCGGCGACGGCTCGGAGGACCTGGAGCAGTACGCCGTCCTCACCCGGGAGACGGAGTTGAACCGCGCGCTCCGAGAGGCGGAGTACGGCGCGGTGCTCTCCGTCGAGAACGCGCTCGTCCTCTGGAACGACGACGAGGGCGCGCACAATCACGTCGTCGACGACGAGACGGTCGTCGACCTCGTCGCGCCCTGAGACCGCGACGACCCGGTTTGCGACCGATCGTCGCAGGTCTGCCGCGCTGGACAGCACCACCTCGGAGCCCAGCGTCGCGACCGCACAGCACCCACCTCGCGACCGCACCGCACGGTACCGCGACCGCACAGCACCCACCCCGCGACCGCACCGCACGGTACCGCGACCGCACCGCACCGCCGCGAGTTTTCAGAAAAACGGGATGTCTGACCCGGTCTGCACCGCCCACTGTCGGCGTTCAATGCGGTGTCCCTCGACGAGTTCAACCGCGCCGCCTGCCGGTGAGGGAACCCTTTTGCGCCGGCCGTGGAAGTCACGGGCATGAACGTCACCGAGGAAGCCGCGGCCGCGGTCGAGTCGCGACGGGAGGAGCTGACGGCGCTCGCGAACGACATCTGGGAGCGTCCGGAACCGGCACTGGAGGAGACCTACGCAGCCGGGCGCATCGCCGGCGTGCTCCGCGACCGGGGGTTCGACGTGACCGTCGGCGCGGGCGGGCTGGAGACGGCCATCGTCGCGCGCTATGGCGACGAGGGCCCGGTCGTCGGGACGATGGGCGAGTACGACGCGCTCCCCGGGATGTCCCAGCGCCGGGCGGCCAACCGCGACCCGGTGGAGCAGGGGGCGCCCGGCCACGGCTGCGGGCACAACCTCTTCGGTGTCGGGAGCCTCGGCGGCGCGCTCGCGGTCGCGGACCTGATCGACGACGGCCTCGCGGGCAGCGTCGTCTACGTCGGCACGCCCGCCGAGGAGAAGGGCGGCGGGAAGACGTACCTCGTGCGCGCCGGCATCTTCGACGGCCTCGACGCGGTCGTCTCGTGGCACCCCGGCTGGTACAACGCGCCGACGAAGGGGGCGTGCCTGGCGGTGAACGGCTACGAGGTCACCTTCGAGGGCGTCTCCTCGCACGCGGCGGCCGCGCCCGAGGCCGGCCGGAGCGCGCTCGACGGCCTCCAGTTGTTCCACACCGGCGTCGAGTACATGCGCGAGCACGTGCCGGACCCGGTCCGCATCCACTACGTCGTCACGGAGGGCGGCGACGCGCCGAACGTCGTGCCCCCCGAGGCGACCGGCGAGATCCTCGTCCGCGCGCCCGACCGCGACCTCGTCGAGTCGGTGAGCGAGCGCGTCCTCGACGCCGCCGAGGGCGCGGCGCTGATGGCCGACGTGGACGTGGACGTCACCCAGACGACGGGGCTCCACGGCGTGCAGCCGAACGAGACGCTCGGCGACGCGATCCGCGAGACGATGGCCGACCTCGGCCCGTTCGAGGTGGATGACGCGGAGACGGCCGCCGGCCTCCGCGACTCGCTGGGCGACGTGGAGAGCGCGCTCGCGGAGCTCCCGTCGGACGCCCGAGAGAAGGCCCGCGAGGCGGACTACTTCACCGACCCGATCGACGCGACCGACGCGGGCGAGACGGGGTCGTACTCGACGGACTCCGGCGAGGTGAGTCAGGTCGTCCCGCTCGGGCGGTTCACCGCCGCGACGTGGCCGGTCGGCACGCCCGCCCACTCCTGGCAGGCGGTCGCCGCCAGCGGGACCACGGGCGTCGACGGCGCGTGCTACGCGTCGAAGGTGATCGGCGCGACGCTCGGCCGCCTGATCGCGGACGACGACCTCCGCGCGGCCGCGACCGCGGAGTTCGAGTCGCGCCGCGAGGGCCCCTACGAGCCGCCGATGCCCGAGGACGCGGACCTCTACGACCTGCTGGACGTTGAGCGTCGGCCGGTCGAGGAGGCGTGAGGGAGGCGGCGTGAGGAAAGCGGCGTGAGGGAGACGGCGTGAGGGAGCGGCCCGGATCGGGGAACCGCCGACCGCGGAGAGACGGCTTTTAGACCCCCGCCGGCCGAGGATCGGTCGTCATGAGCGACGTCGAGATCCCGGAGGACCACCCCCGGTACGAGTCCCTCCTCACGCGCCACCGCATCGAGGCGGGCGTCGAGAAGGGGATCACCTCGAAGCAGGGGCTCATCGCGCAGGGGCGCGGGGAGGCGTTCGACTACCTGCTCGGCGAGCGGACGCTCCCCTCCGCCGACGAGGCGGCGCGCGCGGCCGCCGCGCAACTGCTGCTCGCCGACCGCCCGGTCCTCTCGGTGAACGGCAACGTCGCGGCGCTCGTTCCGGGCGAGATGGCCACCCTCGCGGACGCGACCGGCGCCGCGATCGAGGTCAACCTCTTCAACCGGACCGAGGAGCGCATGGCCCGCATCGCGGACCACCTGCGCGAGCACGGCGCGGAGGAGGTGCTCGGCCTGACGGCGGACGGCCGCATCCCGGGGCTCTCCCACGAGCGCGCGAAGGTGGACGCCGAGGGGATCGGCGCCGCCGACGTGGTGCTGGTCCCCCTGGAGGACGGCGACCGCGCCGCCGCCCTCGCCGAGGCCGGCAAGACGGAGATCGTGATCGACCTCAATCCCGGATCGCGGTCGGCGCGCGCCGCGGACGTTCCGATCGTCGACAACATCATCCGCGCCGTCCCGGCCATCACGCGCCACGCCGAGGACCTCGCGGACGCGCCGCGCGAGGAACTGCAGTACGTCGTCGACTCCTTCGACCGCGAGGAGGCCCTCGCGGACGCGGAACGGGCGATCCGACAGGGGTCGTTCGCGGACGGAGAAGGCGAGAACGACAACTCGGTCGAGCGCGCGGAGTAGCCGATTCGCAGCCGGGCCGTTCTCGAACCCGTCCCGACACGGTCCGAACGCGCGGGCACGAGTCGCGTTTCGGCACCGCCGACCGGGACGACCGGCCGGTTTAACGTCTCACCGGCCGTAGCTGTCGCATGATCTCGCGGATCCTCGTTCCGATGGACGACTCGGAGATGGCGAAACAGGCGCTCGAGTACGCCCTCGAGAACCACCCCGACGCCGACATCACCGTCCTGCACGTCGCGGGCACCCCATCCCGATGGGGCGGAGCCGCCACGTCGCTCGCCCTCGAAGACGACGTCGAGGCGGGCGCGGAGGACCGCGCGGAGGACGTGTTCGACGACGCCCGCGACCTCGCCGCCGAGTACGGGAGACAGATAACCACCGAGGTACAGGTCGGGCATCCGGCCCGGGTCATTTTGAACGCCGTGGAGGAGTACGACGCGGTCGTGATCGGGAGCCACGGCGGATCGCTGGTCGATCGTCTGATCGTCGGGAACGTCGCCAAGCAGGTGGTCCACAACTCGCCCGTCTCGGTGATCGTCGCTCGGTGATCGTCGCCCGGAGATCCGCCGTTCGCTGATTGTCGTTCGATGAGCCTCGCTTGGTGATTACCGCTCCCCCAGCGCCCGCTCGATCCGGTCGAACCCCTCCCGCAGTCGCTCCGCGGAGTTGGCGAACGAGAGGCGGAGCTTCCCCCGTCCGGTCTCGCCGAAGCCGCTCCCGGGCGCGAGGACGACGCCGTGGTCCTCCAGCAGCGTCCGCGCGAACGCCATGTCGTCCTCGACGCCCGCGGGGTCCAGAAACGCGTAGAAGGCGCCCTCCGGCCGCGGCGCGGAGAGGCCGTCGATGGCGTCGATGCGCTCGACAACGAGGTCGCGACGACGCTCGAAGGCGCGCCGCATCTCGCGGACGGGCTCCTGCGGCCCGGTGAGCGCGGCGATCGCGGCGTGCTGGGCGACGCTCGACGCGCACGCCGTGGTCGACTCGCGGACCTTCGTCGCCTCGTCGAGGACGTGAGGGTCGCCCGCCAGCCAGCCGAGCCGCCAGCCCGTCATGGCGTACGTCTTCGAGCAGGAGCCGACCGTCAGCACGTGGTCGGGATGGCCCGTCTCCGCGGCGATCCCGCGCGCGTCGCCGTCGTAGGTCAGCCCGAGGTACACCTCGTCGGCGATCACGTACGCGCCGCAGTCGGCCGCGGCCTCCACGACCGCGCGGCACTCCTCGGGGTCGAAGACGCGGCCGGTGGGGTTCGAGGGCGTCGTCAGCACGACCGCGCCCGTCTCCGGGCCCAACTCCTCGATCACGCGGTCGGCGTCGAGGTCGTACCCCGTCTCGGCGGGCATCGGAACCTCGACGAAGTCGGCGTCCGCGAGCGCGGCCTGCGTCTCGTAGTTGGGCCACGTCGGTCCCGGTACGACCAACTCCTCGCCCGGCCCGACCGTGGACAGGACCGCGAGCAGCAGCGCCTCCATCCCGCCGACGGTGACGAGCACCTCGTCGGCGCCGTGCCGGACGCCGTACTCCCGGGCGAGCGTGTCGCTTATCGCCTCCCGACACGCCGGGAGGCCCGCGTTGGAGGTGTAGTGAGTCGCGCCCGCGCGAGCCGCGTCGGCGGCGGCGTCGATGACGTGTTCGGGGGTGTCGAAGTCCGGTTCGCCGACCTCCAGCCGGACGAGGTCGCGCTCCGGTGGTTGCGCCTCCGCGAGGTCGAACATCGTGCGGATCCGCGACCGCTTCGCGCGGCGGACGCGCTCCGTCGGAGTGTGCATACCCGTCCCACCGCGCGAGTCAGCAAAAAGGGGTCGGGAGCCGGCGATGTGGGACGCCACGGGAGGGTACGCCGTCGGGTTTCGCTCGGCGCGCGACGTTCCGCGCGCCGCCTTTCGCGCGCTACTCCCCCACGCCGGGAGCCGACGCGCGGTCCGCGTCCTCGATCCCGGCCGGCGGGCCACCGCCGAACCGGTCGCGGTCGTGCGGGGCCGCGAACTCCAGGTCCGGGCCGCGGGCGACGATGCGCGTGGGCGTCACGTCGGGGTGGGTGGTGTAGTAGTGCTCCTTGATGTGGTCGAGGTTCACGGTCTCGGCCACGTCCGCGGTCGTGTAGAGGTCGCGCAGGTACGGCCAGAGGTGGTCGTACTCGTGAATCTGTTGCACGTTGCACATGAAGTGCGTGTGGTAGACGTGGTCGAAGCGGATCAGCGTGGTGAACATGCAGAGATCCGCCTCGGTGAGGGTGTCCCCGACGAGGTAGCGGCGCTCGCCGAGTTCCTCGTTCCAGCGGTCCAGGGCGCCGAACAGTTCGTCGATCGCCTCGTCGTAGGCCGACTGCGACTCCGCGAATCCGGCGCGGTAGACGCCGTTGTTGATCGGCTCGTAGATGTCGGTGATGGCCTCGTCGACGCGGGCGACGCCCTCGGGGTCGAAGCGGCCGTCCGCGACGCGGTCCGAGGCGTCTGCGTCCTCGGCCTCCGGGAGGAGGGTCGCGTCGTTGCCGACGTCCGTCCCGGCGAAGGCGGTGTCGAGCATCCGGAGGATCTCTCGGGACTCGTTGTTGACGATGGTGTCCTCCTTCTTGTCCCACAGCACCGGAACGGTGACGCGACAGGTTGCGTCCGGGTCCGCCTTCACGTACAGCTCGCGCAGGTAGTCGGCGCCGTGGAGGTGGTCCGGCGTACAGCCCGCCTTCTCGGGGGTGAACTGCCAGCCGTCCTCGCCGCGCCACGGGTCCACGACGGAGACCGAGATGGCGTCCTCCAGCCCGAGCAGCGACCGCGCGAGGAGGGCCCGGTGGGCCCACGGACAGGCGTAGGAGACGTAGAGGTGGTACCGGCCCGCCTCGGGCTGGAAGCGCTCGTCCGGCTCCGCGTCGACGCCCCCCGGGATCGCCGACCCCGCGAGCCAGTTTCTGAAGGTGGTCTCGCCGCGCTGGAACGCACCCTCCTCGTCGGTCGCCTCGTAGGTCTCCGTCCGCCACTCGCCGTTCACGAGCTGGTTCATGTCTCGAGGATGGGGCGCCGCGGGGTTAACCGTTCGGCGAGGACGAGGATACCGGGTGACGCGGGTGTCACCGGCCCGTACGCCCGTTTCGATCCGGGGGTGCGGCCGGCACGCCGCCGACACACGGCCGGCACGCCGCCGACACACGGCCGACACGCCGCCGGCACGCGGCCGGCGAGCGGCCGGCAACATTCCCGAGACCCGGTGCGTTTATGCGGGAGAAGGCCCCAGCGGAGGTATGGCCGCACAGGCGATTGGTCGCGTTCCGCGACGGTAACCGCACGACCACCGAGAGCCGATCCGCCGGCGGCAGTGATTCTCGATGTTGACAGAGACCGACGAGCACGCAGTGGCGCGTACCGGACTGGACGCGGCGGCGCTCAAGCCCGCCGAGTGCGACGTGTCGCGGGGGGCCGACCTCCCCGTCGACGCCGTCGCCATCGACTACGAGGGACGCGAGCACGTCCCGGAGCCGGACACCCTCGCCGCCCTCGCCGAGAACAAGCAGGTGTACCTCACCACGCCGGTCCGCGCCGACGGGTACGATCCCCTCGGCGACGACTCGCTGCTCGCCGACCTGCCGGAGGGCGTCCGCCGCGTCCTCGTGGCCGGCCACGGCGCCTATCTCTCCGAGGAGGAGGCGGAGCGAGCGGTCGCCCCCCGGATCGGCGCCGCCCGCGAGACGGCGCCCGACGCGTGGGTCGGCACCGAGGGCGTCGAGCGGCTGGCGATGGCCGCGGGCGGGACGCAGTACGAACTGCTCTCCCGGTCCACGGCGCGGGACCTCCGCGCGCTCCGCGCGACGGGGTTCGACGGCGAGGTCGCCGTCTACGCGCCCACCGTCCTCACGGACGACACCGACGAGGCGCTCGACGCGGTCGGCGCCTACGCCGCCCGACGCCGGCCCGTCGCCCGCGCGCTCCCCGACGGCGCCGCCACGGACGCCGCGGCGACCGACCGCGCCCGCGAGGTGCTCTCGGCGGCGGTCCACGACTTCGCCCTCGTCGGCAACCCCGACGCGGTGCGCGAGCGCGTCGACGCCCTCCGCGAGGCCGGGGCGGACCGCGTCGTCGGCTACCCCGCCCGCGGCGTCGACGACTTCCTCCGTCCCGCCGACCGTTCCTTATAAGCACGGGGCGACGAAGCGTCGTGTATGCCCCCGCACGTCGCCGTGGTCGGCGGCGGCGCCGTCGGCGTCACGACCGCCGGCGACCTCGCCGCCCGCGGCGCGGCCGTCACCCTGTTCGAGCGCGAAACGGTCGCCAGCGGCAGCTCCGGCCGCGCCGCGGGCGTGCTGTACGACGCCTACGCCGAGGACGTGGACGCCCGCCTCGCCGCGCGGTCGATGGACCGGTTCCGCGACCTCGCCGGACCCGGACCGGAGGGGTTCGCGTTCACGGAGCGCCCGTACGTCATCGCCGTTCGCGAGGGCGACGAGACCGCCGAGGCGCTGCCCGCCACGGTCGAGCGCATGCGCGCCCACGGCCGCGCGGTGTCGCTCGTGGCCCCCGAGGAGCTCGCGGACGCGTTCCCGCTGAAGACGGACGACCTCGCCGCGGCCGCCGTCGCGGAGAACGCCGGCTACGTCGACCCCGCCGCCTACACCGAGGCGATGGCCGCCCGCGCCCGCGAACTCGGCGTCGAGATCAGGGAGGAGACGCCGGTCGCGCTCCCCGCGGACGGGTTTTCCGAAACGGCGGACGCGCCCGCGGTGCTGATCAACACCGATGCCGCTCCCGACGCCGACCCGAACCGCGAGCGCTTCGACGCGGTGGTCGTCGCGGCCGGCGCGCACACGAAGCGCCTGTTCGCGGCCGCGGACCGGCCGCTGGCGGTCAAGCCCTACCGCGTGCAGGCGCTGACGAGCGCGGCGCCCTACGAGGGGCCGATGGTGTACGACGCGACCGCGGGCGTCTACTTCCGGCCGCATCCGACCGGCCTGCTCGGCGGCGACGGGACGGAGCCGGTGGAGGCGGACCCGGAAGCGTACGACCCGACCGCCGACGACTGGTTCGTCGGGAACGTCTCGACCGCGCTCCGGGAGCGCGCGGAGTACGCGACCGAACCGGAACGCGCGTGGGCCGGCCTCTGCACCGCGACGCCGGACGGCGACCCGCTGCTCGGCGAGGTCGAGCCGGGGCTGTTCGTCGGCGCGGGGTGGCAGGGCCACGGGTTCATGCGCGCGCCGGCCCACGCGGAAGCGCTCGCGGAGATGGCGATAGAGCGCGCGGAGCGGGGACTGCCGAGTTCGGCCGCCGACGCGGAGGACCCCCTCGACGCCGCCATCGGCCCCTTCGACCCGACGCGATTCTCCGGCGCGGAGGAGTTCGAGATCGCCGAGGGAATGGCGGTCGAGAACCGCTGAGACGGAGGTGCCGAAAAATCGGGCGCCGGCCGCGAGTCAGTTCCCGGTGAAGTCGATCCGGGAGCCGCCGGCCTCCTCGTCGCGCTCGGCGGGACCGACGCGGACGAACTCGTACTCCTCGTCGGTGAGGTACACCGCGCCGTCCTCGGCCGTCACGGCCACGCGGTCGAGCGTCGCGCCCTCGCAGGGGCCGAAGTTGCAGTAGCCCGAGCCACCCTCGAACGTCGCGCCGTGCTTGCGGCAGAAGATCTCGCCGTTCCGCACGAAGCCGCCGTCGCCCTTGTTCAGGCGCACGTCGGTCCAGTGCTGGCAGTAGTTCCGGTAGGCGGCGACGCCGTCCGACAGGCGGATCAACAGCGCCTCAACCTCCGGGTCGCCAGCGTCGTCCGCGCCTACGTCGCCGGTGTCGTCGGCCACGTCGCCGACCGGGCGGAGCGTCACGAGCAGCGTGGCGTCGTCGGGGACCTCCGAGAGATCCGCGACGCGCCGGTCCTCGTCCATGTCCGCGGCGAGGAGCGCGCGGCGTTTGAACGTTCCGCGTTCGTCGGTGTGGCCCAGCGTGCTCCACGGCCGCTCTCGAGGGGTCATGCGGAGGGTGTCGAGCACGGCCGGATCGCGTGGGTGGCGTCCAGTTCGCGTGTCCCGGGCGGGTCCCCTGCGACGCTATTTCTGTTCCCGCTGCTCCTTCCGCTGCTGGGCCAGCGCCGCCCAGAAAGCCCCAGCCGTCGACGCTGGCCCGATCTCTCGGTCCGTTCGCGGACTTCCGTCAGTCGTGTCTGAACGACCGCGAACCGGTGAACGCCATCGCCATGTCGTGCTCGTCGGCGGCCGCGATCACGTCCTCGTCGTTGACCGAGCCGCCGGGCTGGACCACGGCCTCGATACCGGCCTCGGCCGCCTCCTCGATGCCGTCCGGGAACGGGAAGAACGCGTCCGAGGCCATCACCGCGCCCTCGGCGGACTTGCCGTCGGCGTCCTTCTCGGCCTTCATCGCCGCGAGCGTCACCGCGTCCACGCGCGAGACCTGCCCCGCGCCGATGCCGACCGTCTCGGTGCCGTCCGCGAACAGGATGCCGTTGGACTTCACGTGCTTCAGCGTCTTCCACGCGAACACCATCGTCTCGAGCTCCGCGTCGGTCGGCTCGCGCTCCGTGACGACCTCGAGGTCGTCGACCGCGGGACGCTGGCGGTCGCGCTCCTGGACGAGGCGGCCGCCGACGAGGTCGTTCTCGGTGAGTCGCTCCGAGAACCGCTCCGCCATCGGCCCGAGGTCCCCCACGTCGAGCACGCGGAGGTTCTTCTTCTCGCGGAGCACGTCGAGCGCGGCGTCGGTGTAGCCGGGCGCGACGACGACCTCCTTGAACGACTCCGTGATTGCGTCGGCCGTCTCCGCGTCGCACTCGCGGTTGAGCGCGACGATGCCGCCGAACGCCGACTTCGCGTCCGTCCGCAGCGCGCGGTCGTACGCCTCCGCGAGCGTGTCCGCGACCGCACAGCCCGCGGGGTTGGTGTGTTTGATCACCGCGGCTGCGGGCGCCTCGAACTCCTTGATCAGGTTCAGCGCCGCGTCCGCGTCGTTGTAGTTGTTGTAGCCCATCCCCTTCGCGCCCTCGTTCAACTGGGGCGCGGAGACGACGCTCGCCTCCTCGCTGGCGTCGTCCGCGTACAGCGCGGCGTCCTGATGGGGGTTCTCGCCGTAGCGGAGCGTCGCCGCGCGGTCCTCCGAGACGAGGCGACGCTGCGGGAAGTCCCCGCCCGTGTCGCCCTCGACGCGGACCTCGCCGGCCTCGCGGTCCACCGTCACGCGGTCCTCCGCGAACCAGCGCACCGCCCGGGGATAGGCCGCGAACTCCGCTTGATATAGCACTCTATGCTTCAAGGAGTCCGCGTCGTCGTCCTCGTACACGGGGACCGGTTCCTGCGTGACGACGGGGCCGGCGTCGACCGCCTCGGTGACGACGTGGACGGTCGCGCCAGTCGTCCGAACGCCCGCGTCGAGCACCTGCTCGTGGGCGTCCATCCCGGGGAACGCGGGCAGCAGGGAGGGGTGGACGTTCAGTGCCGTCGGCGCGGCGTCGAGGAACGTCTCCGTCAGCACGCGCATGTACCCGTCCAGACAGACGACGTCGAAGTCGTAGCCCGAGAGCCGGTCGAGGATCCGGCGCTCGTGGGACTCCCGCGACTCGCCCTCCTCGCGGACGACGACCTCGGTGGGGATCCCCCGCTCCGAGGCCGCCTCCACGACGGGCGCGCCCTCCCGGTTGGTCACCACGACGGACAGCGCGGCCCCGGCGGGCGCGAGGTCGTCGATGTGCAGCAGGTTCCGTCCTCGGTTGCTCGCCATGCCGGCGATCTTCATACTCGCACGGTCCGTCGCTCCGAGTATAGGGGTTGCGGTCCGAGGCGCGGTTCGATCCACGTTCGGACACAGAAAAACCGGATCCGGCGCGGTAACCCGCCGGAAGGATGCACGGACGTGCCCCGACACCCTTTTGCGGGTGCCGCCGGGACGGTCGGGTATGACCGACGACGAAGCCACGATCCCGGGGCTCGACCGGGCGGATCCGCTCGCGGCCGTCTCGCCGCTCGACGGGCGATACGCCGGTCGCACCGCGCCCCTGTCGCCGTACGCCAGCGAGGCCGCATTGATGCGGGCCCGGACCCGCGTCGAGGTCGAGTACCTGATCGCGCTGGCTGACCTGCCCGCGACGGCACTGGAGCTCGACACGAACGAGCGCGCCGTCCTCCGCGACTGCTACGAGGCGTTCGACGCCGACGACGCCCGCCTGATCAAGGACCTCGAAGTCCGGGGCGCGGCGGGGTATGACGCGACCAACCACGACGTGAAGGCGGTCGAGTACTTCCTCCGCGTGACGCTCGACCGCGCCGCGGAAGCCGGCGACGTGGCCGACCCCGAGGCGATCACGCCGTGGATCCACTTCGGGCTCACCAGCGAGGACGTGAACAACCTCGCGCACCGCCTGCTCGTGAAGCCCGCGGTCGAGGCGGTGCTGGTGCCCGCGGTCCGGGACGTGCGGGACGAACTGGTCGACCTCGCCCACGAGTACGCTGAGACGCCGATGCTCGCGCGCACCCACGGCCAGCCCGCGACGCCGACCACCTTCGGCAAGGAGATGGCGGTGTACGCCTCCCGGCTCGGCCGCGGTCTCGGCCGCCTCCGCGACGCGACCGACGCGGTCGCCGGCAAGCTCGCGGGCGCCTCCGGAACCTACGCGGCCCACGAGGCGGCGTTCCCGGAGGTCGACTGGCGCGCGTTCGCCGCGGAGTTCGTCGCCGACCTCGGACTCGACCACGAGCCGGCGACGACGCAGGTGAACCCCTGCGACGACCTGGCGGCGGTCTTCGACGCCGTCCGCGGGGTCAACAACGTCCTGCTCGACCTCGACCGCGACGCGTGGCTCTACGTCTCGGACCGCTACCTCGGACAGGAGGCCGTCGAAGGCGAGACCGGCTCCTCGACGATGCCCCACAAGGTGAACCCCATCGACTTCGAGAACTCGGAGGGGAACCTCTCGAAGGCCAACTCCGACCTGACGTTCCTCGCGGACTACGTCACCACCTCCCGGCTCCAGCGCGACCTCTCGGACTCGACGGTCAAGCGCAACGTGGGCGCCGCGCTGGCCCACTCGCTGATCGGCTACCTGAAGGCCGCGGACGGGCTGGCGAAGGTCGTCCCCAACGAGCAGGTGATGGCCGAGGAACTGGAGAGCACGCCCGCGGTCATCGGCGAGGCGGTCCAGACGATCCTCCGCCGCGAGGGCGACACCGACGCCTACGAGCGCGTGAAGGCGCTCACTCGCGGCCGGCAGGTGACGCTCGACGACTTCCGCGACCTGTTCGACGAGTTGGACGTGGACGAGGAAGTCCGCGAGGAGCTCCACGCGCTCACGCCCGCGGGCTACACCGGCGTCGCGACCGAGATGGCTACAGACGCGGAGTAAACCCGATACTGCGATAGAGAATTCCGTGGTCTGACCGCGGTCGACCGGCGTCCCTCGATGGTGGTCGTCTGCCGACCCTTTTTAACCCGGAGCGACGCACACACCGCCAGTGAGCGTCGTCGTCGCGGTCAAACCGTCAGCGCGCAAGCGGAACGCGAAGGTGGGTCGGCTCGTCGCGGCGGAGGGGACCCGCCACGCGTTCGGGAGCCGCGCGGCCGCGGAGCGGTGGGCGGAGTCGCTCTCGACCGGCGACGGGCACGTCTGGATCGCGGCCGCCCACCCCGACGACGATGACGACGTCGACTGCTACCTCGTCTCGCGGGCGACGAACGCGAAACTGGAGGCGGCCTACGACAAGCGTCGTCGCCGGCTCCGGGGCGGAGAGGGGGGCGAACAGCAGTCGCTCGGCGGACCGGAGTAAGTCGACAGGACCGGACGCCGGTCGCGAAGGGTGAGGGGACACCGATCGAAGAGAAACCGAAACCGGTCGCTCGCGGTCGGAGCGTCGGAAGAAGCGCCGAGGGAGAGATTTGAACTCCCGTGTCCGAATGGACAGCAGATTTCGAATCTGCCGCCTTGGCCAGGCTAGGCTACCTCGGCTCACTCGTCGGTAGTCGGTTGCCAACTTTAGTGGTTTCGATCCGGACTCCCTCCGGCGGTCGCCCGCGGCGTTCGTGGCCCCCGACAGACCTTTGGGGTCCGGAGCGGACCTGGCGCACATGGATGTCCCCGAAGCGGCCGACGTGTGCGGCCGCGTGATGGACGAGGTCGGCGGCGCGGTGGTCGCGGACCGCGAGTTCCTCGAGCGCGTGACGCTGGGTGTGCTGGCGCGCGGCCACGTCCTGCTCGAGGACGTGCCCGGAACCGGCAAGACGCTGACCGCGCGGGCGTTCGCGTCCGCCCTCGGACTGGCGTTCTCGCGGATCCAGTTCACGCCCGACCTCCTCCCGACGGACGTGACCGGGACGAACGTCTTCGACGAGCGCGAGGGCACGTTCGAGTTCGCGCCCGGCCCGATCTTCGCGAACGTCGTCCTCGCGGACGAGATCAACCGCGCGCCGCCGAAGACGCAGGCCGCGCTGCTGGAGGCGATGGAGGAGGGCCAGGTGACCGTCGACGGCGAGACCCACCAGCTGCCGGAGCCCTTCTACGTGATCGCGACGCAGAACCCCGTCGAGAGCGAGGGGGCGTTCCCGCTCCCCGAGGCCCAGCTCGACCGCTTCGTGGTCAAAAGCTCCATCGGCTACCCGGACGCGGACGGCGAGGTCGAACTCCTCCGGCGTCGCGCCGGCCGGGTCGAGCAGAGCCCCTCCGTCGAGCGCGTGCTCGACGAGACCTCGGTGCTGGAGCTCCGCGAGACGCCCGAGACCGTCCGGATGGACGACGACCTGCTGGAGTACGTCGCCGACCTCGCGCGGGCGACCCGCGAGGACCGCCGCGTCGAGGTGGGCGTCTCCCCGCGTGGCACCCAGCGATTGTTCGAGGCGGCCCGCGCACAGGCCGTGATCCGCGGCCGCGAGTTCGTCACCCCCGACGACGTGAAGACGGTCGCCGAGCCGGTGCTGGCCCATCGCCTCGTACTCACGCCGGACGCCACGGTCGACGCCATCCTCAAGCGGAAGGTGATCCGCGAGGTGCTCGAGCGCGTCCCCGTTCCGACGATCGCGGAGGAGGCGGGGGCCTGAGCGTCGGTCTCCGTCGGTGTCGGCCACGCTCGGCCGGCGCCGCGCTCATCGGAACGCGGTGACGACCGCGACCGCGCCCAGCAGCAGGAACACGAGCGCCGCGACCGGCTGTCCCCCCGTCGCGGCGACGTAGGTGCCGTACGCGACGCCGCCGGTCAACAGTCCGACGAGCCCGTTCGTGCCGGCGTGGACGAACTGGTTGCGTCGCGAGCGCGCGTCGCGGCCGACGTGCTCGCCCAGCGAGAGGGCGTGGTCGGCGGCGTCCCACGCCAGCGCCAGCGCCACCGCGGCGGCGACGAGCGGAGCGGGGTCCGCCCCGGAGAGGCCGGCGACGACGAACCCGGCGGCGTAGAGAACCACGGCCCACGTCAGTGCCCGGCGCGATCCGCGGACAACTCCGACGAGAAACGCCAGCAGGCCGACGGTCGCCGCGAGGGCTCCCTGCGCGCTGGCGGCGGCGCAGGCCAGCACCGACAAGAGGGCGAGGACCGTCGCGGCAACGACCGAGGTCGGGGGCGGCCGGCGGTCGATCTCGGTCATCCGTCCCACCGCCTGCTCGCGCCCGCGACCGCCTTCGGGAACGACTCGTCGCCCCACTCCACGACCCGGATCCCGCGCCCGCGGAGGTCCCGGACGCGCCCGTCCCGCTCGAACCGAGCGACCGTGGCGCCCACGGTCCGGTCCGAGGTCGGGTCCGGCGAGACCACCGTCACGAGGTGGCCGTGCGCGTCCAACCGCTTGGCGACGCGCACGGGGTACCGGTCGGCCAGCGGCGAGAACAGGATCACCTGCGCGTCGGCGGGGAGCCGGCGTCGGAGTCGCCGGAGCCAGACCGACGCGTAGAAGACGCCGTCGTCGTCGGGCGTCGGCGCCAGCGCGGGGTGGGTCGCCAGCAGGTCCCGCGCTCGCACCGCGTGGTCGGTGCCCGCGCCCGGCGGGAGCCAGCAGTCCCGCCGCGAGACCGCCGCGATGCCCGCCCGGTCGCCGCCGTCCTGTAACGCCGTGAACGTCAGTCCGGCGGCCTCGACGCTCCGCTCGACCGCGTTCTCCGCCTCCGGCGCCGGCGCGACGTACGCCTCCTCGCGGGCGTCGACCAGTAGGACGACCGTCGCCGCCCGTTCCTCACGGAGCTCCAGCGTCGCCAGCTCCCCCGTCCGCGCGCGTCGGTTCCAGTCGATCCGCCGGAGCGGGTCGCCACGGCGATACTCGCGCGTGGCGTAGAACTCCACGCCGGAGCCGCCCACGTCGGTCGGCACGCGCCCGTGGTACTGCGTCGTCAGCCCGCGCAGCGGGAGGTCCGCCCCGGCGTCGAGCGTCGGCGCACACCGCAGCGTCGTCGCCGCCGCGACGCGCGTCTCGCGCTCCCGCGCGCCCGCCGGCGACCGCGTGACCGCGCGGAGCGGTTCCCAGTCGTGTGACCCCCGGACCGCACGGACCCGGTACGAGAACGTCGCGGTGGCGCCGGGTCGGAGGGCCGTGGCGAGCCGCGCCGGCGTGTCGACGACTTCCAGCGCCGGCGGGACGCCGTCGACCAGTCGGAGGTCCGCGAGCGTCGCCGAACCCTCGTTCGTGACCCGCACCGTGACCCGAACCTCGTCGCCCGGTTCGGGCGCAGTCTCGTCGAGACTCCGACTCACCGCGAGGCGAGCGGGGGGCGCGTCACCGTAATGCGCGTAGATGGCGTACCCCACGCCGACGGCGCCGACGAGCACCAGCGAGGCCTGTCTGGCGATCACGCCCGCGGCGATCACCAGCAGTGTGACCCCCGCGACCCCCTCCCACCGGTTCGTCTCGAAGGGCGAGTACGAGGTGACCGCGTCGTCGAGGCCGCCGTCCGCCCGCTCGCCAGTACCGCCGCCTTCCGCGTCCCGGCTCACGATCCCTCCCCCTCCTCACGGAGCGCCGTTACGGTCCGATCGACGCCGTGTCGGAAGAGCGAGCCGCCGCGCAGCCGAACCCGAACGCGCGTCCGGAGCGGGTACCCCAGCGACGGCGCGAGGAACGCCGCCGCCGCGGCGTCGTCGGTCCACGACCCGTCCGCGAGCGCCGCCTCCGCCTCGGCGGGCGTGTAGCCGTGCGTCGCGACGAGTCGGTCCGTCGCCGCCTCCCGGATCCGTTCGCGGAGGCGGTTGCGGAACCGCGAACCGCCGCGGCTCCGCGGGTCGACGCGGCGGAGCCAGTCGTCGACCTCCGCGCCCGGCACGTCGACGACGTAGCGCTCCTCGGGGTCGCCCAGGTCGAGCGAGACGTACTCCGTCCGGCGGCGAGCGCCGGCGTACCGGATCCCCTGGACGGCCGCGAGCACGCCGACCAGGGTGACGAACGCGTAGCTGAAGTCGAACAGCCCCGCGATGCCGCGCTGGAACACGGCGAGAAATCCGGCCAGCAGGGCGGCGACGCCGACCGCCTCGGCCGCTCTCATCGGTCCGTCCCCCGGTCCCCGTCGGCGTCCGCGTACGCTTCCTCGATCCGCCGGAGCGCCTCGACCGCCCGCCGCTCGCGCTCCTCCGTCGGGGCGGCGCCGCCGTAGCGCACTTCCTCGAACAGCGCCGTCAGCGCCTCGGCGTCGTCGCGGTCCACGCCCGCCGCGCCCGCCGCGTCGGCGAACTCCGCGGGCGTCGTGGACTGCGGATTGTCGACCTCCAGCGCGTCGGTCATCTCGCGCCACGCACGGAACACTTCGTTGTCCACGTCCGCGTCCGCCTCGATCCGGTCGGCGGCCGCCCCCGCGGACCGGCCGAGCGCCGCGACCTCCGGCGGCTCCTCGGGGTCGTCCTCCCCGGGTCCGCCCGCCGCGTCGGCCTCGTCGTCGCGGCCCGCCGTGATCAGGAGGACCGCGCTGGCGACGACCGCGACGACGAGCAGCACCGCGAACAGCGCCGTCGGCGTCGAGACCGTCTCGCCGGCGCCGCCGAGCCCGGCTGACCCGCCGGCCCGCCCGAAAAGCCCGCCCTCCGTCTGATTGCCCAGCCCGAGTCGCAGGTCCCGGTCCAGGGCCTCGGGAGACGAGCAGAAGGCGAAGACGTACCACAGCAAGCCGATCGGCAGGAACAGCGCGCCGGCGACCATCACGCCCGCGAACGGCGACCCCGTGTCGCGGTAGGTCAGCCCGAAGAAGAGGGCGAAAAGCAGCGCCAGCCCGGCCAGCGCCGGCGGCGACCGGAGCCACGGGACGCAGTCGAAAAGCGGCGCGATCTGCGTCGACGCGGCGGGGGCGTCCTCGCCCAGCGAGTCGGGGTCGTCCGGTCCCACGCCCGTCGACTCCCCTCCACCGCCGCCGAAGCCGCCGCCGTCGGGTTCGACGGCAGTGTCGATGGTGGCCGCGGCGACGCCGAGCGCCGCGAGCGCGAGGAGGGCGACCGCGACCGCGGCGACGGCGTCGCGTTGCACGTTCGCTCGGTGATAGTTCTGGCAGGAATACTTTTCGGAGAGGTCCCCGCAGGACGCCGCCCGACCGGGCGGTGTGGCGTGAGTCGACCGGCCGCGCCAGCCGCGGAGCGAAGCCGTCGGCGCGAGTGCCGTCTCAGCCGCTCGGAACGGACGGAAAGGCTATGTCCTCCGAGCGTGCTATCTGTTCACATGAGCATCTCTCCCGCCGACGTGACGTTTCGCGTCGCGGACCCGGACCCGGCCGCAGCGGAGTGTACGGACCTCACCTGCTCGACCGCCGCGGAGCTTCTGGAACCGGCCGTCGTCGTGGGCACCGTTCTCGCGTCGGTTCTCGCGCTCGTGGCGTTCGCGTACCTTCGCGACGCCAGGGGACGCTGCCGAGAGGAGGGGCGTCGCGTCGCGGACGAACAGGACGCCTTCGAGGAGTTCGCCGCTCGGCTCCGCGACCTCCCGGCGGGACGCCCGGCCGGTGCGGGGCGGTCCGCCTCGCCACGCGGGCTTCCAGCCGGCGCCGCGAGTGCGGTCCCGGCGACCGGTCGCGACCCGACGTTGGACCGCGTAAAGCGCGCCTATCGCGAGACCGTGATGAGCGTCCCCCACTACGAGGAGGAGTACGACGACGACTTACACGCGAGCGTCGCCGCGGAGCTCGGCGACGACGCCGCGGCGGCGCTGGTCGCGAGCGACGGGCTCACGCCGGACCTCCGGGAGGGACTCACGACCCGCACCCGCGAGGCAGTCCGCCGGCGCGAAAACCTGACCGACGCGCTCGACGCCGAGCGGGACCGCCTCGACGACGCCGAGACGCGACTGGCGCGGATCGACCGCGAACGACGCGCGCTCGCCGAGCACCTCGACGGCCGCGTCGCGGACAGCTTCGACGCCTGCGCCGACGTCTGGCGACGCCTCGGCGAGCTCGAACAGCGCTGTGCGGCGGTGGCGAGCGACCGGCAGGCGGAGATCAGAAACCCACCACTCGACCGCCCCGAGAGGTCGCCCTCCTTCTACCGGTACCTCTACGGTCGGGACCCGGGCGCGGACCATCCGGTGCTGGCCGAGGTGGCCGCACTCGTGAGCCGCATCCGCGCCGACCGCGAGCGCGTCGAAAAGCGGCTCGCGAACGCGCAGTGACGGCCGGGGCTCGGATCAGCCGTCGTCGGTGGCGTCGGTCGCGTCGTCGCCTTTTCGGCCCTCGCCGTCCTTCCCGTCGTCGCCTTTTCCGCCCTCGCTGTCCTTCCCGTCCTCGCCGTCCTTCCCGCCCTCGCCGTCCTTCCCGCCCTCGCCGTCCTTCCCGCCCTCGCCGTCGTCGCGATCGGTCTCGCCCTCGTCCGACCCCCCGTCCGCGCGGCGAACGACCACCGTCTCGACCCGCATCCCGTCCACGCCGGTCACCTCGACCGTGTGGCCGTCGACCGTGACCGCGTCGCCATCCTCCGGCGGCCGTCCGAGCCGGTCGGCGACGAGGCCACCGATCGTGTCGATCCCGGGCCACTCCGCGTCGAGTGCGGTCCCGATCTCCTCGTCGAGCTCCGCGAGCCGGACGGCGCCGCCGACGGCCAGCGTCCCGTCCTCCCGCCGATCGATGGCGGGCTCCGGCGTGACCGCGTCGAACTCGTCGCGGATGTCGCCGACGATCACCTCGACGAGGTCCTCGATCGTGACGATCCCCTCGAAGGCGCCCCACTCGTCGATCACCGCCGCCATCTGCGTCCGGCGCTGCTGAAGCTCCGCCAACAGGTCGGCCACGCTCGTCGTCTCCGGGACGGCGTGGATGTCGCGCGCGAGGTCCCCCGCGGTCACCGCCGGGCCCTCCGCGCCCGCGGCCTCGGCCTCCGCGGCGTTGACGCCCGCCCGGATCACGTCCTTCGCGTCGACCACGCCGACGACGCGGTCGGGGTCGTCCGCGGCGACGACCGGATAGCGCGTGTGGCCCGCGTCGACGACGACCGTCCGCAGTTCTGACAGCGACAGGTCCGTCGTCACCGTCCGCACGTCCGGTCTCGGGACCATCGCCTCGCGAACGCTCACGTCGTCCAGTTCGAAGACGCTCTCGACCATCTCCACTTCCGTGCCCGCGACGTTGCCCTCCTCGCCGGCGCGCGCAAGCGCCATGCGGAGCTCCTCCTCCGTGAGCGTCTCGTCCGTCTCCGAGGCGGGGGGGACGCCGAGCGCGCGCGTGAACGCGTTCGCGGTGCCGTTGAACACCACGAGTCCCGGGTAGAACAGGAAGTGGCAGACGCGCATCGGCGCCGCCACGAGCAGCGCGATGCGCTCCGCCTGCGCGATGGCGATCGTCTTGGGCGCCAACTCTCCGAAGACCACGTGGAGGAACGTGATGACCGAGAACCCGACCGCGAACGCGACCAGATGGACGAGACTCTGGGGGAGGAACCCGCCGAGCACGGGCTCGATAAGGGCCGCGACCGCGGGCTCGCCGATCCACCCCAGTCCGAGCGAGGCGAGCGTGATCCCGAGTTGCGTCACCGCGAGGTAGTCGTCGAGGCTGTCCATCGCGGCGTCGAGCGTCTCGGCGCCGGGCTTGCCGGCGTCGACCATCGACTCGACCGCGGTCGCCCGCACGCGGACGTACGCGAACTCCGCGGCGACGAAGAAGCCGTTCAGCGCGACCAGAAACAGCGCGACGAGGACCCGCCCCGCGGAGATGGCGAGGTCTACCACCGCTGCCCTCCGACGCGACGGGATGGAACAGGTGACGAGCGAATATCAGGCATACCAGACAAATCTACTCCCCCGGTACTAAAACGCTCCCGTGGGGTTACCGGACCGCCCGCCCGGAGCGCTGGCTGTCGACCCCCGGGGGTTTGGAGGATATTGGGGGTCGATGGAAACGTTTGAGTGAAAACGGGGCGTAATCGGTCTGTGTCCGGGGAACGGGGCACGGTTTCAGACGAACCCTTGTGGGGTTGAAGCCTTCCGCATCGCGTCTAAGCGGCGACACCACCATTGTTTCAGACGAACCCTTGTGGGGTTGAAGCACGCCGTCAGCGTAGACGCGGTAGCCGGTCCAGTACGTTTCAGACGAACCCTTGTGGGGTTGAAGCCAGGCCCGCCGGAGGTCGCCCTCGAAGTAGTCATCGGTTTCAGACGAACCCTTGTGGGGTTGAAGCGCGGACGCGGTCGCTGAACTGGCGGCGTTCGCGGCCGTTTCAGACGAACCCTTGTGGGGTTGAAGCGTTCGCGGGCTCGTTGTCGAGTGCCTCCGCGCCACCGTTTCAGACGAACCCTTGTGGGGTTGAAGCCGGGTTGGTGTCGTCTAAGAACACCGTCTGCGGGGGGTTTCAGACGAACCCTTGTGGGGTTGAAGCAAGGTCTCACCGTCGTCCGTCTCAGTCGTGTGGGGCGGTTTCAGACGAACCCTTGTTGGGTTGAAGCCACGTCCAACACCTCGACTTTCAGGACGACCGCGAGTTTCAGACGAACCCTTGTGGGGTTGAAGCAGGACGTAGAAACGCTGCTGCTCGCGATGCAGGAGGTTTCAGACGAACCCTTGTGGGGTTGAAGCAACCCTGACCTGCTGATGCTGGTGGTCGACGGCCTGGTTTCAGACGAACCCTTGTGGGTTGAAGCCCGATCGGTACCCCCATCGAATCCGGGTTCAGCTACCCCCACGTCCACAGCGAGTCGAAGACGAACCGGTAGAGTCCGCTGATGAGGATGGCGGCGACGTTGGCGATCAGGTACGTGATCGCCGCGAACTCCACCAGCCCGTAGAGGACGCCGAGCTGGATCGGGATCGCGGAGCCCCGGACGACGTTCGTCTTGAGCAGCCCGGCGAGGTAGTCGTGGAGGCCGGTGTTCTGGGTCGCCCGGAACGTCCACGCGTTGTTGAGCACGTACGAGAGAACGATCGTGATCTCGATGGCGATCGTCGCGCCGACGAGGTAGTTGAGCCCGCCGACGTCGACGAACGCCCACAGCAGGGCCATCTGGATGCCGGCGGTCGTGGCGCCGACGATCACGAACCGCCGGAGCTGCGTCGCGACTGGCCCGCTGAGGAGGTTTCTGAGAAGGGACCGGAGCATCTAGCGGTAGCCGAGCGCGGAGAGTTGGGCCTCGAGATCCTCGTCGATCTCCTCCTCGTCGCCCGCGTCGTCGCCGGAGTCCGCCTCCTCGCGGAGGCGGGCGACGTGGGACGCGACCGCGGGCGCGAGCCGCTCGATGGCGGCTGCCTGCTCGGGTGTCGGGTCGTCGGCGAGGTTCGCCTGCTGGTCCGGGTCCGAGGGCCGGTGGTACAGCTCCGCCTCGCCGGTGTCCGCGTTCTCGATGTAGGTCCAGCCGTCGTCCCGGGCGCTCACGAGGAGGTCGCCGTCGTCGAGCGAGCGCGGGATGGGCTGGGCGGTCAGCTCCTCGCCGCGGACGGTGACGGAGACGACCGGCTCCGCCGGCTCCGCCGGCTCCGAATCCGCCCCCGTCTCGGCCTGGGTCTCCGCGACCGCGCCGCCGTCCGACGCGACCGCCGGTTCGGACTCCGCCTCCGCGAGGTCGTCGGGCGCGCGGTCGGCCCCGGGGGAGAGCAGCGACTCGCCCTCCCACGCGTCGGGCGCCTCGATCCCCAGGAGGTCCGCGACCGTCGGCGGGACCGCGTCGAGGCCGACGGGCCGGTCGCTGCGGTCCGACTCCACGCCCGGCGCGTCGACCAGTAGCGGGACGTGGATCAGCTCGTCGTACAGCTTGGGATAGTGTGCGAGGTGGCCGTGCTCCTGGAACTCCTCGCCGTGGTCGCCCGCGAACACGATCGCGGTTTCGTCGCGGAGCCCCTCGGCCTCCAGCGTCTCGAGCAGGCGGCCGATGCTGGCGTCGACCTGCCTGACGGCGGCCTGATACAGGGTTCGGAGGTCGTCGAGCGTGCTGTCGCCGACCTCCAGTCCGAGCCCGGTCCGGGTGTGCGCGAGCAGCATCCGGTGGGTGCCGACCGTCTGGTCGGAGACTTCCCGGACGTATCGGGGCGCGGGGACGTAGGGCGTGTGCGCGTCCATGTAGTGCACCCACAGGAAGAACGGCTCGTCGTCGTCGCGCGACTCCACGAACTCGGTCGCCGCGTTCTCCACGTCGAACATCCGCGAGGTGTCGAGGAAGGGGCGGTCGTCGCTCTCGCCGCGGAGCTTCGCGCTCAGGCGTCGGAACGGGGAGGCGGCGAGCTGGAGCCACGCCTCCACGGTCGGGTGGGTGGCGAGGTACTTGCCGTAGATGCTGGCGTTCACGTCGGCGACGAACGACTCGAACTCGTCGAACCCCTCGTCGTACCCCCAGTAGGAGGTGAGGAAGCCGTTCGCGGCGTTGAACCCCGCCGTCGAGACGCCGGCCTCGGAGGCGACCTCCGCGATGGTCGGCCGCCCCTCGACCCCGATCCGGCCCGAGTCGGTGAACACCGGCTGCGAGGCCATGATCGAGGGGAACGAGAAGGGCGTCCAGTTGCCGTTCGCGAAGCCGCGCTCGAAGACGACGCCGCGGTCGCCCAGATCGTCGATGACGGGCGTGCGGCGCTCGGCGTCGTACGGGCCGATGGCGTCGGTCCGCAGGGAGTCGACCGTGACGAGAAGAACGTTCGAACGTGGAGATGTGCCGTCCATGGTGGTCAGTCCCGACACGCGTCCGAGCGCCGTCGGCCCGCCGCGAGTGGACCGTTCGGCGCCGGCGTCTGCCGCGACCGGCCCCCCAGGACCCGTCCGCGTGCCAGTAATTGGCTACAGCGTACGCGAGAGAACTTGATTAGTGTTTCGTCACGTCGGACGGCCGACGGAACCGGTCGCGGGGACCGAACGGCGCCTTACAGCCCGGCGTAGGGGCCGCCTTTCGCCGCCGTCAGTCGCTCGACCTGCTCGTCGCTGAGGTCGACGGCGGCGGACGCGAGGTTCTCGGTCAACTGGTCGACGGTGCGGGCGCCGACGATGGGCGCGGTGACGCCGTCGCGGTGTTGCAGCCACGCGAGCGCGACCTGTGCGGGCGAGGCGTCGACCTCGTCGGCGACCGCGTCGAGTTCGTCGTGGAGGTCGAAGTTCTCCGCGGTGAGGTACGACTCCTGGAACCGGTCGGAGGCGGCCACCTTCGACTCCTCCGGCAGGTCCTCCTCGCGGTCGTACTTGCCGGTCAGGAAGCCCTGTCCCAGCGGGCTCCACGGGCAGACGGCGAGGTCCTGCTGGCGCGCGAACTCCAGGTAGTCTCCCTCGATCTCCCGGTCGACGAGGTTGTAGCGCGGCTGGAGCACGCTGAACGGCTCCCACCCCTCCGCGCGAGCGATCTCGTTGGCGCGGGCGACCTTCCACGCGTTCGGGCGCAGCGTCGACGCGCCGAGGTAGTGGACCTTCCCCGCCTCGACGAGCGCGTTGAGCGTCTTCATCAGCTCGCGCGCGTCGGTCGCGTCGTCCCAGCGGTGGATGTAGAGCACGTCGACGTAGTCGGTGTCGAGTCGCTCCAGCAGCGCGTCGATGCGGTCGCGGACGTTCTTCCGGTTCGTGCCGCGGCTGTTCGGGTCGCCGTCGCGGATCTGCCAGTAGATCTTCGAGGCGATCGTGTACCGCTCGCGGTCCCGCCCCTGCAGCCACTCGCCGATCCACTCCTCGCTCGCGCCGCCGCCGTACACGTCCGCGGTGTCGATGTAGCGGCCGCCCGCGGCGTCGTAGGCGTCGAGCAGTTCCTTCGCGCGCGTCTCGTCGATCTCCGTCTCGCCGGCGTCGTTCTCCTTGCCGAACCGCCACGTGCCGAGCTGCAGCTCGCTCGTGTGGATGCCGGTGCCGTCGAGTGAGACGAAGTCGAGGTCGAGCTCCTCGGGTGATCGAGTCATCGCGTGAGCGTTCGTCGCGCGCCCGCAAAAGGTCACAGGAACCGGAAGTTCCCGCTCGCCGTTTCCCGGCTCGGGCTCCGCGAACGGCACCGAACATCTTCGGCACACGGCCGTTGTTCGTCCGGGGCATACACCTCGACATGAGCACGTCCACCACGGACCGACCCGCCACCGAGGGAGCGACCGCGGACGAGGAAAGGGGCGGGGACGAGGAGAGGGTCGCGGACGAGGAGAGGGTCGCGGACGAGGAGAGGGTCGCGGAGGCGACCACGACCGTCACGGTCCGCTGTACCGGCCACGTCCGCACCGAACTGGGGACCCACGAGTTCCCCTTCACGTTCGCGGGCGAGACCCTCCGCGAGTTCCTCGCCGCCCTGTTCGAGGAGCACCCCGGACTGGAGGAGCTACTGATCGCCGAGACGGAGGCCGAGGCGACCCACCGCGGCTGGGCGACCCCGCCCGAGGACCTTCCCGGAACCTGGGTCAAAAACCCCGAGGGCGAGCAGACGGTCGCGTACGCCCGCATCCTCGTGAACGGCCGCTTCAACGAGCAGCAGGCGGGCTTCGACACGACGCTCGAGGAGGGGGACCGCGTCGCGCTCGTCTACCCATTCATGTTCTGCTGTTGAGTCCGTTCGCGACCGGGTCTGCTCGAACGGCAGGCGGGACTTCTCGAACGACAGACGGACCCTCTCGGACGACGGGCGAGGTCACCGCGGTCCGCCCTCGCGCTCGCGGTCGCGGTCCTCCTCCAGCGTTTCGACGCGGTCCTCGAGTTCCTCGATCCGGCGCTGTTCGGGGTCTGAACCCCCGGATTTGGATCGGACGAAGTACACGACGATCCCGATCAGCGCGACCGGGATCGCGAGGAGCACGAGGAAGACCACGACGAGGATCAGGAGCTCCGGACCGCCCGGAATCTGTGCGGGAACCATCACGGACGAAGGACGGCGCTCTCGAAAATAACTGTATGGGTGACCGCTCCGACGGCGCTCGGGGCAGGAGCCGGAACCCCCGGTGTGCCCTCACGAGGGGAAGCGGAAATCGACCGCCTCGCGTCCGGGCTCGACGACGCCGAACAGCCAGTATCTCTGAAGAGAAAATACACCAAAAATATCGGTTTTCGGACGTGTCGACGAACGGTCGATAGTGGCCCGAATAGACCGTTTGCGGACTACTCGTGACGACTCCCGAGGCGGCAAATCCCGCCGACGGCAGACCTACCGGAACAGTAACCCGATAATGAATAATCTTTTAGTGTAGTGTCACATTTCCGTGGATGATGTCTGACACAGACAATGTTGAAGGATCTGACGGGGCGAATCGCGGGGCCGCGATCGATCGTCGCTCCATGCTGGCGGCGGGCGGCGCCGTCGTTGCCGGAACCACGCTCACCGGGTGTCTCGGTGGCGGCGGTGACGGCGGTGACGGCGACGGCAACGGCGGCGGCGACGGCAGCGGTGACGGCGGTGGCTCGGGGTCGACGACGAACGTCGCGATCGTCTCCAGCCCGGCCGGGTTCGACGACAACGCGTTCAACGACCTGGCGGTCCAGGGGCTCGAGAGCGCGCAGGAGGAGTACGACCTCGAGATCAACCAGGTCGAGGAGACCGAGCAGTCGAACTACCAGTCCACGCAGGCGAACCTCGCCGAGAGCGGGGACTACGACCTCATCGTCTTGGTCTCGTACAACCACACGGAGGCCCTGACGCAGAACGCCGCGGACTATCCGGACCAGAACTGGATGCTCATCAACGACCACGTCGACGAGCCCAACGTGGCCGGGTACACGTGGGCCAACCACGAGATGTCGTACCTCGCGGGCGTCCTCGGCGGGACGATGACGACCGAGGAGCTCTCCCACGAGGGGAACTCGAACGAGCCGAGCGACGCGCACATCGGCTTCGTCGGCGGCGTCGACGGGTCGCTCATCAACGCGTTCGAGGAGGCGTACAAGGCGGGCGCGGAGTGGGTCAACTCCGACGTCACCGTCGACGTGGGGTACATCGGCGACTACAGCGACACGGACACCGCCGCGAGCATCGCCTCCTCCCAGTACGACAACGGCGCGGACATCGTCTACCACGCCGCGGCCGCGGCCGGACAGGGCGTCTTCGAGGCCGCTCAGGAGAACAACCGCTTCGCCATCGGCGTCGACGCGGACCAGTCCGTGACCCTGGAGGAGTTCCAGGACGTCATCATCGGCTCCGCGGTCAAGTACATCAACGAGGGGACGCGGGAGGTCGCGGCGGCGGTCGCCGAGGACGACTTCGGAAGCGTCACGGGCGCGAACACGCTCGGCCTCGACGAGGAGGGGGTCGACGTCGTGATCGGGCAGGCGTTCGAGGGGAACCTCCCGGACGTCGTCTCGCAGAACGTTCAGGACGCGAAGGACGGGATCACGAGCGGCGACATCGAGGTTCCGTGTTCCGCCTCCGGCTGTAACTGATCGCCGGCCACATCCCGATGGCATTTATAAACACGTTTTCGACGGGAGACGATGACGGCTGAAGGCACGCGGCCGCCGGCCGTTCGGATGGAGGGCATCACGAAGCGGTTCGGCGACGTCGTGGCGAACGACGAGGTCGACTTCTCGCTGGAGCAGGGGTCGATCCACGCCCTCCTCGGCGAGAACGGCTCCGGGAAGACGACGCTGATGAGCGTCCTCTACGGGCTCTACGAGAAGAACGCCGGGACGATATCCGTCGGCGGCGAGTCCAGAGCGTTCGACTCGCCGAGGGACGCGATGGACGCGGGCATCGGGATGATCCACCAGCATTTCCAGCTCGTGGAGACGATGACCGTCCTCCAGAACATCATCCTGGGCCACGAGCCGACCGAGCGCGGCTTCGTCGACACGGCGGCCGCCCGGGCCGACGTCGAGGAGATCTGCTCGCGCTACGAGTTCGACGTCGACGAGTACCTCGACGTGAAGGTCCGGGACCTCGACCTCGGCGCCCGCCAGCGGGTGGAGATCGTCAAGAGCCTCTATCGCGGTGCGGACATCCTCATCCTCGACGAGCCGACCGCGGTCCTCACGCCGCAGGAGATCGAGGACCTCCTCGACGTGATGGAGCAGCTCACGGACGCCGGCCACTCGCTCATCTTCATCACGCACAAGCTGGGCGAGGCGCTCGACGCGGCCGACGAGATCACCGTCCTGCGGGACGGCGCGGCGATCGGCACGGTCGACGCGGCCGACACCTCCGAGGAGGAGCTCGCGCGGATGATGGTCGGTCGGGAGGTCCAGTTCGACCGCCCGCCCCGGGACTCGACGGAGGGCGATCCCGTGCTCGACGCGGAGGGGCTCCGCGTGCGGGGCAACCGGGGTCTCGAGCAGGTGAGCGGCGTCGACCTCACCGTGCGGGAGGGAGAGATCCTGGGGGTGGCCGGCGTCCAGGGGAACGGGCAGACCGAGCTGGTCGAAGCGCTCACCGGGCTCCGCGAGGTCGACGCCGGCACGGTGCGGTTCGACGGCGCGGACGTCACCGACACGGACCGACGCGAGCGCATCGACGCCGGCATCGCGTACATTCCGGAGGACCGAACGACCGAGGGGCTCGTCCAGGACTACACGCTCGTTCGCAACGCGCTCCTGGGCAACCAGACCGTCGAACCGTTCTCGACGAACGGCCTGATCGACTGGGCGGCCGTCCGCGCCCACGCCGAGGAGATCGTCCGGGAGTACGACGTGCAGCCGCCGAACGAGGAGACGGAGGCGAAGTCGCTCTCCGGCGGGAACCAGCAGAAGTTCATCGTCGGCCGGGAGATCGAACACGACCCCGACGCCATGGTCGCCTCCCACCCGACGCGGGGGGTCGACATCGGCTCGATCGAGTTCATCCACGACCGGCTGCTGGAGCTGCGCGAGGCGGGGATGGCGATCGTCGTGGTCTCCTCGAAGCTCGACGAGATACAGAAGCTCTCCGACCGGATCGCGGTGATGTACGAGGGCGAGTTCGTGGATGTCGTTGACCCGGAGACGACGACCGAGGAGGAGCTCGGGCTGCTGATGGCGGGCCACGACACCGGCGACGGCGAGGGCGGTTCCGACGCCGCCTCGAGCGGAGGTGTCCAGTCGTGAGCGGGCCGTCGGAACGGCTCCGTGAGGCGGTCGACCGCGCCGCCGGCCACATGCTGCGCGCGTCGGTGCTCGAGCGGCTGGCGATCGCGACCGCCTCGACGGCGCTGGCGCTGGCGATCGGCGTCGGCATCGTCGCGGCGGCCGGGTACGACCCGGTGCAGTTCGTCACCAGCCTGATCGAGGGCGCGGTCGGCGGCCGGTCGGCGATCGCGCGAACGCTGCGGTTCTCGACGCTGTTCATCCTGACCGGCGTCGCGGTCGCGGTCGCGTTCCGGGCCGGCGTGTTCAACATCGGCGTCCAGGGGCAGTTCGTCGTCGGCGGCTTCGCGACCATCATGTCGATCATCTGGACGGCGCCGCTGCTCCCGGGGGGCGTCATCGGCGGGGTCGGCCTCCTGATCGTCGGGTTCCTCGCGGGTGCGGTCGCCGGCGGCGCCTACGCGGCGCTCCCCGGCGCGCTGAAGGCGTACGCCGACGCGAACGTGATCATCACCACGATCATGTTGAACTTCATCGCGACCGGCGTCGTCGGCTGGCTCGTTCAGGGGCCCCTCCGCGGGGAGGGCAACGCGGCGCCGAACACGGAGCGGATCCCGGAGTACGTCTCGTTCCCGAGCCTCGTCTTCGACAGCTCCGGGTTCTCGGTCGTCGGACTGGGGATCGCGCTCGTCACCGTCGCGGCGATCTACGTGGTCATGGAGCGGAGCCGGTTCGGCTACGACATGGTGACGAGCGGCCACCAGGAGTCGGCCGCGACCTACTCCGGCGTCGACGCCGAGCGAACGGTCGTCACCACGATGGCCCTCTCGGGCGTGGTCGCCGGGATCGCCGGGGCGGTGTTCGCGGTGATGATCATGGGCTACTACACCGACCCCGGCGGCATCGCGACGTACGGCTTCGACGCCATCGCCGTGAGCCTGCTCGCGGCGAACAACCCCCTCGGCATCGTGCCGGCCGGACTGCTGTTCGGCGGCCTCGACTCCGCGGGGACGCACATCGGGCTCTACACCGACGTTCCGGTCCAGCTCATCGACGGCGTCATCGGACTCGTCATCCTCTTCGTCGCGGTGCCGGAGCTGTTCCGTATGGCCGCACAGCGGACCGGGCTGGGGGGTGAGCGCCGATGAGCCTCACCGACTCCCTCGGCGGAAGCCGGGTTCGGATCGCCGGCGTCGTTGCGCTCGTCGCCGCCGCGGCGGTGGCCGCCGTGGCGATGGACCTGCCGCTCCTGGAGATCGTCACGGTCGGCTTCGCGGAGCGCTCGCTCCAGGCCGCGACCCCGATCGCGTTGACGGCGATCGGCGGGCTCTACGCCGAGAAGAGCGGCGTCTTCAACATCGGCGTCGAGGGGTTCATGATCTTCGGGGCGGCGACCGCGGCGACCACGATGTGGATCGTCGGCGGGGGGTCCCCCGGACAGAGCGACGTCTGGCTCGCGATCCTCGCCTCGGTCCTGGTCAGTCTGGCGTTCGCGGTCGTGTTCGCCGTCCTGCTGATCCGGTACGAGGCGGACCAGATCGTCGCGGGGCTGGCGCTGTGGTTCATCGGCCTCGGGTTCGGCCCGTTCATGGCGGTCCTCGTCTGGGACAGCCGCAACAGTCCGAGCCTTGAGAGCATCAACGACCTGACGATCCCCGTGCTCGCGGACGTGCCGGTGCTCGGCCCGATCCTCTTCGACACGTCGCCGCTGGTGCTCGTCACCGCCGTCCTGGCCGTCGCCGCCTGGAAGTTCCTCAACGACACGCGGTACGGCTACTGGATCCAGGCGGCCGGCGAGAACCCGGAGGCGCTCGACACGGCCGGCGTCAGCGTCACGCGCGTCCGGTACGCCGCCGTGATCTTCTCCGGCGTCATGGCCGGCCTGGGCGGTGCGGTGCTGCTGGCGCAGGCGGGCTCGTTCACCGGGACCGGCGACACGATGGTCAGCGGCCGCGGCTGGATCGGCATCGTCGCCTACCTGTTCGGCAACTACAACCCGATCGGCGCGGCCGTCGCGGCGCTCGTGTTCGGCGGGCTGGACATGCTGCAGATCCAGCTGCAGACGGTCGGCATCAGCGTGCCCAACCGGCTCGTCAACCTGTTCCCGTACGCCGGCGTGGTCGTCGTCCTCACCGTCTGGGGGTCCACGCGGACGCCCTCCGCCGTCGGTGAGCCCTACGAGAGCGAGGAGTAGGGCTCCCGAGCCGGCCGTGGGGCGCCGCGGATCGGCCGCGGTCGCCGTCACCGACCACACCGTCTGCGGCCGCGCGCCGCCGGATCAACTACCACGCGAGAGCGAACTCTGGCTGCTCGGCGATCTGACGTAGTGACGGTCAACGACCGGGTCGAGGTGGCCGGCGTCCCTGAGATCGAGGTCGAGTCGGCCCACCACGGCTGAGCCACCCCGCCTGAGGGGCCTGCCCGGGACGTGGCTCAAGACCCCTGAGTACGAGCAGCCAGTCGCGTACGCCCGTATCCTGGTGAACGGCCGTTCAACGAGTAGCAGGAGGGTTTCGACACGACGCTCGATGAGGGGGCTGCGTGGCGTTAGTGTACCCGTTCATGTTCTGTTGTTGGGTGCATCACCGTTCCTTCATCTCCCCGCCGAACTGCTAGTCATCCAGCTCAGACAACCAAAAGCATAGACACCCATGTACGAAGCTGGCTTGGCAACGGTGATTCAGCGAGATCCCGTTCGTGGAAGATACAGCGCGAGTCGCGAAGACCTCACAGGCGTCTTGAAATCAATATCACTGAGTGGCGTTGCTAGCACAGCTACAGATCGTAGCATGCCACCCCCACACAGATTCAAGTAGGCCGAAAGTAGTACTGAATCAACATATGGAGCTACACGAGCTTATTGATAAAGACTGGAACAGCTACGAACAAAGTCGGTTTTTGAAGGGGGAGACGAAGACGGCCACAGACGATTTCGACCCAGGAGAGTTCAAACACGACGGCTTTGACGACCGGGAACGCTACCTCGAAACGTACGTCCCAGCACTTGCCGATCCGGAGCGGGTCCGGACCGAACTCAACAACTTCACCCCGCCCCGGATCAGTTCGATCAACGACTCACCGTATCAGGCACTCGTCATCCGCTACGGCATTCTCCGACAGTTGATCCAGCAGCCCGACTACAGCATGGAAAAGCCGGACCTCTTGGATGCAGTGCAAGACTGGCAGCGAACGCTGATCGAGCGCTTCGATGCGGATTCGTTTAACGATGCGGACGATTTGCTCCATCTTGCCCGTGCTGCTGTGGACTACCAGAATCAGATCGACGATTCGGAGATCCACATGATCTACAGCTACTTCGAGCTTCACAACCGAGCCCATAACAGCAAGCACGACTGTTACACATGGCTCGACTTCTTTCAGCGTCTCTCCGCCATCGACCGCTTCCCAAAGGTGTCCCGCTCCGACAGCCCGGAGCATGCTCGTGACACGATTGAGAAGGGGCTATGGTCGCTCCAAGAACAGGCGCTCGTCTATGAGGTTAACGAGGAGGACTACCACGAGCTCGTCGGGATCCCAGAGGACTACATTGAGGTCATCCGGGACTGGCTCTACTACGAGATGTCGAATGAGAATTACCTCCAAATGCTGGAGACACTCGACCCATTTGATCGCCAGTCCGTCCTCGTCGAGGCCCGTGATCAGTTTGACGTCAAGGGGAAGAACTACGGTCGAAACCAGAACCGACGTGAGAACATTGTTGCTGCGGGTGTATATCCGAGTGAGCTCCTGAAGACAGTCGTCGACAAAGGGGATCTGAAAGCCATCGTCGATCAGTATGGGTTGGAGGCCCACAAGCAGAAAACAGACCAGATGGTGTCCGCGATCATCGAGTATTTCGAACAATCGCAGAAGTCCGTCGACGATAGAGAGCCAGCAGTCGATCTGTATATCGATGCCTTCGAAGAGATTGCCGACGGCTCCGTCACAGCCGTTCCGCCACAGCTCCAAGACCTCGTCGTCGCCGACAACCCTGAGGAGAAACTGGATATCCTGTTTGAAGAGGCAACCGGGGAAATCTTCCGCGAAGCGTTCAACCTCGATGGGACGAATCAGCTCGGACAAAAGGCAACCGGAATGGTCGCAGACGGGGAGATCGAGCAGGACGGCCGGTGGTTACTGTGGGACAACAAGCGCCGACGGCAACAGTTCCGTCTTGGAAGCGACACCCGAAGCAAGATCAAAAACTACATCGACACGAAAAGCAAGCAGCACGATGTTGAGTGGTTTCTCATCATCGCTCCGGATTTCACGGACCAAGCTGCCAGAAACGCGGAGCAACTGGAAATGCAGATCGGGGTGGACATTCGACTTATCCGCGCAGCCGACTTGAAGGAGCTCGCCGAGCTGTGGCAAGAGGAGTTCGCGGCTGCCGATCGGGAGTTGCCCCTTTCTGTCTTCTACGGATCCGAACTGTTCGACGTCGACACCGCTGCGTCGCTACTCGCAATCGAATTCTCGTAGTTGCCCGTCACAGTCAGTCCCCATCATCATGTGCTCCCGGTTTGTAGCCGATTTCTAGCGCCTGCGGTCGAGGCGATCGGTCTACCCTGTGAACCGGTCGGGATTAACCCCCGAGCCCTTAGCCTACTCCGCCTGTTCATGGAAACTCCAGAGGAAGACGATGCCGTTGCCCGTTGAGGGTGGCCCTCTAATGAGATCCGGGAGTGTCCGTTCAGAGATTACAACTATCTCTACTTACTTCAGTATCCTCACCATTCGCCACATATGTTCTTCGAGCTCGAGTTTCCCGGGTCTTCCTGATTTGTATCTCCTCTATTCCGACACCACAGCCCTAGCAAAACAGCTGTCAAACCAAATTATGAGGAAAAATCGACGGTTCTCAATTCAGGACGAAAGGGATCGACCGCTTGAGAGAACGCGGGTTAGCGCTTCGGATCCCACGGGAACCGCTCGTGACGGTAGTAGTAGATCCCGAGCGCAGCCGCCACTGAAACCACCAGCAGGACGATGCCAAGAACAACTGACGTTCCGCCGGGACCACCGACGCCGCCCGGAGCTTCGGTCGTTCCTTCGGGACCGCCTTCAGCAGTGACCTCGACAGTCCCAGCCGTCACGTCGTTGAGTGCGACCTCGTAGCTGCCGGCCTCATCGAAAGCGGAGGAGAACGTCACGCCCTCCGTTTCACCCGCTGCGACTGTGACATCCTGTGAGTCGACGGTTTCGCCGTCAACCACGAGGTCGACTGTCGCTGTGCTCTCGGAATCACCAGTGTTCTCAACCGTTCCAGTGATCTCGACCGTCTCACCGACCGCGGCCGTCGTTGTGGACAGTTGTGCATCCGTCACTTGAACAGCCGCGTCGGCCTGCTCATCCGAGATGACGCCGACCGCGAACGGCGAGAATCCGGGTGTCTCAGCATTGAAGCGGTTCTCTCCCTGATGGCTCGTCTCCAGTTCCTGCCACTCGCCATCGTTGTAGCGGAAGAGTCGGACATTGTCGGGATCCGTGCCTTCCGGAAGCCGATCCTCGTTCACGCGGAACCGAATCGATGCCTCGTCGATGTCCTGATTCGCGTTAATCGCATCAATATTGAGGTAGCTCACAGGCTCTCCAGTATCAAGTGCGGGCGCACTCTCCACTGGATCCCGCTGTGGCCGTGTGAGCTCGACACGGAAACCGCTATTCGCGAACAGCATCCGGAGCTGCAGGCTCTCGAACGCAACGCCATCACCGGAGACGGAATCACCGAGTTCGACATCGATCGCCTCCCCGCCGCTGGCATCTCTGATCGAGACCGTAGCACCGGTTCCAGTCGCGGTTACGGTTTTCGAGGCCTCATCACTACCGCCACCGCCGCCACCGCCGCCACCGCCGCCACCGCCGCCACCACCGCTAGTGGCGACTTGTACGGTTCCTGCCGTAACACCTTCAACGGCCACACCGTAAGAGCCCGTGTCGCCGAACGTCAGCGTAAACGTCTCCGTCCGCGACTCACCGGCTGTGAGCGTCACCTGCCGGGATTCCTGAGTGGTGCCATTAACGGTCACGTCAATCGTCTTCGTTGCGGACTCGTCACCGGGGTTGTTCAGATCCGCAGTGACGCGGACGGCCTCTCCAGGTTCGATCTCCGTCCGATTGAGGTCGGCGTTCGCCACCTTAACTGAACCCGGCGTCTGCACCTCTCCGCCAGTAACGGTCAGCGTCTCTGTACTCGAACTCCGAAGCATCGGGTCACTCCGATTCGCAGCGAGATGGATGACCTGATACGTTCGCGAGTCACCCTCGGACAGGTTCGCGTTCGTCCCAACGGGCATCGTGAGCGTCTCCGTGGCGCTCCCGTTCATCGCCGTTACGAAGGACACATTGGCTTGGTCGAGATTCTCTCCCGTTTCGACGTCCTCAACCGTGCCATTCTCCGTGACGACGAGCTCGGCGAAGAACGGGTCTCCTCCACGTGTGCCGCTGACAGAGACAAGCGTTCCCGTCGAGGTCACGTTCTCAGACGTTGCATTCTCAATGATGACCGTCTGACCTTCGAACTGCGCCTTGTCGTAGGCAACGACGAGGTGGGCAACGGAGTCCGCTGCAAGGTTCGAGTTCGCCTCGAAGGAGACGTTCTCTCCCTGCGTGACCTCCGTCGACGAGGGCGTGACTGACGATGAGGTTTCCTGCACCTGAATGCGCTCGGCCCCGATCACGCTGACGGAATCGTTGATGACGTCGAAGGCAATGCCACCGTTACCGCTTTCCTCGAAGCCAGTTCCCTGGTCGATGGTTGCTAATACGGCCGCATAATCACCGGACTGGTTGGGTGTGAAGTCGAACGACGTTTCTCCAGTCCCGTCCAGCTGGCCTACGTTCTTAACGTCGACTACTTCAACGCCTTCCGCATCGAGCGTTACCTCACCATCCGTCGGTGAGCCACTCATCTCGAAGAGTTCCTGAAGGTCATCCCTGGAGTTGAGCCCGGTCGTATTCACATCCGAGTCAGTCCGGACGAGCACCACATGCGCGTCTTCATCTGCGAATCGGTCCGTTGGTGCACCGGTTACCTTGTCAAAGGTGATTGCGACCGAATCCCCCTTGTTATACACGGACATCTGCTGCCGGTTGATACCCACGTCTTCTCCGTTAACGCGAACGAACGTTTCGGGAATCGGCACCGACGTGGCCGCAGTACTTGCATCCGTCCGAAGCGGAAGTGGGGATCGTTCCCAGACGGAGATACCCACAAAGTCGGACGCCGGACCCCTCACCGCTTCACCCTCGACGGTATACTCGATTGGATCCGTAATCGACGCGCCAGGAATTGTGAAATTGACCTCCGGATCCCGACCGGTATCGGACGTATCGTAGAAGCCGTCACGCGTCTCACCCTTGCCACCGACGCTTGGTGAGAACCGGACGTTTGCGACACCGTTACTGCCCTCAGAAACGGAGTCGCCAGCTCCATTCGCGAGCTGGCCTGTCTCCGGATCACTGAGCGGTTCAGACGTCGTACTAGACGGTCCAGTGGAGTTGCCCCAGTAATTGAACCGCGCATCAACGTTTGCCGAAGTGTTTTCATTGCTAACTCCGGCACCGTTCCGTCCAAGGAACGAATCGTGGATCTGGACGGCGTCAGCTGATGTCTCCTCAGTCACGACGACAGCGGAACCGTTGTTATCACGAAGTAGTGACTCCGTGACCTGGACGGAGCCCAGTTGACTCTGGTTACTGTGGATCAACAGCGCCGACCCGTTGGTCTCCTGAATGACAGCGGTATCAGCAGTGACCGTACCAATTGACCCGCCGTTCTCGGCGATAAGGAACAGCCCGTCTTCGTTGTCATCAAGGATCACTTCGGAGAACGAGAGGTCCTCAATCGCTCCACCATCACTGATAACTGTGACCCCGGAGCCTGCAGAACTATTGTACAACGTCCTAGAAATGGACACTTGCGAAACCGCTCCGTTGTTCGTGACCACCCGAAGACCAGCAGAAGACACATTTGACGCACCACTGTTTGCAAGAGAGATATTAGAGATTTGCCCGTCATTCAGAGAGGAGAGTGAGACCCCCGTTCCCGTATTCTGAGCGACGGTGTTCTCGACCGTGATATCACTCACATTTCCGCCATCACTGAGAACGTCCAGGCCAGTGCCGGCCGAGTCATTAGCTAAAGTGCTGTCGACCGCAACGCCCGAAACCGACCCGTTTACTCCATATACCGAGATCCCTGCATTTGACGCATTCGTTGTAGCGGTGTTCTGTACGGAAACATTGGAGAGTTGTCCACTGTCACGTGATCGGAGTGCGACGCCGGTGCCTGCGTCTTCAGCGAAACTGTCCGTAATGGAAACACCGGCGACTGTTCCGTTTGCGCTTGTAACAGAGACACCGTCACTGTTGGGATCCGACTCGTTAAGCAGCGCAGAGGAAATATTGACGTTCTGAAGCGATGCGTTCTGAGCAGTGACATCGATCCCAGCAAATTCGATTTCCTGAGCGGCCGTATCCGTGATGATGAGGTTGTCAACGGATCCATCGTTCGATGCCCATGCATTCACGCCGACGGACGCATTCCGCACGAGGGTACCATCGATAGTGGCGTCAGCAATCATCCCCTCGCTTGACAGCAGAACCCCCGACTGTGTGATGTTTTGAGCAGCAGTTTCCTCGATTGAGACGTTCTCAAGCTGCCCGTTTTCGGCCGATCGAAGTCGGATCCCGTTTGTGGACCCTTCAACAGTGACACTATTGACGGTGATGTCTTGAACTGTCGCACTACTTTCAGCGTGAATAACGAGTCCCGCGGTCGTGGCGTTGGTAACGTCTATATTGGATATTTGTACGTCGTTTGTGTTACCGGCCACGAGAACACCGCTGTTCGAATCTGCGATTCCAAACCCGGAAATGGAGACACCCGATAGTTGTTGGGTTCCATTTCGAACGACGATAGCCGGCTTCGACTCATTATCCGCGATGAGGACCACACCGTTCGCGGCCTCCAGCGTTATGGACTTGTTAACAACCAAGCTTTCTTGATACGTTCCTTCCTCCACATGAATTGTCTCACCTGTGGATGCGTTATTGATCGCCTCTTGAATTGATTCGTTCTCGCTGACGGTTGTCGTATTGGCTTCAGCCGCAGTGACTGCGCCAGCTCCAGCAACCACTCCAAGAAGGACTACTACGACTACGCAGGCGAGAAGGAGGGAACTTCTTCTTGTCCTCAACCGACTTGTCATATGGCTACAGTTGTTATATACGAGTGATAAAAGAATTCCGGTGGTGTACCCGGTTAAGCAATCGGTATACTTTTTCGATCCTACTATATTCCACAGACAAACATACATGAAACATGGGGGGAGGATGCAGCCACATACATCAGACCCAATTGGTTCATACCGATTAATTAAGGGCCGGGGCTGATAGAGACACTTATGAACTCCCGTTGGTTCCTTGGGCTCTCTCTACTTGTGATAATCGCAGTTGGAGTCGGGGTTGCCGGTGCTAGTGTGACTGCCTCAGATGAGTTTTCACTAGCGATGGATTCCAGTATCGATGTCCAGCCACAAACTGTGACGATAGAAGGGTCGACGTATAGTTTTGCGTCAATCGGGACCACATCGGCAGACAGCACGTTCGATGTCTCCGCGACGGGACCAGACGGAACCAGCTTCCGTATTCATCTCCGCGATTCCGAGAAACAGATCGCGACAACAGGGTCACGAATGGAAGGGAGTGGAGTTGAAACGTTCGATGCGAGCGAACTCACCCCCGGAACTTACATGATTCTGATCTCTGCAGACGGGTCGTACGAAGCAGCACTACCACTCGTGGTAGACGGATATGACACCTCCCTATCCGCACCGACTACTGTTGAGCCCGGCGAAACAGTGGCGATACAAGTAACCACAACGCAGACGGACGAATCCGCGGAGCCAATAACGCAGGCAGGCCTCGTCACAACCCATGAAGGAGAGGAACGCAACATTTCGATGACACACGTGGGTGATGGCACGTATGAAGCCACGGTGACGTTCGAAGAGGAAGGCACCCATTCGATCTATGCAGGGGTCCGTGGCGAATCGGAGATCAACGGCGAGAAACAGTTCGTCGGGCTCTCGGACAGATCGACAGTCAAGGTTGAGGCCGATGACGGGAGCACCGACGATGGAAGCTCGGGAAGCGGTGCTGGTGGCCCGACCGAGACTCCTATCGAGACAGACACCACGACAGAAGAGACGACTGCGACGGAGGAAGCTACCCCGGAGACCACCACAACTGCTACATCGACTCAAACGGAAACCACGACCGCTCAGTCCACGGACCGAACAGAGTCACCGACAGAGGGAACGGAATCAGAGGACTCTACGACTACTGAGAGCGGACCAATAACGCCGAGTGGGACACAGACGCCGGAAGACAAAAGTGGAGTTGATGTCCCGCTTCGGGGAGTTCAACTCCTGCTGTTCACGCTATTGCTCGGTGCTGGGTATATCCGATTTAGCGATCAGTGATCAGTCTGATAGAGTAGGTGAACTGGAACCTCTCGGTATCACTTTCTTGGGCGTGTTTGTTTCATCATAGGATACAGAGAGTGCACCGATACAGTCCAGCAATCGTCACAGACTGTCACGCCGGTGTAGAACCAAACCCCTATTTTTAATTGGGCTGTCAGCATTGCTGGAGTTATTGAATGTCGGAGCCAGCCACACCACCATCCGTTGCAGTAGAGTGTACTGGTGTTACGCGAGTGTTCGACACGGACGATGGCTGGTTCGAACGGGGAGATGGGCGATCGGTAACTGCGTTGGAGGATGTCTCGATAAGTGTCTCAGAGGGTGAAGTCGTTGGGGTCGCTGGACCCAGTGGAAGCGGTAAGTCCACATTGCTGCATCTGCTCGCGGGGCTGGACTCGCCGACGGCTGGTGCGGTTCGGATCCGTAGCCGGGATATCGCCACACTCGGTCGCCGCCAGCGGGCGCAATTTCGGCTCGCACACGTTGGACTGGTGTTTCAGCGGTTCCACTTGCTCCCGGCATTGACTGCACGCGAGAACGTGGCGTTGCCGCTCGTCGCACAGGGGCAGGCCAAAGGGACGCGACAGGAGCGGGCAGAGGATTTGCTTAACCGGGTGGGGCTCGGCGATCGTCTGACTCATCGGCCGGGATCGCTCAGTGGGGGCGAACAGCAACGGGTTGCGATTGCGCGCGCACTCGCGGCCGATCCCGCGGTCGTGATTGCGGACGAACCGACTGGCGAGTTGGACAGGCAGACGGGTGAGGCCGTGCTTGATCTGTTGACCGAGGTGAGCGATGGACGGGCGGTGATCGTTGCGTCACACGATGAGTACACGCTGAGTCGGACGGACCGCGTGCTTCGACTGCGAGATGGGCGTGTGGAATGAGGGAGCGCCTGCTTCACGTCATCGGGATCGGTGCTCTTGGCGGGCGTCGCGTGGTGGGTCGGCTTCGCGGTGCGTCGCCGGGGCGTACTGCCGTCTGTATCACGGGTGTCGCGGTCGCAGTCGGGCTGTTGATGGTCGTGACGGGGCTGTCACTCGGGCTGGCAACGGGCGCAACCGTCGACGGTGATGGTGTGAACTACTGGATCGTTCCGGATGACGGGAACGCCGGGAGCGTGCCGTTGAGTGCGGAAGGGACCCAACTTGGGGACGTGCACACGACGGCAGCACGGATCGAGTCGGACGAACGGGTGCGGTACGCAACGCCCGTTGCGATCCACCCAATACGGATACAGAATCCGGAGACTGACGAACGGATGTACGTGCTCGCGCTGGGGATCATTCCGACTGCTGAGCAGACCCATATCTCCGGGCTCAACATATCGACGCTTGACACCGCATATCCCCACTACGCCAACGGTACATACGAAGGAGCGTGGACTGGTGAAACCGTCATCACGCCCGCGGTGAGCGCAGAGATCGGCACCGAACGAGGCGGTCCTCTCGAGCTCGCCCGTGACGACCGTGAGCTCGATGTCGTCGGCGCCGCGGAGACGAACCTCTCCGCAGGCGTTGGGGAGGTGCCCGCGGTCGTCATGCCGCTTGCGGAGCTGCAGACGGTGACCGGTACTGCGAGCGGTGATCAGGCCGACCAGATCATGGTAAGTACGAGCGACAGTCGCGTCCGCGAGAGTCTCACGGGGATCTATCCGCGGACGAAGGTCATCACGCGGTCCGGTATCGTAGGTGCGGACACCACGCCGACGAGTCTGCCGCTCGCCATGGCGTTGACGGCCTCGCTCGTGGCTGGGGGAATCGGGGTGGCCTTCGTGGCGACGATGATGGGGCTCGAGTTGACCGCGGGGCGGCGCGAACTCGCGATGCTTGGGGCGATCGGGTTCTCACAGCGCAGTCGGGCGCTTCTGTCCGTCAGCGAGACGCTCATCGTCTCCGCACTCGGGGGCCTGCTTGGGGTTGTGTTCGGCACCGCTGGGATCCTCGCACTGAACGCGGGCATCGCGCAGACAATCGGTCTCTCGACGGTTGCGGAGCTGTCGCTCCCGCTCGCGGGATACGCGTTCGTGATGGCGCTACTTGTTGGGCTGTTGTCGGCGCCGTATCCGCTGTATCTAGCTCTGCGGACGGACACCTTGGAGGAGTTGACCCGATGACGCGCAGTCGAACGGCAGCAGGAATGGTGTGGCTCGGCCTCCGCCAGCTTCGGTCGGATCGGATGCGGACCCTCCTCGCGGTTGCGGGCGTTGCGCTTGCGGTCCTCGCGGTGACCCTGTTGGCAGGCGTCGGCGTGGGCGTCGTCGAGACGGGGGATCAGCTGTTCAACGAGTCCGACCGTGACCTGTGGGTCTCCGGGGGGCCGATCCAGATCGCACCGGGGACGGTCGGCGGCTTTCAGAATCCGGTTCCGGACGCACACACGCTGTCCGCGGAGATTCAGGAGCATCCCGATGTCCAGACGGCCGTGCCAATGGGGTTCCAGGTCGTCTACGTGAGCCCTGACGGCGAGGAGTTCGACACCGTGATGGGGAGTGGCGCCCCCGGTGGTGGTGGCTCGGTCGCGATCACGAACGGGAGCGGCTTCTCGGGCGCGGACACCCACTACGCGGGCGGCGAGTACGATGGGCCCATGACGCATGAGGCGATCATCTCGCCGGAGATCGCCGAGCGGTACGACCTCGAGGTTGGCGACACTATCTACATGGGCGGCACGATCGCGAACGCTCGCCGGAACGAGTTCGAGGTCGTTGGGATCTCGCCGACGTTCGCGAACTTCCTCGGGACGGGGACTGTCACGACGCGACTGAGCGAACTACAAACGCTCACTGGGAACGCGTATCAGGACCGGGCGACGCTCATCACGATCCGACTCGAGGATGGCGCAGATCCGGAGACGGTTCGCGACGAGCTCGCGGCCGCGCATCCCGAGTACACGTTCAAGACGAATCAGGAGCAGTTCGTCGACCTGCTCGAACGCCAAGCCGTCATTCTTGCGGGCGGCGTGAGTTTGGTCGTCCTCGGCGTTATCGGTGGGGCACTGCTTGCCGTCAACCTGCTTTTGTCGCTGATGTACGCGCAACGGGATGCCTTCTCGGTGCTGCGAGCGCTCGGTGGCTCGCGCACGCAGATCGTCGGCGTCGCAGTGACACAGGCGATCGCGATCGCGGCCGGTGGGTGTTTCGTCGGGCTCGTCTTGACACCTCCTACGGCGATCGTGTTGGAGACGGTCGCAGCCACCGTGACTGGGTTCGAGGGACTGGTCCAGGTGCCCCAGGAGGCGTATCTCGGTGGCGTGGCCGTCGCGACCGTGTTCGCGATCATCGGCAGTCTGGCCGGGGCATGGCGTGTCACACGGCTGACCGCGGCCGCGGAACTCGTCCGTTGACGGACAGCAGGAAGCCGAACGCCTCTGTGCGTGTCGGGGATCTGTTCCTCGCGAAATCTGGCTACTTTTGAATCCCTAACTCGACGGACAAATGTGGAGGGGAGGAACATCGCCGCCAGAGTGAGGGCCTACCTGCTGGTGGCGAAAGCGGTAGTTCGAACCATGCTGTGCGTGAGTGCCGTGTTCATCGTTGCGGCCATTCCAGTCCTCACTGTGGGGGCCGCAGTCACGGCTGCGATTGCCGTTACGTTTCGGACGAGCCAGCTCGCTCACGGACCTCATCAATCATCAATACGGACGCAGATGCGGTTTTTCTGGCGACGGTGGTGGCAGGAACGCTGGCGTGCACTGCCGCTCTCCCTGCTTGCACTCTCTCCGCTACTCCCCGGTCTAGTGGGACGAAGGTGGCTACTGTGGGGATCTCGGAGCCCTCTGGAGGCGATCGTCGGGCTCGGGCTGCTCGCTGTCGTGACGCTTTGGGTGCTGCGTGCTGGATCGCTGCTCGCGTCGTATCCGTTTCTTGCTGGCTCGACGGCCGTTCGCAATGCCGCGTATCGGCTGTGGGAACGGCCGCGACAGACGGTCGGTGCGCTGGGCGTTATCTGGGTCGTCCTTTCCGTGGCGATTGTGGTCCACCCGCTGCTCATCCCGTTTGTGCTTGGAGCCCTCTCAGTGTGGGAGGGCATCATGTACGGGACGCGTGTGGACTAGTGACCCCTACGAGGGAGTCTGAGAGGCAGGAGCGCCCCACGACGAGCTAGCGTTCCGTCTGGGACCCGTCGGTGGGTGTCGACTGTCTCGCATCGACCAGGGACTCCGCCGTCTCGACCGCGTCGTGTGCAGCAGTCGCGTCGACGGGTGTCTCTCCGAACGTGGCGCGCTCGAACGCTTGAGTGAGCGTGTGGAGTGGGCTGCTGTCTTGGAGGTGGTCCTGGATCCGTGCTGCAAATTCGCGGGGGGTTGCCGCTTCGAGGTCGGCATCAGTTACGCGATCTTGGAGTGCGCGTCTCGCGGCCGCGTACGAGGCCGTGACTGCGGTCGTCGTGTTCCCGGCAGCGTCCGCGGCCTTTGCGTGTTCGAGTAACTGCTTCGCTTGTGAGGTGGCCGCATCGGGTGTGGTCGTCGATGCGTCGTCCGCCGTGGCTGTGTCCGCCGCCGCGGTCGACGACTTGGGTGCGGTGCCGAACAGGACTGGGACGTACGTCTGAAGGGTCCCTCCCCGCACGTACCACCAGGTTGTGGCGAGCAGCCCGAGAAGGACGACTGCACCGAGACCGATCACGGGTACTGTGGGCAGTTCGGACGCGCTATTCCCCGACTCACTCGTGCTCCCTGAGGCGAGGGGTACTGTCGTCGACGCCTCACTGCCCTCGAGATTGAGCCCGGATCCGTCGAACGTAACGACCGGCTTGATCGCCTCGGCGCTCCGAGCCGTCTCTGGGACCGTGACTGTGTGGGTGAATGTCCCGTCCGTATCGGTCGTTATCGTTGCCAGATGCCGCCCCTCGAGTGTGACGGTGAGCTGTCGTTCGCCGGGAGCGACGCCGGTCGCGGTCGTGAGTTGCCCAGCGAGCGAGAGCGTGTTCTCCGATATGGACGCGTTCATGTCGAGACCCGTTGTGGTCGACCCAACGCGCCTCTCGGCCGACGCGTTCGACGATGCGACCGCCGCCTCCGACAGTCCGACCGCGACAGTCGCCGACTGCGATCCGGCTTCGACTGCGGCCGGCAGCCTCCCGGTCAGGGTGTAGCTGCCGTCCGCGGTCGTCTCGCCTCTCGCAAGCGGTTGGCCGTCCACACTGAGCGTCACCGGGATGCCGGCCACGGTTCGATTCGCGATTGAAACGGTCCCGGTCGCTTCAACCGTCTCGTCGAATTGGACCGTTTCGGTCGCAGTCGTCAGGGCGGTTTCCGATGGCGTTTGCTCCGTCACCGTCAGGGGAATCGTGGTCTCCGACTGGAGATAGGCCGACGAATTGCGAGGGTTGAACCGAACAGGGGCGTCGGTAGCACTCGTCGCGAGGAAGACGGGACGATACACGAGCGAGAAGTGGCCGCTTTCGTTCGTGTCCACCGAATACTGGCGCTGGCCGACGACCACGCCGATGCTCCGGTTCGCGACGGGGTCACCGTCCGTGGTGACGAGCTGACCGGTTACTTCGACTGGCTCCGTAAAGGACCCACTTGAGGTGTTCGCGGTGGCGTTGAGGGTCGTTCCGACGAGTTGTGCATCACGGATCGCCGCCGACTCGTTCGTGACGGTCGCGTTGAGCTCGGCAAGCTGCTGTCTTGACTCGGTAAAGTCAGTCTGGAGATCCTCCTCGAAGGTCGCATACTGCCCATCAAGGTTCGTGGTCGTCTCCGAAATCTCGCTTGCCTGCACCTGCAGTTCGCGAGCCAACTCCCGGGCGCGCTCCTCGTCCCCGTTTGCAACCGCCTCTTCGTACTCCTCGCGAGTCTCCTCGTACTCCTCGAGTTGGTTCGCCAATCGTTCCTGCTCGGCTTTCGTTTCGTTGAGCTCGGCGGCAGTGTCCTCGTTCCCCGTGTCACCGGCAACTTCCACGTACTGGTCGAGAATGGCGTCGTACTCGTCCCCAACCAGCGTCCGTCCATGTTCGTACTGTCCCTGACTGATCTCCCGCGTACTATCGCCAAGTCGGGACGCGAGTTGGGCGGCTAAGTAGGAGGCGACTTGGTCGTCATCACCGTCGCCACTAGCCTCCTCCGGATTTTCGTGTGGGGGAGGCGTTTCAGTCGAGTTGTTTACCACTTGTAACGGTGTGTCAGCCACCGTGTCGACCGCTGCGCCTGCAGGCACCGTGCCCACAATCACGACGCCGATAAAGAGCGCGCCGAGAACGATCGCGACGAACGGGCGACGAGTCACAAGGAATGTCTTGCGACCGACGTATTTAGACCCTTTCGTGTTGTGGGTCGGGGGATTGGGTTGGTGTGATGCGACCGGGAGACTGTGTCGTCGTCCAGCTGTGTCGTCGGAATCCGAGGCGGACTCAGCTGCGTCTGTCAGGGACTGTGGCTCAACGACTGAGTCGACTGCCGAATGGGTACGGCATGCATGAACGTGGATGCAAATTTCATTATCCCAGATCACCTTACAGTCAGTTTATGAATCCCAGAAAATTAATATCTGGATAGCTCGCTATTATGGACTGCTGCTGAGAACAAAACCATCGTGGCACCACCTCGGGACACACGGCTCAGTCGTCGGATGCGCCGGTCTCCGGGGTATCCCCAAATCCACAACAATGACTTCCGATCCTCTCCCAAGCATCCCCGTATCGATCAGTTGGAGACGATGGCTTCCAGGTTGGTGGACGGTGATCGCGACGATCCTGCTTTTGATCGTCGCGGTCGACCCAGTACTCGCACAGGAGAGCGCGGTGTGTGAAGCCGAACGTCTTCCCGAGATGATCTCGGGATTCTTCCAGCTGACGACCGCGGTCGGCCTCATGGGCCTCGTCGTCGTGTGGCAGGCCGACTCGCTGGTCGAGATGTTTACCGTGCGGCCCGACCAGCGTGAAGCCCTCAAGCGGCACAAGCGGACGGCGCTCAAGTCCGCGGTCGTGCTGCTCGTGTTGGGGCCCCTCACGACCGTCGCCGGAAGCATGATGAACCTCCCCATCGCGCAGTGTGTCGATCTCACGCCGTGGTGACCCATTGAGGTCCGATCGATGCGCACACGCGCACCACGACTCCTGCTCGTCTGGCTGGCAATGACCGCCGTCGCGGTCGGAGTAGGCACGGCCATGCAGACGAATGGAGAGGAAGAGCCGCTTACCGAGACGGAGCGAGCGACGCTCTTCTCGAAGCAGCCAGACCCGTGTCTCTCCGAGTCGGAGTACGAAACGGAACACGGGACGGAGCCGACCGCGATTCAGCGGCTCGCCACGTGTACGGACATCACGTTCGCGGAGCCTCCGGACACGGCCGCGAGATGGACGGCCGCCGATTTCCCGACCTTGACGCCAGGGAACGCGTCCACCTCGTACGTGCCCCCGAACGCGAACACGACGGACTCCGTCGCGATCGCCGATGCACACGCCTCGCTATTCGCGATCCATCCCTCAACGTATGTGCACCTGGATGGCGACGATCCGTCGCAGTATATTGCTCCCGAGGGAACCGTTCGCGGTTTCGTCGACTATCGCGTCCGCGAACCGGCCGCGATCACGAACGCGACCAACGCGTCCGTCTCCACCACCGACCACGACATCGAGGAGGTCCGCCTCTACATCGATGGCGAACGGGTCGCCAGCCATGACGGTAACGCGACCCCAGTCCTCGAGTATCGGACGGATGAGAGCGGGCGTGTGGACCTGCGGCTGGAAGCAGACATCCGGGTCGACTTGGAAAGCAGCGCGTCACGTCCGAACGGAACCACCTCGGTCCTGCCTGCCGACGAAGTGACGGTCGCGGAGACTCGGACCGTTCGCGTCTACACGCTCGACGCGGAGTCGTACGAAACGACGTACCCGAATGGAGAAACGGGGCTCGTCATCTACCACGCCCAGCCGTGGCACGGGTACACGCTGACTGCGGACGGGACCGACCGCGTTCGCGGCGTCTGGCGCTACTACACCGGCCGCGATACCCGCTGGGACACCCTGACGCGGTCGACCGCGACGGACGCGGAGACGGTTGACGCGCCTGCACGACCGGTGTACGTACACGCGTTTCCTTCGCGCATCGGTCCTCGTGCTGAACCCGTGCGTGACGGGCCGACGATCCTCGACGTGTGGGGGACTGATGCACCCACGCCAGCTGCAGGACTGCACGAGAATGTTGATGTCGGCGTCGTCAACGAGTCGTACACCCGCTCGTACGGGATGGCGATCCGAACGGATTCGGTCGACGACTCGGCGCTGACTATCCACGGCGTCGTCCGCGGCGTCGAGACGAATCTGAGCGACGTGGAACGCGAACACCGACCCCTTCGCGAGAGCAACCTCTCGGTCACTGTTACTGACCGGAACGAAACAGCAGCGACTCTCCGTATCGAACTCACGGATGCACGGACCGACGATCCGATCGTTCTCCGCGACGGGGATCGCCGTGCGCCGATCGGCGGCGAGCCACGAACGGGAACGCTCCGCGTGAACGGCAACGCCGTCGAGACGAACGGCCGTGGTGTTGCGGTCGTCACCGTCGACGAGCCGGGGATCTATACGGTCGAGTACGAGCCCGAGTCTTGGCGTGCGGCCAGTCCGGCCTACGTGGGTGCAACCGAAAGCGTTCAGTGGCACCCGCTGACGACGGTCTCGGGGTGGCTGCACGTGATCGAGACCGTCGTCGTGTGGGCGATTCCGTTTGCCGTCACGCTATATGCCGGACTCCGGATCGGTCGCTTCTTCCGCATTTCCGACCCATGAACACGAACACCACTCCCTCCAGCAGACGCACCGTCCTCAAAACGCTTGCCCCCGCGGGCGTTCTCGCGCTCGCCGGTTGTCTCGACGGTGACGGTGCCGACTGGACCCCGACCGCGGACGGCCCGCTCGCGGCCGTGGCCGTCGAAGAGACCGAACTCGTCGTCGATCTCGCTGCGGAGGCGAGCGTCGACGCACTCACGGTCGTCGATCCGAACGGCGAGCTCTTCGCCGAGACGACGGTCGCGGCCGGGGTGACAACCGAAACGTTCCCCATCGAAATGCCGTACGCCCCCGGCGAGTACGAGGTCCGTGCCGTTGTTGAGGACGAGGTAACCGACACGGAGACGATTGCGATCCGTCCGGACCTCGAGATTGTGGACCTCAAACTCGGCCGTAACCATCCTGACGAGATGTACGAAGGGGCTCCCGAATTAAGAACACGTACAGAAGTGATAGTCTATCTGGAAAATTCCGGTAGAGGCCCTGATTTTGTGACTGATCTGCGTTTCACTGGTGATGTCCCTAACCCCACAACTGACGGGTTTGATGAAAGCGGAATATTTGATCCATCTGATGGTCAGAGCGTTCCTGCAGATGGAATTGAGATTTCTCCTAATTCCGAATATAAGATATTCAGTTATTCACTCCCATTCTCATCAGCGGGAGATACTGTTGAGTGTCAACCAGGAGGAGCCGAAGGTGAGTTCACGGTCAGTCTAGAGAGTAAAATCACTGGAGAGGATGCAGTCGAAGAGAAATATCAAGTGGTCTATACTGGAGAAGATATGAGCGACTGTAGTATTGAAATCACGGAGGGGTCGTCGTGACCGACATCTCTCTCGTTGATGTTGGTGTTCAATGGTTTCAAGATATAGTTGATAAGGGGATCGAGTGGTTCCAAGATGGGCTGATTAGCGGATATGAATCGGTCACCGAATCGATCTTTTCTACGCCAACACCCCAGACTGGCGAACCGTTCGGATTTGGGGTCCCCACCAACGAACCGTGGAAGACGATCTACGGCGACCTCGTTGGTGGCGAGATCATGATCGTGGCGCTGCTGCTCCTGATCACTTGTGTTCAGGGCCGAAACACGATCCGTATCTTCAACATCGGGTCGACGTATGAAGCGCGGAAGGCTAGAAAGACGGCGTGGACGGGTGGGATCCTGATCGTGGCGTGGTACTGGGTCGCTGCGGTCTCGGTCTATTTCGTCGACGCGTTCACACTCGTCCTGATCCCCTCAGTGGGAACGGTTGCAGGCGCGATGGTCGACCTTCTCACCTCGTCCGTCGAGAACCCCGCCTTGGCCCTCTCGCTCAACATCCTCGGCGGAAGTGCGATGTGGGCGCTGCAGTCGCTGTTCTTCCTCCGGGACGTGCTCTTGATCGTCTTTATCTACGGGATGCCGATCGGGATCGCGCTCGCGTACGGGAACCTCCCGGTCGTCTCGCGGATCGCGAGTCGCGTCTGTCTGAAATTCGTTCCACTACTCGTCATGCCGATTCCGGTCGCGCTCCTCTTCCACGGGTACGAGCTGCTGTTCGGGAGTGGGACCGTCCCGGCAGTCACGCCTGACTCCGCGTTCTTGAGCCATCTCGTCGCGGTCTCGCTGCCTGTGGTGAGCGTGGTCCTCGTCTGGAAGACGTTTTCGTACGCGACGCCGCGGCTCACGCGGACCGTGGAGACGGCTGCGGGCGCGGCACTCACTGCGGGCGCGGTCGTTGGCGCCGGCGCGGCTGCGGGCCCGTGGGCCGCCTCCACGGCTGCCCGGTGGGGACCACGCGCTGCGGCCGGCCACGTCATCGCGAATCGGGTCGCGAACGGAGGAGGCGAAGACGGGGACACGTTCCAGAGCGCGCTCGTGACTGACGGTGACCGGCTCCCCGCCTATCGTCGAACGGGGAACGAACCGGGGGGGACACAATGAGCGACGAGAATCCGGCCCGGCGACGCATCATGGACGCGATCGGCGAGGAGACGCGCGTCCCGCTGTTCAACGTCACCGAAGGGGATCTGTATGTCCTACTGGGCTTTCCCGTTGCTGGCCTACTCACGGCCGCGTTCTCCGGCGTGGACGCCCTCCTCGCCCCGCTCGTGGGACTCGGCATCGTCCTCGGCGTCGCGGCCGTCTCCGCGACGCCCACGCATCGATCCGCGGCCAGCTGGCTCGCGGACGTGGGTCGCTTTTACGTGCTCCGACCGCGCGTGACGCAGCGCGAGCCGACGAATGACGACACAGCCGCGCAGGACCGACGACGTCAGTCCCCGGACCGATCGCTGTCCGAGTACCTGCCGTTCACGGTCGACGAGACGACCCAAGAGCTCACGCAGATCGAACGCGCCTGGCCGGACGCGGCCGCGATTCAGCGCACGGACGGCACGATGGAGGCGTTTCTGGAGGTCCGGCCCGGAAACATGGACTTCGCGATGGCCGACGACTGGGCCAGCGTCCAAGCAGCCGGTGCGGCGTTCGCGAACGACGAGCTCGACTTTCCGCTGACCGTGTACGCGACGACGCGGACCTTCCCGACCGACCAGCTAGTGGCGCAGCTCGAGGAGCGGCTGACCGACCCGGATGTCTCGGACAATCCGGTGTTCGAGCAGCTCGTCGAGGAGTACCGTCGCGAACGCCCTGATGAGCTGGCCGACACACAGCAGGTGCGCTACTACCTCGGCGTGGAGGTTGCACCCTACGAGGTGTACGAGCGCCACGACGACGAGCGGTCGCCTGCCCAACGGCTCACGACGATTCCGGTCCTCGGGGTGCTGGTGCGGCCGTTCGTCACGCGACGCGAGCGGCTCACGGAGGCCGAGCTTCGCGGCCGCGCGCTCTCGAAGCTCGACGATCGGATTCGGGCCGTCCAGACCGAGCTCGTCGGGACGGTGAGCGGGTGGTCCGCGCGGCGACTCTCCACAGTCGAGCTGTTTGGTCTCGCACTCCGGTTCTGGACCGGAAGCGAACGCGAGCAACCCCCGGTGCGCGAACAGGTTGCCGTGGATCACTCATCACGGGATACTGACGATGCGTGAGGCTATCAGCGTGCGTCACGACGCCGTGCTTCAGGGCGGACTGGACACGAGCGTCGACGTGCTGATCGGCTCCGCCGGCGTCATCGGCGCGGTCGTGATCGGCATCCTGATCGGCGGTTGGCTCGTCGAGCGGCGTCCGCGGAACGACCCCGAGGTCGATCTTTCGCAGTTCATTGATCCCGAGCAGATCGCGACCGCGCCGGACGATGGACGTGCGTTCGATGACGTGGCCGACCGCCATGCCGACACGGTCGCCCCCGACGCCATTGAGTGGGAGACGCGCGTCGCCCGGGTTGGCGACGACTGGACATCGACACTGTACATCGCCGACTGGCCGGACTACCCGAGTGACGGCTACCTCAGCGAGCTGTTCACCCTCACGGACGTCCGCTTCGACCTCACCGCCCACGTCCGGCCCAAGGACCAGGCCCGGGCTCGCGACGAACTGCAGACGGTCGCGGACGATCTGAAGGTGGACGCGGATCTCGAAGGAAGCGTTCGGAGCACCTACCTTCACGAGCGGGCCAACGAAGCGGCCGCGACCTATCGCGCCGTCGAAAACGGCCAGCGCGTCTTCGCACAGGCGATGCAGGTCACCGTCCGCGCCGACTCCCGTGAGGAGCTCCGGAACGCCGTGCGCACCGTGAAGCGTCGCCTCCGCGAGTCGCCCGCCGACCTCACGCCGAAAACCGCGATCTGTACGCAGGATCTCGCGCTGCAAGCGGCCGCGCCGATCGGCGACAACCCGTTCGGGCGCGACGCGATCGCGCTCGGTGGCGCGGTCGGCGCGCTCCTTGCGTCTCCCCATTCGCCAACCCTGCTCGAACCGGGCGGCGTCGAAGTCGGCGTCCATCGCCACACCGATAGTCCCGTGGTTGTCGACCCGTTCGCGCGCGAGAACGGCTACGCCATGTTCACGGTCGGCGACCCAGGGTCAGGGAAGAGTTTCAGCGCCAAACAGCAGTTCATCCGCTCCATCGCGCAGTCGGAGGACCGCATCGGCGTGATCCTCGAACCGCTGAACGACTGGACCGGCGTCGCGGACGCCCTTGACGCCCGCCGCATCACGGTCGGGGGCACGCTCGGGCTGAACCCACTCGAGATCCGGCCGACGCCCGAGCACGTGCAGCGCCGCCTCGGTGCCGACGCGAGCCCCTTCACCGAGAAGAAGGACAGCGTGCTCAGCTTCCTCACCAACTTCTTCGCGCTTCGCGGGGTGGACCTCATGGACCGGCGCACGACGCTCGAACTCGCGGTCGACGCGGCCTACCGCGACCGCGGCATCACCGAGGATATCGCCACGCACAGTCGCGAGAGTCCGACGATGACGGACGTGATCGACGTCCTAGAGGGGCTCGTTGAGGACCCGGACGAGTACGTCCTTCGGACGGACGCGGAAGCGGACAAACTCCAAGCGGACGCGACGTGGCTCATCGACCAACTCCGGCCGTTCGCGGAGGGTGGCCGATTCGAGAACCTCGGCCGCGAGACGGCGTTCGACATTCGTGACGAGGACCTCATCTACCTCGACCTCGCCCAGCAGGAGGGGAGCCTCGGCGGACAGACGAGCCTCCTGATGCAGTTGCTCGTCTCGCTCGTCTACGAGCGCGCCAAGGAGACGCCGAAGGAGGTCGTGTTCGTCATCGACGAGGCGCGCTACCTCTTCACTGATGCCGCGAGCCTCTCCTACATCGAGACGATTTTTCGACACCATCGGCATCACAATCTCTCTATCCGACTCGTCACCCAGACGGTCGACGAGTTCTTCCAACAGCCCGAGGCCGAGATGATCCTCGACCAGTGTGCGATCAAGCAGTTCCACCGCCTCGACGGCATGGACGAGGACTGGGCCGCCGAGTTCGGGCTGAATCACGCCCAAATGCGCTACGTCCAAGACGCGATTCCCGGCAATGAGGAGACCGGCTACGCCGAGGCGCTCATCGGCGTCGACGGGGAGTGGCGCGGTATCGAGATCCGTGCCCTGCCGTTCGAACAGGAGGTGATCGAGAATCAATCGACGATCGACGGCAGATCGCCCTGAATGTGCACGAATTGGGGAACTACCGCATAGTTGCGGTGAACGAATGGGGATGGGAGATGGGGGAATCGAGCGGATCGCAGGGGTGGTTCACAAACGTGCCGGGAATCAGGGGCTTTGGGGGACATCCTCCACCACCCGGCACGATCGGCCGTATTGGTTCCCTCATTGAAATACTTCTGGATCTGAAGAGTGGGCGGTTCTCCGTTCGGTTCCCTAACCGACTTGTTTTTACAGGGTGACCTGTATATCCAGCGTAATGCTGGGTCGACGGGATCTGTGGCTGCTGCTTCCACGCCCAGTCCGTCGGCTGCCAGCCGATCTCGCCGCGGTCGTTCTGCTCACGCTCCTGACGCTCGCGTCCGTGTTCATCCCGATCGTGAACGAGACGCCGCTTCGCGTCGTGTTCGGGCTTGCGTTCGTGCTATTTCTGCCCGGCTACGCGTTCATCGCGGCGCTGTTTCCGGAAGAGGGAGAATCACCGACCACCTCGGAAGCGGGTGGGACCGCGGCGTCCGAACCGGACACAGACGATGGGGATGATGCAGATGGCCCTGCCCCAGTTCCGGGGACGGCCGCGGCCGAGGAGGCGACCGCGGAGACGGCCGACACCTCCGCCGACGATCCGACCGCCCGCGCCGGTATCGACGGGATCGAGCGCGTCGCGCTCTCGTTCGGCCTCTCGATCGCCATCGTCCCGCTGATCGGGCTGGTGCTCAACTTCACGCCGTGGGGGATTCGGCTCGTTCCGATCGCGGTCTCGGTGTCGCTGTTCACCCTCGGCTGTGTCGTGGTCGCGGCCGTCCGTCGGTGGGAACTACCGCCTGAGGAGCGCTTTGTGGTGCCGTATCGCGAGTGGATCGCGGCCGGGAAGGCTGAGGTGTTCGAGCCTGAAGATCGGACTGACGCGGCGTTGAACGTGGTGCTCGGGCTGAGTATGCTGCTGGCCGTTGGAAGTGTGGGGTATGCGGTCGCCGTCCCGCAGGATGGCGAACAGTTCACGGAGTTCTACCTGCTGACGGAACAGCCGGATGGCGAGCTGGTTGCGGATGACTACCCTGAGGAGCTGGCGCTAAACGAGTCCGCGGAGCTCATCGTCGGCATCGGGAACAACGAACACAGCACCCAGAACTACACCGTTGTGGTCCAACTCCAGGAGGTCACGGTCGAGGGGAACACCTCGACGGTCGAGCGCCGTGAAGAACTCGGCCGGTATGGGACGACGCTCGAGCATAACGCGACGGACCAGCGACCGTTCGTGGTGGAACCGACGTTCACGGGCACGGAGCTTCGCGTCCAGTTCCTGCTGTACATGGGCGAGGCACCAGCGTCGCCGACACGGGAGAACGCCTACCGTGACCTCCACCTCTGGATGAACGTTTCCAACCCCCAGTAACGCGGTCGGCTGTCGCCGGAGGTGGAAAGGTTCAATGGAGTTGCCCGGAAGGGTGGGAACGGATGGAGCTCACGCGTCGCTGGTGGCTGACCGCGGCCATCGGCCTCTGGCTGCTGGCCGTTGCCGTCCTTACCCAGCAAGCGGTGCTCCTGTATGGCGGCGCGGCGATCGCCGCGTGGCTCCTTGCGGTCACGCTGTGGAGCACGCAGTGGATACTCCGGACGAACACGGACCTGTCCGTTACGACAGAGCTGTCCCACGCGGTGACGCGGACTGATGAACCGGTGCAGGCGACGCTCACCGTAACGCGCACGGATACAGTCGGGGCGGTCGAGACGACGCTCCCGCTTCCCCCGGGCGTCTCCTGTCCGAACGGGCCCCCCACGGTCACACTCGCCGCTGGCGAGCGGATCGCAGACACAACGGTGTCGCTGACGCCGACGGTCGTCGGGCAGTTCGAGTTGCCGACGCCCCGTATCACGTTCGCGGAGCCGTTTGGCTACTACACGCAGACGGTGGAGACGGGGTCGACGCCAGCGCTGACGGTCTCCGCGCGGACGCCGTCCACGCTCCACGTCGGACAGGGGGGCACGCCGGCCATCGGGGCGTTCGGCGAACACGAGGGTGACCGGGCCGGCCCGGGTGTGACGACGCGCGAGCTCCGCGAGTACCTTCCCGGCGACGCCGCGGACGCGATCGACTGGAAAGCGACGGCCCGGCTGGGTGACGTGTTCGTGCGCGAGACGGAAGCCGAGACGGACCGACGGACCGTCCTCCTCGTCGACCATCGCGGCCGGATGGCGTCCGGCCGGGAGGGAGAGACGATGTTGGCGTACGCCCGTGAAGTCGGGCTCGGGATCACCCAGTACGCCGCCGAGACCGGCGACCCGCTCGGGCTCTGGACCATTGGCGACGAAGGGATCACGACCGCGATCACGCCGGGCAGCGGTCCGGAGACGTACACCCGCATCCGAGAGACGCTGACGGGGCTACAGCCGGCTGGCGAGGCCACACCGGGTGGGGCACGCGCTCCGGCAGCGGTCCGCCGGACGGCTGACCAGCTCCGCGATGAGGAGCACCAGTTCGCGAGGACGTTGCGCCCGTTCGTGAGCGCGGCCGATCCGTACGTGACGCGCATGCGGGACGACCCGCTCATCGAGACGGTTCGGCGCGTGCGGACGCAGCTCACCGCGGACACGACGCTCGCCATCGTGACGACGGATACGGATCCCGTCCGCCTCAAGGAGGCCGTCCGGATGGCGACGCTTGGAGGAGGAAGCGCCCTCGTGTTCCTCACGCCGCAGACGCTCTTCGGAACGGCCGGCCTGGGCGACCTCGACGAGGCGTACGACGCGTACCTGTCGTTCGAGGACCTCCGGCGCGAGATCGCGGGGTACCCGCGGACGACCGCGTTCGAAGTAGCCCCGGGTGATCGACTCGCGGCCGTCCTGTCGAACCGACGGGAGGCGCAGACTGCATGACCGAGCTGGGATCGAGGGGGTGGCTGCGGACCGGACGCCGCGACCATGACCCGATCAGTCTCGGCGGGCTGCTGCTCGCGGCCGGCGCGCTCGGGGTCGGGAGTGACGGAGGGGTCGTGGCTGCCGTCGGCCTCCTTCTCACGGGCCTGCTGCTCACGAGTCTGCCCGCCGTCGCAGCCGGCCAGTTGTGGCTCCTCCTCGGCGGTGAACCGAGACTGCTGACGCTGGTGATGGTACAGGTCGGCCTCCTAATCGTCCTAACCGAACCGGCACGCACGGTTGGTGTCCGGTCGCCGATCGTACTTACGGCCGCGCTCTTCGCCATGTTTGCCGTCTCGATCGGAGTCCTCCAGACGCAACTCTCGATCGGCTGGCTCGCGGCCGGCCTCTGTCTGGTCGTCGCGATGGGCGTGTACGGCTGTCACCGCTATCTCCGCGTGCGCCTCGGGCTCGCCCGCCCAACAATGGAGACATAATAAACATAGGAGCGCGTCCTCTCGTCTTTAGTCGGGGATCAAGCGGGCAATAGCCTACGTCCCCACCGCCGACGCCAAAACGGAAATTCCCACCGTTCTGTCGGTAGTATTAAGATACTGGCTGACTATAGTATACAACACGGATGAAAAGCACACGGCATGCAACCTATAACCTCAACTACCACATAGTGTGGTTGCCGAAGTACCATCAATCAGTACTCGTTAATGAGGTTGCCAGCCGTGTGCGGTCCATCCTCCACGAAATAGCAGACAACAAAGGCGTCGAAATTCTCAACCTCACGTTACAGCCCGACCACGTTCACCTGTTCATCAGTAGCCCGCCCAAGAACGAACCCGCACTCCTCGCTAACTGGTTCAAGGGTATCTCCTCACGTAAGTACAACCATCGATACGCCGACCATGAGGGCGAGAAAATCGGCTGGGTGAGAGGATACTACGCAGGAACCGCCGGGGACGTTTCAAGTGAGACAATCGAGAATTACATCCAGCAGCACAAGGAGGGCAACTCGTGATCGAACTCACGAAGACGCTCGAACTCAAACTGGTAGAGCCAAACGCCCACAAGCGAAGGAAACTTCGTGAGACGCGAGAGGCATATCAAAACGCCCTGAAAGAAGCTTTCGGTGCCGGATGTGTCACGCAGACTGAAGCGAACGATGTCGTAGTCAACTACGACCTGAGCGGGTACGCGAAGAACGCCCTCAAGAAATACGTCCCACAACTCACGACGACGTACAGCGCGGGTGAACTTCATGACAACCACCCTGTTCGGTTCACTAACGAAGGGCTACGACTCGACCACAAGCCCGAGAACGCAATCGAGTGGTACGTCAAAATCCCGCACCATGAGGACTATCACCTCTGGATTCCCGCTCAACCGAATCCCGAACAGCGGGACTGGCTGGAAGCGTTGAATGCAGGAGCTGCCACGATGGGTGAGAGTCGGCTGTTCGAGCGGGAGGGAACGTGGTATCTTCACATCACCGCCACCCGAGACGTAGAGAAACACTCCGAGGTGTCCGCTGAAGAACCGACACCCATCGGGGTAGACGTAGGAGAGGCGTCACTCGTCACGGTGTGTCACCGCGACGACCACGGTTCTCCGACCACGCCCGTTCTATGGGCTGACGAGGGGAAGACCGTTCGTCGGCTCCGCAAGACCTACTTCACCGCCAAGCGCCGCCTCCAGGCGCGGGGATGCGAACGTATCGCGGAGTCCTTTGGGGACAAGGTGTGGAACCAGATAGACGATATACTCCACACCGTTACCCGCGAGGTTGTGGAGTACGCTGAGTCCGTCGAGAATCCCGTTCTTGTACTAGAAGATCTGACGTATATACGGGAGTCGATGGACTACGGCGGCTTCATGAATCGAAGGCTCCACGGATGGGGATTCGCCAAAATCCATGCGCAGATACGCTACAAGGCCGTCGAGAAGGGTATCCCGGTGGAGACAGTGAATCCACGAAGCACGTCGAAGGACTGTCACGCTTGTGGTGAAGTGGGGTACCGCCCGCGACAGGCGACGTTCAAATGTACGAACGACGCTTGCTGGATAAGCGAGTACCAAGCCGACGTGAACGGTGCGATCAACATAGCTGACCGCTACCTCAGCGGAGAGAGCCATTCAAGAGAACACACGGATGACGATGACTCGGCTGAGGATGGGGGGCGTTTGACCGCCCCGCAAGACAGCCAAGCTGATGCTATCAAGCACGAGACGCTTGGAACGTATGCGTCTTGAAACCCATAGGGCTACGCTCGGCCTAAAATCCCGTGGTGGGATTCCCGGGTCTCTAGAGCCGGGAGGAGGTCAAGAGCATGTCTGATACTACCTCGACGACACGGAACGCCACCGAGGAGTCGGCCGCGGAGCTGCAGGCTCGCGTCGACCTTCTCGAAGAGGAAACGCAGCGCCTCCGCGCCGAGCGCGACCGCGAAAAGCACGTCAAACACCGTCGGACGGCAGCCGGATTCGCCCTGCTGGGGCTGTTCGCTATCGGAGGCGCCGCCCTGTTTCCGGACGCACGATCCGTCCTGTTCGCGCTCGCGGGGACGGGCCTGTTTGCGGCCGTTCTCACACTGTGGATCACGCCCGAACGGTTCGTCAGCGCCGACGTCGGCGAGCGTGTCTACGCTGCGATGGCGCGGAACGGCGATGCGGTGGTGAGCGAACTCGGGCTGGTGGGCGAGCCGACGTACGTTCCTCGAGAGTCGGACGTCCGGCTGTATATCCCCCAATCCACGGGACACTCAGTCCCTGCCGCGGACGCACTCGAGGAGACGTTCGTCGTCGGCGCGGACGACGCCGACCGCGGTATCGCGTTCGAGCCGACAGGTGCACGCCTTCTCGACGCTCTCGACTGGAACGAGGGAACCGTAGCGAGCCAGGCGAACCTGCTGGCGAGTGCGCTCGTCGAGACCTTCGAGCTCGCCACCGCAGTGGACGTCGACGTCGACATCACGAACGGTCGCGCCACCTGGACCGTGTCTGACCCTCTATATGGGACTGGTGAGCAGTTCGACCACCCGATCGTCTCACTGCTCGCCGTTGGGACCGCGACCGCGGTTGACGAGCCGGTTCGGACGGATATCGACACTGGCGACTCGTTCACGGTCACGTGTCGGTGGGACGTGGATGACACGTAGCCAGGAGACATTTCACACGTTGGGACTGGTCACCGGCTCACCGGAGTAGTTCGTGCTTGGTGGCCCGCTTTCGCCATACGGACGTTCGAGAAAACACGTCCCGGCGAGGACGGAGAGTCGGCGCCATCGAGATTGCCTCCGCCGTCGAAGCGGCCGACCGATGGCGCCGCCAGAACCGGTGACTGTACTGGGAGTGAGGAGGGCTCAGCTTCCGCTCGTGTTTGCGGTTCCGGATGCCGAGAGGGACGCGGATGCCTCCGTGTTTGTGACGCTCACTTGGAACGTCGTGTTGAGGATGTCGTCCTGTTGGTCGAGGATGTTGTCCCCACTGTCTTTGAGCGTCACGTCCAGCCACAGTTCAACACTCGAGGTCGTCGTGTTCCCGTCTGTATCGGCACTAAACGCGCTGGCATCGAGTGTGTTGAGAAGGTTGATCTCCCCCATGTCTCTGGTGAGTGATCCGTCAGTGGAGCTACTGCTCGGGGTGAACGCGTATGGCGTATTCCCAACGGTCGATTTGCTGGTGTTCGGCCCGCTCGTGTGCCAGGTTACCTCCACTGTTGCGACGGCAGCGTCTTGATTGGCCCAGTCCACGGTAATGCTGGGCGTGATCGTCAAGGAATCCAACTGCCCATCAGTCGAGGACACTGACACGTCCGCAGCATCCAGCGTCCCGTCAGCTGCGAGCGACGGCTGTGTTAGGGTTACGATACCGCCACCTGCGAGCAGCGCAACGAGCCCGCCTCCCGTGACCTTCCTCAATACGTCCCGACGACGTATCTGTCTCATGTCTACGATATTGGACAACAGACGAAAAAGAGTGGTGGCCGATAGATCATTATGATTTTTCGTAGACATAAATATATAAATGAGACTGGGGTATCATTTACGACAGTTGATGCGAAATCTCCGTTTTTAGGCGGAAATAGATCCGGAAGAACGCTTCACCGGGGGGCCGATTCGGCTGCTGCTCCCGTGTCACAAAGGGCCAAGAGGGCCGACCCAGATGAATTCCGACTGGGTCAATTATCGGCGACTGACGGGTCGGGTGCCTCGGACGTGAACGTCTCGTCGCTTCCCGGGGGGGTGACGGAGTCGACGAGCTCCGTGACGATGTCGTCGACCGCACGGTCGGCGAGTTCCGCGTCCGTGCTTCGGATAACCCGATGGCGGAGTACGGGGAGCGCGAGCGCCTTCACGTCGTCCGGGATGACGTACTCGCGGCCGTGGATCGCCGCTCGCGCCTTCGACGCACTCAGGAACGCGAGCGACGCCCGCGGTGAGCCGCCATGCTGGAGTGCACTGGACGACCGCGTCGCCGCGACGATGTCGAGGACGTACTCCTTGATCGGCGCCGCGACATGGATGCCCTGGACGGCGTCGCGGGCAGCTTGAATGTCGGCCGCGTCCACCACGGAGGAGATGGCCGCCGCATCGAGATCGGGGTCCGCATCGAACCGGTCCAAGATTGCACGTTCGTTGTCCCGCTCCGGCACGTCGACGACGTACTTCAGCTGGAAGCGGTCACGCTGGGCCTCGGGGAGTTCGAAGACGCCCTCCATCTCGAGCGGGTTCTGCGTGGCGACGACGAGAAACGGGTCCGGCAGTGCGAGCGAGTCGCCGTCGATCGTCACCGTCGATTCCTGCATCGACTCCAGCAGCGCGGACTGGGTCTTCGGCGTCGCGCGATTGATCTCGTCCGCGACGACGACGTTCGCGAACACCGGCCCGCGCTGGAGCTCGAACTCGCCCTGCTGCTGCCGATAGATCTGCGTACCTGTGATGTCGGCCGGCACCATGTCCGGCGTCATCTGGATACGGCTGTAGGAGAGGTCCGTCGCCCGGGCGACCGCGTTCGCGATAGTCGTCTTCGCGACGCCCGGAACACCCTCGAGGAGGACGTGCCCGTCCGTAATCATCGCGATCGTCAGCCCTTCGATGACGTCCTCGTTGCCGACGACCACGTTCGACGTTTCCGCAAGGATGGCCTCATAGAGCGCTTCGGGACTACTCATTGGCCTCTGCTGCGTCTGTCTCCCCTAAAGTTCCTGCCATCACGTGGTCGAGTCGCTCCTCGTCCCACTCGGGATGCTGCTCGCGAAGGTACGTCTTCAGTGCTTCTGGATCCGTGCGCTGTGTCTCATCCGGTCGCGTGGTGAGACCGAAGTACGTCCCCACCCGTGTGAATCGGGTCCCGACCGCGTGGACGACCGCGCTCCAGTGGGACCGTCCCGAGAACGCGGTGCCGACCGCGAGCAGGCCGACCAGTCCGAGCAGGACCTGCAACCCGGGCGTTGCCCGAAGTGTTTGGAGGGCGACCGCGAGCGGGGGCTGGCTCCCGGCGTGTGAGTAGTCGAGCAGCGCCGCGTCGTGGCCGTTGAGGAGCGCGGTCGCGAACGCGCGGTTGTCCGGGGCATCGAGCATCGCGTTGATGAACAGGCTAGGGTCGCCGACCGTGATCACTTGCCCCTCTCCCATCGATTCTCGCGCGACGACCGCATGGGCGGCCAGCGTCTCGTTCGCGTCGAGTTCGTCGTTCCGGTTGCGGTCGAGATACGCGAACTCCGACGTTCGCACGAGCACGGTCGCGTTCCCAGGCTCGACTGCCGTGCCGTGGTTCAGCGTGAGCTGGTCGACAGCCGCGAGCTCCGGATCGTCGGACACGTTCGTTGCAACCGGGAACCGCGGATTCTCTCCGTAATGCCGCTCGTCACGCAGGATGTCGCCATCGAGTCTGGCGCTCGCACCGAGATCGTCGAGGAGCGCGTTCCCGTGTGCCCCGAAGTTGTCCGCGACCACGAGGGTCCCGCCGTTCGCGAGGAAGGTCTCGATCCGCTCTACATCGGCTTGGGAGTACCCCTCCGCGGGCGCGATGACGAACGCGACCGTCGCGTTCGGCGCCGCGGCCGCGTACCCCTCCGTGTCGAGGAGAACTTCGGTCTCGGTACCGTCCGTGTCCAGCTCCCGGAGATCCGAGGTCCCCTCCCATGAGGGGTTGTACGACCCGAACGCGACCGTCGAGGTGGAGGCTGCCAGGATGAGTGCCACGACGACCGCGGCCGTCAGCAGGGCGAGGACAGTGCGTGGGAGGTCCGGCCACGGCGACGCCATCTAGAACAACCCCTCCGGCAGGATCGCCAAGATGCGACGGATAACGATGATCCCGAAGCCCAGCAACCCGACCGCGATCAGCGGAAGCAGCCGTCGGCGCCACCGCGGCGTCACGTTGAACGGCGCGGTCAGCTCGACGACCACCAGCAGCCCGATCAGGGACATGACGAAGAAGAGCTCGAGCTCCATCGATCCCAGCAGGGAGAGCAAGAGGATAGCGCCCACCAGCCACGCGGTCACCCCCGTGACGAACCGCTGCCGCTTCGCCGTCGTCATTGGTGAGTGTTGGGATGGGTGGGGGTTTGTAGCTTGTCGTTGGAGAGCAAGGTTGCGACTACGGTCGGCCGCGGACCGCGTGACGCGATACGGTGATGAAGAATGGGTCGGTACCCCTCGAGTCCAAGATCAGAGACGCGATCAACCTGTTGATCCAAGCGGCGCGAACGACCGATGCGATCCGCTTGAGGGTTGACGGAGTAACCTCGGATATCCAGAGAATCGCGAAGGTCTGAAGCGTGGATAGAAGGGGGAGTTGGTAGAGAAAGAGACGGTTCGGGGCCGAAAATGGATATTGAGCGCAGGAAGATTAGGTTGGACTAATAGTAGAACGGGCTAGTAGTCGTTGAGATACCGTTTGATGTATGGATGGAACTCGTCGAACGGTGGCCGGAAGACCTGGAAAGCACCATGCTGATCGTCGCCGTTGAGCTCGGGATCGTTACGATCGAGGTGAGAGGAATAGGCGGTCGCGAGATAGTGCTTCGAGTCGACACCCCCGGTTGCGGCCGTTTCGTAGAAATGTTCATAGGTTCCAATACAGCCGTCGATGACTACAGGTTCACCCAGTTCCGCCTCGGCAACGCGATGGACGGCCTCAGTACGGGATTCGTTTTTGAACACCGTCCCACCGGGAACGAACCATTCGCCTTTCACGGGTTCGTTTTCTCGTTTTCCGAGGAGTACGCCACCGTCGTGTTCGATCACAAGGTCGACTGAGACGAGTGGGACATTTGCGACGATCGTGCGCCACTCGTCGTCCGCAATCGGCTTTTCGCTGTCAGTCATCAGCTGAGGTAGTAATCGACTGTTCGTTTGAGCGCGTCTTCGAAAGAGTGCTGGGGCTCCCAGCCCAGCGCTTTGATCTTGTCGGTGTCGAGCGCGTATCGCTGATCGTGGCCGGCGCGGTCCTCTACGAACTCGATGAGATCGTCGGATGCGCCGACGGCATCGAGGATCGACTCGGTAACTTCGAGGTTCGTCTTCTCGGCATGGCTACCGATATTGTACACTTCACCAATGTTGCCCTCCCGAAGCACTAGATCGAGTGCGCGACAGTTGTCTTCGACGTAGATCCACTCACGTACGTTCGACCCGTCACCGTACACAGGGAGACTCTTCCCGGTAGCTGCGTTCTGGATGAACTTCGGAATGAGCTTCTCGGCGTGTTGTCGTGGGCCGAAGTTGTTACAGGTTCGAGTGATGACCACGGGGAGGTCGTGTGTCGTTTGGAAGCTGTTCGCGAGTAGATCCGCACCTGCCTTCGTCGCGGCGTAAGGATTGCGTGGGTTGAGGGGGTCGTCCTCAGAGAAGGTCCCGTCAAGCACCTGGCCGTACACCTCGTCGGTTGAGATTTGCAGGAAGCGATCGAGATCTGCCTCGTTGGCCGCATCAAGCAATGTCTGTGTTCCCTGGACGTTCGTGCTTACGAAGGGTTTCGCGCCCTCGATGGAGCGATCGACGTGTGATTCTGCGGCGAAGTTGACGATCGCGTCGACATCGGCGACGAGTTCCGTAACAAGTTCTTGATTACGGATGTCCCCCTCGACGAACTCGTGGCGTGGGTCATCGAGGACGCCTTCTAGGTTCGTCTTTGAGCCCGCGTACGTTAGTGCGTCCAGTGTGACGATTTCGTCGTCAACGTGGGTGTCAAGCACGTGGTGTACAAAGTTGGATCCGATAAAGCCGGCACCGCCTGTGACGAGGAGTCGCATACTACCTTACTCTCAACAGCACCTATTTATATTCCTGTTGAAATACCGAACTATGCGTCTTCTCGTCGTCGGGGCGAACGGACTTCTCGGTAGCAACGTCGTTTATACCGGTATCCAGCGCGATTGGACGGTCGCAGGCACGTACCACTCGACACGACCTGAGTTCGAAATCCCGCAGACACAGTTCGACCTCACAGATTCCGAAACGTTCGACGAAGTACTCGAGACTCATGACCCGGATCTCGTAGTTAACTGCGCCGCGATGACAGATGTGGATGGGTGTGAAAAGAACCCTGATCGGGCAGACGTGATCAACGGTGATGCACCGGGCGCGTTGGCGTCCCAGTGTGCGGCAAATGATGTCGAGTTCGTCCACGTCTCGACCGATTACATCTTCGACGGCACCGCGCGGGACCCGTATTGTGAAGGAGACATGCCAAACCCCGTCCAAGTGTATGGCGACTCGAAGTTAGCGGGCGAACGAGCGGTGCAGGAGGCAGACGGGGACCACCTGATCGCGCGGCTCTCGTTCGTATGGGGCGTCCATCGGAGTTCGGGTGAGCTTAACGGGTTTCCGGCGTGGGTCCGTGACCGGCTGGCGTCGAGTGACACTGTCCCGCTCTTCACCGACCAGTGGGTGACGCCGACGCGGGCAGGTCAGGCGGCTGCGACGCTGCTTGATTTGGTCGACTCGGATGCAACCGGGCTGTACCACGTCGCTTGTCGATCCTGTGTAACGCCCCACGAGTTCGGCGAGGTACTTGCCGGTCAGCTCGAATCAGATGCGTCGCTGCTCAAAGAGAGGTCGACCGACGATGTCAATCGGGACGCGACACGCCCGACGTACACCTGTCTCGATGTGAGTACCGTCGAGTCGCGACTCGGCCGGCCACAGCCGACGCTGGAAGCGGACGTGAGAGAAATCAGGGACGCTGTGCGCTAGATCTCGTAGCGCTCGCGGTTTTCGAGGAAGTGCTCGCGCACCTCTTCTGGTAGGTCGTCGAACCGGAGGACTCCCTGACAGCCGAGTCCGGGACACTTCATCACGCGGTTAGACTCGAGCTCATTCGCGGCGACGACGGTGCCACAGTCCGGACAGGAGTGAGTGATGATGCGCATGGTTACAGTTTGAGCTGGGAGTTCTCGCCGACGACGAGGCGGCGGCCCTCGGGGAGATGATTCTCCGCACTCTCGACGTTCGCGCTCCGGCCAAGGAGACTGTCGACGATTCGCCCCGACGCCGTGATCGTCGAGTCGCCGATGACGACGCTGTTCTCAATGTGCACGTTCTCGAGTGTGGAGTTCGCGCCGACCGAAGTGTATGGCCCGACATAGGTACCGCTCTTGATGACCGTATCTTCAGCGATCGAGACCGGCCCGCGGACGACCGCGCCGTCCTCGATGACCGCAGATTCGTGGAGTTCGATACGGCCGTTAACCTCTGCGCCGTCCTCGACCGTACCTGCGGTCTCAAGTACTTTGTCCTCGAGGACAAGCCGGTTAGCGTGGAGGATGTCCTCGGGCTTCCCGGTGTCCTTCCACCAACCCGTAACAACGTGCGAGTCGATCGCGTGGCCGTCTTCGAGTAGGTCCTGGATGGCATCCGTGATCTCGAGTTCGCCTCGCCACGACGGTTCGAGGTCGTCAATGGCGTCGAAGATCGCGGCAGAGAAGACATACATCCCGACAAGTGCGAGGTTCGTTGGCGGGTCGTCAGGCTTTTCGATGAGCTCCGTAACGTTGCCCGAATCGTCGACGCCCGCAATTCCGAACGCCTGGGGGTTCTCGACCTCTTGGAGCGCGATACCCGCGCCGTAGTCGCCCGCTTGGAAGCTCTCGACGAGGTCGGTGACACCCGACTTGAGGATATTGTCCCCGAGGTACATTACGAAGTCGTCGTCACCGACGAAGTCGCGGGCACAGCCCGCGGCGTGCGCGAGCCCGAGCGGGTTCCCTTGGACGATGTACGTAATCTCGACCCCGTACTTCGAGCCGTCGCCGAGGAGTTCCTGAATCTCGTCGCGACCCTTGTTGCCGAGGACAACCCCGATCTCGGTGATTCCTGCCTCCTTGAGGTCGTCGATGGCGTATTCGAGAACCGGTTTGTTCGCCACCGGGACGAGCTGTTTCGGACCGGTGTGAGTGATCGGGCGGAGGCGTGAACCTGTCCCGCCGGAGAGGAGTACACCTTTCATCGTTCACCCGTCCGGGTTCTCGTCCCAATCCAGCGGAATGTGGTCGGTGTCCGGCGGTAGCCGTTCCTCGTCCGGGTCCTCGTAATCGTAGAGATTGGTCGGAAAGTTCACTAGGAAGGACGGTTCGTCGCCGATAGCCTTGAAGCCGTGCCAGCAATCGCCCGGAATCCGGATGACCTGCTGACTGTGCTCGCCGATGACGAACGTGTCGAGGTTGCCCTCCGTAGGTGAATGCTCGCGGTCGTCGTAAACGCCGACCTTGATTCGCCCCGAGGGACAGACGAAGTGATCGACCTGTCCTCGATTGTGCTTGTGCCACGCCCGGACGACACCGGGGTACGTCATCGAGTAGTAGGACATTGCCGGTTCTGGGTCATACGTGTCCCAGTCCTCGCGGAACACCTCGACCAGATGGCCGCGCTCATCCGCGTTTACTTGGAGGTCGCGGACCTCTACGCCCTGTATCATGTGTTGAATGACCAATTCTATGAATTTACAGTTTGGGATTTGAGAAAGCAGTATACTACTTTTCCATGCATTCTTGGCAGTACTAGATTAAACTACCTTTCGGGCTTCCACGTGCGATTACAAAATAAAATAGCTTGAACACTGTTTGGACAGGTTCTACTACTGTACAATCGAAGGGGCAGACTTTCATAATAGTGTAGAATAGTGGTGAATAGAGATTTACTCTGTGAGTACTGATTAACGCTACTGACGACGCCTCCATGTCACCAACAAATCCTCAGACGACGGTACATCTGGTAGTTGACTATCTAGCATACCATTCAGGTCAATCCAAGGTTGCAATCACTCGGGCCAAGGCGCTCGAAGAATTTGGGTATCACACTAAGATCTGGGCCGCTGATGTGGATTTTGAGTTTGCCGAGTCGAAGTTTGACATTGAGACAGTAAGTAATGTTGGTCCGGTTGGTATGCCGTTACTCGCTCGCCCAATCTCTGTACCGGACGAGGATGTCGTTCTTTTGGAGGGGGGCGCCTTGGGGAACTTCTTTCTGCACAATAACAACGTCATTTACGTGAACCACGGCTTTGTCCCACGTAACGTCACAAACACACGAAGAATCTCTCATATGGCGTATATCGCAACCAGAATACCGCAGTTGCGGTACGCTGACAAATTGTATTCCGTCTCCGAGTACGCCAAAAATCAGCTTGAATCTAAGTTGGGGTACCACTCATCAGTGGTCTACAACCCCATCGATACTGATCGGTTTAGGCCCTTAGACACCAACCAACATCATGAGTTGGGGGTCCTTTCTGGGAGCCGCTCACTAGCGAACGCTCTCGAACAAACGGATATTGAGATATATTCACCCGAATTCATCGCAGAAAATGATTTACCGGAGTTCTACTCTAGTCTTTCGGTATTCTGCCATCTGACTGAATGGGATAGTTTTGGACTTCCCGTCGTTGAATCGATGGCGTGTGGCACACCACCTGTCGTACTAGAGAATTCTGCAAAAAGAGAGATCGTCGGTATGGAAGAGTTGATTGCTGGCTCACCTGATGAAGCGGTAGAGATGATTGAGCAACTGATTGATGATGATAGAACCCGTGAGGAGCTAGGTGAAAAAAGCCGGTTGAGGGTTAAAAATATGTTTGATCATATAAGAACAGTCCAAGATTTCATGCTAGAATTATCAAATTTATAGGCAGTGCTCAAATTCGCTGGTTTCATACAATATCGAACATCTGAGCCACAGATTAGCAGTATTTGTGACAGTGTTGCTCAAATCGTTTCTTCACCAGGCTTGGAGCACCTTAGACTCTGACCACTACGGATCGCGGAGTTGATCTGAAACAGTCAACTCAACGCTAAAGCGGAAGTAAGGTGCGTTCATCCGTTTACGACGATGGTGGTAGTTCCGCAAACTCACTATCGCCTGTCTTAGTCAGAACACTAAATGAAAATTTAGCTTTGATTCACGAATTTATTATATAGACTATATTACCACCCCACATACGATGGTAAAGTGATCTACTTATTCTGAATGTCGCTGCATCCATATTTCCAGCAAGTGTACGTACTGGATTGTCGTGTGAATCAAAGTGACGACGGCTCGGTGTTAGCTGAGAATATCTAACATCAAAACGCTCGACTATCTTCTGAATATCCGCTAATGTCCACCAATGAACGTGGCCAACATCGCGCTTTGAGTCTTCCCACGTAAAAATACCAAGTTTGTTCTGTGCCCGACGGCAGTAATTATACTCGATCGGAACTTTAGCAATCACCGTTTCAGCAATTCTGATGGCTTCCTCAAGAACTGTTACTGGCTCCCTCACGTGTTCTAAAATATCCATGAGACAACAAACATCGAATTTTTTGTCCTTAATTGGGGTTCTTTGTGCGTCTCCAACGATACAACGTTTCTCGTCGGCGATCTCGTCGGCCACGTACACAGCTCGCGTCGAAAAATCAAGACCAACAGTTTCCTCCGCATCAAACCACTCAGAGAGAAGGCTGAGGACTTCCCCCGACCCAAAACCCAGTTCAACTATAGAGTCGCAGGAGGTTATTCCTGCTTCCTCAAGAACCTCCGTCACGTGAGACACCTTCCAAGCAGTCACATCCTCCTTGAGATTAAACAAATGATTCTCTTCGTACATTCTCTGTAATTCTCCATCACTTTCAATAGCCATAACTAATCAATATCAACGTGGCCACAAATAGCTACTTCATCAACACATTAAGCAGTTTAGTATCTCACAAATCGGTAATCGCCCAACGGCGGTGTTCAGATAAGGATTGAAAAGTGAGGCGGTGCGTTTTCAAAGTGATCTATGCCCGAAAACGACCGCCTCAGCGGCTGTTTAGACGAGATCAACTTAGAGTTTGTGGAGCGAGAGGCAACACCGCCGCTGTTGATGAAGCTCAGTATTCAGCTTCATTTGTCTGGATTGTCGCTTTCGAATACTGTTTCATTTCTTGAGGTATTCGGTGTTGATCGAGTTCGCTCCACCGTGCATAACTGGGTTCACAAGGCCGATTTACAGCCGGAATCTGGTCGAAGTCCGAATCACGTTGCGGTTGATGAGACCGTGATTCAGCTTGACGACGAACAATATTGGCTGTACGCCGCCGTTGATCCTGATTCAAACGATTTGCTACATACAAAGCTTGAACCGACGAGAACGAACGTGATCGCAGATCAGTTTTTTGCTGAACTTCGCGAAAAACATGATGTAGATAACGCGATCATTCTCGTTGATGGTGCGGTTCCTCTTCACCGAGCATGTGAAAAACATGGCCTCGATTTCAGATACGAACGACATGGAAATCGGAACAGCGTCGAACGTGTCTTTCGTGAGGTAAAACGCAGAACTACCAGCTTCTCAAACTGTTTCAGCAACGCCGAAGCAGAAACTGCTGACGAGTGGCTGATATCGTTCGCTTTCGCATGGAATCAGCTTATCTGAACAGTACCCGCTGTCGCTCCACAAAATCCAAATCAATCCAGTTCGTGCATCCACTGAGGCGGGCGATTTCTGGTATAGACCACCAAGAAATTCTCCCGCTTCACTCTTCATCCTTAACTAAACACGACCGTCAATAGACACCAAAAATTCAACAATCGAGACGCTATCCGGTGATAATCCAGTCAATTGGAGTCGGATACAAGGCTTCGTCACCAGCTCGTGTGTCTCCTCTTTCTCCAGAATGTCTAACTCGATACAACGCTTTTACTGCTGAGGTGGCTGAAACAGAGCATGAGTTACTCGACTTTTAGACTACCCCATTCCTGATCGCAACGCCACCATGAAGTAGAAACTTATAACATACTCATTCTCGTACACAACACATCTATGAAACGGAAATTTGGGATACTATTTTTCCTTTTGCTTAGTATATCTGTCTACTATATACGGTTCTTGCCACAACAGGGCATTCTTGTCTTTTTAGCTTTTCTTGCAGTTTGGTCAGCTTTCATTTCTCTGCTTTTCTTATATAGTCGCCGTTTCACAAACTATTTTGCACTTATATCATCAATAATATTCACATTTCTCATACGGTCTTTTTATAAGCAGTTTCCCGGTGTGCTTGTCGGCCCTTCCTACCAGCCATCGTATCGGACGCTCAGTAATGTCGTTGAGGTGGGTTCAGTTAGCCAACAGTATTCGGGAGTGACAGACGCACAATACCCCGGCTCTTACCTCTTAGGGTCCGCAATTAGGGTAGTTTCGGATTTAAGCATCTTCACCACTGTTCAGTGGACGGGAGCTATAATTACTTTGTTATTTCTTTTGTTTGTATTCCTAGCTGGACGGCAATTATTTGGTCTACGTCCTGCAACGTTAACTGTCATACTTCTTTCTGTATTTCCCCGTTACGTGTTCATTCATAGTAGTTTCATTAAAGAAACAATAGGGATCGTATTTTTTGCCTTGATTCTATATTTGTTAACTCTCCGATTGGTTCCAAGAGAGGATATATCTCGTGAGCAATGGTCGTTACTTGCAACATTGGGAATAGGTGGAGTGACGATCTCACACCATCTTGCAGCTGCAATCTCGCTTACCTTATTTAGCTCACTATTTATCAGCCAGTATCTTCCACTTTCCAATGAGCCGACAACTCGAAGCATAGATATTACTGGATTTTCCATACTTACAAGTGTTATAGTAGTTAGTTTTTGGATTTATGTTCAACAGAGTCCGCTCTTATTGACGATAACGGAGTTGTTGACCGCATTGCAACCAACTAGTTCATCGACAGGTACACCTATCCAAATTGCCGGAACTCCTGGGTCAGCATTTACTTATCCATGGCAAGATCTCTGGAATATAGCTTGGAATTCGTCCTTTATTTTAGGTCCGATAGCGGGTGTCGGGAGTATTCTAACATCGTTACTTATTCCTAAAAGACGTTGTATTTCAAGCGGGCTTATTGCGTTTGGAAGTTTAATGGCTATGTTCACATTAATTCTAACTGTGTTTTCATCTGCGTCATCTTCAGGAGCAGCATGGGGAGGAAGATTTGTAGTCTATGGCTTGGCTGCGTTGTATTTGGTGAGTACAGCCTTAGTACCCAGAATGCCGCGTCTCCCTAATGCAAAGGTTTTTGCTGGAGTTCTACTTGTGAGCGTTTTGATCCTACAGGGTTTTGCGACACCACCTAGTCTCTATATCGATAGCGAACAGCCAATTGATGTAGATAAACACTCATATTATTCGCAACCGTCAGAGAAAGTAGCGGTAGACTGGACGACCGAGAATTCGTTGGGTGGTAATCTAATACAAATTGACATTTGGTTGTATGAAAGAACAGTAAGCCTATATGAAAGTCCAATACAAGATCGAATGAGACGAATACAGCAATGTGGAAGGCGTGACCTCCCCATTTCGGTTACCTCAATAAATGCATTACCTAACAGTCCAGACTGTGAGTTCATCGATCGATCAAAAGTTTTTGATTCGGGTACAACAAAGGTAAATATTCAATAATTCAATCACCAATCGGTCACCGGTCACTATTATGAGAAATCAATACTGGAATTTGTAGGTATGACAAAATTGATCAGTGTAATAAATAGTAAAGCATATTCAACTTCAACTCAGAAATATAATTAAATGTCACGGAATATTATCTGGCTTACATTGGAGAGTATTCGGAAAGATCATTTATCAATATATGGACATCACCGTGAGACGACACCTGAATTGCAATCATTAGTTAATACTGGAGAAGTCACAGCGTTCCCATCATGCTACGCACACGGTATTTGGACACGGGCCTCCAGCGCATCCATTCTGACTGGACGAGCCCTTAGCGACCATCGGACTGGCTTTGACAGAGATCAATTGCCCAAGTCGGTCAAGACCGTCCCGGAACAGTTCAGTGAGATGGGATACAGAACGGTCGGTATCTCAAACAACACACAGGTTTCTTCTGCCACAAATTTGGATCGAGGATTTGACGATTTTCACCATCTTACTCGAGATACGCTGCTTGACACGGTTCCACTCACCACGATCGCTAAGTATTTATTAAATATTCGACGTCATTCTGCTGGACTGTCACAGAATACACGAACTGCCTGTACGAGTTATATCCAGCAAGATCTAGCGAAACGTGAGTTGAATAAGCACCAGTCAGCTGACGACCCGCTATTCTTGTATATGCACCTGAACGATAGCCACCACCCATACTGGCCACCAGTCACATGGCGAGATACATTTGCGTCCGAACTCCCGATGCCGATGAATAAGGCGCTTGATCTTGCGATAGATATGAGTGAAAATCTCCATGCACGAATCGGTGAAGGTGCCGACTATTCGGAAAAAGAATTTACTGCACTCAGAGTCCTTTACGACATGCTGATTCGATATATTGACCATATTGTAGCAGACCTGATAGCGGAGGCACGCCGCAAACTTGACAATCCAATTATTATCGTAGTTGGGGACCACGGTGAGCTTTTCGGTGAGGACAGTCTCATTAGCCATACGCTCACTATCAATGACCAGCTGACCAATGTTCCATTCATGACTGCTGGTATAGATGGGATTGAAGCTGTTGCAAATGAGATCGTCCAACCTGCAGACGGATTACAGATGGTCTTCAACGAAATAGATGCAGATATAAACGTTCCAGCTGGTCAAGACCTACGACAAGAGTCACGAGAGTTCGCCATTTCAGAGGTAGGTAAGGGTCACCTAAATGATGCACTAGATTTAATCAGAGAACATAATCCAGACTACCAGCCACCATCTCTGCCAGTTGCAGATATACGGTATTACCAGTCTAAAACTGCTAAATACAGATATGCCGACATTAAGCACGCTGGGGTTGACGACGTCCCATCTGATGTAACCGATGAAATCGCTGATTGGATAGACGAACATGAAGCAGAGCGCGAGGATAGCGATGACTCATTTGACGAGAAGACCATGGAGCGGTTGAAAGATCTAGGCTATGTCTGACAAACATTAATTGACGATTATTTATATACTATGTTCAAATCGTCCCTCTTATCAAAGTAGAAATTTGTTGGTTCTATATGTCGTTGGGCAATGATGGGGCCAAAGTATTCATTTGGAATATGTCTAAATTGGGTCTCTCTTTTTTATCGATAGCAGTTATTTCTCGAATAGTCCCAAGGTCAATTCTAGGAACTTATTTTTTATATATCTCTGTGGTTTCCGTTGTGGGAACTCTTTCGCTTATCGGAGTTGGCGAGGGGCTCGAAAAGAGATTATCCGAAGGCAAAAACAAGGCAGAAATCTTTTCTACTGGTGTACTCATTGTCTTACTCATATCCACACTGTTAGCACTTTTGAGCTACATATTCAAGTCCCAAATAGAATCTTATCTCAATGTTTCGATCGCATATGTAACTCTTGGCCTTTTTTTATATATACTCTTAGTAGGGCTACGAAAGGCACTGAACGGCAATTTAGCTGTCCCAAATACAATATTCTCCCAATTTCTGCAAAAATTACTATTTTTTGTATTTATAGCTTTCTTCTATTATTCTGGGCGTGTGAATATCAACGCAATTTTAATATCCTACTTAGCATCAATCTGTATCGCGCTAGTTTATGTTAGCATAAAATTACCCATTGGAATATCTACACCAACAAAAGACGCTGCTGAGAAGATATTTACTTTCTCTATCTTTGCAGGAATCTCTCAAGTATCTGAACAGGCTTACGATAGGACCGACATCCTTCTCATTGGCTTCTTCCTTGTCTCTTCATCTGTTAGTATGTACGAGATCGCTTGGCAAGTATCGCTTATCCCGATGATAATAGCACAGTCTCTGGGTGCGGTCATCCGTCCGCAACTCAGTGAATGGTGGGTGGAAGGAAAACAACAACTAGTCGAAGACGTAGTGTACCGGTACTTCACTCTCACACTGGTTTTGCTCATTCCAATTGTTGTAGGTGGCTGTCTCCTTGCGGGTGAACTGTTGTCAAATTTGTTCACCGCAGAGTACGGCGCAGCCAGCGTCGTATTGATAATCCTCCTTCTGGAAAAGATTCCACAGACTGTCGGTGGCATCGCTCGTGCAATACTTTATGGGTTAAATTTACCCAGAGGACTAATGTGGGTGAGCTTCTGTCTATTAGTGACAAACATCGTATTGAATATCATCCTCATCCCCACCGCAGGGATCGAAGGGGCGGCAATTGCTACGTTGGTATCCGCTATGGCGATGTCGGTCTCGGCACTGTGGTTCGCGTCGAAACACATCGACCTTCGCGTCGACTGGCGAAGTCTAACCTGGTCTGTTATTTCCTCGGTAGCTATGGCTCTTGTTTTGGTTCTTATCGATTCACAGTTCAGTATTGATGGGATTCCCCAGCTACTAGGACTCGTAGCCACTGGCGGTACTCTGTATTTCATCGTCCTCCTCGCAGACAGTCATATCCGCACACAAGCAGTTGAGACGGCCGAATTGCTTGATGTTAGTTTTTAATTTCTCACGATCCCCCTCTGGCGTCGACTACCTTGCCATCGCAGATTCGAACGTCCGGATGTATGCTTCGGCAATTGTGTCGAAAGCAAAATTCTTTGCCGCGTAGTTACGGCATGCCCGGCGGATGTTCTCGGGATCCTCTTCCACTCGTCTAGCGACCGCTTCCATCGCCGCTGCTATTGTCTCTGCGTCGTCGTCTAGCACAATTTCGCCTAGTTCCTCAGCGGTGATGATTTCGGAGACATCACCAACGTCCGTACTCACAATTGGTGTACCACAACTCAGAGTCTCTTTGACCACGGTTGGAGATGCTTCGTAGAGCGAAGGGAGGCAGAACACGTCAGCTGCGGCCATATACTGGGGTACCTGTTCGAAGGGGACCTCACCCTTAAATCGGACATTCGGATTCGTTACGTAGTTTTCGAGTTCATCCCGCATTTCACCCCTACCAAGAACAATTAGCTCCGTTTGGGGGTTGTTTCGGCTGACAATATTGAAGGCATGGAAAAGTGATTTCAGGTTCTTCTGTTTGGAAAGACGCCCGGCAAACAGGTATGTTGTTACCCCTTCGGTGACCTCGGCATCATCGGTCTTCTCCGGGGAAAAGAAGTCTAAATCAACACCGCTGGGAATTGGCTTGTTCTTCACTTCGAACCAGTCCCCATGTCGTTCCGATAGCCGTTTCTGCGGCTCGGGCCCCGCTGTCGTCGTTTTATCAACTCGCTGGATTATCTCCCGTTCCAGTTTTTTGTAGGGTACCGAAGCGGTACGGGATACCATTGGATAGTTAGCGTCAAGCCAGTCAAGCGGAACTCCGTGGAACGTACAGACTGTCGGTGTCTTTGTCTGTTTCAGTAAAAATGGAAGCATGACTAATGGATGGTGAGTATGTATGACATCCAGGTCTTCGAGATCCCCTGTGTCGATTTTTCGATAGAGATTAAATATAAACCTCCACCAATTATCGGAACTATGCTGTACAGGGTGGTGACTCAAATTTTCGATGGGTTCCCGTTTAGTGGTCAGTTCGACATCAAATAACTCTACCTTATGCCCTTTTTTGGTTAGTGACCGGACAAGATTGTTGCAATAAGTAATTCCACCACCTGTCCGAAGTTCACATGGATCGTAGTTGTAGGCCACTCCTACTTTCATGATAGTAATATGTTGCCTGCGTGTTTATTAAGAATTACGTCATAGATGGCCTCTCCTTAGACTGCTCTCATCAAAGAATATAATAAGATAAGTTGAGACTAGCAACACACATTGTCAGCTAGCCCTTTTCAATCATCGGATCGACTGAAATTAGACGAAGGACACATATCTACTGCCGCCTATCATTTCGTACGTTCTCAGGACGAAATGTCACACATTCATGTTTAATTCGAAGTTCGCTACATTCGTCGAAAAGGTTACCGAGGCAGATAGTTGGCTGTCCGCACTTGTGCTCGTGGGGTCACACTGGACGTTTCAAGGGCTATTTAATATGTCTAGAACGGAGTGCGCTTACAAAGTCGGTCTTGACGTGCTTTTGACCGCAATATTATACAGTATATTAAACAAGCATATTGGTGGGAGAATTGGGATTATCGCTTCGGTGCTAATCGCTCATACACTTAATTTCATATTTAATGGGCACATATTTGTTGTGTTAAAGAACGTTGATCTGATTCACACTGATGAGAAAACCTTCTATAATTATTGCGAGTTTCTACGAGATCTCGGGGCGGAGCACGAAAGCATCGAGGCTGTCGTGGCACTGGGTAGTCTCTCAAGAGATGAACTTCACAGTACTTCTGATTTAGATATTAGGATTATTCGAAGCGATGGCGTCTTAAACGGAATTTTCGCGTGTTGGTTAACAACACTAGCGAGGAGTAGAGCGTTGTTTGATAAATTCCCGCTTGATATCTTTGTTCTTGAAAACGCTGAAGAGTTGTCGAAAATACGTGAGGATGAACGAGAGAACCTGATTGTTCTCTACGATAAAACGGGCCTGTTCGATTAATGCTCCCTTCTGAGCTGTGCTTGGATTTCATGATGAATCGATTCCGGGGATTTTGAAGAATCGATAACAGGAAGATCAAGCCTATCTGCGAGGATCTGATAATACTGGATTTTCTCCGAGATGTTCCTGTCAGCTTCGACATCATCTCTTCTATCACGAAGCGTATCTTCATCGGCCAACAAGACGAATACTTCCGCGTCGTCGGGAATTAACCTAAAAAACAAATTGCAGACCGCAGTGTCTATGAAATCTGGCTGGTCGATAGAGAGCATAATATTCACGACCGTATCGTGAATGAAGCGGTCACAGACTAGTGATTTGCCGAGTTGGCTTCGTGGCCACGCGACCGCTATTAGATAGGCAAGTAGTGTATCGACTAGGAGTAGGACAGGGTACAGCTTTGTAAGGATTTTTGAACGCTCAAAGTGATGGTAACCGACCTCTCTGCCACTATCGAGTGTCTCTATTTCGCTCAATCCAATGAGCCGGGCAACTCCAAGTAGCGGCAGCGATAGGTAATGATTGAATCCGAGCCACCGATACTCACAATCGTGACCGTGGTTTGATAACAATTCCAGCAACATGTCGGCCTGCGTTGATTTCCCGGCACCATCGGGCCCAATAATGCAAATCAGTCGACTTTCACTCATTGTATTCCCTCCAGAATCCCTACGAACTGTTCTCGTGATTCTTCCCAAGTCGGGTGGTCACTTATCCGTTCCCGATTTGCCCGACCGACCGCGTTCGAGTCTGCCAACCGTGCCTCCAGCCTCCTCGCCAGCGAGTCAACATCGTTGGGCACAACGAGTTGGGATCGATCACCGACGAGCTCTGGCAGCCCGTCGGTGGTTGTCGTCACGACTGGTCGCCCGACTGCCATCGTCTCCAAGATGCTTACCGGTACGCCGGAGATGACAATTTTGTAGGGCAGGGCCACCACGTCACTGGCCCGAAGGTGGGCTTTGACCCCCTCCGGCGTGAGGTTCTTCGGCAGGAGCACGAAGGAGTCGGCCACGCCTAGGTTCGATGCAAGGTCCGTCAAATACTGCTCCTCGTCGCTCAGCCCGCCGCCGTCCTGTCGTGCGAGGACGACCAGAATCGCGTCCGTCGACGTGGTTAGCTTCGCGAACGCCTTCACAAGCGTATCCGTCCCGCGAAGGGTCAGTGGCGAGGTAAAGTAGAGAATAATCGGATCGCCGTCTGGTGCTAGCTCCGCTTGTACGTCTTCTACGGCGCTCTCTGGCGGCAGTTTACGGTCAAACGGATCCAATCCGGGCCTGACGACATCGACGGGCGTCGTCGTCCCGGTGTCGGCAAGCGCGTCACCCGTACTGCAGGTCAGCGTAATAAGGTGATCATACTGGTCAAGGTGCCGTCTGGCAGCGATGTCCGGTGTTAGTGCCCCGGCAAGGTGGCCAATCAGGTACGAGGAGTGCCGATAGAACTCGGCAGCGCCGACGCCGACCACGTCCCCGAGTTCGTACAGGGGACTCGTCATGACGGCGATGGTCGGAGCCTGGACTTCGGACGCGAGCGAAGTCGGCCGAAACAGACTAGAGGGCCCAAGCACTGTCGCGACCACGTCGGGGTCCGCTCGACGGACTGTGTCGACGAGCGCCGTGGAGGGTCCGGTCAGCGTCCCGAGTGAATCGACGGTGTGGGTTGCTACTCCGTCGACCTCAGCCTCGGTGTCGGTGACCACGAGTGGTTCCACATCCGTATCAAGCCCACGTGTTAGTTCTGCTACATACCTCCATGGCTGTTTACGAAGCTTGCTCGGTTCGAACTCGAAGCAGACGAATACCAGTTTCATGCGTTCATGCTTGTCTCGTAAAGATCTAGGTAGCGGTCGGCGACCGCGTCCCAGGTGTACTCCCGCTCAACTGTTTCTCGACCGCGCGCTGCGAGTCGTTTCCGGGCTTCGGGGTCACGCAGGAGTCTGAGTACCGCCTCGCTCATCTCTTCCGGCGCCCGTGCCGGGACGAGAATGCCGTTCTCTCCGTCATCGATGACATCGAGGGCTCCGCTTACGGCCGTCGAGATAACAGGAGTCCGGGCCGCCATCGCTTCCAGCAGGACCGTTGGAAGTCCTTCGTAGTGCGAGGGAACGATGAATAGCGTAGCCTGCTGATAGAGGCGCACCAGGTCCGCCCGCGGCAGGTGTCCGAGAAAGGAAACATCCCCAGACAGTCCAGTGCCGCTAAGTTGATCTTCTAGCTGCTCGCGAAGCGGACCCTTACCGACGATCTTCAGCGGGATGCGCTGTTCGTCGGGCAGTTGCTCCCACGCGTTGAGCAGGTCCGCGATTCCCTTGCGATAACTCAGTCGACCGACGAACAGCCCAAATCGTTCGTTGGTGTCCGATACACCGTCGAATTCGGAGATATTCACACCGTTGCCGACCACGTGTATGCCTGAGAGCCCGAAATGTGTCGCAAGCTCTTCCTTCACCGAGTGTGCGACTGTCGCGAGTTCTGTCGCGGATTCAGCTTGCGCAGCGATTGTCCGTCTGCTAGTGACTCGTGTGAGAAATCGGTGTGCAAGCGCACCGGGCCTGATCGAATCGGTCTGGTTAGCATCTTCGACGACAGAAGTGTGGATGGTCGAGACCACCGGTATGTCGATATCTACCGGCGGTGTCAATGGTGTGTGGGTGTGAACGATGTCCGGGCCGAGCTGACGGAGTCGACGACGCAGGAAGATCCCGTGTAGGTCCACGTGGAACGGGTAGGCTGGAATATACGGTACCTTTTTGATCTCGAGCCCGTCGTGTGTTGCGGACATCCCTTTGAGTCCACCTCTCGTGACGATAGTTATTCGATGGCCCCGTTCTTGGAGCTCCTTCGAGAGGTTGTATGTGTAGTAGCCAATCCCCTCTTCGGGTGGCATTGGGGTCGATACGATCATCGCGACGTGCATTATTCAGTCCACCAGTCGTTCGATATTCGCCGACAGATACGTCACTAGTTCTCCGGATGACGTGGTTTTCGTCTGAGTATATGCTAGCGCGTCGTCGATCGCAGCTTTGAGTTCGTCAGCCATCTTCACGATGAAGACACCCTCTCTTTCCCTGAGTGCGGCCGTCAGCTCGAGTTGGTGGTCATCAATATGTTCGTCGTATTGCTTTCGCCGCGGCATCAACACGATTGGCTTTCCGTACGAGAGGGCCGTCAGAATCGTCCCTGCGCCGGCGTGCCCGACTATGACCGACGCATTCCGGTAGTAATTGTTGATCTCAGATTCGGCGACAAAATCGAACCACTCCATGTTTTTTGGCCGGTAGGTCGAGTGCCCGACCTGTGTGACCACCTTGTCGTATTCGTCCGCGATTTCGTCCAATCCGGATAGTAATCGGTTGAACGGCTGATCATGTGTCCCTACTGTCCCGAATATCATACGATGCTTCCTCGAAACTCTGCCTTTTCACCGTATTCCTCAAGCAGTTCCGGCCACTGGACGAAGAAGTGGTCGACAATAGGATACACTATGCGTCCCGTTGTTGATCGGCTGGTGACACGGCACCAGCTCTCGACAAAGATAGTCGTCGCTCCGAAGATCTCGCCGGCGACAAATGCGGGGATTGCAATCTCGGACCCCGTGCTCACTACGAGATCTGGTCTGTGCGACCAGAACCACCGAAGTATTTGCTTGAACGCTATTGTCATTGATATAGGGTTTGTCCCAATGTTCTCCAAGGTATACGCTTCTATATCAAGCTGGTTCGTGCGCTCACTTTCATATGTTATATAGAACTGATCGTGCCCATCAAACGCGTCAGCGATCATTTGAAGTTCCGTGAGATGTCCTCCGTGAGATGAAACCATGGCTACCTTCATACGTTAAGAAGCGAATAATTGAGTTTGTATACTGTGTTCGCAAATTTCTTTCCAAATAGATCAAGCATACTGTATGTGAGTTGATCTTCTGGAATCTTGACTGCGAGCTTGGAAAGTACTGTTTGTGGATCCTTTTTTACTGTGTTTATGTCCATAGTTAGACCTTCCCGCATTCCTCGTAGCTTGTTTCGAATTCCTTCGGTACCGCTCAGAACTGCGAATCCAGTAGTTAGCAGTTCAGTCAGTAATAGCGACGGTAGCAACATCATTGTTGTCTTCATGTTGAGGTACTTCCGGAGTATGTAATATCGTCCTCGTTCAAGGTGATAGATCTTTTTCGCCGGAACCTGGATATCCTCGTAGTCATGACATATTATTGCATCAGGGATGTAGCGGATCTCAATATCGTTTAGTGCCGCTCGCCATGACAATTCCACATCTTCCATGTAGAGGAAGAGCTCCTCATCAAACCCACCTATCTCCCTGTACAGCTCCGTACGGAGGGCAAAGCACGCACCGGAAAGACCAGAAAGTCGCTCTGTTTCCGAGAGTTCCATAGGTGGCCGATAGAAACCTCTAGTAAAGCCCAGGCCTGTAAAGTGATCAATATTCCCACAAGTGTTGATATGTTTCCCGTCATAGGTGAGTATCTTTGGTGTCGTAATTCGGTTTTTCATCTCTGCGAGGGGCTCTAATAACGCTTCGAAACAGCCTGATTCGACCCGAGTATCTGGATTCAGAATGACTGTAAATTCCGTATCTATACTGCTCACACCAACATTGTTTCCGGCACCATATCCCCTGTTTTCCGCCATTGTAAACAACTCTACGTCAGGGAATTTCTCCGATACAATATCTTTTGTTCCATCAGTTGAACCGGTGTCAACAACGATGACTTTCGCCGGATTCTCAGCCAGAGAACTCCGAAGACACGTTTCGATAAAATCTGCATGGTTATAGGTAACAACGACGACAGTGGCGTGTGTTGTGCTATTTGTGTCCATTCTAGCTCTTATTCATAACATTGTTAACTGTGATCATTTTGATCTTCCAACAGTTTTGACTAATCTATCAATTATTCGCCTCAGTCGAAATTCTCTCATATAGCACCATGGACATTCTTAATCGGGGCGGGAGACCATGTTCTTCACCTGGCTCAAGACGAGTGCACTAAAGAGACACACAATCCCTGTCAGAACCAAGAACCCGCTAATTAACGCCCGCCACTGATGGAAAGCCGCAGTAGTTTGGTAGAGATATGCAGTTTGGAGTAACAGCGCACCTCCAACTCCGAGCAGCAATAGTGCCGGCACACCAAAGAACAGCAAGGGATGCCGGTCCCGGATTAGTTGCGTTACGAACACGGCGACACTCAATCCGTGGGCAAGCGGGTTGAACGTCTGTCCATCGATGCCGTCATACCTTACATCGATAGGCACCTCATCGATCTTAAGTTCACGATTTGCTGCTTCGCTGATCATCTCACTTTCGACGCCCATCCCGTCCGTCTGGAGGTTCAAACTCGAGGCCGCCTCGGGCGAGAACGCCCGGAACCCGCTCTGAGTGTCGCTCAGGTTCTCTCCAGACGATCCCAGTGTCAGGGTGTCGAGCACACGCTGCCCGAATCGTCGATGCAGCGGCGTCTCAGTCTCTTCCTGCTCGACGTATCGACTTCCGATCGAGATGTCACAGTCGCCTTCAAGGACGGGTTCAACAACATCTGGGATGTCCTCGGGAAGGTGTTGTCCGTCACCATCGAGGATCACGAGGCTGTCAACACCATCGATATTCGTAGTATACTTCATGAGCGTTCGGATCGCGCCGCCTTTGCCCTTGTTTTCCTCATGTTTGATCACCGTCGCTCCGACGTTCTGAGCAATCCGGACCGTATTGTCGGTGCTCCCGTCGTCAACGACGACGACCTCATCGGCGTATTGCTGTGCCTCCGAGACGACACTGCCGATCGCAATCTCCTCGTTGTACGTCGGAATACCGGCGACGATTGTGTCGGATGTAGTATCGATCGGTTCCTGTTCCAAAGGAGCCTCTCGCTCGCCATTCACACCCGATGTTGCGTAGGTCGACATTATTCACCTCCTTTATTGACTACGTGGAATGGCCATCCCCTCGAACTTCCCAACACCATAGAGTATTTAGAAGATAGTGAATTTATGCTCACATAAGTGTTATGCTATCTTTACTAGCTTATTCTGATAGTAATGCGTACATAATATACTAGATAGCGCCGTACAGCACCAATATTGTGCAGTCTTTTACACATTAATTATGTATTATTAGATCCTGTATAAGTGGAAGAATCCACCCATCGCAAGAGCTCTCTACAATTCTAACCGCACCCTTCAACGACACCAGACAAGGCCACTACTCTTGAGTACCGTGGCCGAGGGACACGTGTATGTCGGAGTCTACCCCCTTCAAGAGTACGGGCCATAGACCAGATGCCAAATTCTGATAGCGACCTGAAAATGTTTATGTGCGATGACGAATAGGTTGATAGACATGGATGCCATCGTGCTGGCGGGTGGGTACGCAACGCGGCTCTGGCCGGTCACGACGCATCGGCCGAAGATGTTTCTTCCACTGGGGGACAGCACCGTCATCGACCGGATCTTCGCGGAGCTTGAGGAGGACGACCGCGTCGATGACGTGTACGTGTCGACGAACGAGCGATTCGCGGGCGAGTTCCGCGAGTACCTCGCCGCGGCTGACTTCGAGAAACCGGCACTCTCCATCGAGGACACGACCGGCGAATCGGAGAAGTTCGGCGTCATCAGCGCGCTTGCACAGCTCGTCGACCGCGAGGAGATCTCGGACGACACGGTCGTCATCGCGGGCGATAACTACATCAGTTTCGACGTGAGCGACTTTCTGGACTTCTTCCAAGAGGCCAAAAGCCCGACCATCGCCGCCTATGACGTTGGCTCTCGCGACCGCGCCACCTCGTACGGCGTTGTCGAACTCGAAGGGGACCGGATCGTCGACTTCGCGGAGAAACCTGAGCACCCCAAGAGTTCGCTCGTCTCCATTGCGTGCTACGGCTTCCCCAGCGACTCCATCGACTTGCTGGAGACGTATCTCGAGGAGGGGAACAATCCGGACGAGCCGGGCTGGTTCGTGCAGTGGCTGCAGGACCGGACGCCGACGCACGCGTTCACCTTCGACGGCGCGTGGTTCGACATCGGCACCGCGGAGAGCTATCTCGACGCGGTCGAGTACGAACTCGACGGCGAGGCACTCGTTGCTGACGAGGCGACCGTTGAGAACACGAGCATCGGGAGCGGCGTGCAGGTGCTCGGCGACGCGGTCGTTAGGGATTCGGACCTTGCCCGAACCGTGATCTTTCCCGAGACGGAAATCGCGAACGCCTCCGTCTCCGAGTCGATCATTGACCGCAAGTCCACAGTCGACGGGGTCGATCTACACGAGAGTCTAATCGGCCAGCATTCACAGCTCGAGGACCCAGACACCGACACGGCTCCCGAGACGACTGCGAACGCGGACGAAACGGTCCAGGCGGACGACTGATCGGCGACAACCGGTTTGTCCTCGGAACCCTTGAGCGGCCATTTCACGTCTACGGCGTTTCGTTGCCCGGAACTACGATATCCGGATCCCGAAACGCCCCACGCACGACCGCGTAGAATGCGCCGAAGACGACGCCAAACACGAGCAGCGTGCCGAGACTCCCAACATGGAGGGACGGAAACGGCGCCGCACTCACGAGGGGGACACCGACGACCACGCCGCCGATCCAACTGACAAGTCCGACGCTCGCACCCACGAACGCACCGTGAGTCGGCTCGAAGCGTGCCCGCTCGACGACATCACTCTCCACGACCGCGGCCGTCCCCACACTCAGCAGTCCCCCACCGAGGGTCACAAGCAGGCCACCGACGAGGACGCTCGAACTGCCGACCAGTCCCGCCACGGCTGGAAAGGCCTCCTGAATGCTCACGCCGACGCCGAGAACGATCGTCGCGAGCGTTCCCGCAGCCGCGGTCGCGGCACAGACGACGAACGCGTGTTCAAGCGGGCGGCGCGCGACGAGGCCCCTGTTCCGCACGCGGACAGCAAGCCGGAAGCCGGCGACCGCGACGATGAACAGGAGGATCGACGCGAAAATGCTCCAGTGCTCCTGCGCGCGGACGGCCGGTCGGTCAAGCGTGTAGTGAAGGGCGAAGAGCTCCATCCAGGGAGAGTGGTGGAAGCCGTACAGTGTCTCCGCAGCTACGGGCGAGATGTGGTGCACGTCGGGCGCGATGCCCCACACGCCGCCGATCGGGAGCAGCCAGATGGCGAGTTCCCGATCGAGATCGTAGCGAAGCATGAGCGGAGTTGCCACCAGCAGAAGGAAGGCTGCACCGACGAGGAAGTGGGCGATCGCGGGGGCCATCTAGCCGGATGTTCACGGAGCAGCGCCTAATAGGCCGGGGCGACGTTCACACCCCGCCGAAATGCTCAATGCTCGCTCGCGGCGAGGGCACGACCTGCGCAGCCGTCCACGTGCCGACCAACACCGCGATCTCGACCGCGTTCTCCTACCTGATCAAAGGGAAGGACGGGTGCGACATCTCCCAAGGGCCAACCACTTAACCCACGGTCCACCAGACACGCCTACATGCCGACGGATCCCCGCCGCGTTCTCGCACTTGCTGCCTGTTGTCTCCTCTTGGGTAGCCTCTTCGTGCTTGGGGGGGATGGGCTGGCCCGCACCACCCGACCCCGGACTGGATCTCGCGGTCGCGGATGTCGACCCCGCAGACCATGCAGGCGACCGGATCCAGGCGGGTGGTGTGGTCGTCGACACGGATCCAGTGGTTATCGAGGTCGAGGCTGACGGGCCGGGTGAGGAGCCCCAGCTGCTCACGCTCGAGAACGCGCCGCCAGTCGCGGAGGGCCAGAACGTGATCGTCGCCGGCGAGCTGACCGATGACGGCACACTGCAGGTCGACCCTGACCGAGCCATCGTCCGCGAGCCGTGGGAAGTGCTCTATATGTACGGTATCTCGACGTTCGCGGCCCTCCTCATTGCCGGCCGCGGGATCAACGGGTGGACGGTCGACCGCGAGACGTGGTCGGTCGTTCCCAGAGACGTCCCGCTGCACGAACGACTCCGCACGAAGGAGGCGCGCGATGACTGATCTGTTTACCCACATGCTCGTCGGGTACTGTCTCGCGACCGTCCTCTCGTGGCACGTGGACTGGATCACGCCACCACTCGTCACGCTCGCGATGGGTGGAGCCATCCTCCCGGACTTGAACCGGATCGATCTCCTGGTCTCGGACGAGCTCATCGCTACGATGCTTGGCATCCCCTTCTCGTGGATGCCCCTCCACCGCGTGGGAGGAACGCTGCTCGTCGTCTGTCTGGGTGCGTTGCTCACGTCCGCGCGCCATCGACGAGCAGTGTTCGCACTGCTCGCGCTCGGTGCCAGCTCGCACTACACGCTCGACTTCCTGCTCTACAAGCCCTCGGGCGTGTCCAGTCCGCTGCTGTGGCCGTTCATCACTCACGGGTTCGCCATCGACGGCATCTTCGTCAGTACCGACCGCTGGCCGGCCGCGGTCGCGTTGCTCGCGGCCGCGACCGTGTGGCTGGTCGATCGGCGACGCGCCAGCTACCAAGCGACCCACAGGGACTCGTGACTCCCAAGATCGCGGATCGACCGTAGCGCATCCGGATGGCCGGCCTACGCCGCGCGAACCTAGCCGCCCGAACGCCTCGAACGCGGCCGCGTGATCGGTAAGCCACGAGGTGGAGAATAGACTGCTGAATATGTGACGAACTCTACGCGACGACTCTTTGCGGAAATCCCCACACCCATCAAGGAGAACACATGCGAGGATCTACGCACCGAACTGGATGCGATAACCGTCGATTGATGCGGCATGCTGGGGACTAGTATCGGGAAGTATTGCTGGTACATCAGCCACTATGATGCTCTTGGCTGAGAGCAATCTATGGTCTTGAAAAATGTCGCCTGCCCTGAATGTGGTAACGCTGTTTCATTCACGATCGAGAGTATTGAAGAGGTTTCGTCGATTTGGTCGGGCCCCGGCATTGCAGACTATGACGAACACTGTGGAAATTGCGGTGAGAAAGTCCACATTGACGTCGTATTGGAATAGCCTCTCAGAAAATCGGAAATCATGACACATTCCATCCTAGGCACCACCTGCACACTGATTCCACGCTGAATCACCGGGGTGTCCCAACCAAAGCAGTATGCCGGGGGACGATCGCGGGCTACTCCCTGTCGCGACATCTTGATCATGGAACGGGCGTGAGACAGCCTGCAGCCGTGGATGAACGGGTTTCTCATTTTCCGGGTACCAGGTTCTGCATCGCTTTCGCTCCTCCGACCGCTATCAGGTCTTCCTGAGCACACCCCGGGTGTCAATGGATGATCAATATATATTGACGGGCTTTGAGGGGGGCCACATGAATCGCCGATACGCCACGTACGTCGGGAAGGCGTGCGCGTACGTGACGCGGTCGACCGGCGAGGTGTTGGTGTTCAACGGGCCGGGCCACGAGGAGCTCCAAATCCCGAAGGGAACGATCGAGACCGAGGAACGGCCGCGGGACGCGGTCGGCCGCGAAGTTCGAGAGGGGACCGGCCTCACGAAGCTCGCGGCCGTCAGCCCGGTCGCGACCGATGTGTGGACGCGGCGCCAGTACCCACCGAAGCGGTACGTCCGCCACTTCTTCCACGCACGGGTTGAGGAACCCCGCGACAGCTGGTCCCACGACGTCCGCGATGGGGGCGCCGAACACGGCGCCACGTTCGAGTTGCAGTGGATGGACCCACAGCCATCGACAGCCTCGCGCTCGATCTCGATGCGTACCTCCACGCCCTGCCACTCGCGGAGTGTGCAGACCGCCCCGAAACTGCGGACGGCCCATCGACCGCATCGGACTAGTCAAGTCCCGAGGCGGTTCACCGATTCGTCGCCGACCCCGGGACGACTGAGCGACAGTTCTTTGAGTACCACCCGCGTACCACGCAGTATGAGCACGGACGCGGGCGACAACGGCGATGGGGACATGGTGAAGTTGAACGTGAAGGTCCCGAAGCGGCTTCTGGAGGAGATCGACGAACTGGCGGATGAACTGGAGTACACCACCCGCTCGGAGTTCATCCGTGAGGTTCTGCGCGACACCACAGAGCCGATTCTGACGCCTGGCGCGCAGGAGGGTGTCTCGGAGGGGTACGCGGATGTTGCAGCGGGGCGGACGATGTCCACGGACGAGGCCCGCGAACGTCTCGATATCGACCACTGAGGCTGACTAATGGCTCACGAAGTCGTTTTGACCGAGACGTTAGTCGAAACGCTGGAACAGTTCGAGACCGATGACGCCGAGCGGATCATCAGCAAGCTGGAGGACATCGGCGACTTCCCGGACCACTTTCTCGACCGGTTGAAGAACCATCCCGGCTACAAGCTTCGCGTCGGCGACTTTCGCGTACTGATCGATTGGGATAAGGACAACGAGGTGGTCTACGCCATCGACGCCTTCGAGCGGAAGAAGGAGTACCGCGAACTCGGCAAGTACCGAGAAGTGTGGGGGAGCTGGAGAGACGACCAGTAGGAGGTCAATGCCGTTGATGGTCGCGAGCGGTCTCGCAGCCGTCCTCACCCGCAGTGAGCAGACCCGGGCCACAGGTTCGCGTTCGCACCATCCCGCCATCGAGTCCTCCCACAAACACACCGATGTCAATGAATAATCAATATTTATGCCGGGCGGATTGGTGGTCTGTCCCATGAATCTCCGTGACGCCACGTACGTCGGGAAGGCGTGCGCGTACGTGACGCGGTCGACTGGGGAGGTGTTAGTGTTCGAGGGACCGGGCCACGAGACCCTTCAGATCCCCAAGGGCACGATCGAGTCCGGCGAACGACCGCGGGAGGCACTCCACCGCGAAGTGCGGGAGGAAACCGGGCTGACGGAGCTCGCGGCCATCACCCCGGTCGCAACCGACGTCTGGACACGCCGCCAGGACCCGCCGAAGCGCTACGTCCGCCACTTTTTCCACGCTCACGTTTCGGAACCCCGCGACGCCTGGAACCACGTCGTCCACGATGGGGGTGCCGAACACGGCGCCACGTTCGAGTTGCAGTGGATGGACCCCACAGCCATCGACACCCTTGCGCTCGATCTCGATGCGTACCTCCACGCGCTCCCGACCGCGGAGCCTGCAAACCGTACTGAAACCGCGGACGAACCGTCGGCCGCGTCGGACTAGCCACCTCCCCCAGCGTTGGTGACGCTACCGGGATCCTCGTCGACATGCGCCCGCCACTCCGGCCCATGAGTGGTGTGCTGCTCGTCGATGACTAGCCACACCCCTCACAGACTCTATGGACCGCGGTCGTCGCTATGAGGCCAGCCGAGCCTGTCTAGCTCGAGATATACTCGGTCACTTGAGTGGCTACATCGTTGGTGCGGTCGTCGACCAGAGCGGTCAGATAGCGGTCGACGTCAGCAGCACTGGTGAGAGTTACAAGCGGCCAGGGGAGAACGTGGCTTCGCTCTCAGAGTGGATCGCCCTCGTAGTCGTCATCACGAAGTGTGAGTGCCTCCTCGTGGTAGGTCTTCGTGGAGATCAGCGCAGTAATGAGTTGTACTCCGTGGTTCGGGAACTGCGGAGTTCCCAGAACGAGCAGCGGGCGGCCTTTCCCTGAGAGGGGATCACTCGCCCACACGATATCCCCGCGTTCCAAGTCCGCGAACGCAGTCACTGGACCTGCTCCATCTCGTCGGTCTGGAGTTCCTCGAGATGCTCCTCACCGTACTGGTCATCCGCAGTCTCGTGATGGTGGTGCAGTCGGTAGGCAGAGTGGAGCCGTTCCTCATCATCCGTGATCGCCCAATACGGGCGCTTGTGTCGCACGAGGCCGCGCTCCTTCAACCGCGAAAGGATCGCACTGACAGCATCCGTATCCAACCCGAGTCGCTCGGCAATCGTTGCGGCCTTCCACGCGCGGTCGTCGTGGTCGTCGAGGAACAGCACGATCCGCTCGGTATCGGTCCGCTCCTCGAACTCGTCGGCATCGGCTTCCTCGAACTCATCGATATCGATGGTCCCGCTTGACATAGACTAGTGTTGGTACTGTTGGAACATAGCTATTTGGTCTGTTTGGAAATTGGGTTGGGATTTTCACGTCTCATCTTGCACCAAAAACAAGGTCTGATCTCGCAAGTTGAACGTGTACGTTCCCGAGTGGAACCGCAGGATCTGCCTTCGCCTGCTGGAGTGGTCTCTGCTGCGGCTTGGGATCACCCAGAATGCTTCTGCAGTTCCTGATACCGCGCTCGAAGCGTGACGGGCGTCACGTTGGCTGCCGCCGCGATGTCCGCCTGAAACAACCCGCCACCGCGCTCCTCACTCGCGAGGTACAGACAGCCGGCCGCGACGCCCGAGGGCGACCGGCCGCTCAGGATCCCCGTCTCACGGGCGACGTCCGCGAGGGCGACTGCCCGCGACCGGACCGCGGGCGGCACGTCGAGCGCCGTGAACAGCCGCGGGAGAATGTCGCCCGGCGAGATCGGCCGACTCGCGATCTCGAGCTCCACGTTGAGCACGCGGTAGCCGAGCAGGACTTTCTCGCGGGGACACCGCGCCACGTCCGCGACCTCCTCGATCGTCCGCAGGACGCCGTCGGTCCGACACGCGCCGTACACGCTCCCGGCCGCAAACGCCTCGATGGAGCGCCCCGTGAGCAGGTCCGCACGCTGTGCCTGCCGGAAGAGCTGACTCGCACGCTCACGCAGCCCCTGTGAGAGATCGAGTGCGCTCACCAGGCGCGCGATCTCGACGCAGCCGATCGCGAGGTTTCGCTCCCGTTTTGACTGGTACCGCGCGCGACTGTGTCGCGTCCGCAACCGCGCCATCTGCCGCTGCTTCCGACCGGAGAGCGTGTTCCCGTTCGCGTCCCGGTCGATCCCGATCTCGGTCGACAGCCCGCGGTCGTGCCGCGCGGGCGTGACTGCCCCACCGGTTCGCGCCGCGCTCTCCGACCGCTCCTCGAACTCCCGCCACTCCGGTCCGTGGTCGATCGGTGACGCCTCGAGCACGAGCCCGCAGTCGTCACACACGGTTTCGTGGCCCGTCGTCGTGACGCGGCCGCCGCAGTCCGGACAGCCGGGCTGGTCATCGCGCTGTGGCTCCTCGTCGAACGTTCGGTCGTAGGGCTGTTTCGAGCGCATCGGGTGTACGTGGCGACCCTTCTGGATCGCCCCGCACCCTCTCAGGGGCCAACAACCCCCGCGCGGAGTACCGATCAGCGAGTGTCGCATGCTGCTGCTCACCGCTTGCGGGCTACGCGACTATAACTCAATCAGCCAAGTACAGAACATCTCGCGTTTCTGCCCGCAAACATCCATTTGAACCAAGTACTCACGGCCAACAACACTCCAAAGTTCGGCTGATTGCCGCACCGAAGGCCATCTGGGTCGCGGCCGGTCGCGGAGCACAACCGCGGGGCATGCCTGTGGCTCATCTCAAAAAAGGAGAGACACAGACGAAATGGATGGGGTACTTGGTTGAAACCGCAGCGAGGAGGAAGTCCTACTCCGTCGCGAGTTCGTCGTAGATCGCCTCGTGCTCGTCGAGGTCTTGGCGTCCGAGGAACCGGATGAGATACTGCCGTGCCTCCTCAGAGGACATTTCATCGGGAAACTCGGGCTGCTCACTTTCAGCGGCCATACTTATTGCTCACTATGGGTGTCAATACGTGACAGCCAAATGGAAATAGTTCATCGTTCTCCACTCGCTTCCCACTCCGGACGTGGTGTCGGGGATGGGAGTTCGTCAACCGCGGTTCGAAGTTCGTCCTCTGTCGTCCACGGGAAGCATCGATCGTGGAGTTCGAATTTACGGAACTTGTTGAGATGGACCCAACTGTACGTTGCTGGCTCTTCGCCCTCATCTGCCCGGTCGTCGATCACATCCCAAACCTCCTGTTCGTCGATGTCAAGACCGTTCTCTTGGGCGCGATCAACAAGCGAAGTAACCTTTGCTTGGACTCCATCCGCCGACACATCGTCTGCAAACGCGATTTCGAGGGCGGCCTGAATGACGTGCTGTGTCGAGTCAAGGTTATCGTCAGTCACCCAGGCGTAATCACGTGGGAACACGTACGACTTGGCGAAATACGGCGGGTCATCGATCTCGCCCAATTCAGGGGCCTCCCCACCACTTTCCTTCTCGAAGACGCCGACGATGTAGTCGCTGTATGTCGCGAGCAACGAAAACATGATATCGAACGTATTGAGCCGATCAGTGGGGAGTTCGAGAAGATCACCCATAATGAATGGATAGGCGCCGAGCTGCTTCGTGAGTTCGTTCTGGACGGCGCGAAGTCGGCGAAGATAGGGGTCACGATAACTCCCTAGGATAAAATACGATGTCCGCTGACTCCACAGATACGGCAGCTCCCGCTGCGTGAACCGCCAGATCTCGCGTTTCTCCGCTGGTTCAAGTTCGATGTCCCCAACCGCCTCGTGAACGACGGTCATAATGTCCCCAGCTTCCGGCGGAGGGCTTGGATCGGTCATGAGGTGCCGGTTCAAACCGTCGCACCTTATCTCTTCTGAACTACTTTGGTTTTTCTCGGATTAACCAACTTGGACTATCCTAACTATTATAGCGTCCCTCCTCGTACCATCGCATATGAGCGAAACCGACACTGGCACGGCCGATTCAGGGCCGTTCGCGGAACAGCAGCGGCTGTTCAAGCTGCTGTCCCAGGATACGCGCCATCTCATTATCCAGGAGCTGCTGGGCCATCCCACCCATCTGATGTCGCTCGCCGAATTCGAGTATATGACCGGAAAGAGTCAGGCAGCCATCAAAGATCAGCTGGAGACGTTGATCGATGCCGGGCTCCTCGCACGCTATACGTACGAACCGAGCGAAGGGAAACGTGATCTCCCCTCTCAGTTCTACGGGTTTACAGAGCGGGGTGTTGAGGTCCTTCACGACTATAAGTATCTCCGTGGGCTTCCGGTCGCGCGCGCCCTCTACGAGAACACGCGGAAGACCGAAAAAATCGAACGTCACGAATCGGCTCCCCGACCGGCACTTTCGGACGATATCGCGGACGCACTCGAATTTGACGAGCCCGATCTCGACGCCGTTGCTGATTAACTCTTCACGGTTTCGAGGAGGTCAATGACCTTCTCTGCCGTTCGACTGATTCGCTTAAGTCGGTCGCGAACGACGTCCGGATCGTCCGCCCCCCACGAGGCGAGGTAGAACGCTGACCCGCTCGTGTCGAGCCCGCAGTATCGCCCCCCAACGTACGCGACGGCCTCGGCCTCGACTTCGCGTTTCGACCGCTCGGTAGCGTCGTCGACATCGCAGTGGAGCAGCGCGTGCGCGTACTCGTGGATCACCGTCCGCGCAAGGTCGGCATCGTTCTCCCGATCGCGGACCTCGATACGCGGCCGCGTCTCGGCGAAACCCGACCGCTGGTAGATACCCCTCGCCTCACCGTGCGTCCACTCACCTTCCGGCACGATTCGAACCGTCACGTCAAGGTCGTCCGCGATCGCAGTGAGGTGGGCGACAAGGTCATCAGCTTCCCCCGTCGCTTCCGTGTCGAGTTCGGGAAGCGGCTCCCCATCGGTCTGAGAGACGTCAAACACCGGCGCCGGCGTGAACCCGACCAAACCCTCGGACCACTCTTCCGGTGGCGTCTCGTCGTACGCACAGTCGCTGTCCGCGTGGTAGCTCGGCGAGTTCTCGCACTCCGGGCACTGCTTCGTGATGATCGGCGCCCAGATCCAGATCGCCGACTCGCCCTCCCGGACGTGCCGGTCGAACTCCTCCTGCCACGTCCGGTAGCCCGCCACCCGGGTCGCCCCGGGACACTGCCGCTTGATCAGGAGCGTGTTCCGGTAGGAGTAGTCGTGGAAGCGACTCTGGATGTCGAGCCACTCTTGGAACTCTTCGCTGGCCTGCGCATCGTCGACGCCAGCGACGAGGTCGTCGATCCACTGTTCGATAGTGCTGTTCATCTCGTCGGATCGTGTGTCGGTCTGGTCGAAGGAGACCGACGAATCACTGGTCGTAGCCATTGTGTGCACCGAATCACGTTCACGGCGACTGCATCTGTTCAGACCGCGGCCGCACCCTTCGGGGGCGAAAAACACTCCGCGCGCTATCGGAGCTGATGTCGTTCGTCCTCGAAGCCGACCGTCACGAGATACTCGAGGAACGTGTCGAACAGCTCGCTGTCACTCGGTGTCCCGCTCGCGAGATGCTGCGTCCATTCGACGGCCCACTGGAAAGCGGGATCCGAGCCACCCTTGCCGTGGATGTACCACCAGCGGGCCGCTTTGAGAACTATCAGCGGGTTCGTTGGTGGCTGATCTTGTGCAAGATCGCGAGTGATCGACTCGATCTCCGGGGGCACGTCGCCCGGCTCAACGCTTGCTGTCTGTGCCTCCGCGATATCGACCGGAATGTCGTCGAGCGAGACATCGTTGGTTCGCTGTCGTTGACTCACGAAATTCACCTCTAGATGAGGACTCTCGATGAAGCCCTCGCCCTCTTCGGGGCACACAAACCCGGCTGCGGTGCGTTCACCAACGTATTTGGTCGTCTCAGGAAGCGGATCGAGTCTATCCGAATGGTACTGTGGAAACCGCCCAGCTTTCTCTCACGTATCGGGTCCGTGATATATCGTGCGAGCGCATACCCGCGTCTTTAGGCGCGGGTCAAGCGGACAATAGCGTACACTTCCACCGGCGATGGCATGGCTGGATTTTCTACCGTGTGCGGTAGTTTCAAGACACCACAGAATCATAGTGTGTCGTACGGATGAAGACCACACGGCACGCAACGTACAACCTCAACTACCACATAGTGTGGATACCGAAGTACCGCAAATCGGTACTCGTCGATGACGTTGCAACCCGTGTGCGAGACATCCTCCACGAAATAGCCGACGACAAGGGGTTGGAGATCATCGACCTCACTGTCCAACCCGACCACATCCACCTGTTCGTCAGTAGTCCACCGAAGCACGCTCCGTCGCTTCTTGCCAACTGGTTTAAGGGAATTAGCTCGCGGAAATACAACCACCGTCACGCCGACCACGACGGCGAGAAAATCAAGTGGGCACGCGGCTACTACGCAGGAACAGCGGGTCACGTTTCGAGTGAGACTGTCGAGAAATACATCCAGCGTCACGCGGAGGACGAACAGTGACCGAACTCACCGAGACGCTGGAACTGAAGCTCGTGGAGCCGAACGCCCACAAGCACCGCAAACTCTGTGGGACGAAACGAGCGTACCAAGACGCGCTCGAGGCCGCGTTCAACGCCAACTGTACCACACAGTCAACGGCCAACGACATAGTGGTCAACTATGACCTGAGTGGATACGCGAAGAATGCGATCAAGAAGTACGTCCCGCAACTCTGTGGCGGAAGCTACGACGCGAAAGAACTTCACAACGACCACCCTGTTCGGTTCACGAACGAAGGCCCGAAACTCGACCACAAGCCACAAAACGCAATTGAGTGGTACGTCAAAATCCCGCACCACGACGACTACCACCTCTGGTTGCCCGCACAACCGAACCCCGAACAACGGGAGTGGTTGGAAGCGTTGCAGGCGGGGGACGCGAAGATGGGTGAGTGTCGGCTATTCGACCGTGACGGCGAGTGGTACTTCCACATCGTCGCTACGCGAGACGTGGAGGAGCGAGAAACCAGTTCGGCGGAAACGCCGATTGGGGTAGATATCGGGGAAGCCTCTTTGGTAACGGTGTGTCACCGTGACAAGCGCGGCTCCCCGACTGCACCCAACCTCTGGAACGACGAAGGCAAGCGAGTCCGACAACTCCGTGAGACGTACTTCACGGCGACTCGACGCCTTCAGAAACGCGGAAGCGAACGTATCGCTGAGTCCTACGGCGACGAGTTGTGGCGACACATCGACCATATCCTTCACACAGTCACGTCGGAGGTCGTCACCTACGCCGAGCAATTCGAGAACCCCGTACTGGTTCTGGAAGACTTGACGCACATCCGTGAGAACATGGACTACGGCGCGTTCATGAATCGCCGCCTCCACGGATGGGGATTCGCCAAGATGCACGCGCAGATTCGCTACAAAGCGGCTGAGAAGGGGATTCGAGTGGAGACGGTGAATCCCGCCTACACCTCGAAGACGTGCCACTGTTGCGGAGAACAGGGCTACCGTCCGAAGCAGGCGACGTTCAAGTGTTCCAACTCGGGGTGTTGGGTTTCGGAGTACCAAGCAGACGTTAACGCCGCGCTCAATATTGCAGACCGCTACCTCAGCGGAGAGAGTCACTCAAGAGAATACACGAGTGGCGATGACTCGGCTGAGGAAGGGGGACGTTTGACCGTCCCACAAGACAGCCAAGCCGATGCTGACACCCAGGAAGAGACGCTTGGAACGAACGCGTCTTGAAACCTTAGGGCCGTGCTCGGCCTGAAATCCCATGGTGGGATTCCCGCGACTTTAGGCGCGGGAGGAGGTCAATCACGGGTACTTCACGACTCAGATCAGAGGACCTTCACCATGCACTGAACCAGCAGTGGGTGAGGGGACTGAGTGGATCCTCGCTACGCGTTCCGTCGGTGTGTCCGTCTCTTCCTCAACCTCAGCCCGGAGAGACGCCCACTAAGACCGCGGTCTGTCTCAAAGAGGCTAGTCTCCAAACAATCGGGAAAGGAATCCACCGGAGGCGTCCGTCTCTGACGTATCCTCCGTGGTGGCTGGCTGCTCGGTGTCTGTCTCGGTTTCGGCCGCTCCGTTCAGGAGGTCGGTGACAGAGTACCCGATCCACTCAGCGAATTCCTCAGGCGCACCGATGTAAACGCTCGTGGACGATTTCTCGGACATGAACCGCTTAGGCAGTCGCTTTTCGTAGTCGTACACCTCATACTCCTCGCGGTCGAAGTCAGCCGTGATAGCGTTCGGCTCGGATTCGAACGTAACACGGCCGCCTTGGATATCCCGCTGCCACTTCAACCGGCCCGTGTCGTATGTTTTCTCGGCAGGTTCAACAGCGGGGAAGTACTCGGGGTGCTCTCGACCCGCTTCGTTGTAGAAGTCGCGGACGATACGGCGGACGTCTTCGATAGTGCCGTTCCCGTCGGTCCACGGTTGCTCGGTAAGCATTCGACGAGCGACGTAGCTGAAGATCGGGTTCTGCCGTTCCAACACGTCTGATAGGTCTTCTTGTGCCTCGCGGAATCCTGGATCTTCCGGGTTCGAGGGGAAAGAGACATCCATACTCAAGATTTTCATTCGGTTCCGGAACTCGGACTTCGGGAGCGCATCGTTAGTTGTGAAGATGAGACACGGTTGATCGACGCTGGTGGGCGTCCAATCCCCCCAGTAGTTCCGGATCGGGCTCCATCGCTGGATCTTCTCCTTTTCCGCGTCGATGATGGCGTATGGGAAGCACGTGTCCCACTCGCGGACGCCACGGACTTCCTTGACACCGACATCGTCCGCATCCACACCGGAGATAACTGTGTTGTCGGACACGAGGCGCAGGATGTACTCGGTGAGTTTATCCTTTCCCGCGTCGCTTTTTCCCTCGATATACAGATGCTGCAGAACGTTGTCTAACGTCCGAGACGGCGATGACAACGCTTTCGCATATTGATTGGCGAACGGGGCCCAGAATCCATAGAGAAACGCCTCATACATCTGTGCCATCACCGCGGTCTCGGATTGGGTGTGACCGTGGTTCTCGACGGTTTCGATGTAATCTTCGATCGTTTCGAGACAGTGATCCAGGACTTCAGTGGTTGGCTCGTCGGTGGCCACGAGAATCATTTCGTCATCTTCGCCGATCACGACTTGCTCGGCTTCCGGAAGGACCGACATCGTCGGGATCGCTGTCGACTCCTTGACCTGGTTGTTGTACGCGCTCAATGGCGCAGTGATGCTGTGGTCCTCGACGGTCGCCCCGCGGTTCCGGAGTCCAGCTCCGAACTCATCGGCAGTATCCTTGTCAACTTTGCTGGTTCCCATCCGTATCTTTTCATCGGGGGCGCGAATTCGGGGACGGTCAAGCCCATCCGTGAGCCCCGTTTCATGCTCCGATTCAACGAGCCCAACATCCGGTGACTCGTCGTCGTCCGGATCGGCAGGTGATCCGTCTTCCTCTGTGGATCCGTTCGGTTTGATGACGTTGCGGTTGGCGTTCTCGGGTTCTTCGACGAACGCGACCGTCTCGTCAGCCTCCGCCGGGTCGTCGACGACGGTCGTGACTTGATCAGCGACATCTTTCAGGTCTTCAACGGCGTCCTGATTCAGCGCGGCCGTATCGCTCATCTCGAGGTCACCGGCACCGACCCAGTACTCGATACGGTTCTCCCGTTCCTCCGGTGAGTCAGCTTCTTCCAGCGCTTCGACAAGGCCTTCGAGGAGTGTCTGATCGCTGTATCCCTCTCGGTACTCATCGATGAAGCGTTCAAACTCCTCGTCCAATTCCGTCCCGAGATCGGTCGTGAAGACGGAGATCTGGTTCGTGTGATACTCCCAGGAGTTCCGCGAGAGGTTCGCCGACCCTTGGACGAGCTTTACCGTCTCGTCCGGCATGACGATGCGATAAATCTTCGAGTGAACGGTCTTCCGATTCTTCAGACGAACGGTGAGTCGGTTATCCTGTCGAAGTTGTACGAGAGACCTCGCCGTCGAGACCTCACTCACCTGATCGGCGTACTCTTCGGCGTTTCCAATGAGTACATCAAGCGAGCCGATATCGTATTCAGTCAACATCTTTACCATCAGCTCGGGTGTCTCTGAGTACGTCACGGCGTCCACGTGACGCGCACCCGCGAACAGATCGAGGAAATCCTCTCGCTCTTTCACCATCACCAGCCGGTATTTCGCAGCCCCTGACCCGTAGAACTCCGGCATATCCGCGAACCTATCGAACGAGATGTTCGCCGTCAGTTCATCCATAAACACGGCAACGGCTTGAAACGAATAAAACCGTGCCATGGAGCGGTAGTAGAATAACGGTAGGTGAGCGAGTGACATCGGCCGTGACGAGTATCGTTGTCGACTTCGCCGACACCCCTGTCGAGAATCGGGGAACTGACATGGAGTTCGCACATCTCCAGACGTTGCGATACGGGACGAGTTCTAGTCAGCTAAGTTTCGGAACCCAACGTCGGCTGAGTCTTTCAACAAGATCCCTACGCAAGGTGTGACACCTCTGATGGTTCCTCGATGTCGTCGAATTCGCCGCGTTCCACAGGTTTCCAGTCCTCACCTGGCTCCGGACTCCACCAGGCGACCTCGTAGGCGTCCGGTGCGCCGAAGAGCTTCACGCGTGCGGACCCATCAGGCAGGTCGCGACGCAGTTTTTCTTCGACGTGAAGATTCCAGGTTGTGGCTGTATCGAAGCAGGCGAGCACGGCCTCCTCGTAGCCGCGTGTCTCTAGGGGCTCTTGGAGTTCGACCTGAGTGTTGCAGTTCTTGCAGAACACCCCCTCGAAGGGGATGTGAGTGAAAACCTCCTGCCCGCAGACGGGGCACCAGAGGAACTCGAACAGTGCCTCATTGTGTCGTTCAAGTACTTCGAGGGTCATTGGTTGCCTAACCCGGCCGTACCGGGCCACCACCTCGTTCCCGGTCAAAAACAGCACTCACCGCTCACTACCGTTCAATGCCGTAGACGATGCCTGGGAGGGCTTCGCACCCACAGTCGTGGCAGTCCGATAACTTCGCCCGGTCTGCTGCCTTCTCGCCGATTCGGACATCGTCGTTCGGACACTCCGGACAGCGGAGGTCCGGTGCGGGCCGTTCACGGGGGTCATCACGGCTTTCGGCTACCCCGTGTGGGACAAAAATCTCCGCACGGAGGACAACACGTCACCTCACCCTGAAGTCGGGAACGCTGAACGTGAATGGCAGTTACTTGCCTGCCATCCAGTAGTATCAGCCAGAACGCGAGTCCACCGACAGCTCTCCCTTTAGATCGGAGAAGATGACTCAGACCGCTCCTGCAACTCCTGATACCGCGCCCGAAGCGTCACGGGCGTCACGTTGGCCACCTCCGCAATCGCTTCTTGGCGAAATCCGCCACCGTGCTCTTCGCTCGCGAGATAGAGGCACCCGGCCGCGACACCGGATGGGGATCGACCGCTTACCAACCCTTCCTCGCGGGCGCACTGTGCGAGGTCGGCTGCTCGCGAGCGGACCGCTGGTGATACGTCGAGTTCCGTGAACAGTCGCGGCAGGATGTCGCCCGGCGAGATGGGGCGACTCGCGATTCCGAGTTCCGTGTTGAGGACGCGGTAGCCGAGGAGGACCTTTCCGCGGTCGCAGCGGGCCACGTCCGCGATTTCCTCGATGGTGCGGAGGAGGCCGTCGGTCCGACACGCCCCATACACGCTGCCGGCCGCGAGCGCTTCGATGGAGCGTCCCTTGAGGAGATCTGCCTTCTGTGCCTTCCGGAAGAGGGTACTCGCGCGTTCACGAAGCTCCTGTGTGAGCTCGAGCGCGCTCACGAGGCGGGCGATCTCCGTGCAGGCGGTCGCGAGGTTTCGCTCGCGCTTCGAGCTGAACTGTGCCCGGCTGTGCCGCATCCGGAGCCGGGACATCTGCCGTTGCTTCCGTCCGGAGAGGGTGTTGCCGTTCGCGTCCCGTCTACTACCGATCTCCGTCGAGAGACCGCGGTCGTGTCGCGTCTGCGTGACCGGGGCGCCGGTTCGGGACTTGTTCTCCGTTCCGTCCTCGAAGTTCCGCCAGTCTGGACCGTGGTCGATCGGCGACGCATCGAGCACGAGTCCGCAGTCGTCACACACGGTTTCGTGTTCCGTCTTCGTGACGCGGCCGCCGCAATCTGGACAGTTTTGCTGATCGGATCCCTGTGCTTCCTCGTCGAACGTTCGGTCGGAGAGAGGTCTCGTCTGCATTGGGTATTCGCGGCGACCCGCGTGGGATCGCCCCGCACCCTCTCAGGGGCACACAAACCCACGCGGGTTAGCGGAGGAACCGCCCGTCCGGTGCCGGCACGGTCCCCGTTCGAACCTCGATGTCGACGCGTCGGAGGTGTTTGCAGCCGCCTTCGGGATCGCGGTGGCGTGCATCCGGACAGCTACACTGCTCGGCCGCGAGATCGACCTCGTAGGTGTTCCCGGTCGCACTCTCGACCAGGTAGCGTGGGCCCTGTTCGCCAAAGCGAACCTCGATCGCTTCCGACAGCGCACGTCGCGTTCGCGGCTCGTCGATCGAGTAGCCGCCATCCGTCACCGGATGTGGCCGCCGCTCGACCGGACAGGGCTCCCGGAACTCCTCGCGATGATTCCGCTCCTGGCCACACCGCCGACACCGCCAGTACGTCGTCGTGTAGGAGTACGGTGGCCCCTCGGTCAGCTCGATGTCGTAATCGGTCGGTTCGCGACCGGGGACCTGCTCCCTGACGCGGAGGAGCTCGTGATCGTTCTCGATGCACGGATCGGCCGTCGAGACCGCTTGCTGTCGCTCGCGGTCGGAGTGGTCTGTCGCCATGGGGTTGTTGCGGGCCGAGACGAGCGCGCCCGCACCCCTCAGGGCGGAAACAACCCCCCTCGTCGAGTGGCTGGCCGTCAGTCCCTCGATACAGGACTGTGGGGCACGTTCACGAGCAGTCTTGAGCAGCCGTCCGCGTACTCTCGCTAACTGACGGCCGAACAATTACATACACGCGATCGGAATGTGCTTTCGATGACAGACTACACCGAACTTTTCAAAATCACGTACAGCGGCACCGTTCGTGATCTCACCACACAGATCGCCGGCCTCACCGGCGTAACAAACGTATCCACCTCTGCAGGATCAAGCCAAACCGTCGACGAGACGCTTGCCTGCGACATCTCCTACGACACGTACGAAACCGACCGAGAGGAACTCTCCGCCCAAATCGAGACGATGGACGGCGTCACCGAAGTCGTCTTCGGCTAAACCACGCTGTCCTACTTCGGTGATGGAGGTGTTGCGTCGGAATGCAGGTTGCATCTTCGGTGACGGAGGTGTCTCCGTCAGCAGACCCAGCGATCGTGGTCTCCGCGGGCGTCAGTACGTTCGATATCGAGTCTCTGCTGGACCGACCTCGAATCGTCACTCTGAGGACGGCCGCGGATCGCCGCATAGTACAGCAGCTGGTGAGGGAAGCAGTACAAGGCTATTCTTCAGACGAGCCTCCAACTAACGCGAGGATGTCCCAAGATACGTCTCCGACGAGAGTGTCCGAACGGCAAGTTCACCGTCGTGAGTCGTCGGTTCGACGAGGAACTGTGGCACCTGCCGAAACGCATCGAGGATCTCACGGACATCGCCAGCCACGTCGTCACGACGACGAAGGGTGGATTCCGTGATAGTGCATCCGTCGTCCGGAGGACACAACGATCGGAACAGCGCCTCAAGCGTCCCCGAAGTACGAGCCGTGCCGCTGGCCTCAAGACTGTAGCGTTGCCCAGCCCTCGCTTCGAACTGGCGCCGGCCGATACACCAGGTCTCGTCGGCCTCCGGGCGGTACTCTACGACGACCGTCTCGTACGGTGATAGGACGCGTTCACCGAGTGCGTGGAGGATCCAGTCGTAGACCGCACGTGACACGCTCGTCGAGACCAGGTTCGAGCCACAGCCGGTGAGATTGATCGCTTCGAGCGCCTCCCGGTTCTCCGTGACGAACGTGGCCGCTCCCTCTCGCTCCTCACCAGCCACGTAGTAGACGGTTGTGAACGGACCCGTTGGAGTTGCGGGTGCCCTGCCGGGTGACCGGGACACGTCGATCGTCCGGACGTGCTGGCGCTCGTCCGGATCGAGGTTTCCGATCTTAACCCCCGTTTGGGGGCCCTCGGTGAGTACCTCGAACTCCTGCGTCATGGTCGAGGCGTTCACGGTGTATTCCTATGAAGGTAGTGACAGTGTCAGCGTCTACCGTGTATGGGTCTGGCTACATCTGTTTGTAACCGTGACCGGACCCAAACGCTGCCGCTACTCGGCTTGTGAGTGCGGTTGCGAAAAATGGGCTGCAAAGCGGGACCGACCCTCGCGGGTCAGTGGTTAGGCGTCCGTGTTAGGGACGGCGGCGAGTCGCGAGCAGCGCAGCGGCGACGAGCGCGACGAGCGCGACAACAGCGCCGAAGCCGGGCGTGTCGTCGGACGTCGTCGTCGTCTCCTCAGGCTCCTCGGTCGTCTCCTCGGTGGTTTCCTCGGTGGTCTCCTCGGTGGTTTCCTCGGTGGTCTCCTCCGTGGTTTCCTCCGTGGTGTCCTCTTCCGTAGTGTCCTCGCCGACCGACTCGACGACGACACCGTCAGCGGAGACGTCGTCGACGGAGCGCAGCGTCACGGTGAACGTGTCGTCCACGTTCGTGTCGCTGAAGTCGAACTGCGCGTCGAACGTGCCGTCAGCCTGCACGACCACGTCGTTCGTGGGTGAGAGGCGGAACCGCGGCGACACGTCGTCAGCCGAGCTGACACGCAGGCTGAGCTCCGTGCCCGGCGCCAGCGTCGTGGTACCAGTGATGGACTGGCTCTCGGCGGCTTCGACCTCGACCGGGTCAGAGTCGAACTCGCCCGTAGCCTCGACCAGCGTGAAGCTGTCGGAGGCGACGGTGTAGTCCTCTTCCTCAACCGTGTCGACGTCGAGCAGACGCGAGTCGTTCACGTGGAACTCCACGTTGAACGCGTCGTCAACGCTCGCTGCACGGTCGTTCTCCCACTCAAGATCCTCGGTCTCGATGGCGAGGTAGTAGGTGTCGTTCTCCGCGTCGGAGATGACCGTGAAGGCGTCAGCCGAGTTGACCACGTCGACCTCCTTGGGGTCCTGGTTGGTCCCCGTGGTGGCCTCGGTCTGCGTGATGCTCAGGCTGAGGTTCCCGTTCGCGATGGCGGTCGTGATCGACTCGTCGTTCGCGTCGATGAGACCGCTGATGCCGGAGGCACCAAGCTCGTGGACGATGACGTCACCGTTCGCGACCTCTTCGGTCTCGGTGATGCTACCGTCCTCGACGGCGGCCGTCACGTCGCTGACGTCCTCAATGTCGCTGAGGGAGCCGTCAGGCGCCGTCCAGATGTTCATCGTGTCGGTCGAGCGCTCCTCGATGAAGAGCTCGCCGACCTCGTCAGCGTTGTCATCCTCGATGTTCGAGTAGGACGTGTCCAGGTCGAGCGAGTAGTCGCCCTGACCCAGAATACCGCCGATCCCCGCGTTGGAGCTGTTCTCGACTGTGACAGACGGACTCGCGCCGTCTTCCTCAGTCGTCACGGAGACGACGTTGTCCTCGTTGAAGGTTGCCGAATTGTTCTGGCCGGCGGTGTACGTGTTGAAGTGAACCGTCACTTCCTCGGCACCGTCGGAGTCGATAGCGAGGTCGAGTTCGTAGTTGACGTCCTCTTCGTCACCGATGCGCAGGTAGGCCTGCTCCTGCCCGCCAGTGAACTCGATGTCGATCTGGGCGATGTCGCCCTGGTTCTCTTCGACGACACCCTCGGAGAAGGTGACGTCACCGGCCTGGCCCTCCGTAACGGAGAGCGACGCGGTGTCTTCGGCGTCCGTGTCGGTCACGGAGACGTCGAAGTCGTAGTCACCCGTCGAGGTGTCGGTGAAGTCGAACGTGTGCTCGTTGTTCTCGACATCATACAGGACGAACTCGTCGTCCGAGTTGATGTCGTAGTTCGAGCTGGAACCCGTGTAGAGGTCCTCGAGCTCGTCCTCGGAGAAGCTCTCCGACGAAATAGTCACGTCGTAGTCGTTACGCAGGTCGGACTCGAACGTGAGTTCCGTCTCCGTCTCGCCCTGGTTCGCGACCTCATCAGGATCGAACTCAGCGTTCACGTTCTGCTGAACGAGTTCGAATTCAGAGTTGGAACGCGTGAGGTCACCGTCACCATCTTCGAGGAAGTAGTCGCCAGTCTCGCGATTGGCCGTCTCGAAGATGATGTACTGCGTTCCGTTGATCGTCTGAACCTGGTTGTTGGCGACCGGCGTCGAACTGCTGTCACCGGTCACACGGCGAAGGGTGATCTCCTCACCGTCGGTCAGGCTCGTGCCACTTCCACCAGCGACCGAGAAGGACTGGCCCGCAAAGACCAGACTGTTGTTGAGGTCGCTCGCGTTCGTGAACTCACGGTCGACGTCCAGGCCACTGGAGTCAGTGTCCTGAACTGTGAGCGAAGTCGTGGCGGATGCGACGCCAGTGTTCGCATCATCGAACTCAACAGTGACGTCACCAGTAGCGTCCCCGTCAACAGCCGGGTGAACGACGGAAACGTTCGTGTCGACGGTGAAGTTCTGTTCGGGGTAGTCGCTCGTATCGAGCGAGACAATCAGCTGGTCCCGCTCGTTAGAGTTCGACGTGTCGGTAACGATGTCGTTAGAGACATCGGAACCGGTCTCGTTATAGATGGCAATGGCATCAACGCCGTTATTGCCATCGTTCTCGAACGTGGAATCCCCGGGGAGAGTCACCGTGATCTTGTGAGTCCCGGTCGAATTCACGTCGTTAGCTGTGAAATTGAGGTTATGCTCCACGGTCTGATCTTCGTCCACAGTGTCGGGAGCGAAGTTATTGACCGTAACGTCGCTTACCGCAGCCGCCGATCCCGCAAAGGAGATGGGGACGGCGAATACGGAAAGCACCATGATCGCAGCCAGGAACACTGCGCGTCCCTTCGTGCGATAGTTTGTGTTTTCGCTTGTCATGTTTAGTTGGTTGTTGCTTCGTGCATCAGTAGCTTTCTCCTGACCTGTGCCCGTCGCCCGTTCGTCGGGTACCAACATCGTCAGCGTGGTGCGGCCGGACTTGGCCTTGGATACTCATTACTGGTGCTTGGGTAGGGGTTGCGCTTGAAACATACAGCTATCCCTATAAGTGCTTTGTGCAAATTCTTCGCCCCTTGTGAACGCCCCACACAGCCGTCAGACGCTCGGAAACGCCCGTTTCGCGATCGGTACCTTAGGGTGAGTTTTTGAGTATTGAGCCCTCACCAGACTGGGGTCAGCAAATCGACCGCAACACCTACAACCGCGAGGGAACAAACGATTAACGGGCCCAACGGCGGCAGGCCATCAGAACCTTGGTAGGGGCTTTTTCGCCTGCCGTCGTCCGTCGCACGCTGAGCTGCGGCCGTCCCCATCGACCAGATGGCGCTCCCTCCGAAACGGATCACCGACTAATCCTCGTCGAACGCAACGTCGACAGCCGTGGACCACGATCCGAAGTGGCGCTGGTACGTCGCCAGGGAATGCTCGCCGTACTCAACGACATCGGTCGAGACGGGTTGCTCCCCGAGTTCGTCGGCCAGCCGATGCAGATCGGCGATGAGGGTCTCCTCAGAGAGCTTGGAGTCCTGCTCGGCGGGCTCGAATCCCGCCGCCTCAACCGCCTCGTTCCAGGACCCGAATCGTCGCACGTACGTCCGCGTCCCGTACTGGCCGTAATCCTCCATCGCCTGAAAACTCGGTGGGGCACCGTGCTCGTCCGCCACGCGCTCGAGCTCTGCAAGCAGTTCGTCGTCCGTCGCGGGGCGTCCTCGCGAGCCGCTCGCGGCCGACTCGAGTCCTGCGGCCTCAAGCGAGGCCGTCCACGTCCCGAACGCCCGGCGATAGGTCGACACCCAGTACTCGCCCTCGTCGTTCATCTCGCTCGCGGTCGGCGCGTGGCCGAGTTCCTCCGCGACTCTCGTTAGGTCGGCAAGGAGTTCCTCCTTCGAGACGCTCGTGGTCGGCTCGCGCGGCTCGAACCCTGCTTCCGCGAGCGTCGCCCGCCACGACCCGAAGCGGTCGTACAGGGTCGTCGCCGAGTGACTCCCATGGTCGCGATACTCCTGCAGTGTGGGCGCGCGCCCAAGATCGTCGCCGACTTCACGGACATCATCGAGGAGTTCGGCGTCGCTATAACGCATTGGCCTGCCGTTCGCCAAGCCGACCAATGAGTGTTTGGTCCGCGCCCGTGTGGGGGCCGCCCGAGGGACACTAACAGAGTTATCGCGAGAGCATCACGGCGATTCAGAGGGTATCTCCTGTGACGCAGGGGGCCATAGTTCACTCACGGGAAGCAGACATCCACCCCGATCGGTCGTGGCTGCGCGCGCAGCGACGAACGGAGCGAGCACGGAGCGGAGGGTGGGGCGGTGGGCGTGGGCTGGATGGTGCATCCTCGCCGGCTTCCGGGCCTGCACCGATGCCGATCAACCGCCTGCGGATCCACACGGCAAAAAAAGGGGGCCGCGATGGCCTACGGGGTCAACCAGTCGTCACGGTCAGGGAAGGTGACCCGCGACCGGCCCGTCAGCGCCACCGAGACGCGGCCCTCGTACCAGCTCGTCGCTGCGTCGTACAGCCGCACGCGCTCGCCTTCCTCGATGCGAGGTTGGTCGCTTTTGACCCAGCTGGTGACCTTGATGCGCCCCGTCTCGTCCTCCAGGAGTCCGACTTGTTGAATGGCCGCACTGGTCGGCTCCCACAACTCCACGACGCGCCCTTCGATGGACACCTCGCCGCGACCGACGTCCGCGACCGCGTCGATCGGGGTGAGCCGCCCGGGATCACGCTCGAGTTCCTCACTCGTCCGCATCACGGCCGTCGGCAGGTCCGTACCGTCCGCGACCCGCCGCGCCAGTCGTCGGCTCACGGCCGCCGCCGTCCAGCCGCCTTTCACGTCCGCGATCGTCCGCGCCTGCTCGTTCACGGCCGCCAGCTCGTCCCGGCTCAGCGTCTCCCGGGAATCCGGCTGCTCCGGCCCGGCCCACGCGTCCACGCTCGCGCGCCGTTCCGCGAACTCTTCTTGCCGCGCCTGACTGCCAGTCGCCGCTTGGCGCCGTGCCCGGGCTTCCCGGTCCGACGACTGCCGCCGGTCCCACCGCTCGCGCGTGCGCTCCTTCTCGAGCTCGCGTGCCAGCGCCTTCTCCTCCGCTTCCAGCGTCAGTCCGTGAAAGCCCGCATCCGGATGGTTCGCGTCCACCTTCGCGCGCACCTGCATGTCCACCGTCGGCCGCAACGGCTCCGCATCGTCGTCCGCCTCCGCTGCTTCCAAACCCTGTTCATCGACCGAAACTTCTTGACCGATAACGCGTTTACTACTCATTGGAGTTCACTGACTCCTGAAGGCGCTCCCGACGCGGTACCGCCCGCGCCCTTACGCGGGATTTTCTCCAACTCACCGACGGAACCTACTGCGCGCGCCGCTCGCGCCTTCGCCTCGCGCCCCCTGTTGGGGCGCGAGCGGCGCGCGCCTCAGAGGAGAGTCCCAACCAGCACCGCGCGCCGACCCGCCCGGAGCGAGCGGCCAGCGCATTCCCCGTTCGCCGCGACGCAACTACGTCCGTCGCGGTCGGCTCTGCCGAGGTCCGCAGGACCCGAACGGGTGAAGCGCTGGCGCCGAGGGCACATCCACTTTAGCCCGGCAGCCCGCCCGCTACTGCAGGCAGGCAGCCCGGAATGGTCGGTCGCGAGCGACGCGGAGGGCGGCACGCGGCGCGCGGGGCGGGCCGTCACACACTCATCAAAATCAGGCGTGTGTCGGTGCGCTTCGTACCAGAAATACTACCTCGTGCTGATTATTCGCGGCTGCGGCGTGGATATCCTGATACTGCGTGATATCGCGGAGTTCTGCGACCACTTCCGGAGAGACGACTACGTCACAGGAGGTGAGCAGGTACTGGAACGGCTCCGGAAGTCGGGTCCGACGGCTGCATCCGCACGGGCACTGCGCGGCTGACGAGGGCGCTGGTGTCAGCGACGACCGTTCGCAGTCGTCTACCGCTCAGCAATCGTCGTCGGTCCCGGTGTCGACTGTCGTCACGTCCCCCTCGTAGATGTCGACGTCGTTAGGGGCAGCGAGATCGAGTGGCTCGTCCTCGAAGTCAGCTTTGAGAAGTCGTAGTCGCTTGGCGGACTTAGCACCAACGAGGACTGTGAGCTGGTCAACGGTGAGACCAGCATTGTAGTACGTAGTTGCGATCGCCTTCGGAAGCGGGTCTCCGCCGCTCATCGGTCGCGCAGCCGATCGCGAGCGGCTGCAAACCGAACTGGATCCGTATCGCCAGCGGCAGCCATGTCGTTTGCCGACTGGAGCTGCGAGTCAATAAGCCGATTCTGTTGGCGTGACCACTCCCTGTCGTCGTGCGTCCGAACGTACTCAGCCCATTGTTTGATCATCGCTCGCCGTTGTTCCGTGTTTCGGCGGTGATCGTCCTCAAATTCCTGTGAGTTCAGCATAGTAGTCCTCAACCCCAAGCTCGTTGACGTACGTTTCGAACTGCTCCGTGTTAAATCGTTCCTCGAAGGTCAAGTACAGGTGGAGTGCATCCTCGAAGTCCTTCCCGCTGAGGCTGTCTGCAGCTTGTGCAAGTCGGAGTTTGTACGCGATTTGGAGTTCAAGCGGACTGATCTCGATCTGCCCCTCATCGAATGTCACCGTAAGGGGATTGGAGAGGGCTTCACGCTCAACGTCGTTTGAAACAAACCATGTTTCGAAGTTCGGGTACATCTCCCCTTCTTCGGCAATCCGGATGCGGCTCCCCTCACTTAGCATCGAATACATCTCATCAAGCGGCATCGCTATCCCCCAGTACCCCTGATTTTTGAGTTCGGTAACTAACTGCTCAGTCTCCGTTTCGGACAGGGATTCCAGAATGATGTCGATGTCCTCTGTCGATCGAGAGCGCCCAGTGAGGATGGCGACGTACCCACTAACGATGACGTAGTTGACATCGCAGGCGTCGAGGATCTGCGTGAATTCGAGTACATCTTTGTCGAGCTCTGAAAGCTCCCGTGAAACCGTGAGCGTGTCGTCACTGAGCTCCATCAGTTCTCTCCATGGAACGCCGATAAACTGACCACTGCGTCATTTGTGTCGGGACGTCCATTTCGATGCTCATACGTTAACTCCTTCTTCGGTATCATGACGTACATCCTCACTGATCTCGTAGTGCTCGTGGACGACGGGCCGGAGCGCCTGCAGAATCAGCTCCGCAGCTAGCGGCGAGATGTCCAGCTCCTCAGCCATCAGTCGGTGGGTCACCTCACCGCGTTCGCGGGCGACCGCGTAGGTGAGCGCGGTCGCGAGGCCGGCGACGCCGTGGCGGTCCATGTACGTGTCGATGTCGACGTCCGTCTTGCGCCGCCCAACGGCGTCGATCAGCGCCGGCGTGATCGTGTACTCGCGGTCGCCCGCGGTCGTCGTCACGGTCAGGTCGATCTCCCGGGCGGCGTACCGGCGTGGCTGCTCGTCGTCGGTGACGTCGACGACGCCAGCGTCGACGAGCCGGTTGACGTAGCTGTAGGCCGTTCCCTGGGCGAGATCGAGGTCGTCCATCACGTCCCGGACGGTCGCCTCCTCCCGGGCGAGATACGCGTACAGTTTGGCCAGCTGTGGCTCCTCGAGGAGGTCAGCGACCGAGAGGAAGTCTTGGACGATGTCACCGTCGGCGCGGTTTGAGGTGCGTGACACGGGCGTTATTGATTGCAGATTACAGCGAATCAGTAAAGAGTGTTTGGGTCACTCCCCCGGCATCGCGACGAGATGCTCCTCGAGATCACGCGTCCAGTACGTCGCGAGCCCGCCCGGACTGCAGCGAGGGCACAGCTGCAACGGGCCTTCCAGATGCCCCAGTTCGACTCGGAACCGGGTGAGCGCCGCGAGCGTGTCGACGACCAGTCCACAGTCATCACAGGCGACGTGATCGCGATCGTCGGGATCCGGCTCCGTCTGAATCGCGCAGTCGACGCAGATCGGGTGGGTGACCTGTTCGTCCTGTCCCCAGGTGTGTGTCTCGCCAGTCTCGGTACCGGGTGGGGCATCGCAGAACGCACAGCCAACGAGGGTCTGCTGCATCACTCGCCCTCCGCGTCGGCGTCGCGACCGACCGTCCAGCCACGGTGGAAGACAGCCAGCTGCGTCGATGAGTCGAACGCGGTACCGCTCGGCTCGTGAACCAGAACTTGGTCCTCGGGAACCGGAGTGACGATGTCCGCGTCGACGAGGTCGTTGATCAGGTTCTGCGCAGTCGCGTCGTCGACGTCCGCCGTGTCAACCCGGGAGGCGTCGCGGTCCTGAGCAAGCTGTTCTTTCTCGAACTGTTCGTAATCAGCACTCGTGTCGTCGTGGAGATCGGGCATCGCCATTATGAGTCACGCCGCGCACGCTATCGCGCGCTGCACGCCTTCCGGCGCGGACAAACTCCGTACACCTCCTCGCGAATGTCGAAGGGTTTCGTTCTCAGCTCTTGTTGTTGGATCTGTCGTTGTGGAGCAACACGGTTTGGTGGTCATGGTACCGGAGCCACAGAGCGGGACAAACCGGTCCTGACCACCGACTCAGGACCGGCTCTCAGCGACCGCCTCGATCACCCGCTCGCTCGTCCGGCTGATCCGTTCGAGGCGCTCCTCGATCACTTCCGTTTCATCACCGATCCACGCCACGAGGTAGAACGCGGAGCCGCTCATGTCGAGGCCGAAGTGGCGTCCCACCACGTACGCGACCGCCTCGGCTTCCACTTCTCGCTTTGCTCGTTCGGGTGCATCGTGGTCCCCGTGCAACAGGGCGTGTGCGAGCTCGTGAACGAGCACGCCCGCCATCGCGGCCGGCTCAGCCTCCTTGAGAGTGACCAGTGGTCCCTCAGCGGGGTACGCACACACGCCGTTCGCGTCTCCGTGTGACCAGTCGTCCGGGTCGCGGACACGGACCTCGATGCCGAGGTCGACGGCCGCGTTCAGCAGGGCAGGGAACAGGGCTGACGCCTCGCCGCTCGCGGTCGTCTCCAGCTCCGGAAGCGGTTCGCCCGCCGTCTGGGAGACGTCGAACACGGGAACAGGTTTGAAGCCGACAACACCTTCGTCCCACTCCTCAGGCGGCGTGTCGTCGTACGCACAATCGGCGTCGTCGTGGTAGGATGGGGAGTTCCCGCACGCAGGACATTGCGACGAGATGAGCGGGGCCCAGATCCAGATCGCCGATTCCCCCTCTTGGACGTGTCTGTCGAACTCCTCCTGCCAGGTCCGATAGCCGGCGACCTTCGACGCCTCCGGACACTGCAACGCGATGAGGAGGGTGTTGCGGTGGGAGTACTCGTGGAAGCGTTGGTGAACGTCGAGCCACGCTTGGAACCGGTCGCTGGCACGGGCGTCGTCGACGGCCGTCACCAACTCGTCGACCCAGTCACTGATCGTGCTGTGCATCCGGTCGGAACGGGAGTCGGCGTCGTCGAAGGCGACGCGCTCGTCCCGTGCGGGTTCGGCAGCCATACTGTCTCGCTCCGCACCCATCGCGGAGCGCGACAATCCCCCCGAGCGATCGGTACTGAAAAAGGGACGCTGTGAAAAGCCGACTGCATGGCTGACGGAGGCACACCACACGCCACGCACACGTTCGAGGAGACGCTGTCGGCCGCCCCGGAGGGTGACCCACTCCTCGCGGTTTGCCGGCAGTATCCCACGCTCAGGGACGTCATCACCACCACGCACGATGCCGGCGTCGACACCGGGCCGGACCTCCGTGTTGTGGCTCCGAAATCCGTTCTCCACGAGCTCAAGCGGGAGTTCGGCACCGCGTGGCTCGCGGGGGATCTGGTCGACGCCGGGCACCTCTCGTTCCACGAGACGACCACGGAGCTTCCGACCTCCGTGTTCGCGACCGACACACGCGTCGACAATCCGATCCCACTCGGGGACCGCGTGGCGAGTACGACGACCGCGGACGAAACGCTCGCGAACGAGGTCCACACGACGTACTGGGAGGACCTCGACACCACCGACTACGTGCTGCCGTTTGCGGGCCGCGAACGGCTGCTAGAGACGTTCGCCACGGAATGCGATGAGACGGTCGCAGAGGCGTTCGCGACGGGCGTCGAAGCGAACCGGGAGCAGGGAAGCCCGCTCACGGTCGGTGCGGTGGTGATCCTTGCTGGTGCCCACGGGGAGGAGCTCCACTACGACGTCGGCCGCTGGGCGGAGTATCAGGGTGTCCGCAGCAAGGCCAGTCTCAGCCGGATCAAACAGGACCTCGAGGATGCCGATTTGGTGACCACTTCGAAGGTCCAGCGGGATGTTGGCCGGCCACGTCAGCGGTTGCACCGCGGTGAAGCAGTTGCGAATGCCGACATGCCGACGCTCGTCGAGCGCACGGTCGACGCGCTCGACTGATCGGCCCTGCTCGGGGCATCCTCAGCACCTGCGACATTCCAACATGAGTGCGTTCAGTACTGTATAGCGATATCGAATGGCCCTGTTGGGCTCTGTTGGAGTATCATTCATCATATATATTCTCACCTGAAACAGCGGATCGATGAAAACTGCATATCAACCAGTTACTGCACAGATCACCAGTGTGGCTGTCCGGGATAGCGGTTCGTTATCCCCAGCTAGATACACCTACTGCGTCTCCTCCATCTCCACGAATTCGTCGATTGACGCTCGCGTATCCATCAGCGCCGCAACTGCGTCCCGTATGTCAGCAAAGACGCCTTTTCCATCCTGTTCACACACCGGGATTTCTCGTGAATACATGTGGTATCGACTCAGAGGCTGGTCCTCTGGCAACAGCGTCCGTGTTCGATGAAAACCAGCAGCCTGTAGAGACTCCCAGTGCCCATCCTGTTTGAGCTTTTCATGGAGTTTTTTTCGTTGCTGACTACCGGGTGTGGGATTTTCCTGAGATGACTCGGTATCTTGCTCGTCTATTATGTAACGAAGAGTAACTTCGATCAGAGAGTCCGTTGATCGATAGCCGTGCGAGTCATGATCTGTTCCCTGTTTCAGCCGTTTATCACGCGCCAACACTTCGAATCGAATCCTTGCATCTTCCCATCGATGCTTGCCAATACGATAAATATCCGACCCCCTCTCAAACCGCGACTGAAGTGTTCGTGATGTCCACTCATTGGACGATCCGGAAGACAATTCATACTGTTCTCGTAGCCACTCGCGCAGTCGTTTGAACAACTGAATGCGGTCATCGATATGCGCTTCTGAGTCGTACGGGATCCCCAAATGGTTCAGCTTCTCTCCATATTGGAGCGTCAGTATGGATTCTGGGCCAAAATCCCGCTGGTCAAGGAGATCTTTGTTGATTGCGTGCATCCAATCACGGATACGGAGTGCATCGATCTCTGACTCGACTTGACCCACGATATCTGTCAGGCAGCTATGGATATCGCTCCAGTACAGATGAGGATAGGAGTTTTTCGTATTTTGATGTTCCTGCGTGAGTAATATATAGTCCCACGAATTAACGGCGTTCTTCTCAACCTGCTTCTGAAGAAAGCGTGTCTGAGCGTCTATTTGTTTGTGTCTGAGAGAAGACTGGGTCTTTATTTCAAAAGCAAGCATACGCGTATCTGTCTCAATTAGAATATCCAACTCCGTCTCGTCCGGCTTCCGGCTGAACGTACTGATTGAATTAACCGTGTCTCCATCTACCCCTTCAATTGCGTACTGAGTCCCACCGGCCACGTCCAAGCAATGATTCAGAAAGGTCGCATCCAAGCCGTGGCTTCCTTCAGGATCACAGATCCATTTCAGGAATTTCGTGTGTGTCCTTTCATCCCCAGCTCTATCGATGATGTCGAACGTAGTTGTTCGCTCGGTAGTTGCCTGACGATAGAGACTCAATATCTCATCAATTTCGCCTTCAGTTAGCTCACTGGCTTCCATAGTCGGTACAAATAGTGGAAAATAATAGTTCTTTGGCGGTGGTCTGTAAAACAGTCCATGAGCCTGTATTTAGTCTCTATATTCAGCACGCAGTTCTTTCCGGGCGTCGAAAAAATATAGTCTCCATCGGTAAGTGAGTATCCTGTATTGACCAGTTTTATCGAGTACCTTCTTGCGGGCTAGTGCTGCAAAATAAGGACTCTGCATCTTGCATACACCTTCTGTAGAGTTGGCCCCGGGCGCGCGTGGTGACAGCCTTGCAACGACCGTGCGTCTGAATGATCGCTCGCGGGCGGTCATCGGGCACGAGTAGTGCCGTTCACTCGGTTTCGAACGACCGTGTATGAGGCCTAGTGAAGCGCACCTCGACAGCGCCACCGTGGTGAACCGCTCGACGCACGACCGCCCGATCGGCTTGAGTGATTCCGGCCAGCTGGACCCGATGACCGCGTCCACGGTTGGGACTACGTCTCGTCCACGGGCGTCCGCGAGAGGATCCGCCCACAGCGCTCGCAGGCTTCGATCCGGTCGCCAGTATCGACCGACACCGTTCGGTCCGGGGCCGCATGGATACAGGATCCCCACGCGGTTGTCTGGGACTGTTGCTGCTGGACATCGGCGAGTAGCCATCCGATGAATCGCACGAATTTGTCCTCCACCCGCTGGAGGACCCACAATCCCCCCGAGGCGACCGTTCAGTGAAGGGTCGTCCACCCGACTCGGGCGTTGAATTTAGGACCATTCAGAGAAATGTATCCCGCACGTAGACATGCCGGACCACGAAGCGACTGCGAACATGGGTACCCTCCAGCTCCAGCCGACGACGACCGCACTCGATCCGGACACGGTCGTAGCACAGTTTCGGCGTCTCCAGCGACTACTCACCGCTGACACGAGCGGCCTACGGGACCGACTGTTCGGTGCGCACGCCCATTCCGTCGTCGCGTTCACCCTCACAACCTCGGGTGCAAGCGACGATGGCCTCTCCGCGTACGTGAGTATCGACCCACCCGAGAAGCGAGATGCGGTCGAGCGCGTGCTCCGAACCCTCCTGCCGAACGACTACACGGTCGAGGAAGCCGAGACCGACCCTGCTGACGTCCTTCCGACGGGGACCGCGGACCCGACAGGGAACGACGAGCCCAACGACGCGACGCTCCCACATGCGGCCGTCGAGTACTACGGCGACGTCGAGCGGCGCGAGGACTGGCAGACGCAGCTCACCCCCCTCTCCGAGTTCACGGAGGATCGAGAGACGCGACTCCCGCTCGCGGCGATCGCCGAGCGACTCGCGACGGCGACGACGCCGATGGCGTATCAGGCCGTCTGCCGTCCCTATCGTGACTGGAGTGCGGCCGCAGCCGACCGTCGTCACCGACTCGAACGCGGCCGCGACACGCCTGCGCAGCGATTTGTCGACGACTGGATCGGGCCCACGGACGAGGAGATCGAACCCGGCGAGCGCTACGACGAACTCGCCGCGAAAGATGCTCGGCGCTCGTTCGTCGTGAACGCGCGCGTCGTCGCCGTTGGCTCCGACGCGGACGCCGCGATCGCGGACCTGGAGAGCGCGTTCGAACCCGTGAGCCACACCTGGTACAGCGTCCGCGGACGCCGAAAAACCGGGCACGACGCCCGCGCCGTCCGCGAGGCGATCGAGAACCGAACGGTCCACCCGCCGACGTACGACGACTGGCGCGGGAAGCTCCCGTGGACGGCCAACCGCAGCCGGGCGATTATCGCGGACGCCGCCGAAGCGCCGTCGTTCTGCCTGCTCGACGGCACCGCGCTCACGGCCGCGGGCGACCGCGGGATCGACACGACGCCCGGCGAGCGGACGACGATCCAGCGCCCACCCGACGCACGCCTGCAGCGCTATCGCGCACCGGGCCTCACAGTCGGCCACCCGCTCGACCAGGACGGGGCGCGTGACGACGACACCATCGCCATTCCGCCGTCACTCCAGCCGCTCCACGTCGCCTGGTTCGGAGCCACGGGAGCGGGAAAGTCGACGGCGCTAACGAACGCCATCCTGCAGAATCACGCGGTGACCGACGGCGCGGACATCCTCGTCGACCCCAAGGGTGACGGCATGGCGACCGACTATCTCCGCGCTCACTACGCCGAGTACGGTACGCTCGAGAACGTGATCTACTTCGACTGCGCGGACGTGCTCCCGGCGTTCTCCTTTTTCGATATCCGGGAGGCGGTCGCGGACGGCGTCGCTCGGGAGACGGCCGTCGAGGACATCGTCGACCACTACCTCGAGGTGCTTACCCAGATCATGGGACGGGATCGGTTCGAGCAGGCGGTCCGGTCGCCGGACATCATCCGCTATCTGGTAAAGGCGCTGTTCGACCCCGTCCACGGGGAGGACGCGTTCTCGCATCGCGCGCTCCATGGAGCGGCGCGACGGATGCACGAACGCCAGTCCGCACCCGCAGTGTCGGATCCGGACCTCGAGCGGATGCTCGCGGGCGTCGTCGCCAACCGCAAACGAACCTTCGACGAGCTGATGCAGGGGGTCGCCAACCGGCTCGAAAAGGTGCCCGTCGACCGCCGACTCGCCCGCGTGTTCAACCACGTGCCCGCGGAGGACGACCCACAGTTCGACCTGGCCGACTACCTCAACGAGGACGTGGTGATCGTGATCGACACCGGCCGCCTCCGCAGCGAGGCGCAGCGCACGCTCGCGGTCGTGCTGCTGTCGAACCTCTGGACCGCGCTCAAACGGCGCGCCGCCCGCGAAGAGGGGGACCAGCCACTCGTCAATCTCTACTTGGAGGAGGCCGCCAGCATCGCCGTCTCGGACGTGCTCAGCGAGCTGCTGGCGCAAGCGCGCGGGTTCGGCTGTTCGGTGACGCTTGCGATGCAGTATCCGGCACAGCTGCGGAGTCGCGACGAGGGCGCGTACGAGGAGGTGCTAAACAACGTCGGGTCGATCATCACCGGGCCGGTGCCGTCGGACAGGGGGCTCGCGGAGCGACTGGCGACCGACGAGATGGATGCCGACCGCGTCGCCACGCGGCTCCGCGCGCTCCAGCGCGGCGAGTGGGTCGTCTCGCTCCCGGCCGGCTTCGGCGAGACGCCGCCACGGCCGTTCCTCGTCGGCTCACCGTCGCCGCCACCCACGGACCCGACCGAGTCACGCCCGCTCGCGCCCGACGGCCACGCCACCTTCGAGGCGGCTCGCGACCGGCTGCGCGACCGCGTCCTCGCGGAATGTGGGCTGCAGCTGGCGTCGCCGTCAACGGTCGACGCGGAGGACCAGGAGGAGGCGTCGGACGCACCGGATCCCGAAACGGTCCGTGTCGACTCCGCGCTCCCGCACACCACCCGGCTTCCGCCCACCGTCGAGTATGATGCCGAGATCCACGCCTGTCGCTGTCGGGAGTGTGATGCGCGGTACGACCCGTCGATCGAGGGCGTTCGCCGGGCGACGAACTGCTGTGGCGATCTGGACGCGGTCGACCCCGCGGACATCCCCATCTGCGACCTCAACCTGAAGCTGACGCCCGCGGAGTGTCGCGATAGCGAGTTCTCGACGACGCAGCTCCTGTTCCTGCAGGCGGTGTACAACGCCCAGCAGCTGCGGTACGAGCCGCCCGCGTACGACCTGCTGCACGACTCGATGATCCGGTTACAGGAGTACGTCGGCATCGAGAGCGCAGCCGTCGACGACCTCTGTGAGGCGGGCGTGTTGACGCGGGATACGGACCACCCCCACCGGCTGTACACCGTCACGCCTGACGGCCGCAAGGCGATCGGCGAACACTATCGCGAGGGCGTCGACTACGGCCATGGCCAGGGCGACCTCGAGGAGACGAGCCAGCACGTCTTTGCCGTCGAGGTGGCGCGACGCTACCTCGAGGCGGACTATGTCGAGGACCCCGAGAGCGACGTGGCCGAGGTGATCCCCTACTACGACCTCGACGGGAACCGACGCTTGGACGTTGCCGGGGTGGACGAGCATGGGGAGTTCGAGGTCGTGGTCGAGGTGGAGCGCGTCAATCACGACCTGCGTCGGGCGGTCCCCGAGGACTTCGACAAACTCGCGAGCTGTGACCCCGCGGAGGCGATCTGGGTGGTGATGAGCCAGAGCGATGGCCACGAGGTGCTGACCGCGCTGAACGACCCGCTGGATGAGGATCCACGCGTCGAGAAGACGTACGCGTCGACGACGCCCCCGCAGCAGTTCCGGATCGACACGCCGGGGCTCACCGCGATGTTCCCGGTGACGTGGCTCCGCGACCGGGTGGATGATGAAGAACCCGCGGACTGAGCGGGCGGGCAGAGACACGGACTGGTCGCCTGTCGGCCGGAGCAGGTTCATCCCTCGCTTCCAGGTCGTGAACCGGAGCACGCGACGGGGAGGGGTCTCCCAGCGTGGAAACGGGCGTGTTCATACTCGGGGTTTTTGCCCGGGAGGACTGGGTGACGCTCCGATCGAGGGTGAGTATGAAGACGCCAGGGGTGCTGTGCATGCGGCCGCGGCCGGCTGTGGGGGTGGTCACAAACCGGCCGCGATGCGGGCTGTTCGCGTCGGCTTCGTGGGAGTGGAGCGTGCGAGACGACTCGCTGGTCGAGGATGTCGCAGGGAGTTGCGACCGACAGATCGAAAAATCGCCCGACGAAAGCCGATTATGAAGATTCGGCTGGTCTACCCGGACCGCGGTCGGCCCGTCACACCGACTCGTTCGTGGGTGGTGAGACGGCCGCGGCCCGGCCGCGAGCCGACCGCGATCGCGACAGCGATCGTGGCTGTCCGCGGCCGCGAACGGCCCCTCTCCCCTGTTCGCGGTCGCCTCCTCATCTCCCCGACCGCGGACCGCGACCGCAGTCAGCTGCCCCCGATCCGCGTAGGTCCCCGTCCCGAACCCTGCGCCACCACCGGTCATACTCCCCGTTGCGCTTTGTGAGACAGAGACCTCCCGGAGACCAAACCCGATTATGAACGCCTGGACCCGAAACGAGAGGGGGTTGAGACGCCCGATTTGGTACCCCAGAACCATCCACCCGGGTATGAATCGTGAGCACGCACGCAGGGTTATCGAAGTTACAAGGCTAAAGCCCCGCTTCAGGGCGGGGATACAGCCGAAAACGCTTCCACGGACCGCGCTCGATGGCATTGCTGGATATTCCATACCCAGCCGTTATTTTTAATATGCAATTTTCCATAATAGGTTATAGACGTAGGCCGATGCTGGAGACGACCCGCACCTATCGAGCGAAAATCGTCAATCACTCACAAGTAAATGACGACCTCGATCAGTGCGGGTTCTCCGCGTCGAAACTGTGGAACGTCGCCCGATACTACACGCAAGGCCGATGGGATGAAGACGGGGAGATCCCCGACGACGGCGAACTCAAATCCGAACTCAAGGAACACGAACGATACAGTGACCTCCATTCTCAGTCAAGTCAGCGAGTTCTCGAAGAGCTTGCTGAGTCGTTCACCAGTTGGTACAAAGCACGCCAACGAGGAGACGAGAACGCCAACCCACCCGGCTACCGCAAACACGGCGACGAGCACCCGCGCTCCACCGTGACGTGGAAGCAGAACGGCATCAAGCACGACTCCAAGCACACCCGACTTCGTCTGAGCAAGGGCTTCAACCTGAAAAACCATCGCTCGGACTTCATCCTCTGTGAGTACGAGACGCGACCAGACGTGACCGTGGAGAACATCCAGCAGGTTCAGGCCGTGTGGAACGGCGACCGTTGGGAACTCCACCTCGTCTGCAAGAAGGAGATCCCCGTCGAAGACGCACCGGGCGACAATACGGCGGGCATTGATCTCGGCATCAAAAACTATCTCGCCATAGCCTACGACGACGGTGACGCAGAGTTGTATCCGGGGAACGTGCTAAAAGAGGACAAGCACTACTTCACTCGTGACGAGTACGACACTGAAGGCGAGAACGGCCCGTCACGCCGTGCGCTTCGCGCCCGACAGAAACTCTCGCGTCGGAAAGACCACTTCCTACACGCGCTCGCCAAACACGTCGTAGAGCAGTGCATCGACCACGAAGTTGGTCACATCGCCATCGGTGACTTACGCGAGATTCGTGAAGACGAGAACGGTAGCTCGCGGAACTGGGGTCGATGTGGGAACAAGAAACTCCACGGCTGGGAGTTCGACCGCTTCACCACGTTACTCGAATACAAGGCCGAAGAGCACGGCATCCTCGTTGACCGCACAAGCGAGCGAGACACGTCGAAGACGTGTTCGTGCTGTGGTCGGAAGCGGGATTCGAATCGCGTGGAGCGTGGTCTGTACGTTTGTGAGTTGTGCGGTGCGACGATGAACGCGGACGTGAACGGCGCGGTGAACATTCGCAGAAAGATAACTCAGAATCCCCCAACTGGGGATATGAGTAACGGTCGTTTGGCACGGCCAGTAGCCTACCTGTTCAACCAAACCTCCGGGTCGTTCCACCCGAGAGAACAGGCAGGTTGCGAACCGTAATATCCCAATGCTCGGGAATCCTCGCTCTTCAGGGCGGGGAGGATGTCAACTGCGGGAACGAAGCGAATGCCCCGCATGACCGAGCGTAGCAGACTGCCAGAGTTGAACCAGCCCATTGAAACCGGACAGAGCCCTGCAGTTGCGGATCTTGCGGCCGGCGGCTTCGCGGCCGAAACGGAGATCCTGACGACCACCGGCCCGCGACGCGTCGGCCGTCTCACTCCGGAGGACCGCGTGTATGCACTCAACTTGGCAACGAGCGTGATGCAGCCGAAACGGGTGCTTGCTGTCGAGCCGGTCACACCCACCGATTCACTCGTCGAGATCCGGACGCGGCGCGGCCACTTGAAGCTCTTACAGGACCACCGCATTCCGTACCAGACGAAGTCGATCAGCCGGATCCGGACGCACCCTGCCGGTGAGCTCGCAACGCGACAGGAGTACAAGTTCGTCAACGACTGGCAAACGCGAGCCTACCCCCGGCTTGAACAAGTCGACATGACCGAGTTGGCAAAGGAGTACGAGGTCGGAGTCACACCGAACTGTCACGGGCACACGTTCCGAGCCCGCCTCCCCGACGGGTGTGAGCCGAGCCGATACGGGGGTGATGTCGGGTACTACTTCGATCCGGACACCTTCGAGACGTATCGCTCTTCGATCGAGGACACGGCCGCGGAGGTGACGATTCACGCCGGGCCGAACCACTGGCGGCGGCCGATCACGTTCGACGGCGACGACTTTCTCGAATTCCTCGGCTGGTTCATCACTGAAGGGTCCATCACCCACTCGTCCAACCGAGACACGTCGGAGATCGGCATCGCACAGAAGACGGCTTCCCACCGTGAGCGAATCGCGGAGCTCTTCGACCGAATGGAGATCGATGTGTGTGTCAGTGAAAACGGGTTCAGCTTCAGCTCAAAGCTGTTTGCTCGCGTGCTGACTCGGCTCTGTGGCGGATCGAGTCACGAGAAACGGCTTCCGGAGTTCGTGTTCACGCTCCCGCGTGAGCAACAGGAACTCCTGTTGGATACGCTCTTTGCGGGCGACGGGAACGACTGGGGCGTCTACTATACGGCAAGCGACCAGCTCGCTGCGGACATCCTACGATTGTTCGCGTACGTGGAGTACAAGCCACGGTATACGGTTCGTAACGGGAACTGGCAGCTGTATCTCGGAACCAGCCGCGATGGCTTCTCGTCGACCGCGCACGTTTCATCGACGACGGATACATCACCGTGCTACAGGCTCACGGTCGCCGACTACTCTGCGGTCATGGCGGGGATGGATGGGAAGTTTCAGTGGGTCGGTGTGAGCCAGGTTGGCTGACTCTGGTGGTTCCGTTCGTTACGCCACGTTCGTGGCCTCGAACCGCGCACCGCCATCCGCGCCCTCGGTCACGGCGATCTCCCAGTCGTGTATCTCCGCGATTCCTTGGACGATGGAGAGGCCGTAGCCGGGGCTGTCCTCCTGGGTCGAAAAGCCGGATTCGAACACGGCCTCGCGGTCCGCGGGCGGGATGCCGGTGCCGTCGTCCTCGACGTAGAAGCCGTCGCCGAGGGGACCGACGCGGATCTCGTCGGCGTCGCCGTGGTCGATCGCGTTCCAGAACAGGTTCTCGAAGAGCCGCCTGAGCTGGCTGTCGTACGCCTCGAAGTCGGCGTCACCCTCGACCGTGAGCTCGGCACCCTCGGACGAGACGGTCTCCCACGCCTCGGGAGCGGCCGTCGCGAGCGAGACCGACGAGAGGTCCAGCTCGTCGCCGCGAGCGACGTGGAGGAGCTCGTCGATGAGGTTGCGCATCCGGTTGTGCGCCTGGGCGACGGCTTCGAGGTGCTCGAAATCGCCCGTCTCCTTCGCCAGCTGGAGTCGCCCTTCCGCCACACTAAGCGGGTTCCTGAGGTCGTGGGAGACGGTGCTCGCGAACGACTCCAACAGCTCGTTGCGGTACTGGATCTCCTGTTGTCGGTCCTTGTCGTCGGTCACGTCGCGCGAGTGGATGAACAGCCCTTCATCGACGGGCTGGACGCTCACTTCGAGCCACATTCCCCGGGGCTCGAACTCCGTCTCGAACTCGACCGCCTCGTCGGCCGCCATCGCTCCCCGCAGGTGAGAGTGCAGCTCCGTCCCCTCCGCCTCGGGGAACACGTCCCACAGCGCTTCGCCTGTCGCTCGCGGCGCCGGACAGCCGGTTCGCCGCTCCATCTCCTCGTTCCAGTAGGTGATCGTCCAGTCCTCGTCGACCGTGTAGAAGCCGCCCGTCTGCTCGTACAGCGTCAGTAGTCGATCCTTTGCTATCTCGGCCTGATGTTCCGATCGGCGCCGTCCGACCAGCGTGTCGATCCGGTTCGCGAGCAGCTCGTACGCCTCCGTGCCGCCCTTCTGGAGGTAGGAGCTCGCGCCCGCGTTGATCGCCTTCGAGGCGATCTCCTCGCTCCCCTTGCCAGTGAAGAGCACGAACGGGAGGTTCGGGTACTCCCCGCGGACCGCTTCGAGGAACTCCAATCCGTCCATCCCCGGCATATCGTAGTCGCTCACGACGCAGTCGACGGTCGCCTCGCGGGTCCGGTCGAGCGCCTCCGCAGGATCGTGTTCCGTGATCACGGTGAAGCTCTCGTCGAGCTTGTTCAGGTACGTCCGAACTAGCCCCGAAAACTGCGGGTCGTCGTCCACGTGCAGCACGACGGTGGACTCGTCAGTCTCGATCTGACTCATTCTGGCCTCGAGTACGGACCCGACCGCGGAAAAATAAACTGGTACGTTCTTGGTACGTCCTGTCAGGTACAAGAGTCTCCGTCCGGTAGGGTGGCGGACGGACGAATGGGACAGGAATCGGACACGGCGGCGTACGTGCTGAACTCGAAGTATCGCCGCGGCGTGCTGCGGGAGCTCGGAGACACGGACCGAGCGACGCCGACGCAGCTGGCGGAGGCGGTCGACGAGCCGCGACCACACATCTCCCGAGCGCTGTCCGAACTCCGCGAGGAAGACGTGGTTGAACTCCGGGTGTCCGAGGGGCGCAGCGTCGGCCGGTACTACGGTCTGACCGACGACGGCGAGGGCGTCTGGACGGAGATCCGGGACCGGCTCCGCAAAGTGGAGTGGTCCGTGAGCGAGCCGTCGACGGACCGCCAGCGGCGGCTCGTGGATCGCGCCCGAGACGCGTTCGGCGACGAGCTCCGCTCGGTCGGGTGCTGCGAGGGCGACTCGGTGCGGTTCCTGTTCGCGGACGAAGCGGTACTATCGGACTACTCGACGGAGGCGTTCGAGGAGATGCTGCGGACGTTCCTCTTCGACCACTCGCTGAGCGAGGTGACGATTCCGACGGACAGCTGTCAGTCGGAGGTGACCCACTTCGAGGAGTTCTCCGTTCTCAGAGTCCCGACCGGCGAGGCGGCGGGCGTGTTCGTTTCGGTGGCCGGCGACGGGGGGTTGGACACGCCGGATTTCGCCGAGACGGTGGCGTCGATGTTCGACGATCGTCCGCCCTGATCTCCACTTCGGCGTCCGGTCCGTGCTGCGTCGTCGTCGCCGTCCGCACCGTCCAAGATCGGCGTCCGTCGCCGGACCGCGGCCGCGACGCCTTTTACCACGGAGCCCACACGGCCAGACATGAGCGACCGCTCCGAGAAGCTGACCGACGCCTTCGAGCACACCGACTACGACCTCGTGACCGCCAGCGAGAACCGCGACCGGGTGCGCGTCGCGGTGCTGCCCGCGGGGGCGGACCCGGACGCGCTCCGCGCGATCATCGAGGAGGCGCTGGACGCGGACGCGCTGCTCGGCTTCACCGTCACCACGGAGACGGTCGACGCCAACGACACCATCGGGACGGTCGCCTCGTTCCGTCGGCGGGACTGAGCCCGACGCCTCAGGCGTCGAGCCGCTCTTCCCACTCCTCGGCGGGCAAGGACTCGCGGGTCACGCCGTCCGGGCCCTGTGCGAGCAGCAGCGTGATGGCGTCGTCCATCACGTCCGGCGGGAGCACGCCGTCGCGTTCCGCCTCCGGCAGGTGGTCCCAGAAGCCGGTCGCGGCGCGGCCGCCGGGGTCCAGACAGTTCACGTTGACGCCGTCCGCTTCCACCTCGTCGGCCAGCGTTCGCGAGAAGCCCTCCAGGCCCCACTTGGAGGCGACGTAGGGGCCCCAGCCCGCGGCCGCGCGGCGGCCGAGTCCCGAGGAGACGTTGATCACGTTACCGCGGCCCGCCGCCACCATGTGCGGGACCGCGTGCTTGGCACAGAGGAACGCCCCGGTGAGGTTCACCTCGAGGATCAGTCGCCAGTCGTCGGCGTCGACGGTCACGGTGTCCCGCAGTTCGTCGTGGAGGCTCAGCATGCCGACGCCGGCGTTGTTGACGAGGCCGGTGGGTGCTCCGAACGCGTCGACGGTCGCGTCGACGAGCGCCTCGACGGCCGCCTCGTCGGTCACGTCCGCGGGCGCGACGAGCGTCTCGCCTGGGGCGTCCGCGACGTCGGCGGCGACGTCGTCGAGCGCCGCCTCGTCGCGGGCGGACAGCACTACGTTCGCACCCTCGCGAGTCAGTCGGCGGGCCATCGAGGCACCGAGGCCGCGGCTGGCCCCGGTGACGATCACGGTCTCGGCAGAGAGGTCGGTCATGGTCGCCGTCGGTGCCGGGAACGCAAAACGTGTGCGAAACGACGGGCGGTCGTCGCTGCGCACTGATGCGGCGCTGTATCCTCGCTTCCCTCGGTAGAATTAAATGCGATTACGCCGCCAGTTCGTGACGGAAGCCGCGTCGGCGCGGGGCGTACGGAAACGTCCCGGGTGCCCTACCACCCGAGACGTGGCTTCCACGCCCGCGAGGGCGTTCCCCGGAAGCCATGCAAACGAACACACACCGCGATATTGAGTGTTGCCCACCGACCGCCATCGGGAGCCGCGGGGGCGCCGTCTGGTCCCTCCAGACCCATGTGTCGGTATAACCCCGACTGCGACGAGGATCCCGCGGTCGTGGCCGTCCGCGAGCCCGGATGGGTCGTCCCGAGCTGTTGCGGTGCCAGGAGGCCGATAGACCTGCCACCGAGCGACTCCGGGTGAGCCCTACTCCGCGGCGATCACGTCGTCGATGCGGAGGATCTGCCCGGTCGCGTCCGTCGCGGACGCGACTGCCTCCCGCTTGACGGCCGCGGGGTCGACGATCCCGTACTCGACGGGGTCGGCGACGACGCCGGAGCGTCCGTCGCTCACGATCCCGGCGCGACCGGTCGACTCGTGGGCCGCGCGCAGGTCGACGAGCGCGTCGATGGGGTCGAGACCCGCGTTCTCGGCGAGCGTTCGGGGGAGCGCGTCGACCGCGTCCGCGAACGCCTCGATGGCGAGCTGCTTGCGACCCTCGACGCCCGCGGTCGCGCTCCGGACGCGGTCCGCGATCGCGATCTCCGTCGCGCCCGCGCCGGGGACGACGCCGCCAGTGAGGGCGGCGACGACCACGTCGACGGCGTCCTCCGTGGCGCGCTCCAGTTCGGCGAGGACGTGTTCGGTGCTGCCGCGGAGCAGCAGGGTAACGGGGCCGTCCGTATCGCCGCCGCGGACGAACGTCAGGTCGTCCTCGCCGTGGCGCTCGACGGTGAGGGACGCGGCCGTTCCGAGGTCGTCGGCGTCGAGATCCGCGAGGGTGCCGAGCCGCTTCGCGCCCGTGACCGACGCGACCGCGCCGGCGTCGGCGCTGCTCACGTTCGTGAACGCGAGGACGCCGGCGTCGGCGAGGTAGCCCGCGACGCGGTCGTCGATCCGCTTCGAGCAGACGAGCGCGTCGACGCCCGCGTCGGCGAGCGTCCGCGCGTAGCCGCGCAGTTCGTCGTCCTCGGCGCGGATCGCGGCGTCGAGCTGGTCGACGGAGCTGATCGCGTACTCGGCGCCGACCTCGCCGGTGCGGACCTCGAGCGCGGCGTCGAGGACGGCGACCGTCGCGTCGGTCACTTCGCGGGGCATGTCGTCGGTCGCCGGCTCCTCGTCGAGGAGGATCCCCTCGACCAGTTCGGAGCCCGAGGACGCGGCGCCGGCCCGCGCGTGGAGGCGCACGTCCTCGCGGTCGACGCCGTCGTCGGTCTCGACGCGGCGGACGGCCGCGACGACCAGGTCGGCGAGCGCCGCGGCCGTCACGTCGCCGGTCCCCTTGCCGGTCATCGAGGATTCCGCGACCTGCGCGAGCAGGTCGTCGTCGAGGTCAGCATCGAGCAGGCACTCGTCGATGGCCTCCTCGGCGATCCGTGCCGCCTCGTGGTACCCTTCCACGACGACGCTCGGGTGAACGTCGTCGTCGAGCAGGTCCTCGGCGCGGGCGAGCAGTTCGCCGGCGAGCACCGCGGCGGTGGTGGTGCCGTCGCCGACCGTCTCCTCCTGCGTCTCGCTCACCTCGACGAGCATCTGTGCGGCGGGGTGTTCGATGTCCATCTCCCGGAGGATGGTCGCGCCGTCGTTGGTGATCACCACCTCGCCGGCGGTGTCGACGAGCATCTTGTCCATCCCGCGGGGACCGAGCGTGGTTCGGACCGCGCTCGCCACCGCACGCCCGGCGCGGATGTTCGAGTCCTGCGCGGCCCGTCCGCGCGTTCGACTGCTGTCCTCGGACAGAACGTACATCGGTTGCTGCATGCGTGCGGCCATACTCAGTGCCCCTAGAGGCTAGCAGTTCTATATATCCGTTTCGGTGCGATTGGGAGGAAAACACCGGACTACGCCGGGGGCGACTCGGCGCGAGCCGTCAGCGCTCCGACCGGCGTCCGCGGTCGCGTCCCGCGGCGCCGCGGGTCGACCGACAGGCACATGTGGAGCGGACGAAAGGTTCTACCATGCTCGGGCTGGAACACGGGTTCCGGATCGTGGACGTGCACGCGCGTCTCGATCCCGACGCGGAGTCCGTGGAGACGCACGGCCGCGACATCTCGCCCGAACGCCTGGAGCGCGAGATGCATCAGGCCGGCGTGGTGCGCGCGGCGGTCTCTCCCGGCCAGCGCCCGCCGGGCGAGAGCTATCTCCGAGCGAACAACGCCGTCGCTCGGCTCAGCGTCGACCGGCCCTTCCTCGCGTTCGCGCGGCTCAACGGTCCCGTCGACCCGCGCGATAACCCGATCGCGCGGCTCAGGAACCTCCGCACCGAGCGCGCCGACCACCACACGCGCCCGGACGACGTGGAGCAGTACGCCTACGACGACCGGTTCCACGGGTTCACGATCGTCCCGGCTGCCGACGGCGTCCCGGGAGAAGACGTGCTCGAACAGCTCGCGGACGCGGACCTGCCGGTGCTGGTCCACGGCGGCGAGCGGTTCACCCCGTCGATGGTCGAACGCACCCTGCTCCCGTACGACTTCCCGGTGGTGCTGGCCGGCTTCGGTGGCTACCCGCTCGATGAGGGACTGATGACCGAGGCGCTCGACCTGCTCGACGACCACGACCGGCTCTACCTCGACACCAGGGCCGTCCGGTACCGCAACGTCCTCGAGCGGGGCGTGCTCGAACACCCCGACCGGATCCTGTTCGGGAGCGGCGTCCCCGAGGCCCACCCGAACGTCGGCGTGATGGAGGTGCTGACGCTGGACGTCTCCGAGGACCTGATGCAGCGCGTCTTCACGAAGAACCCCTCGCGAGTGATCCCGGGGCTGGCGGCCGGCGCCGATTTCTGAACCCTCCGCATCGCCGTCTCGTTCCTTCGGTGCCGTTGTGTGCGATGGGTGGTGTGCGGTCGCGGTGCTGTGCGGGGTGGTGCGGTGCTGTGCGGTCGGCGCGCGCCGCGGCGACCCTGTGTCGCCGCGACCGCGCGAGGTCGCCAGCGCGCTACTGCACGCTGGCTGCTCGAAAATCTCCGATTTTCGGTGGAGGGCGCGGGCCGGCCGCCTGCGGTGCTGTGCGGTTCGCGGCCGGCCCGCGGCCGAGGCTGGGGAGGCGTGAGGCTGCCGTGCGGTTGCGGGGCGGTCGCGGTGCGGGGTGGGACTGAAAGGGGCAGTCGGCTGGGGCTTTCGAGATGTTGCTGTCCCGATCAGCAGGATCTGCGACAGAAACAAAAAACGCGTCGGAGAGACAGCCGACTGGAACCTTGTGAACTACCCTACTCGCTCACGGCCGACGCCGTTCGCTCCTTGAGGGTAGGGCTTCCTGCTTCCACGACGCGCTTTGCAGACACCGAGTCGGTGTCCACAGGGAGCGCAGTCTCCACAGGCGTTGATTCGGAGCATCCCACTCCTACGTCTTCTAGGGCGCGAGAAAGAATGTTCCACGCTGCGTTCGCGTCCCTGTCCGCCTCAAACCCACACGCCGGACAGGAGTGTTCACGGACCCACAACGGCTTATCGGTCGAGACACCGCAGGACGCGCACTCCTTGGTCGTCCCTCTCGGGTTGACCGCGGCGAAGTGCGTTCCCTCGCGCTCGCACTTGTATTCGAGTAACGAGAGGAACGTCCGCCACGCAGCAGACGCCGTGTTGCGGCTGTTCGACGGCGATTCCATCATCCCCTTCACGTTCAGGTCTTCGACTGCTACGAGGTCGTACTCCCGTGCGTAATACGCTGAGAGTTTATGGAGGAAGTCGCGGCGTTTCCGTCGGAGGTCGGCGTGACACTCCGCAACGCGCCGCCGTTGCTTCTCGTAGTTGTTCGACCCGTGCTGTTTGCGCGAGAGCTTCCGTTGCTCGCGTTCCAAGCGTTCACGTTCGTCTGACAGGTCGAGGGACCCGACTGCCATGCCGTCGGTGTCGTGAGCGTACTTGAAAATTCCCACGTCGATCCCGACGCACTTCTCGGGGTTCTCAGGCGGTTCGGGCGGTTCTCGGTCCATTTGGACGCCGAAGGTGGCGAACCACTCGCCCGTCGGTTCCTTCTTGACCGTGACTTGCTTGAGCTTCGCGTCGTCGGGGATGGAGCGGTGGAGCCGTATCGGTATGTCCGCGAGTTTCGAGAGTGACAACACAGTCTGACCACCCTTCTTGTCGAGCTTGAAGCCAGACTGGCTGTACGTGAAACTGCGGAACTCCCGTGGCGGCTTCCACTTGAGCTGACCGACGCCGTAGCCGTTCTCTTTGAGCGCGGAGAGTCCTTTGAGGTTGTCGAACAACCGTTCAACGACGGTTTGGAGAACCTTCGAGTACACGTCGGAGAGGCCGTCCCACCACTTCTTGAGCTCGGGGAGTTCCGACCGTAGCGTGGTCATGGACGGCAGTTCGCCGTGTTCGTCTTGGTACTCGTTGAGTCGGTAGAGAGTGTGGTTGTAGAGTTGCCTACAAATGTCTCGGTGGCGGTCCAACTCCTCACAATGGGCGTCGGACGGCATGAGACGGTACTTGTAGGTGTAGTACATGACCCTCTACTCGCGTTGGTTCTCGACGTACTGTTTCAGCACATCCAGCGACACCTGCCCCGTCGAGATGAGGCAGTACGAGTCGTTCCAGAACGAGTCGCCCCACAGTTCGGTTTTCAGTTCGTCCGCGTACTCGTTACGGATACGGCGAGCGGTCGCGCCTTTGACCGTGTTGATGAACTTTACGAGGTCTGTGGTTGGTTTCGCTCGGAACAGGATGTGTACGTGGTCGTCCTCGCCGTCGAGGTTCGTCAGTTCGACACCGTAGTTTTCCGTGAACCCGCTGATGACCTCGCGAATGAATTGGGTTCGCTCCTCGGTGAGCACTCCGCGCCGATATTTCGTGGTGAGTATCAGGTGGTAGTGCAGGGAATACGTCGAGTGCGCTCCCGAGTCGAGGTCGTACTCCATTGGGTTCGGCCAATGCTATACTACCCTACTGTGAAAACATTGCGATTGCGTGGGCCTGTGGGCCTGCCATTGAATCGTGTATGAGAACTGTTCGGCGCTGTATCCCCTCCCTGCTCTCGCCTCCCATTCGGTCGGCGCTCGCTGAGGAAGGGGGCTTAGCGCCTACTTTCAGCTAAACGCTGCCGTCCCGTTCAGCAGGATCCACAACTGAGAGGATCGCCGACCCCTCGCGCTACTCCTCGTCGGCCCACGGCAGCGGCTCGGTACACCAGTGACAGAAGTCGATCTCGGCGTCGGTCTCCTTGCCGCAGTTCGGGCACTGGACGGTCTCGGGGGCGTCCGTCTCGCCGCCGCTCGGGACGGCGTCCGCGAGCGGGACCGAACTCGACTCGCCGCCGCGCCGCGCCGCGCGGTTCGCGGCCGCGCCGTTGCCCCGCTCGCTCCGCCCGGTTCGTTCTTCGTCCCGTTCCGGTGCGTCGCCGGCGCGGGCCTCCGCGACCGCGGCGGCCGCCCGCCGACTGCGCTTCTCCGCGTTTTGGCGACGGGCGACGAGGAAGGCGTCGAGCACCGACAGCAGGGTCAACAGGAGGATCGGGAGCACCACGTCCGCGGGCAGCGACTCGGAGTACTCGACGACCCCCACGTTCGGGTCCGCGGGGACGGTGCCGTACAGCACTTGGAGGAGGACGCCGCCGACGATGATGGTCGCGATCCACAGGAAGGCGCGGCCCCACTTCCGGAGGAACGCGTGACCGAGGCCGGGGAACAGGAACGCGAGCAGCGCCGCCAGCCACGGCCGATATCGGTCTCGCATTGGCGGCCGTTGTCGGGCGAACCCCCTGAAGGTTCTGAATCCCGCACGGTCCGGAATCAACGTCTTTTAAGCCTCGACCGCGGAAGCGATCGGTATGGAAGGACTCGAAGACCGCACCTACACCGCGGACGCCGAGCCGGGTGACCACGTCACGGTCGCCGGCTGGGTTCACGAGGTCCGCGACCTCGGCGGCATCGCGTTCCTGATCCTCCGGGACACGGACGGGAAGATCCAGGTCAAGTTCGAGAAGGACGAGATGGACGACGAGCTCGTCGAAACCGGGCTCGGCGTCGCCCGCGAGTCGGTCGTCTCCGTGACCGGCGACGTGGAGGAGGAACCCCGCGCGCCCACCGGCGTCGAGATCACGCCCGAGTCGGTCGAGGTCATCGCCGAGGCCGACACGGAACTGCCGCTGGACCCCTCCGGCAAGGTCGACGCGGAGCTGTCGACGCGGCTCGACAACCGCACCCTCGACCTGCGGAAAGACGAGGTGAAGGCGGTCTTCGAGATCCGCTCGGAGATCCTGCGCGCCGCACGCGAGGCGTTCCGCGACGCGGACGCGACCGAGATCACCACGCCGAAGATCGTCGCCACCGGCACCGAGGGCGGGACGGAGCTGTTCCCGATCACCTACTTCGGCGAGGAGGCGTTCATGAACCAGTCGCCGCAGCTGTTCAAGCAGCTGACCGCCGGCTCCGGGCTGGAGCGCGTCTTCGAGATCGGCCCGATCTTCCGCGCCGAGGAGCACAACACGCCGCGGCACCTCAACGAGGCGACCTCCATCGACTTCGAGGGCGCCTTCTGTGACCACCACGACGCGATGGACGTCTGCGAGTCCGTCGTGCGCTCGGCCTACGAGGCGGTCGCCGAGAACTGTCAGGAACAGCTCGAGGCGCTCGGCCTCGAGGGCGAGTTCGACGTGCCCGAGGAGGCGTTCCCGCGGCTCACCTACGAGGAGGCCATCGAGGAGATCAACGCCACGGGCGCGCTCGACGAGCAGCTCGTCTGGGGCGACGACCTCCCGACCGAGGGCGAGGTCGCGCTCGGCGAGGCGGTCGGCTCCCACTACTTCATCACCGACTGGCCCAGCGAGGTGAAGCCGTTCTACATCAAGGACTACGACGACGACGAGACCCTCTCGACCGGCTTCGACCTCATGCACCCGCGCATGGAGCTCGTCTCCGGGGGCCAGCGCGAGCACCGCTACGAGGAGCTCATCGCCGGCTTCGAGCAGCAGGGGCTCGACCCCGACGAGTTCGAGTACTACACGAAGATGTTCAAGTACGGCATGCCGCCCCACGCCGGCTGGGCCATCGGCGCCGAGCGCCTCGTGATGACGATGCTCGACCTCGACAACATCCGCGAGGCCGTGCTCTTCCCGCGGGACCGGCAGCGGCTGAGTCCCTGAGACGGCGCCTCCCCGACTGCGACCGCGGTCCGCGTTTTCCGTCCCCGCTTTTCTGTCCGCCGTCCGCGATGGCAACCGTTAATCGGCGCGTCCGTCACCTCCCGGTATGAGCGACGAGAGCGCGACCGCGTTCGTCCCCGGCCACGTCACGGGCTTCTTCAGCGCCCACCCGGCCGAGCGCGCGGCCGCCGCGGGCTCGCGCGGCGCGGGCCTGACGCTGACCGACGGCGTGGAGGTCCGGATCGACCCGACGGGTTCCGAGACGACGCTGAACGGCGAGTCCGCGGAGATCGAGGCGGTCGAGACGGTGCTGGCGGAACTCGGCATCGAGGAGGATCGGAGCGTCGGCGTCGCAGCGACCACGGACCTCCCGGTCGGCTCGGGCTTCGGCGTCTCGGGCGCGGCCGCGCTCGGAACCGCGCTCGCGGCCAACGAGGCGTTCGCCTGCGGGCGCTCGGAGAACGAGCTGGTCAGACTCGCGCACGTCGCGGAGGTGGAGGCGGGCACGGGCCTCGGCGACGTGGTCGCGCAGGCGCGCGGCGGCGTCCCCATCAGGCTGGAGCCGGGCGCGCCGGGCTACGGCGAACTGGACGGCGTCCCCGCGGGCGCCCGGGTCGAGTACGTCACCTTCGGCGAGCTCTCGACCGCCGAGGTGCTCGCGGGCGACACGACCGCGCTGACGGAGGCGGGCGAGCGCGCGCTGACGGCGGTCCGTCGGACCCCGGTCCTGCCGGCGCTCATGGCCGCCTCGCGGACGTTCGCGCGCGAGGCCGGCCTGCTGGTTCCCGAGGTCGCGGAGGCGGTCGAGGCGGTCGAGGAGGCGGGCGGCGAGGCCGCGATGGCGATGCTCGGCCGGACCGTCTTCGCGCTCGGCACCGGCCTCTCGGACGCCGGCTACGACCCGGCGGTCTGTCACACTCACGCCGCGGGCGCGCGGCTGGTGGACGGGGACGAGAAATAGGAAACGCCGCGGTCAGCGGTCTCAGAACTTCTCCGTCACTCGATCTCCAGCGTTCCGTCCGCACCGCCGGCCTCTCCCTCGACTCCCTCGTCCCACTCCAACTCGAACTCGACGCTCAACTCATCCGGGCCAGACGCCACGGTCTCGCGCTCGGCCTTGACCTCGAAGATCGGGCGCTCCGGGGGCGTCAGCGTCACGGACTCGGAGCCCGCCGTCAGGGTGATCGACTCTCCCCCGTCGAGCTTGTCCGCGACCGTCCGGAGGTATGCGGCGATCTCGGCTCCGCTCATGTCGTGCTCCGACTCGAACAGCACTTCTTCGGGCATGTGGAGAATTACGTCCGCGGGTCGGATAAGTCCACACGTCGGGGTGGGGGCGTGCGGTCGCGGGCCGAGCGGAGTCGGGCGTGGGTCGAAGCTCGACAGCGTCGGAGGCGACCGCGGTCAGTACGTTTCGACGGCGACGTCGAGGCGCTCGAAGTCCGAGACGTTTCGCGTCAGGACCGGTTCGTCGACGACCTCGGCCGTCGCCGCGATGATCACGTCGCCGTCGCCGACGGGAGTTCCGTCGGTTTGCAACTCGCCGGAGAGCCGGCCGGCCTTCCGCATGACCGCGGTGTCGGCCGGGTGAACGGGCTTTGACGAGAGGACTGCTTCGACCTTTTCCCGTTCCGACTCGGATCGCGTCGCGCGAGCGATCCCATAGGACAACTCGAACAGCGTCATCGACGAGAGCCGTTGCTGGACGAGATCGCGCTCCAGTTCGCGTGCTTTCTCGACTGCGGCCTCGTCGCCGTCCATCAGGTCGATGAGGAAGGACGTGTCGAGGAGCACGCTATCCCCCTCGCATCCGGTCCGCCATCTCCTCCAGTTCCTCCGCTCGTCGCTCGCGGCGCTCGTCGACCGCGTCCCGGAGCGCGTCCGCCTCCTCGTCGCTCAACACTCCTGCAAGTTCCGACAGCGACCGCTCCCCGGCCAACCGCAGCACGACCTCCGAAAACGTCTCGTCGTCGCGTTTGTGGGCCGCGAGCCGGTCATACGCCTCCTCGGAGAGGCGGATGCTCTTCGACATGTGCATACGGTCGTATGCAGATCCACAAAGAGCTTTTGCCGTCCGCGAGCGGATTACTGGCCGAGAGGCCGCCTATCCCGTCGCGCGCTCGCGCCACTCCCGCTCAATCCGCCCCTCGTCCGCGAGCTTGATCAGGTGCGCGGCGACGGTCGCCCGCGCCAGGTCGCGGACGCCGGTCAGGTCCTTCTCGTAGGCGGCGTCGAGGACCGCCTCGACCGTCTCGGCGCCGTGCTCGACGGCCGCGAGCACCGCCTCCTCGCGCGCCAGCCGGTGCTCGATAAGGCGGGTCGCGGTCGCCGCGGGGTCGGTGATCGTCGGGCCGTGACCCGGATGGATGGCCTCGAACCCGGCGTCGCGCACAGTTCGGAGGCTCTCCAGGTACGCGCGCAGGTCGCCCTCCGGCGCGCCGACGACGACGGAGCCGTCCGCGACCATGAGGTCGCCGCCGAGGAGGGACCGGCTTTCGGCATTTCTGTCGCCGGTCGCGAAGCAGACGTGGTCCGGCGCGTGGCCGGGCGTTTCGAGGACGCGAGCCGGCCCGACGCGGTCGCCGTCCGCGAAGGTGCGGTCGGGTTCGACGCCGGTCCGGGACAGAAAGCGCTCCGCGTGGTCCGCGTGGGCCCACACCGTCGCGTCGGCCTCCGCGGCGTAGTGGGCCACCCCACCGACGTGGTCCGGGTGCGTGTGGGTGACGGCGACGTGGTCGACGGCGGCAGGGTCGATCGCCGGGGAGACTCCCGCCGGGTCCACTAGCAGCGAGCCGACGAGGTAGGCGTTCGTCTCGCCCCCGGGCGCGCGCGTTTCGACCGGAAGCGGGACGCGGGTCGGCCCGTCGGAGGAAGGCGGCCCGTCGGAAGCGGGCGGATCAGGCGTCACGGCCGGGGATGGGCACGGAGGGCTCGCCGGCGTCCGCGGTCACGGCGGTCGCGAACAGCGAGAGGTCCGCGACGCCGTCGTCGACCGCCGCGACCGAGTCGTACGGGCGGCCGACGACGATGTCGCCGGCTTTGCTCCGGTTGATGCCGGGGATCGCGGTCAGCTCGTCCATCGAGGCCGCGTTCACGTCCAGCGGGTAGGGGACGCCCGTGATCGACCGGTAGCCGTGGTCGGTGATCGCCACGTCGAGCGTCGTGCCGAGTTCCCGCTCGCCCGGCACCGCGACGAGCAGGGGGTAGGTGCCGAGCTGGCGGCCGAACGTCTTGCCGTCCTGGTGGTACTCCAGGTGCACGTCCGGGAGGATCGTCCCGGGCGGGACGACGCGCTGGAGCATCGGGTTGTCGATGGTCTCGCGCACCTCCTTCTTGTACGCCTGGAACTGCTGCTTGTGGTCCCGGGCGATCTCCGCGCCCGTCTCGGCCATCTCGGTGCCCGCGAACGCCATCACCTGCCGGATGTTGATCCGGCGGAGCATCAGCCCCTCGTCGTACACCGACTGGAGGAACGCGCGGTTGTGCTCGAACGTCTCCGCGCGTTCGCCCTCCAGCCCGTGGACGAGGTTGATCCCCGGCAGGAGCTTCGGGAGCCGCGGGGAGGCGTCCGGGCCGGTGGAGGGGCCGGTCACGCGGTCGTCGCTCCCGGGCGTCGCCTCGGGGGTGTCGCCGGGGCGCCAGCCGCCCTCCTCGTTGACGACGCGGACCGCCTCCAGACACTCCTCCGCGGAGACGAGCAGGTTGTTCTTCTCCCGCACCACGGGGTCCGCGGACTCCAGCCCGAACGCGGCCGTGTCGCCGGGCGTGTTGTGCTCGGCGATGACCCGGATAGCCTCACGCGACTTCTCGGGGTAGTCCGTGATCGTCACGGGGTTCATGTTGTCGAGGTGGAGCGTGTCGAGGTCGGGCGCCACCTCGCGGATGCCGCCGTAGAGGTCGCGCAGGGCGTCCGGATTGGGGGCCTCGCCGTCGCCGCCGAACGCGAGGATGTCCGCCTGCCGGCCGAGCCGGAAGTGGCTCACGCCGCGGTTCGAGAGCGCGTCGACCTCGTCGACGACCGAGCGCGCCTCGCGGAACGCCGGGTTGCCGTACAGCGGTTCGGTACAGAACGAACAGCGGTAGGCACAGCCGCGGGAGGTCTCCAGTTCCGCGATCAGGTAGTCGGGGTGGTTGGGGTGCTGCTCGACGACGAACGCGCCCGCCGCGGCCCACCGGTCCACCTCCGCGTTGTCACGCATGCGGTTGTTGAACCCCTCCAGTCCGGAGTCGACGAGGTCGAAGGCGGCCGCCTCGACGTCGCCCTTCGCCACGAAGTCGTAGTCGAGGTCGTCGCGCTCCATCTCCTGTGCGCCGGCGTTCTCCTCGCCGACGCCGAAGCGGACGGGCCCCCCGAGCAGCGTCTCGCCCTCGGCGGTCCACGCGAGCTCGCGGACCTCGTCCGGCTCCGCCGGCGTGCCGCCGACGTACTTGCCGGGGACGGTCATGCCGCCGACGTAGACGAACAGGTCCGCCCGCTGCACGTCGGCCCACTTGTTGCGGTCCTCACGGAGTTCGTCGATGGTGTGGTAGGTGATCGCGGACTCGGGAACGCCCGCGTCCACGAGCGCGCCGGCCGTGTATCGGGGGTACGTCGAGACGTACGGCGGCACGCCGAAGTGCGCCGGCTCGTCGACGTACCCGTCGACGATGGTCACGGTGAGGTCGGCCGGGTCGGTCATGGACGCCGATACTCCGCGGAGACGCTAAAACCCCGCGAACCGGGGGTGGGCTCACGTCCGGGGGGTGCGGGCCGACGGCGCGGAGGGGGTGGACTTACGACCGCGGCGGCCGAAGGGGACGTATGGACGCGCTCGTCGGCGCCATCCTGATCGGCCTCCCCGCGCTGTGGCTCGTCGGGATGGCCGGGTACGCCTACCGCGACGCCGCCCGGCACGGGATGAACGCGCGGAAGTGGGCGGCGGTCAGCCTGTTCGTCCCCTTCTTCGGCTTCTTCGCCTACCTGTTCGAGCGCGACGAGCGCGACTACGACCCACGCGAGGACCCGTACGCCCGCGGCGCGTACAACGTCCACGAGTCGCGAGACGAGGAGTAAGCGTCCATCTCTGACCCGAAAGGTAGGGTCAACCCCGTCTCAAAAGTCCCCGCTGGCTCTCCGTACGACGTTTTTGAAACTACTGTCGATCCTGCTGATCTGGACAGCACCACCCAGAAAGCCCCAGCCGGCTCGACCGGCCGCGACACGCGCTGCGCACCTCGCTCTCCACACCGCCCGCTGCGGTGCTTGCGGTGCCGGGGCCGGACCGAGCCGACTGCCCCTTTCAGTCCCACCCACAGCACCGCACCGCGACCGCCCCGCAACCGCACCACAACCGCACCGCAGCCTCACACCTCCCCAGCCTCGCTGCAGCCGCGGTCGCGCGACCGCCCCGCTGCGCGACCGCGGCTGCGAGCTCCCTCGCGCGCGTTTCTCGCGCGCGCCGACAGCTCAGCTCCCCTATCATGAGTCCACCACTCATGAGTCTCGTGACCGCCCCACGGCACTTAAGCCGGCCGCGACCCAACCTTCGGGCATGCCCTCGACGAAGGAGATCAAGTGCGAGAACGCCGACTGCGAGCTCGACATGTTCGAGAACCACTACACCTACGACGTCCCCGAGGACCACTCCGTCGCGGACCTCTCGTGTCCCTACTGCGGCGGCTCGGAACTCGCCGAGATCGAGGTGTGAGATGGGGCGGCTCCTCGACACCGGGCGCGCGGCGGTCCGCGGCGCGCTCTCGAAGGTCGGCCGCGGCTGGAGCCACGTGCAGGAGCGCCGGCCGCTCGACTCCGACCTGCTGGAGAGCGACGACGCCTACCTCGTCGTCTTCGACGCGCCGGGCGTCCGCGGCGACGACGTGGAGGTCCGCTTCTCGGACCACACGATCGAGGTGACCATGGAGCGGTTCCGCGAACCGCGCGCGGGCTTCGAGACCGTCTTCCCCGGCCGCGGCACGACGCTGTCCGGGAGCGCCGACCTCCCCGCGGACGCGGACGTGAACCCCGACGGCGCGGCCGCGACGCTGAAACGGTCCGGCACGCTGCAGGTGGAGATCCCCAAGACCGGCGCGGCCGATGCGGTCCCCGTCACCGAGTCCGACGACGAGGACTGATCGGCCGACCGACGCTTCTCTCAGTCGTCCGCCGCCTCGCGGTCGGCCGCCATCGCGTCGAGTTCCGGCGCTTCGGCCTCCTCGGCGCGCCCCGCGCGGAGTTTGCCGGCCGCCACACAGCAGAGGTAGATGCCGACGGCGACCAGCACGATGACGCCGCCCGCGGTCGCCTCCGCGTAGTAGGAGACGCCGATGCCGAGGATCACCGCCAGCTCCGCGAGCACGACGGAGGAGAGGAGCGCGCCGGTGAAGCTCCGCGAGACCTGGGTGGCGGCGGCGACCGGCACGACGAGCATCGCGGCGACGAGGATGACGCCCATGATCTGCATCGCGCCGACGACCACCATCGCCGTGAGCACGACCGTTGCGCGGTTGTACCAGTTCACGCGGATCCCGGCGACGCGCGCGGCCGTCTCGTCGAAGGTGACGTACAGCAGCTGGTTGCGCGCGACCGCGACCGTGCCGACGATGACGGCGAACAGCACCACAAGCAGGGCCGCGTCGTCCGCGGCGACGGTCGCGAGGTTGCCGAAGAGGTACTGGTCGACGCTGACCGAGAGGCCGCCCGCGTTGAGGCTGATCAGGACGGTCCCGAGCGCGAACCCCGTCGAGAGCACGATGGCCATCGATACGTCGTTGTACGCGTCCGTCACCTCCGAGATGAGTTCGATGGCGAGCGCCGCGATCATCGCGACGATCACCGCGGTCAGGTACGGCGAGACGCCGAAGTCGAGGACGGCGTTCAGGAACAGCCCGACCGCGACGCCCGCGAACGCGGTGTGCGCGAGCGCGTCCCCGATCAGGGCCAGTTGCCGGTGGACGAGGAACGTCCCGATCAGCGGCGCCATCACGCCGATGCAGAGCCCGACGAGGAGCGCGCGGTGCATGAACGGGTAGTCGAGCAGGCCGAGCCCGGTGACCTCGGCGAGCCGGAACATGAGCCACGACCACGCCGAAAGCAGCCAGTAGAGCGGCGCGAGGAGGGCGTCAATCATCGGTCCTCACCCCTCGGCGGCGTCCCGAAGCCGGACGCGGTGCCGGCCCGTTCCCCGTCACTGGGCGGGGATCCCTCCGCGTCGGCCACGAGGCCCGCGGTCGCGCCGAACGCCCGCGCCAGCGCGTCGCTGTCGAGGAACGCCTCGGTCGGCCCGTCGAAGTAGACCTCGCGGTTCAGACACACCACGCGCTCGGCATGGTCGGTCACCGCGCCGAGGTCGTGCTCGATCAGGAGGACCGTGATGCCCCGGTCGTTGAGCGCGTCCAGCAGGTCGTAGAACGCCTCGACGGACTCGGCGTCGACGCCGACGGTCGGCTCGTCGAGGACCAGCAGCTCGGCGTCGCTCGCCAGCGCCCGGGCGATGAACGCCCGCTGGCGTTGCCCGCCCGAGAGCTTCGTTATCTGCCGATCAGCGAACGCCTCCATCCCCACCGTGGCGATGGCGTCGTCGACCGCGGCCCAGTCGTCCGGCGAGAGCCGCCCGAACCCGACGTGCGGGAACCGACCCATCTTCACGACCTCGCGGACGGTGATCGGCATCGAGGAGGCGTCGCGGGCGCCCTGTGCGACGTAGCCGACGCGCTCGCCGGCGTCGAAGCCGGCCGCGCGCTCGCCGAACAGCCGGGCGCTCCCGGCGTCGGGCTCTTCCAGTCCGAGGATCAGGCGCAGGAGCGTCGACTTGCCGGAGCCGTTCGGGCCGACGACCGCGACGTACTCGCCCGCCGCGACGCGCAGCGACACGTCCTCGATCACCGGCGTCGCGGCGTACGCGAACGAGACGTCCTCGAGGGCGACGAGTGGCGAAGAGGTGGGGGATCCCGCACCGCTCATTCGAAGTTCCTCCACTGTTCGGCCCACCCCTCCGGCCCGGCCTCTTCGGGCGGGACGTTGCCGAGCACCACGTCGAACGTAGGCAGGTTGACGTTGTCGGCGATCTCCTCGTACCCCCACCCCGCCTCGACCCAGTCCTCGCGGACCCCGGCGTAGGGCGTGACGGGGAAGTACGCCTCCACCCCGGTCTCGGCGATCAGCTGCTCGGCCGGCTTCCGGCTCTCGAAGACGCCGGCGCCCACGTACCGGATGTCGTTGGCGTCGATGACCTCCTTCGCGCGCCGGATGTCGGAGGGCTTCACGTCGCCGCTGGCCGCGAGGTTGACGACGAGCGGCCGGATCTCCACGTCGTAGCGGTCGGAGACGTAGCCGAACGCGTTGTGAGCCGCCAGCTGGACGACCCCGCGGTCGGCGCGGTCGAACGTCGCGGCGTAGCGCTCGTCGACGGCCGCGAGCACGTTCTCCGTGTAGGCGTCGCCGTTCGCGCGGAACGTCGCCTCGTGGTCCGGGAACGACTCGGCGAACCCCTCGACGATGTTGTCGACCGCGGTCGCCGCCCGCGTCGGGTCGAGCCAGAAATGCGGGTCGAGCGCGCGGTCGTCGCCGACGCCCTCCTCGTCGCGGTCGAGGCTCTCCGCGAGCGGGATCAGGTCGACGCCCTCCCGGACGTTGATCAGGTCCGTGTCCGCCCCGTCGTCGTGAACGGTCTCGATGGCGCGGTCGGCCCACGGCTGGAAGTCGGCGCCGACGTGAACGAACGCGTCCGCCTCGAGGATGTCGCGCGTCACGCTCGCGTCCGGCTCCCAGCCGTGGCCGTGGAGCCCGGTCGGGACGAGGTTCTCGACGGTCACGGGCGTGTCCGCGGCCACCTCCCGTGCGAAGTCGTAGAAGCTGAAGAAGGAGGCGACCGCGCGCGGCCCCTCGGTCTCCCCGGTCGACCCGAGGGCGGTGCCGTTCAGACACCCCGCCGCGCCGGCGGCGAGCCCGCTCGCGCCCGCCGCGAGCAGTCGTCGCCGGGTGAGGGTGTCCCCCCGGACGGCGGTCGTTTCTATCTTACTCATTATCGGACCGTGGGTAGTAGAGATACAAAAGGACTTCTATCGAATAGAAAAATTAGACATGTCTAAACTATTGTCTGAGGGTCGAGGTCCGACCCGTTCCGACCCATTCAAGTCCGCTTGTGTCGATCCAACTCGCATGGACAACGCGGACGGCACGCGCGAACGAGGCGGCGGGGACGACGGGGACAGACGCGACCGCGCCTGGGAGCGCGGGACCCCCGGCGGGGGTGTCACGCCGGAGGCGCGCGGCATCGAGGCGCGCGCGCCCGAGGAGTTCGGCCTGGTGCAGGCGTGGTGGGGCGACGGGAAGGGGAAGACGACCGCGGCGCTCGGGATGGGGTTCCGCGCGGCGGGCCACGGCTTCCGGGTCCACATGCTCCAGTTCATGAAGGGCGGCGCCGACTCCGTCGAGGCGGTCCGGGGCGAGTACGACGCCATCGCCGCGGTGCCGGGCTTCTCCTATGAGAACACGGGTCACTACGGCTGGCACGGCTTCCGCGACGGCTCCGCGGACGACGACCACGCCGCGAAGGCGCAGGGCGGACTGGCCCGCGCGCGAGACCTGATCGACGCGGCCGCCGACGCCGACCTCGACGCCCCCCTGCCGCTCGACGGCGAGGCCGAGGACGGCGTCCACCTCCTGATCCTCGACGAGGTGCTGTACGCGGTCGACAAGGGGCTGCTCGAGGAGTCGGACGTGCTCGACCTGATCGAGGCCAAGCCGCCGTCGCTCGAACTCGTGGTGACGGGCAGCCACGCGAAGCCCGAGTACCTCTACGAGGAGGCGGACCTGATCACCCGCGTCGCCAAGGAGAAACACCCCATCGACGAGGGCCAGCGCGCCCGCATGGGCACGGAGTTTTAGCGCATGGCCGGAGGGGACGAGCAGTCGGGCGGCCGACCGGCCCGCACGCTCCTCGTCGCCGGCACGGCCTCCCACGTCGGCAAGTCGACGGTCGCGGCCGGGCTCTGTCGGGTCCTCGCCGACCGCGGCGTCTCCGTCGCGCCGTTCAAGGCCCAGAACATGTCGAACAACGCGCGGGCGGTGCCGAAGTCGGCCGAGGTCGACGGAACGGACGAAGGCCGGGACGAGGCCGCGGCCGGCACGGGCTTCGGCGAGGTCGGCGTCTCCCAGTACGTGCAGGCCCGCGCCGCGCGCGTCCGCCCGGAGACGGACCACAACCCCGTCCTCCTGAAGCCCCGCGGCGGCGGGGAGTCGCAGTTGGTGCTGAACGGCGAGGCGGTCGCCCACTACGCGGCCGGCGACTACTACGACGAGCACTGGCACGACGCCCGCGCGGCGGCGGTCGCGGCCCACGCGCGCCTCGCGAGCGCCCACGACGTGGTCGTCGCGGAGGGCGCCGGCTCCATCGCCGAGATCAACCTCCAGCACCGCGACCTGGCGAACGTCGAGACGGCGCGGGTCGCGGACGCTCAGATCCTGCTCGTCGCGGACATCGAGCGGGGCGGCGTCTTCGCGTCGCTCGTGGGGACGCTGGAGCTCCTGCCCGACGACCTCCGCGAGCGCGTCATCGGGGCCGTGATCACCAAGTTCCGCGGGGACCGCTCGCTGCTCGCGCCCGGGATCGAGGAGTTCGAGGACCGGACCGGCGTGCCGGTGCTGGGCGTGGTTCCCCACGACGACCCCGGACTCCCCGAGGAGGACAGCGTCGCGCTCCCGGCGCGGGGCGAGCGCGCGGTCCGCGGCGCCGACGACGGCGTCCCGGCGGAGCTGGCGGTGACGGTCGCGGTCCCGCGGCTCCCGCGCGCCTCAAACGTGACGGACCTGGAACCGCTCGCCGCCGAACCGGGCGTCCGCGTGGCGTACGTTCCGGTCCGGGACACCGACCGGGAGGACGGGTCCGTGGCTGCCGACCCCTTCGCCGACGCCGACGCGGTCGTGGTGCCGGGCACCAAGAACACCGTCGACGACCTGATCGCGCTCCGCGAGGCCGGCCTCGTCGACGCGCTCCGGGGCGTCTCGGGGCCGGTCGTCGGCCTCTGCGGCGGCTACCAGATGCTCGGCGAGCGCATCCTGCGCGCGGACGTGGAGGGGACGGGCGACCGCGAGACGGTGGCGGGCATCGGCCTGCTCCCGGTCGAGACAGCCTTCAGCGCCGACAAGCGCGTCGTCGCGACGACGCTCGACCTCGACGGGGCCGGACCGCTCGCGGGCGCCTCGGGGCCGGTCGAGGGGTACGAGATCCACATGGGCGAGACGCGGCTCGCGCCGGACATCGACGAGGGCGCGGTCCGGTTCCCCTTTTCGCCGACGGAAAACGCGACCGGGCACGACGGACGTGCGGATGCGGTGCTCGGGACCGCGGTCGACCGCGGGGGCGACCGCGCCGGCGTCCTCGGCACCTACCTCCACGGGCTGTTCGAGAACGACACGCCCCGGGAGGCGTTCGTGGACGCCGTCTTCGCCGCCGCCGGACGGGACCGGGCCGAAGCGCTCGCGCGCGCGGACGCCGACGCGGCCGGGTCTCCGCACGACCGCGCCGCGGACCTGCTGCGTACCCACGTGGACCTCGGGGCGCTCGGCCTCCCCGACGGCCGTCGGTCGGCCGGCGACCTTTTCGACGGCGGCCGAGCGGATAATTTTTAACCGAGAAGGCGGGAGAGCCCCCATGGTCGAGGCGTTCGCGGTCGCCAGCGGCAAGGGCGGGACGGGCAAGACCACCAGCACGCTCGCGCTGGGGATGGCGCTCGCCGAGGCGTACGACGTGACGGTCGTCGACGCCGACACCGGGATGGCGAACCTGCTGTTCCACGCCGGGCTGGACGACGTGGAGGTGACGCTGCACGACCTGCTGGTCGAGGGGACCGGCACCGGCGTCGCGGAGGCGACCTACGAGCGGTTCGGGATGACGGTCGTCCCCTGCGGCACCTCGCTCACGGCCTTCGAGGCGGCGGACCCGGGGCGACTCCGCGACGTGGTCGCCGAGTTGGGTCGCGACGCCGACGTGGTGCTTCTGGACTCGCCGGCCGCGCTCGGCTCGAAGTCCGCGGTGCTGCCGGTCGTGCTGGCCGACCGGACCGTGGTCGTGGTCCAGCCCACCATCCCCGCGCTCTCGGACGGGCTGAAGGTGCAGGAGTACGCTCGCTCGTACGGCACGGGGACCGCGGGCGTGCTGTTCAACAAGGTCCGCGGGGACGCCGACCGCGTCGCCGAGCAGGCGGAGCGCCGCTTCGGCGGGCCGACGCTGGCGCAGGTCCCCGCCTCGGAGTCCGTCCGCGAGGCGCGCCGCGCGGGCGAGCCGCTGCTGGCGCACGCGCCCGACAGCGACGCCGCGGCCGCCTACCGCCGGGCCGCTGACCGGCTCGACGTGCGTCCCGACGGCCCGCCCGGGGTGGGGGAACCGGCCGACGACGGCGCGGGCGCGCTGGCGGACCGCTTCCGGAGCGCCGTCGTCCCCGACCGCCCATGAGGAAGGCGGGCGGGCCGACCGACGACGGGAGCGAGACCGCGGGCGGGAGCGATGCGCCCGAGGACGCCGGCGGGAGCGACGCGCCCGAGGCGGCGGACGAGCTCCACATCCCGCGCGGGGAGCTGCTCCGATCGCGCGTCGTCACCGACCCCGCGACGCTCCTCCGGACCGCGTTGGAGGACCGGCTCACCGGCTACGCGACCGTCGCGCCGGGGGAGACGCTGCTGCTCGACGGCGAGGCGCGCGGCGTTCTCACTTTCGCCGACGGCGTGCCGGTGCTCGCGTACGACCCGGCGACCGACGACGGCGGCGCCGACGCCCTCGCGGCGCTCGCGGGTCCCGGCCCCATCCGGATCGAGCTGTACCGGCTGCCGCCGTCTGCGCTGGCCGAGGCACACGAGACGCGGGCGTTGCGGGTCGCGCCGGGCGCGCCCGCCGCGGAGCTGGCCGGCGACCCAGACCTGGCCGACCGAACCCGCGAGGCCGCCCCGGCGGATCGACGCGAGGAGTCCCCCGACGGGGGCGACGCGGTCGCCGCGTTCCTGGCGGACGACGACCGCGTCGCCGCCATCCGCGAGCAGGCCCGCGAGGAGGCGGCCGAGCGCGCCGCCGAGTGGGGGCTCGAGGACGCGCTCGGGGACGTGAACGAGGACGCGCTGGCGGACGAGAGCGAGGACGGACGGGACGGCGACCCGGGTGTTACAGACCCTGTAACTGTATCGGATCCGAAGACGACCGACCGCAAGTAAGTATAGGTACGGCGGCCGGCGACCGTTCATCGCCAGTCGTCCGCGAAGCGGCGACCGGCCCGGCAGCGGTGCCGGTGCCCGCATTCGGCCCTCCGCAGGGCGCTCGGTCCCCACACCGACCCACCGTTCTCCGCGCTCACGTCGACCGCCAGCGGCGTCTCCGACGCCGTGCGGTCAGGGCGTCGGGTCGTCGGAGGTCGTCCCCTCGCCGTCGAGGACGTCCGCGAGCGGTCGCGAGCGCTCCAGCGCGTCGTCTATGCGGTCGCCGACCCAGTTCCGGACCACCGGGGCGTCGGACGACAGCAGCGCGCGCATGTTGCCGCCGTCGTCGTAGGCCGCGAGGCAGGCGGTGTCCCCGAACGCGCAGAGTCCGGTTTCGATCGGCTCCGGGTGGACGTACACGGAGACGGAGCCGTCCTCGATCGCCCGCCGCAGCGCCGGCTCGAAGTCGCTCTCGGAGGCCGCCAGCACCCCTCGGTCGATGACGAGGTCGATCGTCGTCCCCGCGTCCAGCAGTTCGACGGCCGACTCGTTGAACGCGCGGCTGACGATGGGGGAGACCGCCCGGACGTGACCGCCGGCGGCGCCCGCGAACACGTCGAGGAAGCGGTCGACCGGGGCGAACGGGTCCCGGTCGTCCGCGACGGTCACCTCGCCGGCCTCCAGCGCGGCCGGCGGAAGCCCCGCCTCGAAGGCGTCGACGTTCGCGACGAGGGGCCCGACCTCGCGGGCGCGGTCGGCCTCCGCGAGCAGGTCCTCGTAGGCGGCCCGCACGCGGTCCCCGGTCGCGGTGAGCCGGTACCGCGCGTCCGCCTTGCGGACCCAGTCGCGCTCGCGGAAGCCGGCGAGGATCCGCTGGACCGTCGTGCGCGTCGCGTCCACGCGCTCGGTCAGCGCCGCGGGGCGTCGCGGCTCCGCGTCGAGTTCGCGCAACACGGCGATCCGGACCGGCGACCCCGCGAGGTAGCGGGCGTCGCGGTGCGGGGCGTCGTCCATATCGACCGACAGTTGGACCACCGGGACGAAATACGTTGCCGTCGCCGCCATCCGGATCCATTTACGCCGGCGTCACGAAGAGCGGGTATGAGCCTCCAAACCCTCGTCGTCGCCATCGGCCCGACCGAGGAGTCGCGCATCCGCCAGCTGACCGAGACGGTGATCGACGTCGCCGAGCCGAGCGACGCGGACGTGGTGCTGTACCACGCCTTCTCCGAACGAGCGTTTCGGGAGGGCGTCACGGAGGCGGGCTACGACCCGGAGGACCCGCCCGAGCCCGATCAGGTGGCCGAGCGGCTGGAGAGCGTCGTCTGTCTCACCGACGCGCTCGAGGACGCCGGCGTGCGTCACGAGGTCGAGAGCACCGTCGAGCCGACGGTGGAGGGGATCCTCGGCGTCGTCGACGACCGGGACGCCGACATGCTGTTCGTCGGCGGCCGCAAGCGCTCCTCCACGGGCAAGGCCGTCTTCGGCAGCACCTCCCACCAGGTGATGATGAACGCCGAGTGTCCGGTCGTGTTCGTCCGCGAGGGCGCCGACGCGGACGAGGCGAAGCCCGCGGAGGGCACGGCTGCGGACGCCGAGCGGTAGCGGGGCGCTCGGCCCGCGGTCGCCGGGAGCGCGGGCTCCTGCGGCGCGGCCGACTGCGGCCGGTCAGAACACGAGCTGGATGGGGGACCGCGACCCGAGCCCGAAGCGCTCGTCGCCGCGGCCGTCGTTTACGTCACACTCCACGTAGCCGTGGCTCCCGACCGTGACGAGGCGCTCGCCGCGGTCGACGTCCGCGAACGTCTCGCCGACCGGGACGCGCTCGCCGTTCACCTCGACCGACTCGACGCCGTCCAACACCGCGCCCGGAACGTTGGTGATGACGTTGCCGAAGGTGTCGATGACCATCACCTCGCCGACCGCCGACACCGGTTCGCCCGCCGCGTTTCTGTCCACGGTCGCGGTCGGCAGCGAGAGGTCCACGTAGTCCTCGGCGGGGGCGATCCGGTCGACGGCCGCGAGATCGTCGACGCCGGCGTCGTGGACGTCCGCGGCCGCGGGCGCGAACACGTCCCGACCGTGGAACGTCGCGGAGTCCGGTTCGGGGGCGTCGATGGCGAACACCGCTATCCCCGGGTCGTCCTCGGTGGGAGCGTCGACGGGACCGCCCCGTCTACCGGCGGCGAGGCGTCGAGCCGCTGGGATCGCGAGCCCGTTGTCCGGCGCGACGACCGCGTGATCGCCGGCGCGGACGACGACGGCGGCGCGGTCGGTGCCGACGCCGGGGTCGACGACCGCACAGTGGACGGCCGGCGGGAACTCGGGGAGCAGGAAGCGGAGCCAGAAGGCGCCCGCGCGCACGTCGCCGCGCGGGAGGTCGTGGCTCACGTCGAGGAGCTCGGCGTCGGTGCGGCGCCGGACGACGCCGCGCATCGCGGCGGGGTACGGGGGACCGAAGTCGGAGGCGAGCGTGATCACGGTCACTCCCCGTTGGTGTCGGTCTCGGCGACGCGCTGGATGCGCGCGACGCCGCCGACTTCCTCGATCACGTTCACGACGGCCTCGGGGACGAGCGACTCCCAGTCGCGGCCGTGGATCATTCGCTCGCGGAGCTCGGTCCCCTCCAGCACGTCCCGGTTGAACATGGGGGAGCCGCGGACCTCCACGCCAGCCTCCTCGAACAGCCTGACGACGAGGGGGTTGTTGGAGTAGGCCACCTCGAACTTCGGGGTCATGCTCTCGACGTGGCTCACCCAGACGGAGTTGCGGTCGAGGTCCTCGATGGGGACGACGTAGGTGGTGAGGTCGAGCTCCTCGACTGCCTTGGTCACCATCATCACGCGCTCGCCGGCGGTGAAGGGGTTGCGCGTGGAGTGGGAGTCGCCCGCGGAGCCGATTCCAAGAACGAGCTCGTCGACCTCCGTGGCGATCTCCTCGACCATGTGGCGGTGGCCGTCGTGGAACGGCTGAAAGCGTCCGATGTAGAACCCCCGCATACGCGCCAGTTGGACGCGGGCGATTTATAAATACGGCGGGTCGCCCGCGATGGCGCGTTCGGCCGGTAGAAATGGTGACGAAGCCGTCTACGTCCCGGTAGCCCTCGCGCACTCGGGGAGAAAGTATATCAATCGCCGTCGCCACGTTTTCAGTAGCGACACTCGATTCTATGAGCAACGAAAAGGACACGACCGAGGGGGGCCGCGAGGGGGACGACGCGCCCGTGAGCGACGAGCACCCCGACTCGGACGCCGCCGACGGTCGGGACGGGGACGACGCCGTCCCGCCGGCGGAGGATCCGCCGGACACCGGCGAAGCGGACACCGGCGACGATCCGACCGCACCCGCGAGCCGGGACGGTTCGCTCGGGAGCGGCGGCGCGGCCGAGGATGGCGTCGACGAGGACCCGGTCGGTGAGGGTCCGGTCGACGAGAGCCCGGTCGACGACGACGGGGGTATCGACGAGCTCGGCAGCACCGTCGAGGTCGAGGGCGCCGAGATCGAGGACGACCCGGACGAGGACGACCTGCTGGGCGGGCTCAAGATCGACTCCACGTCGGAGATCGAGATCCCGGACCGGCTCGTCGACCAGGTCATCGGGCAGGAACACGCCCGCGACGTGATCATCAAGGCGGCCAAGCAGCGCCGCCACGTGATGATGATCGGCTCCCCGGGGACGGGGAAGTCGATGCTCGCGAAGGCGATGGCCGAGATGCTCCCGAAGGAGGAGCTTCAGGACGTCTTGGTCTACCACAATCCGGACGACGGCAACAAGCCGAAGGTCCGGACGGTCCCCGCCGGCAAGGGCGAACAGATCGTCGAGGCCCACAAGGAGGAGGCCCGCAAGCGCAACCAGATGCGGAGCTTCCTGATGTGGATCATCATCGCGGTGGTGCTCGGCTACGCGCTGATCATCACCAGCCAGATCCTGCTCGGCATCCTCGCGGCCGGGATCATCTACCTCGCGTTCCGCTACATGAACCGCGGCTCGGACGCGATGGTGCCGAACCTGCTGGTGAACAACGCCGACACCCAGACCGCGCCGTTCGAGGACGCCACCGGCGCCCACGCCGGCGCGCTGCTGGGCGACGTGCGCCACGACCCGTTCCAGTCCGGCGGGATGGAGACGCCGAGCCACGACCGCGTCGAGGCCGGCGCCATCCACCAGGCGAACAAGGGCGTGCTGTTCGTCGACGAGATCAACACGCTCGACATCCGCAGCCAGCAGCACCTCATGACGGCGATCCAGGAGGGCGAGTTCTCGATCACGGGCCAGTCCGAGCGCTCCTCGGGCGCGATGGTCCAGACCGAGCCCGTCCCGACGGACTTCGTCATGATCGCGGCCGGGAACCTCGACGCGATGGAGAACATGCACCCGGCGCTGCGCTCCCGGATCAAGGGGTACGGCTACGAGGTGTACATGGAGGACACCATCGAGGACACCCCGAAGATGCGCCGGCAGTACGTCCGGTTCATCGCCCAGGAGGTCGCGAAGGACGGCCGCCTGCCGGAGTTCACCGCGGAGGCCGTCGAGGAGGTCATCCTCGAGGCGAAGCGCCGCTCCGGCCGGAAGGGGCACCTCACGCTCCTGTTCCGGAACCTCGGCGGGCTGGTCCGCGTCGCCGGCGACATCGCCCGCGGCGAGGACGCCGACTACACCACCCGCGACCACGTGCTGTCGGCGAAGGGCCGCTCCCGCTCCATCGAGCAGCAGCTCGCGGACGACTACATCGAGCGCCGCAAGGACTACGAGCTGCAGGTCTCGGAGGGGTACGTCACCGGCCGCGTCAACGGGCTCGCCGTCATGGGCGAGGACTCGGGCATCATGCTCCCCGTGATGGCGGAGGTCACCCCCACGCAGAGCGGCGGCCAGGTGATCGCCACCGGGCAGCTGAAGGAGATGGCCGAGGAGTCCGTCCAGAACGTCTCGGCGATCATCAAGAAGTTCTCCGACGAGAACATCTCCGAGAAGGACATCCACATCCAGTTCATCCAGACGGGCCAGCAGGGCGTCGACGGCGACTCCGCGTCCATCACGGTCGCGACCGCCGTCATCTCCGCGCTGGAGGACATCGGCGTCGACCAGAGCCTCGCGATGACCGGCTCGCTGTCGGTCCGCGGCGACGTGCTCCCGGTCGGCGGCGTCACCCACAAGATCGAGGCGGCCGCGAAGGCCGGCTGTACCCGGGTGATCATCCCGAAGGCCAACGAGCAGGACGTGATGATCGAGGACGAGTACCGCGAGATGATCGAGATCATCCCGGTCTCGCACATCAGCGAGGTCCTCGACATCGCCCTGGAGGGCGAACCCGACAAGGACTCGCTGGTCGCCCGCCTCAAGTCGATCACCGGCTCCGCGCTGAAGGAGGGGGGCGTCGCCGGCTCCTCGAACCCCAGCCCGCAGTAGCGCCGGGTCCCGTTTTCCGACGTTTCTCACCGACTCATCACGCTACCCATGACCGACTGGACCGCCTTCGCCGTCGGGGTCGGCCTGCTGACCGCCGCCCTGCTGTTTCTGACGCACCGGTCGCGGCGAACGCTCGACCGCGTCCGGATCGTCGGCGTCGACGAACCGGCGGGAGCGGTCTCCGAACCCGCCGCCGCCGATCCACCGCGTCCGGTCCTCACCACGCGCGCGCTCCTGGCGAACGTGGCGGTCTCGCAGGCGCTCGCGCTCGCGGCGCTCGCGGCGCTCGCGTGGTGGACCGAGGTGCCCGCCGCGGCGTTCGGCCTCGCACCGGACGCCGCGACGCCCCGCCTCCTCGCGGTCGGCGCCGTCGCCGGCGTCCTTTTGTACCTCGGCAACGAGGCCGCGGCCGCGCTCGCGCGCCGGGCCGGGTACAGCCCGTCGACTCGGCTCCGCGAGGCGATGGCGCCGACGACTCGCGGCGAGTGGGGGCTCCTCCTCGGCGTCGTCGTCCCCGTCATCGCCGCGACCGAGGAGGCTGCGTTCCGGGGCGCGCTCGTGGGCGCGCTGGCCGTCGGCTTGGGGCTCGACCCGTGGCTCCTCGTCGCGGGCTCGTCAGTCGCGTTCGGGCTCGGACACGGCGCGCAGGGCCGGCTCGGCGTGGCGGTCGCCGCGCTACTCGGCGCCGCGCTCGGCGCGCTGTTCGTCGCGACCGGGAGCCTGCCCGCGGTCGTCGTCGCCCACTACGTCGTCGACGCGCTGGAGTTCGGCGTGCGTGAGGGGCTCGGGCGGGAGCCGTTCTCCGACGAGGCGGCGTCCCGGTAGGCGGGGCCGGTACGGCATCCACCGCGGCGGCGCCGACCTCCGCCATCCACCTCGCGCACGCGGGCCGGCGCGAGGCGAGTGCGCGGCTGCGTCGTGCCCGGACGCGCCCGTCCCCGCGTGTGCTTGCGGTTTTCGGCGGTTCCGGCACGAAAGGTTTAGGCGGGGGAGCGGCGTAGCGGGACGCAATGAGTCGGGGTCCGGAGCTGATCATCACGGAGAAGGACAACGCCGCGCGGCGCATCGCGGACATCCTGAGCGGGGAGTCCGCGGAGGCCGACCGGATGAACGGCGTCAACGTCTACAAGTGGGGCGGAAAGCGCTGTATCGGCCTGTCGGGCCACGTCGTCGGCGTCGACTTTCCCGCGGAGTACAACGACTGGCGCGACGTGGAGCCGGTCGAGCTGATCGACGCGCCGACGACCAAGGAGCCGACACAGGAGAGCATCGTCGCGGCCCTGCGGCGGCTCGCGCGCAACGCCTCCCGGGTCGTCATCGCGACGGACTACGACCGGGAGGGCGAACTGATCGGTAAGGAGGCCTACGAGCTGGTCCGCGAGGTGAACGAGGACGCGCCGGTCGACCGGGTTCGGTTCTCCTCGATCACCGACAACGAGGTGAAAAACGCCTTCGAGAACCCCGACGACCTCGACTTCGACCTGGCCGCGGCCGGCGAGGCCCGGCAGGTGATCGACCTCGTCTGGGGCGCGGCGCTGACCCGGTTCCTCTCGCTGTCGGCCCGCCAGCTCGGCGACGACTTCATCTCCGTCGGCCGGGTGCAGGGGCCGACGCTGAAGCTCATCGTCGACCGCGAGCGGGAGATACAGGCGTTCGACCCCGAGGACTACTGGGAGCTGTACGGCGACCTCACGAAGGACGGCGGGGACCCCTTCTCGGCGCAGTACTTCTACAAGAACGCGCACGGCAACGAGTCCGAGCGCGTCTGGGACGAGGCGACCGCCGGGACGCTCGACGAGGCGCTCCGGGCGGCCGAGGGCGCGACCGTCGACTCGGTCAGCCGCCGCACCCGGACCGACGACCCGCCGGCGCCGTTCAACACCACGCAGTTCATCCGCGCCGCGGGCTCGCTCGGCTACACCGCCCAGCGCGCGATGTCCATCGCGGAGGACCTGTACACCGCCGGCTACGTCACCTACCCGCGGACGGACAACACCGTCTACCCGGACGACCTCGACCCCCGCGAGCTGCTCGAGGCGTTCCTGAACTCGGGCTTCTCGGACGAGGCGAAGGGCCTGCTCGAACAGGAGGAGATCAAGCCCACCGAGGGCGACGAGGAGACCACCGACCACCCGCCGATCCACCCGACCGGCGAACTCCCGTCGGCCGCGGACCTCTCGGACGACGAGTGGGAGGTGTACGAGCTGATCGTCCGGCGCTTCTTCGCGACCGTCGCCGATTCGGCGGAGTGGGAGCACCTCCGCGTGGTCGCGCTCGCGAACGGCGCGGCGACCGAGATCGCCGCCGAGGCGGACCCGCGCGCGGCCCTCCGGGACCCCGCCCAGGCTGACGAGGCGGACGCGGTCGAACCCTCCCTCGCCGCGGACGGCGGCCTCCGCATGAAGGCGAACGGCAAGCGGCTCGTCGAACCGGGCTACCACGACGTGTATCCGTACCTGTCCTCCAGCGAGACGGTCGTCCCCGACGTCGAGGAGGGCGAGACGCTCGCGCTCGACGAGCGGACCCTCGAGGCGAAGGAGACCCAGCCGCCGCGGCGCTACGGCCAGTCGCGGCTCATCGAGAAGATGGAGGAGCTCGGCATCGGGACGAAGGCGACGCGCCACGGCACCCTCGAAAAGCTCTACGACCGCGGCTACATCGAGAACGACCCGCCGCGGCCGACGCGGCTCGCGGAGGCGGTCGTCGAGGCCGCCGAGCAGTTCGCGGACCGGGTCGTCTCCGAGGAGATGACCGCCCAGCTGGAGGCGGACATGCGCGCCATCGCGGACGGCGAGACCACCTACGAGGAGGTGACCGAGGAGTCCCGCGAGCTGCTGGAGACGGTGTTCGCTGAGCTGACCGAGTCCCGTGAGGAGGTCGGGGACCACCTCCGCGACTCGCTGAAGGCCGACAAGACGCTCGGCCCCTGCCCGGAGTGCGGCGAGGATCTGCTGGTCCGAAAGTCCCGGCACGGCTCCTACTTCGTCGGCTGTGACGGCTACCCCGACTGCGAGTACACACTCCCGCTCCCCTCCACGGGGAAGCCCCTGATCCTCGACGAGGAGTGCGAGGAGCACGGGCTCGCGCACGTGAAGATGCTCGCCGGGCGCAAGACGTTCGTCCACGGCTGCCCGCAGTGTAAGGCCGACGAGGCGGACGAGCAGGACGACGAGGTGATCGGCGTCTGTCCGGAGTGCGGCGAGGAAGAGGGCGGCGAGTTGGCGATCAAACAGCTCCGCTCCGGCTCCCGGCTGGTCGGCTGTACGCGCTACCCGGACTGCGACTACTCGCTCCCGCTCCCCCGGCGCGGCGAGATCGAGGTGACCGACGAGACCTGTGAGGAACACGACCTCCCGCACCTCCGGGTCCACTCCGGCGACGAGCCGTGGGAGCTCGGCTGTCCGATCTGCAACTACCGGGAGTACCAGGCCCGACAGAACGGGTCGGAACTGGAGGCCGTCGAGGGCATCGGCGAGAAGACCGCCGAGAAGCTCGAGGGCGCGGGCGTCGAGTCCGTCTCCGACCTCAAGGACGCGGACGCCGAGGACCTGGCCGCGGACGTGGACGGCGTGGGGCCGGATACGGTTCGGGACTGGCAAGCGAAGGCCGACTGAGACTCCGCGCGTGCGGGTCGGCAGTCGGCGGTCCCGCGAGGAGCACCGGTCCGGTACCGTTCAAGCGGCCGTGGTCCGCTCGGTGAGGCGCTCACGGGCGACTACTAGCCCGATCCCGATCGCGATCACGAGGCTCGCGCCGACGTGAACGGGAAACGTGAACACCGCGTCCGCAGACGGCACGTTGACGTATCGCAGTCCGGCGATCGCGAGGAAGGCGATCCCGAAGGCCGCGTACGCGTGGAGCGCCGACGCGGCGATTCCTGGAAGTCGGTCGGCGTAGACCCCGGTGATCCCGCCCGCCAGCAAGCCGGCGACGAAGCCGACAAACACGCCGATGATACCGATTCCCGGCGCTTCTCCGGCGCCCAACAGTTCGATCGTCGCGGCCCCGGCCAACAGGAAGGTCGTGATCGCAGTCCCGAGTCCGAGGACGATAGCGCGAGCGCTCATCCGTAAACGATCGTGTGGTGACACGATAAATGCGGTGGACGAACGACCCGTCGTGCCCGATATCCGTCGGAGACCGTCCTCGGCGTACGCGCTCGACGCCCTCTCAGCCGTCCGACTGCGGTCGGATCAGGTCCGCGAGCGCGACGAGCAGGCCGAGCAGCCAGCCGGCCGGCACGGACAGCGCGAGCCACATCAGGACGTAGCCGGTGCCCTCGAGCGTGAAGTTGGCGCGGAGCCACTCGTTTATCCCGCCGACCGCGAGCAGGGTGTCGAGGATCCAGATCGCCAGCTCGGTGCTGTTCGGGAAGATCACGTTCCCGAGCGAGGGGGTGAACAGCGCCGCGACGACCGGCGGCAGGAACAGCGCCGTCATCGCCGCGGGATACGCGAGCAGGACGCTGGTGATCCGGCCGCCGACCTTCGCGAACAGCGCCGCGAAGCCCGCCGCCGCGACCGCGACGACGCTCGCGGCCCCGACAGCGAGGAAGGCCTCGGTGGAGAGTTGGAACCGCGTGACGACCGTCAGGGCGCCCCAGACGAGCGTCGCGACGCCGACCACGCCGAGCACGCCGATCCGCGTGACCGCGGAGTCGAGCCGTCCCGCGTAGTGGCGCGTCGCGAACCCCACGAGCAGGAGCGGGTAGCCGACGAGCACCGGCAGGAGGCCGAGCGCCGCCCAGAGGTAGTAGCCGACCTTCTGCGGGGCCGTCTCGGGCTTCCACTTGCCGAGGACGTGGCTCGCGTCCAGCTGGCGGGGAAACAGCAGCTCCATCCACGTCTCGTGGAGCCGCAACACGTCGATCCGGATCGCGCCGAGCAGCCCCGGTGACCGTCGTTCCATCGCCCGCTACTCTCACCCGAGGCGACGTGAACTTTGTGCCTTCCCGCGCGGACTCGCCCGACTCGACCGGAGTCGTCTCACTCCGCCGTCAGTTCCACGGCGCGAAGCCGGGGTCGACCTGCCGCTCCGTGCGGTCGATGCTCGACAGCTTCGCCATATCGTCGTCGTCGAGCCGCACCGCGAGCGACCCCCAGTTGTCGCGGATGTGCCCCTCGCTGGCCGCCTTCGGGATGGCCGTCACGCCGCGCTGGCGGAGCCACGCGAGCGACACCTGCGCGGGCGTCGCCTCGTGTTTCGCCGCCACGTCCGCGACCTCGGGGACGTCCAGCACCGACCCGCGCGCGAGCGGGGAGTAGGCGACCGGGTGCACGTCGTGCTCCTCGCAGGCGTCGAGCAGGTGCTGTTGGGGAAGCAGGGGGTGACACTCGAACTGGTGGGCGAAGATGGGCGCGTCGGTCAGCTCGCAGGCCTCCGCGAGCTGGTCGGGCTCGAAGTTGGAGACGCCGATGCGGTCGGTGACCCCCTCGTCGACGAGGTCGTCGAAGGCCGCGAGCGTCTCCGCGGCGTCGTAGCTCCGGGACGGCCAGTGGACGTACAGCAGGTCGACGTGGTCGGTGCCGAGCTTCTCGAGGCTGTCGTAGGCGGTCTCGACGACGTCCTCGCCCGCGAGGTTGTCGATCCACACCTTCGTCGCGAGGAACACCTCCTCGCGGTCGACGTGCGAGTTCGCGATGGCGTCGCCGACCTCGCTCTCGTTGCCGTACGCCTGCGCCGTGTCGACGTGGCGATAGCCCATCTCGAGGGCGGTCTCGACCGCGTCGACGCACGCCGCCGGGTCCTCCAGCTTCCAGGTCCCGTAGCCGAGCATCGGCATCCCGCCGAGCGTCGGCACGTCGCCGGCGGTCGGAACGCCCTCCACCGTCGTGACCTCGATCTCGTCGGTCATGGTCGAACGGTCGGCGCGTCGGGTGAAAGAAATTGTGGCGGGGATCGAACGAGGTCGGGCCCCGAGGTGCCGGAGTGCGGGCGCCTCAGTTCCCCAGCCAGCGGTCCTTCGCGAACCCGACGAGCAGCGGCAGGTCGTCGAGGTGGATCAGCCGCCGCAGCGCGGCGGGGTTTCCGCCGTTGACGGCCGCGAGCACGTCCTCGTTCGTCTCCCCCAGGTCTGCCATCAGGCGGTCGTACCGGTCGTTGGGGGCGAGGTACAGAAGCTCCGTCATCAGCAGCCGCCTGCGGGCGTTCGGCGCGACCTTCGAGTGCCAGAGGTCGTCGTACGTCGCCATCGCGGCCGCGGAGGTGTCGACTTCGCCGGTCAGACAGCGGTCCGCCGTCGCGGCGGCCGCGCGGCCGGACTGCATCCCCTTGTGGATCCCCTCCCCCCAGAGCGGGTCGATAGTGGGGACCGTGTCGCCGACCGCCATGAACGAGTCCGTGCTCAGGCCGGTCGGCAGCTGGATGTGCGCGGAGCCCCGGTGAACCTTCCCGTCCATCTTCTCGGCGTTCCGGAACCGGGGGTCCCGGTCGAGCCACTTCTCGAGATAGCCGTCGATGGTCGTCCCCTCCTCGGCGAACTCGCGGTGGCGGTCGTTCTGGATGTAGCAGAGCCCGACCTTCGCGGTGTCGCCGCCGGTGTGGAAGATCCACGAGTAGCCGCCGGGTGCGATGTCGTGGTCGAGCCGGAGCATCATCGCGCCGCGGAGGTCCGCGTAGTCGGGATGATTCACGTCGACTCCCTCCATCTCCCACTCGATGCCGATCGCCTGGTTCTCCCGCTTCAGATCCACGACGTCGAGCTTTTTCGCCAGCGGCGCCGCGGGACCGGTCGCGTCGACCACGATCTCCGCGCGGACCTCCTCGTCGCCGCCGTAGCGGACGCCGACGACGTCGCCGTTCTCCGTGATCGGCGCGGAGACGCGGGCGTCGAAGCGGTACTCGGCGCCCTTCTCGCGGCCGTCCGAGACCAGCCACTGTTTGAACTCCGCGAACTCCAGGACCGCGCCCGGTTGGTGCTGGACGTAGTGACGGTTGGGCGACTCCAACACCACGTCGTCGGTGAACTGCATCACCACGTCGTCGGGCACGCCGAACGACGACATCATGGAGGGGAACGTCCCCGCGGTCGACTTGTTGCTCTGACGCGGGAACTCGGACTCCGGCTCCGTCTCGAGCACGAGGACGTCGTAGTCCCGCGCGGCGAGGTCGCGGGCACACTGTGCGCCCGCGGGGCCGGCTCCGGCGATGACCACGTCGAAACGGTCGCTCATAGCCGAAGGTGATGCCCGCGATTTATCAGTATTGCTGAAGCGTCGTGTCCTCCGCGAGTCGACGGGTTTCGCGACCGACGCCCCGACCGCCGCCGCCGACCGTCGACGCCGACCGCTGGACGGAAACGGCGACGCGCCGCCGCGGCCGCGCGGGGTTTATACCGCTTGACGCGATTACTGGTACCCATGCGAACCAAGATCGTCGCCGCACTCGCGGTCGTCGTGCTGCTCGCCGGCTGTACGGGCGGCGCGTACAGCTTCGAGTCCTCGCCCGCGAGCGTGCCCGACGGCGCGCTCTCCGAGGCGGGCTACGAGCCCATGGAGCCGGAACCGTTCACGATCAACGAATCCGTCGAGGTCGCCGGTGTGAGCGCCGACGTCACGGCCACCTCGTGGACCGCGACCTACCCCAGTAGCGAGCGGCAGGCCTCGCTCACGGTCGCGTCGACGCCCGACGCGACGATCGCCGGGCAGTCGGTCAACCCCGTCGTGCGGCTCTCGAACGAGGAGCTGGTCCAGCGCGTCCTCGACCGGGCCGGCGATTCGGCCAACCTCAACGCCAGCGACGTGGAGGTCGTCGGCTCCGAGACGCGGACCGTTCTCGGCACGGAGACCGAGGTGACGACCTTCGCGACGACCACGCAGGTGAACGGAGAGGACGTGCCGCTCCGCATCCACCTCGCGACCGTCGCCCACGAGGGCGACGTGGTGGTCCTCGTCGGCCTCCATCCGGCCGCGGTCGACGAGAAGGCGACGCTCCTGGACCTGATGGAGACCGTCGAGCATCAGGGCGCGGAGTGACGCGGCGGGGTTCGAGACGCCCGCTGCCGACGCGGAAACGCGCCGGTCGCTAACGAACTCTCGACGCCGCGGAAAAGGCTGCGGACGGCGGGTCAGTAGAACTCGCGGACGAGGTCGGTCGCGCCCTGGGGCGCGCCGTCGGGGATGATCGACATGTCCTCGTCGACGCCGTGCTGCTCGTGGTACGGCACCGAGTCCTCGTCCTTGTAGACGACGCCCTGATACTCCTTGTTCTGGTCGAGGATGACGTCCTTCGCCGCCTCGCGGTCGGTCGGGTCGTGGTCCTCCTCCTTGAGGTCCACGAGGTTGTCGCGGAAGTAGTCGTAGGTGTCCACGTCGTTGAACGTGACGCACGGCGAGTAGACGTTCACGAAGCCGAAGCCGTCGTGCTCGACGGCCTCCTGCACGATCTCCTGGTGGCGGAGCGCGTCCGAGGAGAACGACTGCGCGATGAACGTCGCGCCGGACGCCAGCGCCAGCGCGTGGGGATTAACCGGCGGCTGCTTCGGCCCCTCCGGCGTGGTGGCGGTCTCGAAGTCCTCGCGCGAGGTCGGCGAGGCCTGCCCCTTCGTCAGCCCGTAGATGCGGTTGTCCATCACGACGTACGTCATGTCGACGTTGCGCCGGACGGCGTGGACGAAGTGACCCGCGCCGATGGAGTAGCCGTCGCCGTCCCCGCCCGCGACCATCACCTCGATGTCGGGGCGGGCGATCTTCACGCCCGTGCCGACGGGTAGCGCGCGTCCGTGAACGCCGTGAAGCGCGTAGCTGTGCATGTACGTGCCGATCTTGCCGGAACAGCCGATGCCGGCCACGACGAAGGTGTTGTCGGGGTCGTTGCCCGTCTCGGCGAGGGCCTTCATCATGCCGTTCATGGTCCCGAAGTCGCCGCAACCCGGGCACCACGTCGGCTGCTTGTCGGACTTGAAGTCGGTGAATCGGATGTCTGAGCTCATTGGTTACGCCTCCACCCCCGTCGCGAGGGACTCCCTGATCTCCTCTGCGAGTTCGTCGGCCTTGAACCGCACGCCGGTGTACTTGTTGACGCGGTCGACGCGCTCGAGCACGTCGTGCTCGACGATGTCCGCGAACTGGCCCGTCTCGTTACACTCCACGACGATCGTCTGGTCGGCCGCCGCCACCGCGTCCGACAGGTCCGGCCGCGGGAAGATGTACGGCACCGAGAGCACGCGGATGTCGATCCCGCTCTCCTCGAGCAGGTCGAGCGCCTCCGCGAGCGCCCCCTCGTTCGACCCCCAGGTGATGACCAGGTTGTCGGCGTCCGGGTTCCCGAACTCGCGCGGGCTCCAGTCCTCGCGCGCCTCGGCCGTCTCGACCTTCCGGTTGCGCTTGTCGACCTGCTCGACGCGCATCTCGGTGTCCTCGGTCCGGCGGCCCTGCTCGTCGTGCTCCAGGCCGGTGGACATGTGCGCGCCGCCCGACGTGCCGGGGAACGCGCGCGGCGAGATGCCGTCCTCGGTGATCTCGTGCGGCTGGAACCCGCCCGACTCGGAGAGGTGCTCGTCGATGTCGGCCTCGTCGACGACGAAGCCGCGGTCGACCTCCACCTCGTCCATGTCGAAGGTGTCCGGCGTGAACGTCTGCTCGGTGACCGCCATCGAGAGGTCCGCGGTGAGGTACACCGGGATCTGGTACTTCTCGGCGAGGTTGAACGCCTCGACGGTCTTCCAGAAGCACTCCGCGATGGTCGTCGGTGCGAGGACGAACCGCGGCACCTCGCCGTGGCCGCCGTACAGCATGCCGTTGAGGTCACCCTGCTCCTGCTTCGTCGGCATCCCGGTCGAGGGACCCGAGCGCATCACGTTACAGATGACCAGCGGCGTCTCCGAGGTCGCGATCAGGCCGAACGTCTCCGTCATCAGGTCGATCCCGGGGCCGGAGGTGGCGGTCATCGAGCGCGCGCCCCCGCGGGCAGCCCCGAGCGCCATGTTGATCGCGGAGAGCTCGTCCTCCGCCTGGATGACGTGTCCGCCGAACTGCTCGATGCGGCCCTTCAGGTAGGTCATCACGTCCGTCGCGGGCGTGATGGGGTAGCCGGCGTAGAACCGGCAGCCGGCCGCGATGGCGCCCATGCCGATCGCCTGGTCGCCGTTGAGCAGGACGTAGTCCTCGTCGGTCGTCTCGAGGTCGTAGTCGAACTCGTGGTCGTACTCCTCGGCGACGTACTCCTGACCCGCGCGGGCCGCCTCCTTGTTGTTGTCGACGAGCTGCTGGCCCTTGTCCTTGAAGCGCTTCGTCAGCGCCGAGTCGAGGTTCTCGATCGGGAAGTTCGTCACCTCGCAGGCCGCCCCGAGCGCGACGACGTTGCGCATGATGGCCCCGCCGGCCTCCTCGGCCAGCCGCTTGAGCGGCACGTCGAGCCCCACCATCTCGCCGGGGATCTCGACGTCCTGCATCGTCGTCCGCTCGCCGTCGTAGATGATCACCGAACCGTCGTGGAGCTCGTCCAGGTTCTCCTCGATGGTCCGGGGCGTCAACGCGATCAGCACGTCCAGTCGGTCGACGACGCTCTGTACCTTGTCGACGGACGTGCGAACCTTATACGCGGTGTAGCCGCCGCGAATCCGGGACGCGAAGTCCTTCGACGTGAACACGTGTCGACCCGCTCGGGAGAGCGCTTGCGCGAAGATCTTCCCCGTCGAGTCGATGCCATCGCCGGCTTCCCCGCCGATGGCCCAGTTGAAGTCCGCAGCCATGCTGTCTCTGGCTTCATCCGGACCAATCAAAAGGCTTCTGAAAGCATGAACCGGGGCATTATCTAAAAGTTCGCCCGATAGCGGGCATATAGAAAACGAACGTTCATCATTTGTGTCTCTTAACGCCGATAATCTCGTGTATGTCCACCGAATTCGGAGAGTCGCCCCGCCGCTCCCCGTCGGTCATCGGCAACTGTCGTGAACGCGGCCCGGATCCGCGGTGCGTTTCGGCAATTTCTGTATCCGAATTCGTCATCCGTCGAATCTGGGCGGTGCGGGTGTGCCGCGGAACCGGAGCGCCGCGGAACCGGAGCGCCGCGAAGCAGGCCCCGTCCCAGTTCCGGGCTACCCTCGCCCGAAGCACAACCCTCATTCGGCGCACGGCCGAGAGGCCGGTATGGACACGACGGTCACAGTCACCGCGTCGGCGTCGGTCGGCCCGGACACGGTCGCGGTGCGGTTCGCGACCCCCGAGGGCTTCACCGCGGAGCCGGGGCAGTTCGTGAAGATCTCCGCGACGGTCGAGGGGGAGGGATACGCGCGCTTCTACACCCTCTCCTCCCCGGACGTGGACGAGGAGTTCGAGGTCACCATCGAGGTCGACCCCTCGGAGGGCGGCCCGTTCTCGGAGTACCTCGCCGGCCTGAGCGCGGGCGACGAGGTGGAGATCTCGGGCCCCTACGGCGACGACCACTACGAGGGCGAGGCGCGCGTCGTGGTCCTCGCGGGCGGGCCCGGCATCGGCCCCGCGGTCGCGATCGGCGAGCGCGCGCTCGCGGACGGCAACGAGGCCGCGGTCGTCTACCGCGACGACGCGCCGGCCCACGGCGCCCGCCTGAACGACCTGCGGGAGCACGGCGCGTCCGTCCACGTCGTGGGAACCGACGAGACCGAGGCGTTCGACGAGGCGGTCGAGGAGGCGGTCACCGGCGCCGACGACGAGCAGGTGTTCGTCTTCGGCTTCGCGCCGTTCGTGGCGGCCGCGGGCGACGCGATCGAGGCCGCCGGCGGCGACCCCGACGCCGCGAAGGTCGAGAACTTCGGCTAGGCGACGCTCGCCGCGGCGCCGCGTTCGCCGTTTTCGTCCCGGCCGGGGATCGAACCGCTGGGACTCGAGACTCCCGGTGCGTCCCGTTGGATATCTGTGCGGCGGTTTTTCTGTCTCCGCCGATCCTGCTGATCGGGACGGCACCACCAGAGCGCCTCGGCCACCGCCCCAGCCACCGCCCCAGCCACCGCCCCAGCCACCGCCCCAGCCACCGCCCCGCACCGCACAGCAGCCTCACACCTCCCCAGCCTCGGGTCGGCCGCGGCCGCGGAACCGCACAGCAACGCAGCGCGGCCGCGGCCGGCCCTCCCTCGCGCGGTCGCGGCGACACGCGTTGCGGTCGCCGCGGCGCGCGCCGACGGCACGGCACCGCCACCGCACTGCCCCGCACAGCACCGCCGCCGGCCGAGCGTTTTTCCGGGATCGCGCGGAATTCCCGCCGTGAGTGCAGCCCGACTGAGGCAGTCGCGCCGCATCGCCCGCGGGCACTCAGACCGGGAAGTCGGCGTCGGGGTCGACGACGCGGTCGACCTGCGGCGGCATGGTCCAGTCGGTCGTCAGCTCCAGCAGCTGGACGAGCATGCGGCCGGTGGCGCCCCAGACGGTGTAGCCGTCGACGCGGAAGAAGTGGACGCGGTGGTCGCCGTACTCCGGGTGGTCGCGGCGCTCCGATTCGTAGTTGGCGAGGTCGGTGAGCGCGGCGACCGGGAGGACCACCACCTCCGCGACCTCGCTCTCGTCGGGGACGTACTCGCGGTCGGGGACCGTCGCGACGAACGGGCGGACGGCGTAGTCGGTGACCGTGGTGATGTCGTCGAGGGCGCCGTGGATCTCGGTCTCCTCGGGGCGGAGGCCGATCTCCTCGTTGGCCTCCCGGAGCGCGGTCGCGCGGAGGTCAGCGTCGGAGGGCTCGCGACCGCCGCCGGGGAAGCTCATCTGCCCGGGATGCTCGCCGAGGTGGTCGGCGCGCTTTGTGAACAGCAGGTGGGGCTCGTCGTCCCGTCGGAGGAGGGGCGCGAGGACCGCCGCTTCGCGCGCGGCGTCGGTGACCGCGACCGGCGTGCGGTGCCGGAGCCCGGACAGGTCCATGCCCGGATCTGGGTCCCGGCCGGCGTTAGTCTTGTCCTCCGTGCAGTCCCGGCCGGGATCCTGCGACTGTGTCGGGCGGCCGCCCGGCCGCGGCGACCGGCGCCGCTCGCGTCGCCGTCACTCGGCGTCGACCAGCGCCTCGGTCAGCCGGTCGCGCACGTCGTCGGTCTCTACGGGCGCCCACACGTCGAGGTCGTAGCAGACATCGAGCAGGGTCTCGGCGCGGTCGCCCCCGCGGGACCCCGATGCGTCGAGGAGGGCGTCGGCCTCCGCGCGGAGCCGGCTCGCCACGGCGCGCCCGAGCGCCTCGCGGTCGGGGTCCCGCTCCTCGACGTCGAGGATGTGCGGCAGGTCCTCGGCGCGCTCGGGCAGCGTCGGGAACGCGGCCGGCCCGACCGCGAGGCGGTCGTCGTCGGTCACCGCCGGGACCCCCCCTGCGTCCGCGGGCGGACCGTCGTCCGCCGACTCGCCGTCGTCGACCGGAACCAGCGCGTACTCGCGGATCGCGGCGTCGACCGCCGCGTCGACCGCCGCGTCGTCCACGTCGGCGCCCCGCTTGAACGCCAGCTCCGAGAGGGCGGCCCGCAGCTCGGCGCGCGTGAGCGCGCCGAACAGGTCGACGACGCCGGCTATCTCGTCGCGGGCCGCGACGCTGGCGGCCGGGTTCTCCCCGGCGGGCACCTCGGGGTCGGTCACGCGTCGAGCACCTCCGAGAGGTCGGCCCGCGCCGCCTCGCGGACCGCGTCGGGCGAGAGCCCCGTCTCGGCCCACGCCGGGAGCCGGGTGTCCGTCCCGGGCGCGGCCACGGAGTCGGCGTACGTCTCGACCTGCGCCAACTCCGCCTCGCGGTCGTACTCGAACCCGTTGAACGCGGCGTCGGTGGCGTACCCGGTCACGATCCGCTCGGCTGCGTCCCGGTACCGCCCCGGAAGCGCGCCGAGGTCCGGGTCGACGCCGTGGTCCGCGAGCGTCCGGAGGACCGCCCCCGTGACCGCCTCGCTCATGTCGGCGAGCCCGGTCGGCCCGCGGACGGAGCGGTGGTCGTGCTCGTAGCGCCCGAGGTCGACCTGCGCCGAGCCGGAAAACCCGGCCTGCGCGAACGCGTCGCCGAGCGTTCCGACCTCCAGGCCCCAGCCGCGGGGGATCCGCATCCCGGCGACCAGGTCGCTCGTCGCCGCGAACTCCCCCGCGAGCGCGTACCGGAACGCGCCGAGATAGTCCAGGATGGGCGCGTCGTGCGCGTCCGCGAGCGCTCGCACGAGGGGACGATACAGCAGGCGGAACAGGCGTCCGTAGAGCTTCCCGTCCTCGACGCGGGCGTAGTAGCCCTTCGAGAAGGCGTGGCCGTGCGCGAGCGGGAACAGCAGGCGCGGGACGTACGCCGGCGTGTAGCTCCGCGTGTCCGCGTCGTGGACGACGACGAACTCCTCGGTGATCGCCCGGCCGAGCCCGAGCCACACGTCGCGGCCCTTCCCGCGCTCGCCGTCGAGGCCGTGCTCGGCGAGCAGCGTCGCCAGTCGCGGCCCGTCACACCAGAGCGTCTCCACGGGGAGGTCGAACTCGCCCAGCCACTCGTGGAACGACCCGGCGTGTTCGGGGGTCGCGCGCAGCGGCACGACCACGCGCGCCGGGTCGACAGCCTCCAGCGCGGTCAGCACGCGCTCGGCCGCCAGCCCGCCGTACTCGCGTTCCGTCATCGGCACCACCACCGCCGCGCGGTCGGTCGGCGCGTCCGGCGTCCGGTCCGTCAGCGCGTGGAGGGTCGTCACGCGCTCCTGGACGTACTCCATCGACCGAAGGGACGGCCGGACGCCTCAAAAGGTCGCGGGTCGCGGACGGTGCAGCCGGTCCGTCGCCGGCCCGAGCGAGCGCTATCCCGGGATCCGTCCGGCTCGGTCCAGCCCCGCGAAGACGGCGACGAGAACGGCGAGCCCGGCGGCGAAGGCCGTAAACACCGCGTCGTACGCGATGCCCCGCTCGACCAGCGCGCCGACCGCGGAGGAGCCGAGCGCCTGCGTGAGCATCATGCCGCCGGAGAAGACGGCGTACGCGGTCGCGCGCGTCGTGTCGGGGAGCGTGTCGAGGATGTACGCGTCCGCCGCGGGGAACATCGCGTGGATGGTGAAGCCCGCCAGCGTCGTAGCTGCCACGAGCGGCCAGAGGCCGGAGGCGGCGACGATCAGGAACACCGAGCAGACGAACGAGGCGATGACCGCGAGCAGGAACTGCACGCGCGGGAAGCGGTCGACGAGGGTGCCCGAGATGAAGAAGGCGGGGACGCCGGCGGCGAAGATGACCGTCAGGAGGTTTCTGGCCGTCGCCTGCGGCAGCCCCTTCGCGACCATGTAGAGCTCGTAGAAGTTGAACAGGCCCTGCCAGACGAAGCTCGTGATCCCCATCAGCGCGACGCCGGCGACGATGATGTGCCACTCCGAGCGCGCGGCGGCGAGGAAGCCGGTCGCGGCCACGTCCACGTCGGGGAGGTCCGCGCGGCGCGCGAGCACGTACGTCAGGGCGGTGAGAAGGGCCGCGAGGACGCCCAGCCCGAAGAACGCGTAGCGCCAGTCGTACCACAGCGCGACGGTGGCGACCGGCGCGACGACGACCGCCGCGACCTGGCTCGCCATCCCGTGGATCCCCATCACGCGGCCGACGCGGTCGGGGAACAGCTCCGAGATGAAGGGGTTCGCCGAGACGAAGTAGACGCCGGAGGCGGTGCCGACCGCGAACGCGCCGACCATCAGCCACGCGACGCCGTCGGTGAACCCCAGGAAGACGGCGCCGAGCGAGAGCATGGCGCCGGACGCGAGCACGACGTGGTGGCGCGGCACCTTCGTGAGCAGCCAGCCGGTCGGGAACCGCGGCGCCGCGGAGCCGACCCACGCCAGCGTGACGACGAGGCCGGCCGTCCCCTCCCGGATCGCGAACTCGTCGATGAACTCGCCGACCAGCGGGGCGAAGATCACCCGCGCGAAGTTGACGAGGAACACCAGCCCGCACAGCGAACCGAACAGCTTGGCGCGAGACACGTCGGCCGTAACACGCCCCCCGCTTCAAGCGTTCCGAAAGCAGACGGCGCATACGCGGTCGGCCGCGACGACGGTCGCGCTCCCGGCGGTCGGGTATCCGCGCGCCCGCGGCGGGGTCTTTAACACGCCCGGCGTCCAACTCCCGCGTATGAAGTCGACTCGGAAGGGGCTACGCGACGGGGACCTGTTCAAGGACACCTACGAGCGGCTCAACTGCGCGGCCTGCGAGAAGGTGCTCAAGAAGCAGAACGACCCCGACAAGGTGTACTCGGTGCGGATCTGTCCGGAGTGCGAGGCCGAGTTCAAGGAACTCCGCTGAGACGTCCCCGCTCCTCCCGGGCGCGCTTCTTCGGGCGCGCTTTTTCACGCGTACTTCTGTCGGGCTCGTTGTTTCTCGGGGTCACTGGTCGGGGCCATTTTTCTGCCCACGTTTCTCGGGCCACGCTCGCCGAACGGGCCGGGGTCCACGCGAGCCGCCCCCGTCCCCGACCCGGCCGCGTCCCCCTCACTCGAAGACCGCGTCGAAGGCGTTCGCGCCCAGCGGGTCGAACGTTCCCGCTGCGACGTTCTCGCGGACGTGCGCCGGGTCGCTCGCGCCCACCAGCGAGCAGGTGACGCCGGGCGCGCTCCGCGCGAAGTTGAGCGCGCGCTGGGCCGGCGTGTCGCCGGCCAGCCGGTCGGCGACGTAGTCGGGCAGCGAGGTGGACAGCTCCCCCTGCCCGATGCTCGCGCTCGTGAACACGCCGACCCCGGCCTCGTGGGCGCACTCCAGCGTCGAGACGCGTTCGTCCGCCTCGCCCGCGTGGTCGTCCGGTCGCGGCTGGTTCGCCCGCGTGAACGCGTCCGCCATCGCGACGTTGAACGGGAGCTGGACCGCCGCGAAGCCGCAGTCGTCGGCGCCCACCGCCTCCGCGGCCCGTTCCGCCCGCTCGATCACCGCCGGGAGCGAGAGGTGCGACTCGTGACCCTCCGGGACCCGGAACGCCTCCCACGTCGCCACGCCGTAGCTCCCGAGGTCGCCCGCGAGCCGCCGGCGCTCCAGCAGCTCGAAGGCCGCCTCCAGCGCGTCGTACACCTCGGCCCGCGACCGGACGGCGAGTTGCGTCTCGGGGTTGTGGACGTAGTAGCAGTCGACCGCGTCGAGCCGGAGCGCGGACAGCGACCGGTCCAGCATCGCGTCGAGAAAGCCGGGCGCGATCGCGTGGCTCCCGTGTGCGAGGTCCTCGCGGTCCACGACTCCCGTTTCGAGGAACTCCTCGCGGACGTACGCGCCCGGGTCCTCGGGCCGGGTACCGTCGAAGGGGACGAAGCCGCCCTTCGTGGCCACCAGCACCGCGTCGCGGTCGACGTCCGCGGCCGCGAGCGCGTCGCCGACCGCGCGCTCGGAGCGGCCGCAGCGGTAGTTGACCGCGGTGTCGACGACGTTGACGCCCGACTCCAGCGCGAGCCGGATCGCCTCTCGGTAGCGTTCGTCGACCGCGTCGGTCGGCTCGCCGAGGTACGTCCCGATCCCGACGCTGGAGACGACGCCGGGGCCGAACCGCCGGAAAAAGGTGCGCCCGAACGCGTCCCCGAACCGGTCGCGGTAGCGCCAGGTCGCCTCGCGTGTCGCCATACCCGGGGTTGGTGGGCGGCGTGTAAAAGGGACGCCGTCGCGGACGGGTCGTTCACCGGCGGAACCGTGATTCGGCCGGAGAGATCGAAAGCGCCCGAGGCGGCCCTCCGTCCTGCTGGTCTGGGCGGCGCCACCTCGCCACTGCCGGCTCGACTGCGCCGGGTTCCGACGGACGGTCCGGGCCGCCTGCGGTCGCGGGCGCCGGGCTGCGGCTCCCGTTGTCCCGCTCGTTCCTCGTGGGACCCTCGCCGCGCGCGCTGACGGGACCAAAACCGCACCCCACAGCACCGCGAGCGGTTTTGAAACGCACCGATCAACCTATCGCGGTAGTTCGGCCGCGGACGCAACGTATAAGGGCCTCTCGGCCGCAGGTTCGACCGTGATTCCGACCGCGTCCACGTCCGCATCGGCGGCGTCCGAAGCGGCGCGGCTCTTCTCGAAAAAACGCGCATGATGCGTCCACAGGCGGGAGTGGCGACCCCGTCCCGGACGACCCCCGGCACCGGGCAGCCCCCGGACGCGCTCGTGCGCGTGCTCCGTTCCGACTCACGACCGACACCCGACAGTCGACACCCACCCGCGGCACTATCCGCGGCACCCACACGACGACACACCCCATGACCGACATCACGCTCGACGGCGTCTTCCCCGCGATGACGACGCCGTTCACGGACGACGGTATCGACCACGACCAGCTCGCGGCCAACGCGCAGTACCTCGAAGCGGCCGGCGTCGACGGGCTCGTCCCCGTCGGCTCCACCGGCGAGTCGGCGACGATGACCCACGACGAACACGTAGAGGTGATCGAGACCGTCGCGGCCGCGGTCGAGGACGTGCCCGTCATCGCCGGCACCGGCTCGAACAACACCGCGGAGGCGCTCTCGCTCTCCCAGCGCGCGGCGGACGCCGGCGCTGACGGACTCCTGCTCATCTCGCCGTACTACAACAAGCCCGAACCCGCGGGCTTCCTCGAACACTACCGCACGGTCGCTGACGCGGTGGACCTCCCGCAGATCGTCTACAACGTCCCCTCGCGGACGGGGCAGTCCATCCCCGCGGACGTGACCGTCGAACTCGCCGACCACCCCAACGTCGCGGGCTACAAGGCGGCCTCCGGCGACCTCAACCTGATCTCCGAGGTCGTCGAGCGCACGCGAGAGAAGGAGTTCTCGGTCCTCTCGGGCGACGACGGGCTCACCCTCCCCATCCTCTCGGTCGGCGGCCGCGGCACCATCAGCGTCGTCGCCAACGTCGAACCGGAGCGCACCTGCGCGATGGTCGGCGCCGCGCTGGCGGGCGACTACGACCGCGCCCGCGAGCTCCACCACGAACTCGGGCCGCTGACGCGCGCGCTGTTCACGGAGACGAATCCCATTCCGGTGAAGGAGGCGATGCACATCCGCGGGATGGGCTCGCCGACGGTCCGCCCGCCGCTCACGCGGCTCTCGGAGGAGCACCGCGAGGAACTGGCCGACCTGCTCGCGGAGTACGAGGGCGGCGAGCCGGACGTCGCGGAGGCGACGCGATGACCGGGAACGGCTCGGAGGCGGACGCCGGCGGTGCCGAGGTCGGCGGCGACGACCCGGTCCGCATCGCCGTCACCGGCGCCGGCGGTCGGATGGGCGGCGAGGTGATCGGCGCGGCGGCCGACAGGGAGGACGTGCGCGTCGTCCTCGCGGTGAACCGCTCCGAGACGGAACCGGTCGCGGGCGTCGCGGTCGACCCCGCCGACAACCTCGACCGCCTGCTCGCGGACGCGGACCCGGACGTGCTGGTCGACTTCACCGGTCCCGCGTCCGCGGCCGACTACGCCGAGGCGGCCGCCGAGGCGGGCGTCGCGGTCGTCACCGGCACCACGGGCTTCGACTCCTCGGAGACGCGTCGGCTCCGCGAGGCGAGCGAGGCGGTGCCCCTGCTGAAGGCCGCGAACTTCTCGCGGGGCGTGCTGGCGCTCCGCCGGGCCGTTCGGGAGGCGGTGCGGGCGGTCCCGAGCTACGACGTGGAGTTGACCGAAACGCACCACAACGGCAAGCGCGACGCTCCCTCGGGCACCGCGAAGACGCTGCTCGACGACGTCGAGGCGGAGCGCGGCGACCTCGACGAGCGGACGCACGGCCGCGAGGGCGAGGCGCCCCGCGAGCCCTCTGAGATCGGCGTCCACGCCCGGCGCGCGGGCGACGTGACCGGCGAGCACGAGGTGCTGCTGGCGGGCAACCGCGAGACGCTGGAGCTGACCCACCGCGCGGGCGACCGGGCGGTGTTCGCCATCGGCGCGCTCGACGCGGCCGTCTGGCTCGCCGACCAGCCCCCCGGCCGCTACGACTTCGCGGACGCGGTCGATGCCGCAACCGACGAGTAAAAACGACCCACTCCCCTCACACGACACAACATGACGCTCGAAACCGACATCGAGGACCTCTGGCGGCGCTACGACCAGGGACTGACCGCGGCCGACACGACGACCGACGACGAGGCGACGCTCGACGCGTTCCTCGACGCGCTGGAGGCCGGCGAAGTCCGCGCGGCGGAGAAGACCGGCGACGACGTGACCTCCTGGACGGCCAACGAGTGGGTCAAGCGAGGCATCCTGCTCAACTTCGGCCTCCGCGAGACCGAGGCGCGCGAGTACGGCGACGTCACCTACCACGACGTGCTCCCGCTGCGAGACACCGCCGATCTGGCGGAGCGGGGAACGAGAAACACGCCGGACGGGACCGCGATCCGGCGCGGCGCGTACCTCGGCAGCGACTGCATCATGATGAGCCCCTCGTTCGTCAACATGGGCGCGTACGTCGGCGACGGCACGCTCGTCGACTCCTGTGACACGGTCGGATCCTGCGCCCAGCTCGGGGAGGGCGTCAAGCTCGGCGCGAACACGCTGATCGGCGGCGTGCTCGAGCCGGTCGAGGACGCGCCCGTGATCGTCGAGGACGGCGTCTCGCTCGGCGCGGGCTGTCGGGTCACCTCCGGCTTCCGCGTGGGCGAGAACTCGGTCGTCGGCGAGAACACCCTGCTCACGCCGCGCATCCCGGTGTACGACCTCGTCGAGGAGGAGGTCATCTACGGTCACCTGCCGTCGGATCGGCGGGCGTTCACCCGCATGGTGGAGTCCTCCGTCGGCGACCACGACCTCTTCGAGGGCGGCGCGTACAAGCCCGCGGTCGTCGCCACCGACGTGGAGGAGCGCACCCTCGAGGCGACCGCGCGGGAGGAGGCGCTTCGGGAATGAGCGACGCCGCCACCGGGGACGCCGCGGCGGACGCCGCCTCCGCGCCCGCCTCCGACCTCGGTCCCGACGTGCGTCGAGTCGCGGACTGGGACGCCGACCGGCTCCGCGACCTCGCCACGACCCACGACACGCCGCTGTACGCCATCGACCTCGACCGCGTGCGGGAGAACTGCGCGCGGCTCCGCGCCGCGTTCCCCGACGCGGACGTGCGCTACGCCGTGAAGGCCCACACGGGGCGGGCGGTCCTCGAGACGGTCCGCGAGGCGGGCCTCGACGCCGAGTGCGCCTCCGCGGGCGAACTCCACCGCGCGCTCGCCGCGGGCTTCGCGGGCGACCGACTCCACTACACCGCGGTCAACCCGCCGGCCCGCGACCTCGACTACGTCGTCGACGAGGCGTGGACCGACAACCCCGACCTGACGGTCACCGCGGGCGCGGTCGACACCCTCGACCGCCTCGCGGAGCGCGGGTACGACGGCCGCGTCTGCGTCCGCGTCAACCCTGGCGTCGGCGCGGGCCACCACGAGAAGGTCCGCACCGGCGCGAACGCGAAGTTCGGCGTCCCGTACGACCGCGCGGCCGAGGTCGTCCGCGACGCCGCCGAGCGGTTCGAGATCGTCGGGATCCACGCCCACGCCGGCTCCGGAATCGACCCGAGCCAACTCGACAGCCACCGCGAACTCGTCTCGCGGATGGGGGAGCTGGCGCGGACGCTGACCGCGCCGAGCGAGGACGACGCCGACGGGACCGGCGACGCGGCCGCCCCCGTCGACCTCGAGTACGTCGACGTGGGCGGCGGCTTCGGCGTCCCGTACGAGGAGGACGCGCCGGCGCTGGACCTGGACGCGGTGGCGGACGCGACCCGCGACGCGCTCGGCGAGGTGTCGCGGGGCGGCTCCGACGATGCCGAGCCCGCCGGTCTCGCGGTCGAGCCCGGGCGCTACGTGGTCGCGGACGCCGGCGTCCTGCTGACGCGCGTGAACACGGTGAAGCCGACGCCGGAGACGGTCGTCGCGGGGGTCGACGCCGGCATGACCGACCTGCTCCGCCCGGCGATGTACGACGCCTACCACCCGATCCGCAACCTCGGTGACGGCTCGTCGACCGCGACCGGCGCGGAGCCGACGAACCGCGAGACGGTCGGCGTCACCGTCGCCGGCCCGATCTGCGAGAGCGCGGACGTGTTCTGCGAGAACAGGCCCCTCCCCGACCCCGAGCGCGGCGACCTGCTGGCGGTCGGCATCGCCGGCGCGTACGGCTACGAGATGGCGAGCCAGTACAACTCCCGGCCGCGACCCGCGGAGGTCGCGGTCGCCGCAGGGGACGCGAGCGGGGGGGACGCGGACGGCGCAGCGCGCGTCGTCCGCCGCCGTGAAACGCTCGCGGACCTGACGGAGGTAGAGGGATGAGCCACGCGACGGGCGCCGTGGAGTTCACGAAGTACCACGGTACGGGCAACGACTTCCTCGTGGTCGACGCCACGGACCCGGTCCCGGACCGGGCCGCGTTCGCTCGCACGCACTGCGACCGCGAGACGGGCGTGAGCGTCGCGGAGTCGTCACGGAACGGCGGCACGAGCGCCGCGACCGGGAGGCGGGGCGCCGACGGCGTGCTGTTCCTGGACGTGACCGAGCGCTACTCGCCGGCCCGCGTCGTGATGACGCTGGTCCAGCCGGACGGCTCGACCGCCTCGATGTGCGGCAACGGCGCGCGCTGTGCGGCCGCGTGGGCCCACGAGCGCACCGGCGAGACGGAGTTCATGATCGACACGCAGGCGGGGACCAGACACGCCAACGTGAGCCCGGACGACGACTACGTGGAGATCGAGATGGGGACGCCCGCGTTCGACCCCGAGCGCGTCCCGGTCGAGAGCGACGGCCCGTTGGTCGAAACCGAGGTCGAGGGACTGACCGTCACCGCCGTGAACACGGGCGTCCCACACGCGGTCGCGTTCGTCGAGGACGTGGACGCACACGACCTCGCGGCGGTCGCGGAGCCGGTCCGACACGCCGACGTCTTCCCGGAGGGCGCGAACGTGAACCTCGCGTCGCCGGCCGGAACGACCGCCGACGGCGTCCCCGTGTTCGCCCAGCGCACCTTCGAGCGCGGCGTCGAGGACGAGACCCGCTCCTGCGGCACCGGCGGCGTGGCCATCGGCGCGGCCGCGGTCCGAACCGGCCGCGTCGAGGGCCCGGAGGTCCACACCACGCCGCCGGGCGGACGGCTGGAGGTGACGGTCCCGGACGACGGCCCGGCGTGGCTGGCCGGCCCCGTCGAGGTGGAGTACGAGGGGACGCTCCTCGCCGATCCGCGATGACCGGACCCGCGGACGGCGACTCTCCCGGCACGCGAGGCGTCGACGTGTCCGACCTCGACGCGTCCCCCCCGGCCGACCCCGAGACCTACGACCCCGTCTCCTTCCTCGCCGAGATGGTGCAGCTTCCGTGTCACGAGGACGTGACCGACGCGCGAGACCTGCTGGTCGCGACGCTGGCGGAGCACGGCGTCGACGCGGCGGTGGACGACGCCGGCAACGTCCTCGCCACGCGGACGGCCTCCGGGGAGTCGGCGGGCGCCGCCGGTCCCCACGTCGTCCTGAATACGCACCTCGACACGGTGTCGCCGGACGTGCCTTTCGAGCGCGACCGGGACGCGACCGTCGAGGGCGAGACGGGGGTGGACGTCATCCACGGGCGCGGCGCCTGCGACGCGAAGGGGCCGCTCGCGGCGCTCGTGGGCGGGTTTCTGTCCGCCGACGTCGGCCGCGGTCGGCTCACGCTCGCGATAACCCCCGACGAGGAGGTCCTCTCGCTCGGCGCCGCGGCGCTGACGGGCCGGCTTCCGGGGACGGAAGACGCGCTCGAGGGCGACCTGTTTCTGGTCGGCGAGCCCACGGGACTTGACGTCTGCACCGCCGCGAAGGGGCGCTTCGAGGGGACGGTCGAACTCGCGGGCGAGAACGCCCACGCGGCCGAGTTCGCCGGCGTCAACGCCGTCGCGGCCGCTGAGGACGCGCTCGCGGCGATCCGGACGTTCGACGCGGAGGCGGACGAACACCCACAGCTCGGCCCGCCGAAGCTCACGCCGACGGTGGTCGAGGGGGGCGGCGCGACGAACCAGGTGCCCGACCGGTGTGCGATCACCGTCGACCGCCGGAGCGTTCCCCCCGAATCCGCGGGCGGGTTCCGGGACGCGCTCGAAGCGGACGTGCGCGCGGCGGTCGACGACGCGGTCGGCGTCGCGGTCTCGCTGACGGAGCGCGACTCGCCGTTCCTGGAGGCGTTCGCGACCGACCCCGACCATCGGCTCCCGCGGACGCTTCGGGAAGCCATCGCCGGCACCCGACCCGAAGCGACCGACGCCGAGCGCGGCGCCGGCGCCCGGCCCTTCTCCGCGGCGACGGAGGCCTCGTACTTCGCGCCCGCGCCGACGGTCGTGTTCGGTCCCGGCGACCTCGCGGACGGCGACGGCGCCGTCGCGCACGCCGATCGCGAGTACGTCCGTGTCCGCGAGGTCGAGTGGGCGACCGCGGCGGTCGAGCGCGCGCTCTCGCGTCTGCTAAGCCCGGAAGGGGCGTAAGTCGGGTCCCGCAACCGGCCGTCGCCGGTCCGTTTCCCGTCTGCGGTCGTGATGTGGATTTTTCTGTAACCGGTCGCGGTGCGGCCCATTTCCGTCACCGCGACGCGTGACCGCACTTTTGAGACGCCGTGCCGATGGACGACTATGTACCGCGACCTCTCGCACCCACTCCGGACGGGCGCGCCGACTTACCCCGGCGACCCGGACGTCTCGGTCGAACCGGCCGCGACTCACGAGGCGGACGGCTACTCGGTTCACACGGTCGAACTCGGCAGCCACGCCGGCACCCACGTCGACGCGCCGCGGCACACGGAACCCGACGGCGCGACGCTCGACGACCGCGAGGTCGGCGAGTGGGCCTTCGACGCGCGCCTGCTCGACCTGACGCCGTGTGAGCCGCGGGAAGCGGTCGGGCCGGACGCGTTTCCGGACGACCTCGACCCCGCGATCGACCTGCTGGTCGTCCGCACCGGTTGGGCCGACAGGTGGGGAACCGACGCCTACCGCGATCATCCGTTCCTGACGCCCGAGTTCGCCGAGCGGTGCGTCGACGCGGGCGTCGGCGTGGGTCTGGACACGTTCGGTCCCGACCCGACCGCGCCCGCCGAGTCAGCAGACGACGACTCCGGTGACGAGCCGACCGGATTCCCTGCCCACCACGCGCTGCTGGGTGCCGGTCTGCCGGTCGTCGAGAACCTTCGGAACCTCGCGGGTCTACCCCGCCGGTTTGCGTGCTACGCCTTCCCGCTCCCGCTCGCGGAGAGCGACGGTGCGCCGGCAAGAGTGGTCGCGAAGACGCGGTAGGCGGGCGGGCTCCGGATCCGAACCACGCTCCCGGCGCGGTCAGTATCGCCGGCGTGCGCCGACCGCGAGGATGACGCCGATCGCGAGCGTCCCGGCCCCGAGGAACCCGGCGGCCAGCAGCGCGTCCCCGGAGAGGGACCCGCCGCCCGGGAGCCCCACACCGTCACCGTCGTCCGAGCCCGCCCCCGACGGTTCGTAGTGGTAGTTCGGGTGGATGGGCTCGTACGTCCGGTTCTCCACGGTGACGTTGCCCTCGGGCTCGCCCGCGAACTCGACCATGTCGAGGCTGTCGTTCATGTCCGAGTAGTCGTTCGTGTACAGTCGAACTTCCCCCCTGACGACCGCGTCCGGCGGCTCGTTCAACTCGATGACCGCGGTCCCCGTCTCGTTGGGCCTAGCCTCCGGCCGCCCGACCGCGTTCCCCGTCTCCTCGGTCGAGACGACGACGTGCTGGCGATGCGCGTGCGGAGTCGGGTTCTCGACCGTGACGTGGAGTTCCGTCCGCGGATCCGCGGGCGTCCCGTTCGCCACGAGGTCGACGTTCGTTATCTGCGGGAGCGGCATGTCGTCCGCGTCCGCGGCCGTGGGCGTGGCGTTGTAGGTGTGCTGGATGGTTGGGCCGTAGGCATGGATCTTGACTATTTGTTGATGGGCAGAGGGATCTTGCATGCCAGAGATATCAAAGGTCCAATATTCGGTTTCGCTTGGGTGGAGTGTCTCTCGTACGTCATGCACCGTCGTTCTGGCTACTTGAAGTGCAAATGATACTTCTTCAGACTCAGTGTTGAGATTGTGCGAAGAGATCTCTAGAGTCATATTCGCGTAGAAGTCGGCGGTGATCTGGAACCCATATTCTGTTTGTATCGTCTTCGAGTAGACTATTTCCTCCTGCTCGTCAGTATCGACCGTTGAGTCAGCCAGTCCGGGTCCTGCCATCATACCGGCCGCTACGACCACCAGCATCGCAACTAGCAGAAACCGACCGTGGATCATTTTACACCACATCCCGCACCTCGACAGTCATCTCCCCCTGTCGGCTCACGATTTCTTAATTGTTGTATTAATTCGGGTTCTGAGACGAATCCCTCTTCGACTGCCGTCTTCTTGAACACGCCCGTCTTTCGGATATTACTGTCTACCGCATCTGTGCCGGACGAGTAGTACACGATATCGCCTTCAACCGTCAGTTCCGATCGAGTAACTGCTGTTTTGTCGTCAACTTCATCTCGTATCTCAGAATTCGTTCCAACCTGCTTTCGGAGTATCCAGGTAGTCGACGTTGACGTTCGACCGATCCGATAGTTGTCACTCCTGACGTGGTTGTCCACCGTCCGACGGTCGGACGTCTCCATGTAGTCTCTCCACTCCGACACGCTTTGCTGAATGACGACTTCCTTGCTCGCTAGGTACGTGTAGTCTGTGACCGTTGTGGTCTTCGTCTCCCTGTGTTGGTACTCAGTCTCTGTGACTCGATCGCGGACCTTAACGGAACGAGAGGAGCCTGTTCGGCGGTCCCACAAACTGTAAGCATGCGATGACCAGTAAGTTCCCCCGTACCTGCTTTGGTACTGGTATTCCGTTCGGTACTCCGCGGACTGGATCGTCCTTGTCCGCTTCTGACCGGTGTACCCGGACGAAATTGAATGCCGCCACTCGTAGGATGTCGTCACTTTTTCGCGTTGAGTCGACGTGCGTCCGGATTTGTGCCACCCGTCAGATCGACGGATAAAGTGCCGGCGTCGAAGCGAGCTATCGAACTCCTTCTGCCTGGTTTCGATTATTGCGTCCTGCTCGTGAAGCCTCTGTATCGTGTAGGACGTGTCCTCTTCCATCTCCGCTACTGAGTATCCTCTATCCTGACTTGCCCGCATCAAGTGCTCAGACGAGACTGAGATCTCGTCATACACTGGAACTTCTACCTCATAGAGCGACTCAGTTACGTCGATATTGTAATAAAACTCTCCCGTTCTGGTGAATGTCGGGAGGGGTAACTCGAACGTTCGTTCCGTTTGCTCCGGGTTTTCTGCGTTATATACTTGTAAAGCAACAGGACCATCAAGATAGGCTCCCAGCGTAGTTTCGATATCCCCGACCCAGCGGTTCTCCTGTTCTGCCGGATCTTTCTTCGCTGTGACTTGGCCAGAACCACGGATCAATTCAAAGCGTATGTCAGAGCTTTCGAATGCTTCATCTTTCAAGTTAAACCGCTCTGTTCTGAAGCTCAGACTTAGAGTTTCGTATGGATCGTATCCCGTTTGACTGTACAAGAACACGTCAATTGTCGGCGAATAGTACTCATCCAGCGTCGTCGTCTTTCTAACCTCTCGGTTGTGTCCGTCGATAACTGAGAGGGTGATTTCGTTCTTGATGTTTTTCAAGCTGGACGACAGAACCGGGCTCTCCTCCACAAAGTCCGGTATCCAAGTAAACGAGAGCTTAGTTCCGTCTGGATCAAATGAATTACTGGCGTCAATCACGATTCTAGGAACGTGTAGGTTTTTGTCGTGGTTGACATGGACATCTAATCGAACCTCGGGGTCACTGTCTACGACTTTGATCGACGCAGGCTCCTTATCGACGACTAACGTTTGAGGCCGATCAAGTACTAGGAGATTCTCAGTTATCTCATACTTTCGTGGGGACGAATAAGCAAAGTCAACTATTTTGACTATTTTTTGATCTGATATATTTTGAGTGCGAGTTTCTAATTCCACATACTCATTTTCCCGAGCGCTTGTCTCCATCCCCACCCCCTCAACCGGGTAGCCGTTCAGGTCCACGGTCACCTTCATCGTCGCGGTGTAGCGTTCGGGGTCGATTCGCTCGTGGTAGGAGTCGACCGGCGTGTTCAGGACCTCGATCGACTCGATATAGGGGATCCCGGCGACTTCGACGGTCTCCGTGACGCGAACGGTCTGTCCGTAGGTGTCGGTCGCGACCGCGGTCACCTCGTATTCGGTGTTGTCTCGGAGTCCGTCCGCGCGGAACTCCGACTCGTGGCGCCGGACGCCCCGACGCGTTGCGCGTTCGACCAGTTCGCCGTCGATGAACACCTCCACGGACCGGAGCGCGTTCAGGTCGTCCTCCGCGACGACCGCGCCGCTGATGGTCCCGTCGTAGCCGTCGAGGTCCCGGAGCCGGAGGTCGACCGGCGGCTTCGCGACCACCTCGCGGGTCCCGTCCGCGAACGTCGCCACGCGCTTGCTCCCGTCGCGGTACTCGACGAGCGCGGAGAGCCGGTGGCGGCCGGGGTCCCACGTTCGTTGGAGCGTCCCGCCGGTCGCGACCGACTCGCCGTCGACGCGCCAGGTGACCGCGGCGACGGCCGCGCCGCCGGAGTCGACCGAATACGTCGCAGTGAGCGGTTCCTCCTCGAACACCTCCTGTGGACCGTGGATCGTCGGGTCCTCGCTCGCCGCGGTACCGCCGTACCAGCCGGGGCTTCCGCTCGCCTCCTCCGGCTCCGTAACCGAGACCGTCCGGTCGTCGCTCGCCGACTGGTCGGCAGTGTCGAGAACCGTCACGTCGACGGTTCGGGGATCGAGCGTGGTGATGGTGCGGTTCAGGGTGGCTTCGGCTCCCGGCCGGTGCTCGGTCTCGACGACCTCCCCGTCGACTCGCCAGACGACGCGGTCGATGGGCGCGTCACCCGGGTCGATCGCGGCCGTGAAGGCGGCGGTGTCGCCGACCGACACCGCCGACGGGCCCTCGAGTGCGACCGCGGGCGGGTCCCCCTCGGAGACGCGGACGTGGAGCGTGTCGCTGGCCGTCCGCCCCGCGTCGTCGGTCACGGTGAGCGTCACGTCGTAGGTCCCTAACGCGGCCGCCTCGAAGGTCGGCGTTCGGCCGGTCGGCGTCGCGGCCGTGCTACCGTCCGGAGCCAGGATTTCCCACTCGTAAGCGACGATCTCACCGTCCGGATCGTACGAGCCGCCGCCGTCGAGATGAACGGTCGTCCCCTGGGATACCGACTGGTCGAGACCGGCGTCGGCAAGCGGCGCTTCGGCGTCGGCCGCCCCCGCGAGCGGAGCGCCGAGGAACAGACACACGAACAGCAGTGCGAGCGCGTCTCGTCTCATTCAGGCGGAGAGTCATATCCTCTTTTTCTGACTTAAGTGTTCGTATCTTTTTATCGAATTATATTTTCCAACAGCTGTTTTAATCTGAGAGTTGCCGGATCGAGAGAGAAGCCCGACAGTTATACCCTCCGCGCCCGACGCCGGAAACGTGCAGAAGACCGTACTCATCACCGGCTGCTCCTCGGGTATCGGCCGCGCGACGGCGCGGGCGTTCAACGACGAGGGCTGGACGGTGTACGCGACCGCACGGAACCCCGCGGACGCACAGACGCTCGGGGACGAGGGCTGCGAGCTCGCGACGCTCGACGTGACGGACCAGGCGGACGTCGACCGCGTCGTGGACCGGATCCTCGACGAGGAGGGGGCCATCGACTGTCTGGTCAACAACGCCGGATACGGCCAGTTCGGCCCGCTGGAGGACGTGCCGACGGAGAAGGTCCACGAGCAGTTCGACGTGAACGTGTACGGTCCCCATCGGCTCATCAGGGCCGTCCTCCCGCACATGCGCCGCGAGCGCGAGGGGACGATCGTCAACCTCTCGTCGGTCGCCGGACGCGTCGCGTTCCCCGGCGGGGGCGTCTACAGCGGTTCGAAGTTCGCGGTCGAGGCGATGTCCGACGCGCTGCGCGGCGAGGTATCCGAGTACGGCATCGACGTGGTCGTCGTCGAGCCCGGGCCGGTCAAAACGGGATTCAGCGAGCGCGCCGAGCGGGAGGTGGCGGCGGACCGGGAGCCGGAGGATGACGAAGCGGGCGGTGAGGTCGGCGAGGGGATCGACCGCTCGGGCGCCTACGAGGACTTCTACCGCGTCTTCGACGACGCGAAGCTGATCGGAGGCGACGGCCCCGGGTCGGTCGGTCCGGAGCGGGTCGCGGCCGAGATCCTCAACGCGGCGAGCGCGACGCGGCCCCCGGCCCGCGTCCAGCCCGGGACGGCAGCCCGGGTCGGCGTCCTGGCGCGGTTCCTCCCCGACGCGGTGCGCGACAAGGGGTACGAGCTGCTCGCGAAGCTGACGCGGTAACGCCGGCTGGCCGTTCTCTCTTCCCCTGTTCTGGCCCGTTCGACCCTTCAGCCGAGGAAGTCCCCGATGTTCGTCTGGAGCCCCGCGGCCATCGTCGACTTGCGCCGGAGTCGCGAGAGGGGGACCGGGAGGTGGTCCGCGACGCCGCGGACGGCCTCGCCGAACGTCTCCGCTTCCCCGAGCTCGCCCTCGAAGGCGTTCCTGACCGCCTCGCGGACCTGCCAGACGCCGACGGGCCCCCAGTACGCGTCGGAGACGTGTCTGAGCACCAGGACCTTCGCCTGCCGGCCGCGGTCGGAGAGGTGCTCCAGCACGCCGAGCCGCGCGGCGTAGTACGCGCCCGCGGTCTCGTCGACGTAGCCCGTCCGCCCCTCGCGGCCCTCGTGGGCGGCCGCGAGGTAGATGCCGGCCTCGGGGTCGGGGTTCCAGACGGAGCCGGGCGCCTTCATCTCGACGAGCTCGTACTCCCAGTCGCCCGGGGCGAGGACCACCCAGAAGGCGTTGCCGAGGTACTCGTTGCGGTGGACCTCGACCGAGTCGACCGACGGCGCGTCCCTGATCGTCCCGCGGAGGTACTGGCCGACGGTGTCGTCGACCGCGGTGATCGACCAGCGCGTCGGGACGAGTCGGCGGTTCTCCCCCTGTCCGAGCGCGCCCGCCGAGAGGATCGAGTTGATCTCGTACACGTCGAACCCCCGGCGGTAGAGGTACGTCATCGCCCCCTGCGCGCGCCAGTCGTCGTCCTCCAGCGTCTTCTCGACCGGCCGCGGGACGTGCGGGTTCTCGCCGAGCGACGCGTCGCGGGCGCGGGCCCGCGGTCCGACCGGCGCGCCCACGTCGTCGATGTCCACGTCCAACTCCGGCTTCGAGTCGAGCCCGATCTCCACGTCGACGGGCCGGTCCGCGATGGCCACCTCGCGCTGGGTGCCGAGCCAGCCGTCCCACGCGTCGTGGACGTTGTCGACCTCGGCGGTCCGGTTGGAGTTGAGGAGGCCGGAGCGGCGTTCGAAGACGTCGCCGATCGAGACGCCCTCGTCGTACCAGTCGCCGGAGGTGCGGAACCGCTCGGCCTGCTCCTCGCGGCCGACCGGCGACAGGATGCCGGTCGAGACGTTCGGGTAGTTCGAGCGCCCGACGAAGATAGACGGCGAGACGGAGCCGACCAGCGAGTCGCCGGAGAGCGCGTCCTCGAAGCGGTCCTGAAACGTCTCGAGGTGGTCGAGCACGCCGTAGTCCTTCTCCTGGGCGAGGCGGCGGCGCTCGGCGCGCTCGTTCCGCTCGAACTCCACGAACTCGTCGAGCCGCATTCGGCCGTGGGTACGACGGGGACGGGTTTGAACGTTGCCCGCGCGGGTTCGCGTGTGGGTGCGTGCAGCGACCCGAGAAACGCCCGGTTTCGACCGCGGCGAGGGACGCGCGGAACCAGCGGGCTTTTGCCCCGCTTGCCCGAGAACACACACGAGCAATGAGCCACGAGGACTTCCCCACCGACGACCCCGCGGTGGTGACCTGCGGGCTGCCGTACGCCAACGGCGACCTGCACGTCGGTCACCTCCGCACCTACGTGGGCGGCGACGTGTACGCCCGCGCGCTGCGAACGCTGGGCCAGCAGACCGCGTTCGTCTCCGGCTCGGACATGCACGGCACGCCCGTCGCGGTCAACGCGGAGCAGGAGGGCGTCTCCCCCGAGGAGTTCGCGCTCGGCTGGCACGAGGAGTACGAGGCGACGTTCCCGAAGTTCAACGTCGACTTCGACAACTACGGCCACACCCACGACGAGACCAACACCGAGCTCACCCAGGAGCTGGTCCGCGACCTCGACGAGGCCGGCCACGTCTACGAGAAGGAGATCATGGTCGCGTACGATCCCGAGGACGACCAGTACCTCCCCGACCGCTACGTCGAGGGGACCTGCCCGTACTGCGGTGCCCACGCCCGCGGCGACGAGTGCGACGAGGGGTGCCAGCGCCACCTCGAGCCCGGCGAGATCGAGGACCCCGTCTCGACCATCTCGGGGAACCCGGCCGAGTACCACGAGCGCACGCACAAGTTCTTCGAGGTCTCCGCGTTCGCCGACTACCTCTCCGACTTCCTGGACCGGCTGGAGGGGACCGCGAACGCCCGGAACCAGCCCCGCGAGTGGATCGAGCAGGGGCTCCAGGACTGGTGTATCACCCGCGACATGGACTGGGGGATCGACTACCCCGACGCCGAGGGCGAGGAGTCCGACCTCGTGCTGTACGTCTGGGTCGACGCGCCGATCGAGTACATCGCCTCCACGAAGCAGTACTCCGAGCGCGTGGGCGCGGACGTCTTCGACTGGGAGGCGGTCTGGGGCGCCGGCGAGCACGCCGCGGCCGCCGCGGACGCCACCGACCCCGACGCGGTCGACCCCGACGACGTCGGCGGCGAGGTCGTCCACGTCATCGGCCGCGACATCATCCAGCACCACACGGTCTTCTGGCCCGCGATGTTGCGCGGCACGGGTCACGTCGAGCCGCGCGCCGTGATGGCCTCCGGCTTCGTGACGCTCGGCGGGAAGGGCTTCTCGACCAGCCGCGACCGCGCGGTCTGGGCCGACGAGTACATCGACGAGGGGTTCCACCCCGACCTGCTGCGGTACTACCTCGCGACCAACGGCGGGTTCCAGCAGGACGTGGACTTCTCGTGGGAGCGCTTCCGCGAGCGCGTCAACAACGAGCTGGTGGGGACGGTCGGCAACTTCCTCTACCGCTCGCTTTTGTTCGCGCACCGCAACTACGAGGGCGCCCCGACGGACGTCGCGGGGCCGAGCGACGAGGTCGAGAGCCGGATCGACGGCGCGGTCGCCGACTTCACCGACGCCGTCAACGACTACTCCGTCCGCGACGCGGGCGACGCGGTCACCCATCTGGCCGCGTTCGGCAACGAGTACATCCAGCGCAACGAGCCGTGGAGCCTCGTGGACAACGACCCCGAGCGCGCGAAGCAGGTCGTCTACGACTGCGTCCAGATCGCGAAGGCCATCGCCGTCCTCTTCGAGCCGGTCGCGCCCGAGAAATGCGAGCGCCTGTGGGCGCAGCTGGGCGAGGACGGGTCCGTCCACAACGCGACGCGCGCCGACGCGCTGGCACCGCCCGCTGGGGCGTTCCCCGAGCCGACCGAGCTGTTCGAGAAGATCGAGGCCGAGCGCGTCGAGGAGCTGAACGCGAAGCTCGACGAGCGCGTGGCCGAAGCGACCGCCGACGAGGCGAAGGAGAGCGAGGAGGCGGACGCGGAGGATACCGCGGACACGGACGACGCCATGACCGACTTCGACCCCATCACCGACGACCGCATCGACTTCGAGACGTTCGAGGAGCTCGACATCCGGGTGGGCCGGATCGAGAGCGCGGAGGGCATCGAGGGCGCGGACAAGCTCGCGAAGCTCACCGTCGACATCGGCGTGGAGACGCGCCAGATCGTCGCCGGGATCAAGCAGCTCCACGACCTCGACGCCATCGAGGGCGAGAAGGTGGTCGTCCTCGCGAACCTCGAGAAGGCGGAGCTGTTCGGCGTCGAGTCGAACGGCATGGTGCTGGCCGCGGGCGAGGAGGCCGACCTGCTGACGACTCACGGCGACGCCGCGCCAGGCGAGCGGATCCGGTAGGCCGAAGCCTGCGGTCGGCCGAGCAAACGCCGGCCGCGAGAGGAGACCGAACGGGCGCCGCTCCCGCTACTCAGGCCAGCCCGACGGTCTCCCGGTACTGGCCGTGCTGCGCCTCGAAGACCGCCATTATCTCGCCCATCGTGGCGTACGCTTTCACCGCGTCGACGATGTAGGGCATCACGTTCTCGCCGCTCTCGGCCGCGTCCGCGAGCGCGTCGAGGGTCGCCTCGACCGCCTCGTCGTCGCGGTCCTCCTTGACCGACTCCAGGCGGGCGAGCTGGCGCTCGCGGGTCGTCTCGTCGACGTGGAGCAGGTCCGGCTTGGTGTCCTGGTCGACCTCGTACTTGTTGACGCCGACGACCGTCTCCTCGCCCTCGTCGACGCGCTCCTGGTACTCGTAGGAGGCCTCCTGGATCTCGCCGTGGAAGTAGCCCTCCTCGATCCCCGCGAGCACGCCGTCGCGGACGGAGCCGTCGCCCATCTCGCGGATCTCCTCGATGTACGCCATCGCCTTCTCCTCGGTCTCGTCGGTGAGGCTCTCGACCGCGAACGAGCCCGCCAGCGGGTCGACGATGTCCGCGGCGCCCGACTCGTCGGCGATGATCTGCTGGGTCCGGAGCGCGACGCGGACCGCCTGCTCGGAGGGGAGCGCCAGCGCCTCGTCGTAGGAGTTGGTGTGGAGGCTCTGGGTGCCGCCGAGCACGCCCGCGAGCGCCTGAATCGTCACGCGGACGACGTTGTTGAGCGGCTGCTGGGCGGTCAGCGACTGGCCCGCGGTCTGGGTGTGGAACTTCAGCCGTTTGGCGTCGGGGTCCTCGGCGTCGTACCACTCGTCCATCACGCGGGCGTAGATGCGGCGGGCCGCGCGGAACTTCGCCACCTCCTCGAAGATGGAGTTGTGCGAGTTGAAGAAGAAGGAGAGCTGCGGCCCGAACTCGTCGACGTCCAGCCCGCGGTCCAGACAGTCCTCGACGTACGCGAAGCCGTCCGCGAGCGTGAACGCCAGTTCCTGAATCGCGGTCGAGCCCGCCTCGCGGATGTGGTAGCCGGAGACGGAGATGGGGTTGAACTTCGGCGTCTCGTCGACGGCGAACTCGATGGTGTCGGTGACCAGGTCGAGGGACGGCTCCGGCGGGATCACCCACTCCTTCTGCGCGATGAACTCCTTGAGCATGTCGTTCTGCAGGGTGCCGCGGACCTCCTCGCGCGGGACGCCCTGCTGGTCGGCGAGCGCGACGTACATCGCGTAGATGACCGGCGCGCTCGGGTTGATGGTGAAGGAGGTCGACACCTCGCCGACGTCGATGCCGTCGAACAGCACCTCCATGTCGCGGAGGGTGTCGACCGCGACGCCCTCCTTGCCGACCTCGCCGAGCGACATCGGGTCGTCGGAGTCGAGCCCCATCAGCGAGGGCATGTCGAACGCCGTCGAGAGGCCGGTCTGCCCGTTCTCGATCAGGTAGTGGAACCGCTCGTTCGTCTCCTCGGCGGTCCCGAACCCCGCGAACTGCCGCATCGTCCACGTCCGGCCGCGGTACATCGTCGGGTACGGGCCGCGGGTGAACGGCTCCTCGCCCGGGAAGCCCAGGTCCTCCTCGTAGTCCAGGTCCGCCACGTCCTCGGGGGTGTAGATCCGGTCGACCTCGAGGTTCGAGACGGTCGCGAAGCGGTCCTCGCGCTCCCCGAACCGCTCCAGCACGGGGTCGAGCGTCTCCGCCTCCCACTCCTCCCGTGCCTCTCGGATCGACGCGAGGTCCTCCTCGTCGTACATGCCCGGAGGTTTCGCCGGACAGTTCTTAAGCGTTTTTCACACATTTCGGTGACGGCGAGACTTGCGTCGATAGGTGGGGGCGAGTGAATGGTCGACCGTGCTGCCGTGCTCGTTGCGACCGGCCGTGAAGCCCTCAACCGCCGCTGTGCTCGGGGTTTCTGGACCAGTCGAGCGGCCTGCTGCGCTTGCCGCCACTACCCGGAAAGCCCTCGACCGCTCGCGGCTCTCCGGCCGGGCTCACGTCACGCCGTCGCCGGCCGGATCGAACGCCTCGTGGGCGCCGTCGGCGAGTATCGCTTCGAGAGTGGCGACCACCTCCACCACGTCGCCGAAGCTCGTGTAGAGCGGCGCCGGGCAGACCCGGACCACGTTCGGCGGCCGGAAGTCGACCACCACCCCGCGCTCCTTCAGGGCGAGGCTCAGCCGCTCCGCGTCGGGGTGTTCCAGCGCGAGGTGCCCGCCGCGGGCGTCGTGCTCGCGGGGCGTCCCGACGGACACCGCCGGCAGTCGCGCGTCGACGAGCGCGGCGAGGAAATCCGTCAGCGCCAGCGACTTCTGGCGGACGCGGTCGATCCCCGCCTTCCGAACGAGGTCGAGCGCGCCCTCCAGCGGCGCCGTCGCGAGGATCGGCGGCGTCCCGATCTGCCACGCGCCGGCCGAGCCGGCGGGCGTGTAGGTCATGTTCATCTCGAACTGCGTCGCCTTCTCGTGACCCCACCATCCGGCCAACGCCGGGGTGAGCCCGTGGTGGCGCTCGGCGACGTAGAGCCCCGCGATGGACCCCGGCCCCGCGTTGAGGTACTTGTAGGTGCACCACGTGGCGAAGTCGACGCCCGCCGCCGAGAACTCGTGCGGGACGACGCCCGCGGTGTGAGCCGCGTCGAAGCCGACGTAGGCCCCGTTGGCGTGGGCGGCCGCCGCGATCCGTGGCACGTCGAAGCGCTGTCCGGAGCGGTAGAGCGCGGTCGGCATGTAGACGATCCCCACGTCGTCGTGTCGCTCCAGTGCCGCCTCCACGTCCGCGGGGTCGACGGTGCGCCCGTCGCGGCTCTCCACGGCGCGGAGCTTCTCGTCGGGGTCGATCCCCCGCGTCCGCAGGGCCGCCCGGACCGCGTAGTGGTCCGAGGGGAAGTCGAGTTCGTTGACCAGGACCGCGGGACGGGCGGCGTCGCCCCCGCCGGCCGCGTCCCCGGAGCCCGACCCCCACGTCCCGTCCGCGGCCGCGTACCCCTCGACTTCGGGGCCGTTCCCAGCGAGCAACTCGTCCAGGAACGTCCCGACGAGCGTGTGGACGTTGACGGTGATCGAGTTGCCGACGACGACCTCCTCGGGCGCGGCGCCCACGAGCGGCGCCATCGCGTCGCCGACGCGCTCGGCGTACTCGAACCACGGCGGCTCGGCGTCGGTCCAGCCGCCGATCAACAGCTCCCGCCACTCGTCGACGACGCGGTCGAGGCTCGCCAGCGCGGCGTCGGAGGCCGGTCCCAGCGAGTTGCCATCCATGTACAGCGCGTCCTCGGGGAGCCGAAACCGGTCCGCGAACTCCGCGAGCGGGTCGGCGGCGTCCAACTCGCGCGCGGTCGCGGCCGGCTCCGGCCCCGGGTCCGAAGCGCCGGCGTACGGGTGGTCGGCCGCGCGGCCGTCCGCCCTCGTCTCCGACCCGCCCCCGGTCGCGTCCGAATCGTCCATGCGCGAGGGGACGGCCGCGGCACATTAGGGGTTCCGGAGGCGGTCGGCGTCGGTTCACGCCGGTCGGCGTCGGTCCACGCCGGTCGGCGCCGGCCCGCCGCCGGTCGGTATAAGGGCGCGGCGCTCCCAGACCGGTCCATGAGCGAGGACGACCTCGAGGACGCCGTCGAGACGTTCCTGACGGAGTACGAGCGCGCGAAGGGCGAGTACGAGCAGGGCTACGCCGACGCGGACGCCACGCTCGAACTGGTGGAGACCCACGTCGCGACGCTGCGCGACGCGGTCGAGGAGCGCGGGGACGGGGCGTAGCTCTCGGCGCCCGCGCGGACCGGTTCGTCGCCCCCCGCCGCGACCGCGCCGCGACCGCGCCGCGACCGCGGTCGTTTATCGGTCATTTATGAGCGCTCCCGCGCAAGCCCGGGTATGGTCTCGGAGCTGTTCGACCCCGACGCGTGGGAGGAGGTCACCGACGAGTTCGACGACGTCACCTACCACCGCGGGGTCGACGTCCCCGCCGTCCGCATCGCCTTCGACCGCCCGGACGTGCGCAACGCCTTCCGGCCCGGCACCGTCGACGAGCTGTACGCCGCGCTCGACCACGCCCGCAAGCAGGCGGACGTGGGCTGCGTCCTGCTGACCGGCAACGGCCCCTCGGAGAAGGACGGCGGCTGGGCCTTCTGCGCCGGTGGCGACCAGTCCGTCCGCGGCGGCTCCGGGTACGAGTACCGCGACGACGACGAGGCGGGCGTCGAGGACGACGACCTCGTCCGCGAGGCGCGCGCCGGCCGGCTCCACATCCTCGAGGTCCAGCGGCTGATCCGCTTCATGCCCAAGCCCGTGGTCGCGGTCGTCCCCGGCTGGGCGGTCGGCGGCGGCCACTCGCTGCACGTCGTCTGTGACCTCACGCTCGCGAGCGACGAGCACGCGAAGTTCCTCCAGACGGATCCCGACGTCGCCTCCTTCGACGGCGGCTTCGGCTCCGCGTACCTCGCCAAGCAGATCGGTCAGAAGAAGGCCCGCGAGGTGTTCTTCCGCGGCAAGACCTACTCCGCCCAGGAGGCGGTCGACATGGGCATGGCCAACGAGGCGATCCCCCACGAGGCGCTGGAGGACGTGGCCCTGGAGTGGGCCGACGAGATGACGAGCAAGTCGCCGACCGCGATGCGGATGCTGAAGTACGCCTTCAACATGACCGACGACGGCATGGTCGGCCAGCAGGTGTTCGCCGGCGAGGCCACGCGCCTCGCGTACATGACCGAGGAGGCCCAGGAGGGCCGCGACGCGTTCCTGGAGAAGCGGGACCCCGACTTCGACGACTACCCCTGGCACTACTAAACGACCTTTTTCTGCGGTCGGGTTCGCGCGGCGCAGGCGCCGCGCTCACCGCTCCCTTGAAAAATGTCGATCAAAAAGGGGCCGCGGTCGGCGCTGCGGGCGCTTCGCGCCCTCTCGCCGCCGCGGTCCCACGACCTCGACAGAAACAGCACCGCACCGCGACCGCATCAGCACCACACCGCATCAGCACGGAGATCGAGAACACCTCCCGCGACGGGAGGATGACGGACGCGACCCCGTGATGAGGTGTCACACACTTATGCTGACGCGCTCCGAAACGTCGGGTGAATGACCGATCAGGACGCGTCGATCCGCGTGCTCCACGTCGAGGACGACCCCGAGTTCGCGGAGATGGCGGGGGCGTTCCTCGAGCGCGAGGACGACCGGATCCAGGTGCGATCCGCGGCGGACGCCGAGGAGGCGCTGGAGCTGCTGTCCGCGTCCGCGTTCGACTGCGTCGTCTCGGACTACGAGATGCCCGGCCGGAACGGCATCGAGTTGCTTCGGACCGTCCGCGAGGACCACCCCGACCTGCCGTTCATCCTCTTCACCGGAAAAGGGTCCGAGGAGGTCGCCGGAGAGGCCATCTCCGCCGGCGTGACCGACTACCTCCAGAAGGGGACCGCGACCGAACAGTACGAACTCCTCGCGAACCGGATCGACAACGCCGTCGACGCCACGCAGGCGCGCCGTAAGCTGTCCGAGCGGACGCGCCGGCTGGAGACCCTGATCAGCAACCTCCCCGGGATGATCTACCGGTGCCGGAACGAGCCCGACTGGCCCATGATGACTGTGGAAGGCGAGGTGGAGGCGCTCACCGGCTACTCCGCGGCGACGCTGGAGCGGAACGAGGTCAAGTGGGGGACCGACGTGCTCCATCCGGACGACCGCGAGGAGATGTGGGCGGCGGTGCAGGACGCCCTCGACACGGACGGGAGCTTCGAGGTGACCTACCGGATCGTCACCGCCGATGGAGCGACCAGATGGGCCTGGGAGCGCGGCCGCGGCGTCTACGACGACGGCGAACTCGTCGCGCTGGAGGGGTTCATCACCGACATCACCGACCGCAAGCGGCGCGAGGAACGCCTCCAGCGGACGACCGCCCGGCTCGAGGCGCTGTTCGAGGACTCCCCGGACATGATCGACATCCACGACGTCGAGGGGAACATCCTCGACGCGAACCCCCGCCTCTGTCGGGAAACGGGGTACGACGAGGCGGAGCTCACCGAGATGACCGTCGGGGACCTCGACTGCGGGATGGATCCGACCGACGCCCGCGAGGTCTGGCGGGAGATGCCCGTCGGCGACCGGCTGGAGCTGGAGACCGCCTACGAGCGCCGCGACGGCTCGACGTTCCCGGTCGAGGTCCACGTTCGCCGGCTCGACCTCGACGGCGAGGAGCGGTTCATCGTGAACAGCCGGAACATCGCCGACCGGAAGCGGCGCGAGCGGAAACTGGAGCAGCTCCGCGAGCGGACGCGGGACCTCAACCACACGCAGTCCACGGGGGAAACGGCGCGGCTGGCCAACGCGGCCGCCGACGAGCTGATCGGCGCGCCGCTGAGCGGCGTGCACCTGCTGAACGACGCGGGGACGGCGCTCGAGCCGGTCGCCCTCGCCGACTCCGTCCCGGAGCTGTTCGACGACCCGCCCTCCTACGACCGGTCGGAGCCGGACGGGAGCCGCGCCGCGCTCGCCTGGGCGGCCTTCGAGGGCGAGGAACCGGTCTACCTGCCCGAGACCTCCGCCTCTCCCCGGCTCGTCGAGGAGACGCCCGCCGAGAGCGTCCTGTTGCACCCGATCGGCGACCGCGGCCTGTTCGTCATCTCCTCGCCCGAGGCGCACGCGTTCACCGAGACGGACCGCTTCCTGGTCGAGATCCTCGCGAACCACCTCGAGACCGCGCTCGAGCGCGTCGCGCGGGAGGAGACGCTCCGGACCCGCGAGGAGCGGCTCGGACAGCTCCACGACGCGACCAGAGACCTGATCCGGGCCGAGTCGCGGGACGCGATCGCGGACTGCGCCGTCACGGCCGCCGAGGAGATCCTCGAGTTCTCCGCGACGGTCGTCAGGCTCTACGATCCCGAGGCGAACGGCCTGGTCCCGATCGCGGAGTCGGACTCCGTGAGCGACACGCTCCCCGAGCGGGAGGTGTTCACGCCGGAGTCGGGCAGCCTCAACTGGAAGTGCTACGAAGCGGGCACGGTCGGCGTCTACGACGACATCGAGGACGGCGTGGGGGCGGTCGACCGCGGGACCGGCCTCCGGAGCCTGATGGTCCTCCCGATCGGTGACCACGGAACGATATCCGTGGGGGAGACGGAGCCGAACGCGTTCGACGCCACCGATGAGTTCCTCGCGCGCATCCTCGCGACCGCCACGGAGACGGCCTTCGACGAACTGGAGCGCGAGCACGAACTCCGACAGCACCGCGACGAGCTGAAGCGCCAGAACGAGCGGCTCGAGGAGTTCGCACACGTCGTCAGCCACGACCTCCGGAACCCCCTCACGGTTGCACAGGGGCGTCTCGACCTCGCGCTCGAGGAGACCGACAGCAGCGAACACCTCCCGCCCGTCTCGCGGGCGCTGGACCGGATGGGCGAGCTGATCGACGACCTCCTGACGCTCGCCCGGAACGGGGAAGCGGTCGGGGATCCGGAGTCGGTCGACCTCGCCGCGCTCGCCGCGGGCTGCTGGGAGAACGTCGGCGAGACGAATGCGGCCGCGTGTGTCGTCGAAACCGATCGGACGGTCCGGGCCGACCGGAGCCGGCTCCAGCAGCTCCTCGAGAACCTGATGGCCAACGCGGTCGAGCACGGGGGACCCGACGTGACGGTGACGGTCGGCGACCTGCCGGACGGCTTCTACGTCGAGGACGACGGCGCCGGCGTCCCGGAGGCGGACCGCGAGGCGGTCTTCGAGGCGGGCCACTCCACGAGTGCCGACGGCACCGGGTTCGGCCTCTCCATCGTCCAGGGGATCGCGGAGGCCCACGACTGGGGGGTCAGGCTGGTCGAGGGCGCGGCCGGCGGCGCGCGCGTCGAGGTGACCGGCGTCGAGGTGGTCGAGGCCGTGGACGACGCCGCGTAGGGCGCTCTCGCGCGAGGGTGTCCGCTCGTACGCGACCGTCCGACCCGACACTCACCGCGGGTCCCGATCACCGCGGGGCCCACTCACCGCGGGTCCCGATCACCGCGGGTCCCACTCGTGGAGCGGCTCCTCGTCCGCTTCCAGGTCCAGCTTCAACGCGTCAATGACGTGCGCGAGACCGGTGTACGTGCCAGCGATGACCGCGACGCCGACGACGGTGTCCGTTGGGTAGTGTTCCGCGAGCGCCGCGTGAAGCGCGTCGTCCGTCTCCCCGCGAACGACCGCGCGAACGTACGCCACCAGCGCGCGCTCGTCGGCGTCAAGCCCCGCGTCCGCGAGCGCGTCGGCGTCCGCGAGCGTCTCGGGGTCCTCGCACGCGAACGCGGTGACGGCGTAGATGGCCTCGTCGTCGATCCCCGCGTCGCGGGCGATGTTGACGTGCTGGTGCCACTCGTACCGGCTCCCGACCGCGGCCGCGCTCGCGAGGATGACGAGCTCGCGCTCGCGCTCGGTGAGTCCCGTCTCCGACCAGAGCGCCTCGAGATGGCCCCTGAAGCCCACGAGGACGGCGGGCGCGTTGCCCAGCGCGCGGTAGAGGTTCAGGGGCTTCCCCTGCAGGCGGGAGTTCAGCAGGTCGCGGTGCTCCGCCGGCACGTCCGCGGGGTCGACGTAGGGTACGCGAGCCATGTCCCCGCTACGACGCGCCCGATGGTAACCTTAAGGGGGCGCTCGGGCCAACCACCGCCAATGAGCACTGAGGTATCGCGGACGCGGGCGTGGGTCATGGCGGCCCGCCCGCAGACGCTCCCCGCGGCGGCCGCGCCGGTCGCGGTCGGCGTCGGCCTCGCGGTCGGTGACGGCGTGTTCGCCCCGCTGCCCGCGCTGTTCGCGTTCGTCGGGGCCGCGCTGATCCAGGTCGGGACGAACTTCGCGAACGACTACTACGACGCCGTGCAGGGCGCGGACACCGAGGACCGGGAGGGGTTCACCCGCGTCACGGCCGCGGGGATCATCGAGCCGCCGGCGGTGAAGCGGGCGATGTGGCTGACGTTCGCGGCCGCGATCCTCGTGGGGACATATCTCGTCTACGTGGGGGGCGTCCCCATCCTCGTGATCGGGCTGGTGTCCGTCGCCGCGGGCGTCGCGTACACCGGCGGCCCCTACCCCCTCGGCTACCACGGCCTCGGGGACGTGTTCGTCTTCGTCTTCTTCGGCGTCGTCGCGGTGACGGGCACCTACTACGTGCAGGCGGCAGCCCTCCTCGCGGGGCCGTTCCCCACCGGGATCCCCGAGGGGACGGTCACGCTCGCGGCCGTCGTCGCCAGCCTCCCGGTGGCGGCGATCTCCACGAACATCCTCGTGGTGAACAACGTCCGCGACCTGGAGGAGGACGCCGAGACCGGCAAGCGGACGCTCGCGGTCCGGTTCGGCTACCGCTTCTCCCGCGCCCAGTTCCTCGCCCTGCTCGCGCTCGCGTACCTGACGCCCGTCTGGTTCATACTCCGGGACGGCTACGACCTCCCGGTGCTCGCACCGCTTCTCACGCTCCCGCTCGCGGCGAGCGTGAGCCGGACGGTCCTGACCGAGACGGGCGGCGAGGCGCTCAACCCGGCGCTGGAGGCGACCGGGAAGCTGCTCGCCGCTTACGCCGGCCTGTTCGCGGTCGGGCTGGCGGTGTGAGGTGATCGCCTGATCATGCACGCACGGCGCTTCTCGCTTCCGCTCGCACGCCCGCTCGGGACCGCCCGGGGTGAGATCGCGGAGCGCGAGGGGTTCGTCGTCGGCGTCGATCCGGAGGCGGACGCGGTCCCGTCCCGCGGCGTGGGCGAGGCGACGCCGCTCCCGGGATGGACCGAGTCGCTCGCGGCGTGCGAGCGTGCGCTGGAGGCCGCGGCCGAGCGGGCGAGCCCGGACGCGAGCCCGCCCGACCTCGACGCCGAGCGCTTTTCGGACGCGCCCGCGGCGCGTCACGCGGTCTCGCTCGCACGCCTCGACGCCGACGCGCGGGCGGCAGGTGAGTCCCTCGCCGACCGCCTCGCCGCGAGTCAGGGCCTGTCCGCACCCACGGACGCGGTCCCGGTCAACGCCACCGTCGGTGACAGCGACCCGGCGACGACCGCGGCCGCGGCCCGCGAGGCGGTCGAGGCGGGGTTCCGAACGGTGAAGGTGAAAGTCGGCGCTCGCGACCTCGGTGCGGATCTCGAACGCCTGCGCGCCGTCAGAAAGACGGTCGACGACGCCGCGGAGACCGCGGGCGAGGCCGTTCCTCCTCGCGTCGCCCTCCGTGCCGACGCTAACGGCGCCTGGGACCGAGAGACGGCGGAACGCGCGCTCGCGGCGACCGCCGCTCCCGAGATCGACCTCGCGTCCGTCGAGCAACCCCTCCCGCCGGAAGACCTCGCCGGGCACGCTGCGCTCCGGGAGGGGTTCGACGTGGGCGTCGCGCTCGACGAGTCGCTGGCCGCGGCCGGTCTCGACGCGGTGCTGTCGGCGGGCGCCGCGGACGCGGTCGTGCTCAAGCCCATGGCGCTTGGGGGGCCGGACCGCGCGCTCGCGGCGGCGGTCCGCGCCCGGGACGCCGGTGTCGAACCGGTCGTCACCACGACCGTCGACGCGGTCGTCGCCCGGACCGCGGCGGTCCACGTCGCGGCGGCGATCCCCGACGTGTCCGCCTGCGGCCTCGCGACCGCGCCCCTGCTCGGCGAGGACCTGGCGCCGGACCCGGCGCCCGTGACTGACGGGGCGATCGGGGTTCCGGAGGACCCGGGCGTCGCCGGCGGCGCGTTCGACGACCTCGTGTTCTGATCGGCCGTCTCGGCCGTCCGACGGTCGCTACTCGGCCGTCCGACGGTCGCTACTCGGCCTCGTACTCCTCGTCGACGACGTGGACCGCGCCGCGCATCCCGCTCGCCTGATGGGGGGTACAGACGTAACGGTAGACGCCCGTCTCCTCGAAGGTGTGCTCGAAGGTGCTGCCGGACTCGCGGTGGGTGTCCGACTCGAAGACGCCGTTCTCCTCGGTCACGTCGTGGGTGCCGCCCTCGCCGGTCCACTCCCAGACGACCCGCGTCCCGGTCCGCACGCGGACCGCCGGGGGCGCGAAGGCCAACCCGCCGGCGGCGCCGACCGCGATGCGGATGGCGTCCTGTCCCAGCACGTTCTCGGTGCCGTCGAAGTTCCCGACGCCCGAGAACCAGTCGCCGTACAGCTCCTTGGCCTCGCCGTCTCCGCCGCCCGAACCGCCCAGACAGCCCGCGGTCGCGACCGTACCGAGACCGGCCGCGCCCGCGAGCACCCGCCGCCGCGTCGTCTCGTCCATGGGCGGCCTTGGCGGAGGGGACGGTAAAGCACCGCGCTCCGCCGGCGGGAAACGGCTATATGCCGGCCGCGAAAGGTCCGGACCATGACCGAACCCGACACCGACGCGGTGCGACTGGAGCGCGAGGGCGGGGTCGCGCGGATCGTGCTGACCGCGCCCGAGCGCCGGAACGCCCTGAGCGTGGACATGGCCCGCGGGATCGTCGACGCGGTGAACGCGGTGGAGGGGTCCGACGCGCGCGTCGTCGTGCTGGAGGGCGAGGGGCCGGCCTTCTGTGCCGGCGGCGACGTGTCGATGATGGTCGACCGGCACGAGGGCGACGAACCGCTGGCGGACGCGGTCCGCCACGTCGCCCGCGACACCGGCCGGGCGGTCCGGCGCGTCGCGGAGTGCGAGTTCCCCACCGTCGCGAAGGTCGACGGCCCCGCGTTCGGCGCGGGCGGGAACCTCGCGATCGCCTGCGACATCCAGCTCCTCTCCGAGTCCGCGTCGATCGGCTTCGGGTTCAGAAACGTCGGTCTCGCGGTCGACTCGGGGACCTCGTACCTCCTGCCGCGGCTCGTCGGCGACAACGTCGCCCGGGAGCTCGTGTTCACCGGCGAACTCGTCGCCGGCGACCGCGCGCTGGAGCTAGGACTCGCGAACCACGTCTACGCCGACGAGGCGTTCGAGGAGGAGGCCGAGTCGTTCATCGCCGGGATCGCCGAGGGGCCGAGCGTCGCCCTCCGCACCTCGAAGCGCCTGCTCAGACACGGGGCGGACGGGAGCCTCGACGCGGCCATCGAGAACGAGGCCGCCGCGCAGGCGGCGGTGCTCGACTCCGAGGACCACGCGGAGGGCGTGGCGGCGTTCACTGAGGGGCGCGAACCGGAGTTCGAGGGGCGCTGAGGGGCTGGGGGCGGCCGAGACACGCGACCGACGGAGCCGGATTTTTGGGCCCGGAGGCCACACGCTTCCCCGATGGCAGCCAGACCGCCGACCGGGGGTACCGAGGAACCGGACGCGATCGAGTTCGGGATCGCGGCGCTGGACGCCCGCCTCGACGAGACGGAGCTCCAGTTCCCCGCGACGGCCGAGGAGGTCCGCGCCGCGGTCAGGAACGCGGAGGTCCCGTACGACGCGTCGGGCCACACCGTCACGCTCGACGCCGCGCTCGCGGAGACCGACGCCGACCGGTTCGAGACGCGGACCGAACTGCTCGACGAACTGCACCCCGTCTTCGAGCGCCGGCGCCGGCGGGGCGGCGGTCCGATCGCGCGGCTGCGGGACCTGCTGCCGTTTTGAGGGCGCGGTTCACGAAGCGACCGGCCACGGCGTGTTCGCGCTCCGTTCCGTCGAGCAACACTCTTGAGGCCCGGCGCGGTTCCATCGCGTATGCAGATCAACGTCGTCGGGAGCGGCTACGTCGGGACGACGCTCGCGGCCTGCCTGGCCGAGATGGGCCACGACGTGACCGCGATCGACATCGACGAGGCGGTCGTCGCGACGCTCAACGAGGGGCGCGCGCCGATCCACGAACCGGGGCTCGACGCGCTGCTGGCCGAACACGTCGGCGACCGCCTGCGCGCGACGACGTCCTACGACGACCTCGCCGCGGCCGAGGTGACGTTCCTCGCCATCGGCACGCCCTCGCGCGCGGACGGCAGTATCGACCTCGGCGGGCTGACCGCCGCCGGGGAGATGGTCGGCGAGGCGCTGGCCGACCTCGGTCCCGACGAGCGCCACCTCGTCGTCGTCAAGAGCACCGTCACGCCGCCCGGCGTCGAGGAGGTCCGCGAGGCCGTCCTCGCGGGCGCTGGCGAGGCCGCCGACCGCGTCGGCGTCGCGACGAACCCCGAGTTCCTGCGCGAGGGGACCGCCGTCGAGGACTTCCAGCAGCCGGACAAGGTCGTCTTCGGGACGGACGGCGCCTGGGCGCTGGAGCGGTTGGAGACGGTCTACGAGCCGCTTATCGCGATCGAGGACCCCGACGTGGTCCGCACCGACCCCGCGACGGCCGTGCTGATCAAGTACGCCAACAACGCCTTCCTCGCGGCGAAGGTGTCGCTGGCGAACGACCTCGGCAACGTCTGCAAGGAGTTCGGCGTCGACGCCTACGAGGTGATGGAGGCGGTCGGCCTCGACGACCGCATCGGCGCGCGGTTCCTGCGCTCGGGAGTCGGCTGGGGCGGGAGCTGCTTCCCGAAGGACGTGGCGGCCATCACGGCGGCCGCGAAGGCGGCCGGCTACGACCCCGCGATGCTGGAGGCCGCGGTCGCGGTGAACGACCGCCAGCCGGAGCGCCTGCTCGACCTGTTGGACGACCACGTCGACGTGAGCGGGCGACGCGTCGCGGTGCTCGGACTCGCGTTCAAGCCCGGCACCGACGACGTGCGGAACTCGCGGGCGATCCCCGTCATCGAGGGCCTGCTCGCCCGCGGTGCGGAGGTGGTCGCCTACGACCCCGTCGCGACCGCGAACATGCGCGAGCAGTTCTCGGACGGCGAGGTCTCCTACGCCGACTCCGCCGCGGCGGCGCTGGAGGACGCGGCCGGCGCGGTCGTCGTCACCGACTGGGACGAGTTCGCCGCGCTCGACGACGAGTTCGACGCCATGGCCGACCCGGTCGTCGTCGACGGGCGCCGGATCGTCGAGCGCCGCGAGGGGATCACCTACGAGGGGCTGACGTGGTAGCGTGATTCGGGACTGATCGATGCGGGGACCGCGGTGATCGTGACGGCGAGCCCGTCAGCGGTCGCTGCGTCGTGACCGGTACGGAGTCGCGTTGAACGTTCCAGCCGACTCTTCCTGCGACGTGTCTGGGTTTTCTGTGACTTCTGTCGATCCTGCTGCTCGGGATGGAGACACCCAGAAAGCCCCAGCCGGCTCTCTATACGGCGCTTTTTCTGTGTCTGTTGTCGCTCCTACTGATCGGGGCGGCATCATCCAGAAATCCCCAGCCGGCTCTCTATACAGCGCTTTTTCTGTGTCTGTTGTCGCTCCTGCTGATCGGGGCGGCATCATCCAGAAAGCCCCAGTCGGCTCGACCGACCGCGCCTCGCTGCGCTCCTCGCTCTCCGCAACGCCCGCTGCGGTGCTTACGTCGTCGGGGCCGGATCGAGCCGACTGCCCCTTTCAGTCCCACCCGGCACCGCAACCGCACCGCGGCCGCAGCCTCGCACCTCCCCAGCCTCGGCGGTGGCGCGGCCGCGAACCGCAACGCACAGCAGGCGGCCGCGCCACCGCCTCCCTCGCGCGGTCGCGGCGACACGCTTCGCGGTCGCCGCGGCGCGCGCCGACAGCACAGCACCGCTCCGCAACTGCCTGTAACCGCCTGCAACCCCACAATCACCGCCATGGCACCGTAACCGCCCGCAACCGCCACAACACGGGAGTCGCAGTTCTGCCCGGGTTCCGCCTACTGGGCCACCGTGCGCGTACGACCGTTCGGCCGCCCGCTTGCACGGAGTGCAACGCCTAAATGCCCGCGTCCCAACGACGAGGTAATGAACGGGAACCGGTTCGGTCGCCTCTTTCAGGTGACCACCTACGGGGAGAGCCACGGGGACGCGATGGGCGTCACGGTGTCGGGGTGTCCCGCGGGCGTCGACCTCTCGACGGAGGCGATCCAGCGCGACCTCGACCGGCGGAAGCCGGGCCAGTCGATGATCACCACCTCGCGGGGCGAGCCCGACGCGGTCGAGATCAACTCGGGAGTCCAGGACGGCTACACCACGGGCACGCCCATCGGGATGACCATCGAGAACAAGGACGCGCGCTCGGGCAAGTACGAGCCGTACGTCACCGCGCCACGGCCCTCCCACGGCGACTACACCTACTCCGCGAAGTTCGGGACGCGCAACTGGGGCGGCGGCGGCCGGTCGTCGGCGCGCGAGACCGTGAACTGGGTCGCGGCGGGCGCGGTCGCCAAGCAGGTGCTCGAACAGTCCGACCACGACGTGCAGATAAAGGCGCACGTCAACCGCATCGGCGACGTGGAGGCCGGCGACGTGAGCTTCGAGCAGCTGCTCGCGGAGAGCGAGGAGAACGACGTGCGCTGTGCGGACCCCGAGGCGGCCGCGGAGATGCAGGAACTGGCGGAGGAGTACCAGCGGCAGGGCGACTCCATCGGCGGTTCCATCTACTTCGAGGCGCGCGGGGTCCCCCGCGGACTGGGCGCGCCGCGGTTCGACTCGTTCCCCTCGCGGCTCGGCGCGGCGCTGATGGCGGTTCCCGCGACCACCGCCTTCGAGTTCGGCCTCGGCCGTGAGGCCGCGTCGGTCCCCGGCACCGAGCGCAACGAGGACTGGGAGTTCGACGACGGGGAGTCACACCCCGAGACCGCGAGCGAGGAGGGTGACCCGGTCCCGGTCGGTAACGCCCACGGCGGGCTACAGGGCGGCATCACCACCGGCGAGCCCATCTACGGCGAGGTGACGCTCCACGCCCCCACCTCCATCCCGAGCGAGCAGACCACGGTCGACTGGGAGACGGGGGAGGCCAAGGACATCCAGGTCGTCGGCCGCCACGACCCCGTGTTGCCCCCGCGCGGGGTCCCGGTCGTGGAGGCGATGATCTACTGCACCGTCCTCGACTTCATGCTGCTCGCCGGGCGGATCAACCCGGACCGGCTGGACGGCCGACCGGGCGAGTACGACACCGACTACCACGCGGAGCGGCCGGACGGCGAGTAGGCCGGAGCGCCTTTTCGCGACGAGTCGCCGAACACCCAGAACCCACGGGCCGCCGCCGCAATTCTTGCGCGGACCGGAATCTCCCACAATCGTTCATTGTGAATCCATAGCAAGCCCTATTACGGGCGCGGCGAAACCCTGAGACACTAGGCCTACGGAGGGCCAGGCACAATATGACTACCGACGAACTCATCTGGCGAATCTCGGGGGGGTCCGGCGACGGGATCGCTTCGACAAGCCAGAACTTCGCAAAGGCCCTGATGCGGTCGGGGCTCCACGTGTTCACGCATCGGCACTATCCGTCGCGGATCCGTGGCGGCCACACCTACACGGAGATCCGCGCGTCCGCGGACGAGGTGAAGTCCCGCGGCGACGGCTACAACTTCCTCCTGGCGCTGGGCGACTCCTTCGCCCGGAACCCCTCGGAGGGTGCCGTCTACGGGAACGAGGAGATCAAGCCGCTCTCGGAGAACCTCGACGAGCTGCGCGAGGGCGGGGTCATCGTCTACGACGAGGGGCTGCTCGACGCCTCCGAGATCCCGGACTTCGAGGAGCGCGCCGAGGAGAACGACTGGCACGTCTACCCGCTCGACCTGCGGGGCCTTGCGCGGGAGCAGGGCCGCGAGGTCATGCGGAACACGGCCGGCGTCGGCGCGACCTGCGCGCTGACCGGGATGGACCTGGACCACGTCCAGGACCTCATGCGCGACGCGATGCCGGAGAAGATCCTCGAGCCGAACCTCGAGATCCTGCAGACCGCCTACGACCAGGTCCGCGAGGAGTACGACGTGGACGCCCACGACGTCTCCGTCCCGACCGGCGAGCACGACGAGGAGCAGCTCCTGATGTCCGGTTCGGACGCCATCTCCTACGGCGCCATCGACGAGGGCTGTCGGTTCATCGCCGGCTACCCCATGACGCCGTGGACCGAGGTGTTCACCATCATGACGAAGAACCTGCCCGAACTGGGCGGGATCTCCGAGCAGGTGGAAGACGAGATCGCGGCGGCCGCGCTCGCGGTCGGCGCCTCCCACGCCGGCGTGAAGGCGATGTCCGGCTCCTCGGGCGGCGGCTTCGCGCTGATGTCCGAGCCGCTCGGCCTCGCGGAGATGACCGAGACGCCGGTCGTCCTCGTGGAGGCGATGCGTGCCGGTCCCTCGACCGGGATGCCGACGAAGCCGGAGCAGTCCGACCTCGAACACGTCCTCTACACCTCGCAGGGTGACTCCCAGCGCGTCGTGCTGGCGCCCGGCACGGTGGCGGAGGCGTACGAGCAGTCGCGGCTCGCGTTCAGGCTCGCCTACGAGTACCAGATCCCGACGATCCTGCTGTACGACCAGAAGCTCGGCGGCGAGCTCGTCAACGTCCCGAAGAGCCACTTCGACCGCGAGCCCAACCCGACGCTCGGGAAGACGCTCTCGGAGGACCTGCTGGCGGAGCAGCCCCACAGCGAGGACGGCAAGTTCCACCGCTTCCAGCACGAGGCGGAGGACGGCGTCTCCCCGCGGTCCGTCCCGGGCCAGAAGGGCGGCCGCTACCTCGCGACGGGCAACGAGCACGACCCCACGGGCCACATCGCGGAGAGCCCGGACAACCGCGTCGCGCAGATCGACCGCCGCACGCAGAAGCTGGAGGCGATCCGCGCGGACCTGGACACCGAGTCCACGCAGGCGTATCACGGCCCCGACGAGGCCACGTACGGCATCATGACGTTCGGCAGCCAGCAGGGCACCGTCGAGGAGGCCGTCGACCGGCTCAACGAGGCCGGTCACTCGGTCAAGTCGCTCGGCGTCTCGGACATGCTGCCGTTCCCGACCGACGAGGTCGCCGCGTTCATCGAGAGCGTCGACGAGGTGCTCGTCGTGGAGATGACCGCTTCCGGACAGTTCCGCGGGCTCGTCCAGAAGAACCTCGGCCGCTACGGAGAGCAGCTGTCGAGCCTGCTGAAGTACAACGGGAACCCCTTCGAGCCCGGCGAGGTCGTCGACGGGTTCGAGCGCGTCGTCGTCGACGGCGACGCGGAGATCCCCGGCAACGAGACCACCTTCGTCCCCGCGGCAGGTGACTAACCCATGAGCGCATTCTCAGCAATCGGCGAGGAGCGAGAGGTCGACCGCGACGAGTACACCCCGAGCGTCGAACCGCAGCCCACGTGGTGTCCGGGCTGTGGCGACTTCAGCGTCCTCAAGTCGCTGAAGCAGGCGCTCCCGGAGGTCGGGCGCTCCCCCGAGGAGACCCTGCTCGTCACCGGGATCGGCTGTTCCGGCAAGCTGAACAGCTACCTCGACTCCTACGGCTTCCACACGATCCACGGCCGCTCGCTGCCCGTCGCTCGGGCGGCGAAGCTCGCCAACCCGGACCTCGAAGTGATCGCGGCCGGCGGCGACGGCGACGGCTACGGGATCGGCGGGAACCACTTCATCCACACGGCTCGCGAGAACCACGACATGACCTACATCGTGTTCAACAACGAGATCTTCGGCCTCACCAAGGGCCAGACCTCGCCCACGAGCCCGAAGGGTCACAAGTCGAAGACGCAGCCGCACGGCAGCGCCAAGGAGCCGATCAAGCCGCTCTCGATGTCGCTGAACGCCGGCGCCTCCTACGTCGCCCGCACGGCGGCGGTCAACCCCAACCAGGCGAAGGAGATCCTGCAGGAAGCGATGGAGCACGACGGCTTCGCGCACGTCGACTTCCTCACCCAGTGTCCGACCTGGAACAAGGACGCGCGCCAGTACGTCCCCTACATCGACGTCAACGAGTCCGACGACTACGACTTCGACAAGACCGACAAGGTCGAAGCCGCCGAGATGATGCGGCAGACGGAGGAGGCGCTCTACGAGGGCGAGGTCCTCACCGGACGCTTCTACGTCGACGAGGACCGCCCCTCCTACCAGCAGGAGAAGCAGTCCATCGGCGAGATGCCGGAGGAGCCGCTCGCGGAGCGCTACTGGGACGACGACTACGACTGGGAGCGCTCGTACGACCGCTTCCTCGACAAGCACGCCTGAGGCGACTGACTCGCGCGGTCGCCTCGTCGACCGCCTCACCGCCCCGCCACCGGACGCGATCCGGGGCGAAACGTCCGCGGTTCGCGGGAGAACCGCACGATGACGGCGCGGTCGGCTGGCGTTTTTCGCGTCGCGCAACCCGTTTTCGGGTTCGCAAGGTATTTTTTCCGTGGCGACAAAGTTCCAGGCATGAGTACCGTGTCGACGGAGGAGCGCATCCTCTCCGTGTTGGAGCAGGACGCTCAGGCCTCCTACGCCGAGATAGCCGACCGCGCGGACGTCTCGAAGCCGACCGTTCGCAAGTACATCCGCAAGTTGGAAGAGGAGGGCGTCATCGTCGGATACTCGGCCGACGTCGACCCCAAGAAGCTCTCCGGGCAGTCCATCGCGCTGGTGGGGATGGACGTGGACAGCGGCCAGTACGTCGAAGCGACGCGCGCGATCAAGGACCTCGAGGAGGTGGAAGCGCTGTACACCTCCTCGGGCGACCACATGCTGATGGCGGAGGTCCGTGCGGGTGACGGCGACGAACTCGGCGACGTGATAAGCGAGAAACTGTTGACCATCGACGGCGTCACCGCCGCGCATCCCTCTTTCCTCCAGGAACGACTGAAGTAGAAGCGGCGACCGACTCGGCGGCGTCCCGGTCGGCTCGGCGCGGCCCGACTAACCGGGCCGACTCGACGCGGCCCGCGCCACTTCCGCCGCGGGAGGCTGGCGTTTATGTCCGCGGCCCGCGGACGCTCTCACGATGGACGGCGGGACGCTCCCCGGCGCGACCGACGACGCGAACGACGACGCCGAGCGCGTGGTCCTCCACGTCGACATGGACTGCTTTTACGCCTCCTGTGAGCGCCTGCGGGACGAGGACCTCCGCGGCGAGCCGGTCGTGGTCGGGATGGGGTACGAGCCCGGCGAGACCATCGGCGCGGTCGCGACCGCGAGCTACGAGGCGCGCGCGTTCGACGTGAACAGCGCCGACCCCATCTCGAAGGCGCTCCGGAACCTCCCGCGCCGCGCCGACGCGGACCCCGACGATCCGGACGCGCCCGACCCCGAGGAGACCGCCCACTACCGTCCCGTCGACATGGCGTTCTACAAGTCGATCGCGGCGGACGTGAAGGAAGTGCTCCACGACTGCGCCGAGGTCGTCCGCGAGGTGAGCGTCGACGAGGCGTACCTCGACGTGACCGGGCGCACGTCGTGGGACGCCGCTGGGGCCGGGGCGGCCGAGGCGGGCGCCGAGTCCGGAGCGGCCGCCGATCCGTCGGCGAGCGCCGCGGCCGGCCCGGCCGAGCGCCGCACGCTCGCGGAGGGGTACGCCCGGTACGTCCGCGACCGCATCGAGCGCGAGGCGGGCGTCCCCGCCAGCGTCGGCGTCGCGCCCAACATGTCCGCCGCGAAGATCGCCAGCGACTTCGACAAGCCCGAGGGGTTGGTCGTGGTTCCGCCCGGCCGCGTCCGGGAGTTTCTGGCACCGCTGCCAACCGAGGAGGTCCACGGCGTCGGGCCGGTCACCGCACGGACGCTCGCGGACATGGGCATCGAGACCGCGGGGGACCTGGCGGCCGCCGACCCCGCCGATCTGGAGGCCGAACTCGGCGAGCGCGGCCGCGAGCTCCACGAGCGCGCCCGCGGCGAGGACGACCGCGAAGTGACGCCAACAGGGCTCCCCAAGAGCCTCTCGCGGGAGTCCTCGCTGCCGCCGACCGACGACGCGGAGACGAAACGCGAGCGCGTGCGGGCGCTCGCGGCGGACGTCGCCCGGCGCGCCCGCGAGCGGGAGTGTCTATACCGGACCATCGGCGTGAAGGTCGTCACGCCGCCGTACGACGTGAACACCAGAGCCCGGAGCCTCCCCGGCCCGGTCGACGACCCCGAGTTGGTCGAGGAGGTGGCACTGGACCTGCTCGAGGAGTTCGCGGACGAGAAGGCCCGGAAGCTCGGCGTTCGCGTCTCGAAGCTCGACTTCGCCGAGAGCGACCAGTCGACGCTCGGCGGGTTCGAAGGGAACGCGGCCAGCGACGACGAGAACGCCGGCGGCGAGGACGACGCCCCCGACGATGTCCAAGACGACGTCCCCCACGAGCCACCCGGCGAGGCGATAACCGACTGGGTCGGTCGCGAACCGGGAGCCGAAGAGGGGACGAACGACGCGGACGACGCGGACGGAGCGGGCGGGACGCGCGCCGCTCGGAACCGCGAGGGGCAGGCCTCGCTCGGGGAGTTCGACGCCGAGTGACCGCCGCTTAAGTGAACTCCCCGCGAGCCGGAGGGTATGCCCGCCCTCCGCCCTCCCCTCTCCGCCGCGCTGAACGACGCGCGGCTGGTCGCCGCCGCGACCGCGGTAACGCTGGTCGAGGCCGTTCTCAGGATTGCGGTCGCCGTGCTGTTCACTCCGCTTCTCGCCATAGCCGTGCCGCCAGTGGTCGCGGCCGTCGGCCTCGCCGCGGTCACGCCGCGGTGTCTTCCGGACGACGGCCGAAGCACACGCGCAGACGCCCCCGGAACCGGGAGCGTCCGCAACCGACTCCCCCGACTGCTCGCGGTGGCCGTCGTCGGTCACGCCGCCGCGTTCGTCGGCGGGATCGCGCTGTTCGTCCTCGTCGATACCCCCGCGAAGGCCGCGGTCTACTGGCTGGGTCGCGGCGACGCGCTCGGGATCGGCTGGCTCGTCGCGTGGCCCACCGTCGGGCTCGCCGCCGGGACGTTCCTCGCGTGGAGCACCGTCGCGGGCGCGGTGACGGCGAGCGTGCTCGGGGCGGCCGCGGAGGTCGAGAACTCGCCGATCCGCGGAGCCGTCGAGGGCGTCGCGCTCGCGGTCGTCCGCGCGTTCGCCGCCCCTCGATCGCTCGCGGTCGCCGCCGGCTGTCACCTCGTTCCCGTCGCGCTCGCGCTGTCGGCGGCGGCGACGGTGCTCGTCCTCGGTTCGCCCCGAGGTCCCGACGCGGTCGGGGTCGCGCTGATGGCCGGCGTCTCGGTCGGCGCCGTCGCGCTGATCGGGCTCTCCCTCGCGTTCCTGACCGCGCTCCACGCGCAGTGGTGGACGCCGGAGGACGAGGGCGGAGGGGCGGCCGCGACCGACCGCGACCTCCCGGTCCGGCGCGTCGCGCTCGCCCTGCTCGTCGCCTCGGCGCTGGTGGTCGGCGCGGGCGCCGTGCGCGTCACCGAGACGCGACCCGCCGACACGGCGCCCGACCCGCTCCCCGAGGACCCCGACGCGCTGTACGCGACCGCCTTGGCCAACACCGAGCGCGCGAGCCACGACTACCGCGTCGCGGTCGAGGGGGACGACGAACCCTTCGTCGTCGGCCACCGGATCGACCGCGCGGACAGGCGCTACCGGCAGTACCTCCGCGGCGAGGCCGTCGGGCCCGAGGTGTACGCCTCGACCGGCGTCGGGTCGCCCCCGCCGCGGACGGGGGTCGCCGCCTACGCGCTCGGGTCGCGGACCGCGCCGGAGACCGAGCAGTCGGTCGCCGCGCTCCCCGCCTTCGTCTACTGGGACGTCACCTACGAGTGGCGCGCGAGCGGGCTGAACCCGCCCACGGCGGTCGAAGGGTGGGAGGTGGTCGAGCGCGACGCGGACCGCGTCGTCTTAGAGCTCACCGACCCCGCGGCGGTCTACCGCGCCGCGCAGGGGCGGTCCCCAGACGCGGTCCGGAACGTCTCCGCCTCCCGGATCCGCGCCACGGTCGACCGCGACCGCGGCACGCTCCGCGCGGTCGACGTGCGCCTGAACGCGACGGTCGTCCACGGCGACGACGCGCGGCGGTACGACGCGACGACGAGCCACGAGTTCGCGGTCGACGTGAGCGTCGAGCGGCCCGCCGAACTCGGTCCGCCGCGTCCCGGCGAGTTGGTCTGGCGGCTGCTGGTGTACTGACCCGACATCCTCCCCTCGACACGCTCGTCAGACGCACGTCGGACGCGGTGGGAAGGTCTTTGAGGCCCGGCGGGCGTCTGTAGGGTAATGAGCGACGAGGAGACGATCCACGTCGCGGACGTGAGCGACGGAAGGGGAGGTGCCGGGGTCGAGCCCGGAACGCCCGTCGAGGTCCCCGTCGTCGAGATCCTCACGGGCCGCGGCTTCATCACGGGGAAGTCCGGGTCCGGGAAGTCGAACACGGCGTCGGTGTTCATCGAGAGCCTGCTGGACAACAACTTCCCTGTGTTGATCGTGGACTCAGACGGGGAGTATTACGGTCTGAAGGAGGAGTACGAAATCCTCCACGCGGGCGCGGACGAGGAGTGCGACATCGTCGTCTCGCCGGAACACGCCGAGAAGATCGCCTCGCTGGCGCTCGAACAGAACGTCCCCATCATCCTCGACGTGTCGGGCTACTTGGAGGAGGACACCGCGAACGAGCTCCTGCTGGAGGTGGTCAAACACCTCTTCGCGAAGGAGAAGAAGCTCAAGAAGCCCTTCCTGCTCGTTCTGGAGGAGTGCCACGAGTACATCCCGGAGGGCGGCGGGATGGACGAGACGGGCAAGATGCTGATCAAGGTCGGGAAGCGCGGCCGCAAGCACGGCCTCGGCATCGTCGGCATCAGCCAGCGCCCCGCGGACGTCAAGAAGGACTTCATCACGCAATGCGACTGGCTGACGTGGCACCGGCTGACGTGGGACAACGACACGAAGGTCGTGAGCCGGATCCTCGGGTCGACGTACGCCGACGAGATCGAGGACATGGACGACGGCGAGGCGTTCATGATGACCGACTGGGACGAGTCGATCCGCCGGATCCAGTTCCACCGCAAGCAGACGTTTGACGCGGGCGCGACCCCGGGGCTCGACGACTTCGAGCGGCCGGAACTGAAGTCCGTCTCCGGCGACCTCGTCTCGGAGCTGGAGACCATCGCCGACGAGAAGGAGCGCCACGAGTCCGAGATGGCCGACCTCCGGCAGGAGCTCGACAAGAAGCGCCAGCGCATCAACCAGCTGGAACGCGAGCTGGAGGACGCCCGCGACATGTCGAACATGGCGGACAAGTTCGCGCAGGCGCTGCTCCAGAAGGCGGAGGCGCCGTACCGCGGCGGTGACGCCTCGAACGGCGCCGCGCCGGGCGGCCGCGACCAGTCGGCGCTCGACGACTACGACGCGGAGGCCGAGGCGTCCGCCGACGCTGCCGACGACACGGCGCCCGCCGACGCCGCCGAGGGCCGGGAGGCGGCGGACGGCGGGAAAGCGGCGGCCGGCGCGGCCGACGCCGCCGACGCAGGTGCGCCCGAGCCGGACGCCGAGGAGCCGCCGACCGACGTGGACCCGGTGAGCCGCGACGCGGTCGCGGAAGGGGCGCTCCGGTTCGACGCGGCGATGGAGCACGGCACGCGCGAGGCGGTCATCGAGGAGCTCCGCGAGCGGATCGCGGGCCTCCCGGAGCTGTCGGTGGCGATGCTGCGCCACTACCGCCGCGAGGGCGAGAGCGAGCCCCTCGCGGCCCACATCGACGCGGGCGGCAACGGCGACGCCGAGCACGCCTACGCCCGTCACCGCCCGATCCGTCGCTCCGGCCTGATCAGACACGCCGGCCGCGGGAGCTACGAGTACGCGGTCCCGGCCCTGATCCGCGAGGCGTACGCCGACCGCCTCTCCGAGGACGAGGTGGCGGCGATGGTCGCGGAGGTCGAGGAGGCGTTCGTCCCGCCGGGCGAGCGGCGCGACGCCCCGGAGGCGGACATCGGGACCCCCAGCGCGGTCGAGGACGCTCCCCGTGCCGGCGCGGCCGATGCGTCTGATGCGGCCGATGCGGCCGGTGGCTCCGAGCACGAGGGCGCCGGAAGCGAGGGGACGGACGAGGCCCCCGAGTCGGAGGACGGTCCGCGCCCGACGAGCGGTGACGAGGCCGAGGGCTCCCGGTCGGGGCTCAGCGATGCCGCGAAGCGCTTCGCCCGAACCCGATCGGACGGGCGCGCAGCCGACGACGGCGGAAGCGAAGCCGGAGCGACGGATGACGGAAACGAACCGGACGCAGCCAACGACGAACCGGACGCGGTCGACGACGAGGACGTGGAGATCCTCGACTCCTGATCGGTCGCGAGATCCGGTCACAGGTACGGCCCGTATCCGTGTGACCCGCCTCCACGCTACCGACCGATTGAAGCCTCGCGAGCGACGCCGTCGACGCATGAACACGCCGGACTCGCTGGCGGACGCCGACGCCGAAGCGCTGCTCGCCGGGCGGAGCGACTGGGTGGACGCGGCGGTCGCCTCGCGACTGACCGAGCACCCACTGGAGAGCGTCGACACCGAGTACCCGCACTACGTCGGCGCGGTCGAGGGGCCGGCGGGACCGACGCCCCCGAGCGAGCAGCACCCCGTCTTCTACGGCTGCTTCGACTGGCACTCCGCGGTCCACAGCCACTGGGCGCTGGTCCGCGCGTTGCGGCTGTTCCCCGACCATCCCGACGCGGCCGCGGTCCGCGAGCGCGTGGGCGCGCGGCTGACGCCCGAGAACGTCGCCGCGGAGGTCGCTCACTTCGAGGAACACGACTCCTTCGAGAAGCCCTACGGCTGGGGATGGCTGTTGCGCCTCGCCGCGGAGCTACACCTGTGGGCCGAGGAAGCGGACGGAGAGGGCCGCGAGACGGCCGCGGCATGGCGCGAGACCCTCCGTCCGCTGGAGGACCGGATCGCGGAACTCGTCGCGTCGGAGTTCCTCGCGCAGGAGCGGCCGTTCCGCGTCGGGACCCACGACAACTCCGCGTTCGCGCTGGCGTGCGTGCTCGACTACGCGCGGACGGTCGGGCGCGAGGGGTTGGCGGCCGAGGCGGCCGACACCGCGCGCCGGTTCTACGCGGACGACGCGGACTGGCCGCTCGGCTACGAGCCGCTCGGCTGGGACTTCCTCTCGCCGGGGCTGACCGAGGCCGACCTGATGCGCCGCGTGCTCCCGCCGGCGGAGTTCGAGACGTGGCTCGACGGCTTCCTCCCGGATCTGACCGCGCCGCCGAACGACGAGATCCTCGATCCGGTGCCGGTCGACCCCGACTCGGCAGACGGGGTCGCGCTCCACCTCGTCGGACTGAACGTCGCGACGGCGTGGTCGCTGGCGGGGATCGCTGACGCGCTCGGCGACGACCACCGGCACGCGGACCGCCTCCGAGAAAGCGCCGGCCGGCACGCGACCTACGGGGTCGACCGCGCGTTCACGGACGACTACGCGGGCGCGCACTGGCTCTCGTCGTTCGTGCTCTTCCTGATCACGCGCGAGGAGGGCGGAATCGCGCCGACGCCCTGGGGCGGAGACTGATAGTCCGCCGCGGACACAGTGAGAGGCCGATCACGGTTTTCCCTCCAGTGATCGCGGCGATGCTGAGGTACTGATGCGGTCGGCGCGCGCGAGAAACGCGCGCGAGGGAGGTCGCGGGCCGGCCGCCTGCTGTGCGGTTCGCGGCCGGCCCGCGGCCGAGGCTGGGGAGGCGTGAGGCTGCGGTGCGGTCGCAGTGCGGGGTGGGACTGAAAGGGGCAGTCGGCTCGATCCGGCCCCGGCGCCGCAAGCACCGCAGCGGGCGTTGCGGAGAGCGAGGAGCGCAGCGCGTGTCGCGGCCGGTCGAGCCAGCTGGGGCTTTCGAGGTGTTGCTGGCAGGAGCAGCAGGACCAACAGCAGTTACAAAAGCCTCGTACGGAGAGCCGGTGGGGCTTTCGAGGTTGCTGTCCAGATCAGCAGGATCAACAGCAGATCCAGATCAGTATGAGGGAGCGCCGACAGAGGCTTTCGAACTGGAGGGCACCCACGCGATCCGCCCGTCCTCGTCACGGGTTGTCACAGAAGGTCCGAGAACGTCCGTAGCCACCCTGATCTCGCGACCCGGGCGACGTGCCTACTCCGCGTACGGCCACGTGAGGTCGCGCAGCACCGCCTCGGGGTCGTCGGCCTTCGCGACGCCCGACGCCAGCAGGACGCCCTCGGCGCCGAGCTCGCCCGCCGCGCTCACGTCGTCGCCGGTGGAGACGCCGGCGCCGCAGTAGAGGTCCACCGCGGGGTCGACCGCCTCGACGGCGGCGACGGCGTCCTCGACGATGCCGGGGTCCGCGGTCGCGACCGAGTCGTCGCCGCCGATGAGTTCGGGCGGCTCCACGGCGACCGCGTCGGGACCGAGCGCGGCGGCCGCGCCGGACTGGGCCGGGTTGTTCGCACAGACGACCGTCTCCAGGTCCGCGCGGTCGGCGGCCTCGAGCGCGGCGTCGATGTCCGCCAGTTTGAGGCGGCGCTCGGAGTGGTTGATCAGCGTGCCGACCGCGCCGTTCTCCGCGACCGCCTCCGCGAGCGTCGACCCGGTGTGGGAGCCGTGGGCGTTCGGCGAGACGTGCTGGGCCCACGTCTCGACGCCCGTCTCCGCGACGCGGGCCAGGTCCGCGGCCTGCGGGGAGACGGCGACGCGGACGCCGGTCTCCTCGGCCACGTCGCGGGCGGCGGTCGCGACGGCGACTGGGTCACAGGGATACGCCTTCAGGTTGACCAGAACGAACATACGCGAACGCGGGGCCGGGCGGGCAAATAGCTTCATGTGTCGGCGAGTTCCCCGTCGAGGTGTCCGAGCGGTCCGCCGGCGTTCCGACCGTGCACGTCTTTCGCACGACCGACCATAACCACATATACGTCGCGTGCCAACGACTGACAACGAACATGTCCCTCCCCGAACTCATCGCGGGCGTCGAGGCCCACCGCGCGACGCTGACGGTCTACCACGCCCCAGAGGCGGTCCGCGCGGAACTCGCCGAACGGTTCGCCGACCGCAACGTCGAGGTCGCCCACAGCGGCGTCACCGGCGGCGACGAGACGGGGTTCGCGCTGTTGCGGCGCGACGGGGAGGTGATCAGCGCGACGCCGCTTGCCGACCTGCTGGGCGACCCGGAGGCGACGACGCCGAGCTTCGACCGGCGGTCGTACCGCGCGGTGCTCGACCACCTCGACGAGACGCTGTTCACCTCCTTCTCGACGGCGCGGATGGTCGCCGCTTCCCGGGAGATCGAGGACCGCGCGTGGCGCCGCGGTGAGGGGACGCTCAGCGCGGGCTTCCAGACGCTCGACGTGTTCGCCGACCAGACCGACGTGTACGAGACGCTCGGGAGCGAGAAGGCGCTCGACGTGCACGCGTACGCCGCGCCCGAGGGCGAGGTGCCGGACTGCGACGGCGTGACGCTTCACGTCGAGCGCGCGCCGGAGGTCCGCGACTCGTGGTTCGTCGCCTACGACGGGAACGGCCGCGACGCGGACAAGTGCCTGCTGCTCGCGGAGGAACGGCAGCCCGGCCGGTTCTACGGGTTCTGGAGCTACGACCCGGCCACCGTCGACTACGTCTTCGACCACCTCGCGGACGCGTACGGACGCGTCGACGCGGACGGCGAGCCGGACGCGGTCGCCTAATGTCGCCGGAACCCGGGGTAGTCGTCCGAGCCGAGAAAAGCGGCGCCGTCAGTCCTTCCGCTTGACCACGTCGCCGAGCGTCATCGTCGAGCTGTCGCCGGAGTCCCACTCCTCGTCGACGTCGCCGCCCTCGATGAGCGAGATGTCGAGGGTCGACTCCAGCTTCTTTCGCACGTCGTCCGGCGGGAGGATGTCCCCGCGCTCGAGCTTGCGGATGATGCTCGCCTTGAGGTTGAGGTCGTTCGCGAGCTCCTCCTGGCTCTGACCGCGGCTCTCGCGCGCCTTGCGGATGCGGTCGTCGTAGTCGGCGGCGACCTCGTCCATCTCGTCGAACATGTCGCGGCGCCGGCTCGACGATCCGGAGGAGCCGGACGACCCCGACGATCCGCCGCTCGACGATTTGCCGGAGCTCGAGGAGGTGGAGTACTTGCTCGTGGATCCGGAGGTGGACTCCTGGCGGACCTCCGTGCCGAAGTCCGTACAGGAGTCACAAAGCTCCAGTTCGGCGCCTTCGACCTTCGTCGTCGTCAGCGAGGCCTGTTCGGCGCCACACATCTCACACTGGGGCATGAACGAAGCTAGCGGAGCCGAGCGTATAAAGGGTCCGCCGTCGCGGCGCCTCCCCGCCGCGGTCGGCGAGACGCCCCGGGTTCGGTACGCTGATACTTCCGGCGACACACCGGGAGATATGGACGTTCACGTGACCCCCTCGGACGTGCGCGGGACCGTGCGGGCCCCGCCGTCGAAGAGCTACACCCACCGCGCGATCCTCGCGGCGGGCTACAGCGACGGCGCGCTGGTGCGCTCGCCGCTCGTCAGCGCCGACACGAAGGCGACCGCCCGCGCAGTCGAGCGGTTCGGTGGCGACGTGACGCGGGACCGCGAGCGCGACACCTTCGACGTGGCGGGGTTCGGCGGCCGCCCCGCCGTCCCCGGCGACGTGATCGACTGCGCCAACTCCGGGACGACGATGCGGCTGGTGACCGGCGCGGCGTCGCTCGCGGACGGCGGCACGGTGTTGACCGGGGACGACTCGCTCCGCTCGCGGCCGCAGGGCCCGCTCCTGTCGGCGCTGTCGGAGTTGGACGCGCGGGCCGAGTCGACGCGCGGAAACGGACAGGCGCCGCTGGTCGTGTTCGGCCCCGTCGAGGGCGGCGAGGTCGCGATCCCCGGCGACATCTCCTCGCAGTACATCACCAGCCTGCTCATGGCCGGCGCGGTCACCGAGACGGGTCTCGACGTGGAGCTGACGACGGAGCTGAAGTCGGCGCCGTACGTCGACATCACGCTGGAGGTGCTGGAGGCGTTCGGCGTCACCGCGGAGCCGGTCGGTAGCGACACCGCTGAGGGGGCCGAGGGATTCCGCGTCGCGGGCGGTCAGCGCTACGAACCCACAGACGGCGAGTACACGGTCCCGGGCGACTTCTCCTCCATCTCCTACCTCGTCGCGGCCGGCGCGGTCGCGGCCGCGGACGACGGCGAGGTCGTCGTGCGCGGCGCGTTCCCGAGCGCGCAGGGCGACTCCGCGATCATCGACGTGCTCGACCGCATGGGCGCCGACATCGAGTGGAGAAAAGGCGACGGCGCGGTCGTCGTGCGGCGCTCGGACCTCTCCGGCGTCGAGGTCGACGTGGGCGACACTCCCGACCTCCTGCCCACCATCGCGGTGCTGGGTGCCGTCGCCGAGGGCGACACCCGGATCGTCAACTGCGAGCACGTCCGGCTGAAGGAGACCGACCGCGTGGCCGCGATGGCGGCGGAACTGGAGCGGATGGGCGCGTCGGTCACCGAGGAGCGAGACACGCTGACGGTCCACGGCTCCGAGAGCGACCTGACGGGGGCGACCGTGGACGGCCGCGGGGACCACCGGATCGTGATGGCGCTCACCGTCGCCGGGCTGGCCGCGGACGGCGAGACCACCGTGGCCGGCGGCGAGCACGTCGCCGTCTCGTTCCCGACCTTCTTCGAGACGATGTACGACCTCGGCGCGCGCATCGACCGCGAGGCGGACGGCACGGACGCGGACGGCGAAGCCGACGGCTAACCGCGGACTCGCCGCCGTGCCGCCAGAAAAGCTTTCACGGCGAGCGGAGAAGGCCCGGCATGGTTACACCCGTCGAGATCGGACTGCTCGCGGCCGCGCTGATCGGCCTGTTCGTGGCGTTCAAGCTGCTGAAAGCCGTGAAGGGGCTGGCCGTCAACGCCATCGTCGGCGTGGTCATCCTCTTCGTCGCCAACCTCGCCGGGCTCGGCGTACAGATCTCGTGGCTGTCCGTGCTGGTCTGTGCGATCGCCGGCGTTCCGGGCGCGGTGCTAGTCATCATCCTCTCGTACCTCGACGTCGCCTTCGTGGCCGGGATGCTGACGCCCGTGCTGTAGCCGTTTCCGGCCACGGTTCGGCGAAAACGCCGACGCGAAACGGCGGAGCCGGACCGCTACTCGCCGAGGTCCACGTCGACGCGGACGTACTCCTCGGTCACTTCCTCGACCTGCTCGGGGGCGATCGCGTGACCGTCCACGTCCGGAGGCGAGAGCGCCGCCTCCATGCGTGAGGCGACGCCCGTCTCCGGCGAGAGGCGGGCGTAGCCGTCCTCGATCGACGAGATGCGTCCCACGTCCTCCCCGTGGACGTCCACGACGTGCTTGCCGACAGCGTCCTGTCTGAACTCGCGCATGCGTCACTCGTGTGGACGCCATCCCGTAAAGCGCTGTGGCCGCACCGGTCCGAGCCGAGGCCCCGCGTCGACCCGGAACCGGGCGACCCTCACGAACGTTAACTCGGGAGCGACTCCATCGTGGGGCTTTTTGCGGCCGTCCGACGAATCGAGGGGTATGCGAAACGCCAAGATCGTCTGTACGCTGGGTCCGGCGTCGGACGACCGGGCCACGATCCGCGCGCTCGCGGACGCCGGCATGTCGGTCGCCCGCCTCAACGCCAGCCACGGCACTACCGAACACCGTGAGGAGGTGATCGACCGCGTACGGGCGGTCGACGGCGCGACCGTCGACCCGCTCGCGGTCATGGTCGACCTGCAGGGGCCGGAGGTCCGCACCGCGGAGATCGACGAGCCGATCCGACTGGAGGCCGACTCCGAGGTGCGGTTCCACGAGGGCGCCACCGCGACGCCGACCGCGGTCGGGCTCACTCACTCCATCGCGGCCGCCGAGCCGGGCGACACGGTGCTGCTCGACGACGGCCGCATCGAGGCGACCGTGGAGCGCGTCGAGGGCGCGGACGTGATCGCCCGCATCGACTCCGGTGGAAAACTCGGCTCCCGAAAGGGCGTCAACCTGCCGGGCGTCGCCATCGACGTGGACCTGATCACCCCCTCCGACGAGGCCGAACTGGACCTGGCCGCCCGCGCGGAGGCGGACTTCGTGGCCGCCTCGTTCGTGCGCGACGCCGAAGACGTCTACCGGATCGCCGACGGGCTGGAGGAACGCGGCGCCGAGGACATCCCCGTCATCGCGAAGATCGAACGCGCGGGCGCGGTCGACAACCTGGAGGGGATCGTCGACGCCGCCGACGGCGTGATGGTCGCACGCGGCGACCTCGGCGTGGAGTGTCCACTGGAGGACGTTCCCGTCATTCAAAAGCGGATCATCCGAACCTGCGTCAACGCGGGCGTCCCGGTGATCACCGCGACCGAGATGCTCGACTCGATGGTCCACTCCCGCCGGCCGACGCGCGCGGAGGCGTCCGACGTGGCCAACGCCGTCCTCGACGGCACCGACGCCGTGATGCTGTCCGGCGAGACGGCGATCGGCGACGACCCCGTCAACGTCGTGGAGACGATGGACCGGATCGTCCGCGAGATCGAGGGCAGCGACGAGTACGCCGAGACGCGGGAACAGCGCGTCCCGACCGCCGACGAGGGCTCGCGGACGGAGGCGCTCGCGCGGTCGGCGCGCTACCTCGCGCGGGACATCGGCGCGGACGCGGTCGTCGCCGTCTCCGAGTCCGGCTTCACCGCCCGCAAGACGGCGATGTTCCGCCCGGCGGTGCCGGTCGTCGCCACGACGCCGAACGACCGCGTTCGCCGTCAGCTCGCGCTCTCGTGGGGAGTCCGACCGAAGTACACCGACTACGCCGAGGACATGGAACGCGTCCTCGACAACGCCGTCGACGCGGCGCTGGAGGCCGGCGCCGCCGAGTCCGGGGACACGCTCGTCGTGCTCTCCGGCATGATGACGGAACTGGAGGGGACCAACACGACGAACACGCTGAAGGTCCACGTCGCCGCCGAGACGCTCGCCTCCGGGAAGGCCGTGGTCGCGGGCCACGTCGCGGCGCCGATCGCGCGCACCGACGACGGCGACCTCGACGCAGTCCCGGACGGCTCGATCGTCGCGCTCGACGCCGCTTTCGAGGGCGAGTTCTCCGGCGACCTCTCCGGGCTGGCCGGCATCATCGACGCCCGCGAAGGGATGACCGGCTATCCCGCGGTCGTCGCCCGCGAGCTCGGCATCCCGATGATCTCCGGCGCGGCGCTCCCGCCGACGGTCGCGGACGGCGACGTGGTCACCGTGGACGGCGAGCGCGGCGTCGTCTACGACGGCGACGTGACCGCCGAAGGGCGACACAGGTAGGCTGCAGCCGCCACGCAGGGAGGCGACCCCCGCGCGTTTTCGAACCACGGGGAGCCCGCCAACCATTTATCGGACGGTCGACTACGTCCGTTCATGAGTCGCAGCGACGACCCCGTCGGCGACGCGGCCGACGCGGACGCGGCCGACGACGAGGGCGGCGACTGGCGCTTCTCGATCGACGAGGTGGGGCCGGACGGCGTCGTCGAGGAGACGAGTCCCGGCGACGAGCCGATCGAACCGGAGTCCATCGTCCCGGAGCACGCCGTGTTCGTCGCGCTCGGGGTCCTGCTCGCGGTCGGCGTCGTGGTCGTCGGCGTGCTGTAGCGCGGTCGAACGGGCGCGTTTTCTGTAACCCGGTCGTCCCAGACCGATTTCTGTAACGCGGTCGCTACAGGTCGAGCGGCCCGCTCTTGAGAAACTCCCGCAGCAGCACCGTCGCGTAGCAGCCGCTCGGGAGCGCGAACGAGAAGGTGAGGTCGTCGTCGACGGAGAGGTCCGTCTTCACGAGGATCGCTCGCCGCGTCCCGGTCGAGCCGAACTCGCCCGGGAGGTCGAAGTCGGCCGGCTCGACTCCCGCCTCAGCGAGCACCTCGCGCTCGATCTCGCCGGGTTCGCCGTCCGCGAGTTCGGTCTCGGTGCCGACCAGCGGCGCGGTGACGAACGCGCGGTCGCGGCGGCAGTGTCGCTCCACGATGGAGACGCGCGATTCGGAGACGCGCTGGAGTCGGTCGGTGTCAGGCGCGTACAGCTCCGCGGGGGCGTCCGTATCGGAGAAGCACGCCACGTCGCCGGCGACCGGCGCGCCGAAGGGGAGCCCCCGCCGCAGCCGCTCGCTGAGGATGCGGTTGAAGAGGGCGGACTGCGCCGCGTTGACGAACAGCCGCTGGAGGTTCGAGGGGACCGCTTCGAGCGCCTCGCGCCACGCCGCGTCCGGCGCGTCCGCGGGCGCGTCCGCCTCCGCGAGCCGGTGGAGCATGCCGCGCTCGAACCGAAGCTTGCCCGGCATCGCCTCGAGGCAGGCGTCCCAGTCGGGGGCGTCGCTCGCGAACTGCTCGTCGACGAGCGCCCGCGCCTCGCGGGTGTCCGTCGGCTCGCTCTCGTGGGGGTTGCCCGCGTACAGCCTGACCGCCTCGCGCCAGTCGCCGCGGACGACCGCGAGGCCCACCTCGTGGGTGACGGGGCGCCGACTGCCGAAGCGCTGCTGGCCGAAGTAGTTGGGGACGCCGACCGGGTCGTCGGGGTCGGGCGGCGTCCCCTCGTCAGCGTTCCCCGCTCCCGCCGCGAACGCGCGGAGGGCCGCGGCGATCTCCGCGGCGCGCTCGCGGGCGTCGGGGGCGGCGTCGCGGACTCGGATCTCGAAGGCGTTGCCAGCCAAATCGCCGAAGGTGAGCGCGCGTCCCGCGCGGCCGAGGACCTCGATGTCGGCGTCGCGGACCTCGGGGAGGTCCTCGGGGGCGGCGTCGCGGACGGAGATCAACTGGGTCGTGACCGCGCGCTTGTCCTTCGTGCCCGCCCACGAGACGCGCTCGCGGCTGATCCCCATCGCGTCCGAGAGGCGGCGGACGAAGTCGTTCGTGTCCCAGTCGCGGAGCGTGACCCGACAGACGAGGTGGGGGTACGCGCCCGTGGGCGCCTCGAGGGGCTCGACCGAGAACGCCTCCAGTTCGCGGACGCGGAAGTCCTCGGGGCTGGTGCGGAGACGCCCCCCGATGCCGTCCGCGTCGCTGACGTAGTGGTCGATGCCGACCGCGCGCTCGACCGGGTGGGCCTCGCGCATCAGTACAGCGGGAGGTCCCCGGTGACGCGGTCGATCAGGTCGTCACTGGCCGGCCCGACCGCGAGCGCGGAGACGGTGCCCGGCTCCAGCTCGGTGTGGCCGGCGTCGCGGACGATCGCGTAGGGGATCCCCTCCTTGTCCGCCCTGTCCGCGAGCTCGAACAGCTGCGACTCGGAGTCGCCGCGCAGGACGACCTTCTTCTGTCCCTCGCCCTGCCACTTCTTGCGCGTCCGGCGGCCGGCGTCCTGGAACGCCGACAGCGAGGCGTGGGCGACCTGCGCGGCGAGTTTGCCCTCGCCCATTCCCAGGTCCGCGCGAGCGACGATGGCCTGCTTCATACTCGCTCTCTGCGTGGCCGCGGCTTTAGGTGTGGCTACTCGGGGCGCGTGGCCGCGCCAGCGGGCGGGGACGGGCGCCGCCGAACCCCGGCCCAGCCGGACGAAAAACCCTTGCCGGCGCGCCGAGAGGCGTCGCCCGTGCCCTCCACGTTCGCCCGCTTGCGCGCCGCCCTCGGCCGCGCCGCGACCGCCCCGCACCGCTTCTTCGACCGCCGCTCGCCGTCGCTCGGGACCGCGGTCGTCGTCGTCCTCGCGGTCGCGGTCTGCGTGAGCCTCGGAATCGTCGCCCTCGGCGCCGTCTTCGACGCGACGATCGACGCGACCGTCACCGTCGAGAACCCCGACCGCCCGCCGGAGTGGGTCTGCGAGCAGCACGGCACCGACGGTGGCGGCGATGGAACCGACGGCGGAACCGCGACCGACGGCCCCTTCGCGTCGAGCTGCGAGGAGCCCGAGTACGTCGACGTCGACGCCGGCGCCGAGCTCCGCGACGCGGTCGGCGGGTACGTCCACTACGGCTTCCTCGGCGTCCTGCTCTGGTGGGTGTTCTCGGCCGGCGTGTTCCACGCCGCCGCGCGGTTCGCGGGCGGGAGCGCCCGGTTCGGCGCCTCGCTGACCGCGGCCGCGTGGGCGCTCGTGCCGGAGTTGCTCCGCATGGGCGCCGCGCTCGCCCTCCTGTACGGCGCGTTGCGCTCGGCGACCGTCTCCGCTGCCGGCATGGAGGCGCTCGCGGACGACGTGCTCGCCGCCCTCGCTACGGTCGAGCCCTGGCTCGTCGTCGCCTCGCTCCTGACCGTCGCGCTGGAGTGGTGGATCCTCGCGGCCGCCGGCGAGTCGTTCCACGACCTCTCCCGGTCGAGCGCCGCCGTCGCGGCCGCGATGCCGGCCGGGTTCTCCCTGATCGCGGCGCTGATCTAAACCGGCGCGAGAAGAGCCGCTTTCGCCGGGTCGTTCCGGCCGGATACCGACCCGCGGTCCGGGCAGCGGCGTCCGGAGGGGTCAGTCGGCGGCGGCCGTCCGCTCGTCCACCGGCGCGTCCGCGAGGCGGTCGAGCGCGTCGACCATCGCGGCGACGCTGGCGCGGGTGATGTCCGCGTCGGAGGCCTCGACGGAGACCGAGCGGTCGCCGTGGGAGAGGTCGACCGCGACCGTCACGACCGCGTCCGTCCCGCCGGTGATGGCGTCGACGTGGTAGGCGTCGAGGTCGAACGCGGCCAGGTCGCCGTCATCCGGAAGCGCGGTCCTGACCGCCTCGACCGCGGCGTCGACCGGGCCGGCGCCCGTGCCGGAGGCGACGCGCTCGTCGTCGCCGACGCGCAGGCGGACGGAGGCGGTCGGGAGGCCGGAGCCGGAGGTGGCCGAGAGGTCCACCAGTTCGACGTGGCGGTCGCGGTCGCGGCCCTGCACGTCCTCGGCGATGGCCAGCAGGTCCGCGTCGGTGACGCGCTTGCCGCGGTCGCCGAGGTCCTTCACGCGCTCGACGACGGCGTCGAGTTCGTCGTCCGTCGCCTCGACGCCGTGCTCCGAGAGCGCGGCGCTGACGCCCGCGCGTCCGGCGTGCTTGCCGAGGACGAGCCGTCGCTCGCGCCCCACCGTCTCGGGCGGGTACGGCTCGTACATCGCCCCGTCCTTGAGCGTGCCGTCGGTGTGGATGCCCGACTCGTGAGCGAAGGCGTTGGCGCCGCAGACCGCCTTGTTCGGCGGGAGCGCGACGCCGGTGGCGTCCGCCACCGCCCGGCAGAGGTCGTAGAGCCCGGTCAGGTCCACCGTCTCCACGTCGTAGACGCGGTCGAGCGCGACCGCGACCTCCTCCAACGCGACGTTGCCGGCGCGCTCGCCGACGCCGTTGACGGTGGCGTGGACGGTGTCCGCGCCCGCTCGGAGGCCGGCGTGGACGTTCGTCATGCCGAAGCCGAGGTCGTCGTGCGTGTGGAGGCTCGTCGGGCCCAGTTCCGCCAGCCGCGAGACGACCTCGCGGGTGCGCTCCGGGCCGGCCGCGCCCACGGTGTCGCAGTAGCAGACGCGGTCGGCGCCGGCGTCGAGCCCCGCGCCCATCAGGCGTTCGAGGTAGTCCAGGTCGGCGCGGGAGCCGTCCTCGCCGAGCACCTCGACCCAGAGGCCGTGGTCCTTCGCGTACGCCACGAGGTCGGCGGTGCGCTCGACGACCGCGTCGCGGTCGCTGCCCACCTTCGTCTCGACGTGTCTGTCGGAGGCGGGGACGACGAGGTTGATGCCGTCGACGCCGCAGTCGAGCGCGCTGTCCACGTCGGCGCGGACGCCGCGGGCGAAGCTCGTCACGGTGGCGTCGAGGCCCGCGTTCGCCACGCGGCGGATCCCCTCGCGCTCGCCCTCGGAGGTGCACGCGGAGCCGGCCTCCACGAGCGGGACGCCCGCGGCGTCGAGGTCGCGGGCGAGGTCGAGTTTCTCCGACGGCGTCAGCGAGACGCCCGGCATCTGCTCGCCGTCGCGCAGCGTCGTGTCCAGCAGCTGGACGCCCTCGCTGTGTACGGCCTCGGAGAAAACTGTCGTTACGTCGGTCGGGTCGCGGGCGCCGTCGTCGCGACGCGCGCGGTCGTCGTCACCGGAGAATTTCGCGGCCAGCCGCCGTGTGGCGACTTCCTCTATCCTCCGAATGACTGGAAACGTCTCGGGTCATTCGTACTCGTGTGGTTGTGACACGCACGGATAAGTTCGCGGGTCGGGACAGATATAGCGACGGCCGGCGAGGAGGGAGATTTCGGTCGGACCGAACTCCCGGCGCGGAGCTGTTGCGGTCGGCGCGCGAGGAACGCGCGCGAGGTCGCCAGCGCGCTACTGCACGCTGGCTGCTCGAAAATCTCCGATTTTCGGTGGAGGCGGCGGCGCGGCCGCCTGCGGTGTCTCCGGCGCGCCACTGCACGCCGGAGGCC
>NZ_JBNLIA010000003.1:0-406569 GCF_050122995.1 Haloparvum alkalitolerans
TTGGCGCGCGCGCGAGCAACGCGCGCGAGGGAAGCCCGCCCGCGGCCGGAGCAACGCGAAGGCCGCGGGCGGCTGAGGCTGGGGAGGTGTGAGGCCACGCGTGCCTCGACAGCCAATGTGGAGACTCACCGAGCAGCCAGTCGCGACGACCGAACGGACGAACCACGTCCTGGCGTCTCCGGCGCGCTACTGCACGCCGGAGGCTCGCGAGACGCGGTTTGTCTCGCGGCGGACTGAAAGGGCGAGGCCGGTCGCGCCGGAGGGGAGTCGCTGAGCAACCTCTATCGGCGCGGTCTGTGTCTCCGGCGTCGCCGTGAGCGCGGTGCGGAGCGAACGGCGGCTCGAAAATCTCCGATTTTCGGCGCGCCACTGCACGCCGGAGGGCAGCGAGACGCGGGTTGTCTCGCCGGTCGGAGAGCGCCGATATGTTGCTCAGCGGCCGCGAGCGGCCGAGGGCTTTCTGGGTTGGCAGCAAGCGCAGCAAGACGTTTGACCACACAAACACCAGCGTATCGCGGGCTGTCTGAGGTCTCCTACGCGTTCACGCCACACACGGAGAACCGCTTTTTCACACAAAGATCAACGTATCGCCAGTCGTCAGACGAACGAGCCGAGACCGGTCTGCTCCTGGCCGGTCTTGACCTCTTCCCACGAAGTGCCCAGCGCCTCGATGACGCGCTCGATGGGACCTTTCAGGGTCTTGTCGAGCATCTTCTCCCAGTCGACCGCGAACTCCTCGGGGATCTGGTCGGCGTACTCGAAGCAGATGACGTCCGGATCGCGCTTGAACTCGCCGTACAGCGGGTCCGTCTGGGGGTCGAGCCCGCGCTCGTTCTCCATCCGCTGCCAGAAGTCGGGGTGGACCTTCTCCAGGTAGAGCCGTTTCGGCTTCGAGCCGCGGTCGAAGTTCGTGCCGAGCAGGAGGTTGGCGTACTTCGCGCCGCGGACCTGCGCGGTGTCGGTGTCGTAGGCGTCGAGCCGCTTGCCGATGCCGCCGGGGATGCCCACCTTCTCCAAGTCCATGTTCCCGGTCAGGAAGTCGTCGATGACGTCCGAGAGGTAGGTCGTCACCTCCTCCAGATCGGCGTCGATGTCGTCGCCGGTGACGATGAGCTCGATGACGTGCTTTTGCACCTCCTTGGTGATCGGCGCGATGTCCGACCGCTTGTACTCGAAGCCCGTGATGTCGATGTCGTCGACGTCTTTCCCCTCCTTCCAGACGATGTGGCCCGCGTAGCGCTTCTTCTTGCCCGCCTGGAAGAAGCGGCGGTAGAGCTTCTCGAACTCGATCTGGAAGCGGTGGAACTCCGCGTTCAGCTCCTCGCGTGCGAACTCGTCGTACGACTCGTTGATGTGGTCCTCGATGGCGAACGACTGCTCGATGGCGTCCTCTTTGGACACGTCGGACCCGAGCTCCAGCATGATACTGTCAGTATCCCCATATGTAACTTCTTTGTCAATTTCTGCGGCCGCGTCCTCGGTGAAGTCGATCACCTCGCGGCCGGTCGCCGTGACGGCCGCCGCGCCCTCCTTGTCGTACAGCCGGAACCGGTCCCACCCCGTGACGCCGTACAGTGACTGCCCGACGAACTGGAACTTGCCGTCCCGGCCGGCAAGCAGGGTGTGATTGTCCTCGACGGTCACGCAGTATGCGCCGTCCTCAGCCGTGCTCGTCCCGCCTGAACGGTGCATCCGGAAGCTGTTTTTCGATTTTTCGGTGCAGTAGATGCGCCACGAACCACTGTCGTGGTTGACGCTCGCGGTCAGTCCCAGGTGCGCGCAGAGGCGCAGGACGTCGTCGCGAAGGCGTTCGCTGGACGTCGTGTACCGCCAGCTGTTCGGTTGTCGGTCACCGTCGCCAGCGATGAGCGTGTCGAGGAACAGCTGTTTCTGGTCCCGGCTCAGGCCGAACACCAGGTTCGGAACCCGTTTCTGAAAGCTGTCGCTCCCGCACGCGTCCACGAGCCAGTCACCAAGGAGCTTCGACGTGAACTGATAGCCTCGTTCGTCGACGTACGCGTCGAAGCCTATCCTGTCGAGGAGGTCACCGATGGCCGAGTGGTCGTCCCGCTCGCCACCATCGGCGACCGCGTCACCCGGAATCGCGTCCTGCGCGATGTTCACCTTCGTGGCGCTTCCCCGGAAGTTCTCGCCGAACTGCTTGTCCTCAGAGGTGTACACGGAACCTTCGGTGACGTACCACGCGAGTAGTTCGAGAAAGTCGTCCCCGTCGTAGAACCGAGGGATCCACTTCCGGCCGCGCTCGGCATGGACGTAGAAGTTCGAACAGTTGGTGTCCAGGTATTCCCGGTGTTCCTCGAATTCGTCGGCACTGAACACGTAGCCGGTGCCCTGTTCGCCCTGCTTCTGCATCTTGTCGGGGTAGTACCCGATCTCGGCGGCGAGCGTGTGGCCGTGGATGTCGTTATCGCACCAAACCTCGTAGTCACCGTCCATCAGTTCAGTGAGGTCGACGCGGTCGAGCGGGTCGCCGTCCGGACCGTCCCAGTCGTGCGGGAGTTCGTAGTGCGAGGCGTCGTTGAGATCACCGGCTTCCACGAACTGGAAGTCCTCCCAGGATGCACCGTTCTTGTCGTCCTTCCGGACGAGCATGCGATGGTTCGGGGTGACGCTGAAGTCGACTTTGCTCGTCTCGATGTCGACCATCTCACCGCGATACTCCGGGTACTCGTGGGTCTCGGTGACCGGTTTCACCTCCATCTCCATCGAGTCCGGATCCAGCGAGTACACGTCATCGCCGACCTCGAGATCGCGGATGTTCCTGACGCCCTCCGGCGTCAGCACGTCGGTGTCCGACGAGAAGCAGTTCATGATGACCTTCACGGCCGCCTGCTGGCGGTCGTACTGCTCGTACGCCTGACTGTCGGGGTCGTGCTCGTTGCGGAGCGCCTTCTTGTCCTCGCGCTCGCTGAGCAGTTCGTCGACCATCTCGCGCATGATGCCGTCCGGCTGCTTGCGGAAGTGGGTCCCGTTGGGGGCGACGTACGTCTCGCCGTCGAACGCCTCGGGGTCGACCTTCGTCTCCGGGCCGGCGTTGATCGTCACCATGCACATCGGGTAGAGGCTCTTCAAGTCCAGCACGGTGACGTTCTCCTTGACGCCGGTGATGGGGTCGAAGACGGCGCCCCCCTCGAACTCCTCGGACTCCTGTTGGCCCTTCGTGGGGAGCGCGAACTTGCCGAACGCCTTGTGGAGGACGTACACGTCGACGGTGTCGCCAGGGGTCGGCGCGTCCTCGATCTTGCAGCCGACGAACTTCCGCACCTCGTCCCAGAAGGCGATCACGTCCTGCTTGCGGTCGATCTCGACGCACAGCTCCACGTCGCGGAGGTTGTACTCCAGCAGGCGCTCGGGGTCCTGCTCCCAGAGGTCGCCGATGTCGCCGGCGTAGCGCTCCTTGCCCGCGCCGAGTTCCATCTCCGCGACCGCGTCGAGCCGGTACGACTCCAGCTCCGTGAACTGCGTGCGCTTGTAGGCGTACAGCAGGTCGAAGACGACGCGGCCCTTGATGTCGGGGCCGCCCCACCCGGAGCGCCACACCTCGCCGATACGGGAGAGGCGGTCGAGCGAGAGGTCGCGGTCGTGGTCCGGGCGTTTCGCGACCTCCTCCATCCGGTCGAGGAGGTAGGGGGCGTCGAAGTCCTCGAAGTTCCACCCCGTCAGGATGTCCGGGTCCGTCTCAACGAGGTAGTCGACGTAGTCGTCGAGCATCGCCGGTTCGTCGTCGAAGGTTCGGACCTCGAAGGTCACGTCGCTCACGAGCCCCTCGTAGCCCGGGAGTTCGTCGGGGGGTTCGACCGCGGCGTCGTCCGACTCGAACAGCCAGACGACGTACTCGTCGCGGTAGGAGTCGTGGCTGGTGAGACAGATGATCGGCTCCTCGCCGTCCTCGGGGAAGCCGTTGCGGTCGTCGACCTCGATGTCGAGGTTGTGGACGCGCATCTCCGCGTCGACCGCGGCCGGTTCGAGGTGGCCCTCGTGGACCTGCAGGCGGCCGTCGTCGAGGCGACGCTCCTCGATGCGGATCCCGCCGTTGATCCCGTTGTCGATCAGGAAGCGGTTCGGGAAGAGGATGTCCGCTTCGAAGGAGGTCTCGAAGTCGTCGCGGATGGTCCCCACGTCGCGGGGCGTCCGCGTCACGATCTTCGTGAGCGGTTCGCCGCGGATGCTCTCGTAGGGGTCGCCGTCGGGGTCCGCCTCGCGGGTACCGATCACCACGTCGTACGCCTCCTCGGGGTCACGGTCGAGGTCCTCCGTCGGGACGTAGAAGTACGGCTCTACGCCGAGGACGCGGATGTGCTCGGTCACGTCGTCGCCGTCCTCGACCGGCCGGCGGCCGAAGACGTGGACGACGGGGTACTCGCCGGCGCCGTGGCCCTCCACGGCGTAGTCGACCTGCGTGATCATCAGTTCGACCGTCCCGGTCGAGTCCGGGAACTTCGCCTCGTCGACGTCGACCACGTCGCTGACGCGCCCGCGGCCGTTGCCGGCGACGACGCGCGCCTCCTCGGTCACGTCGTCCGGGCGGTCGTCGGGGCCCTCCCCGCCGTCCGCGCCGTCCGAACCGAAGTCCGAGAGCCCGCTCTGAGTCATGGGCGCCCTTTGGCGCACCCGGCTAAAAAGGTCGGCCTTTCGCCCCCCGCGGCCGTCCCGAGGAGCGCCTGCGTGCTCCGTAGCGAATCGCCCGGGGGCGGTCGGCTCGCCCGATGGGAACTGGCCCGCTCGCGGCGACGGAAAGGCATTTACCTTGTGACACCATACCACGCGGCGTGACCTCGAACTCACACGCCGACGACGGGACGGTGGAGCGTGCGGACGACCGTGCGGCCGCGGGTGACGCGGAGGCCGTGGTGGAGGCGTACGAGGACGACGGGAGCGTGGTCCTCTTCGAGGCGGAGAACCCGCTCGCGTGGGTCGAGGCGACGCGAACGGTGGCGCTGCGCGACGCCGCCTGACCGGGGCAGCGCCGCGTCGGAATCTCAACGGGGTGGCTGTGACTGACACACCGGAACCCCTTTCCTGCCAGTTCCCCAACCGTGAGCCGTGTTTCCGGGAGACGACGGCGACGGGTCGGGCGACGCCTTCGAGGACGCGCTGGGCGGCTTCGACGAGGCGTCGCCCGAGGAGTCCGAGCTCGGCCCCGAGACGCCGAGCGTCACCGACTACGGGAACCGCTTTCCCGAGGCGAGCGACGAGGACCTCGCCGGGAGCCTCTCGGACCTCCACCCCGACACGGCCCGGACGTTCATCATCTGTGCCGTCCTCGCCAACGCGGCCGTCCTGCTCGTCAGCCTCGGCGCGATGCTCGCGTACTTCCGCGGGATGACGCAGCTCGGCGGCGGCATGATCGTGTTGGGACTGTTCGCGGCCCTCCGAACGTACATGCAGTACGCCAACTGGCGGGAGCGGTACGAGGAGCGGGAGGCCGCGGCCGACGCGGAGGCCGATGCCGCAAGGGCGGAGGCGAAGGGCGTGGAAGTGACGGCGGACGCGGACGCCGAGGAGACGGCGGACGCGGACGCCGCCGACGCGGCCCCCGCGAGCGATGACGAGAGCCCGGAACGCTAATCCGCCCCGACCGCCTTTTCGGACCTGATGCGAACCGTCCGCGACGCCGACGGCCGGCGCTACCTCCTCGTCAAGCGCTCGGACCAGTCGAGCCTCGTCCGCGACCCCGAGTCCGGTGCGGAGCGCTACCTCGAGAACGACCGGATCGAGCCGGTCGAGGGGGAGTCTCCGCTGGAGACGGCAGCGAGCGGCGTTCCCGACCCGGTCCGGCGCGTCGTGACCGCCGCCCACGACGACCGGTCCCTCGGCCTGCTGGTGGCCCTTTCCGACGACGGCCCGCGCCCGGTCGTAGGCCTACTCGACGCCTTCGACCTCTGCGAGTCGGACCTCCACGGCCTGCTCGCGGAGTTCCGCGCCGCCGGACTGGTCGAAGAAGCCGAGACGCCCGGCGGCCGCGGCTACGCCGCGACGGAGACGACCGAGCGCGCGGTCGCGCTGCTGCGTGACGACGGCGACCCGTAGGACTGCGTGACCTCACGCCGACTGCGGCCGCGGCCTCACTCCGACTGCAGCCGGCGTTTTACCTCGTCCGCGTACGCGTCCGCGAGCCGCGTCGGCTCGGGGAGCTTGTAGCCCGCACAGAGCCGTCCGACGAGGTCCCGCGTCGTCCCGGCGCTCACGCGGTGGCCCGGGCTGACGTAGAGGGGGTTCACGCGCCGGCTGTTGGGGTACTGTCTGGACTGATAGGCGTGCCCGATGACGGTGCCGTCGGGCGCCTCCACCGAGTCGTCGGCACGGATCGGCGTGGACCAGCCCTCCGGGCGCTCCTCGGTCGCGTCGTCCGGGTCGCCGCACAGTAGGCTCTTGGCGACGCCGACGCTGGGCAGGTCGAGCGCGACGCCGACGTGCGTGGCGATGCCGGCCTGTCGGAAGTGGATCCGTCCGGAGCCGTCGAACACCGCGAGGTCGGGGGACACGGAGAGCGTCCCGAGCGCGTCGAGGATCGGTCCGCCCTCGCGGAACGCCAACAGCCCGGGAACGTACGGGATCGACAGCGGCGAGACGGCGTGGGTTCGCTCGATCACCGCGCCGCCCTGTAGCGCCACCGCGGCGGAGACGACGGCGTCGTCCAGAAACGCCTGGTCGACGCCGACGACGACCGGCGCCTCGGGGTCGACGCCCGGCGCGTGCTCGGGGTCGACGGCCGCCGGGACGCCGGTCGTCAGGTCCGCGGCCGCCTCGACGCGGACCGCCTCGGGGTCGAACGGGAACTCGTCCGCGAACGTCGCCGCCTCGGCGATCTCGCGCTGGAGTGCCTCCATCTCCGCGCGGGACAGGTCCGGGTCGGGGACGAACTCGGGGCGCGCCAGATCGAGCGTCGACCGCGGTCGGGCGTCGGCGTCCGGGGCCCCGGTCATCGCCGCCTCCCCGGTCCGGTCGTCATCGCCGCCTCCCCGGACCGCCGGGGCCGCCGGGGCCGCCCGGACCGCGCGAGACGCGAGCCGTTCGCCCGCCGCCGCCCCGAACGGGCCCGGTCCCCTCGACGCGGTACCCGTACGCGAGGCCGACGACGAACCCGAGCAGGTGCGCGAGGTGGCCGATCCGGCCCATCCCGACCGCGGCGGCGATGTCCGGTTGGATCACGAACAGCAGCGACAGCGCCGCCAGCCCGTAGGTGAGCACCTTGATCTTCATCGGGATCACGAAGAACAGGAGCACCTCGAGGTTCGGCCGCAGAACGGTGACGACGCCGAGGATCGCGAACACGGCCCCGGAGGCGCCGAGCGCAGCCTGCGCATTGCCCATCGCGAGCGCGTAGGCGGTGCTGCCGACGCCCGCGATCACGCCGGCGACGAGGAAGAACGCCGCGAACCGCTTCGACCCGACGTACCGCTCCACGAGCGGGCCGAAGAAGAACAGCCCGATGCTGTTGGCGACGATGTGGAACAGCCAGCCGGGGTCGTGAGCGAACACCGACGTGACCCACGTCCAGACGTAGAGGGGGTTGGCCGTGGAGAGCATGAAGACGTCGCGGAAGGCGGCCTCGCCGAACAGTCCGAGCACCACCCACTCCAGCACGAACACGACCCACATGACCGCGAGGAAGAGGTAGGTGACGTTCCCGCGGAACGCCCGGAGGAGCCCGCCGGTCGAGGAGATCCCTCGAACGCCGCGTTTCACTCGGTCGGCGAAGCCGCGGACGCCGCCCGCCGGGCCGACACCGCGTCGGCCGCCGGCCCCGCTGGTTCCGGTGCCGCCGAGCCCGCCGAGAATACCGTCACCGCTCGACTCGCCCGACGAGCCGCCGGAGCGTCGCGCGGCGTCGGTGTCGCTCTCGAACACGCCCGAGGGGTCGTCCCAGTTCGCCAAGCCCGGGCAGTCGTGGTTCTCCGGGAGGCGGTGTTCGGAACAGAAGGACTGCCCGCACCGGTGACACTGGTACGGGAGGTTCTCGTACTCCCCGCACTCGTCGCACGTTGCCATCGCTCCCTCTTGTCGACCCCCGCCTAAAGCGGTTTGGCTCGCGAGGGGACACACCGTGCGGTCGGCGCTCGCGAACGGCTCGGTATCCGTCGGCGCCACGAACCGCCCGACAGACGGCCACCGGCGACCGCGGGTGCAGATAACCGCCGCCGTTGTGCGCCATCGAAGCGATTAAGCGCCGGACCGCCGAACCTCGGGATATGCAACACCTCATCATCCGTGGGGACCCCGGGATCCGCCGGGACGCGGTGATCGACTACGAGGGTGAGGAGCTGGTGTGTTTCTCCGTCACTCGGCAGGGCGACTGGCACGGCCCCGACGAGCCCCAGCTCTGGTGTACCGTCGGCACCGAGGACGAGCGCGAAACCTACGCCAAACGCGAGTACGTCTCCCACTGGCTCGACGTGGAGACGATCGACGCCGAGGCGGTCGACGTGATCAAGGCGTCGGGCGACCTCGCGGTCTGACCGGCCAGCCGCCGTCGCGGCCCCGCGGATTTCTGTGACCCGCCGCTCGCCGAGCGACGGAACCGTGTCGACGAGAGCGATCCCCGGTCACAGCAGCCCGTCGAGCTCGTCGTTGTCGAACGCGGCGCTCGGATCCTCCCGAGCGCGTTCTTCCTCGTCCGTCTCCTCCGCGGCCTGCCTGGCGCGCTCGAGGAACCGCTGGACGCGGTCCGACCGCTCGACGCCCGCCAGCAACACGATCGACGCGAGCCGGTCGGAGTCGAGCGGGAAGTCGCCGCCGCGGACCTCCATGCTCCCCGTCTCGTCTTCCAGCCAGCGGCGGGACTTCTCGACGCCCTTCCGCGGGATCCGGTCGGGGCCCCCCGCGACGGCCAGCAGCGCGGCGTCCGCGGTCGTCGCCTCGGGCAGGCTCAGACCGGTCATCACGGATTTCCTCGTCGTGCTGATGACGATGTTGAGGTTCTCCTCCGGGTCCTCGGCGGCCGGGGCGTCGGCGTAGCCCACGGCCGCGACGCCGCCCGCACGCAGGGTGTTTATCACTTCGCTGGCGTCGACCACGGACTCCCCGACGCCCTGCGTCGCCTCGCCCGCCGCGAGCAGGAGCCCCACGCGCTTCGCGAGCTTGCGGTTGAGCGCGTCGTACCCCTCGGTGACGCTCTCGCCGCTCGCGCGCCACGCGTCGTTGGCGAGCAGTATCGTCGCGTCGGCCTCCCGGAGCGTCGTCTTCAGCGAGCGCCCGGCGTTCACCTGATACAGCGCCCCCTCGTCGCGGCCGGGGAGGACGCCGAGCGCATAGATCGGCACGTCGTACACGCGCTGCAGCTCCCGGATCAGGACGGGCGCGCCGCCCGAACCCGTCCCGCCGCCGAGTCCGGCGACGACGAAGACGGCTTCCGCCTCGGAGGTGATGAGCGACGAGAGCGTGCCCAGCACCTCCCCGGCGTCGGCCTGCATCACCTCGGCGCCGAGCTCGTTGTCGCCGCCGACGCCGTGGCCGCTCACGCGGTCCTGTCCGATCAGCACCGTTTCCAGTGGGAGGGGGTCGAGGTCCGCCGCGGCGGTGTTGACGGCGACCGCGTCCACCACCGCGCCGAACCCCATCTCGGCGTCGAACTCGGCGAGGGCGGTCGCGATCTTCCCCCCGGCCTGGCCGACGCCGACGAGGACGGTCTTCATGAGGAGCACTGTCGCCGCGCCGACCATCAACGTTTCCCCGCCCCGGCCGGCGCCCCTACCGTCGACCATATCCCACCTCCATCCCCGACGCTTAAACCGGATACCGAGCCATCCGGCGCATGCACGACGGAGACGCCGACGCGGAGTCGACTCGCCCCGAGAGCATGTCGGAGCCGGCCGTCTCGTCCGAGGGCCCGGAACGGGATGCTCGCAGCGACACCACGGCTGCGGCGGCGCTCGCGGAGCGTGTCGCCGCCCTCGAACGCGCGGTCGCCGAACGGGAGTCGCCGCGGGCCCGAGGTACGGATTCGCCGGCCGAGACGGGCGATCCTCTCTCCGACGAGACCGTTACCCGACTCGAAGAGCTCGACGACCGCTTCGCAGCACTTCACGAACGCCTCGACGAACTGGATGCTGCGGTACAGGCGCTTCGAGGATACGCAGGCGGGGTTCGGGCAGTCAACGAGGAGGTGGAGCGACGGGCCGACCTCGCACTCGCGACCGCTCGGTCGGGAGTGTCCGGAGAGCCGGGAGAGGAGACACGCGGCGAACCCGCGGTCGATCCCCCCGAGGAGGAGGCAACCCGTGGACCGCGACCGACCGAGGACCGCCCCATCGACGCGGCGCTCCCGGACCAGCCGGCGGTCGCGGCCGCGGTCCCGGACACGGCTGAGGCGGACGCCGCCGACGGTCCGAGCGACGGCGGCGACCGGACCGACGGGCTCGCTCCGGGGGTCGTCGACCGACTGCGCGACGCCCTGTGATCCGCGCGGTCCTCGCGGCGGCGACGGCGGTCGCGCTGCTGGCCGCGGCGGGGCCGGCGCTGGCGGACGCGCGTGCCGAGACCACCGCGGACCGGATCGCGACCGCCGGCGAGCGGCTGGACCGGGCCGCGGCCGACCTCGCGGCGGACTCGGCCGCTGCCCGACCCGGCGAACCGGCGGCACGGCGGACGGTCCGCGTTAGTGTCCCGGCCGGGTTCGACGCCGCCCCGGTCGCGTTCGCCGGAATCGGCCCGCGGTCCGCGTTCCGTGGTTCGTCCGGCGGTTCGGCGGGATCCGGGGCGGACGCAGGGACGGGCTCCAGCCCGGGCTCCGACCCAGGCATCGCGACGCGGGCCGGCTCCGAGCGCGGCGTGCGACAGGACGACGCCGAGGGCGATCCGACGGCGCTCGGATACCGAATCCGCGAGCGGCCGACCCGGACGATTCCGATCCCGAGCGTGACGACGGCCGGCGGGAGTGTGGTCGAACTCGACCGGGGGACGACCCGGATTCGGCTTCGATACGTTCGCCTCGAAGGGAGACCCTCGGTCGTCCTGTCGCGACCTCATTCTTAAATCGGAAGCGGAGACCAACCGGCGCATGGATCTGATCGACCGCGTCCGAACCGGTGCTCTCGCCGTGCGCGACCGCGTTCGGGACGGTGACGCGGCCGCGTCCCGCTGCGAGTGCGAAGCGTCGTTCACGGAGCCGTCCGGAACCGCGGTCGCCGATCGGACGGTACTGACCGTCGACGCCGACGGCTGTCACGGCGCCGGTCGGCTGGCCGAGCGGCCTGCGTGCCGCCGTACGGTGATCGCGGCGCTGACGAACCGCGACGCGAACGCAGTCAGCGTGAGGTGTCGTGGCCTCGAGCGTCGATACGCCGGACGCGCCGCGGCCTTCCTGGTCGCGGCTGGCCGGTTCCGGGAACGCGTTCGGTTCCACGAGGACCGGCTGGCCGATCGCGCCGCGACCGACCCGCTGGGAGCGGCCACCGAGGCAGTCGGCCGCGCCGGCGCCCCCGCACGCGCGGTCGCCGAAACCGGTCTCGCTGCGATCGCCGAGGAAGCGGCCGGGTACGACGACCTTCTGCGCCCCTTCGTCGGGCCGACCGTCGGGACCGCGCGCGTCGCCGCGCGACTCCCGACCGGAGCGATGCTCCGCGACCGATGGGAGACCGGAACCGGCGCAACCGTCCGGATCTACGACGGCGACGGGCCCTTGCGAACGTATCATCTGACCCCGCCGTCGGCCGAGCTCGAAGACGACGCTCTCGCAACGCTCGCTGACGCGCGGGAGCGCTTGCTCGGGAACGGACACGCCGGGGAACGCGCGCCGGGTCGGGCCGTACGTGCCGTCGCGGACGCCGACGATCCGGTCGAGGAGATCGCGGACGTGCTGTGCAAGCACGCGCGCGGCTTCGGAGTCCTCTCCGACGTGTTCGCGGACGACCACGTCAGCGACGCCTTCCTCGCGCCCCCCGTCTCCGAGACGCCCCTCCGCGTGGTCGTCGACGGCGAGCGGCTGACCACGAACGTACGCGTGCCGCCTGCCGGCGCCGCGACGCTCGCCTCGCGGCTCCGACGCGCGAGCGGCGACGGCTTCTCGCGGGCGGCGCCGACCCTCGACGCGACGCTCGACACCGAGGGCGGCCCCGTCCGCGTGGCGGCGACGACCGACCCCGCGAGCGACGGGCTCGGGTTCGCGTTCCGGCGCGGCGGCGAGGACGCGTGGACGCTCCCCGGGCTGGTCGACGCCGGTACGTTGACGGCGCGAGCCGCCGGCCTGCTCTCGGTCGCGACGGAGCGCGGCGTGGCGGCGCTCGTGGCGGGGGGCCGCGGTGCCGGAAAAACGACGACGCTCGGCGCGCTGCTCTGGGAGCTCCCGTCGACCGAGCGCGTCGTGCTCGTCGAGGACACGCCGGAGCTCCCGGCCGCCTCGCTTCGCGGGGCCGACCGCGACGTCCAGCGACTCAACACCGACCCCGGAGCGGGCGCGGCGCCGACGCCGTCCGAAGCGGTCCGAACGGCACTCAGGCTCGGTGACGGAGCGCTCGTCGTCGGCGAAGTCCGGGGGGAGGAGGCGGCGGCGCTGTACGAGGCGATGCGGGTCGGCGCCGGCGGCGACGCCGTTCTCGGAACGATCCACGGCTCGTCGGGTCCCGAGGTGCGCGAGCGCGTCGTCGAGGATCTCGGCGTGGCGCCTTCCGCCTTCGCCAGCACGGACCTCCTGGTCACGCTCGCCGACCACGAAGTCACCGAGATAAGCGAGGTGTGCGGCGGTCGCGACGACACGGGGGCGGAAGGGGCCGGCTGCGTACGGTTCGAGCCGCTGTTCGAGCGGGGAACGGACGGGCTCGCGCCGACCGGCCGGATCGACCGCGGAGAGAGCCGCCTCGTCGCGGGGCTCGCGGCGTCGACGGAGCGCTACGCCGACGTGCTTCGTCGCGTCGACGCCAGGACGACCGCCCTGCGAACGCTCGTCGACGAGGACCGGACGCGCCCCCGCGACGTGGCCGCGGCCGTGGCCGACCGTGAGCGGGCGTGCGGGACCGGATCGTCAGTCGACACGGGGGCGACCGAATGAGCGACGGCGCGGACCGTCCCTGGACGGACGAGCCAAGCGAGGAACTCCGGCGAGCGCTCGCGTTCCGCGACCGGGACGAGGACGCGGAGGCGGTGCTGACCCGCGGCTACCGGCGCGGCGCCGTCGTCGGAGCGCTGTGCGGAGCGGCCGGCGTCGCGTTGTCGTCCCTCGGCGTGCTTCCCGGCGGGAGCGTCCGATCCGTCGCCGTCCCGGCGCTGCTCTCCGTCGCGGGCGCGCTCGCGGTCGTCCACGTCTCCCACCGTCTTCCCGTCTGGCTGGCGGGCGTGGCGCGGACCCGCGCCCTCGGTGCGGCGCCCGGACTGGTGGGACGTGCGGTGCTCCGAATGCGGATCGAACCGTCGCTGGAGCGGGCGGTCGCGTTCGCCGGCGGAGCGGACGGGGGACCGCTCGCCGCGAGCCTCCGCGGTCACGCCCGGCGAGCGCGGGGGCGCCCCGACGCCGGACTGTGTGCGTTCGCGAACGAGTGGACCCCGTGGTTCCCCGCGCTGGAGCGCGCCACGACGCTGTTGCGGGCGGCGGCGACCGCCCCGTCGGAGCGTCGCGACCGCTGTCTGGACCGCGCGCTCGACGCCGTGGTGGCCGGCGCGGACGACCGCATGGCGGCGTTCGTCGGCGACGTTCGTGGCCCGGTCTCGGGGATCTACGCGTTCGGCGTCCTGCTCCCCCTCGCACTCGTCGCGCTGCTGCCCGCTGCGAGCGCCGCCGGCGTCCCGGTCGGCGCCGCGACCATGGCAACCGTCTACGTCGTCCTGCTGCCGTCGGCCCTCTGTGCCGCCGGCGGCTGGCTCCTGCTTCGGCGTCCGGTGGCATTCCCGCCCCCGCGCGTTACCACAGACCATCCCGACGTCTCGGATCGGGATTTCGCCTCCCTCGGAGCGGGTGTGGTCGCCGGAATCGTGGGGGGCGTCGTCGCCGGGGCCGTCGTCGCCGAGTGGGCCGTTCCGGTCGCCGTGGTCGGCGCGGGGGTGGGGACGGCGCTGTTCGTCGCCGCGCGCCCCCGTCGGCGCGTACTGGAACGCGTTCGTGATCTGGAGGCCGGCCTCGCGGACGCGATGACCGTGGTCGGCGGACACGTCGCGGAGGGGGTCGCGGTCGAACGCGCGGTCGCTCGGGCGGGAGAGTCGGTCGCCGGACCGACGGGCGAGGCGTTCGCCGACGCGGCGGCGCGTGGGCGGACGCTCCGTATCGGGGTCCGGGAGTCATTCCTCGGCGAGGGCGGCCCGCTGGCCGCGGTCCCGAGCGCGCGAGCCCGCGGGGTCGCGGCGCTGCTCGCGCTCGCCGCCCGGGAGGGACGACCGGCCGGTGACGTGCTGCTCGAACTCGCCGATCAGCTCGATGACCTTCGCGGGCTCGAACGCGAGGCGACGAGGCGGCTCGCGACCGTCACGCGCACGCTCTCGAACACCGCGGCGCTGTTCGGACCGCTGGTCGGCGGCGCGACCGTCGCCCTCGCGGCCGGACTGGTCGGGGACACCGGCACGACCGTTCCGACACTTGGTGCCGAAACGGGCGGGCTCGAGGCTTCGGGTGTTCCCGGTTCGTCCGGAGCCACGGGAGCGAAAGCCGGGGAGGGGGGCGTACCGGGGGCCGAAAACGCGCTGTCCGTCGCCGTTCTCGGCCGCATCGTCGGCGCGTACGTCCTCCTGCTCTCGGTCGTTCTGACGACGATCGCCACCGTCCTGGAACGCGGTGCGAGCGCGACGCTCGTCGCGTACCGGGTCGGGATCGCGCTTCCGACCGCGACCGCGACGTATCTGGCTGCGTTCGTCGGGGCCGGGTTGCTGCTGTGACCGCCCGCACGTTTAAGCCACAGACCGAGCCCAACCCGGGCCATGTTCGAGGTCCCACTCGACGGACTGTACGCGTGGGTCGGCGTCGCCGCGCTCAGCGTCGCGGTACTGGGCGTGGCGTCCGCGCTTCCCAGCGCCCCGGCGCCCGACGCCGCCGGCGCCGCGGCGACGGTCGACGCCGTCGCGGGCGGCGACTACCCGGCCACCGGCGAGCACGGAATCGCGGCGGAGCGCATCCGGATCACTCCCGAGCGCATCGTCCTCGACGGCGAGGGTGGCACGGCGAGCGCCGGGTTTCGTCGGGGGGCGGTGACGCCGGTCCGGGGGAACGGCCGACTGGCGCGCGTCCTTCGCGGCGCCCCGCCCTCGGCCGTCTTCGATTCCTCGGGGGCGTTCGCGGCCGCGGCGCGGAACGCGCGCGAGACCGAACCGGAATGGCGCACGGCGTCCGATCGGCTCCGAATCCGGCGGGTTCACTGGGGGGACGTGCATGTCACGCTTGTCGGATAGGGGGTGGGCCGACCCCGTCGCGGCGCTCGTCGCGCTGGCGGCCGTCGGCGCCGGAATGGCGGTGTACGTTGGCGTTCTGCATGGAGTCGACGACGCGGGGAGCGGTGGTCGCCCCGCCGACATCCTCGACCGTGTTCACGACGCGACGGCCGACGGCGGAGTCGCGAGGCCCGCGAACCTGACGGTCCCCGACGGTGTGGTCGGGGAACACCGGGCGGTTCGTGCGCGTCTGTCGGCAGGGGAACGGCGATGGACCGCCGGCGATCCGCGACCACCGGAAGGAGGCGCACCGACGCACACCGCTCAGCGGTCGGTTCCGGTCCGGACCGCTCCGGGAGAGAACAGCCCCGGAACGCTCCGCGTGGTGGTGTGGACGTGACGAGCACCGTCCTCGACGTGACGGTCTTTCTGCTGTGTCTGTCGGCCGGCGTCGGCGTGCTCGCGAGCGGGGGAGCGGTCGACGGCGGGAACCGCGCCGCGTCCCCGGGCGCCGTGGCGGTCGCGGACGTGGTCGCCGGGACGACCGCGTCCGTCGAGTATCGGACCGCACCGCGTGGCGAGGCCACGTCCGACGCCGACGCGAGCGGCGAGAAGCGGTCCGCCACGCACCACGCAACGCTGGCCGAACTGATCGCCCGCGGTGCGATGATCGAGGCGGACGGGACGCGTGTGGGGGCGGGCGACTACCCGGAAGCGGTCCGGGAGGTCGTTCGAGAGGTCCTCCGCGACCTGCGTGGTGGCCGGATCCGGTTGAGTGCGTTCCGCTCCCCCGAGGGAACCGTCCGGTCCCCGTTCGTCGTCGGTGAGAAGCCGCCGCCGAACGTCGACGTTGACGTGGCCGTCGTCACCGCTCCGGGGGATCGGAGATCGAGAGAGCGTGACGCGAGCACCGACCGGACGGCGGTCGCCGCCGCGAGTCATGGGCGCGACGGTGACACAGCGGCTCGTGGCGGCATCGAGGCCCCCGGACGCGTCCGGATCGTCGTGGAGGTGTGGTGAGTTGCGCCGTCCGTCGACGGTCAGGATCGCCGCCGACGACCGGGGGCGCGTCCCGTTCGCGCTGATCGGCGTTCTGCTGCTCGTATCGAGCGTCGCGTACGCCGGCGCCCTCCAGCAGCAGGGGCGGGTCTCGGTCGACGACGGCGTGGAGCGCGCGGTGGAACGCGCGGCGACGGACGCGACGCCCGCGGTGCGCGCCGGCGTCGCCGACGCGGCCCGCGACGCCGCGGCGGAGCCGGTCACCGCGGTACCGGCCGCCGACGGAGCGAACGGGAGCGCCGTCCCGGCGGTCAGGCCGGGTTCCCCGTTCACCGACGCGTTGCGGATCCGGATCGCTATCGAGGTCTCTCGGTCCCTTCCCGCGACCGAACGGCGCGTCGGCGACGTCCGAGCCGTCAGCGAGGTTCCGGCCGTTCGGGACGAGGACGACCTCGTCGCGGCCCGCGAGCGCGTGTCGGTCTCGCCGGTCGCGAACGGGACCGCTCTCCGAGCGACGGTGCGGAACGTCACGACGACCGCGACCCGGAACGGCCGGACCGTCACGCGGCGGACGCGGAACGTGACCGTGGTCGTCCCCGTGCCAGTGTTCGCGGCCCACGAACGGACGGAACGGTTCGAGGAACGGCTGAACCGCGGAGCGCTCGAGGGGCCCGGACTCGGGCGGCAGCTCACGGCTCGGCTGTACCCCGTCACCTGGGCGCGCGGCTACGCACAGCACGGCGGCGCCCCGGTTCAGAACGTGCTCGCGAACCGGCACGTCGAGCTCTCGACGAACGCCGGCATCGTCCGCGTTCAGCGCAACGTCTTCGGAGGAACGGACCCCCGGGCGGAGGCCGGCGTTCGCCGCGCAACGGCGCGCACCGGGGTCGCGGACCTGCTCGCGCCGACGGAACTCGACGAGGAGGAGTGGAGCCGGACGGTCGTCGGTGAGTCGACGACCGGTTCGGAACGCGAGGTCGGGGACGGGACCGACGGCGACCGGGTCTCCGACAGGTTGGAGGGAGCGAACAGGACGCGCACCGTCGAAGTGGGCGCGGTCGCGGACGCGGCGCTCCTGTCGACCGTCTCGGAACGCGACGCGATCGCTCGGGACGCATATCGTGCGCGCGCGGTGCTCCGTGCCGACGCCACACTCCGGGCGGACACGACGACGAGCAACGGTCCGACGGCGGGCGAACCGCCCGCCGGAAACTGGACGCTGACGGACGTCGAGCGGGAGCGGACGGTCACTGTCGTCGAGGCGGGCGACGGCGCGGGGGCATCGATCGCCTCGAGCGACTTCGGCACCGCGCGCCGTGTCGTCAGAACGGTCGACGAGACGACACGGACGTGGACGAACGGGACGGCAACCCGGACCGGCCGGGAGGTCCGGACGCGGGAACACCGGGTCGATATCCGCGTCGAGGGAACGTACGCTCCGACTGCCGGAGCGCCGGAGCGTCCCACGGCCCCGACGTTCGAGCGGGGCGGGGCGCTCGACGGACCGAACCTGGCGGACGTACCCGCAACCGCGAGGGCGGACCTGTCGGCCGCGACCGACGACGAGCTCTCGCGGATCGCTCGCCGGGCCGTCGTCGACGGCGGGGTCGACCGCGAGACGGTGGTCGTCGGAGAGCGACCGGACCGGCTCGCGACGCACGTCGAGGCTGACCTCGCGGAGCTCCACCGCGAGGTCAGCAAGCTGTCGACGACCGTCTCGATGCGGGAGGTCGCCGCCGGCGAGGCCGACCCGTACGGGGGGCTGGCGGCGACCCTCCGGGAGCGGCGGGCGGAGCTCGTCGACGCTCCGGCGACGTACGACGGCGCCGCGGACCGCGCCCGCGTCGCTGCCCGCGCGGCGTACGTGGATGGGGTCATCGCCGCACTCGAGCGGCGTTCGACCGCGGACGACGAGGTGTCGGCTGCCGTCGCGGACGCCGCGGGCGACGGCGCGACCCTCGACACCGGTGCGCTCGGCGCGTACCTCGACGCGCGGGCCGCGGCCGAGCGCGGTGTCCGCCGGTCGATCGGCGACGGCGGACCCGGCGGAGGCGTCGGACTCGCTCCGCGCGGATCGCCCGGGTATCTCCCCCGGACCGCGGTCGACGGCGCCGCCGTCGAGGGCGTCGCCGCGGGCGCGCGGACGAGGCCGCTCGCGACGCGGAACCGGAACCTCGTCACGCTGCCGTACGCGGGCGCCGCGTCCGGTATCGTGGACCGTCTCCTCGGAGCGGACGAGACCGTTCCGCTGTCCTCCGCCGGCCGAGCGCTCGTCGGGACCGACCGGGCGCTCGCGGGCACCGAGAACGAAACGCTTCGCAACGAGCGGGACGGCCTCGCGGACTCGGTCGACAGGTCGACCGACGCCGTGGAAGCCGCGGCCGATCGCGTGCTGCGTCGGCAGACGGAGCTCTCGCGGTCCGAACGCGCGGAGAGCCTGCGGAGCGCTCGGCGGCAGTGGGGCTCGACCGGCGAGCTCGCCGTCGCGATGGGGACCGGCGACTACGCCGAGACGGTCGCCGCCGAGGCGGCGGCGCGGGGAAGTTTCGGCCCGGCGGATCAGGAAGTCCTGGCCGCGCGTCTGGGAAGGACCATCGTGGCGACTGCGAACGAGGGGCCAGCGACGGTGTCCGCCGCGGAGGTGAACCGGTCCGCGCCGGTGCTCCGAGCGGTCGCTCGGGACGAACTGGAGTCGAGGGTCGAGGCGGAGCTCCGACGCGGCGCGGACGCGGCCGCGGACCACTGGGCGCCGGAGGCGATCAGGGCGGTTCCCGCGGGCGCTCCGGTGCTCCCGACGCCGACGCACTGGTACGCCACGGTCAACGTCTGGACGGTGGAGGTCTCCGGCGCGTATCCGCGGTTCGCCGTGGCGGCGCCGCGGACCGGTCCGCCCGACGGGGAGTTCGAGTACGTCCGGGAGGCCGGGACCGCAACGGTCGAACTCGCGGGCGGGCCCGTGACGCTCGGTCGGACGGAGCAGGTGCGGTTCGAGACCGGGACGGTCGTCGTGGTCGCGGTCCCGCCCGGACCGCCGGGGGTCGGCGACGTGGACGGCACGCGCGACGAGACTTCCGCCGGGTGGCCGTGTCCCGAAACGACGCCGGATTCATTCGGCGGAACCGCACGCGAAGCGTCCTGTGTCCGGTGACCGCAGTCGTTTTCCCGGCCGCGCGCCGAGGGCGGGTATGTTCACCGACGTGCCCGCGGAGACCGACTCGGAGCCGGGACCGCTACTCGAGGGGTACGAGACGCTGGTGCTCGAGGCGGCCGCTGAGGCCGGGGTCGACGCGATCGTGGATGCGACGTCGCTCGACCGGTCGAGCGCCGAGATGCTGGTCGACGGCGAGGTCCCCGAAATCGCGGTCGAGGACGCCGCCGCCGTGATCGCGCTCGTCGACGACCGCGACGCGAACGCGCTGGTGTTCGAGCTCAGAGACGACCTGCTGATGGGGATGACGACGGCGGTGCTCGACGTCGACACCATCGCGGGCGCCATCGACGCCGACCTCACCGGACAGGAGGTCCAGCAGGCGCTGGAGGGACGCACGCGGATGACGCTGACGCAGTTGGCACAGATACAGAGCGTGATCGAGGGGCGGAAACCCTGATGCGCGTCGTCGTCGTCGGCTGCGGCTACGTCGGGATCGAGCTCGGTCGCCAGCTCCGCGATCCCGACGCCGTCGGCGATCCGGGGGGGACAGAACACCGGGTCTGTGGCGTCCGCCGGTCCGACGAGGGGCTGACGGCCGTCGAGGCGGCCGGGCTGGAACCGGTTCGGGCGGACGTCGCGGACCCGGCGTCGCTATCGGCGCTCCCGGACGCGGACGCGGTCGTGTTCGCGGCGAGTTCGGGCGGCCGCGGCGCGGACGCCGCGCGACGCGTGTACGTCGACGGGCTCGCCAACGTGATCGACGAGTACGCCGAGCGCGAGCGTCCGCCGGACCGGCTTATCTACACCTCGTCGACGGGCGTCTACGGCGATCACGACGGCGGCTGGGTCGACGAGACGACGCCGCTGGATCCGACGACCGAGAAGACCCGGGTGCTGACGGAGGCCGAGCGCGTGGCGCGCGGGCGGGCCGCCGACGCGGGCATCGACGGGACGGTCGTCCGCTTCGCCGGACTCTACGGCCCGGGCCGGTACCGGCTGGAGCGCTACCTCGACGGCCCCGTGACCGCGGGGTATCTGAACATGATCCACCGCGACGACGCCGCCGGAGCGGTCCGGTTTCTGCTCGAGAACGACCTCGCGCGCGACGACGCGGTGCTGGCCGTCGACGACGAACCGGTCGACAAGCACGCGTTCGCGGACTGGCTCGCGGACGCCTGCGGCGTCGAGCGCCCGGCGAAGCGATCGAAGTCGGAGCGGCTGTCCGCGGGGAACCTATCCGAGGCGGCGAAGCGGCGGATCCGCACGAGCAAGCGGTGCTCGAACGACCGGCTCCGCGAGCTCGGGTACGACTACCGATACCCGACGTTTCGTGAGGGATACCGCGACGCGGTCGACGCGTGCCGTGCCGAGCGTGGCGGTCCGTAGCCGGGGGGCGGCCGACGCGGCCGTGGCGGACATGTCCCGCGTGTGATGAGTGCCGGGAACTACTTGTGTCGGCGGTGGGTGCGAACGGACGATGTGGGTGCAAGGACGGACGGACGCCCTGCGAGCGGCCGAGGGGTTCGTCCGGGAGAACCCGGAGCTGGCGCTCGCGACAGCGCTCGCGGCGTTCGTCGTCGCGGCCAGCACGTACGCGTTCCTGCGACTGCGTCGCCCCGCGGGCGTCACGTTCCGGCGGCTGATCGAAGGTCGCGAGGAGGTCGCGGTCCTGATGCACCCGAACCCGGACCCCGACGCCATGGCGGCCGCGGTCGGCGTCGCCTCGCTGGCGGACCAGCTCGGCGTGGACGCGACCGTCCAGTACCCGGGCCAGATCCGCCATCAGGAGAACCGCGCGTTCCGGACCGTCCTCGACCTGGAGCTCGACCGGATCGACCACGTCAGCGACCTCGCGGCGGAGTCCGTCGTCCTCGTCGACCACAACGAGCCGCGCGGGTTCGCGGGCGCGGACGGCGTCCTCCCGCTCGCGGTCGTCGACCACCACCCCGGTGACGGCGCGGGCGAGGAGTTCACCGACGTGCGGACGGACTACGGTGCGACCGCCTCCATCGTCGCCGAGTACTTCGACGACATCGACGCCGAACCGGTACCGCCGGACATGCACGCCTCCGAGCGCGGCGGCGAGTACGTCCTCTCGACCGACGCCGCGACGGGCCTTCTGTACGGCATCCTCGCCGACACCAAACACCTCACCGTCGGCGCGAGCGAGGCCGACTTCGCGGCCGCCGGCTACGTCTACCCGGGCGTCGACCAGGACCGGCTCGACCGGATCGCCAACCCCGCGGTCGACGCCGAGGTGCTGGAGGTGAAAGCGCGCGCCATCGCCGGCCGGCAGGTACAGGGCTCGTTCGCCGTCGCGGACGTGGGCAGCGTCAACAACGTCGACGCCGTTCCGCAGGCGGCCGACGAGCTGATCCAGCTGGAGGGGGTCACCGCGGTGGTGGTGATCGGCGAGCGCGACGGGACGCTCCACCTCTCGGGACGGTCCCGTGACGACCGCGTCCACATGGGCAAGGCCATCGAGTCGGCGCTCGAGGAGGTCCCCAACGGCGACGGCGGCGGCCACGCCCGTATGGGGGGCGGCACGGTCACGCCGACGGTGGACCCGACCGGGGAGGAAGAGGAGCTTTCGATCGACCGTGACGAGCTGTGTGAGGCCCTGTTCCGGGCGATGACGGGCGACGTCTGACCGCGGAGACGCGCGGCGGGCTCGCCCAGCACCGGGGCTTCCCGCTCGCCGCTTTCCGGCGCGGCCTCACAGGAGTGCCAGCGCGGGGAAGGCCTGCGTCGCGGCGTCGTAGAGGAAGTAGACGCCGAAGCCGGCGAGCACGGCCGCCGAGCCGACCGCGACGAGGGGCGCGAGCCGCTCCATGCGACGCTCCGCGGCGACGAGCGCGGCCGGGAACCCCGTGACCCAGAGCCCGATCCCGGCGAAGAAACCGACGATCAGCGCCGGGGAGCCGGTCGTCACCACGAACGCGCCCGCGAGGTCGGCGCCGACGACCGGGAGCGGTTCAAGCACGTCCAGCGTCCCCGGCCGGAGCAGTCCGACGCCGACCGTGAGCCAGAACAGCACCTGATAGGGGTTCGTCAGCGCGAGGACGAACGCCTTGCGGAACCCCTTCCCCTCGGCCAGCATCGGGTCGTCGCCGGCCGTGGGTCTGAAGGAGGCGCGCGCCCCCCGGGCGGCGCCGTACGCGAAGTAGATCATCAGGACGCCGCCGACCGCGACCATCGCGGCCCGCAGCGTCGGCAGGCGCTCGACGAACGCGACGACGCCGAGGTACGCCAGCACGAAGAAGACGCCGTCGGCCGTCGCGGCGCCGAGGCCGGCGCGCGCGCCCGCGGTCCAGCCCCGCAACACGGCCTCCTCGGCGATGACGGCGTTCATCGGTCCGGGCGGCGCCGCGAGCGCGAGCCCGAAGACGACGCCGGCGGTCAGCGTGACCAACTCGTTCACGCTCCGGGGAACCCCTGCGACGGTGAAAAAGGCGACGGACGGGGCCAGCGACGCCGTTTTCGGATGTTCCGATCCGGCGCGTGATCACCGGATCGGCGCATCGATGAGGGAAGGTGGCCGCCGGTCCGGAGCGGCGGTGCGGCCGCGGCCGCACCGCCCTGGATGCCGCATCGCAGTCACGCGGTCGCCTCGACCGGCCGCACGCGGATGGACCGCGCGACGGACTCCGGGAGACTCTGATCGCCCGCGGGCGAGCGGACGGTCACCATCCCGAAGGGGGCGACATCGACGACCTCAAGCTCGTTGCCCGGCACGATGCCGGCGTCCGCGAGGTAGTCGAGCTCGTCCTCGTCGCGGTCGGAGACGCGGGCGACGACGACCGTTTCGCCCTCCTCGCAGGCGTGGAGCCGGACGGCGTCGTCCTCCTCGACCGGCTCCAGGTCGGCGCCCGGGATGGGGTCGCCGTGGGGGTCGACCTCCGGGTCGCCGAGCGTCTCCGCGACGCGACGCTCGAACTCCTCGGAGATGTGGTGTTCGAGTCGGTCGGCCTCCGCGTGGACCTCGCTCCAGTCGTAGTCGAGTCGCTCCGCGAGGAACGCCTCGATGAGCCGGTGGTGGCGGACCACCTCGAGCGCCACCGCCTCACCCTCGGGCGTCAGCTCGACGCCGGTGTACGGCTCGCGGTCGACCAGTTCCCGGTCCTCCAGCTTCCCGAGCATGTCGGTGACCGTCGGCGGGGTCTTCCCGAGGTAGTCGGCGACCGCGGAGGTGGAGACGGGCGGCCCCTCCTCGGTCTGGAGGACGTAGATGGCCTTCAGGTAGTCCTCCATCACGTCGCTCAGCATCGTCCGAGAGTAGCGGACTCCCGCGGAAATAGCTACCGGAGACGAGGGTGGGGAAGCCGAACCGGCAACGGCGTGTGGGTGGCCAATCCTTACGGCGTCGGCGCGGGAGGGTCGGCCATGAGCGATCCCGACGGCGGCTTCGGCGACAGCGACGATTCCGACGACGACGGCCCGAGCTATCCGGTTGCGCGCTACCTCGGCATCGACGCGGTCGAGTCCCCGACGTTCACCGCGGACGGGGACCTGCTGTATCTGGCCGATACGACCGGCTCGCCGGACGTGTGGCGGGCGAGCGACCCCGCGAGGCTCGGGGCGGACGGCGACGCGGCGACCACCGAGCGCCTGACCGGCACCGACGAGCGCGTCTCCTTCGTGGACGCGTCGCCGACGCGCCCGGAGGCGGTGTTCGGCATGGACCGCGGGAGCGACGAGCGCGACCAGCTGTTCCTGTACGACCTCGCGGCCGGAGAGATAACCGACCTCACCGACGACCCCGACTCGATCCACGCCTGGGGCGGCTGGGCGCCCGACGGCGACCGGTTCGCGTACGCCGCCAACCGCCGCCAGTCGGACACCTTCGACGTCCACGTCCAGCGCCGCGACGAGACCGCCGCCGACAGCGAGGTCGTTCACGAGGGGGAGGGTGGCTTCCTCTCGGTGGCCGCGTGGGGGCCGGAGGGGGACCGCCTGGCGCTGATCGACGCCCGCGCGTCCTTCGCGCAGGACCTGTTCGTCCTCGACCTGCCGAGCGGCGAGACGACGCAGGTGAACGCGGACGACGACGCCCGCTACGAGTCCCCGGCCTTCGGCGCCGACGGGGGGCTCTACGCCCTGACGAACCAGCCCGGCGACCACCTCGTCCTCGGGCGCTTCTCCGCCGCGGCGGTCGCGGGCGATGCGGACCGCGACGACCGCGCGGCCGCGCTATCCGAGGAGGGGTCGGGGGACCCGGCGTTCGACACGGTCGCCGCCCGCGAGGGCTGGAACGTCGACGGCTACGCCCTCGACCGCGACTCCGGCCGGGTCGCGTACACGGCCAACGTCGACGGCTACTCCGAGCTCGTGATCGGCGAACTGGAGGGGCCGACCGCCTTTTCGCCCCTCGCGACGCCCGACGTCGCCGCCGACTGCGCGGACCCGGGGGTCGTCTCCGCGCTCGCGTGGGACGGCGACGGCGAGCGGCTCGCCGCGGTCCACGCCGCCAGCGACCGGCCGTACCGCGCGGTCGTCGTTGACGCCGCTGCCGACCTGCTCGTGGACCTAGACGGCGAACCGGCCCCCGAGGTGGCCGCGCCCGCGGACCACGGGACGCTCGGCATCCCCCCAGAGGCCTTCCTCGCGCCCGAGATCGTGCGCTACGAGACCTTCGACGGTCGGGAGATCCCGGCCTACTGGACGCTCCCGCCGGGCGTCGAGAGGGGCGAGGCGGCCGAGGTGCCCGTCATCGTCGACATCCACGGCGGGCCGGAACACCAGCGCCGGCCGTGGTTCTACCCGACGAAGCAGTTCTTCCTCCGGCAGGGGTACGCGGTGCTGGAGCCGAACGTCCGGGGCTCCTCCGGCTACGGGAAGGCGTACACGCACCTCGACGACCGCGAGAGGCGCCTCGACTCGGTGGAGGACGTGAAGGAGGCCGTCGCGTGGCTCGCCGAGCGACCGGAGGTCGACGACGACCGGGTCGTGGCGTACGGGCGCTCCTACGGCGGCTTCATGGTGCTGTCGGCGATCACCGAGTACCCGGACCTGTGGGCGGCCGCGGTCGACTTCGTCGGCATCGCCGACTTCGAGACGTTCCTCGAGAACACCGGCGAGTGGCGGCGCTCGCACCGCGAGCAGGAGTACGGCGCGTTGGAGAACACGGAGCTGCTGGAGCGGATCAGCCCCATCCACCGCGTCGACCGCATCGACTGCCCGCTGTTCGTGCAACACGGCGCGAACGACCCGCGGGTCCCCGTCGGCGAGGCCGAACAGATCGCGGAGGCGGTCGCGGACCGCGGGATCCCCGTCGAGACGTGCGTCTTCGAGGACGAGGGCCACCACACCACCAGCCGCGAGAACCGGATCGAACAGTTCGAGCGCATCGCGGCGTTCCTCGACGAGCACGTCGGGAACGCCCGATAGCGTTCCACGGCCACATGTAGAGTCCCCTCGGCGTCGTGCCACCGTCACACGGACGCTTAAGTAGGATGCCGGCAACAACCGCCGTATGGACAGACCCACACCGCAACTCGGCACGCAGAACGACACGCTCGTCCCGCGGATCCTCGCGTTTCTGGTGGACAGCCTTATCGTCGGGATCGCGGCCACGGTGCTGGTCGTCGTCGTCGGCCTCGTGAGCGAGAGCCTCGCGGGCGTCGTCGGCGGGCTCGCCGGACTCGGCGCGCTCGCGTACTTCATCTACCTCGAGGGGACCTACGGGCAGACCCTCGGCAAGCGCGTCCTCGGGATCGTCGTCGTCACCGAGGACGGCGGGGACTGCGACCTGAAGGCGGCCGCGATCCGCAACCTGCTGCGGATCGTGGACGCGCTGCCGTTCCTGTACCTGATCGGCATCGTCCTGATCTTCGTCACCGACGACGGCCAGCGGCTCGGCGACATCTTGGGGAACACCGTCGTCGTGCGGACGCAGTAGGCCGTCGCCGTCCGCGCTCGGGGACGCGCCCGACTCAGCGCTCGGGGACGCGCCCGACCGTCACGTCGAACGGGACCACCTCGACGCGCTCGTACTCGCCCGCCTGCATCTCGCCGACCACGTCGCGGCCCATCGCCCGCCAGCGACGGCGGAGGTCGGCGTACTCCTCGGTCGACAGCGACGCCTCCAGTTCGCGGCGGTGGTCCGCCAGCCCCGCCCCGCTGGCCTTCCGCGCGGCCGCCTCCATCGCCACCGGGGAGTAGGGCGGTTCGACGCGCTTCTCGTGGTGATAGCGCCGGACCGACACGTCCTCGAGTCCCGCGGCCGCGAACTGTCGGCGGACGCGGTCGCCCAGCGCGACGTCGGTATCCACGCCGGCGAGGTACGCCTCGCGGGCCTCCCGCTCCAGTCGCTCCTCGGCGTCGACCGTCGAGGAGACCCCCACTTCGGCGTTGTTCGGCTCGACTGCGGCGACCAGTTCCGAGGAGACGCGGGCGAACTCCCGCACCGCCGCGCGCGGCTCCGGGAGGTTGATCAACAGCGCCTGACAGACCACGAGGTCGAAAGCGTCGTCCGGGAACGGGAGCCGGGCCGCGTCGCCCGCGAGGTAGGGGATCGAGTCCGACTCCCCCTCGGGGTCGGCCGCGCGCGCGGCCTCGAGGAGGTCCGTGTCGGCGTCGACGCCCATTACGGTCGCGTCCGCGGGCGCCTCGGCGGCGAGGACGCGCGTTAGCTCTCCGGTGCCGCACCCGACGTCGAGGACGCGCCGTCGGTCCGCAAGGTCGAGATCGGCGAGCGCCGCGCGCCCGTCCGCCCACATCCCCTCGCGGGTGCGTTCGAGGTAGTCGGCGCTGAACCGTCGCACGGTCGCGGCTTGTGCGGCGGGGCGAATAAGGGTCGCGGCTCGGTCAGGCGTCCGACTCCCGGTCGGGCTCCATCGCGGTTCGCCGCGCGTCGACGAGCAGCGCGACGGTGACGCCGGCACAGTAGCCCAGGAACGCGCGCAGAAGGCCAATGTACGCGACCGATCCCGCGAACGCGAACCCGAGCGTCACGCCGGGAGTACCGCCTGCGAGAACGTCGAGCACGCCCACGGCGGCGGTCAGAACCGCGACGGAGGCGCCCGGAACGACCCCGACCGAGAGACAGGCCGGGGCGCCGAATCGGGCGTAGCCGCCGCCGAGCGCGATCAGGCCGGGGGCGGCGAACAGCACCACCGACAGGAGGTCCTGTCGCAACAGCGTCGTGACCGGTGCGCCGGGCGAGACGGTCCCCGCGAACGCCGCGCCCACGAGCGCCGTCATCGTGATCGCCGCGTAGGTGGCGACGAGCGAGACGCTCTTGGAGGGTCTGTCGCCGAACAGTAGCGCCTCGGTGGTGACCACACGTGTCCCCACGGGCCGGGGGGACAAAAAGGAACGCCGCGGCGACGGGACTGCTTCGCCTCAGCGCCACTCGTACTTCGCGACGGCTCGGTCCGCCCGCGTGGAAATGCCGTGCGGGTTCCGCGCCGGACTTCGGTCTCGGCGTCGCGCCACGGCGCCGTCGGAGGCGCCGGTCGCGATCCCGGCCAACACGTCGCGACCGTTGCCGATCCAGCCGGACGGGGTCGCCCTGCCGCCGAACACGTCCCGAGCGACCGAGAGGGAGTCGCTCGCGGCGTGGCTGAGGGTGCGGCGCAGCACCGTCGGGCGGACGCCGTAGTTCTTCACGAGTCGGTAGGCGAGCGCGCGGTACTTCCATCCCCAGTCGCGGCCGTCGCGGCCGCCATCGACCGCGGTCGGGGCGGCGGGCTCGTGGGTGACGGCCAGGTCGGGGTCGAACGCGACCTCGTGGTCCATTCCTGCGAGGCGGTGGGCTGCGTCCCGCGAGCCGCCGGTTTCGAGGTACTCGTCGAACCCGTCGAGGTCGTCGAGGACGCCGCGACGGAAGGCGACGTTTCCGCCCTCGACGTACGTCACCTCGCGACCGGCGATGGTGCGGCGTTCGGGCCCCACGTCCGCGGTCTCGGAAGGCGCGTCCTCGCCGTCGCCGGCTTCGCGAACCGGTCCCGTCACCACGGCAGCGCGGTCGAGCCCCTCCCGGAGCGCGTCCAGCCACCCCGTCTCGACCCGGTGGTCGAAGTCGACGAGCGCGACCGCGTCGCCCCCGGCCACTTCGATGCCGGCGTTGCGGGCGACGTTGACCGACCGGTCCGAGAGTTCGACGAGCACGTCCACGTCCTCTCGGTCCCGGACCATCCCGGTGGTTCCGTCCGCGGAGGGGCCGTTGACGACGACCACCTCCGCGTCGGGGGCGACCCTCGAGAGCGCGTCGAGACAGTCGCCGAGCCGATCCCGACCGTTCAGAGTCGGGACCACCACCGAGAGCTTCATACCCGGGTCTCTTGCGCCGGACGGTTAAAAGGCCCCCGTGACAGCCGGGAAGCGGCCGTCGATCGGGCGAGGAGAACAGCGTTCGCTTCCGGTGTCGTCTGGGCGGGGGGATAGCGTCCCCTCCGGGCCTGGTCAGGACGGGGAGCAGTCGCCGGGGACAGCTACTTGGTCAGGTAGTAGACCTGCTTGCGAGCGTCCTTGAAGCTGTAGCGCGAGGCGACGAGCTCGGACTCCTCGAGGCGGTTCAGGGCGTAGCGGACCGTCCGGTCGGGCAGCAGCGATTCGTCGGCGAGTTGCCCCTGCGAGAGCGGCGAGTCGCTCTCAAGCACCTTCGCGACGAGTTTGGCGCTCGGGGGGAGTTCGCGAAGGCGCTCGCGGAACTCGCTCTCCGAAAGGGTCTCCTGGCTGTGAGCCTCTGCGGGACTAGTGCTCATACCCGCAGAAAGCGGATCGTGCGTGGTAAAGGTTAGCTACATATGGGGGATACCGATACGGACAATATAAGGTGATTATATCATACTTTACGATCCTGAACGATCGGGCGCGGCGCGACCGTCGACCGCCCCCGATCCGTCGGTCCCGGTCGGAGCCGGGACGGACGGCCGCGCCCGCAGTCGGTCGGCATCCAGTACGGTTTTGTCGTTCGGGCGTGGAACGATGTGAACGTGAAAGGACAGGAATGGTACCAGGCCGACGACGTCGCCAAGGAGTACGACGACGTCCGGTTCGGCGACGGCGGGCGGGTCATCGACCGCCGCGAGAAGGAGGCGGTGCTCTCCGCGGTCGGTCCCGTCGAGGGCAAGCGCGTACTCGAAGTAGCGTGCGGGACGGGACGATTCACGACGATGCTGGCGGACCAGGGCGCCGACATCGTCGGACTCGACATCTCGCGCGAGATGCTCGAACAGGGACGCCGCAAGGTGCAGGAGTCCGGCCTCTCCGACCGCGTGGAGTTCATGCGCGGCGACGCCTCACGGCTCCCGTTCCCGGACGACCACTTCGACTCGGTGGTCGCGATGCGCTTTTTCCACCTGATGGACGAGCCGGCGCCGTTTCTCCGCGAACTCCGGCGCGTCTCGAAGGATCAGGTCTTCTTCGACACGTTCAATCGGCGTAGTGCGAGGGTGCTGTACACGTGGCTGCTGCCGATGGGGTCGCGGCTCTACTCCGAGGACGACGTGGTCTCGATGCTGTCGGCCGCGGATCTCCGACTCGCCGGCGAGGCGCACGACTTCGTGCTCCCGTACGGCTTCTACCGCAACCTCCCCGGGTGGGTAGCGCGGGCGTTCCGCGCGGTCGACGAGACGGTCGGTCGCACGGTCCCCGGCGACTACGTCGCGTCGGTCTCCTACTGGGACGCGCGGGTTCCCGAGAAGCCGACCGACGCGGACGGCGATACGGCGACCGATGCGGACGACGACCGCGCGGACGCCGCCCCCGACACCGAGTAGCTCAGACTCCCTCCTCGACGATCTCGCCCACGGCGAAGTTCGACTTCACCTCCGTCACTTCGACCTTGACGCGCTCGCCGACCTCGCCGCCGGGGACGATGATCACGTAGCCCCGCTCGACGCGGGCGATACCGTCGCCCTGCTTGCCGATGTCCTCGATCTCGACGTAGCGCATCTCGCCGGGTTCGACCGGGGGCTGTGGGCCGCCGGCGTCGCCGGTCGCTGCACCCTCGTCGGCGCCGGAGCCGCCGGCGCCTCCCTCGCCGGTCCGGGAAATGAGCGCGACGCGGTAGGTCTCGCCGGGTTCGACCGACCCGGTCTCGACCTCGCGGCGGGGGACGTCGAGCACGTAGTCGTCCCCGTTCTCCCGCACTTCGGCGCTGAACAGACAGAGGAGTTCGTCCGAAATTTCCATATGTAGACTCCACCCGGAGGCTTGCGATGGACACTAATAGTTGTACCGCCGACGGGTTCGGCTACGCGTCCGGGTCGATCGGCGTCCCGTCGGCTCGTTTCTGGCCCTCCGAGTCGTGGACCACGACCGCGGCGTCGGCACCGGTGTCGGCATCGGCCTCGGCGCCGACCGCGACCGTCGGGTCGTAGTTGTCCCGCACCGCGATCGCCTCCTCGATCTCCCGGACGGCGCGCTCCTTCAGCGCCGTCGCCAACTCCTCGGCCTCTCCCCGGGAGATGTCGCGCCCGAGCCCCTCGCACTCGTGGGCGCGCACCATCCCCTCCGCGTCGACCGCCTCGCCCATCGGCTGGCTCGTCCCGCCGAGCGCGACGCTGAAGGGATAGGTCCGACAGATGAGGGGCCGGTCCTCGTGGACCGCGCACGCGCCGCCCCCGTCCGGGCCGCCCGCCTCGCGGTAGAAGGTGCAGTCCCCACAGGCGTCCGTCTGGATGGCCCACTCGAAGGTCTCGCCGGTCCGCTCGCCGTCCTCGTCCTCGGTCAGCCCGTACGGCATGGGGCGGGCCACGTCGCGCCAGTCGTAGGCCTCGGCGTCCGATTCGCTCGGGTCCGCGTCCCCGCGTTCCCCCGCCGCGGGCGTCTCGTTCGCGGCGTCGACCAGCGTCCGCACTTCGTCCGGGAACACCGTCGCGGTGTGGGGCTCGCGGTCGGCGTCGCTCGCGTCCGCGCGCTCGTCCGCCCCCGCAGTCTCGTCCGGGGCGTATCCCTTACAGCAGGCACCACAGCGCGTGCACTCGAAGCCGATGGCCTCGATGGCGTCCGCCAGCGCGTCGGGATCGAGCTCGCGCGCCCGGTCGAGTTCGTCCTCAAGCCGCTCCATGGACCCGTTTCGGGCGCCGGGCGGTTAACCGCGTCCATCGGCGGGCCGGCGGGGAGGGAACTCCGCGCCGTCCCCGTCCGCGGCCGGCCGACGAAGGAGCGAAGTGGGTCCGCCGCCTACCCGCGGGCGTGAAGGAGTACCAGCGGAAACAGCTCCTCGAACGGGTCAACCGGGAGGCGGCGACGGTCGGGGCGTCGATCCCCGACCGGATCGAGGTGCAGGGCGAGGAGGTCCCGCTCCAGGAGTTCGTCTTCGAGATCAAGCGCCGGGAGGCGGTGCCGGCGGGCGAGCGCGACCGCGTGGAGCGGGCCAAGCGGAACCTCCGCCGGGAGCGCATCGAGCGACTGGAGCGCATCGAGGAGAACGAGGTCTCCTTCGCAGAGGGCGAGCGGCTCGCCGACTCGATCATCGGCATCGACCGCGCGCTCGACGCGCTGGAGTCGCTCGGCCCCGCGGACCTCCAGAGCGAGGAGCAGCGACAGGAGGCCGCGGACAGGAAGCGCTGGATGCGGTTCCTGAGGAAGGCGCTCGGCCGCGACGACGGCGGTTCCGGCGGCGGGTCGCGGACGCGGTTCTGAGGCGGGGGCCGGCGCGCCCGCCGCCGGCCTCGACGTCGCCGCGAACGGCGGACTTTTGCCGGCGGCGCCCGCCCGCCCGGTATGGACGTCTACGGCCTGATCGGCAATCCGGTGGGGCACTCGCTGTCGCCGCCGCTCCACGAGGCGGGCTACGAGGAGCGCGGGCTGGACGCGCGCTACGTCACCTTCGAGCCGGCGCCCGCGGACCTGGAGACCGCGCTCACGGGCGCGGCCGCGCTCGGCGTTTCGGGATTGAACGTCACGATCCCCTTCAAGCAGGACGCGCTCGAGTTCGTCGAGGCGGACGCGCTCGCCGCGCGGATCGGCGCGGTGAACACCGTCGACTTCGCGCCGACCCACGAGTCGGGGTTCGACTCCGTGACGGACCCGGACGCGCCGGCGCCGCGGGGGTACAACACCGACGCCGCGGGCGTCACGCGGGCGCTTGCGTACCACGACGTGCCGCTCGCCGACGCGGACGCCGTGGTCGTCGGCGCCGGCGGCGCGGGACGGGCGGCCGCGTTCGCGCTCGCGGACGCGGGCGCAGAGGTGCACGTCGCCAACCGGACCGTCGAACGGGCCGAGGAACTCGCGGCCGACGTGCCGGCCGCCACCGGCGGCGGCCTCGACACGCTCGCGACAGAGGTGCCCGCCGCGGACGTGCTGGTCAACGCGACGAGCGTCGGGATGGAGGCCGACGAGACGCCCGTCCCCGCGGACTTACTCCACCCCGACCTCGCGGTGCTGGACGCGGTGTACGCGCCGATCGAGACGCGCCTGCTCCGGGACGCGGCCGACGCCGGCGCGACGACGGTCGACGGAGCGTGGATGCTCCTCTTTCAGGGAGTCGAGGCCTTCGAGATCTGGACCGGCGAGGAGGCGCCGGTCGAGGCGATGAACGAGGCGCTGCGAAACCGGCTCTGAGCCCGGACGTCGGGAACGGGCGCCGGACCCGCGGTCTCAGTCCGCCGCCTCGGCCGGGTCGACGACCTCGCCGTCGAGTTCGTCGACCCCCACGCGGTCACAGCGGTCGTAGAGCGGGCAGGCCTCCGGCCCGTCCAGACACGCCGGCTTGCGGGCCGAGCAGTACTCGCGGCCGAACTGGATCATCACGGTGTGGCCGAAGCCGCATTTCTCGGGCGGGATGGCGGCCTCGATGGCCTCCCGCACGCCCTCGTGGTCGGCGTCGGCGGGCGCGAGCCCCATCCGACGCGCGATGCGGTGGACGTGCGTGTCGACGGGAAAGACGCCGCCGCGGCCGCCCGCGAACAGGAGGACGCAGTCGGCGGTCTTCGGGCCGACGCCGTCGACCGACAGCAGGGTCTCGCGCACCTCGCCCGGGTCCTCCTCGCGGACGAACGCGTCGAAGGCGTCCTCCGAGCCGTAGGCGTCGAGGACCCACTCCGCGGCGCCCTGAATGGAGGCGGACTTCTGGTTGTAGAGCCCCGCCGAGGAGATGGTCTCCGCGAGTTCGTCGCGGTCGGCGTCCGCGAGCGCCCGCGCGAGGTCGCCGCCTGGCGCGGCCGCGGGTCCGCCCTCGCCGTAGCGGGCCATCAGCGAATCGTGGGCCGGCTGGCTCGCCACGTCGGAGGTGTTCTGCGAGAGGATGGTCCGTACCAGACACTCGAAGGCGTCCTGCCCGCCGTACGCCTTCTGCCAGTAGATCTCCCCGAGTTCGTCGACGACCGCCTCGGCGCGCGTCTCGGCCGCGCCGGGCGCGAACGTCGGGTCCTCGGCCGCGGCGTCGGTCCCGCCGCCGTCCGGGCCGCCGCTGATGTTCACGTCGGGTTCCTCGGGCATGGACGCGGGTAGGGACCGGACGCAAAAAGGTCGGTCGGCTCGGCGTCTGGCCCGGCGTCCGGCCCGGCGTCCGGATCGGTAGTCAGCGGTCGGCTCAGCGGTCGGCGTCCGGCTCGACCTCGAGTCGGAGCCGGCAGTCCGCGCCCGCGGCCAGCGCCGCCACGAGGTCGCGGTCGAGGTCCGCGGCCGCCTTCTCGGCCTCCACGAGGATCGTCCGCTCGTCGTCGGTGTAGTCGCTGGTGCGGCCGACCATCGAGCGGTCGTCGACGAGCGCGAGGCCGGGGTCGCCCCGGCCCGTAACCGTCGCCTCGTGGGTCCGGTCGTCGCCCTCGACGGTCAGCGTGGCGGTGACGGTGGCCTCGGGGCTCCGGCAGGCCTCCCTGAACGCCTGCGAGAAGTCGCGGGGGGCGCGGTCGGCGTCGACCGCGAGGATGCAGTCGCCCGCGGGCGTGAGCCAGTCGTCGGTGGTCACCTCGAAGGTGCTCGCGTGCTCGGCGGTGACGTTCTCGTGCCCGCGCGCGTGAACGGTCTCCACGAGGGGGGCGTCCGCGCCGTCCGCATCGTTCGCGTCGGCGTCGTCGGCTGCATCGTCCGCGCCGTCCGCACCGTTCGCGTCGTCGTCGCTCATGGTCGCCGGTGGGAACCGGCCGCCGATAGGGGTTGCCGTTCGCGGCCGCGTTTAAGTACCCCGGCGGCCGGGGGCGTGTGAACGGTTACCAGCCGAGACGCCGGAATTCGGGCGGTTCGGCGGTTTGGTAGCGCCTTTCACGCACGGATTCACCGAAGTATTTATATGTGGCAAGGAGGTATGTGCAGGTACCAGAACGCCTCCGGCGCTGGTGGAACCGCACGACGAATGATCGGGAGTTCTTATCCACGGTCCAACGCTCTGCGCCAGCGTCCGCCATATCCGGAGCGGAATGGAGAGATAGAAAAATGGTAACGAAAGAAGAAGTCATCGAGAAGTACGACGTGGAACCGCTCGAGGAATCGGACAACATCGACCTTTCTGACGACGAGCTGGAGAACGGCTCGAAGGGTCAGCTCATCAAGCGAGCCGGGCAGCTCCGCGACCGACGCAACGAGCTCAACCAGATGGCCTCCGAGCGCGCCTCCGAGCGCGACGACCTGAACGCGAAGACGCGCGAGAAGGTCGACGAGGCCCAGGAGCACCGCGAGAAGCGCGACGAGCTCAACGAGCAGGTCCAGGAGCACAAGGAGAGCCGCAACGAGCTCAACGCGGAGGCCAACGAGCTGTTCGATGAGGTCGAGGAGATGAAGTCGGACATGGAGCTCGGCTCCGGCAAGTCAATCGAGGAGCTCAAAGAGGAGATCGAGGAGCTGGAGTTCCGCCAGCAGACCGAGGTCCTCTCGGCCGAGGACGAGCGCGAGCTCATCGAGAAGATCGAAGACAAGCGCGAGAAGCTCGCCGAGAAGAAGGAGAAGGTCGAGGACACCGGCGAGCTGGAGGAGCTCGTCGAGGAGGCCGAGGAGGTCCGCTCCGAGGCGTCCCAGCACCACCAGAAGGTGACTGAGCTCGCGGACAAGGCCCAGGAGCACCACAACCAGATGATCGAGGCCTACCGCGAGGCCGACGACATCCGCGACGAGGCCGACGAAATGCACGAGCTCTTCGTGGAGGCGCAGGAAGCCGCCGACCGCCACCACGAGGACTTCGTCCGCGTCCAGAAGCGCCTCCGCGAACTCGACAAGAAGGAGGAGGAGGAGCGCAAGGACGAGCGCGCCGAGAAGCGCGAAGAGGAGAAGGAAGAGGCCGAGGAGATCTACCAGAAGTTCAAGGAAGGCGAGACCCTCGACACCGAGGACCTGATGAAGCTCCAGAAGACGGGGCTTCTCTAACCCGGCACGCGCCGGTCGCGTTCCCCCGGTTTTTCTCCCCGTTTCGTCGCGCCCCTGAGCGGCCGCGCCGCCGGTGACGTTTCGCGGACGTTCCCCGGCGGTGCGACCGCCGGTGGCTTTTAACCCGCCGACGCGCGTACGCCGAGACATGCAAGGATCCTCGGACGACGGCGGACGCAACGCGGTCGCCCTCCTCGGAACGCTCGTCGCGGCCGTGATCGCGGTCGCGATCGGCTGGGTGGCGTTCGTCGTCCTCCCGGACACGACCGCGGAGCTCGCCGGCGTCCTGTTGACGCTCGCGCTCGCGCTCGCTGCGGCGCGCGTCGGCGGCTCCCTCGTGGCGTCGTACCTCGACGGCTACAACGTGGCGAAGGTGGCCGTCGAGGGGCCGATCTCCCGCGACGGCGGCCGTCCCTCGCCGCTTTCGGCACCGATCGGGCCGTCCGCCGACGAGCTCGTCGAGCAGATCGAACGGGCGGACGCGGACCCGAACGCGGAGGCCCTGCTCGTCGAGCTCAACACGCCCGGCGGCGAGGTGCTGCCGAGCGACGACATCCGGCGCGCCGCCGCCGACTTCGACGGCCCGACGCTCGCGTACGCCACCGACGTCTGCGCCTCGGGCGGCTACTGGATCGCCGCGGGCTGCGACGAGCTGTGGGCCCACGAGACGAGCCTCGTCGGCTCCATCGGCGTGGTCGGCTCCCGGCCGAACGTTGCGGAGCTGGCCGACAAGCTCGGCGTCAGCTACGAGCAGTTCACCGCCGGGGAGTACAAGGACGCCGGCGTTCCGCTCAGGGAGATAGAGGAGGACGAACGCGCCTACCTGCAGGGGATCGTCGACGACCTCTACGAGAACTTCGTGGAGACGGTCGCCGAGGGCCGCGGGATGGACCCCGAGGCGGTCCGCGAGACGGAGGCCCGCGTCTTCCTCGGCGGCGAGGCCAGCGATCGCGGCCTCGTCGACGGCGTCGGCACCGAGACGGACGTGGAGGACCGGCTCGCCGAGGAGCTGGACGCCGAGCCCGCCGTCCGCGAGTTCGAGCCCCAGCGCGGGCTGACCGACCGCGTCAGCCTCGGCGCGCGCCGCGTCGCGTACGCGGCCGGCGCGGGCGTCGCGAGCGTCCTCGGCGACGAGGGGGGCGACGTGGACCTCCGGCTCAGGTAGGCGTCCCGGCGGCGGAGACCGCTCGGCGGGCCGAGCGGCGGAAACGCACGGCTCAGCGCAGGCCGTCGGCCCGCACGAGCGCGCCGCCCGACGCCCGCTCCTCGCAGTCGACGCCGATCCCGAACCGCTCCACGAGCGCCGCGCACGAGGCCAGATGGTCGGTCACGGTCGGCGCTGCGACGACGCCGCCCGCGAGCGCGACCGGCAGGACGAGCTGGTCCGCCAGGTGGCGGTCGACCGCTCCCGGCCCGTCGCGGAACCGCCGGAACCGGTCGACCGCCTCGCGGGCGGTCGCCTCGGCCGGCGTGCCCGGCTCGCCGAGCGCCGAGACGCCGGCCGTCGGTCGGGCCGCGGGCGTCGCCGCGTCCGGTGCCGCTTCCGCCTCGGCGCCGCCGTTCTCGGGCGCGTCGACACGGATCGTCACGACCGCGCCCGTGCTCGACGCCGGGCCGTAGCTCGCGACGCGCGCCGCGATCTCGTGACCGTCGTTTCTCAGCTCCTCGGCGGCCGTCGCCGCCAGCCGCTCGGCGGCGTCCGTCTCCGCGAGGTCCGCGCTCGCGGCGGCGAACACGCGGACGCCCCCGATCCGCTCCGGCCCGACCGGCTCACGGAGGTCGATCCGGTCGAGCGAGGAGGGGGCCAGCGTCAGCCGGGCGGCGCCGTCCCCGGCGGGGTAGAAGCCGCGACGCTCGGCCTCGACGCGCGCGAGGAGGCCGTGCCGAGCGAGCAGGGGGAGCTTCACGCGGCGCAGGTAATCGAGCGGCGGCGACCACGCGACGTCCGTCCCGCCGGTGGCGCGCAGGGTGATCGGGGTCTCCGCGGCGACCGCGAGCGGCAGGACCGTCTCGAACACCAGCGTCAGGCTCCCGGCGGTGTCGACGGCGACCGCGTACCCCCCGCCCGTCACCGCATCCGGCTCGAAGGTCACCGCGTCGTCGCCGACGGCGCCCCCCTCGACCTCGGCGTCCGCGACCGCGGCCGCGGCGCGCACGCACGCGGCGTGTTGGGCCTTGAGCCCCGGCGTCGGGCGATCGCCGCGAACGTCGGTCATCCGGAACGGCGTGTCCGTCAGCGCCGACAGCGCGAGGGCGGTCCGGAGCAGCTGACCGCCGCCGGCGCTGCCGTCGATCTCCAGCATGCCCTCCGCTGGCGGCCCGGCGGGCTTGTGTCTGTCGACGGCGTGTGGGTGGCTGACGCGCCTTCGCGACGTCTCGACGACCGGGAGCGTTTTCACGAGGGGTAGCGTGGTGTGTGACGTGACGACGCTGGTCATCTGCGTGGACCGGTCCGGCGCGATCGGTCGGAAGACGAGCGTGCCGATGCCCGTCGCCGGCTGGGAGGCGGTCCGCTCGCTGGTGACGGACGTGGGCCTCGCGGACCCGGAGGACGCCAGCGTCAACTGCATTCTCGAGGCGCTGCGGGTCGCTCGGGAACTCCGCGACGAGCGCGAGGAGTCGGCGGTCGCGGTCGTCTCCGCGGCCGGCGACTCCCGGGTGGGCGCGGACCGCTCGGTGGCCGCACAGATCGACGCGCTCGTGGAGCGGTACGAGCCGAGCTCCGCCATCGTGGTCGTGGACTCGGCGGACGACGAGCGCGTGATGCCCATCGTGGAGTCGCGGCTCCCGGTCGACGGCGTGGACCGCGTCGTCGTCCGGCAGGCCCGCGACCTGGAGTCGACCTACTACCTGCTGAAGCAGTTCCTCGGCGACGAGGAGCTTCGCTCGACGGTGCTGGTGCCGCTCGGCATCGCGCTCCTGCTTCTGCCCGCGCTCCTGCTCCGCTTCTCGGCGGCGGTGGCGCTGGCGGGCGTGGCCGGCCTGCTCGGCGCCGCGCTGCTGTACAAGGGGCTGGCGATCGACGAGTACGTCGCGGACGTGCCCGAGCGCGTCCGCGAGGCGCTGTACGCCGGGCAGGTCTCGGTCGTGACCTACGTCGTGGCGGCGGGGCTCTCGCTGGTCGGCGGCTTCTTCGGCGTGCTCGCCGCGGCGGAGGTCTCGGGCCAGCCGGAGCTGGTCGAGGCGATGCGGTTCGTCTACGCCGCGGTCCCGTGGCTCGCGGGCGCGGCGCTGACCGCGGCGCTCGGTCGCCTCCTCGACGAGGTGATCCGCGACGAGGGGATCCGCAGCCACGTGCTCAACCTGCCGTTCGTCGCGGTCGCGGTCGGGCTGGTCGTCCGCGGCTTCGCCGGTTACTTCCTCGAACAGGAGCAGGTGCTCGACCACTTCACGTTCGCGGGCGTGACGGTCGGCCCGGGCCAGCGGCTCGCCGCCTTCATCGTCGCCGGGATCGTCGTCTCGATCGTCGGCGTGAAGGTCGCCTCCGACGTGGGCGCCGACGCGCTGGAGGACGTGATCGAGCGCGACGGGGCGGACGGCCGGCGCGGCGAGGGACGATAAGGCGGTGGCCGACGAGGCGGCGCGGCGAGGGAGGGTACGCGGGTTGGACCGTCCTGATCCGTGTTCTGTCCTGAAAATGCGGCCGGCGGCTTTCTGTTCCAAGAATGTGACCGGCGGCTTTCTGTTCCAAGAATGTGACCGGCGGCTTTCTGTCCCAAAAATGCGGCCGGTAGCTCTCCAAACGCCCGCTCGCGCCCGCTACGCCTCGATGATCCCGTCCTCGTCCGCGGGCGGGACGACCAACTCGCCCTCGAGCGTCGTGGTCGCCTCGCCGCCGACGCGGACCTCGGTCCCGTCGACGCGGACGCGGACGTAGCCGGGTCGGTCGACGAAGTGGCCCTGCTCGAAGCGCATCTCCTCGGGGAACTCGTCGAAGGCGCCCGACTCGCGGAGGTACGCCCCGCAGGCGCCGCTGGCGGTCCCCGTCACCGGGTCCTCCGGGACGCCGGCCGCGGGCGCCCACATCCGGCCGTGAAGCGTCGAGTCGGACTCGAGCGCGTCGAAGGTGAACGCGTAGATCCCGGCCACGTCGTACTCCTCGGAGAGCTCCTCGACCGCGGCCATGTCGGGGTCGGCGTCGCCGAGGTGTTCGAGGAAGTTCACCGGGACGACGAGGAATGGAAGTCCCGTCGAGGCGTAGGCGGTGTCCAGATCCGCGCCCACGTCCGTCAGTGTGGCCGAGTCGATCCCCAGTGCGTCGCCGAGGCGGTCGTAGTCGACCTCGACCGGCCGGACCGTCGGCGCGTCCTGGGTCATCCAGACGACGCCCTCGTCGGTCACCTCGATGTCGAGCACGCCGACGTTCGTCTCCAGCGTGTGCGTGCCGGCGCCGACGACCCCGTCCGCGAACAGCTGCGCGTGGCTGGCGACCGTCGCGTGGCCGCAGAGGTCGACCTCCTGGGTCGGCGTGAAGTAGCGGATCCGGCGGTCGGCCTCGGCCGAGTCGGTGAGAAACGCCGTCTCGCTGGCGCCGAGCTCGGCGGCGATGGCCCCCATCCGGTCGTCGTCGAGTCCGGCTGCGTCGGGGACGACTCCGGCCGCGTTGCCCGCACACGACTCCGTCGTAAACGCGTCGACAAGTAGCGTCCGTCGCGTCTCCATACCGGCCGATAGCGGGCCGGCGACAAAAGGGTACGCAAGCAACGGGCGCGGACGGCGGCGGAAGCGGCGCGAAGAGGAGGGAACGGCGGAAGCGGCGCGAAGGGGGGAGAGCGGCGGAAGTGGCGCGGAGGGGGCACGGAGGGGACCGAGGAGAACCGGACGACCCGCGGCCGCCCTACGAGCGGACCCAGTTCACGTCACGGATCTCGAACCGCGCGCCCGTCTCGTCGCTGTGGCCGTCGACGAGTTCGACCGTCCAGCCGTGCGCTCCCGCGATCTGGTCGACGATGGCGAGCCCGAACCCCGTCCCGGTCTCGGAGGTGGTGTATCCGCGCTCGAAGACGTGCTCGCGGACGTCGTCGGGGATCCCCGGTCCGTCGTCGGCGACGTAGAAGCCGCTCTCGAGGCGCCCGACCGTGACGTGGACGTCCGGCCCGACGTGCTCGACCGCGTTGCGGAACAGGTTCTCGAACAGCGAGCGCACGCGGGAGGCGTCACACGCCGCGACGCCCAGATCCTCGACGGTCAGGCTCGCGCCGTCGGTGTCGACGGTCTCCCACGCCTCGCGGGCGACGGCGCCGATGTCGGTCGGCTCCGTCTCGACCACGCGCGTCCCGAGCCGGGCGAACGAGAGCGCGTCGTCGATCAGCTCGTTCATGCGCGTCAACGCGGTCGCGGCGGCGTCGAGGTCCGCGGCCTCGTCGCCCTCCCGCGCGAGGTCGACGTGCCCCTCGGCGACGTTGAGGGGGTTGCGCAGGTCGTGGGAGACGACGCTGGCGAACTCCTCCAGCCGGTCGCGCTCGCGTTCGAGCTCCGCCTGCGTCCGGCGGCGTTCCAGCTCGTAACTCACCCATCGGGCCATCAGGTCGACCAGCGTCACCTCCCAGCGGTCGAACGGCTCCTCGCGGGCGCCGCGGTCGTAGAAGCAGAAGGTGCCGAACACCTCGCCGTCGACGACCACCGGCGCGCCGACGTAACAGGAGATGCCGATCTGCGTGTAGCCCTCGCGCTCCGCGAGATCGGGTACTTCCCCCACGTCTTTCACCTGCAGCGATTGCTTGGTTGCGACCACGCGCTCGCAGTTGGTCGTCCCCACGTCCACGACGACGCCCTCCTCGAAGGCACCGGTATCGTCCTCGACGATGAGGCCGACGTAGTCCTCGCCGTCGACCCGTGAGAGCAGCCCCGACTCGGTGCCGATCACCTCCTTACCCAGCGTCAACAGGCTGCGGACCTTCGTCTCGAAGTCGGTGTCCTTCTCGGCGATCGTCTCGTAGAGCCGGCGCATCACCCCCTCGCGGTACTCCAGCTCCCGGCGCTCGGCGTGGCGCTCGGTCACGTCGCGGACGACCGCGGCGACCCCCCAGAACTCGCCGTCGTGGTACATCGGCGTCTTCCGAACCTCGACCGGGAGCGGACCGTCGGCGGCGTCGACGGTCAACTCGACGGTCGAGCCGTCGTGCGTCTCGCCCGCGGCGAGGCGGTCGATCGCCTCCCGGATCCGGCCGCGGTCGACGGGGCGAAGCAGCGTGGAGACGTCGCTGCCGACGATCGCGTCGCGGTCGCGGTCGAGTCGGTCGGCGACGTACTGGTTGACGAAGCGGATCTCCCCCGACGCGTCCACGACGAGGACGCCGTCGTGAACCGACTCGACGATGTGCTCGAACTGCTCGAGCCGTCGGCGGTCGCGGACCCGGTCCGACACGTCCCGGAAGTAGATGCTCGCGCCGGTCTCGTCGGGGTAGATCCGTGACTCGTACCACGCGTCCGCGGGCGGGTAGTACGTCTCCACCGTCTCCGCCTCCTTCCGCTCGATGGCCCGGTCGTAGGCGGCGAGGAACGCGTCGCTGGTCCTCTCGAACGCCTCACGCAGGTCGACGCCGACGATCTCCGCGGGCTCGAAGCCGGCCATCTCCGCGCCGTGGTCGTTGATGTAGGTGATCGTGTCGTCCGTGTCGACGGCCATGAACCCGTCCGTCATCCGGTCGAGGAGGGTTGCGCGCTCGTCGGCCGCGCGCCGCTGAGCGGTGATGTCGGTCGCGATGCCGTAGACCGCGTACGGCACCCCCTCGACGTCGAACAGCGGGACGCGGACGGTGACGAAGGTCCGCTGCTCCCCGTCGACGGTCACGTGCTCCTCGAACCGTGTCGGCTCGCCGGCCGCCACCGCCTCCCGGTCGTGGGCGGTCACCCACTCCGCGATCGGGTCGGAGTGGACCGTCTCGACCGTCTCGCCGACGATGGCGTCCTTTTCACGGCCGACGAACTCCGCGAAGGCGTCGTTGACCAGCAGGTAGCGGCCGTCGAGGTCCTTCATGAACACGAGGTTCGTCGTGTGCTCGAGGATCGTCTCCAGTCGGTCGGTCGACGCGCGGAGCCGGTCGATGCTCCGCTCGCGCCCGACGTGGGCGGCGACGACCGCGGTGACGGAGTCGAGCAGACGCTCCTCCTCGGGGAGAAACGGTTCGTCGCCCTCGTGCACGTCGCCGACGTACGCGACCGCGATCTCCACGCGCGGGGGGCCGGCGCTTCCTTCGTCGTCTTCCGAGCCGACCTCGCCCCCGCCGTCGTCCGAGCCGACCTCGCCCCCGCCGTCGTCCGAGCCGCCCTCTCCCCCGCCGCTCCCCAGGTCGACCCCACCCTCCACGGTCGCCGTGGCGGTGATCTCGTGGGGGGTCTCCGCGAAGTTCGGCGTCGCGAACGTCCGACCGTCGACGCGGATCCGCGCGGCCGTGTGCTCCGGATGGCGCCACCCCGCGGGAAGCGCGGTCGCCAGCTCCGAGAGGCGGTCGTCGAGCGGCCGGTCGGCGGCGAGGAGGGCGTTGGCGGCGTGGAGCGTGGCCAGTTCCTTCGAGCGCTCGCGGCGGGCCAGCTCGGCCCGGTAGCCGGCGACGGCGGTCCGGAGCCGCGCCGCGAGCGTCCCGAAGAGCTCCGCCTCGCCCTTCCGGAGGTAGTCGGTCGCCCCCTCGCGGACGGCCTCCGCGGCGACCGCCTCGCTCCCCGCCCCCGTCACCAGCAGGAACGGCAGTTCCGGATCGTCTTCTCGGACGGTCGCGAGCAGGTCGATACCGCCCCGGTCGGGGAGCTCGCCGGCCGCGACGACGGCGTCGTACGTACCGACGGCCAGCCGGCTGGTCGCGTCGTCCGCGGTGGCGACACGGTCGAGAGCCACCTCCGGCGCGAAGCGCTCGAGCGCCTCGCGGGCGTCCGCGGCGAAGTCGTCGTCCGGCTCGACGTGCAACACGCGAACCGGAAGGTCGGTCATACCCCACCATAGCAGGGGCCGGTATTTGGGCGTGCCGGCGGCTCCGGACTCCGCCCGCGTGAATCTCTACCTTTTTACCCCTTACCGCGGAATGGCCACCATGGGTCTGTTCGATCGGCTACGCGGGACAGACGATCCCCGAGTCGCGTTCCTCGGCATCGACGGGGTCCCCTACGACCTCGTCGCGGAGAACCCGGAGACGTTCCCGAACCTCACCGAGATCGCGGCGGCGGGCTCCGCCGGGGCCATCGACAGCATCGTCCCCCCCGAGTCGAGCGCGTGCTGGCCCGCGCTCACCACCGGCGCGAACCCGGGGGAGACCGGCGTCTACGGGTTTCAGGACCGGGAGACGGGGTCGTACGACACGTACGTTCCGATGGGCCGTGACGTACAGCGGGAGCGCGTCTGGGACCGAGTCACCGACGAGGGCCGGAACGCCTCCGTCTTCAACGTTCCCGTCACCTTCCCGCCACAGCGCAACGTCCAGCGCATGGTCTCGGGGTTCCTCTCCCCGGGCGTCGACAAGGCGGCCCACCCCGAGGAGCTGCGGGAGCGGCTCTCCGAGTCCGGCTACCGGATCGACGTGAACGCCAAGCTCGGCCACAGGGACGACAAGGCCGACTTCCTCGAGCACGCGCACACGACGCTCGACCGCCGACAGGAGGCGTTCCGCCACTACATCGAGGAGGACGACTGGGACCTCTTTTTCGGCGTCTACATGACGACGGACCGCGTCAATCACTTCCTCTGGGAGGACTACGCGACCGGCGGCCGCTACCGCGAGGAGTTCCTCGCCTTCTACAGCCGGCTCGACGAGTGCATCGGCGAGATCCGGGAGGAGCTCCCCTCGGACACGACGCTCGTCGTCGCGGCCGACCACGGCTTCACCACGCTCGACTACGAGGTCCACTGTAACGAGTGGCTCGAACGCGAGGGGTGGCTCTCCTACGCGGACGACGACCACGCCGAGTTGAGCGACATCGACGACGACACGCGGGCGTACGCGTTCGTCCCCGGCCGGTTCTACGTGAACCTGGAGGGCCGCGAGCCCCGCGGGTCGGTCCCCGAGTCGGAGTACGAGGACGTGCGCGCCGAGTTGCGCGCCGACCTGGAGGCGCTGGAGGGACCGAACGGGCGGCCGGTCGTCGACCGCGTCGTCGAGAAGGAGACCGCGTTCCGCGGCGACCACGACGCCATCGCACCGGATCTGGTCGCGATCCCCAACGACGGCTTCGACCTCAAGGCCGGCTTCAAGGGCTCCCACGACGCGGTGTTCGACGACACCGGTCCCAGAAACGGGATGCACACCTTCGACGACCCGGCGCTGTTCGTCGACGAACCGGGGATCCCGATCGACGACGCGGACCTGCTCGACGTGGCGCCCACCATCCTCGAACTGATGGACATCGACTTCGAGCGGACCGCCTTCGACGGCGCCAGCCTGCTCCCCTGACGGGGCGGCGACCTCCCGACCGTTTTAAGACCGCCGGCGCGGAGGTCCGGACATGGACCTCGACGCGCTCGACGGCGACGCGTTCCGCGCGGTCGCGGGCGTCGGCGCCGGCTACGGCCTGATCCTCGCCGCGATACTGGTGGTTCTGTTCCTCGTGCCGTACCTACTGTTCCTGACGCTGTAGGCGTCGAACGCGGGCGAGAAACGGAGCCGCACCGGTCGCCATCGGGGACGCGACCGTCAGGCCTCGTCCGGCCCGACCGTCAGCACGGGCACGTCCGCGCCGCGCTGGATCCGCGAGGGGAGCGTCTCCGGGTGAAGCAGGCGGTCGACACCCGTCCGGCGCGCGGAGCCGAGCACGATCAGGTCGCTGTCGTGGGCGGCCGCGAAGTCGAGCACCTCCTCGTGGGCGTGGCCGTAGCGGAACCGCGGCTCGACGTCGACGCCGACCGCGGCGCCGCGGTCCGCGGCCTCCTCGACGGCCGCCTCGCCGGCCGCCTCGCGCCGCTCGACCTCCACGTCCCAGCCGTGGACCATGTCCACGACGTAGAGCGCGTCGACCGCCGCGCCGTGGGTCGCCGCCAGCCGGACCGCCGTCTCCGCGGCCGCCCGGCCCGCCGCGCCCTCGTCCACGACGACCAGCACGCGGTCGAAGAGGCCTCCGACCGCGGGCGTCTCCGCCGCGGCGCCCGGGGCTCCGTCGGCGGCGTCGGCCCTCTCGCTCCCGGCGCCCGGCCCCGACCGGCCGCCGCGCTCGCTCGCCATCCCGTCCGTCCTCGCCTGCTGTGCGTTCGCCATCCTTTCTGTCTCCCCGCGCCCGTGACCGGGGCGCGTCTTGACTCATCGTCGGTCCTCCGGACTCATAAGTCTCTCCGACACGTACGACAATTATCATTATCTGTCCGGCGATACGCGTGACGTTCCCGATCGATCACGCACAGATGCGTGACGGACGGTGGGTTCTCGCCCGCCTCGGTGGACGTTTCGAAAGTCGCCATCCCGCGGTCGGTCGGGCCATCGTGCTCCGCGAACGCTTTCGGGGCTTCTGACTGGGCGGTGACGAGTTCGGTCCGATCGCGTGGGTGTCGTGTCCGTTACAAATCCTGCTGCTCGGACCGGCAACACTCAGAAATCCCCGCCCCGCACAGCGCCGCAACCGCACCGCCCCGCACAGCGCCGCAACCGCACCGCCCCGAACAGCACCGCAACCGCACCGCCCCGAACAGCACCGCAACCGCACCGCCCCGAACAGCACCGCCCCGCACAGCGCCGCAACCGCACCGCCCCGAACAGCACCGCAACCGCACCGCCCCGAACAGCACCGCCCCGCACAGCGCCGCAACCGCACCGCCCCGCACAGCCCCGCGACCGCTCAGCAGCCTCGCACCTCCCCAGCCTCGGCGGCGGCGCGGCCGCGAAACCACACCGCAGGCGGCCGCGCCGCCGCCTCCCTCGCACGCGTGCCTCGCGCGCGCCGACTGCACAGCACCGCATCGTATCCCCAAGAACCGCCACAGCACCGTCACGGCCCTCCGGTCTGACGGCGTCGGGCGGCGCGGGCGTTTCCGCTGCGGGGATATTCTGCCCGAACTTCCGTTAGAGTCAAACCGCCCCTGCGCGAATCCGGGTGTATGAGCGCGGAACAGGAAGGGCGGACGATCCGGTGTCTCGTCGCGAAGGTCGGCCTCGACGGCCACGACCGCGGCGCGCACGTCATCGCGCGGGCGTTCCGGGACGCCGGCTTCGAGGTCATCTACTCGGGGCTCCACCGGGCGCCGGACGAGATCGTGCAGGCGGCCGTGCAAGAGGACGTGGACGTGCTCGGGATCTCCATCCTCTCGGGCGCGCACAACACCCTCGTCCCGAAGGTCATCGAGGGGCTCAAGGAGTACGGCGCCTTCGAGGACACCCTCATCCTCGTCGGCGGGATCATCCCGGACGACGACGAGACGGAGCTGAAAGAGCTCGGCGTCGCGGAGGTGTTCGGCCCCGGGACGCCGATGGAGGAGACCATCGAGTTCGTCCGGGCGAACGTCCCGGAGCGGGACTGAGCATGGAGCGGGGAGACTCGGAGGTGGCGCGGTGAGTGCCGCGGAGGAGCGCGACCTCGTCGCGGAGCTGCTCGAGGGGCGCCACCGGGCGCTCGCGCGCGTCATCTCGAAGATCGAGGACCGCTCGCCCGGCTACCGGGAGATCGTCTCGGACCTCCACGCGCACACCGGCGACGCCGAGGTGATCGGCGTCACGGGTTCGCCCGGCGCCGGCAAGTCGACGCTCGTGGACAAGCTCGCGCGTCGCTACCGCGACGCCGGGCTGACGGTAGGGATCATCGCGGTGGACCCCTCCTCACCGTACACCGGCGGCGCGGTGCTGGGCGACCGCATCCGGATGGCCTCGAACGTCGGCGACATGGACGTGTTCTTCCGGTCGATGAGCGCCCGCGGCCAGCTCGGCGGCCTCTCGACGGCGACCGCGGACGCGGTGAAGGCCCTCGACGCGTTCGGCAAGGACCGGATCATCGTCGAGACGGTCGGCGCCGGCCAGAACGAGGTCGACGTGGTCAAGACCGCCGACACCGTCGCGGTGCTGGTCCAGCCCGGCTCCGGCGACGACGTGCAGATGCTGAAGGCGGGCATCCTCGAGATCGGCGACGTGTTCGTCGTTAACAAGGCCGACATGGACGGCGCGACGCGCACCGTCGCGGAACTGGAGGAGATGCTCCACATGCGCGAGAGCCCGACGAAGGGGCTGGACACGGGTCACCACGGCTTCGACGTCCCCGAACACCCGGACGCGGAGGACGGTGACGAGAGCGGCGAGTCCCCCGACGAGGAGGCGTGGGAGCCGACCGTGATCGAGACGGTGGCGACCGAGGGCGAGGGGGTCGACGACCTCATCGACGCGCTGGACGCTCACAGGGCGTACCTGGAGGAGTCGGGGCGGCTGGAAGCGAAAGCCCGCCAGCGCTACGCCACCGAGATCCGGGCGCTCGTCCGCAACGACGTCGGCGAACTCGCGGAGGCGGCCATCGCCGACCGCGGCGGGATCGACGCGCTCGCCGACCGCGTGCTGGCCCGCGAGACGGACCCCTACACCGTCGCCGACGAACTCGTCGCACCGATCGCGGAGTGCGTTCGCGAGCGGCGCGAGGACTGAGTCGGAGGGCGGACGCCGGAGGGTGACGCCCGCACTCGCCGCGGGGCGTGGACCGCGGGTATAAGTCGTCCGCGACACAACAGGTTTGCATGAAGCTCAGGACTCTCGCGAGCGCCGCCGCGGTCGGCGCGGGTGCCGTCGTCGGGCTGAACGGCCGCCTCCGCGCGGACGAGCCCCCCGAGCCGCCGTTGCCGGGCGACCGGGAGACGTTCCGATGGCGCGGGATGGATGTGGCCTACACCGAGGCGGGCGACCCCGACGACCCGACGCTGGTGCTGTTCCACGGCGTCAACGCCGCCGGCAGCGCGGGCGAGTGGCGCGAGGTGTTCGGCGACCTCACCGCCGACCACCACGTGGTCGCGCCCGACCTACCGGGATACGGCCGCTCGGACCGGCCGGCGCTGCGCTACTCCGCGGCGCTGTACGAGGACTTCGTTCGCGACTTCCTCGCCCGCTACGACGCGCCGCGCGTCGTCGCCTCCTCGCTGTCGGCCGCCTACGTCGTGGCGGGCGCGACGCCCGCGGGCGGGACCGACGACGCGGCCGCCGGCGTCCCGGTCTCCGGACTCCTGTTGGTCTGTCCCACGACGACCGCCGGTCCCTCGCCGCCGAAGCCGTGGCTCCGCGAACTGATCCGGTCGCCCGTCGCCGGCGAGGCGCTGTTCAACCTGATCACCTCCAAGCCCGCGATCCGGTACTTCAACGCCGACCACGCCTACGCGGACCCCGCAAACGCGACCGCGGAGTGGACCGACTTCGAGTGGCGGACGAGCCACGTCCCGGGCGCGCGCTACGCGGCCGCGTCGTTCGTCTCCGGCTACCTCAACTCCGAGGTCGACCTCGGCGCGGAGCTCGCCGAACTCGCGGCCGCCGGCGTTCCGACGACGATCGTCTGGGGGCGCGAGGCGGACGTGTCGCCGCTCTCGGATGGCCGCGACCTGGCGGAGGACTCGGACGCCCGGCTCGTCGTGTTCGACCGGGCGAAGCTCCTCCCGCACGTCGAGTTCCCGAACCAGTTCCTCGACGCGGCGCGCGAGGCGTTCGCGGAGGCGTAGTCCCCTCCCGTCGGCTCGGCCTCGGCCCCGTTCTCGATCAGTGCTCCGTGTCGCCCGCTTCGAGTGGCGACACCGCCGCCCGTTCGTCGGTCGTCACGCCGTAAGCCGCGTCGCCGACGGAGTCGGGGATCGAGGCGTCGGTTTCGGGCCCGTACCGCGACCGGAGCGACGCCAGCACCGCGTCGCGGACGCAGGCGCGCGCGGCGGCCCCCACGGCGGTCGCCGCGCCGGAGAAGGCGGCCGGGTCGCCGGCGGGGTCGCTGGCGACGACGACGGCGTCGGAGGTCGTGTCCGGAACGCCCGCCGCGGAAAGCAGCGTGGCGGCCTTGGCCGCGGCGGCGACCGCAACCAGGTTCGCGAGCGCGCCCGGTTCGAGGTCACGCGTCGTCCCGACGACGAGGTTCACCGTCCCGTCGTGGCGAGGGGCGGTGTCGGGGTCGCCCACGGAAGGGGGCGCTCGGGCGGAGACAGCGCCGTCGACCGGGAGCGCGGCGGGGTTCGAGAGCCCGGCGGTCGCGACGACCTCGACGGGTCCGATCCGGGCGCTACGGGCGTGCGTCTGGTCGACGCCGGTCAACAGCGCGGGCGCGTCGGGGCGCTCGGGAAAGCCGGCCGCGGCGACGCGCTCGTCGACGTACGCGGCGAGGTCCCGGCGCCCCCCGTCGTCCCAGCCCTCGGGAACGGTGACGTTGTGGACCGCGTCGGCGTCGCGGACGCCGCCGTCGAACCCCGTGGAGAGGACGCGGAAGCCGGGGCAGGCGAGCCGACAGACGCCGTCGCGGACGGTCGCGTCGAAGACGCCCGCGTCGTCCGCGCCCGTCGGGGAGTCGGCGCCCGCCACCTCACACCCCGAGCGCGTCGAGCAGGCGGTCGTTCTCGGCCGGGCGGCGGACGGCGGTCCTGACGTGGTTGTCGAGCGTCCGGAAGCTCCGGGCGTCCCGCAGCGCGATCCCCGCCTCGCGGGCCTCGTCGAGGACGTCGTCCACGCGGTCGTCCCCCACGTCGAACAGGAGGAACGGCGCGTCCGAGGGGAAGACCGAAAAGCGCGACTCGAGCCGCTCGCGCATGCGTTCGCGCTCCCGCTCGACGCGCTCGCGGGTCTCGAGGACGAACGCCTCGTCGTCGAGGCAGTGGACCGCGACGGCCGCGGCCGGCACCGACAGGCCCCAGGAGACGCGGGCGGTCTCCAGTCGGTCGCGGCAGTCGCCGGTCGCCACGAGGAACCCGGCCCGGAGCCCGGGGAGTCCGAAGACCTTCGTCAGCGAGCGGGCGACCACGACGCCCGGCTCCCCGGCGAGGCTCGCGCGGTCGGTGAAATCGAGGAACGCCTCGTCGAGCAAAAGCGTCGTGTTCGCCTCCCGGCACCGCTGCGCGAACGCCTGGAGCCGTCCCGTGGAGTGGGCCTCGCCGGTCGGGTTGTTCGGGTTGCAGACGACCGCGACCGCGTGGTCGCTCGGGTCGGCGTCGAGGACCGCGTCGTGGTCGACGAAACGCGGCGTCGCGCCCTGCAGCCGGACCTCGTGGGCGTACTCCGAGAACGAGGGGCGCGGGAGGAGGACACTGTCGCCGGGCGAGAGCATCACGGAGAACAGCAGCCGCATGCCGTCGAGCGCGCCGGCCGCGGGGATCACCTGCGGCCCCTCGCAGCCGACGTAGTCGGCCGCCGCCCCGCGGAACTCCCAGTAGTCGTCGGCCGGGTAGCGTCGGGAGGCGGAGAAGGCGGCGTCGTAGACGGGCGCGGTCCCTCGCGGCGACTCGGGGTTCGTGTTGGCGCTGAAGTCCAGCACGTGCGGGTCGTTCACCCCCCCGTGCGGGACCCGCCCGAGCGTGTCGAGGGCGTCGATGTCCATGCCCCCAGGCAGTCCGTCCGTGCGTACAAACCTTCCGCCCCGACAGAGACGTGCCGGTTCCGACCGAGATCCCGGAGCCGCGTCCAGCGATCGAGAGACGGGACCGCGATCCGCACCGGACGGAGGAACCGGGCTGCACTCACGGCGGGAGTCGCGCCGCATCCGCGAAAAGCGTTCGTCCGGCGTGCGGTTGCGGTGCTGTGCGGTGCAGTCGGCGCGCGCCGCGGCGACCGCGACGCGTGTCGCCGCGACCGCGCGAGGGAGGCCGCGGGCCCGGCGCGCTGCGGTGTGGTCCGCGCCGGGCCCGCGGCCGAGGCTGGGGAGGTGTGAGGCTGCTGTGCGGTTGCGGTCGCGGGGCGGTGGGTAGGACTGAAAGGGGCAGTCGGCTCGATCCGGCCCCGACGACGTAAGCACCGCAGCGGGCTGTGTCTCCAGCGCGCCACTGCACGCTGGAGGCTCGCGAGACGCGGTTTGTCTCGCCAAGCTGAGAGCGAGGAGCGCAGCGCGTGTCGCGGCCGGTCGAGCCGGCTGGGGCGTTCTGGGTGGTGCTGTCCAGAGCAGCAGGATCGACAACAGATACAGAAAAACCGTATGAGGGAGAGCCGGCTGGGGCTTTCTAGACGGGGCTGTCCAGTACAGCAGGATCAGCAACAGACACAGAAAACGCGCCGTATCAGTACACGCTCACGTCGTCGAACCGGCCCTCGTAGAAGACGCTGTCCGGGTGGGTCGGCTCGTCGCCCGAGAGGAACAGGCGGTCGACCTTCTCCCAGGTGTTCTCGTACCCGAGGTGGGCGAACTCCGCGAGCCCGCGCAGTCGGTGGGCCGCCCCCTCCCGGTGGACTGCCCGCCGGGGCGCGTCGGTGCGGAACGCGGCGACCACGTCCGCGGGCGTCGCGAGGTCGTCCTCGAAGGCGGTCCACGCCTCCCCGACGGTCCCGCGGAGGTGCGCGTACGAGGACGCGAAGCCGGGGAGCCCCACGTCCCGCGTGAGGTCCCGGGACCGGGCGTTCTGGTGCGGCAGCAGCTTCGCGTTGTACGTCTCCGCGGCGTCGATCCGGTCGGCGTGAGCCGCGATCTCCGGCCGGGTGAGCGAGACGTTCGCGAACTCGGGGTGGGGGACGAGCGTCGCGGCGTCCTGTCGGTCGAACTCCGCGAGCGCCGCCTCGAAGGTGATGAAGTCCGGCACCGGCTCCTCGAGCCCGATCGCGAGCAGGTGGCGGCGGGTCCGCCAGTCGCCGGTGAACACCTCGCGCCCCGGCACCACCAGCAGCTCGTCGTCCGTGAACCGCTCCGCGCGGGCACGGACCTCCGGGAGGCGGACGAAGTGGGGCGCGTACACGAGCGCGTCGATCCCGCGGGCCTTCGCGCGGGCGACGACGTGCTCGTCGAGCACCTTCACGTGGGCGTCGACGCGGGTCCCGGTGTGTGACACGGGCGGGTGTTCGGCGGATCCCCGGAAAGGCGTATCGCTCTCGGCCGAGTCGCGGCCGCCGGGACCCGGTTGCCCGCGGCCGATGGCGTGCGCGTCGGGTCGGCGGGGGCCCGCCGCGGCGCGACCGTGGGAAAACGGTTATACCCGTGTCGGGAGACCGGTTCATCATGCCCCGCTGGACGTGTGGGATCGGCGACTGTGACGCCGCCTTCGAGGACGTCGAGTCGGCGATCGTCCACCAGACGACCGAGCACCAGCGCCACGAGTGCAAGGTGTGCGGGACCATCGTGCCGGACGGCTACTTCGCGATCCGGCACGCGTTCGACGAGCACACCCGCGCGGAGTACGTTCGCGCGTACGACGCGGACGCCGCCGCCGTCCGCGAGCGCGAGCAGGTGAAAGAGGAGGTCGAGGCGGCCGCGGACCTACAGGCGGTCGTCGACCGCCTCAACGACGACGCGCTGTGACGGCGCCTACCGCTCGTCGCTGTCGAGTACCCGGATCTGGTCGCCGCGGACCGTGACCGGGATGGGGACGGTCGCCTCGTACAGCTCGACGGTGACCTGGTCTTTCCCCTCGTCGATGCGCTGGACGCGCGCCTTCTCGCCCTTGAACGGGCCGGCGATGAGCTCGACGATGTCGCCCTCGGCGATCCCCTCCACGTCCGGGGTCGGCGAGAGGAAGTGCTCGACCTCGGAGAACCCGCTCTCCGCGGGGCCGTCGGGGCCCTGAATGACGCCGCGGGCGTGGGGGATCTCGTCGAGGACGCGCGCGAACACGCTGCCGTCGGAGGCCTCGACCATCACGTAGCTGGTGAGCTGGTCGGGCGCCAGCACGGCGTGGATCTCCGGCATCTCCTTTTCCGCCAGCATGTCGGCGACGGTGCGCTCCTGGCTGGCGGTGGTCTTCACTGAGTAGATCGGCATCTCAGACGCCGACCCCCGGCAGGAGACTCATGATCGCGTAGATCAGAAACCCGAGGAAGCCGACCAGGAGGATGCCGGCGCCGGCGATCTTCGAGACCTGCAGGAACTCGTCGGAGCTCGGCGTGCTGGCCAGCTTCAGCACCCGAATGTAGCTGTTGAGGTCGTACGGAACGTCCATGTTGGTTCTCGGTTGGCGGTCGCCCTTTTTCTATATTGTGGTGTGCGGCCGCCCGGCGTCGCCAGTCTCGCGCGCCGTCTACAGCACGAACGGGCCGCGCTGCCGGATCGGCTCGCCGTGGGGACGCCCCGCGACCGCGACGAGGCGGAGCCCGTCCGCGCTCTCGACCGCGACCGGACCGCCCTCCGCGGGGCGCACGCGCACATCGCCGACCCCGAACGCCCGCCCGTCGACGGTTCCCTCACCCGCGACGCCGAACAGGAAGCCCGCCCAGTCGGCGGGCGGCTCCCAGGTCCACGCGTCGTCGACCCGCGCGTCGAGGTACTCCATCGGCGTGCGGAGCTCCAGCGGCGACCCCTCCCCGACGACCGTCGTGACGGTCGCCCCGTCGGTCTCCGCGGTCGGGAGCTCCGCGGCAGTCGCGTCCGCGTAGTCCGGTTCGGCCTCCTTCGCCTCGCGGGGGAGGTTCACCCACAGCTGGAGCCCGTTACAGCCCCCCTCGCCCGCGGGGAACTCCGAGTGCTCGATGCCGCGACCGGTCGTGATCCGCATCGCCTCGCCCGCCTGCGCGGTGTTTCTCACGCCGAGCGAGTCCTCGTGGTCCATCCCGCCCTCGATCATGTAGGAGACGATCTCGAACCCCTTGTGGGGGTGAGTGGGGAACCCCTCGTCCGGTTCGATGTAGAAGCGCTCGAACAGCACGAACGGGTCGAGGTTCGCGGGATAGCCGTCGCTCGGGAACGCGCGCGTGGAGGTGACGCCGGTCCCGTGCCGCACCGTGCCGCCCGGGAAGGGCCCCGCAGACCCCTCCGAACCGGAGCCGCTCTCGGACCCCGCCCCGCCGCTCGCCGTCGCCTCGCCGCTCGCCGCCGAGTCGTCGCTGGTCATGTTCCAGAGGAGGTCGCGGCCGCGGTTAACCGTCACGACCGCGGAACCAAATACCGTACTCCCTTCTGTCACGAATCGAGCGAAACCCGCGTATTCTCTCACATGAGTCGTTCGAGAGGCGCTTCCGAACGGCCAGAATTGCTACAAAAAAGCGCTTCCGGGAACGTTCATACTCGCGGCACCCGTTCCTCGAAACGCATCCAATGAGCGACTACGAACTCGATCCGCTGCCGTACGAGTACGACGCGCTGGAACCCCACATCTCCGAGCAGGTGCTCACGTGGCACCACGACACCCACCATCAGGGCTACGTCAACGGCTGGAACGCGGCCGAGGAGACGCTGGCGGAGAACCGCGCGGACGGCGACTTCTCCGACTCCGCGGGCGCGCTGCGGAACGTCACGCACAACGGCTCCGGCCACGTCCTCCACGACCTGTTCTGGCAGAACATGTCCCCCGAGGGCGGCGACGAGCCCGAGGGCGAACTCGCCGACCGCATCGCCGAGGACTTCGGCTCCTACGAGGCGTGGAAGGGCGAGTTCGAGGCGGCCGCGTCCGCCGCCGGCGGCTGGGCGCTCCTCGTCTACGACTCCTTCAGCAACCGGCTCCGGAACGTCGTCGTCGACAAGCACGACCAGGGCGCGCTGTGGGGCAGCCACCCGGTCCTGGCGCTGGACGTCTGGGAACACTCCTACTACCACGACTACGGCCCGGCCCGCGGCGAGTTCGTCGAGAACTTCTTCGAAGTCGTCGACTGGGACGAGCCCGCGGCCCGCTACGAGCAGGCCGTCGCGCAATTCGAGTAGGGCGCCGACCCTCGTCCGCTCCCCCGAGCACCTCGGCCCACATTCTCCCGTGGCGGCGCGGTCGGGCATCGCCGCGCCCCGTGGTCCCCGCTGACCGCCTCCAGGTTCCCTCGTTTCGACGGTCCCGGTCACGGCGCCGTTCGACCGAACCGGCAACAGACCGCGGAGCCGCGGCTGGCGGCTTCCCGTTCCGCAGTCGAAAAACCGCTCGCGGCCGCGTGCCGCCCCCGCGCGACTACTCGACGTAGTCGATGTCCTCGACGCTGCCCTCGGGGGAGCCGGACGCTCCGCCCGCGGCGCCCGCGGGCTGGGGCGCGTCGTTGTTGCCGTAGATCTGGGGCGACTCGACGCCCGTGACCACGATCATGGTGCGCATCTCGCCCTCGAGCTCCTCGTCGACGGAGGTCCCCCAGATGATGCGCGCGTCGGGGTCGATGCGGTCGTAGATCTCCTCGACGACGCCCTCCGCCTCCTCGATGGACATGTCCTGTCCGCCGGTGACGTTGACGAGCGCGGAGTTGGCGCCGGAGATGTCCACGTCCAGGAGCGGCGAGCGGAGCGCGGACTTCACGGAGTCCTGCGCCTTCGACTCGGAGTCGGACTCGCCGAGCCCGATCATCGCCACGCCGCCCTTCTCCATCACGGTGCGCACGTCGGCGAAGTCGAGGTTGACGAGCCCCGGCTTGGTGATCAGCTCGGTGATCCCCTTCACGGACCGCATCAGCACCTCGTCGGAGACCTTGAACGCCTGCCGGACGGGGAGCTTCCCGACCGCGTCGAGCAGGCGGTCGTTGGGGACGACGATGACCGTGTCGCTCACGTCGCGGAGGCGCTCAAGGCCGGCCTCGGCGTTGGTCCGCCGGACCTCCCCCTCCGCGGTGAAGGGCGTGGTGACGATGGAGATGGTGAGCGCGCCCGAGTCGCGGGCGGCCTTCGCGACGACGGGGGCGGAGCCGGTGCCGGTGCCGCCGCCGAGCCCCGCCGTGACGAACACCATGTCGGAGCCGGTAATGGCGTCGGAGATCTCCTCCTGGGACTCGATGGCGGCCTCCTCGCCCACCTGCGGGAGCGAGCCGGCGCCGCGGCCCTGCGTCTTCTGCTGGCCCATCAGGATCTTCGTGTCCGCCTCGATGTTGACGAGGTGCTGGACGTCGGTGTTGGCGGCCACGAGCTTCGCGCCGTGGATCCCCTCCTCCATCATGCGGTTGACGGTGTTGCCGCCCGCGCCGCCGCAGCCGACGACGGTGATGTTCGTCTGGAGGTCCTGTAACACGTCCTCCAGCTCGTCGTCGGTCATCATCCCGGTCTGGGGCGCGCTCCCGGCGCCCGTCCCGGCATCACCGCCCGTACTCCCGTCCCCGCCGCCGGCGCCGTCGAACTCCTCCGCGCCGGAGTCCTCGGCTTCGTCGATGGCGTCGTCAACGATAGAATCCATTATGGAGTCGTTTACTGGAGGGAGACTAATTATCTTTCCCCCTGCGTCGGACGGGAGTCTGACACCGTTTGCGGCCGGATCGGCGGACGAGCCCGGTCGACGCGCCGCGGTCAGCGCTCGAACTTGACCTCGCGCTCCCGCCGAACCTCCTCGGGCGGTATCTCTCGACCGTCGACGGACACCGCCTCGCCGCTCGCGAGGCGGCCGAACTTCGGCCCCTCGGGCACGCCGAGTTTCGCCGCCAGCGAGGGGTCGAACGCCTCCTCGCGGGCGACGACCGCGTCGGGCTCGACGGACACCGCGGCGTACGCGTCCCGGAGCACGTCCGCGAGGGCCGCGACGAGGGCGTCCCGGTCCGCGGGGTCGGCGAACGCCGCGTCCCCCGCGGCCCGAGTGCCGGCCTGCTCCGAGTCGAACGCGAGCGTGTGCGCCTCGACCGCGGCGCGAGCGGCGTCCGCGTCGACGCCCTGCGCGCGCTCCAGCAGGGCCGCGGGCAGCGACCGGACCACGAACCGGTCGCGGACCGCGGCGGGTTCGTCGCCCCGCTCGACCGGGACCGACCGCTCGCCGAACCGCAGGCCCTCGTCGACCGACCCGACCGCGTCCTCCAGCGCCGCGATCAGCGCGAGCGGGCGGTCGCCGACCTCGCGGACCCACGTCTCGCTCACGACGCGGTGGCCCAGGTCCTCGACGGTCGCGACCAGGTCCGGCCGGTCGCCGTCCACGACCGCCAGGTCCGCTCGGCTCCGCTCGAACGCGCGCTCGATCACGTCGGGGTTCGCCGCGGGCGCGCCGAGCTCCGCCAGCTGCCAGTCGACCCCGACGTGGCCGACCGCCCACGCGGTCTCCGCGACGATGCGCGTGAACCGCGGCGTGTAGTGGCCGCCGCCGAAGCCGACGACGTGTCTCGGGCGGCCGTCGGCGCCGACGAGGTCCGGCCCGGTCCCCTCGAGGTCCAGCACCGCCTCCGCGACCGCGCGGGCGCCGTCCGGGTCGTCCCACTGCGCGTCGCCGGAGCCGAGCTCCACGAACAGCGAGGGGACGGCGGTCTCGCTCGGGCCGTGGTGGGTCCCCTCGATGCCCACCTCGTACCCCTCGGGCGCGTGCCGCTCGAAGGCGTCAACCAGCCGTTTCTGGGCCGCGGGTGCGGCGCGGGCCAGCTCTCCGTCCCGGCCGCCGTACTCCGCGGGGCCGAAGTTGCCGGTGAAGTGGGCGGTCAGGAGCGCGCCCGTCTCGCCGGAGTGTCTGGAGACGAACGCCAGCAGGTCCGGTTCCTCGTCGGGACCGCCGAAGGCGGGCGTCGGGTCGGAGAGCTCGATGTGGAGCTCCGCGAACTCCCGGAGCTCGAAGCCCGGCCGGCGGTAGTAGGTGCCGCCGCCCGCCTCGTCCGGGCGGTCCTCGTCGACGCGCTCGTCCCACTCCGCGACCTCGAGCAGCTGCTCCCCGATGTGCGTCGAGGCCCTGTCGGCCCGGCTGACGACGATGGCGATCACTACAGGCGGTGGGCGCTCGGCGGCCGAATAGGCGTCGGTTCGGAGCGGTGGCGGCGTGGTTCGGAGCGGTGGCGGCGTCGGTTCGCGACGGCGGGACCGAGAGGAAAAACGGCGCCAGATCAGGGCAACAGCAGGTAGACGAACCCGAAATAGGCGGCGACCAGTACCGCGCCGTCGAGGCGCGTGACGCGCTTGCGCCACCACATGACGCCGACCGCCAGCGCGGTGAACGCGAGCAGCATCGGGAACTCGAAGGCGCGGACGCCGGGCGCGACCCCGACCGGCGTCACGACCGCGAGGATCCCGATGACCGCGAGGACGTTGTAGATGTTCGAGCCGACGACGTTGCCGACGCTGAAGGAGGCCTCGCCCCGGACCGCGGCGACGACGGAGGCCGCGAGCTCCGGCAGGGAGGTCCCCAGCGCCAGCACCGTCAGCCCGATGAACAGGTCCGAGAAGCCGAACGCCGCGAGCAGGCTCTCGCCGCCGGTGATGAGCCAGCGGGAGCCGACGAGCAGCGTGACGAGCCCCGCGAGGACGTACGCGACCTCGACGGCCCCGGCGTCGGGCATCCCCTCGCGCTCGACCTCCGAGATCTCCGACTGCGTCTGCTGGACGCGGCGGATCACCACGAACGTGAACCCCGCGAGCGCCGCGAGCAGGACGACACCGTCGACCGCGCCGAGCCGGCCGTCCCAGCCGAGCGCGACGAGCAGCACCGCCGCCAGCACCATGAACGGGACCTGTCGCTCGAAGACGGTCTCGGAGACGTCCAGCGGGCGGATCAGCGCGGAGACGCCGAGCACGAGGCCGATGTTGGCGACGTTCGACCCGACGATGGCGCCGAGGCCGATGTCGGTCGAGACGGTGATCGCGCCGACGATGGAGACGAACAGCTCCGGTGCGGTCGTCGCGAACGCGACGACGGTGACGCCGACCGTCGAGGCGCGCAGGCCGTACCCGAGCGCGAGGTCGGCGGCGCCTTTCACCAGCAGTTCGGCGCCGACGTAGAGGAGGACGACGCCCGCCGCGAGCAGCAGCAGTTCCGTCAGGAGGGGCGTTCCGAGTGGCACGTCAGGGGTGTACCCGAGGGGCCCGCAAAACGGCGTCGGTCCGCGTCGACGGCCCCCCGTCTCCGGATCCGGTTATAAGGAGCTGCCGCGCGAACCGCCGGACAGGATGAGCCGGAACGACGAGGTCGCCGACCTGCTGGAGGAGTTCGCGGACCTCCTCGACGCGACGGGCGTCGAGTACAAGCCGACGGCGTACCGCCGCGCCGCGGAGAACGTCCGCGACTACCCCGCGCCCATCGAGCAGTTGGCGGGCGAGGGCGAGGACGCGGTCGCGGAGATCGACCGCGTCGGCGACGCCATCGCCTCGAAGATCGTCGAGTACGTCGACACCGGCTCGATCGAGGAGCTGGAGGAACTCAGGTCGGAGCTCCCGGCCGACATGGCGGCGCTCACCGCGGTCGAGGGCGTCGGCCCGAAGACGGTCGGCACGCTCTACGAGGAGCTGGGTGTCACCACCCTCGACGAACTGGAGGCGGCCGCGGAGGCGGGCGAGATCCGCGAGATAAAGGGGTTCGGCGCGAAGACCGAACAGAACATCCTCGACAACGTCGACTTCGCCCGGCAGGCCCAGGAGCGCGAGCGCCTCGGCGACGCCCGCCCCGTCGCGGAGGCGGCGCTGTCGTTCCTCGCGGACGTGGAGCCGGTCGCGAAGGTGGAGGTGTGCGGCTCGATCCGGCGCTGGAAGGACACCATCGGCGACGTGGACGTGCTCGTCGGCACGGACGCGGGCGAGGCGGTCGTCGAGGCGTTCGCCGACTGGGACGAGGCCGACGCCGTCATCGAGGCCGGAACGAACAAGGCGAGCGTGCGCGCCTCGGGGATGCGCGTCGACCTCAGGACCGTCGTCGTCGACGAGTTCGGCGCCGCGCTCCAGTACTTCACCGGCTCCCGTGACCACAACATCAGGGTCCGGAACCGCGCCATCGACCGCGACCTGAAAGTGAACGAGTACGGGGTCTTCGACGTTTCCGACGTGGACGAGGACGCGGCGACCGGCGGGGGCGACGCGAACGACGCGGGAGGCGGGGGTGGCCAACGCGTCGGCGAGCGGGTGGCCGGCGAGACCGAAGCGGGCGTCTACGACGCGCTCGGTCTTCCGTGGATACCGCCCGAGCTCCGGGAGGACACCGGGGAGGTCGACGCGGCCGCTGAGGGACGCCTCCCGGACCCGATCGAGGAGGGGGACGTGCGCGGCGACCTGCACACGCACACGGAGTGGTCCGACGGCGGCTTCTCGGCCGCGGAGATGGTCGAGGCGGCCGCCGAGCGCGGCCACGACTTCCACGCCGTCACGGACCATGCCGAGGGACCGGGCGTGTTCGGCGACACCGGCCTCTCGGACGCGGAGATCCGCGACCAGGCCGACGAGGTGGCGCGGGTCCGCGAGGACGCCGACATCGACGTGTTCCACGGGATCGAGGCGAACATCGACGCCGACGGGGCGGTGACCACGAGCGACGACGTGCTGGCCGACCTCGACATCGTCGTCGCCTCCCCGCACGCCGCCCTCGACGAGGACGACGAGGGGGCCACGGACCGCCTGATCGGCGCGGTCGAACATCCCGAGGTCGACGTCCTCGGCCATCCGACCGGCCGACTCATCAACAGCCGGCCCGGGCTCACGGTGGACTTCGAGCGCCTCGGCGAGGCCGCCGCCCGCGAGGGGGTCGCCGTGGAAGTGAACGCCAACCCCGCCAGGCTCGACGCCAACGGCGACGCCGTCCGCGCGCTCGTCGAGGCGGGCGCGACGATCGCCGTGAACACCGACGCCCACTCCCCCCGGGAGTTCGACCACGTCCGGTTCGGGGTCCACACCGCACGCCGCGGCTGGGCCGAGCGCGCCGACGTGCTCAACGCGCGCTCCGCCGCCGAGGTGCGGGCGTTCCTCGAGGACTGATGGGGGAGGACTCGCTCCTCGAGGGCCCGTTCCTGCTCGACGCGATGTGCGGGACCCTCGCCACGTACCTGCGGATGTGCGGGTACGACGCCGCCTACGCACTCGACCGCGACGCGGAGGCCGACGACCGCCTGCTCAAACTCGCCGCCGCGGAGGACCGGACGCTCCTCACGCGCGACCGACAACTCGTCGAGCGGGCCGAGGCCCGCGGGCTCGACGCGGTCCTGCTGACGGAGCGCGACGTGCTCGACCAGCTCCGCGAGCTCCGGGCCGCGGGCGTCCCGGTCGACCTGCCCGAGACCCCGACGCGGTGCGGCCGGTGTAACGGCCGCCTGGAACGCGTCCCCGCCGACGCCGACCTTCCCGACTACGTGCCCGACGAGACCGCGGGCGCGGAAAGAGACGGTCGAGGCTCCGACGGAGAACCCCCCGGCGTCTGGCGATGCGTCGACTGCGGTCGGTGTTTCTGGCGCGGGAGTCACTGGGACGACGTGGCGGCGCGGCTGGCGGACCTGTAGCGAACGGGCGTCCGGCCGGCGCCGTTAGAAAGCCGCGCTCACTCGATCAGCTCGACGTCGTCATCGTCGTCGCCCCGGTCCATCGGCGAGGAGAGGTCGCGCTCGCTCTCGCCGCCGTCGCTCGCGCTGGGGGTGCCCGGCCCGGCGCCGCGCGAGCGCGTCCCGCGGCCGGTCCGGTCGGCGGGGTCGCGGTCGGAGGTGTGGCTGACCTCCGCGCCGTCGTCGTTCGCGGCCGCGCCGCCGCCGTCGGGGCCGTTCGTCTGCGTCTCCACCTCGCCGTCGGGCGTGCCGCCGAGGAACCCCATGCCGCCGAGGCCGCCGAGCTGGTCGCGCTCGACCTCGACGACCTTCGTCTCGCCCTTGTGGGTCACCTCCATCGTGACCGTGCCGCCGGGGTCGTTGCGCGTCTTGAAGTTCGCCACGCCGACGAACAGGCACCAGAACGAGGCCGCCATGCCGAGGAAGTAGACGCCCGCGGTCGGGAGCGTCAGGTCGACGGCGTCGACCGCGCAGGTGTTGCCGATCCACTGGCAGGGATACGCGTGCGCGAACAGCGCGACGCCGAGGGCCGACACCGCGGCGCCGACGACGGCGGCCGCCCGCGTCGAGCGGTCGGCCGGGAGGACGGTCAGCAGTCCCAGAAGGACCAGCGGGACGCCGACGCCGCCGAGGACGCCGCCGTAGAGCCGCGCGTCGCCCAGTGAGTAGCCCTCCATGCCGGCGACGATGTCCGTCCCGGCCGCGAGGATGCCCGCGACGACCATCAGCGCCCCCGCGACGAACAGCCCCACGCCGAGGTACAGCCGCCGGAGGCTCGCCGTCGACCGTCCCCGCTCGCCGTACGCCTCCGAGAGACTGGTCATGGGCGCACTTCGGCGCCCTCCGTGAAAACCTTACGTCAGACGTTCGCGTGACGCGGCGCCGAGAGCGCGTCGCCGCGCCGATCCCTCCGACCGCCTCGCGACCGCGCCGACCGCGCGGCTTCGAAAGTATTAGGCCCGCCGCGGCGGAACCCGCGGGCATGAGCGAGGACGAGGAGACCGAGGAGGAGCCGGCGGTCGAACTCGGCGAGGGCCCGGATGTGACGGGACAGCCGGTCGCGCGCGTCGCCGCCCGGCTGACGTGGCCGAAGCCGAAGAGCGAGGTCGTCGACCAGGAGGGCGACGCGACGATCCGCACGCCCGATGGGCCCCGCGACCTCGAGGCGGTGCTCGCGGAGTCCGAGGAGACCCTGTTCGACTCCCGACAGGCGTTCGTCGACGCGGTCGAGGCGGTCGTCGGCACCGGCCCGGTCGCCACCGAGTAGGACCCCCTCCGCCCTTTTGTCGGCCGCACCCCCACGACCGCACCGCTCCCGTTCGACTCGCAGAAGCAGCCCGACGAGTTCGGTGAGACCGAGGACCGAAAACGGCGCTCGGCGGAACGATTTCTGTCGCCGGGTCAGAAAGGCGATGTCTGTCGCCGGGTCAGAAAGACGATTTCTGTCGCCGGGTCAGAAAGACGATTTCTGTCGCCGGGTCAGACCGGTCGGAGGACGACCGCGCGCTCGTCGTCCTCGCCGTGGGTCTCCACGTCGACCTCGACCTCCAGTCCGAGGGGGATCTCCTCGTCCGCGGGCTCCACGTCGACGAGCACGCCCGTGATCCGGACCGGACCGAAGTCCGCGACCGCGGTGACGTACGGCGCCTCGCCCGCGAAGGAGGGCGGCGCGACGTGGACCACGGTGAACGTCTCGACGGCGCCCACGTCGGGGAGCGGTTCCTCCGAGAGGTCCGTCGAGCCGGAGTGCGGGCAGACGCGCCGCGGCGGGAGCGAGCCGTGTCCCCCCGGCGACTCGAGGTAGAAGCCCTCGCCGGCCGCGAGCGCGTCCAGCCACTCGTCGTAGCCGGTGTTGGTCACGCGGTCGCTCATTCAGCCACCTCCAGCACGTGGACGACGGCGCTGGCGACGGTGCCGCCGGCGTTGTGGGCCACGCCGACCTCGGCGTCCGCGACGTGCTCGCTGTTGGGGTGGTCGCCCCGGAGCAGGCGCGTCAGTTCCGCGATCTGCGAGCCGCCGGTCGCGCCGACCGGGTGACCCTTCGCCTTCAGGCCGCCCGAGAGGTTGACCGGCAGGTCGCCGTCCGCGGTCGTGACGCCCTCGCGGGCGGCGGCGATCCCCTCGCCCGGCTCGAAGAAGCCGAGCGACTCCGTGGCGAGTACCTCCGCGATGGTGAAGCAGTCGTGAACCTCCGCCACGTCCACGTCGTCCGGCCCGATGCCGGCGTCCGCGTAGGCCATCTCCGCGGCGTCGTCGGCGGCCGGCGTCCGGGCGAGGTGCGCGCGGTCCTGCAGGGCCATGTTGTCGGTGCCCTGTCCGGTGCCGCGGACGCGGACCGGCGCGTCGACGTCGTGCTCGGCCGCGTACTCCGCCGAGACGACCACGACCGCGCTCGCGCCGTCGGTGATCGGGCAGGCGTCGTACAGGCCGAGCGGCGTCGCCACGTCCGGCGCGTCCAGCGCCTGCTCGACGCTGATCTCCGTGCGGTACTGGGCGTACTCGTTCGGGACCGCGTTGGCGTGGTTCTTCACCGCGACGTTGGCGAGATCCGTCTTCGTCCCGCCGTACTCCGCGAAGTACGCCCGCGCCATCAGCGCGTACGCGCCGGGGAACGTCATCCCCGCGCGCACCTCGAAGAGGTCGTCAGAGGCGGTCGAGAGCCCCGCCGTCACGTCGTCGGTGTCGAGGTGACTCATCCGCTCCATGCCGCCGGCGAGCACCACGTCCGCCTGTCCGGCCCGGACCGTTCGCACGGCCTCCCGAACCGCCACGCCCGCGGAGGCGCACGCCTCCTCGTAGCGCGTCGCGGGACACCGGAGCCCGGCCGCCTCGGCCATCAGCGGTGCCTGATGGCCCTGGTTCTCGGTGATCGACCCCATGTAGTTGCCGTAGTTGAGCTGGTCGACGTCCTCGCGGGGAACGCCGGCGTCCTCGAACGCGCGGAGCGCCGCCTCCGCGAACAGGTCCCGACCGGTGCGCTCGGGGTGGCTCCCGAAGTGGGTGAGCCCGACCCCCGCGACGCGTGCATCTCCCATGAATAATCGTTCATCGTCGATCAGGTAAATGCCTGCCGGAACCGGGAGGAAGGACGTCCGTTCGCTACGAAAGTAGTAAAGTCGAGCGCCGTCTCAGGCGGTCGATAACGACGTTCGTCGAACACCGACGACGGTGCCTCAGCCGATGTACCGCAGTTCGTCCTCGGCGGGACCCGCCGGACCCTCCTGCATCTCCTGGATCTTGCCGACGACCTCCTCCATCTCCTCGGCGCGTTCCTCCAGCGACTCGAAGTCGACCTCGAAGGCGAGCAGCTCCTGGAGGACCTCGAGCACCGCGCGGGCGCTCTTGGGGTCGACGAGGTAGCCGCTCGTCTCGCCCATCAGACACGCCGCCTCGAAGCCGCGGCGCGCGCCGAGGCCGAGCACGAGCCCCGAGACGCCGACGATGCCGCCCGCGGGCTCGTCGGGACGGAACTCCACGCCGGCGTCGTCGAGCGCCTCGCGCATCGACTCGTCGCTCATCGCGCCGAGGACCGTGTACTCCTCGACCAGTTCGCCCGTGGGAACGCCGCCGAGCGCGTACGCGCGCTCCGCGTCGAACGACTCCGCCACGTCGAGGAACGCCGACGTGAGCTCGTAGTGGCCCCCGTTGGTGGCGGCCTGGTGGTCGCCGGTCAACACCAGCAGGTCCGCGCCCTCGGTCTCGACCGCGTGGAACTCCGCGCAGGTGAGCGAGGCGACGCCGTCGTCGTCGACGTTCACCTGCGGCGGGAACTCCGTGGCGTACACGCGTCGCACCAGCTCGGAGTCGAACTCCTCCAGCAGGTGCTCGGCCGCCAGCTTGCCGACGTGGCCCACGCCGGGGAGCCCCTCGATCAGTACTGGGTCCTCGAGGTCCGGGTCCGCGACGGTCTCGATGTCGATATCGTCCATACCCGATCCCGGGGCGGGCGACTAAAGAGGATGGCTATTCCGACGGTCGCTGCGGTTGCGGTCCCCGTCCGACGGCGGCGGCCCGGCGGACCGCCCCCGGCCCTCAGCGGTCGTCGGCCCGGCGACGGACCCGCCGTCGGTACTCGCCGTGGGGGTCCTCCGGCGAGAAGGGCGCAGGCGCGCTGTTCTCGGTCGCCGCGCCGCACTCCGGACACGTCTCGCCGAGCGTGTAGACGGGACGCTCGTGGGCGGCGCGCCAATCGGAACAGACCCGGATGTCGGACTTCACGAAAGAGAAAAGGGGTTACTCGTCCTCTTCGCGCCGCTCGCGGTGGAACTCGCCCTCGCCGCCGGCGGCCTCGATGGCCTCGACGGCGCGCTGGCCCGCCGCTTCGAGCTGGTCCTCGGCGGTCTTGTAGTCGGGCGCCTGTACCTTGAGGCGGTACTCCGGCGAACCGACGTACGCGACGGTGAGTTCGATCTCCTCGGGGACTTCGCCGTTCCCCTCGGCGGCCTCCAGTGCGTCTTTGATCGCGTCGACGCCGTCCGGCGCCGCACACGTCAGGTCGACGTAGCCGGTGACGTTGACGTAGGGGACGGAGACGTTCTCGCGGGCGGTCTCGACGATGGCCGCGGCGTCCGCGTCGTCGATGTCGATGTCCTCCAGCGCCTCGTCGCCGTGGATCGCCGCTGCCTCGAAGGCGTCGTACAGCGACTCGTACTCCACGAGGAGGGCGTTCGCGACCGCCTCGTAGCGGTCGTCGTCGACGTCCTCGCCGAGCGCGAGCAGCATCCAGTTGTCGGCCTTCCGCGCGTTCTTCCACTCCTGGATCTTCTCCTTGCGCTGGTGCTCGTTGACGTCCTTGATCGACAGGTCGACCTGCTGTGACGACTCGTCGACGTCGAGCACCTTCGCGACGACCGTCTGTCCCTCGCGGACGTGGTCGCGGACGTTCTTGATCCAGCCGGAGGCGACCTCGCTGATGTGACAGAGGCCGCGCTTGTCCTCGTACTCGTCGAGGTCGACGAACACGCCGAAGTCGGTGATCTCGTCGACCTCGCCGACCACGAGCTCTCCCGTCTCGGGCCAACCGCTATACTTCATGATGGATGGGGGAGGCGATTACCGTGCCTCAACGGTTTCGACGACCTCGGCCTCGATGTCGGCCTCGCCGCCCGTGGGGCTCGCGAGCGTCGTCCCGCAGACCGCACAGGAGACGGTCGAGGCGGCCTTGCCGAAGACTATCTGTTCGTTCTCGCAGTCGCCGCACGCGACGCGGTAGAAGTTGCCCGCCATGCTTACTCCTGGAACGTGAGCCGACCGGCGCGCCATCCCTCTCGCATGTGGGCCTTGCCGCAGTCGCCACAGCGGTACTTGAGGTGCGTCTTCTTGGTGGGCTTGTCGCCACCGGGCACCTTCGAGTACCCGCCCGCGTTGCCGATGGTCGCGAGCGCGCGACGCTGCTGTCGCGCGTCCCGCTTCATGCCGGTCGCGCGGCCGGAGCGGACCTTCTCCACCTCGTGTTCCTGGTGGGAGTCGCAGTGCGGACAGTACGTATTGAAGCGTCGTGGCATCTCCATGGATAATTACCTTGAGGGAGGGTTGGACACCGGCCGTTAAAACGCATTTGGTATCGCGTCGCCGCGCCGGGCGGACGTTCAAGGGGGATAACGCGGTCACTCGCCGCATCGCCTGAGTTGAACCCCCGCGGCGTCGAGGCGGTCGTGCGGCGCGCGCCCGGGACAGCCGTCGTCACGCGCCGCCTGTTCGCCACACCGTCCGTTCGACATCCGTCACCCGGTCGCGACCGCGGTCGACGGCGTCGTCGGTTCCGCACGCCGCCATCCGGTCAGTCGTCCGCGAGTCGGTCCAGGTCCCGCACGAACTCCCGGAGCGCCCCCCGGGTGACGTGGGGCATGCAGACGACGCGGAGCTCGTCGGCCGCGGTCCGGGAGACCCTCCAGCCAGCCTCCCGGAGCGCGTCGAAGGCGTCGTCCGGGACCGCGGCCGCGACCAGCGGCAGCTTCGGCTCGACGACGTCGTAGCCGCGGTCGGCCAGCGCCGCGGCCAGCCAGTCGGCGTTCGCCTGCGCCGTATCCACCGCCTTCCGGTAGCCGTCCGGCCAGAGCGCCTCCATCGCCGCCACGGCGCCCGCGACGCCGGCACCGCTCCTGGTCCCGGTGAGCGTCGCCTGCGAGGGCGTCTCCAGGTACGGGGTCTCGACCGCCAGCGCGTCCAGCGTCTCTCGCTCACGGGCGACCAGCCCGCCGGCCGGCACCACTCCCTGCCCGAACTTGTGGGGGTCGAGCGTCAGCGTGTCGACCGTCGCGTCCGCGAAGCTCCAGTCGCGGTCCGTGAACGGGAGCACGAACCCGCCCCACGCCGCGTCGACGTGCATGCGCGTCCCGGCCTCCTCGGCGATGGCGGCGAGCTCCGGGATCGGGTCGACGCGCCCGTACTCGGTGGTGCCGGCGACGCCGACCACGAGGGCCGTGTCGTCGTCGACCGCGGCCGCGACCGCCGCGGGGTCGGCCCGGTAGTCGTCGTCGACCGGAACGGTCCGGAGTTCGACCCCGAGCACCTCGGCCGCCTTGGTGAACGAGAAGTGCGCGCTCGTCGGCGCGACCACGTTCGGATCGGCGGTCGCCGCGAGGTTCCGCGCCGCCCGCACGGCCTGGACGTTGGCCTCCGTGCCACCGGAGGCGACGTACCCCGGTGCCGTCTCTGGGTCGGGGTGGTCGGTGACCGTCGCGAGCAACTCCACCGCCCGCTCCTCCAGTTCCGCGACCGTCCCGTAGGTCGCGGGATCGCCGGGGTTTGCGGACAGAAACCGCTGTGCCGCCTCGCGTGCAGCCGGATGCGGCTTCGTGCACATCGACGAGAGCACCCGGTCGAACGACTGCGGGGCGGCCTCCTGCATGGGCAAGGGTTGCCGGGAGGGCGATTTATCGGTTGCGTTCGCGGCCCGTCAGCGCACGGAGTCGAGCAGGAGCCGCTGCTCCTTCCGCTTGACCTCGTGTTGCACGTCGCGGACCGCGTCGATGTTCGCGGAGATCGAGGAGATCCCCTGCTCGACGAGGAAGTCGACCATCTCCGGCTTGGATCCGGCCTGTCCGCAGATGCTCGTGTCGACGTCCAGCTCGCGGCACGTCTCGATGGTCGTCTCGATCAGCGACAGCACCGCCGGGTGGAGCTCGTCGAACCGGTCGGCGACGTGCTCGTTGTTCCGGTCGACGGCCAGCGTGTACTGCGTGAGGTCGTTCGTGCCAAAGGAGGCGAAGTCGATCCCCGTCCCAGCTAGCTCGTCGATGGTGAGCGCGCTCGCCGGCGTCTCGACCATCACGCCCCACGTCCGCTTGTCGGGGTCGATCCCGGCCGCGCGCATGTGGTCGACCGCGGCCTCGACGTCCGCAGCGTCGTTGACCAGCGGGAACATGATCTCGACGTTGTCGTAGCCCATCTCGTATAAGCGCGCGAACGCGGCCAGCTCCTGGCGGAACGGCTCGGGCTTGTCGAGGCTGCGCCGGATCCCCCGCCACCCGAGCATGGGGTTGTGCTCGTTCGGCTCGTCCGCACCGCCCTCCAGCTCCCGGAACTCGTCGGTGGGCGCGTCGATCGTGCGGACGCGCACCGGCCGCGGATAGAACTCCTCGGCGACCCCGCGGATCCCGTCGATCAGCTCGTTCTGGTAGGCGCGCTCGCCGTGGGCGTCGATGAACTCCTCGGGCGTCTTCCCGAGCGTGAGGACCATGTGTTCGATCCGGAGGAGGCCGACGCCGTCCGCGCCGGTCGCGGCCGCGCGCTCGGCCGCTTCCGGGATGGAGACGTTCACCTTCACCTCCGTCGCCGTCATCGGCTTGACGGGAGTCTGCGGCCGGGCCTCCTCGACCGGCTCGAACTCCTCGGCGGACTCGGCCGCGTCCTCTTCTCCCTGTCGGACCGTCCCCTTGTCGCCGTCGATGGTGACCAGCTGACCGCTCTCCAGCTCGCGGGTCCCGGTGCCGGTCCCGACGACCGCGGGAACGCCGAGCTCGCGGGAGACGATGGCGGCGTGGCTGGTCATACCCCCCTCGTCGGTGATGATGCCGGACGCGCGCTTCATCGCGGGGACCATGTCCGGCATGGTCATCTCGGTGACGAGGATGTCCCCTTCCTGAACGCTATCGAGGTGGTCGAGCTTCGTCACGATCCGGACGGCGCCGGAGACGATCCCCGGGCTCGCACCGAGCCCTTGAATCAGCACGTCCGGCTCGTCGCCACCGTCCGCGTCGACGGCCCCGTAACTCCCGCTCTCGTCGGCCTCGTCGGCGTCCGGGATCGTCGTGATCGGCCGGGACTGGAGCATGAAGACCTCGTCGCCGACGATCGCCCACTCCACGTCCTGCGGCTCTCCGTAGTGCTCCTCGACGCGCTCGCCGAGGGCGACGAGACGCTCGATCTCCCCGTCGGAGAGGACGCGCTCCTCGCGGCGATCGGCCCCGACATCCTGCGTGACGGTCTCGCCCGTGTCCGGGTCCTTCACCATCTCGATCTTCTTGTCCGCGACGGTCACCTCGTCGAGCCGCTCGGCCTCGCAGTCGTAGACGTAGTTGTCCGGGGAGACGGAGCCGGAGACGACCGCCTCGCCGAGCCCCCACGCCGCCTCGATGATGATCCGGGGATCGCCGGAGGATGGGTGGCTGGTGAACATCACGCCCGACTTCTCGGCGTCGACCATGCGCTGAACGACGACCGCGATGTCCACCTCGTCGTGCGGGAATCCCTGCTGCTGGCGGTAGTAGATCGCTCGCTGGGTGAAAAGCGACGCCCAGCACTCCTTGACGCGGTCGATAAGTGCCTCCTCGCGGACGTTGAGGAACGTCTCCTGCTGGCCGGCGAAGGAGGCGTCGGGCAGGTCCTCCGCGGTCGCCGAGGAGCGCACGGCGACGAACGCCTGCTCGCCCTCCTCGCCCATGCCGCGATAGGCGTCGAGGATCCCCTCGCGAACGGGGGCCGGGAGTTCGGTGCCGAGGATCAGCTCGCGGGCCCGCTCCTCCGCCTCGCGCAGCGCCGCGGAGTCCTCGGGGTCCACGTCGACGGCCGCGAACAGTTCCTCGTCGATCTCCGCCTCCTCGATGAAGGTGCGGTACGTCCCCGCCGTCACGACGAACCCCGGCGGCACCGGGAGCCCTGCGCCGGTGAGTTCGCCGAGCGAAGCCGCCTTGCCGCCGACCGTCCCCAGGTCGTCGGCGTCCACGTCGTCCAGGGAGAGTACAGCCATTGCCTGTGGTGGGGAATCCGCGAGCCGACGTATGAAGCTTCCGACCCGGTTCCGGCCGTAGGAAAGCTCACTCGCCCGCGAGTAGCACTTTCGCCGATTCGCGATATCTGCCGCGACCGGTGGCGGTCGGCAGTCATCCCCCGGGGCATCACGTGGCCACGGCCGTCCGACTTATCCGGCTGCCGCTCCCGGTCCGCGACATGGACGTGGAGACTGCGCTCCGCGAGATCGACGAGGCGAACGCCAAACACGTCGGAGAGGAGGGGTACGAGCGGCTCCGGGAGGAGTACGAGCGAGGGCTCCGCGAGGTCGATGGGATCGCCGGCGGCGCGGCCGTCGAGGAGCTGTGCCGGCACCTCGCCGGCCACATCAGACACCACGGCGATCGGCCGCCGGTGCCGGTCGCGGACCTGTACGCCGCGGCCGCGGTCCGGGCGGTCGGCGGGGAGGTCCCCGCGGAGTCGTTCCTCGCGAACGCCTGATCGCTACGCGTCGTCGCGCCCCTCGTCGCGGCCGGCGTCGCGGTCGTCCTCCCCGAAGTTGGTCGGAACGACCGTCGGGTGGTTCATGCCGATCGTGGAGCGGTTGCGTGCGGCCATCGTGTTCGATCCTCACCGCCGGACGCCCTAATAATTACCCATGGGCATAAGTCATCGCCGGACGTGGCGGTTATGTTCACGGGTTATCCCCCGCAGCGGGGCGCTTCCGGCGTCGGTCGTTCGCGTTATCGGTCGTTCGCGTTATCGGTCGTTCGCGTTATCGGTCGTTCGCGTTATCGGTCGTTCGCGTATCGCGCAGAAAAAGTCGAGTGCGACGCGAAACGGCCGACTCGGTCGGTGTCCGACTACGCGAACTGCTCGTCGTAGAGGTCCTGCGCGTGCTCGATCGCGTCGTGGGCGGCCGCCTTGTCCTCCCATCCGAGCGTTTCGACCTCCTTGCCGGCCTCGAGGTTCTTGTAGGTCGCGAAGAACTCGTCGATCTCGTCGAGCGTCTGTTGCGGGATGTCCTCGAGGTCCTGGATGTGGTCGAAGCGGGGGTCCTCCTCGGGGACCGCGATGACCTTGTCGTCCTGCTCGCCGTCGTCGTCCATCTTCATCAGCGCGACCGGACGTGCCTCGATGACGCAGCCGGGGAAGGTGGCGTCCTCGACGAGCACCATCACGTCGAAGGGGTCCTCGTCGTCGTAGTACGACTGCGGGATGAAGCCGTAGTCGTAGGGGTAGTGGACGTTCGAGTGGAGGACGCGGTCGAGCACGACGCCGGGGATGTCCTTGTCGTACTCGTACTTGTTGCGCTCGCCCTTCAGACACTCCACGACGGCGTTGATCGTCTCCGGCGCGTCGGAGCCGGTCTCGAGGTCTTCCCAGAGGTTCGTCATGCGTCCGCCCGTCCGCCGAACACGGTCAAAGTCCTTTCGGGTACGCTCCGAGACCGGCCCGCCCGACCGCCGACGTACGCCGACGACGCGTTCGCCCAACCGCGGCGTTCGACGACGGATCGACGCCACACTCCCGAATATACCCACGATCTGCCAATACCGATTCTTCCGGAGTACAACCCGAGAATGCGCAGCGTGAAGCGGTCCGCTCCCACGTTCGGTCAGCGACCGTCGGCTGACAATATATAAAACTCGGTGGTCGTTGCGAAGCGTTAAATATCGGGATGACATGTTCTCAAGCATGTCAGAGGCACAATCTGTCAGCGGCGGTGCGGAGGTGTCGAGGGACCTTACGGCGTTCCAGCAGAACATCCTGGTCATCCTCTCCGAGGAGCCGATGTACGGGCTCGCGATCAAGCGCGAACTCGAGTCCTACTACGGCGACGAGGTGAACCACGGGCGGCTCTACCCGAACCTCGACGACCTCGTGGACCTCGGGTTAGTCGAGAAGAGCGAACTCGACAAGCGGACGAACCAGTACGAGCTGACCGAGGCGGGCGTCGAGGCGGTCGTCGGCCGGCTCGACTGGGTCCTCTCGAAGTTCGTGACCGAGGACGAGCGCGCGGAGACGGTCCGCGGTCTCGTCGACGACCAGCTGTAACGGCGACCGACCGCCCGCTTGGCACACGCCGGGCCTTCTTCGGTATCCGACCGCGGAGCGGCGGTGCCGTCCCGGCGCTCCCGGTCATCCCGGCGACCCACGAACGGCGATTCGGGCGGACTACTCCGAGAGCGCGTCGTCGACCAGCGTCAGCGACTCCTCGACGACCGCGCGCTGCTCCTCGTCCGGCCAGACGTTTCTGGGGTAGTACTCCTCGAGGAACTCCGCGCGCTCGTCGAGGGTGGCGCGGTCGAGCTCCTTCACGTAGTGGTTGGCCATGAACGCCCCGAACGCGCGGACGTTCGCGGCGTGGGCGGCGCCGTGTTCGCGCTCGATGCGGTCGGCGACCGCGTCGTTGTGGCTCGCCACCTCCTCGTAGCGCTCCGCGTCGCCGGGCCCGGACAGCGACACCTCGACGCCGCGGTCGGTGTCCTCGATGCGGTCGAACTGCACCGTCCCGTCCTCGACCCACTCCGCCGGGTAGAGGACGAGCGTGTCGTCCTCCTCGCGGATCCGCGGCTCGTAGTCGTGGGCGGCGACGAGCTCGTCACGGCGCTCGCGGTAGGCGGTCGCGGCGGCGTCGTCGACCGCGTCGCGGGCGAGCCGGGTCAGTCGCTCGGCCTCGGTGACCGCGTCGCGGGGGATGTCGGGGACGCGCTCGGCGTCGGGGTCGGCGGACTCCTCCGCGTCCGACGGCTCCCCCGCGTCGGCCGAGTCGGCGGCCGCTATCTCCCGCGCGCGCTCTTTCGCCCACTCGGGCGGTTCCTCCTCGTCCGGTCGGGGGTCACTGTCGCTCATCGAGGGCCTCGTTGGCCAACTCGTCGGCGCGCTCGTTTATGTCTCGCGGAACGTGCGCCAGCGACCAGCGGTCGAACGCGTCGAGCAGTTCGCGGACCCGCACGCGCTTCTCGCGGAGCGTCGGGTCGTTGGCGTTCCACTCCCCGCGGACCTGCTTGACGATCAGCTCCGAGTCGCCGCGCACGTCCACCTCCTCGAAGCCGTAGTCGCGGGCGGCCTCCAGCGCCCGGATCAGCGCCGCGTACTCGGCCTGGTTGTTCGTCGCGCGCCCGACGCGCTCGCCCCCCTCGGCGACGATCCCGTCGCTCGTGACCAGACACCAGCCGACCGCGGCCGGGCCGGGGTTCCCCCGGCTGGCGCCGTCGAAGTAGACGTGGGCGCGCCCGCCGCCCTCGGTTAAAAGGAGGGTGAGCCGCGTCGGGTCGCTCCCCTGCACGACCACCTTGTCGTCGTACGCGACCGCCGTCGCCCCGTCGCGCTCGGCCCGCCAGCGCTCGTGGTCGGTGTTGCCCGGCCGAACCTCGACGCCCGCGGTCGCCAGTCGCTCGCGCGCGGCGGCGGGATCGCACTCGATAGTCGGCATCCTGTGGGGCTCCGCGGCGACGAAACAAAGGCTCCCCGGTCGCGCCCAGTCCTGTTGTGACGCCGACACCCTCCGCAAACTTTTAAGTCAGCGCAGCGGATTACTATATAAATGCGATGACAGGGCCCACTCGCCAGCGGGAGTACGACCGGCAGCGCACGGGGCAGGAGGACGAAGAGGAAGACGTCGAGGACGGGGAGATCGACGTCGACGAACTCGATCCGGAGGAGCTGACGCGGACCGCGGACGGCGAGCTGATCCACGAGGAGACGGGGCTGATCGTGGAGGAGGAGCAGATCGACCCCGGCCCGGAGTGGCGGGCGTTCAACCACTCGGAGCGGCAGGAGAAGTCGCGCGTGGGCGCCCCCACCACGCAGACGATGCACGACAAGGGGCTGACGACGACGATCGACTGGAAGGACAAGGACGCCTACGGCCGCTCGATCTCCTCGAAGAAGCGGTCGCAGATGCATCGGCTGCGGAAGTGGCAGGAACGCATCCGGACGAAGGACGCGGGCGAGCGGAACCTCCAGTTCGCGCTCTCGGAGATCGACCGCATGGCGTCGGCGCTGGGCGTGCCGCGGTCGGTCCGCGAGGTCGCGTCGGTCATCTATCGACGCGCGCTCTCGGAGGACCTGATCCGCGGCCGCTCTATCGAGGGCGTCTCCACGGCCGCGCTCTACGCCGCCTGCCGCAAGGAGGGGATCCCCCGCTCGCTGGAGGAGATCTCCGACGTCTCGCGCGTCGAGCGCAAGGAGATCGGGCGCACCTACCGCTACATCTCCCAAGAGCTCGGGCTGGAGATGAAGCCGGTCGACCCGAAGAAGTACGTCCCCCGCTTCTCCTCGGAGCTGGAGCTCTCCGAGGAGGTCCAGGCGAAGGCCAACGAGATAATCGAGACGACCGCCGAGAAGGGCCTGCTCTCGGGCAAGTCCCCGACCGGCTACGCCGCGGCCGCGATCTACGCCGCCTCCCTGCTCTGTAACGAGAAGAAGACCCAGCGCGAGGTCGCCGACGTGGCGCAGGTGACCGAGGTCACCATCCGCAACCGGTACCAGGAACAGATCGAGGCGATGGGGATCCACAGCTAACGCCGGCCGCCCACGGGCAGCGTTCGGCGGAGCTACGCGCTCTCGACGATCCACTTCTCTGCATATTTCTTTACCGAAAGTGCGTCTAAAGCGCACGAACCTGCGTCACGTTCCGAGCGGTTTTTGTGACCGTCGCGCCTACCCGGGACATGACCAGAATCGTCGTGGTCGACAATCACGGCCAGTTCACCCACCTGGAGCGGCGCGCTCTCCGGGACATGGGCGTGGAGACCGAACTGATCGACAACGACACGCCGCCCGCGGAGGTCGACGCCGACGGCATCGTGCTCTCCGGCGGCCCCGACATCGACCGCATCGGCAACTCCGCCGACTACCTCGACCTCGACGTCCCCGTGTTCGGGATCTGCCTCGGCATGCAGATCATGGCCGTCGAGCGCGGCGGCCGCGTCGGCGAGGGCGACTACGGCGGCTACGCGGACGTGGACGTCGAGATAACGGAGCCCGACGACCCGCTCGTGGGGTCGCTCGCGCCCGAGACGCGGGTGTGGGCCTCCCACGCCGACGAGGTGACCGAGGTGCCGGAGGGGTTCACCCGGACCGCGCGCTCGGACGTCTGCGAGGTGGAGGCGATCGCGAACGTTGATGAGGACCTCTACGGCGTCCAGTGGCACCCCGAGGTGGCCCACACCGCCGAGGGCGAGGAAGTGTTCGAGAACTTCGTCGCGGTCTGCGAGGACGCGTAAGGCGACCGCATCGGCACAGCGGCGGATTTTTGAGTCGCCCCGGCCACCGTTCGACCGATGACCGCCTCCCAGGGCCGACTCGCCGCCCTGTCTCGATTCATCTTCGCCGCCCCCCGCTGGCACCGGAGCCTCGCGTTCGCGGTGCTTCTCTCCGGGCTCGCGGGCGTGGCGGTGTTCGACGCCGGCGCCACGATGGAAGCCGAGTTCCGCGTCCTGCTCGTGGGCCACGACGCGTGGCAGGGGCTCGTGTTCATCGGGTTCCCCACCGTCCTCGCGGCGCTCGGCACGACCCCGGTCGACCGGGCGATGGGGGGACGGCTCACGTTCAACCGCTCGGCGCTCCTGGCGCTGGCCTGCGAGGTCATCGTCGTCACGGCCCTCCTGAGCGCCGGCCTCGTCGCGTTCGTCTTCGGACTGGCTCACGGGCTCGTTCTCGACGTGCTCGTGGTCGCGCTCGCGTCGATCTTCGCGCTCCGGCTGTTCGTCATCCTCGGCATCTCGCGCGTCTCGGTCCCTCGCGCGTGTCTGTCGGCGGGGATCCAGCCCGGCGCCGCGGCGGTGCTCGCGTTCGTCTACAGCGGGACGATCCGGCTGCTCGTCGTGGGCGACGCGCCGCTGGAGGCGTACGTCGGCTGGCTCGCGCGCGGGGAGTCGGGGCCGCCGGCGCTGCAGGCGGTCACCGTCGACCACTTCCTGCTGTTGGTCGCACTGTCGTCGGTGTACGCGGCCGCGGTCTGGGCGTTTCTCGTCGGCATCGACCGACCGTGGCGGCGAAGCCTCGGCGTCTCCGTGCTGGACTTCGTCCGCGGCTTCGTCGGCCACGTCGCGGAGGGGTCCCGCGAGCTCGAGCAGTTCTTCGAGAAGCTCGGCGAGGAGGCGATCGTCCCCGTCTCCGTCGCGTCGTTCCGGCAGTTGCCGAGAGAGGGGGCGGCCGCGGCAGGCGGCGGGGACGGCGACAGTGACGGCGCCGGCGAGGAGGGCGCGGACGCCACGCCGGGTTCGGAGAAGGCGCGGGTCGTCCTCCCGATGGTCCACCCCGGCCCGATGGGGGAGGTCGGCGGCGGCAACCTCCCGCAGCGGATCGCGGAGCGCGCTGAGGGGCTCGCGTTCGCGCCCCACGCCACCGCCGGCCACGACTTCAACCTCGTCTCGGAGCGGGAGGTCGGCCGGATCCTCGACGCCGCCGACCGCGCGCTCGACCGGATGGAGTACGGCCGCGAGGCGAGCGTTCCCGTGACCGGCGAGGTCGGCACGGCGCACACGCTCGCCCAGCGGTTCGGAAACGGCGCGTTCGCCGCCGCCACGTTCGCGCCGGAGTCGGCCGACGACGTGGCGTTCGGCGTCGGCCAGTCCGCGGCCGCCGAGCTCCGCCGGAGCGGGGTCGAGGACGTGCTGTTGGCGGACGCGCACAACTGCCACGCCGGCCTCGACGCCGCGGAGGACGGCGACCTCGGCCACGTCACGCCCGGGTCGCCGCGGTCGTACGACCTCTACGGCGCCGCCGCGCTCGCGGGCGAAGCGCTGTCCGACGCCGCGAGCGGCCCGCTGGAGCTCGGGGTCGCCCACGATCCGACCGACTGGGAGCGCGAGGAGGGGATCGGCCCCCTCGGGCTCCGAGTCGCGGTGACGCGGGTCGACGGCCGGGAGGCCGCGTACGTGCTGGTCGACGGCAACAACATGGTCCCGGGCGTCCGCGAGCGGCTGCTCGACGCGGTGACGGCCGAGACCGGCGTGGACCACGCGGAGGTGCTGACCTCGGACACGCACGCGGTCAACGTCGGGCAGGCGGACAACCGGGTCGGCGACGCCGTCGACGAGGCGGCGCTCACGGACGCCGTCGTCGAGACGGCCGCGGCCGCGCACGCCGACCTGGAGCCGGTCGCGGTCGGGACCGCCACGGAGCGGGTGACCGTCACGGTGTTCGGCAACGACCGCACGGAGACGCTGGCCTCGCAGGCGAACGCGGCGCTGTCGCTCGGTGCGGCGCTACTGGCCGCCGTGGTGCTTTGCGCGCTGGCGGTGAGTCTGCTCCTGTTCCTGTTCGCCTGACTACCGGGCGTCGCCCGGTCCGAGCCGACACGCCCGCACCGTGCGCGCGCCGCAGCCCTCGCACTCGCGTCTGTAGACGACCCGCGTTCCGGTGGTGACCGCCTCCCAGCCGGGCGACTCGTCCCGATACCCGCACTCCGCACAGACGTACGGTTCGCTGTCGTAGCGGTCCCGGAGCCTGTCGAGCGCCGTCGTGCCGCGACCCAGTACTGACATGCGGTAACACTACACAAGGAGAGGACAAAAGCGTACCGCTGGGGGCTGTGTGTCGGAAACCGCGACCAGGACGCGCCTCGACCGCGGTCAGGCGTCGAAGAGCTCGTCGACGGCGTCGGTCGCCGCCTCGACGGCCTCCTGCGCGACCGCGTCGGGGTCGTGTTCCTCGTCCGGCGCGTTGAGGTAGACGTCCACGTCGAGGACGCCGTCCTCGAAGGTGACGGTCACGTCGAGGTCCGTCACCGCGGACTGGTCGTAGTGTTTGAAGACGACGCCCTCGGCGGCCGCCGCGGCGGTCGTGACGACCTCCTCGTCGGTCGGGTCGTCGCTCGGGTCACCGCCCGATGCGTCGGTCGGATCGTCGGTCGCCATCTACGCGCCCGCGCCCGGACCGCCCGGACCCATCGGGCCGCCGCCGGCGCCGCCCTGCAGCATCTCCTGCAGCTCCTCCTGGAGGCTCTCGAACTGCTCCTGCACGCGGTCCTCCTGCTTTGTGAGCTGCTCGACGCGGACCTCCAGCGAGTCGACCTTCTCCTCGAGGTCGTCGTAGGCCGAGTCGTAGTCCGTCTCGACGAGGATGTCGCCGACCTCGCGGTACATCGTGGCGTCCTCGTCGATGTCCTCGAGCGCGTTCAGCGCCGTCTTGGCGTCGTTGAGCGCGGTCTGGGACTGCTCTTTCTGCTGGGCGACCTCCTGAGCGGTCTCCTGCAGATCCTGTAGCTCCTCGATCTTCTCCTGCGCTTCGGGCGGCATGCTACCCTGCATGGTCGAACGGATGCGTCCCGGACTGAAAAACCCCCGACTTTGCGACTCGTCCCCCATACTGCCTGAGTCGGCCGAATTTGCGGGCCTGAGTCGGTCCGACAGCGGACGTCCGGGCGAGTTCACGCGGTCCCGGCTGCGTCACTCCTCGCCCCAGCCGTAGGCCTCGTGGACGCGGCGGCCGCGGTCGTTGGCGACCGGGCCGACCACCTCGGTTATCCCGTCCAGGACCTCGGCCGAGCGCACCGCGGGCTCGCCGCGACCGGTGAACGCGGCGACCTCGTCCGAGCCGACGCTGTAGACGACGCGGCCGAGCCCCGCGTAGCGGAGCCCGCCCGCACACATCGGGCACGGCTCGGTGCTGGTGTACATGACGGTCCGCGCGCGCTCGTCGGCCGTGAACGCGCGGACGGCCTCGGCCGCGAGGTCGAGTTCGGGGTGACCGCGGACGTCGTCGTCGGTGACGACGCGGTTCTTCGCCTCCGCGACGACCTCGTCGTCCCGGACGAGCACCGTGCCGAACGGCTCGTCGCCGCGGGCGGCGGCCGCCTCCGCCAGCTCGCAGGCGCGCTCGATGTGGCGCTCGTGGGCGAAGCGCTCGAACTCCGGTTCCGCCGCCGCGTCATCCGCCGCGTCGGCCGCCGTGTCCGACTCGGGGGCCTCGTCCGTGTCTCTCACGGGGGGACCACGCGCTCGCCCCCCTTTGCGGTTGCGGCGGCGGTGGCGGTGGCGACGGCGGTGGCGGTGGCGGCGGCGGTGGCGGTTGCGGCGGCGGCGGTGGCACTGGAGCCTGGGGACTGGCCCCTCGCCGGCCGCGACCGCTCTAAAAATCCTTATCAGCGCGGGGGCGCCATCTCCACGCGACATGAGCGACCTCCCGGACGACTTCAACTGCACGATCACCAACTGGGAGTACATCTACGGCCTCTGCCGGACGGTCTCCGACCAGGTGAAGCGTGCCGAGTTCGAGCCGGACGTGGTCGTCGCGCTCGCGCGTGGTGGCTGGTTCGCGGGGCGGTGCACCTGCGACTTCCTCGGGCTGGACGACCTGACGAGCCTGAAGATGGAACACTACGTGGGCGCCGCCGAGAAGAGCGACGAGCCCACCGTCCGCTACCCGATGCCGGAAGGGAGCGTCGAGGGGAAGGACGTGCTGATCATCGACGACATCGCGGACACCGGCGGCTCGATCCGCCGGGCCCAGGAGTACGTCGAGGAGCGCAACGCCGGGGAGGTCCGCACCGCGACGCTCCAACTGCTCCGGACCTCGGAGTTCGACCCCGACTTCGTCGGCGAGCGGCTGGAGGAGTGGGCGTGGATCGTCTACCCGTGGAACTTCATCGAGGACATGATCGACCTCATCGCGGGCGTCATGGAGCGAGCGGACGAGGAGACGTTCGACCGGGAGTCGGTCCGGCACTACCTCGCGGAGTACCACAGCGTCGACCGCATCGAGATGGAGATCGCCCAGCCCGACCGGCTGACGGAGGTGCTCGCGGAGATGGAGCGCCGCGAGGTCATCGAGTCGCGAGGCCCCGACCAGTGGGCGCTCGCGGAGTGACGCCGCCCGCGGAGCCCCGGCCGTGAGCGACCCCGCAGGGGACGGCGACGCTGGCGAGGCGCCCGAAGCCGACGACGATGCGGCCATCGACGCCCTGCTCGCCACCTACGACCTGAAGGACGAGCGGCGCACGGGCTGGCAGATCCGGGGGGTCGCGGAGCCCGAAACGGTCGCGGCCCACTCGTGGGGGGTCGCCTACCTCGTGCTCGCGCTCGGGGACCGGCTGGCGGCCGACCTCGCGCCCGACGAGCCGGTCGAGCCGCTCCTCGACGAGGCGCTTCGGCTCGCCGTCGTCCACGACGCGGCGGAGGCGGCGACCGGCGACGTGGCCACGCGCGCCGATCCGGCGGCCGCGTCGGCGACGCCCGACCCCGCGGAGAAGGAGGCCGCGGAGCGCGCCGCGATGGCCGACCTCGCGGGACCGCTTCCCGACCGCGTCCGGGCGGCGTGGGAGGCCTACGAGGCCCGCGAGACGCCGGCGGCGCGGCTGGTCAAGGAGTGCGACCTGATCGACCTGTGTCTGCAGGCGCTCGCGTACGAGCGCGCGGACCAGTACGACCCGGCGGCGGGCGAACCGGACGCGTTCGCGGCCTACGACGACCTCGACGAATTCTTCGCGACCGCGGAGCCGCGGCTCCGGACCGACGCCGGACGCACGCTCGTCGCCCGGATCCGGGAGCGCTACGAGGCGGCGAAGGGGGACTCGGACGCCGGTGCCGACGGCGACGGGGCGACCGACGCCGGGGGCGAGAAGGACCCGGGTGACCGCTCGTGAACGCGCTCCTCGGGGTGTTCGCGTCCGCGGTCCTCCCCGTGGTCGCCATCGCCGCGGCCGGGTTCCTGTTGGGGCGCGTCAGGGACGTCGAGCCGGGGCCGCTCAACACCGTGACGGTGTACGTGCTCGCGCCCGCGCTGGTGTTCCACAGCCTCGCCACGTCGACGCTCGCGGCGGGAACGCTGGCGCGGGTGGCGGTCGGCGTCGTCGCGTTCACGCTCGCGATGGCGGCCGTCGCCGAGGGGGTCGGTCGGATCCGGGGGACCGAGGAGCCGCTCTTGAGCGCGCTGCTGCTCGTCGCCGTCTTCTCGAACTCGGGCAACCTCGGCATCCCGGTCTCGGACTTCGCGTTCGGCGAGACGGGGCGCAGCACCGCGGTGCTGTTCCTCTCGGTGCAGGCGGTGCTGATGTACACCGTGGGCGTGTACGTCGCCTCCCGGTCGGGCGGCGCGTCGGGACTCGACGGCCTCAAGCGCGTCGTCCGGCTCCCGCTGGTGTACGCGGTCGCGGGCGCGCTGCTCGCCCGCGGAGCCGGCGTGGTCCCGCCCGCTGAAGCCGCCTCGATGGAGGCCGTCGGGCTGGTCGGCGACTCCGCCATCCCGGTGATGCTGATCGTCCTCGGGCTCCAGCTCGCGCGGACCGACTACGCGGCCGCGGTCTCGAAGGCCGGGGTCGGATCCGCGCTCAAGCTCCTCGTCGCGCCCGCGGTCGGGCTGGCGGTCGCACATCTCGTCGGCTTCTCCGACCCCACGGTGGCGCGCGTGTTCGTGCTGGAGACCGCGATGCCCGCGGCGATCACGCCCGTCATCCTCGTCGCGGAGTTCGCGGGGAACCGGGACCTCGGCGGGATCTCGGTCCCGGAGTACGTCTCGACGGTCGTGCTGGTGACGACGCTCCTCTCGATCCCGCTTCTGACGGTGCTGATCGTCGCCCTGCAGTCGGGCGTCCTCATCTGAAGGGCGGTCGGCCGCGACTGCGGAACGGGCCGTCCCCTACCACGCCTCGCCGGAGGCCAGGTCCACGTCCGCGTCGAGCTTCGAGGAGGGGCAGATGTCGGCCAGCACGCAGTCGCCGCAGTCCGGGTTCCGGGCGGTACAGACCGCGCGCCCGTGGTCGATCAGGAGGTGCGTGTACTGCTGCCAGTGCGCCTCGGGCACGATCTCGAGCAGTTCCTGCTCGATCGCCTCGGGGCGCTCTGCTTCCGCGATCCCGAGCCGGCGCGAGATGCGCTGGACGTGCGTGTCGACCACGATCCCCTCGACGACGTCGTGGCCGTGCTGGAGGACGACGTTGGCGGTCTTGCGGCCGACGCCCATCAGGTCGGTCAGCTCGTCCATCGTGTCCGGCACCTCGCCGTCGTGCTCCTCGGCGATGTCCCGGCAGGCCGACCGGATGTACTTCGCCTTGTTGTTGTAGTAGGTGATCGAGTCGATGTCCGCGGCGAGTTCCTCCTGGTCGGCCTCGGCGTAGTCCTCGGGCGTCTCGTACTTCTCGAACAGGTCCGCACACACCGCGTTCACGCGCTCGTCGGTGCACTGCGCCGAGAGGATCACGGCGATGAGCAGCTCCAGCCGGTTCGAGTAGTTGAGCGAGATGGTCGAGTCGGGGTACTCCTCGTAGAGCCGGTCGATGACCTCCTCGGCCTGCTCTTTCGGCGTCTCCAGCGGCGTTCCCATACCGGCACCTTCGCGCGGCGGATGTTGAACGGTTCGGAGTCGGCGGCCGGCACGTTCACCTCGGTTGCGCTCACAGAACGAGTGTGACCGACCGTTCGTCGCCCGCGATTCCCATCTACCGCCGCCGCCCGCGCGAGTTCTACGCGCTGTGGATCCTCGCGACGACCACGTACGGCGTCGGCGACATCGTCACCACGGTCGCGCTGGTGTGGTTCGTCCCGGCGCTCGTCGAGGGCAATCCCCTCGTCGCGTTCGCCATCGAGCGCGTGGGACTCGCCGGGCTGGTCGCCGTCAAACTCGTCGGCTTCGGGGTCATGGTGTGGATCAGCGTCGTCGGCGGCCGCGAGGACGACGCGCTGGTCTACTACTTCGGACCGGGGCTGTTGACCCTGTTCGGGCTCGCCGTCACCGCGAACAACCTGCGGCTGCTGTTCGCAGTTTGACGACCGAGCGGCACAGTCGCGGGGAGCTACGTCGCGAGCTCCTCGCTGTCGACGCGATACACCGTTACGGTCTCCGTTTCGTACGCCACCTCGATGCCCGCGAACCGGTCGAAGGAGACGTCGCCGTAGCGGTCGCGCTCGGTCGGCCCGACCCAGACGTAGTCGACCCCGTACTCCCGGAGAGCGGCCACGCGCTCGGCGTCCGAACCGGCGTACGCCCGGTCGACGGCGGCGACCCGTTCGGTGTAGGCCTCGCGGCCGCGGTAGCCCACCTCGTGTGACCACCCCGCGACGGTGGGGATCCCCGTCAGGCTCGAGGCGGGGTTGGCGCGCCAGGTGTAGATGCCCGGCTCACCGGGGTTCGCGGCGAGTCCCTCGGGGGAGTAGCTCGCCCCGGGCGCCTCCAGCAGGGTATCCCGGTGGGTCGCCTCCTCGTCGAGCCAGTCGATGGCGGCCGCCTCGGACGGATGCTCCGCCTCGACGAACGCGGTCGCGTCCAGCGTCCCGGCGTCGTGGACCGCGGCGTGCTGCCCGAGCGCCATCGGGGCGTAGGGAGCGGTCGCGAGCAGCAGCAGCGCGACGAGCGCGCGGGCGAGGGTGCGGTCCGTCGGCAGCCGCGCCCGGATGTCGCCGAGCGCGTCAGCGGTCCGCTCCGCGGCGGCGCTCCCGCGGCGGGTCGCGGCGTCGACGGCGCTGGTCGTGACCCGGAAACCGGTCGCCCACAGCTCCGCGAGCACGACCCCGGCCGCGGTCGCCCACAGCGCCCACACCTGCGCGTACACCTTGAACACGGTGTTCATCCGGCCGGGGCCCGCCTCCTCGACGACGAAGACGACCTCGACGAGCCCGATGAGTCCCGCGCCGCCGACGATCAGCGCCGTCTCGAAGCCGACGCCGCGGTCCAGCCGGAACGCGGCCCACCCGAGCGCGAGCAGCGGGACGACGACCGCGAACGCCGGGAGCCCCGCCGCCAGCGACGCGACCGCGACCGCGGCGGCCCCCGCGAGGACGAGGAGGACCTCACGCAACGCCCCGTCGGCGATCCGGCCCACCAGGTACGCCCCGAACGCCGCCAGAAAGGCTCCGTGGACGAGGAGCAGGGGCGTGAGCGCCGACCGCATCTCGGCCGCGAGCAGCGCCGGCTCCTGCCCGCTGCTGGCGCCGAGCAGGAACGGCGCCCCGAGCACGCCCGCCCCGACGGCCGCGACGCCGGTCGCGAGGAGGGCGCCGCCGGTACGTGCGACCTCCGTCGCCGCGAGCCCCTCGCCGAGGGCGCCCCGCAGTCGTGCGGCGAGCGCCTCGCCGCGGGGCAACAGTGACAGCGGCGCCGCGGGCGCGAACGTCAGCGTCAGCCAGAGCAGGCCGAGCGTCGTCGCCACGTCCCAGGTGTGGACCACGACCTGCAGTCCGCCGAGGACGGGGACGGCGCCGAACGCGAGCAGGCGCCGCCGCCGGAGGCGCTCCGCCGGCGTCTCCCAGTAGGCGTACGCCAGCGCCGCGGCCAGAAGCAGGAACGGCGCGCCCATCATGTGCGCGTGGAGGTCGCCGTTGAGGAAGCCGAAGAAGGGGAACTCGTTTATCGTCCCCGGGATCACCCGGCTGGCGGTCCAGTAGTGGAACCCCTCGACCCCCGCCAACAGGTCGTCCGGGGAGACGCGCGTCCCGCGCGTGAGGCGGTGGGCCACGGGTTCGGCCAGCGCGTTCGGGAGGGCGGCGACCGCGAGCCTGGCCGCCGACACGAGGTTTCCGGCCACGGCGACCAGGAACGCGCCCGCGAACCCGGCCCGGAGCCCGTGGTCCGCGGCGTCGTCGCCGTCGACACCCCGACCGCGCGCGCGACCGGCGGCGACCGCCCGGGCGAGCTCGAACGCCGCCGCCGCCAGCGTCGCGTAGAACCCGGCGAGCGCGAGGTTGTACGCGTACGAGGGTGGCGTCCCCGCCAGCCGGGTCAGGAGGGCGGCCGCGAGGTGGCCGCCGTAGTAGTAGTTCACCGTCTCGCCGGCGAACCACACGTCGTAGGGGGGCAGCGACTCCGCGCGCAGGAGGCTCCGCAACAGCCCGTAGTCGAGGAACTTCTCTCCCCCGGCTGCGGTCACCGCAGGGTCGGCGCTCCGGACCGCCACGAGTAGCAGGAACGCGGCCGCGAACACCGCCGCGGGCGCGGTCAGGTCCCGGCGCCGCGGGCGCGACCGGTCGTCGGCGAGCCGGTCGCCCGCGAGGCGAACCTCCCCGCGACGGAGCGCGGCGCGGTCGAGTCCGACCAGCGCCGAGACCGCGACGAGGCCGGCCAGCGCGACCCACAGCGTGTGTCGGCCGTAGCTGACGCGGCCGGTCCAGTAGCCGACGACGGTGAGCGTCGCGAGCGCGACCGCGGGCGCGAGCCCGGCGCCGTATCCCGGGAATCGGGGGAACAGCCGGGCACAGAGGGGGAACGCCAGCGCCGAGAGGGCCGCGAACGCGAGGAGCCACCAGCCGACGAGGAGGTACTCCATGTCCGCCCCAGACACGCCGCGGGGCATACCTCTTCGGGTTCCGGGTCGCCTCGCTCCCCGGTCTCGCGTGGAGTCAAACGCCTTTTATCCGGTCCCGAGGTACGCCCACGCATGTCGTCCAGTCTCGGGATCGTGGTCCCCGCGTTCCGGCCGGACGCCGAGCGCCTCGGGCGGTACGTCCGGGCGCTCGACGAGCGGCTGGCCCCCGAGACGATCCGGATCGAACTCGACGACCCGGAGCCGGGGGTCGTCGACGCGCTCGCGGCCCTACCGGCGACGGTCCACGCGGTCGACCGCCGTCGCGGGAAGGGCGCGGCGGTGACGGCCGGCTTCGAGGCGCTCGCGACGGACGCGTACGTCTTCGTGGACGCCGACGGCGCCACGCCCGCGGACGCGGTCGCCGAGGTCGTCGCCCCGGTGCTGTCCGGGAGCGCGGACGTGGCGGCGGGCTCGCGGCGGCACCCCGACGCGACGGTCTCGGACCACCAGACGGTGTTCCGCCGGCTGCTCGGCGACGGCTTCGCGTGGCTGGCCCGGCGCCTGCTCGACGCGACGCTGTACGACTACCAGTGTGGCGCGAAGGCGATCACGGCCGACGCGTGGGCCGGCGTCCGCGACCACCTCTACGAGCCGGGGTTCGCGTGGGACATCGAGTTCCTCGCGGTCGCGGCCGCGCTCGACTACCGCATCGCGGAGGTGCCCGTGGCGTGGGAGGACAAGCCCGGGTCGACGGTCTCCCCCGTCCGCGACACGCTGGACATGGCGCGCGGGCTGTTCGTCGCCAGACACCGCGCCCGACTCATCCGCGAGGACCGGCTCCACCGCCTGCTCGACCGCGGCGACGGCGCGGCGCTCGTCGCGAGCGAGAGGTCCACCGACGGCGACGGGACCGGCGGTGACCCCCGATGAGCGGCGGGTCGGAGGACGCGGAGGCCGACGGGACCGTCGCGACGCTGGCGTCGGGGACGCGGTTCGGCCAGTTCGTCTCCGTCGGCGTGGTCGGCTTCGGCTTCGACATCGTCACCTCGACCGCGCTGGAGGCGCTCGGCGTCTTCCCGGAACTGGCCGCGTTCGTCGGGATCGAGGTCGCGGTCGTCGTGATGTTCCTGCTCAACGACCGCGTGACGTTCGCGGAGGAGGGGCTCGCCGGAGTCGGGCCGACACTGCGCCGGCTGGCGAAGTCGAACCTCGTCCGCGCGGGCGGGATCGCGGTCCAACTGCTCGTGTTCACGGCGCTGTATCGGGGGATCGCCCTGCCGGTGAGCGTCTCCGGGATCGACCTCTGGTTCGTCGCCTCGCGGGCGGGAGGCGTCGGCGTCGGCATGCTCGTCAACTACGTCGCGGAGAGCCTGCTCACGTGGCGCGTGACCGCGGACCGCTGAGGTGAGACGGCGGCGCCGATCGCGGCCCTCGATCCCCGGCAGAAACTGGCATACGGCAGGGGGATCGGAACCCTTAACCGTGAAACCCGTGTTTGCCATGATAGCGGGATGGGATAGCCAGGAGATTCCGCCGGGCTCATAACCCGGAGATCGGTAGTTCAAATCTACCTCCCGCTACTTCTCCTGACGACGCTACGACCCACAGTCGGCGGGCCGTCCGCCGGCGAATACCATTCCTTATCAGTATGGGCGCCCTTCGTTTTGCCATGAGCGACGAGTCAAGCGGGCGGCGGGACCTCCGCATGCCCAACGACGACCAGGTGTTCGCGGTCGTGACCAACATGCTCGGTCACAGCCGCGTGCGCCTGCGCTGTGCCGACGGCAAGGAGCGAATGGGGCGGATCCCCGGCCGCATGAAGTACCGGAACTGGATCAACGAGGGCGACGTGGTCCTGGCCGAGCCGTGGTCCTGGCAGGACGAGAAGGCCGACATCGAGTGGCGCTACGACAGCTCCGCGGCGGACCAGCTCCGCCGCGAGGGCCACATCGAATAGCCGGAATCGACCGACCGCAACCCACGCTTCTCGCGTTTCCGATCTTCTGGAGCTCCAGCGATAGCGTTTCGAATCGTGAGATGGGTTGAACGAGAGCGATACTGGGTCTACTACGTGCGTTGTTCTATTTTTCTGTCAGAAGATGGTGTTTCTGTGTCTGTTGCAGGTCCTGCTGCTCTAGACAGCAACGTCTAGAAAGCCCCAGCCGGCTCGACCGGCCGCGAGACGCCCTGCGCTCCTCGCTCTCAGCTTGGCGAGACAAACCGCGTCTCGCTAGCCTCCAGCGTGCAGTGGCGCGCTGGAGACACAGCCCGCTGCGGTGCTTGAGGCCTCGGGGCCGGATCGAGCCGGCTGCCCCTTTCAGCCCCACCCACCGCACCGCCCCGCAACCGCCCCGCAGGCCTCGCACCTCCCCAGCCTCGGCGGCGGCGCGGCCGCGAACCACACCGTAATGCGGCCGCGCCACCGCCTCCCTCGCGCGGTCGCGGCGACACGCTCCGCGGTCGCCGCGGCGCGCGCCGACCGCACAGCACCGCACCGCCGCGAGTTTCAGAAATGTGGGAGTTCTAGTTCGGCCTGTAACACTCAGTATCGCAGATGATCGGAAAATCGCCGGGCGCGTAAATCGGGCCTACGGGAGTCGGAGCGGCGAGAGCCCATGATCCACGCCTATTTATGTGTCGCATACGGATCCTCACGTAACCGAAAGGGTGCCGTCCCCGAGCGGACCTCCACGACGGACGGGGCGGCCCTCCGCGGACGCGACCGTTGCGCGGACCGGCCGACCGTTCCAGAGGGACTCCGGGACGGCCCCTGATCGGAGGACACTATGGAAATCGAGATCGCGACAATCGGCGGTTACGAGGAAGTCGGACGGCAGATGACGGCAGTGCGCGCGGACGACGACGTGGTCGTCTTCGACATGGGGCTGAACCTGAGCAAGGTCCTGATCCACGACGACGTGGAGACGGAGAACATGCACAGCCTCGACCTGATCGACATGGGCGCCATCCCGGACGACCGGCTCATGCAGGAGCTCGGCGGCGAGGTCCAGGCCATCGTCCCCACGCACGGCCACCTCGACCACATCGGCGCCATCCCGAAGCTCGCGCACCGCTACGACGCGCCCGTCGTCGCCACGCCGTTCACCATCGAACTGATCAAGGACTCGCTGGAGTGGGAGCGCAAGTTCACGCTGGACAACGACCTGGTGAAGATGCGCGCCGGCGGCACGATGCCCATCGGCGACTCCGGGAACCTGGAGATGGAGTTCGTCAACGTCACCCACTCCACCATCGAGGCGATCAACCCCGTCCTCCACACGCCGGAGGGCGCGGTCGTCTACGGGCTCGACAAGCGCCTGGACCACACGCCGACGCTCGGCGACCCCATCGACATGGACCGGTTCGCGGAGATCGGCAGCGAGGGCGACGGCGTCCTCTGTTACATCGAGGACTGCACGAACGCGAACCGCAAGGGCCGCACCCCCAGCGAGAAGGTCGCGCGCTCGGAGCTCCGCGACGCGCTGATGAGCATGCAGGACTACGACGGCGGCATCGTCGCCACGACGTTCGCGTCCCACGTCGCGCGGGTCACGTCGCTCATCGAGTTCGCACAGGAGATCGGTCGCGAACCCGTGCTTCTGGGCCGCTCGATGGAGAAGTACTCCGGGACGGCGGAGCGGCTCGGCGTCCCCTTCCCCGACGACCTGGGGATGTACGGCCACCGCAAGTCCGTCGACCGCGCGTTCAAGCGGATCATGAACGAGGGTAAGGAGAACTACCTCCCGATCGTCACCGGTCACCAGGGCGAGCCGCGCGCGATGCTCACCCGGATGGGCCGCGGCGAGACCCCCTACGAACTGGAGGACGGCGACAAGGTCGTCTTCTCGGCGGGCATCATTCCGGAGCCGACCAACGAGGGGCAGCGCTACCAGGCGGAGTCGCTCCTCCGGATGCAGGGCGCCCGCATCTACGACGACATCCACGTCTCCGGTCACCTGAGCCAGGAGGGTCACTACGAGATGCTCCAGACGCTCCAGCCGGAACAGATCATCCCCGCCCACCAGAACCTCAAGGGCCTCTCGGGCTACGTCGACCTCGCCAAGAGCCAGGGGTACAAGCAGGGGCGTGACCTCCACGTCTCCGCGAACGGCAACATCGTCCAGATCACGGAGTAACGCCGGTCACGCCCGGCGAGCCGAGACCGTTCGACCGCTCGACGACCGGTCCCGGTTCGGCAACCGTTTTCTCGCCGCCGCACCAACGACCAGCGAATGCCGGACCTCACGGACACGCCCGGGATCCACCACGTCACCGGGATCGCGGGCGCGGCCGCCGACAACGCCGCCTTCTACGCGGGGACGCTGGGACTCCGCTTTCTGACGCGCACGGTCAACTTCGAGGACATGCTGGCGTACCACCTCTACTACGGCGCGCCGGACGGTCGCCCGGGGAGCGTTCTCACGTTCTTCCCGTACGGTGAGGCCGCGGACCCCGGCCGCGTCGGGAAGCCGCAACCGGCGGCGACCGCGCTCGCGGTCCCCGAGGGCTCGCTCGACTACTGGGCGGACCGCCTCCGCGACCGCGGGGTCGCGGTCGAGGGGCCGACCGACCGCTTCGACGAACGCGCGCTCCGGTTCGCGGACCCGGACGGCACCCGCCTCGAACTGGTCACGACGGGGAGTTCGGTGCCGCCCGAGACCGAGGGGCCGGTGCCGGAAGCGCACGGGATCCGCGGGATCTCGGGCGTCTCCCTACTGTCGGTGAATCCCTACGCCACCGCGGGCGCGCTGGAGACGCTCGGCTTCGAGCGCGTCGGGCAGGAGGGCGACCGCGTGCGGTACCGAGCGACGGGGGAGGCGCGTCGAGCGGTCGGCACCGACGGCGCGAACGGCGAGACGACCGCCCCCGCCCGGATCGTCGACGTGCTCGACAGAAGCGCCGACTTCGGTCGCGAGGGGCCGGGAACCTACCACCACCTCGCGGTGCGAGCGCCCGACGTCGAGGAACTGTACGCGTGGCACGACCTGTTTCGCGAGCGCGAGTACGACGTCTCGCGCGTCAAGGACAGACACTTCTTCCACTCGCTGTACGTCCGCGAACCCGGCGGGATCCTGATCGAGATCGCCACGGACCCGACCCCCGGCGAGGGCGTCGCACGCGGCCCGCGCGGGGACGAGGGGCTCTACCTGCCCCCGCGGTTCGCCGAGGACCGCGACCTGATCGAGGACCAGTTGCCGCCCATCGACCTTCCCGCGGAAGTCCACCGACCGTGACGGGAAACGGCTCCGCTCCGGACGATGGAGAACGGGTTCTCGGAGAGACCGATCCGCACGGCGAGGAGCCCCTGTTGACCGCCGGCGCGCCCGCCGCCGCCGCCGAGGTCGCGGTCGTCCTGCTCCACGGACGCGGCGCGACCGCACAGGGGATCATCAACCTGTTCGACCCCGCCTACCGCCACGGGGTGGCGTTCCTCGCGCCGGCGGCGGAGCGAAGCCGGTGGTACCCGGCGGCGTTCGACGCGCCGCGGGCGGCGAACGAACCGCACCTCACGAGCGCAGTCGGTCGCGTCCGGGACGCGGTCGAGACGGCGGCGGTCGCCGGGGTCCCTCCGGAGCGCACCGTCGTCGTCGGCTTCTCGCAGGGCGCCTGCGTGGCCGCGGAGTTCGCGGCGCGGGACCCCCGGGAGTACGGCGGCGTCTTCGTCCTCGCCGGCGCGCTTCCGGGGAGCAGCGCGGAGGAACGCCGCGTCGACGGGTCGCTCTCCGGTACGCCGACCTTCCTGGGGTGTAGCGACGACGACCCGCACGTCCCCGTCGACCGCGTGCGCGAGACGGCGGCGACGTTCGAGGCGGCGGGCGCGGCCGTTACCGTCGACGTGGCGGCGGGGGAGGGTCACGCGGTCACGGAGGCGTCGTTCGACGCGCTCTCGGCGCGGCTGTCGGCGCTCCTCGACGCGGACTGACGATCCCGAAGGGGCCGGCGTTCACACCGGCGCCGAAAACCCGTCGCCCGATCCGTGCGAGTCAAAGGGGCGGATCGTCTCGGACGGATATGGAGGTTCTCGCCCGGCTGCTGGCCCTGCTGGTCCTGCTGCTCGTCGGCACCGGGCTCCGGGTCGGCGGCGTCCTCGACGCGACGCGGACCGCGCGCCTGAACGCGGTCGCCTACTACGTCGCGCTGCCGGCGCTGATCTTCGTCGCGACCTACGACCAGTCGGTGCTGGCGGTGGTGACGCCCGCCCTGCTCGCCGGCGTCGTCCTCGTGCTGCTGGGGACGGCAGCGGTCGCGTGGGCGGTGAACCGGCACCGCGCGTCGCCGGCGCGTCGGAGCGTCGCGGTCGTGCAGTCGTACCACTCGAACCTCGGCTACCTCGGGGTGCCGCTGATCGCCGCGACGTTCGACGCGGAGGTGACCGCGGTCGCGAGCGTGATCCTCGGGATCGGCGCGCTCGTCCAGGTGCCGTTGACGGTCACGCTGCTGTCGGTGGTCAACGGGTCCGACGCGAACGTTCTCGGCGAACTCGCCGGCCTCGCGCGCAACCCGGTCCTGATCGCGCTCGTGGCCGGGATCGCGGTCGGCACGGCGGACCTCGCGGTCCCGGCCGCCGCCGCGACCGGCCTCGACTGGCTCGGGTCGCTGGCGCTGCCGCTGGCGCTGTTGTGCGTCGGCGCCTCGCTCGACGTGGACGCCCCCGAGATCGACCTCGGCGCGACCGGGTCGGTCGTGGCCATCAAGACCCTGGTGATGCCCGCCATCGCGGTGGCCGTCTTCGCGGGGTTCGGCGTCGACGCGGCCACCTTCACCGCCGCGGTGCTCATGCTCGGGATGCCGACCGCGGTGTCGACGTACGTCTTCGCGACCGAACTCGGCGGCGACGCGGAGTTCGCCTCGCTCAACGTGTTCGTCACCACCCTCGCGTCGGTCGCGTCGCTGTTCGTCCTGATCGAACTCGTGGGGTGACTGCCACCCCCGCAGTCGCCGAGTCGCTCGACGAACCGAGCACCGTCTCCGACGCGCAGGGTAACGTCCCGGTCACCTCGCCACTTACACTCGCGGGGTTCGATCGGTCGAACATGACCACCGCCGACCACGGGACTGGGCCGACGAACGAGGTCCCGGCCGCGTTCGAGCGCGTCCGCGAGCACGCGTTCCACCCCGTCGACGAGGACAGTTTCACGGTCGACCGCGACCTCGGGGAGCACGGCATCGCGGCCCTCGACGACGGGGACTGGCGCGTCAGGCTGCTGGCGGTCCGCGACCTCGTCCGCGCCGGCACCGACGCGGCGGGGGCGATCGCCGCGGGACTCAAGGCCGACGACGTGCAGGTGCGCACCGTCGCCGCGACGGCGCTCGGCGTCCTGCGCGCGGCGGAGGCGGTACCGGCGCTCGAAGAAGTGGTCCGTGAGGACCCCGACCCGCTGGCGCGCTCCGCGGCGGTCGTCGCGCTCGGCCGGATCGGCGCGGAGGAGTCCCTCGGCCTGCTCCGAGACCGGGGGAAGAACGACGACTCGAGGGACGTGCGCCACCAGGCCGAACTCGCCGTCGACCGGATCGCGAAGGGCGCGGTCGCCGAGGACGAGTTGGCCGAGGCCTTCCGCGCGCTGGACCCCGACGCCTTCGGCCGGCTCTCGGCGGGTGACGAGGCGCCCGAGTTCTCGCTTCCGACCGTCGGCGGCGAGGAGTGGCGGCTCTCGGAGCACGTCGGCGACGGCTGGACCGTCCTGATCTGGGTGTTCGCGGACTGGTGTCCGGTCTGTCACCGCGAGTTCGACGAGCTGATCGAGTTGCGCGAGGCGTTCGCGGACGCGGACGTCTCCGTCGCGACCGTCGAGTGCCACGAGCGCTACCGCGGCAGCGTGATGGTCGGCCGCGAACTGGAGCCCGAGTACTGGTTCGCCGACGAGCCGTTCGTCGAGGCGTACGCCGACGAGGTGTGGTGGCCGCACCTGCTCGACCGGGCGGGCGCGGTGGGGGCGCGGTACGGCGTCGACCCGATGGCCTTCGCGGTCCACGCGGAGTACATCAACCGTCCCGCGACCGTCGTGGTCGACCCGAGCGGGACCGTCCGCTTCGCGTACTACGGCACCTTCTGGGGCGACCGCCCCTCCGTCGCGGAGACGCTGGAGATGGTCCGGGACGAGGAGTTCTCGTTCGAGCACGAGGAACGCCGGAAGCCCCCCGGCGAGGAGACCGAGCCGCGATGAGCGACGACGGCCTGCTGGGGTCGCTCACGTTCGTCGGCCTGGTGAGCCTCTGCTGTCTGGGGCTCGGCGGGATCGTCGGCGGGGCGGCCGTCGGCGGCGGAACCGCCTCGGTCAGCGCCTTCTCGACCGGCGCGACCGGCGTCCGCGGCGCGCTCGTCACCGGGGTCGTGACGGCGCTCGCGCTCCTGCTCGTCGCCGGCGCGGTCAGACTGCGGTCCTGACGGCGGGTCCGGCGTCGTCCGCCTATCCCGTCGCCGACGCGGCAACGCCTCCTCAGTCCTCCTGCGGCTCGGTCAGGTGTTCGAGTCCCCAGTCGCGCATCGCCACGATCACCGGCTCCAGCGAGCGGCCGCGCTCCGTCAGCGAGTACTCGACCCGGAACGGCTTCTCGCTCACGACGGCGCGGTCCACGAAGCCGTTCTCCTCCAGGTCGTCGAGCACGTCCGACTGGACCTTTCCGGAGATGCCGTCGACCTCCTCCTTGAGCGCGTTGAACCCGAGCGGGCCGTTCTCCAGCAGGCGATGAATGACGACCGGATGCCACTTCTTGCCGATGAGGGTGGCGGTCGTGGTGATCGGGCACCAGTCCTCGCCCGCACACCAGACCGCCATCTCGGCGTCCGTGTCGGCCATACCGGCCCTTCGCGTGCCACCGATTTATAGTTACTTCGCACAACCGGGTTACAGGCGGTAACCGCAACGGTGCGCGGGGATCGATGGGGAGATCCGGATCACTCCTCGTCAGTCACCTTCCCGTCCGCACGGTCGCGCTCGCGGGCCGCCGGGTCGCGGTCGGTCGGGTCGCCGTGGCCGCCGCCGCCCGGCGTGCGGACGGTGACGACCGCGCCGGCGGGCACGTCGCGCGTCGTCTTGGCGGGGACCGGCTCGCCGTCGATCAGGTTCTCGCCGACGGCGCCGTCCGCGCCGCCCGCGAGTCCGGGCGGACCGACGCGCCGGCGCTCGGTCAGGAGGGAGACGGACGCGGGGACCTCGACGCGGACCGCGCGCTCGATGCCGAGGCCGCCGCGGTGCGCGCCGTCGCCGCCGGAGTCGGACCGGAGCGCGTAGCGCTCGACGCGGAGCGGGTACTCCGCCTCCAGGGCCTCGACCGGCGTGTTGAGCGTGTTGGTCATGCCGACCTGCACGCCGTCCATCCCGTCCGCCGCGGGGCGGCCGCCGAACCCGCCGCCGATGGTCTCGTAGTAGCCGAACGAGTCCGCGCCCCGTGCGCCGATGATGAGGTTGTTCATCGTCCCCTGTCCGGCCGCCGGGACGCGGTCGGGCGCGGCCTCGGCGAACGCCGACAGCACCACGTCCGTGACGCGCTGGCTCGTCTCCACGTTTCCGCCGACGACCGCGGCCGGCGGGTCGGGGTTCAGCAGGCTCTCCTCGGGGACGGACACCTCGACGGGGTCGTAACACCCCTCGTTGGGCGGGATCTCCGGGTCGGTCACGCAGCGCACGACGAAGTAGACCGCGCTCGTCGCGACCGCGAGCGGCGCGTTCACGTTGCCGGGCACCTGGTCGGCGGTGCCCGAGAAGTCGACCGCGATCCGGTCGCCGTCGACGGTCACCGCGGCGCGAACCGGGATCTCGTCGTCGGTGACGCCGTCGCCCTCCAGCACGTCCGCGGCCTCATACGTCCCGTCCGGGAGGGCGGCGATCGCGTCGGTCATGCGTTCCCGGGAGTAGTCGATCACGGCGTCGAAGGCGGCCGCGACGGTCGCGCGGCCGTGGTCGGCCACGAGGTCCGCGAGGCGCTCGTCCGCGCGGTCGTTGGCGGCGATCTGCGCCCGGAGGTCCGCGCGGCGCTCGTCGGCGTTCCTGACGTTCGCCAGCAGGATGCCCATCACGTCCGGATTTATCTCGCCGTCGACGACCAGCGGTACCGGCGGGAGCCGAAGCCCCTCCTCGTACACCTCGCGCGCGCCGGCGGGCATGCTCCCGGGCGTGGACCCGCCCACGTCCGCGTGGTGGGCGCGCGAGACGGCGTAGCCGAGGACTTCGCCCTCGACGGTCACCGGCGAGACCATCGTCACGTCGGGGAGGTGCGTCCCCCCCGCGAAGGGGTCGTTGAGCACGTACACGTCCTCGGGACCGGGATCCTCCGCGAGGACGGCCTCGACCGCGGCCGGCATCGCCCCGAGGTGGACGGGGATGTGCTCCGCCTGCGCGACCATGCGGCCGTCGGCGTCGAACAGCGCCGTCGAGCAGTCGCGCCGCTCCTTGATGTTCGGGGAGTAGGCGCCGCGGATCAGGGTCCCGCCCATCTCCTCGGCGACGCCCTCCAGCTGGTTCCGGAGGATCTCCAGCTCGACCGGGTCGAGCGCGGTCCGTTCAGACATCGCCGGCACCTCCGGCGGCGTCCGTCTCGGCACCGGAGCCGTCGCCGTCGCTCGCCATGTGGAGCGTCCCGTCGGGGAGCACCGTCCCGGTCCAGCCGGGCGGCACGACGACCGTCGTCTCCGCCTGCTCCAGGACGGCCGGCCCCTCGACCGCGCCGTCGACCGGCAGCGCGTCACGGTCGTAGACCGGCGTTTCGTGGCCCTCCTCGGGTTCCGGATCGTCTTCCTCGGCCACCGACGCCGCGTCCCCTCCCGACGCCGCGAAGTGGGCGGTTCTGGTCCCGGTCCGCGCGACCGCGACGGACTCCCCGCCGACGTAGCCGGGGTCGACGGGCGTCGTCTCGCCCGCGGCGGTGGCCCGGAGGTTCACCAGCTCCACGGGGTCGTCCATCCGGTACCCGTACGTCGCCTCGTGGGACGCCTCGAACCGCTCCGCGGTCGTCGCCGGGTCGAACGCCGGCCCCTCGACGGGGACGGTCAGCTCGAAGCTCTGGCCCGCGTACCGGCAGTCGGCCGCGAACTCGACCGGCGGGTCGCCGACCGCGCGGTCGCGCACGTCCGCCGCCAGATCCGCCAGCACGTCCGCGACAGCGTCGGGGTCGACGGACGACAGCGCCTCGCGGCGCGTCCGCACGGCGTCGTGTTTCTCGCCGGCCGCGAGCAGCCCCGACGCCGAGAGCACGCCGCCCGCGTAGGGGACGAGCACGTCGGTCATCCCGAGGTCCGCGGCGAGCGCGGCGGCGTGCATCGGACCGGCGCCGCCGAACGCCGCCAGCGCGAAGCCCCGGGGGTCGTGGCCCCGTTCGACGGTGACGCTCCTGATCGCGCGCGCCATGTTCGCGTTCGCGACCCGATAGATCCCGCGGGCGGCCGCGAGCGGGCCGTCCAGGTCCGCCTCCCGCGCGAGCCGGGCGCAGGCGTCGCGGGCGGCGGTCACGTCGAGCGCCAGTTCGCCGCCGAGCGCGGACCCCGCGCCGATGTAGCCGAGGACGACGTTCGCGTCGGTGACCGTCGGCTCCGTGCCGCCCTTCCCGTAACAGGCGGGACCGGGGTCCGCGCCGGCCGATCGGGGGCCGACGCGGAGCGCCCCGCCGCCGTCGACCCACGCGACGGAGCCGCCGCCGGCGCCGACCGTCTCCACGTCGACCATCGGCACGCCGACCGGTCGGCCGTTTATCTCCGCCTCCGTGGTGCGCTCCGCCTCGCCGTCGCGGACGAGGCTCACGTCGCTGGAGGTGCCGCCCATGTCGAAGGTGACGAGGTCGTCGAACGGGACCCCGAGCGCGCCCGCGCCGACGACGCCCGCCGCGGGGCCCGACATCGCGGTCGTCACCGCGCGCTCGCGGACCGCGTCCGCGCTCGCGATGCCGCCGTTCGCCTGCATGATCCGCGGTTCGGGGACGCCCGCCGCCGCGGCGCGCTCCGTGAGGTTCCCCACGTAGCGGTCGATGGCGGGCGCGACGTACGCGTCGACGACGGTCGTCGAGGTGCGCTCGTACTCGCGGAACTCCCCGAGCACCTCGTGGGAGACCGACACCGGCACGTCCAGTTCCTCGCGGAGCACCCGCGCGACCGTCGCCTCGTTGTCGGGGTGAGCGTACGCGTGCAGCAGCGAGACGGCGACGGCCTCCACGTCCTCGTCCGCGTCCGCGATGGCGGCCGCGACCGCCCGAGCGTCCGCGGGAGCGGCCGGGATTTCGACCCCCTCAGTCGTCGCGCGTTCCGGGAGTTCGAAGCGTCGCCGCCGCGGGACCAGGGGATCGGGCTTCTCGGCGTCGAGGTCGTACAGCGCGGGGCGGTCCTGCCGACCGATCTCCAGCACGTCGCGGAAGCCCGCCGTCGTGACGAGCGCGGTCGTCGCGCCGTCCTCCTCCAGCAGCGCGTTGACGGAGACGGTCATCGCGTGGGTGAACGACCCGATCGCGGCCGGGGGCACCTCGGCCTCGTCGCAGGCCTTCTCGATGCCGGCCATCACGCCGACGCTCTGGTCGTCCGTGGTGGGGACCTTCGCGGTCGTGAGTCGCCCGTCGTGGACGAGCGCCACGTCGGTGAACGTGCCGCCGACGTCGACGCCGACCCGAGTGTCGGTCACGGCGCCGCCTCCGGTTCCTGACTCATCGCTCGTGGCTCCGCGGTCGAGGGAGGAAAACCTGTCCCACGCGGTCGAACCGACCGCGAGGTCGCGGGGCGTCGAACAGCGTCGAGGAACGCACGAGTGGACAGAAGAGCCGACCGTCGCCGGCCTCCCGGGGCCGGCACCGCATGGCAGCAGCCTGGAGTTGCAGGTAGGGTGACGCGCCGCGGCGAGCACCGTCCGAGCGCGTCGAAGTCGCGGTCGCGATGGGTCCCGCGGACCCGGCCCGAGCGACCGCTCGCGTCATGTGCCTGGAAAGGCGGGTCGGAGCGAACGCCGCGGACCAGCGTCCGCGGGCTCGCGCGTGTTGTGCGGTCGTTGCGTTATCACCTCGTTTTGTCGATCGGTTGTTGTCTCGTGATCCGTTCTCGTTCCGTCTTCGACCTTGCGCACCCGAATGATTGGACGTTTCGTATTTGAAGCTTGTCCTTAAACATCCACAAGGGATGGCCGATCATTAGGAAAGATACCGTGGCCGTTGGCGGTATCGGGTGCGACACGTCAAGAAACGTGTCCGTCGGGTGCGGTGGGGTTTCGGGATTGAGCAGCGCGGTCCGGGAGGCCGGCGGCCAGCGGCGATTGGCCAGCGGCCAGCGGCGCTCCGCACTCGCGACACGGCCCGCCGCGGCCGCCTGTGCACGGACGGCGTCCAGGTGGACAACCCTTAGTAGCGCGGGGCGGCCAGCAACGGTATGCACGTAGTGGTCATCGGCGCGTACGGGAGCGCCGGCGCCGCGGTCGCGGAGGGGTTGTACCCGCACGTCGGGAAGCGCGTCGAACAGCTGACGCTGATCGACGACGGCGACCCGGGCGGCGGGCTCTGCATCCTCGAGGGGTGTATGCCCTCGAAAGAGCTCCTCTCGGCGGCCTCGCACCGCTATCAGGGGCGCGCTGACGGCCGGCTCACGGGCGAGCCGCACGAACTCGACCTGGAGCAAGTGGTCGAGGAGAAGAACGACCGCACGCGGGGGTGGGCCGGCCACCGCCGCGACTCGATCCACTCGATGGCCGAGGACGACGACGTGGAGTTCATCCACGAGCCGGCGACGTTCGTCGACGACCGCACGGTCGAGGTGGACGACCGCGTCATCGAGGCCGACTACGTCGTGATCGCGACCGGCTCGGTGCCGAACGTCCCGGAGGTCCCCGGCCTGGACGCGGTCGACTACTACACGAGCAAGGACGTGCTCCACGCGACCGACCTGCCCGACTCCGGCGTGGTGATGGGCTTCGGCTACGTCGGGCTGGAGCTGGTCCCGTACCTCGCGGAGAACGGCGTCGACCTCACCGTGGTCGAACACGACGAGCGCCCCATCGACGAGGCCGACCCCGAGTTCGGCGACGCCCTGCTGGACATCTACGCCGAGGAGTTCGGGGTCGACGTGGTCACCGAGGCCTACGAGGAGCGCGTCGAGGCGACCGAGGAGGGGGTCCGCCTCCACCTCACCGACGTGAGCGGCGACCCCGAGCGCGGCGACCCGGACCCGGTCGACGCCGAGGCGCTGTTCTGCTTCACCGGCCGCGAACCGAACCTCGACCGGCTGGGCCTGGAGAACACCGCGTTCGAGCCCGCGGAGGGCTGGATCGACGCGACGATGCGCCCGCCGAACGCAGAGCGCACCTTCGTCGTCGGCGACGCAAACGGCCGCGAGCCGATCCTCCACGTCGCCAAGGAGCAGGGCTACCTCACCGCCGAGAACGTCCTCAGCCACGACCGCGGCGACCCCATCAAGCCCTACGGGAACGTCCACCACCACGTCATCTTCTCGGGCACCGGCGTCTACCCCTTCGCGCGCGTCGGCCACACGCCCCGCTCCGCGGTCGAGGCGGGCCACTCCGTCGTCACCGCGACCCGGCAGGCCTCCGACGACGGCGTCTTCAAGTCGAAGGACGTGCCCCACGGCCTCGCGCGCATGGTCGTCGACGCCGAGGACGGCACCGTCCTCGGCTGGCAGGGCCTCCATTACCACGCGGACGTGATGGCCAAGACCCTCCAGATGGCCGTCGAGATGGAGCTCGACGTGCGCGAGATCCCCGACCGCGCCTATCACCCGACGACCCCCGAGATCCTCGACGGCCTGATCCGGGAGTGCGCGGCCGGCGTCGCGGACGAATAGGGCGAATACGGGGTTGAGGCGCAAGACCGAGATCGGTTCCCAGGGGTTGGCCGTTCGGTGTGCGGTTTTTCTGTCTCAGTTGCTGATCCTGCTGTTGGGGACGGCAACACCCAGAAAGCCCCAGTCGACTCTCTGTGCGATGTTTGTGTGACTGCTGTTGATCCTGCTGCTGGGGACGGCAACGCCCAGAAAGCCCCAGCCGACACTCTCAGCTACGTGTGCGGTTTTTCTGTCTCAATTGCTGATCCTGCGGCTCCGGACAGCAACACCCAGAAAGCCCCAGTCGGCTCGACCCGCCGGGTTCCGGCAGACGGTCCGGGCTGCCTGCGGTGGCGGGCTGCCGGGCTGCGACTGCCGTCGTCCCGCTCGTTCCTCGCGGGACCCTCGCTGCGCTCCTCGCTCTCCGCAACGCCCGCTGCGGTGCTTGAGGCGCCGGGACCGGATCGAGTCAGCTGCCCCTTTCAGCCCCACCCAGCACCGCAAAGCACCGCAGCCTCACGCCTCCCCAGCCTCGGCGGTGGCGCGGCCGCGAAACCGCAACGCACAGCAGGCGGCCGCGCCGCCGCCTCCCTCGCGCACGTTCCTCGCGCGCGCCGACCGCATCAGCACCGCGACAGCACCGCCACCACAACAGCACCGCGGCACCGACACAGCATGCAGAAAAGCGGTCGGCTAATCCTCCGGAAGGTCCACCCGAAGACGTCTCAAAAAGGCCCGAGTCGTCAGTCCGCGGCGGTCGGCTCGCTACCGTCGTCGGCGTCGGTCGCGTCATCGGCCGCGTCGGGGGCCGCGATCGCCCCGCTCGTCTCCAGCGCCTCCAGCAGCAGTTCGGCCACGTCGACGACCTCGATCTGGTCCTCGAAGTCGCCGGTCTTGCGGCCGTCCTCGAACATCGTCGTGCACATCGGGCAGGCGACGACGAACTTCTCGACGGCGGCGCCCGCCTCGGTGTCCTCGACCGCCTCGCGGAGGCGCTCCTCGCTCGGCTTCACCTCCTCGTCGTGCTCGGTCCAGAGCCCGCCCCCGCCGCCGCCGCAGCAGAAGGAGTCGGCGCGCGAGCGCGGCATCTCGTAGAGGTCCGCGCCCGTCGCCCGGATCAGCTCGCGGGGCGCCTCGTACTCGTCGTTGTACCGCCCGAGGTGACAGGGGTCGTGGTAGGTGACGGTGTAGTCGAGCTCGTCGCCCGAGAGGCCGAGCCGGTTCTCCGCGACGAGGTCCTCGACCACCTGCGTCCAGTGGGAGACTTCGATCGCGCCGTCCGCGTTCCAGTCATCCTCGTACTCGAAGGGCATCATGGGGTCGTCCGCGAACTCCGCGAAGTCGAGCTCCGGGTACTCGTTTTTGATCGTGTTGTACGAGTGCGGGTCCGTGCAGACGATCTCGTCGAACTCGCACTCCTCGAACGTCTCGACGTGGTGGCCGGCGAGTTCGAGGTAGAGGAACTCCTCGCCGATCCGGCGCACGTCGTTGCCGTCGTACTTCTCGTCGTCGTAGAGGATGCCGTACTCCACGTCCGCGGCCTCGAACAGCCGCGCGAGCGCGCGGGCCACCTTCTTGTTCCGGTCGTCGTAGCTCGGGTAGTCGCCGACGTACCAGAGGTACTCCACCTCCGTCTCGCGGGCGTCGGTCACGTCGAACTCGAGGTCGTCGGCCCAGTCGCCGCGGGCGCCGGGCGCCTCGCCGAAGGTGTTGCCCTTCTGCATCACGTCCTGGAACACGTCCTGCAGGTTGCTGTCGACCGCGCCCTCGTCGACGAGCTGGCGGTTGAGCCGCGTGATCGTGGTGAGGTGTTCGATCTCGACCGGGCAGGCGTCCATGCAGGCCATACAGGACATACACGACTCCATCGACTCCGCGGCGATGACGCCCCCCTCCTCGGCGACGATGGGGACCGACTCGTCGCCGGCGACGCCGCCCGCGACCGGCCAGTCGGCGTCCGCGTCCGTCGCGGCGCCCTCGCCGCCCGCCGCGGCCGCCGCGCCGCCGTCGGTCGCGACCGCGCCGCCCGCGCCCGAGACGGGGTCCTCGTCCACGGACTCGCGGTACGCCTTCAGGTCCAGGATCACGTCGCGGGGGTCGAGGTTCCGCCCGGCCGCCTTGGCAGGACAGACCGACGAGCACCGGCCGCACTTGGTGCAGGCGTCCTGATCGAGTAGCTCCTTCCAGGTGAAGTCCTCGAGCGACTCGGCGTTGGTGTGGTCTAAGTCCGCGGGGACGTTCGGGAGCCGCGCGCCCGCGTCCTCGTCGCGCGCGACCACGTTCGCGAACGAGGAGATCATGTGGAACGGCTTCGCGTAGGGGACCCACGCCACGAACCCGAGCGCGAGCAGCGCGTGGGACCACCAGACCGCGGGGTAGACCGCCTCGGCGCCCGCGGCGGTCAGTCCGGCCGCCGAGAGCGCGTTCGCCATCGAGAGGCCGACGAAGCTCACCGTCTCGGTGGCGCGGGCCGGTTGACCCAGGATCCCGACCGCCTCCGCGAGGAAGCCGCCGACGCCCAGCAGGAACAGCGTCCAGACGAAGGCGTCGTCCTCCAGCGAGGTGTGTTTCCCCCACAGCCGGCCGTCGCGCTCGCGGTAGCGCCGGGCCAGCGCCATGCCGACGCCGACGACGAACAGGAGGCCGAACGCGTCGACCGTGAACTGGTAGGCGAGGTAGAAGGCGCCGACGAAGAAGGAGTCGCCCGTCAGCGGCCCGTAGACGTCCATGTCGACGAAGAGGATCGTCGTCGCCATCAGCAGGGTCAGAAAGCCCCAGAGGACGAACGTGTGCATCACGCCCGCGTAGGCGTCGCGGTCGAACTGCTTCTCGTTCGTGGCGACGACCTTCGTCGCGGTCAGCACTCGGTTCGGGAGGTCAGCGAGGCGTCCGGGGTCCTCGCGGCCGTCCGCGTAGCGCCGGAACCGCGCGTAGACGCCGTACAGAAACACCAGGCTCGCCAGCGCCGCGAGGTAGTAGAAGACGGCCTTCCCCGTCGGACCGACGGTCCAGAACGTCTCCCGCGTCGCTCCCTGCAGAACTGTCATACTCGATCACCTGCTTACTGACGGGTTAAATCTTGTCACAAACGGCCAGTCACGCGCGGAGAAACGGGACGACGGCGGCGACCAGCAGCGCCGCCGCCAGCGCGACGGCGGTGAGGTCCCGCCGCCGGAACCGCAGTCGCGGCAGCGTCGGGTTCCACGCCAGACACCGCGCGTTGAGCGCGAGCGCGAGCCGGTCCGCGCGCGCGAACGCCCGCCGCAGGCCCGCGGTCGCCACGATGCGCATCCGGTCGCGGACCGGGAGCGCCCCGCCGCCGCGCGCCCGCATCCCCTCGCGGGCCGCGACCAGGTCCCGCTGGAGCAGGGGCAGGAACCGGAACACGAGGCCGACGCCGATCCCGAGGAACTGGCCCGTCTTCCCGGGCACGGTCCGCTGGACCGCGGCGCGCGAGTCCCGGACGGGCGTCGACCGGACGTACGCGCCCGCCACCAGCAGTATCAGCAGAACGCGGTAGCTCGCGAGCCCCGCCCGGAACGCGCGGTCGAGTTCGAACCACGGCGCGCCGAGCGTCGCGCCCGCGATCAGCGGCGCCGTCAGCAGGAACGGCGCGGCCCACCGGTACCCCCACGCGACCTCGCGCACGCTCCCGCCCGCGGCGCGCACGCAGGCGACCGCCAGCGCCGACAGGACCGCGAGCCCCCGCGGCGTCGTGTGCGCGTACGCGGCCGCGGCGAAGGCGGCCTGCACCAGCAGTTTCCCCCGGGGGTCGAGCCGGTGCGCGAGCGAGTCGCCCGGGACGAACGCGAACATCAGGGGACCAGTCCCGAGGGGTCGGCATCCGGGCGCCAACCGTCAGGCACGCGAACGCCGAGAGTCTCGTCCGCATCGAGTGCAGCGACCGCCGACTCGGGGTCCCCGTCGACCGCTATCTCCCCGTCCGCGAGGACGACCGCGCGGTCCGCCAGCGCCAGCACGTCGCGGAGGTCGTGAGTGACGACGACGATTCCGGTTCCCGCGGCGTGGAGGTCGCGGAGCCGGTCCAGCACCGCGCGCCGCGAGGGGTCGTCGAGGCCCGTGAAGGGCTCGTCGAGGACGAGGTGTTCCGGCTCCATCGCCAGCGCGCCGGCGATCGCCAGTCGCTCGCGCTCGCCGCCGGAGAGCGCGTCGACGCGCTCGTCCTCCCGGCCCGCCAGCCCGACGGCCGACAGCGCCTCGCGCGCCCGGCGGTCGACCTCCGCGTGCGGCAAGCCGAGGTTCTCGGGACCGAAGGCGACGTCCGCCCCCACGGTCGCCGCGACGATCTGGTCACGCGGGTCCTGAAACACCATTCCCACAGCGGTCCGGGCGCCGACGAGGTCCTCCGCGACCGGGGTCCCGTCGATCCGCACCTCCCCGGAGTCGGGTTCCGTCAGGCCGTTGAACGTCCTGACGAGCGAGGTCTTCCCCGACCCGTTCGGGCCCGCGAGCACGAGGAACTCGCCGTCGTCGACGGTCAGGCTCACGTCGTCGACCGCCACGGTGTCGCCGCGTCGAACGGTCACGCTTCCGGCCGCGATCACGATTAGGCGGCCGTGACGGCGTCCGAGCGCACGATCCCGACCGCGGCGGCGATCTTGATCCCCTCGGCGGGGACGAAGACGACCGCGCCCTGCAGGACCGCCTCCGCCAGCGTGAACTCGGGGATCACGTAGTAGAGGCCGAGGACGCCCATCGCGTAGATCAGGACCGTCCCGGCGACCATCGCGCCGACGAGCGTGGGCAAGCCGACCGCGCCGGGGCCGCGGAGGTCACGAAGCTCCGTCCCGCGGTGGACGACCGCGCCGATCAGGGCGGCTGCGAGGGGGTACGACCAGAGATAGCCCGCGGTCGATCCCACGAGCGCGCCGAATCCCGCACCGCCGCTGGCGAACACCGGCGCGCCGAGCGCGCCCGCGAACAGGTACAGCGCCAGCGCGACCCCGCCCCACACGGGGCCGAGCATGATTCCGGCGAGGAACACGCCGAGCACCTGCAGCGTCACCGGCGCGGGCGAGACCGGGTTCGGGAACGATACGTACGCGAACGCGCCCACGAGCGCCGCGAACAGCGCCGCGCGGGCGAGGTTAGCCGCCGCCTCGTCGCCGACGAGGTCGACGGACTCGGTCTGCGTCTCCATGTCCCCCGCTCCTCGTAAACTCACTTGAGAACTTTGGTTTACGAGAGCGGCACGCGATCGGCGAGCTATCGCTTCGCCCAGAATCCGGTCAGCAGCCTTTTGTGGCCCGGAAGCCGACAAGTACGCATGGACGAGAAGACGGAGGAGCTCCGCGACATCTTCGTCGACGCGACGGGGTCGGAGACGGTGACCGAGCGACAGGAGGAGTCGCCGGGGTCGCTGGCCGACCGCGACGAGGCCTCCGTCGAGGAACGCCTCGCGGAGGTGGTGGCGGCGATGCGCGACCGCGACGCGTTCGCCACTGACCTCGACGACGCCGCGCTCCGCCGCGTCGCCCGCGGCCACTTCGCCGGCGAGTCCGACGCCGAGATCGCGGCCGCGGTCGACGCGACGGCCGACGACGTGTTCGAGGCGCGGATGGACCTCCACCTCGTGAGCGAGGCCGACCGCGACGCCCCCCTCGACCTGGATGCCCTCCGCCGACTCGACGCCGAGGGAGTCCCGGTCGAGGAGCGCGCAGACAGGCTCGACGCCGACCGCGAGACGGTGCGGCGCTACTCCGCCGTGGTCGCGGCCGACCGGGCGGCCACGCGCGCGAACGAGCGCTTCCGCGACGCGTTCCGCGAACTGCTGACCGACGACGACCTCTCCGAAGCGCACGCCCGCGACGCCCGCGAGGACGGCCTCCGCGAAGCCACCGAGGACATCGAGACCGACGTGTCGCTGTGAGGGCGGTCGCGTCCACCCCCGATTTTCCGTGACCGCGACGCACCCCGATCCCTTTCACCGAGAGCGCGGCAGCCCCCCCGTGATCGCGTTCACAGACCTCGGCCGGGCCGCATTCTGTCCCAGACAGCTCTACTACGTCCGCCGGGACGCCGCGGACGCCGGACGCGCCGGGGGCGACCGGAGCGACGCCGACGAGGATCCCCGGCGCCCGCCGCCGGAGGCCCGCGAGCGGATGGCCCTCGCCTTCCGGTACCCCGACCTCCGAACCGCCGCGGACGACCGCCTGCGGACCCTTCCGATCGCCGTCGACCCGGGGACCTACCGGCGGAATCTCGACGCGCTCGCCGACCGGGACCCGTGGGACCGGCTCGTCGACCCGGCCCGCGAGCGGGCGTTCCTGTCGGGGAGGGACTGCCACGGGATCGCACACAAAGTGCTCCGACCGGCCGACGAGCCGTCGGCCGACCGGGAGTCGCGCGACGAGCCGCCGGTTCCGACCGTCGTCTCGCCCGGCGATCCGCCCGAGTCGGGGGTCTACGAGCCGCAGGCGGTGCGGGCCGTCGCGGTCGCGAAGGCGCTCGCGTGGGAGCGTGAGCGCGAGGTCCCCCGCGCCTTCGTCGAGTACCCCGGTCACGCGGTCGTCCGTGAGGTCCGGCTCACGACGCGCAAGAAGGCCGCCTATCGGCGGGCACTCCGTGCGGCGCGGAGCATCGACGGGCCACCGCCCCGGCTTCGCGGGGACCCGAAGTGCGACGCCTGCGACTACCGCGCGGAGTGCGGCACGCGGACGCGGTCGCTCGCGTCGCTGCTGGGACTGTGAGCGCGGGGGAGCGGCGGAGCGCCCGAGGTCAGGGGAGCAGGACGCCGTAGTAGGGGCTGACGAACCCCTCGATCAGGCCCGCGACGAGCAGCACTACACCGACGCCGACGAGCACCCGAAACGCGCGCTCGAAGGCGTCCGCCAGGTCCGCCCGGGCCGCGCCGCCGCGCCACGTCCGCCAGCCCGCGCGCCCGAGCCACACGCCGACCGCACCGGAGACGACCAGGGCGGGGATCTCGAGAACGCCGTGCGGGGCCACGAACGTCGCCAGCGCGACCGGGTCCGTCTCCAACCGCGTGAGCACCGCGAGCAGGAAGCCGTTGAACGCCAGCGAGACGAGCGACGGGACCGCCAGCGCGACGCCCGCGAAACCGGTGCCGAGCGCAACCGTCCAGTTGTTGGCGAAGAACTCTACCGCCGCGACGGGCGGGACGTGCCCCTCCAACCGCGCCGCGATGGAGGCGTCCACGACCCCCACGAGCGGCTCCGCGAACGCCCATCCCGCCGCGAAGCCGCCGACGAGCGCGCCGGTCGCGAGGAGGTGAGCGCCGGGCGTCGCGCGGACGAACGCCCGCAGTTCGCGGAGCCCGTCGAGCACGCCCGCTCGGAACTGGTCGACCGGCGATCGGTCGGGCGCGCTCATCGGGTCCACGCTCCCGCGCCACCCGCCGACGAGCCCGACCTTCACGAGGTGGAGGATCGGCGGAACAACCAAAAGCGTGATCAGGCCGACGCCGCTGGGACTGCCGGTGGCGGTCAACGCGCCGGCGGTCGAGGAGACCGCCAGCACCGTCCCGAACGCCAGCGCGTAGTAGCCGGCGGCCTCGAGGGGATTCGCGCGCAGGAATCCGAGAGCGGCGCGCAGGCTTCCGACGACGCCAGCGTCGTCGACGACCAGTAGCACCGGCGCGAACGCGAAGACCGCGCGAACCGCGAGGGCGAACCCCAGCCACAGAAAGCCGGCGCCGAGGCCGACGAGCGCCGCCGCGATCGGGGAGGCGACCGCGAGGGCCGCGACCAGTCCCGCGACGACCGCGAGCGAGCCGACGGCGAGGAAGAACTCCAACAGCAGCAGTCCGAGCATGGCGACCCAGTGACCGCGGATGCCGGCGATCCCCGCCGTTCCGGCCCGTTCATCGCCGAGGTGTCCGACACAGGCGGCGTACTGGCCCGCGGTCGCGCCCGCGTTCAACACGACCGCCACCGCGACCGTCGCGAGGACGGTGCTGCCGAGCAGTGCCAGCGAGACGGGGTCGAGAACCTCGGCCAGCAGGGCCCCCACCTCCCCGCTCCACTGCTCGAACGCCGTCGGCTCCGCCTCCGGGTCCGGCATCGACCCGTCGAGACCGGCCAGCCCGTCGCGGAGCGTCGCGAGACGGCCGGTCGACTCCAGATAGAAGTAGACGGCCACGAGGCCGGTGAACGAGACGACGCGAGCGATCGCGGGGACCGCGGCCCCCAGCACGTAGAAGGGGAGGAGGTCGGCGGGACGGCGTCGGAGGGCGGCGACCGTCGTGGAGACGGCGGTCGAGAGGTCCATGCCGACCGATCGTCGGACCGACACTTAAACGTCGGCGTCGGTCCGGTCGGAGGTCCCGTCTCCGGTCTCGGAGGGCTCCCCGTCCTCGCCGCCCGCCCCCGCTTCCGTGCCGCGTTCGGCCATCATGTCCGCGGCTCGGGGAGCCCAGTCGGTGTACGCGAAGCCGGCGGCGACGACCGCGGCCATCCAGACGTACGCCAGGAGGACGCCGACGTAGGTCCCCGACGGACCGAGTCCGAGCGTCTCGCCGAGCAGCCACGAGAGGCCGAGAAAGAGGCCGAACATCCCGGTGACGCGTGCCAGAAGCGGGATCCGCGTCTCGCTGGCCCCCTGCAGCGACCCCGATAGCGCCGAGAAACAGACCAGCGCGGCCGCGGAGAGCCCGTAGACGCGCGCGAAGTCCACCGCGTACTCCAGCGTCGCGGGGTCGTCGCCCCCGAACAGTTCGACGACGGTCGGGTGGGTGACGACCGGCTCGGCGGCGAGCGCCAGTCCGACGCCGATGACGCCGACCGTGGCGACGCCGAGGCCGGCGACCGCCCAGCCGTTGAACCGCGCGCCCTCGGGGTCGCCCTCGCCGAGCGCCTGGCCGACGAGGACGGAGGCGGCGACGTTGTAGCCGCGCGAGAAGGGCCCGGTCACCTGCTGGTAGACGCGCCGGCCGAGTTGGAAGCCCGCGTTGACCGCTTCGCCGAAGCCGAGCAGGAGGGCGTTGAACGGGAACTCCGCGATCTCGGAGCCGAACCCCTCGATGGTTCGCGGTGCCGACACCCGGACCAGCTGTTTGGCGAGCGTCGGGTCCCGCGGCCGGGCGAAGTTTGCGGGCGTCCACGTGCCCGCGATGGCGGCGACCAGCAGCCCCGCGGTGAGCACGTTCGCGCCGGCGGTGGCGAGGCCGACGCCGAACACGCCGAGGTTCGGCGCGCCGAACAGCCCGAGGCCGAGCACCGCGGAGCCGACGATGTTGACGGAGTTCGCCGCGACGTTGACGTACATCGGCGTGCGGGTGTCGCCGGTCCCCTGGAGCGCGCGGGCACCCACGAGCGCGACGTGTCTGGCAGGGGCGGTCGCGAAGACGACCGCGAGGTACGTCGAGCCGAGTCGGACCACCTCGGGGGGCGTCTCGCGGCCGACGATGGTCCCGAACACGTCGATGGCCGCCTCGCCGTACAGCAGGCCGAACGCGACGAAGGGGAGTCCGGCGAGCGCGCCGATCAGGATGGCCTGCGTCACCGCCTCGTCGCGGTTCTCCGTCGCGCCCGCGCCGGTGTCCTGCGAGGAGAGCGCGATGGAGCCGCCGCCGAGTCCGAGCCCGATCCGAAGCGGGAAGCGGGCGTACAGGTCCGCGAGCCCGATGGCGACGACCGCGGCCGGCGAGATCAGCGCCGTGATGATCACGTCCGTCGTCCGCATCGCGGTGCGGAACGTCTGCTCGGCCATCACGGGCCACGCGAGCGCGAACACCCGCCGCCAGACGCGTCGCACCCGCGGGAAGTCCATGACCGGACGCTCGGCCGCGGAGGGTTTGACGCTACCGGACCCGGAGCCAGAAGCCGGTTCGACGCGATTCAGCGACACGGTCCGGACGAACGTTCAAGCCCCGTGCCGCCCCAGCGTCCCCATGGACGTCTTCGTCTACGGGACGCTCACCGCGCCCGACCGCGTCGCCGAGGTCCTCGACGCCTACGCCTTCGTCGGCGCCGCGCGGCTGGAGGGGCTCCACGCGGTCGAGGGGCGGTACCCGACGCTGGCCCCCGGTGGCGCGACCGGCGGTCGGCTCCTCAGGACGGACGACCTGGCCGCGCTGGACGCCTACGAGGGAGTCGACGAGGGGCTCTACGTTCGCGTCTCGGTCCCCCTCGCGGGGAGCGACGACCATCCCGACGACGCCGCGGTCTACGTCGGGGACCCGGACCGACTCGACGCGGACGTCGTCTGGCCGGGAACGGGACCGTTCCCGGAACGAGTGCGGGCGTACCTCCGAAACAACGAGGTGCACGTCACCGTGCCGCCCGAGCGATGAACCCTCACGGCGCTGCGCCGGACGTCGGCGACCGCGGAGTCGAGCGCGGACGAGCCGGGATCGGACGCGAGCAGGCCGGGCCAGCCGCGGCTCGTCCGGAGTCGACCGCGGCCCGGCGACACCGTCGGTTCACCGGAAACACGGTTGGATGACGAACGTCTGACGGCGGGCGTGAGGCCACGCAGTCGGTCGATTACACTTTCACCCCGGAGGACGTATCTTTATAATGCCGGAGGCACTCGATCCGGATGCACGTCACACGCGTGCATTCCCCCTTTCCCCTTATTCCCCCTTTCGCGCTCCGCCAGCATCGGCGGCGTCCCGGACACCGAAACGCTTAGTCGGCGGGCTGGGGTCTCCCGATCCATGCTCACGCTGTCGGACGTGCAGGCTGCTCGCGACCGGATCGACGGCGTCGTCCGTCGGACCCCGCTCGACTACTCGCACTCCTTCTCGGAGATGACGGGCGCGACGGTCCACACCAAGATGGAGACGTTCCAGCGGACCGGCTCGTTCAAGATCCGCGGGGCGATGAACCGCATCGCCACGCTCTCCGAGGCCCAGAAGGAGGCCGGCGTCGTCACCGCCAGCGCCGGCAACCACGCGCAGGGGGTCGCCCTCGCGGCCACGCGGGCGGGCGTGGACGCGACCATCGTGATGCCGAAGTACGCCCCCGTCTCGAAGGTGAAGGCCACGGAGGGGTACGGCGGCAACGTCGTGCTTCACGGCGTCGACTACGACGAGGCGCAGGCGCACGCCCACGAGATCGAGCGCGAGGAGGGCCGGACCTACGTCCACGCCTTCGACGACCCGATGGTGATGGCCGGGCAGGGAACCATCGGCCTGGAGATCGCGGAGGACTGTCCCGAGGTCGATACGGTCGTCGTCCCCATCGGCGGCGGCGGGCTCATCGCCGGGATCGCCACCGCGGTGACGGAGACGCTCGACGACGTGCGCGTCGTCGGCGTGCAGGCCGAGGGCGCCTCCTCGGCCGCGAAGTCGCTGGAGAAGGGCGCGGTGACGGAGATCGACAGCGTCGACACCATCGCGGACGGCATCGCCACGCGCTCGGTCGGCGAGCGCACCTTCGAGGTGATCCGCGAGCGCGTCGACGAGGTCGTGACCGTCTCCGACCGCGAGATCGCGCTCGCGCTCACGCTGCTTCTCGAACGCTCCAAGACGGTCGTGGAGGGCGCGGGCGCGGTCCCGCTCGCGGCCGTCCTCTCGGAGGCGTTCGACTACGACGACGGCGAGACGATCGTCCCCGCGCTGTGTGGCGGCAACATCGACATGAACCGCCTGACGACCATCGTGATGCGCGGACTGGTCCAGATGGGCCGCTACCTGAAGATCAAGATGGCGCTGAAGGACCGCCCCGGCGAGCTGGAGACGGTCGCGGGCATCGTCGCGGACGCGGGCGCGAACGTCTACGCGGTCCACCACGACCGCACCGCCCGCGACGTCGCCGTCAACGCCGCCGAACTGGAGCTGGAACTGGAGACCCACGACGAGGACCACGCCGCCGAGATCGTCGGAGAACTGGAGGCGCACGGCTACGACGTCGACGTGCTGGTCTGAGTCGAGGGCTCGGCCGGATCCCGGTGGTCGCGAGACGGCGGGGCCGTGGCTGACTGATCTGCCGGGTTCGCCGTCGGCGTCGAAACAGTGCTCGGCCCCTCGGTAGACGCCGAGGCTCGTGGGGACGAGCGTGCTACTGCACGTGCTGGGAACAGAAAGGCCGCGGCCGGGTCGAAGCGGTGGAGCCGGACCGTCCTCGAACCGGGCCGCGCTGGGAGTCGCGGACGCGGTCGGTCTACTCGCCGAGAAGGTCCTCGACCAGCGCCTCGGGGTCGAAGCGCTCGAGGTCGTCGTACCCCTGCCCGGTCCCGAGGAAGAGGATGGGCTTCCTGGTGACGTACGCGATGGAGATGGCGGCGCCGCCGGAGGAGTCGGCGTCCGCCTTCGTGAGGATGGCGCCGTCGACCGCCGCGGCGTCGTTGAACTCCTTCGCGCGGGTGACCGCGTCCTGCCCGGCGACGGCCTCGTCGACGAACAGCGTCATGTCCGGGTCGACCACGCGGTCGATCTTCTCCAGTTGAGCCATCAGGTCGTCGGAGGTGTGAAGCCGGCCCGCCGTGTCGCCAAGCACCACGTCGATGTCGTTGGCCTTCGCGTACTCCACGCCGTCGTAGATGACGGCCGCGGGGTCGCCGCCCTGGTCGTGGGCGATGAGCTTCCGGTCGAGGTTCTCGGCGTGCTCGCGGATCTGCTCGTTGGCGCCCGCGCGGTAGGTGTCGCCGTTGGCCATCACGGAGGAGTAGCCGCGCTCCTCGAGCCACTCCGAGAGCTTCGCGATGGAGGTGGTCTTGCCGACCCCGTTGACGCCGGTGAAGACGATCGTGACGGGCTTGTCGGCCTCGGCGAGCCGCTCCTCGAAGTCGAACTGCCCGACCGCGATCACGTCCAGCAGCGCGTCGTGGAGCGCCGCCTCGACGAGTTCGCCGGTCGTCTCGACCTGCTTGCGGCTCTCGCCGAGCATCGTCTCGCGGACGGTGTCGAGGATCTCCTCGGCGACGCTCATCTCCACGTCGCTCTCCAAGAGGGCCATCTCCAGCTCCCAGAGCGGCTCCTCGAGGTCCTCCTCCTCGATGATTATCCGCCCGGTCGCGAACGCCTTCGCGCGCCGGAAGGTGCTCGGGCCATCGTCCTCGTCGCCCTCGCCGGTCGCGTCCCCGGCCTCCTCGGCTTCGTCCGCGGCGGCGCCCGCGGGGGCGTCGGCCGCGGCGGCCGGGGTCGCGGTCTCGTCCGTCTCTGACCCCTCCGGCGCGGCCGCTTCGGGCTCCGCGTCGGACTCAGAGGCGGCCTCGGCGTCGGCCTCCTTCGCCTCGGTCTCCTCCTCGACATCCTTGCGGAAGTCGTTCAGTTTGTCCTTCAGTCCGTCGAACACGGTTCGTTACTCGTCGTCGTCGGCCTGCTGCTGCATCTGCTGCATCTGCTGCTGCTGCATCTGCTGTTGCATCTGCTGGGCCTGCTGTTCGAGCTCGCTGCTCTCCTCCTCGAGCTCGTCGATCTCCGCCTGCGTCTCCTCGATGCGGTCGTCGAGGGCGTCCTGCTTCGTGCGGAGCGCGTCGATGGCGTCGTCCTGCGCCTGCTCGGCCGCGTAGTTGCCGCCGAGCGAGACGACGACCTCGTCGATGTCCTGGACCTCGGCGCGGAGGTACGCGCCGCCGCCGAGCGGCACCTGCACCGTGGAGCCGGACTCCAGCGTCTCGATGGCCTCGACGGCCTCGTCGATGTCGGACTGCTCCTGTCGATAGCCGGCGACCTCCTCCTCGAGGGCCTCGATCTCCTCGTCGAGCGCCTGCAGTTCCTGCGAGAGCTGCTGGAGTTGCTGCTGACCGCCGCCCATCATGCCGCGGACACCTCCGTGATCTCGATCTGGGTACGCTTCCGGTTGTGCTGGCTCCCGACCTGGCTGTAGATGCGGTCCTCGGCGACCGATTCGTTCGGCGCCTCGACCGTCTTGGTGAACGGCTGGTCGCCGTCGCGGCTCTGGAACGTTCCGCTGATCGTGAACTCGCTCATGGACGAAAACGGGGCTGGGAGAGGGAAGTATCTTCCTAAACGGGGAGCGACCCGAGAACCTCCCGAACAAGCCCCGACCGCTTCACACGCGATGGTTTAACGACGGACCCGATTCGGCGTCGGCGGGGTTGCGGTCGCGGTGCCCTGCTGACGTGGTGCGGTCGGCGCGCGCCGCGGCGACCGCGAAGCGCGTCGCCGCGACCGCGCGAGGGAGGCCACGGGCCGGGCGCGATGCGGCGCGTTGCGGTTTCCGCGCCCGGCCCGCGGCCGAGGCTGGGGAGGGATGAGGCTGCTGTGCGGTTGCGGAGCGAGTGCGGTGCTGTGCGGTCGCGGTGCGGAGCGGGGCGGGATGGGGTGGGACTGAAAGGGGCAGCCGGCTCGATCCGGGCCCCGACGAAGCTAGCACCGCAGTCCCGCGGCGACCTCGTGTCGCCGCGACTGTCTGAGGAGCACAGCGAGGCGCGGCCGGTCGAGCCGGCTGGGGCTTTCGGGGTGTTGCGGTCCAGCACAGCAGGCTCCGCAGCAGAACCAGATCAGCAAACCGCGTGTGGAGAGCCGGCTGGGGCTTTCTGAGAGTAGCCGCCCCGATCAGCCAGATCAACAGCGAAAACGGAACCCGAACCGGCCGATACTGACGGCGAACCGCCGCATGGCTCGACCACTTACCCGGTCAGGTCCGCGCGTTCGAACCGGACCACGGCGAGCGCGACGAGCGCCGCAGAGCCCACCAACAGGATCCCGCCCCCGACCCAGTCGTACTCGGCGTTCACCAGTATCGCCGAGGGGTCGTAGTACGCGGTCGGGCTGATCGCGCCGAGCCGGTCGTACTCCGTCAGCGCCGTCAGCGACTCGAACATGTAGAGGGCGAACACCGTCCCGAGCGCGACGCGTTGGGCGATCCCGGCCCGGTCGAACAGCACCGACGCGAGCACGCCGATCGCGGCGCACGCGAGGTGGTACGGCACCGCCAGCGCGTGGACTGCGAGCAGTCGCTCCGCGGCGATCGTCTCCCCGATCCCGAGCACGCCGAGGTACGCGACGACCGGCAGGACCGCGTTGAGCGCCAGCACGAGCGGGACCAGTCCCAGGAACGCGCCGACGACCACCGAGCGCCGACGGACCGGCGCCGCGAGCGTGAGGTCCATGCGGCGGCTCTCCACGTCGGCCGCGATCGTCTCGCCGCCGAGGTACGCGAGGTAGAGCCCGACGAGGATCACCCATGCGAACTGGTAGAACTCCACCGCGAGGAACCCCTCCACGGTGGCGATAGTAATGATCCCGAACAGCTCCCGGAACGCCGGCGGGAACGCGTCGACGTACGCGTCCATGTCGATGCCCGAGTCCGCGAACGCGGGGAAGAACGCGAGGAAGACGACGACGAAAGCCGACAGCAGCCCCGTCAGCACCGCGGTCCCGCGCCGTCGGCCGGCCGCCTCGTAGCGGGCGATCGCCAGCCACGCCGGTGGACGGTCGGCCGGACTCACGCCTCGACCCCCGCCGAGTCCCCCGATCCGGTCCCTGCCGATTCCTCGTCCGCCTCGCCGTCGGGCTCGCCGTAGAACCGGAGAAAGACGTCCTCGAGCGGCGCGTCGCGCACGTCGAGGTTCGCGATCGGGCGCTCGGCCAGCCACGCGACGAGGTCGTCGTAGGCGCCGGTGTAGGTGAACGAGACCGGCGTCGGGGTCCCCTCGCCGACGCGCACGTCGTGGGTGCCGGCCAGTCGCTCGAGCGAGTCCTCAACGCGGCCCTCGGTCCGTTCCCCCGCCCGCGGACCTGCCCCCGAGACCGCCACGCGAACGCGCTTGCCGGCGCGCTCGAGCAGGTCGTCGACGCGTTCGACGGTCGCCAACCGTCCGTTCCTGACGATCCCCACGCGGTCACAGAGGGTCTGCACCTCGCTCAGGACGTGCGAGGAGAGGAACGCGGTCGCGCCGTCCGCGACCGCCTCCTCGACGAGCGCGTTGAACTCCTCCTGCAGGAGGGGGTCGAGCCCCGCGGTCGGCTCGTCGAGTACCAACAGCTCCGGGTCGTGCATGAACGCGGAGACGAGCGCGACCTTCTGTCGGTTGCCCCGGGAGAGGTCGCCGATGCGGCGCTCCGCCGGAAGGCCGAACCGGTCCACGAGCTCTCGCCGCCGCGTTTCCCCCTTCAGGTCCGCCTGCAAGTCGAGGTACGCGGCGCCGGTCCGGTCCGGATCGAGGCCCGGATCGCTCGGCAGGTAGCCGATCCGCCGACGCGCCTCCAGGAACTCCGCCTCGTCCGTCGGGTCGCGACCCAGCACGCGGACCGACCCGCCGGTCGGGGAGAGAAAGCCCATGCACGTCCGGATCGTCGTCGTCTTGCCGGCGCCGTTCGGGCCGAGGAACCCGAACACCTCCCCCTCCTCGACGGTGAGGGAGACGTTCTCTATCCCCCGCACGTCGCCGTAGTACTTCGTCAGCGCCTCCAGTTCGAGGGCGGCCATGGCTCGGACTCCGCGTGGGGAGGAGTAAAAGGTACTGCGGAGCGGGACGGAGCTGACCGACGGAAGGGGGTCCGCGCGGCGGCCGTCGGCTCAGTCGATGAAGCCCAGCGTGTCGTCGATGCGGCCGAGCTCCGGGCCGGTGGTGTCCTGCCCGACGACGTACCCGTCGTCGTTGGCGATCAGCCCCGATCCGACGAGCGGGCCGCCGTAGTTGATCGTACCGAGGTCGGCGTACACGTCGAGGTGCTCCTCGACCGTCTGCAGCTGGTCCTCGGTGGACTTTGGGTGACAGAGCACCCCTTCGTTGTTCGCGACCGCGGCGGTGCCGACGGTGTGGACGTCCGCCAGCGAGCCGCGCTCGACGGGGACGCCGAGCGCGTCGCGGACGGTCGTCACGGCCTCGCGGTCGAGGTCGGGGTGGACGTACGCGCCGTAGTCGTTGGCGAGCACCACGTTCCCCGCGGCGTTGATCTTGCCCGGGAGTTCGTGGACCTCGGCGTCGGCCGCGTCGGCGATGCGGTCGACCTCGCGAGCCGTCGCGCGCTCGGAGACCAGCACGCCGTTCTCGTTGCCGACCGCGAGCGCGCCGACGGTGTTGGAGCCGCCGACGGTCGTGGGGACGACAGTCGCGTCGAGCTCCTCGCCGAGGTCCGCCTGCAGCGACTCGTCGATGTCCGGGCGGACGAGCAGCGTGTCGTCCGCGACGCGCGCGAACACGCCGACGTACGCCGACCCGGCGAAGGACGCCCGTAACACGCTACTCCGCGGTCTCGGCTTCGACGACCGATTCGCCGTCCTCGACGAAGCGGGCCGCGCGGACGCGGAGCTTGCTCGGCGGGTTCGTGCGCCCGTTCGCCCAGACGGTCTCGTTGACCGAGGCGTCCAGCGTGACGGCGTCCTCCTCGACGGAGAAGTGCTGCGCGAGGTGTTCGCGCACGATCTTCATCGCGTAGTCGGCGCGCTCCTGCTTCGGCTTGTCGTTGGCGTCGCGGAGCGGGATCGTGACGACGCGCTCCTCGAAATCGTTCGTGCTCATTTACTCGTCCAGGTCGTTGCGTCGCCAGTTGCGCCGCTTGGGGTTACGGGTGACGTTCATGTCGGTCTTCATCATGACCCACGTGGGGACGCGCGTGTTCTGGCGTTCCTTCTTCGCCAGCCGCTTCTTCTTGGCCTTCGACTTCTTGCCCATAGTGGGGCAATCTTTCGACGGCGCACATAAAACCCCTTCCATACGAGCCGCGGCCGCGGGAGCGTGTCACCGCCTCTCGTGGCGGTTTTCGTCCGGTCGACCGCCTTCGTAAGCCTTCGTGACCGGCCACGATCGACGGTTGGGTTCGCTGCTGCAGGTGGCTGGTAGAGGTCGCTGTCGCGAGTGGCTGTAGCGGTGCTGTGCGGTCGGCGCGCGCGAGCAACGCGCGCGAGGGAGCCCGCAGCCGCGGTCGCGCTGCGGTGTGGTGCGGTCGCGCGACCGCGACTGCGGCGAGGTTGGGGAGGCGTGAGGCTGTGGTGCGGTCGCGGTGCAGAGCGGTGCGGGGCGGGACTGAAAGGGGCAGCCGGCTGGGGCTTTCTGAATGTTGCTGTCCAGATCAGCAGAATCTGCAGCAGAACCACATCAGCAACCGCGTATGGAGGGCCGGTTGGGACGTTCTGGACGCTCCTGTGTCTCGCTCGCGCACCCAGTGCGGCCGGTTCCACGCGAGTTATCCGGACGGACGCCAACGGGGAGGTGAGATGGACCTCGACATCGACCTGCGGTCGGACACGGTCACGAAGCCCTCGGACGCGATGCGGGAGGCCGCCGCGAACGCCGAGGTGGGCGACGACGTCTACCGCGACGACCCCGCCGTCAACGAGCTGGAGCGCCGCGCCGCGGAGGCGGTCGGCATGGAGGACGCGCTGTACGTCCCCTCGGGAACGATGGGCAACCAGATCGCCGTCCGCGTCCACACCGAGCGGGGGAACGAGCTCCTGCTGGACGCGGAGGCGCACATCTACCGGTGGGAGCTCGCGGGCGTCGCGCAGCTCTCCGAACTCCAGACCCGCACCGTCGAGACGGGCGAGCGCGGCGTCCCGACCGCGGAGCAGGTCCGGTCGGGGCTCGTGGACGAGGACCTCCACCGCCCCGGCACGGGCCTCCTCGCGCTGGAGAACACCCACAACTACCGCGGCGGCACGGCGATCCCGAAGGCCCGGATCGACGAGGCGGCCGAAGCGGCCCACGAGGCGGGCGTGCCGGTCCACGTCGACGGCGCGCGGCTGTTCAACGCCGCCGTCGCGCTCGACACCCCCGCGTCCGAACTTGTCGTGGACGTCGACTCCGTCATGTTCTGTCTCTCGAAGGGGCTCGGCGCGCCCGTCGGCTCGATCCTCGCGGGCTCGGAGGCGTTCGTCGAGGAGGCCCGCCGCGTCCGCAAACTGCTGGGCGGCGGGATGCGGCAGGCCGGCATGATCGCCGCGCCCGGACTGCTCGCGCTGGACAACGTCGACCGCCTCGCGGAGGACCACGCCAACGCCGCCCGCCTCGCCGCGGGCCTCGACGCGCTTCCGGGCCTCGCGGCCGACGACCCGGACACGAACATCGTCGTCGTGGACACCAGCGAGGCCGGCGTCCCCGCCGACGAGTTCGTCCCGGCCTGCAAGGAGCGCGGCGTCGGCGCGGTCGCGTTCGACGACTACGTCGTCCGGTTCACCACGAACCTCGGCGTCGACGCCGACGACGTGGACGAGGCGATCGACCGCGTCGCCGAGATCGTGGCGTAGGCCGCTACCCTACTCGTACAGCAGGCTCTCGGCCTGCTCGACGCGCCGCGATACGTCGAAGGCCGCCCGTTCCGGGTCGGCGCCCGCGGCCAGCCGGTCGAGCGCCAGCAGCACGTCGGCGCCGCGCCCCTCGGCGTGGTCGAGTAGCGCCTCGACGCTTCCCCGCTCCAGCGCCAGCGAGCCCAACTTTCCGACCGCGAGCGCGAACGCCGCCCCGGCCTCGCCCGTCGGGAAGCCGTCGGCGACGCGGTCGAACGCGGCGTCGTCCGGCGCCGGCGCGTCATCCGCGTCGACGGCGCGCACGCGGAGGCATCCGGGACAGAGCGCCGCCGCGTCGGCCCCCTCGGGCGCGTGCTCGCGGAGCGCGGGCGGGACGGCGAAGCGGACGCGGTCGGCACCGCAGTCGGGACAGGACATGGCCCGGTGTCGGGGCGGCCGGGAGAAAAACCGGACGGTGGTCGTCACAGAGGACAGAAAATTTGGAGTGACAGAAAACGCGGAGCGACAGAAAACGCGAGACGACGTGCGCGCGTCAGTCGGCCGCTTCGACGTCCGTCTCCGCGGCGGCCTCGGCCGCCTCGGCGGCTGCCTGCTCCTCTTCCTCCTTTTCGGCCTCCTCCTTTTTCGCCTTGATCTTCTTCATGCGGAAGATCTCCTCGCGCTCCTGCTCCTCGAGTTTCTGCTCGATGTACTCCTGGTTCTCGTAGAGGTTGGGCAGGAGGGTGAACTCCAGCGCGTTGACGCGGCGCTTGGTGGTCTCGATCTCCGTCAGCATCTTTTTCATCGCGGTCTCGACCTCGGCCGCGAGGATGATCGTCTCCAGCAGCTCCTCGTAGGCGTCGGCCGCCTCGTCGATGCGGGCCGAGGAGCCGAGCAGACCGTAGCCGCGCTCGTCGAGCGACTTCTTCACCTTCGAGGACTCGATCTGCGGGACCACGACGCCCATGATGTTCTTCGACTGGGTCGTGATCTCGGGGTGCTCCTTCAGCGCCGCGGCCGCGCCGCGGACAGCCACGTCGCCCTCCATCGCGCGGGCCATGTCGATCTTGCGCTGGGCGGTCTCGTAGTCGGACGAGAGGTCGGAGCGGACGTCCTGCGCCTGGTCGAGGATGTCCATGAACTCCATGATGAGGCCGTCGCGCTTCTGTTCGAGGGTGTCGTGCCCCCGCTCGGAGAGCTCGATGCGATCCTCGATCGCCATGAGGTTCTTCCGAGTGGGTTTGACGTCCTTGGCCATCTCTTGTCGAAGCGTTGCCCCCGTAGGAGGTTAATAGTTGTCTGTTCGGTCCGTCCGGCGGCGACCATGCGGGCGACGGTCAGTTACGGCGTCCGTCCTCCGCGACCGCCGATCGCGTCCGCGAGACCGCGGTCGCGACCGTCAGCGCGGCCGTCACGAGCAGACCGACCGCGATGGCGAGCACGAACGCCAGAAGCAGGAACCACCCCTCCGGGCCGAGCACCGGGTACTCGCGGGTCCCGCCGGCCGGTCCCCACAGTTCGAGCACGCGGAACAGGTAGGCCGTCACCGCCACCAGCACACCGACGCCGATGCCGACCGCCGCGTTGCGGCGCACGCGGAACTCCTCGAACAGGGCGATAAGCGGCGGGCGACCGGGTCGATCCTCGCTCACGCGCGACGGTACGGCCGGGGCGCTCAAAACGGCGTCGGGTCCGACCGGTCGCGGCGGCGAAGCGCGGCCGAGAGCGCCTCGGAGCTCGTCGCCGGCGGACGATCAGTAGCGACAGCGCTCAAGTGGAGGGCGGTCGAAGCCCGGGTATGACACGCGTCGTCCTCCCGGACTACCCGATGGTCGATCCGTCGATCCACCGCGAGGTGCTCCGCGACCGCCTCGACGAGCCGGTAACGGTGAGCGTCGCCGACCTCGGCTCCGCGGATCGGCTGGTCGAGGCCGCGGCCGGGAACGGGGACGAGGAGCCCGCGACCGTCGTCGTCACCGACGTGGGGACGCCGGTTCCCGAGAGGGCCCTGGCGGCGATGACCCCGTCGCTGCAGGGGGTCGTCCGTTCCGCGGTCGGCGTGAGCAACGTCGACGTGGCGGCGGCCGCCGAGCGCGGCGTCGCCGTCGCGAACGTCCCCGGCTACGCCGACGACGAGGTCGCGAGTCACGCGGTCTCGCTGCTTCTGTCGGGGGTTCGGAGCTTACAGCCGTACGACGAGGCGGTCGCGGCCGGCTCCTGGGACTGGCGCGACGGCGCCCCCATCGGCCGCCTGTCCGAGGCGACCGTCGGCCTCGTCTCGTTCGGCCCCATCGCGCGCCGGTTCGCAGCCCAGGTCGCCGGGTTCGACGCGGAGCTTTTGGCGTACGACCCGTACGTCGACGCCGAGGAGATGGCGGCTCACGGCGTCGAGAAGGTCGGCTTCGATGCGCTGTTCGACCGCGCCGACCACGTCTCGGTCCACACCCCCCTGACCGAGGAGACGCGGGGGCTCGTCGACGCCGACGCGCTCGCTCGCCTCCACGAGGGGTCGGTCCTCGTCAACACGGGCCGCGGCCCGGTCGTCGACGAGGGGGCCCTGCTGGCGGCGCTGGAGGAGGACGCGATCAAGGCGGCCGGGCTCGACGTGCTGGCCGAGGAACCGCCCGACGACGACCCGCTCGTTGGGCGGCCGGATACGGTCGTCACCCCGCACGCCGCGTGGTACAGCGAGGACGCCCGCGAGGAGGTGAATCGCCGCGCCGCGGCCGACGCGGCTGCGATGATCGCCGGCGGGGAGCCCGAGGGGCGCGTGGATCCGGAGGCCGCGTGGCTGTGAGCGACGACGCGGCGGTTCCGCGGGACGGTAAGGCGACCCGGGGCGGCAAGGCGATCCGAGACGGTGGCGGTCGGCTCGATCCCGACCGCGTCTACGGCGCGCTCGCCGACCGGCTGCGCGGGGACCCCCTCTCGGCGGACGTGGTGGCGTTCCCCGACGGCTCGATCGACTACCGGTGCCGCGCCGAGGTGGGCGCCGGCGGCCGTTCCCCCTCGCGCCGGGAGCTCGGAGAGGGGATCGCCTCGGGCGAGCGGAAGTCGCTCCGGCTCGTGCCCGAGCGGGGCGAGCCCGGGGGACAGGCGGTGAACCTCGCGCGAGGCGCGCACGCGCTCGGCGCGGACGTGGCGCTGTTCGGCCACCTCGACCACGAGGCCATGTCCGCGCTCCCCTTCCGGACGCACTCGATGGGCGAGCCCGCGTCGGTGCGGATCGTGGACTTCGACGACGGGGCGGTGATGCTCGCGGAGGAGTCGGCCGACATCAGGACGTGGGGGTTCGACGACCTGCTCGCGGCGGCCCCCTCCCGGGAGGCCGCGGTCGGCGCGCTGGCCGGCGCCGACGCCGTGGCGTGCTGTAACTGGGTGTCGTTCCCCGACATGCCGGCGGCGCTCCGGACGCTCGCCGAGCGCGTCGGGGAGCGGCGGGCGACCGGCCCGCCTGGCGGGGACGACGACCGGCCCGTCTTCGTTCTCGACCCGGGCGACGTGGTCGGGAGCGACGACGGCGCGATCGCCGAGTTGCTGTCGGTGCTCGGCGCGCTGAGCGACGCCTACGACGTGGTCCTGAACGCGAACCGCCGGGAGGTGCGGGCGGTCGCGGCGGCGGTCGGGATAAACGGCGCCGACGAGGGGGCGCCGCCGGACCCGGAGGCGCCGGCCGACCCCGCGGCCGACGACCGGCGGATCGCGGCGCTCCGGGAGGCGGCCGGGATCGCAGGCGTCGTGATGCACGCGCGGCCGCGAGCGGCGATGGCCACGCCGGATGGCGTGCTCGCGCTGCGGAACCTCGACGTGGGCGAGCCGCGGCGCTGGACGGGCGGCGGCGACCGCTTCGGCGCGGGGCTGGCGACCGCGCTCGGCGCCGGGTGGCGCCCGGAACTCGCGCTGGCGCTCGGCAACGCCGCCGCGTCCAGACACGTCGCGGAGACGGGGATCGGCGGCCCAGAGGCGCTCGCGGCGTTCGTCACGGACCCCGAGTATCGCTCCGATCGAACGCCGGGGGCGGACGGATGAACGACGGAACGGACTGATCGACCGTCGCGGCTCCCCCTTCGTGGTCACTGGTCACGGCACGCCAGTGCTGGTGCTGTCGGCGCGCGCGAGCAACGCGCGCGAGGGAGGCGGCAGCGCGGCCGCACTGCGGGGCGTTGCGGTTCGCGGCCGCGCCGCCGCCGAGGCTGGGGAGGTGCGAGGCTGCTGTGCGGTTGCGGAGCGGTGCGGTGGCGGTGCTGTGTGGGGTGGGACTGAAAGGGGCTGCCGGCTCGATCCGGCCCCGGCGCCTCAAGCACCGCAGCGAGCTGTGCGGAGAGCGAGGAGCGCAGAGCGTGTCGCGGTCGGTCGAGCCGGCTGGGGCTTTCTGGGTGGTACTGTCCAGCACAGCAGGATCGACAACAGACACAGAAAAACCGCCGTATAGAGAGCCGGCTGGGGCTCTCTGGGTGGTACTGTCCGGCACAGCAGGAGCAGCAACGGAACGATTGCTGTCCGAGGGACCCGGCTGGAACTTTCGCTCCGATTCACGTCCGCCCGATCGGTCCGTGCTCGTCGCCGACCACCGGGTACAGACGGCTTCGAAACGCCGCTGGAGCCAACCTCACTCCGCAGCGTGCTCGGCCAGCCACGTCTCGATGGCGTCCGCGTTCGCGCCGCGGCGGTGGACCGTCCCCGACCCGGGGTCGACCACCGTGCTCTCGGCGCCGCCGGTCTCGCCGCCGTCGAGCACGACCGCGGCCCCCTCGCGGATCCTGTCCGAGAGCGACGCGACGCGCCGGACGCTCCCCGTGCCGGAGACGTTCGCGCTGGTGGCGGTGACGGGCGAGTCGGCGCGCTCCAGCAGGCCGAGCGCGACCGGGTGGTCCGGGACGCGGACGCCGACGCGGTCGCGGCCCGCGGTGAGCGCGTCCGGCACCGCGGCGTCGCGCTCCACGACGACGGTGACCGGCCCGGGCAGGAACGCGCGCATAAATGCCTCCTCGCGCTCGGTGGGGCGCGTGTGGTCGAGCGCGGCGTCGACGCTCGGGACGCCCAGCGAGAGGGGGTTGTCGCGGTCCCGGCCCTTCAACTCGAAGACGCGCTCGACGGCCGCGGGATCGAGCGCGTTCGCTCCCAGTCCGTAGACGGTCTCCGTCGGATAAACGACCGCCTCGCCGTCGGCTATCGCCGCGGCGGCGCGGTCGAGGTCCTCGTCGGTGACGCTCATCGAACGAGGGTGAGCCGGCGGCGCGCAAAAGGGTGACGGGGTCGTTTCGCTCCCGGAGCGCACGAACGCCGCACCTACAGGTCGTCCAGCGCGTCCTCGACGGCGTCGTAGTCGGGGAAGTCGGGCTGGGTCTCGGCGACCCACGCGTACTGCACCTCGCGGTCGCCGTCGATCAGGAAGACGGCGGGCCGGGCGTCGACGATCCCGGTCATCCCGTCGAGGTCGTTCTCGATCCCGTACTCGGCGACCACGTCCGCGGCCGGGTCCGAGAACAGGCGGGCGTCGACGCCCCGCTCCGCGAGCAGCGTCTTGTGCTCGTACGGCGAGGAAATGGAGAGGCCGACGACCTGCACCGCGTCGGTCCAGCCGCGGTCGCGGACCTCGTTCCAGACGTACGTCGCCTGGAAGGCGCCGTCCATCGGGTAGGCGACCAGCAGGACCGGCCCCTCGTCGGTCAGCTCGGAGAGCGAACGGTCCTCCCAGAACTCCTCGCCGACGAGCGGGCGCGTGAAGTCCGGGGCCGTCTCGCCCGCGGCGACGTGGTCCGTCTCGGGCAGGTCGACCACCTCGAAGTCGACCATCAGGCACCCCCCTCCCCGTAGGTCGCCTCGAGGTACTCGACGATGTTCGCGCTCTCGGACATCGTGACGCCCGTTCGCTCGTCGACGATGGCGGGGACGCTCCGCTTCCCGGAGACCCGCTTGACGACGTTCCGCTCGGAGTGCATCGGCTCGATGAACCGGGAGTGGTAGTCGAGTCCCAGCTCGTCGAGCGTCCGCACCACGCGCTCGCAGTAGGGACACGCCTGTAGTCGGTACAGGGTGATGTCTGAATCGGCCATATCCCGCTTTGGAACGCCGCAAGGGTAACCGTGTCGGCGGTCGTCCGGGTTGCCGGTGTCGGAAGCCGAACCGACCGGATCGGCTCGCTGACACGCCCGGCCGGTCGTCACGGCGCGAGAGTCGATGCGGGCGTTCAGACCGGCGCGAGAGCCGGCGAAGTCGGGTCGGAGGGGAACCCTTTAATTGCCGCCCGACGCACCTCAAGTGAGAATGGGCTTGTCGCCGACCACGCTTACGTTCACCGTCCTCCAGCTACCGGCGGTCGATCGGACGACGAAGACGGTACTGGGAGCGGTCGCCATCCTCGTCCTGGTGGGGCTGTCCGCGTTCTTCTCCTCCTCGGAGATCGCGCTGTTCTCCCTTCAGAAGCACCGTGTGGAGTCGATGGTCGACGAGGGGATCCCGAACGCGGAGATCATCGACGACCTGAAGTCGAACCCCCACCGCCTGCTGGTGACGATCCTCGTCGGCAACAACATCGTCAACGTGGCGATGTCCTCCATCGCGACCGCGCTGTTCGCGCTGTACCTCTCGCAGGGACAGGCCGTCTTCGCGGCGACGTTCGGCATCACGACGCTCGTGCTGCTGTTCGGCGAGAGCGCGCCGAAGTCGTACGCGGTCGAGAACACCGAGTCGTGGTCGCTGCGCGTGTCGCGGCCGCTGAAGTACGCCGAGTACACGCTGATGCCGCTCGTCGTCCTCTTCGACTACCTCACCCGGCTCGTCAACCGAATCACCGGCGGCGGCACCGCCATCGAGTCCACCTACGTCACCCGCGAGGAGATCCAGAACATCATCGAGACGGGCGAGCAGGAAGGCGTCATCGAGGAGGACGAACGCGAGATGCTCGACCGCATCTTCCGGTTCAACAACACCATCGCCAAGGAGGTGATGACCCCCCGGCTCGACGTGACCGCGGTCCCCAAGACCGCCAGCGTCGAGGAGGCGATCCAGACCTGCGTCCAGTCCGACCACGAGCGCACGCCCGTCTACGACGGCAACCTCGACAACATCGTCGGCGTCGTCAACGTCCGCGACCTCGTGCGCGAACTGCGCTACTCGGAGGGCGAACCCTCGCTCGAACGCGTGGTCAAGCCCACCCTGCACGTCCCGGAGTCGAAGAACGCCGACGAACTGCTCCAGGAGATGCAGGACAACCGGCTCCAGATGGTGATCGTCATCGACGAGTTCGGCACCACCGAGGGGATCATCACGCTCGAGGACATGGTCGAGGAGATCGTCGGCGACATCCTGGAGGGCGACGAGCCCGAGCCGGTGGAGTTCCTCGACGACAACACCGCGGTCGTGCAGGGCGAGGTGAACATCGACGAGGTCAACGAGTTCCTGAACATCGACCTCCCGGAGGGACAGGAGTTCGAGACGCTCGCCGGCTTCGTGTTCAACCGCGCCGGCCGCCTCGTCGAGGAGGGCGAGGAGATCGAGTACGACGGCGTGAAGATCCGTATCGACCAAGTCGACAACACCCGGATCATGCGCGCTCGCGTCACCGTCACGGAGGAGTACGGACGCGAGGAGGAGACCGAGGAGCCCGACGAGGAGAACGAACCGCTCGACACCGAGGAGTGATCGGGACGCGTCGGCTCCGAATCCTCCCTTGACGGCCGATCCGGGAGTCCACCCTTGACGGCCGCCCCGAGGTCGCGGCCCGTCTCAGCCGATCAGCGCCGTCACGCCCCAGTAGACCGAGAAGCCGAGCGCCAGCGCCAGCACCAGCGACCCGATCCACGCGAGCACGGTGTAGAGCATCTTCTTCCGGCTGACGCCCGCGTCGCCCGCCGCGAAGCCGGAGCCGACGATGGCGGAGACGATGATCTCGTTGAACGAGACGGGGATGCCGAACGCGACCGCCGTCTGGGCGATGGCGAAGGAGGGGATCAGCGCGGCGATGGACCGGCGCGGCCCCATCGAGGCGTAGTCCTGCGAGATGGCCTTGATCATCCGGGGCGCGCCGGTCCACGACCCCGCGAGCAGGCCGACGCCGCCGCCGACCAGCACCGCCCACAGCGGGACGGCCGCCCCATCGAGCAGGGGGACGAGGGGGCCGATGGCGAGACCGACCTGCGAGCCGCCGGCCGAGAAGGCGACCAGGCCGCCGAGCGCCAGGAGGAAGCGCCGCTGAGCGCCCGCGCGGTCGCGACCGAGGTCGGCGAACACGGCCGCGGCGACCAGCGCGGCGACCGCCGCCGACACCGCGACCGCACCGACGGTGAACGCCCCGACTACGGGGAGGTCGACGGACCCCGGAGCGAGCCCGTCGCCCAGCGTCCCGGCCAGCGAGCCCGCCTCCCCGTCGGGACCCAGCGCCGCGAACCCGACGTTGGCGACGATGACGCCGACCGCACCGGCCAGCACCGCGGTGAGCTCGCGCTCCGGGAACCGGTCACCGATCAACGCGCGGGCGGTGAGGAACGCGACGCCGCCGCCGAGGAACGGCGTCAGCACCCACAGCGTGAGGATCTCGCCGTACTTCGCCCACGCCGGGTCGCCGCCCATCGCCATTCCGACGCCGACGACGGCGCCGGTGACGGTGAACGCGGTCGCGATCGGATAGCCGGCGAAGACGCCGACCGCGACGAGTGTGGCGGCCGTCACGAGCGCGACGATGGCCGCGCCCGCGGTGAGCGTGACGCCGCCGATGAGTTCGGTTCCGACCGCCTCGGTGACGTTGGCGCCCTGCAGCACCGCGCCGAAGAAGCCGAGGACGCCGACGACGAGGCCGGCCCGCATCACCGAGATGGCGTTGGCGCCGACCGCGGGCGCGAACGGGGTCGACCCCGAGGAGCCGGCGCCGATCGACCACGCCATGAAGAGGCTGGCCGCCCCCGCCACGAGGAAGGTGACCGCGGTTTCGAGCGCCATCTACCGTTTCCCGTCCTCGTAGCCTTCCCGGAGCCCCAGCACCGTCCGCCGGACGAGGAGGTATCCGAAGAGGAAGAATCCGACGAGCACGGCGATCAGGCCGAGGTAGATGGGGTCCTGCAACGGCATACGCCGCGGTAACCGGGGCACCGGGTTAGGCGTTTCGGCGAGCCGCGACGAACGGCGGCGCCGTCCGGTTGCTAAAACGGCCGTTTGTGCTTAGACCACCTATATACTGTCAACCGGTCTAGTGGAGGATGCGGCATCGGTGTCGGCTCGCCCACCGCCGACCCGACCGCGAGACCGTCCGGCCGCTGCCAGCACCGTCACCCACGTTGCGACGCCCCCCACGTCGCGTCCCCACCGCCGGACGGCCTGTTTCGCCCGCTTCGGCCCTCCACTCGCCGACGCCGTGGACAGTCCACCGGTGCCGGTGTCTTCTTCCGACCCCGCGTCAGTCGGAGCGTCGCGGCTCGACCCGGAATCGCTCGAACGTCTCGCCGCCCGGTGTCACGAGCCGCCCGTCGAGCCCGTCGCCGTCGGGGACGAGTTCGGCGTGTGCCGCCCTGTTCCCGCGCGGCTGTGCGTGGCTGCCGGGGTTGAGGAGCGTGACCGCGCCGGTCGCGTCGACGGTGGGTCTGTGGCTGTGCCCGAACACGACCGCGTCCGCGTCGCGCTCGCGCCCGAACAGCGCCAGCGCGGTCGCCCCGCCGCGGCGCGTGTGCGTCACCGCGAACCGGACGCCCGCGTACTCGACGACGCGCTCGGCCGGGAGGCGGTCGCGGACCGCGGCCGTCGCGTTGTTGCCGGTCACCGCACGGAGCGTGTCGGCCGCCTCGTAGAAGGCGTCGAGCGCCGATTCGGTGTAGAAGTCGCCGGCGTGGACCACGAGGTCGGCCTCGCGGACCGCCTCCAGCGTCCGCCCGGTCAGCCGATGGCCCTCCTCGCTGTGGGTGTCCGAGACGACCGTGAGCATGGCACGGGGTTCGCGGCCGCCGACAAAAAGCCCGTCCGTCGCGGGCGGCCTACGCCTCGACCGCCAGCGACGCCAGCAGCGACTCGAGTTGGACCTGCTCGTTGGCGCCCTCCGAGATCCGGTAGTCGGCCTCGCCGACGCGCTCCATCAGTCGCACCGCCTCGCGCTCCGAGAGGTCGAACTCCCAGACGGAGCGGTGGAGCTGGTCGATCACGTCGCCGCCCGCCATCCCCGTCTCGGTCAGGAGGGTGTCCAGCGTCGCGCGCGCCTTCGAGAAGTCGCCGTTCAGCGCGTCCCGCACCATCGACTCGATCTCCTCGGGCCGGGCGGTCGCGGTGATCGCGTACACCGCCTCCTCGTCGACGACCTCGCCCGTGGTCGCGGCCGCCTGCAGGGAGTTGATCGCCCGGCGCATGTCGCCGTTGGCGGCGTACACGAGGGCGTCGACGCCCTCCTCGGTCACCTCGATACCCTCGTTCGCGGCGATCTCGCGGACCTGCGCGGCGACCGCCTCGTCCGACAGCGGCGAGAAGCGGAAGACGGCACACCGCGACTGGATGGGGTCGATGATCTTCGAGGAGTAGTTACACGAGAGGATGAACCGCGTGTTGTCGGAGAACTGCTCCATCGTCCGGCGGAGCGCCGACTGGGCGTCATCGGTGAGAGAGTCGGCTTCATCAAGGAATATTATCCGGTGGTCGTGTCCCCCGAACGACGACCGCGCGAAGCTCTTGATCCGGTCGCGGACCACGTCGATCCCGCGCTGGTCCGAGGCGTTCAGCTCCAGGAAGTTGCCGCGCCAGTCGTCCTCGCCGTACACCTCGCGGGCGATGGCCGTGGCTGCGGTCGTGTTGTGCATCACGGTCGGGACGCGTCCGGCGACGTAGTTCCGGGTGCCGGGCATCGTCAAGTCGTACACGCGCTCGTCGGCTTCGACGCGCTCTACTGACTCGACGCAGTCGTAGTAGAGGTCGTTGTCCGCGAGGCGGTTCGCCTTATCGACCTGCTCGATGGCGTCGAGCGACAACCGTCGGTTCGCGAGCGAACGGAGACGCTCCGCAACGGAGACGAACCGCGTCAGCGACCGAACCTCGGAGTCGTCGGAGCGGAGGAGGTTCGTGAGGTCGGCGGTCGTCAACTCGAGGTCCTCGACGATCTCGGCATAGCTGACCCCGAGCAGGTCGATGGAATCCCGGAGACCCTCCTTGACACGGTCGAGCCGCGCCCCCTCGACCGGCCGTCCGATCCGGTCGAGGATGGTGAGCGCCCTGTCGGCCCGAGGAGTTCGTCGGCCGTCGCTGTACTCGAGGAGTCTGTCGGCTCGCGCGCCGACGGCTTCCGAGACCTCGTGGCGCGTCTCGATGGGCGCCAGTTCGGCGCGGCCGTCGACCCACGCCGCCGGAACGCTCGCGGTCGCTTCGATCTCCGGCTGGATCTCGTCGAGGCGTTCGAGCGCGCGTTGAGCGTCATCCATCCGCTCCAGCGCGGCGCCGACGGCGCTGTCGAGCGCGGCGCAGTACGCCTCTCGACCCGGCGAATCGGGATCGAGCGACTTCGGGAGATGCTCGGTGACCGGAACGTCGAACCGGTTACAGAGGTCACGGAGGACCGTCTGCGTCGGGATCGTGTCGAAGTTCGGGTTCGACTCCTTGGCGGCGTGGCGCGCCAGTTCGTCGGCCTTGTAGTCGACGGAGAACCCGATCTCCTCGCGGAACCTGCTGAGTGCGCTCGCGCCGGAGAGGTAGAGCACGCGGTACGTGCGTTCCGTTTCGCTCCCGTTGGTCGCGGACTTCGTGAGGTCCTTCTGTCGAGACGGAATGCCGAACGTGGAGAGCAGATACGCCAGCAGGGTCACGTGGTCCTCGTTCTTCTGGGTGAGTTCGACGGTTCCCTGTGCCCCGACGTGTGCCTCGGCGTCGAACATCGCGCGAACGAACGCCGCTCGCGACTCCGCGTCCGCTCGGAGGATGGCGGAGCCGATTCCCCCCTTGCGGCTCGCTCCTGCAAACACGTCGAACACGGACTCCAGATAGTGCGTCAGCGTGCGTGACCCGATCCGAACGAAGGGCACGTCCTGCTGAACGCCGCGCGTCGTCTCCACGTCGAAGCAGTCGTGTGCGGCGTCCTCGAACGCGTCGAGGAGCTTCTCGTCGGTGTTGTAGAACTTGATCCTTCCTCCCTCGATCCGAGCCTCGCTCACAGCCAGTCCCACGAAGCGAGCCACCTCCGGCGTGACCGCCGGCGGCGGCGTGATGCTCCGGGACCTGTGGCCGTGGACGTTCACGTACTCGATCCGGGCCACGTCCTCCGGGTCGATCGGTCGGTCGGCCACCGCGAGTCGGGCGAGCGTGACGGGAGCGTCGACCCCGAAGTCGGCGGCCGCGTCGTCGGTCAGCGTCACCTCCGTCCGCTCCGGATCCATCGCCTCCATCCACGGAAGTTCGGCGGGTCCGTCGGGTGTCGGGACGCGGCGGGGCCGCGCGATCCGCTCCCCGTTGGAGAGGTCACGCGCGGGGATCCAGTCGAACCCCTCGCCATCGACTACTCGGAGCTTATGCTCGGGCGTGACGCGGAAGCTCCCGCCGTCGCGCGTCTCGATCTCGACGAGTTCGTCGGCCTCCTTGCCGAAGACGTGCGAGGGGGACCCGTACTCGACGGAGCCGTCGTCGGCCAGCGTCGCGACCGATAGCTCCGGGTCAGCGTCGGCGAACCCCTCGGTCTCGCCGGCCACGTCCTCGATGCGTTCAAGCCCTGCATCGGTAAGAACCGGCGTATCTCCCGTTACACACTTCCCGACCCCGGCCGGCCCCGCGAAGAGCAGGTGCGGGATGTCCTCCTGGTCGATGTAGCTCTGCAGGCGCTCGACGATCTCCTCCTGTCCGTGGATGTCGTCGAGGGTCTGCGGGCGGTACTTCTCGATCCAGATCTCCCGGCCGGTCGCGGCCGCCGCGTCGTCCTCGTCGCCCTCGGCCTCGCTCATGGTCGGTTGAGGGAACGGTGGGGACATAAACGGTCCGAGACGGCGCCCGCGCGGTCGGGGGTGAGCGCGTCCGCGGGGTCCGTCGCGCGAGGACTGGGCCGGCTCACCAGGGTTCGTTCTTGACGCCGATCTTGAACGCGATCACGTTCGTCGTGATGTGGAGCAGCGGGGTGATCAGCAGGACGGCGGCGATCACGCGCGGCGTGAACGTCGCGAGGAACCACGCGGGGTCGGCGACGAGCGCGCAGGCCATCGCGCCGACGACGAAGTCGAGCTGGTCGAGGCCGGGGAACGCGGCGCCGCGCTCGCGGCCGGAGCGGCGCTTGAGGAACGAGGCGCCGATGTCGCCGAGCATGGCGCCGAACGCGAGCGCGAACCCCGCCGCGAGCGAGAACGTCGGGAGCGCTTCGATACCGGTCGCGGCGACGACGGGGTCGCGGACCGCGTTGAGCGCGAGCGCGAGCAGCGTGCCCGCGAGCGTCCCCACGGCGGTGCCGCGCCACGTCTTGCCGTCGCCGAGCAGGCGGGCGCCGTTCCACGTCCGGCCGGCGTCGATGGGACGACCCCCGCCCGCGAGGACGGCGACGTTGTTCGGCACGTAGGCTGGCAGCATCGCCCAGAAGGCGGTGGCGACGAGGGAGACGACCATACCGGGACCGCACGCCCGGCGGCCGTATATAGCGTGTGGAAGGACGGCTACGGGAGGGTGGAAGCGACGGCCGGCCGCGGGAGGGTGCGGACGCCGCTCCGCCGGCGCGGACGGCAACCCTGATTACGCGCCGGCAAAAATTTCGGACCATGATCCCGCCGATCGCGAGCCGGTTCGTCGCGGGCGAGACGCCGGCGGCCGCGCTCGACCACGCGCGCGAGCGCAACGACGAGGGCGTGAAGGTGATCTTGAACCTGCTCGGGGAACACTACGACGACCCGGAGCCGGCCCGCGAGGACGCGGCCGCCTACCGCCATCTGATCGACGACATCGCCGACACGGAGCTGGACGCCTGCGTCTCGGTGAAGCCCTCCCAGATCGGGCTGGACGTCTCCGCGGACCTGTTCGCGGAGCTGTTCCGGGATGTCGTCGGGTACGCCCACGAGCGCGACGTGTTCGTCTGGTGCGACATGGAGGACGCGGACACGACCGACGCGACGCTGGACGCGTTCGTGGACGTGGCGACGGACAACCCGTGGAGCGTCGGGCAGTGCCTCCAGTCGAACCTCAAGCGCACCCGCGAGGACCTCGAGCGCGTCGTCGAGGTGCCGGGGAAGGTTCGGATCGTGAAGGGGGCCTACGACGAGCCCTCGGAGATCGCCTACACGGAAAAGGCGCGCGTCAACGAGGCGTACCGGGGCGACATCGAGTACCTGTTCAAGCACCGCGACCGCGGCGTCGCGGTGGGGAGCCACGACCCGGAGATGGTCTCGCTGGCGCGGCGGCTCGGCGAGGAGCACGGCACCGACTACGAGATACAGATGCTGATGGGCGTCCGCGACGACGCCCAGCGCGACCTCGCGGCGCAGGGCGTCGAGGTGTGGCAGTACGCGCCCTACGGCGACAAGTGGCTCTCCTACTTCTACCGGCGCGTCCGCGAGCGGAAGGAGAACCTGCTGTTCGCGGCGCGGGCGGTGCTGGGGCGGTGAGGGTCGGCCCGTGCGGTCGGCGACGCGCGCAAGACACGTGTAGAAGCGCTGATAAGGGACCGTCGCGCATACCTACCACGTAGATGTCCACGTGGAAACGCGACTTCGCGAGCGGGCTCATCGTCCTCGTGCCGCTCATCGTCCTCCTGTTGCTGGTGCAGTGGATCTACCGGCACATCGTGGCGCTCCCGTTCATCGGTGAACTGGAGCCGGGGTGGCTCCCAACCGGGGTCGAACCCGTCTATCGCGTCGTCATCGCGATCGTGGTGTTCACGACGCTCGTGCTCGCGGTCGGCTACTTCATGCGGACGACCATGGGCCGCGTCGCGGAGACCAAACTCGACGACACGATCAACCGGCTCCCCGCGCTCCGCGTGGTGTACAACGCCTCCAAACTCGCCGTCGAGACCGCCCTCTCGGGCACCGACGAACTGCAGACGCCGGTCCACCTCGAGACGTGGAACGGCATCCGCATGACGGCGTTCAAAACGGGCAAGAAGACGACCGACGGCAAGCTCGTGCTGTTCATGCCGACCGCGCCGAACATCACCTCCGGCTACGTGATCGAGGTCGAACCGGAGCGCGTCACGGAGACCAACGAGAGCGTCGAGGAGGCGATGACCCGAATTCTCTCGGCCGGGTTCGCGGAGTCGGCCCACCAGATCCCCGTCGAGGAGGAAGGCAGAAACACCGCGGACCGGGACTGACGGGAGGCCGCGGAGCGGGTCGCGACGCTTCCGCTACCGGTCGATGCCGCCCTCGCCGCCGATGACGCGCTCGACCTCCGCGGGCGTGACGACGGCCAGGTCGCCGTCGACCGTCCGCTTGAGCGCGGCGGTCGCAGCAGCGTACTCCAGCGCGTCGGCCACGTCGCCGCCGTCGAGCCGGTGGGCGAGGAACCCGGCCACGAAGGCGTCGCCGGTGCCGATGGCGTCGAACGTGTCGGCCTCGAAGACGCCCTGCTCGCGGACCGACCCGTCCGCCAGCGCGAGCGCGCCCTCCGATCCGCGAGTGACGACGACGGTCTCGAAGCCGAAGTCCGTCGCCAGTCCGTGGGCGATGTCGACCGCGTCGCCCTCGCGGTCGAGCACGCGCCGCGCGTCGCGGACGGGGACGAACAGCGTGTCCACGTCGGGGAACAGGGACTCGTAGGCGTTCCGGGCCTCCTCGGGCGTCCAGAGCTTCGCCCGGTAGTTCAGGTCGAACGACCGCGTCACGTCGTGCTCGCCGGCGGCCTCCAGCAGCGACGCTGTCGTCTCGGCCGCCTCGGCCGAGAGCGCGGGCGTGATCCCCGTAGTGTGGAACCGGTCGGCCGACTCGAAGACGCCGGTCGGCAGTTCCGCGGCGGAGACGTCGGTGATCGCGGCGTCCGCGCGGTCGTAGATCACGTTCGTCCCACGCGGCTCGCCGCCGTGTTCGAGGTAGTAGGTCCCGACGCGGGTCCCCTCGGGGTCGGCCCACGAGACGCCCGTGCGGACGCCGTGGCTGCGGAGTTCGCTCACGATCCGGCGGCCGAGCGGCGAGTCGGGGAGCCGCGAGAGCCACGCGGCGTCCGCGCCGAGGCGCGCCGCGCCGACCGCGACGTTGCTCTCGGCGCCGCCCGCCTGCACGCCGAGCTCGCGGGTCGTCTCCAGCCGCTCACCGCGAGGGGGCGACAGCCGCAGCATCGTCTCGCCGAACGTTACGAGGTCGGTCACGCGTACCACTCCATACCGGGCGCTCGGCTGGGGGCTACATAAGCGGGGGCGATCCGAGCGACCGGTCGGGTCGGCTTGTCGACCCGCCACCCGTTCCGCGATGTCCTCTACTCCGCGCGGCGTCCGGCGTGGCCGGGGTAGTCGCGCTCGAAGCGGTCCTCGATGTCCGCGCGGTCGAACGCGATGACGACCGGGCGGCCGTGCGGGCAGGCGTAGGGGTTCTCGCAGCCGTCCAGCGCCGCGAGCAGGTCGACCACGGAGCCCTCGGTCAGCGAGGTGTTGCCCGTCACGGAGGGGTAGCAGGCGAGGTCCGCCAGCAGTTCGTCGACCACGTCCGCGACCGGTTCGTCGCCGTCGGCGGCGTCGCTCACCAGGGAGCCGAGCACGTCGCGCACGAGGCCGGGGTCCAGCGTCGCGTCGAACACCGCCGGGACCGCCGACACCGCCACGGCGCGCTCGCCGTCCCGTTCCGCCTCGAAGCCGATCTCGGCGAGGTCGTCGGCGAACTCCGCGAACAGCGCCGCCTCGCGGGCGGTAAGCTCCACTCGCACCGGCTCCGCGAGCGCCTGCGCGGCCGCGCCGTCCGCGAACTCGCGCTGGAGCCGTTCGTAGTTGACGCGCTCGTCGGCCGCGTGCTGGTCGATCAGCACCAGCCCGTCCGGCGCCTCCGCGACGACGTAGGTGTCGTGGAGTTGGCCGAGCACGCGCAGCGACGGGAGGCGCTCGTACTCGCGCTCCGCGGTCGCCTCGTCGCCCCCGAGCGTGCGCTGGCTCCCGGCGTCGGTCACGCGCCGCGACGGGGCGCCCCGAGAGCCGGACGAGCCGGCGGTTCCGGCGTCCGATCCGGGGCGAGAATCGCCGCCGACAGAAGGACTCCCCGCCTCGTCGCCGACAGAAGGACGCCCGGGGTCTGCGTCCGCCCCGGTGTCCGCCTCGGCGTTCGTCTCGGCGTCCGTCTCGGCGTTCGCCCCGGTGTCCGTCTCGGCGTTCGTCCCGGTGTCCGTCCCGGCATCCGCGTCCGACTGCCACGCCCGCGGCGAGGGCCTGTCGCGGTCCGTCCGGGTCGCGTTGTGATCCGGGAGTCCGCCGCCGCTCCCGTCGTCCGAGGCCGCGTCCTCCGCGGACCCCGCAGCCTCGGAGCCGTCGCCGAGCCCCTCGACGGTCCACGCGTCGGCATCCTCGGGGTCGAGCTCCGTCGCCGCGTCGGCGGTCTCGGCCCCGTTTCTGTCCGCGGTCGTGTCCGCGTTTCCGTCGGCGACCGCGTCCGCGGTCCCGCCCGCACTTCCGTCCTCTGTTCCGTCCGCATTTCCCTCTCCGGTCGCGTCGCCGCTCCGCTCCCCCACGCCGGCCGCGCGCTCGTGGTCGGTGCCGGCGCCGCCGACCGCCTCCGCGTCGGCGGACTCGGGGGAGACGCGCGCCTCGTCGGGGGCCGAGCGCCCGCGGGGCGCGGTCGAGCGGATCAGGCCGTGGTCCAGCAGGGCGTCCTCGACCGCCTCCTCGACCGCCGCGACGACGGCGGCCTCCTCGTCGAAGCGCACCTCCATCTTCCGCGGGTGGACGTTCACGTCGACCGCGTCGGTCGGCACCTCCACGAAGAGGACCGCGAAGGGATAGCGGTCGGGCGCGAGCTGGCCGCCGTAGGCCGCCACGACCGCGTTTCTGAGCCCCCCGGCGGTGACGTAGCGGTCGTTGACGAACGTCGCGAGGTACTCCCGACCCGCGCGGGTCGTCTCGGGATGGGAGACGAGGCCGTGGACGCGCTCGACGGGGGCGTCGGCCTCGTCCCGCTCTCCCTCGGCGTCGGCTCCCGCTCCGTCCCCCTCCCCCGGCGTCCACTCGACGTCGACCATCGCCTCCGCGACCTCGCGGCCGTAGACCGCGAGGACGGCCGAGCGGAGGTCGCCGTTCCCCTCGGTCGCGAACACCTCGCGGCCGTCGTGCTCCAGCGAGACCGCCACGTCGGGGTTCGCGAGCGCGTACTGCGTGACCACGGTGTTGACGTGGTCGAACTCGGTCGCGGTCGTCTTCAGGAACTTCCGGCGGGCGGGCGTGTTGTAGAAGGGGTCCGCGACCTCGACCGTCGTCCCCGTCGGACAGCCCGCCGGTTTGACCTCGCCCACGTCGCCGCCCTCGACGGTGATCTCCGCGCCCGCGCCGGCCGCGTCCCGGGGGCGCGAGCGGAGGGTAAGTCGGGAGACCGCGCCGACGGTGTACAGCGCCTCGCCGCGGAAGCCGAGGGTGCCGACGCCGGCGTCGAGGTCCGCGGCGCCGTCGATCTTCGAGGTGGCGTGCTCCGCGACCGCGGCCGCCAACTGGTCGCGGGGGATGCCGACGCCGTCGTCGCGCACGCGGATCGACTCCGTGCCGCCCGCCTCGACGGCGACCGAGACGCGGTCCGCGTCCGCGTCGAGGCTGTTCTCGACCAGCTCCTTCACCACCGAGGCGGGGCGCTCCACGACCTCGCCGGCCGCGATGCGCTGGACCGCCCGCTCGTCGAGGTGGCGGATCGTCGGGGTGGGGTCGGCGGTCGCGTCCGCCGCGCCGGCGTCCGCCGTCTCGCCGTCCCGCGTCGGGTCCCCGCCGTCCCCGTCCTCGCCCGTGTCGCTCATTACCCCGTGGTGGGCGCGTGCGGTACTTGAAGCCGTTGTCCGGGGCGGCCTCGCCGGCTCCCGCCGATTTATGTCCTCGCGCGTCCCACCGCCGGACGTGACGGAACTCGCCGACCTGACCGCCGAACTGGTGTCGATCCCCTCCCACGAGGACGAGACCGACGCGGGCGACGCCATCGAGGCGTGGCTCCGCGCGGAGACCGACGCCGCCGTGGAGCGCGACGAGACGGGCAACGTCGTCGCCCGCCGCGGCGCGACCGACGACCCCGACGCCACGACGCTCGCGCTCGTGGGGCACCACGACGTGGTCCCGCCCGCCCCCCGCCAGACGACCGACGACGGGGGGTACGTCGTCGAGGAGCGCGACGGACGGCTCTACGGCCGCGGGACGGCCGACATGAAGGGGGCGGTCGCGGCCTGCATGCTGGCGTTCCGCGACGCCGCGGTGCCCGCCGGCGTCGAACTCGTCGCCGCCTCCTTCGTGGGCGAGGAGGTCGGAGGGACGGGCGCCCGCGCCGCCATCGACGCCGGGTTCGCGCCGGACTACGCGCTCGTCGCAGAGGGGTCGACGAACTACTCGAAGGAGGGCGTGACGGACGTGGTCGTCGCGCACAAGGGCCGGCGGGGGTCGACGGTCCGCGCGACGGGCGCGGCCGCCCACGCCTCCGAACCGGAGTCGGGCGTCAACGCGGTGTACCGCGCCTGCGACGCGGTCGACGTGATCCGCGACATCCAGTTCCCCGAGGCCGAGGTCTTCGGCGAGACCCTATCGGGGTCGGTCGCGGTGACGAAGATGGACGGCGGGGACGCGTGGAACGTGATCCCGGACGCCTGCGAGGTGACCGTCGACGAGCGCACCGTGCCGGGCGAGCGCGCCGACCTCGGGCGCGTGGAGGCCCTGCCGGGCGTCGAGTGGGAGATCGATCAGGACCTCCCGCCGATGGCCTGTGGGGACGACGCCTTCGCCGAGGCGGCGCTCGCGGCCGCGGAGACCGCTCAGGCGGGCGACCCCGAACTCGTGACGAAGCCGCACGCCACCGACGCCGGATGGCTCGCCGAGGCCGGCGTCGAGTGCGTGGTCTGTGGCGCCTCCGAACCGGGCGAGGCCCACACCGAGACCGAGAGCGTCTCGCTGGACGTGCTGGACCGCTGTTACCGGATCTATCGCGAGCTGGCCGAGAACCCCCCGCGGAGCGACTGAGCGCTGCGGTCGCCCGGGTCGGGCGGGGAACCGCGCGCGTTATCAACAGCGATACGCGGACGGACGGGCTTTTCCCTCCCCTCGTGAAACGGGTGCGCGAGCGACGGCGACGCCGGGTCGTCTCGGTCGGTGGCAGATTATTTCTCTATTTCTACTAATAGATTATCGCCGACACCTGAGTAGGCATACATAATCATTTCCTTTCAAACCAGTATTTCTGAAAGCATGGAAGCCATCAGCGCTTACCTGTCCGACAACCCGAAGATGACCGGCGTCCTGTTCATGACCCTGCTCCTGCTTTCGCAGGCCGCCCCGGCCGCGGCCAACGTCGGGTCCTCAATGCCCGGTCCGTAACTCCGTTGGCCTACAAAGGCAGTAGTTCGTCGCTCCACTGCAGTTCCCCGTCAGCGAACACCGGAAAAACCTCCAACTCCAGCAGTCGTTCGACCTGATCAGCGGTCAGTTCGCGGACCGTGACCTTGCCGGGAACGAGACAGTGCTGTTCGAGTGCGTCCGTCGTCAGGGTGAATAGCGTTCCCGCCCCGAACCCGCCGATCGGATACGTTCTGACTCCGAGGTCGTACGTTCCCCCCGTCTCCGCGAGTTCGAAGACCGCTGCCGCACCGCTCCGGCTCTGACACAGCGTCACGTCCCCGTCGCCGAGCACGCTGTACTGGTGGCCGGTGATGAGGGCGCGCTGGGCGACGTGGAGCGCGGTGCGGAGGTTGAAGCCGCCGTTCATCAGCCGGGCGACGATCCGGCCGAGCTCGGTCGCCGGCGCGTTTGCCACGTCGGTCAGCGTCGCGATCCCGCCGCGGCTCCCGCCCTCGATGAGCGCCTGGCCCTGTCTGTAGGACTGACACGCGTTCAGGAGGAAGGAGTCGACGCCGATCTCCAGGCGGGCGTCCGTGAGGTCCAGGAACCCGTTCGCACACTGCATCCCGCGGTCGTCGACGTGGCCGATGTAGTGGAGGAAGTCCACGTCGGACGCGAGCAGTTCCCGCATCTCCGCCCGAGTCAGGTCGTGGATCACCTCGATATCGAACTGCAGCATGTCGCGGAGCCCGTACAGGTTCGCCACCTCCCCCTCCTCGCGCATGCGGTCGTCGTTGCAGACGACGCTCACCGAGATCGACCCCCGTTCCGGCGTGCCGCGGCCGATACGTCGTCGGTACGCCTCGATGGTCGCCTTGTTCGCGCCGATCGGGATCCCCTCACCGACCCAGGCGTGCTCGACGGTGTCGACCGGGTCGGGCTGGACGAACTGCCCGTCGTCCACGGTGAACCCCGTCCCCCGATCCGCGGCGCCCCGAACGACCGGCGCGTCCGTCGGGGACCGGAGGAACTCGGAGACGTGACTCGACTCCGGGTCGGCGTCCGACGGGTCGGCCTCCGGACAGCGGATCAGCGACAGGTCGTCCGCGAGGTACGGCAGGACCGAGACGTTCTCCGCGGCCGGACGCACGTCCGTGGTGAGCGACCACTGCGGGAGGAGCGGCTCCAGGTCCTCGAACGGCACGTCGAGATACGCGTCCAGCCGCTCGGAAAGCGGCAGGTCGTACAGCCTCGCGTACTCCAGGTCGAGAACGTCGTCCAGCCGGTCCAACTCGTACAGCTCGACCGGATAGAACCCCTCGGTCCGGACGAGACAGTCGAGATAGAAGGTCCGCCGCAGCACGCGGGAACACCGCGCCTCGAAGTCGGGGGCCAGCGAGTGGCTCCATCCGTCGCCTCGGAGCTCGGGCGTCGACCCCGGCACGACCGTGGCGTCGAGGTAGTGCGCGAGCGAGGCGCTCGCGAAGACGTAGCGATACTCGGGCGGCACGACGATCTCCACTCCGGAATCGGTCTCCTCGACCGCGTCCGGGACCGAAAAGGCGTCGCCGACCTCGATCAGCGGCGGGTGCCCCCGCAGGGTCGGAAAGGACCGCTCCGGGCTCGTCGTGGCGAGCGACGATCCCAGAAGCGAGACGGCCCGCATCATCGACTCCGGGTCGGACGGCGTGGTGATGGTCCCCGCTGGCTGGTCGTTGAGCGAGCGAAATCCCGCTGAGACGGCCGTCTCACCGTCGAACGCGATCCGGGAGCGTTCGTCGCCGGAGACGACCGTGAGCCCGGATCGGACGTGCAGGTACGTCTTCGTCGGCGTCGGCGACACTTGCACGAAGTACTCGCCCGCGGGCACTTCGACGTCGGTCCCCTCCGCGACCACCGCTCCCGTGGCGTCCCGAACGACCACGTTCGCGACGCGGGGCACCGCGATCGTCGACGCCGAAAACCGAACCGCGGCGTCGACCGGGAAGTAGTGGTTCTCCCCGTCGGTGGGAACGGGATCGACGGGCCGGTCGGTGTAGAGTTCGAACTGCGCGTTCTCGATGTGGTCCGTGACGCGCAGCCCCTCGCTCTCGACGAGCGGGTCGATGTCGATGCTCATTGGGTGACCTCGACGGCGGAGCGTCCACGACCGCAGCCCCACGCCGTCTGTGGATCGGTTGGCTCGCTATTCGCCAATTGCCCGCATAAAGGTTGTGTCGTCCGCGAGGTCACCGGGTCGGACCGAACCGATAAAGAGTCGCCCACTCCTCCGTCCGCTAATGACCACGCTGGGAACGGCGAGCGCGGCCCCTGGGGAGACGGACACGGGGCGGCTGGAGGTGGGCGAGACGCGGGACGGGAGTCCGGTTCGGCTCCCGGTCGCAGTGATAAACGGCGCCGCCGACGGGAAGACGCTGTACGTACAGGCGGTCAGCGACGGCGACGAGCTGAACGGGCTCGGCGTCGTCAACCGGGTCGTCCCGCGGATCGACCCCGCCGAACTGTCCGGGACGGTGCTCGTCGTCGGGATCGTCAACTACCACGCGTTCCAGGTGGCCGAACACCGCAACCCCATCGACGACACGAAGATGAACCGGGCGTATCCCGGCGACGAGAGCGGCACCACCTCCGAGCGCATCGCGGCCGCCACCTTCGAGGCGGCGACGCGCGCGGACCTCATCCTCGACCTCCATCAGGGCTCCACCAGCCGGATGATCGACGAGGTCCGGGTGCGGTGTGGCCCCCGACATCGCCTCCACGGCGACTGCCTCCGGCTCGCGAAGGTGTTCGGCTGCGGCTACGTCCTCGATCAGAAGGGCCCCGACGGCCAGCTCGCCCGCGCCGGCCCGGACGAGGGCGTCCCGACGATCGACCCCGAGCTCGGCGGCTGCGTGGGCTGGGACGAGGAGTCGATCCGAAAGGGCGTCGAAGGGACGTTCAACGTCCTCCGCTACTACGGGTTCCTCGACGGCGACGTCGAGGTGGAGACGCAGACCCGCTCCCGCGGCTTCGACCAGTACGCCTCCCCCGCCGGCGGGCTCGTGCGGTTCAAACGCGAGATCGGCGCGGAGGTGTCCCGCGGCGATGCCCTCTTCGAGGTGACCGACGTCTTCGGCACGGTGAAGGCGAACGTCACCGCGGACAGCGACGGGATCTTCTGGCGGTCGCGCCGGCTCCCGCAGGTGGCCTCCGGCGAGTACGTCTGTTCGGTCGCCGTCGACGTGGACAGCTACTGATGGCCCGCGACGGAGCTCCCACGGCCGGCCCCACCGCGCTCCGGTGTCCCGACTGCGGGGCGACCCATCGCGACCGCTGGCGCTGCACCTGCGGCTCCCCGCTGCGGTTCGCCGAGCGGCCGCGCCCGGAGCCGCCGGCGCCGGACCCGGAAGCGTTCGACGCCCGCGAAGGGCTCTGGAGCTTCGCCGACTTCCTCCCGGTCGGCGACGACCCGGCCGACCGCGTCACGCTCGGCGAGGGCGCGACGCCGCTCGTGGACGCGCCCGACTGGAACGCCTCGTTCAAACTGGAGTACGTCTTCCCGACCGGCTCGTTCAAGGACCGCGGCGCGACGACGACGCTCACCCGCGCCCGCGAGCTGGGCGTCGAGCGCGTCGTGGAGGACTCCTCGGGCAACGCGGGCGCCGCGGTCGCGACCTACGCCGCCCGCGCGGGGATCGACGCCGAGATCTACGTCCCGGCGGACGTGAAGGAGTCGAAGCTGACGGCCATCCGGCGCGCCGGCGCGGAGCCGGTCCGGGTCCCGGGGAGCCGAGAGGACGTGACCGACGCGTGTCTGGAGCGCGTCCGCGAGGGCGACGCGTGGTACGCCAGCCACGCGTGGAACCCGGCGTTCCTCGCGGGAACGGCCACCTTCGCGTACGAGGTTGCCCACCGGCGCGACTGGACCGTCCCGGACGCCGTGGTGACGCCGCTCGGACACGGCACCCTGTTCCTCGGCGCCTACCTCGGTTTCCGGGCGATGAAGGCCGCGGGGTGGACCGACCGCGTCCCCCGGCTGCTCGGCGCGCAAGCGGCGGGCGTCGCGCCGGTCGTCCGCGCGCTCCACGGGCCGGACGCCGCGGACCCCGCGGACTCGGTCAACGACGCCGCCGACGGCATCCAGATCGCGGAGCCGGTCCAGATCGACCGGATCCGCGAGGCCATCGCGGCGACCGACGGCGACGCGGTTGCCGTGACCCAGACCGACGCCGAGCGCGAGCTCGACCGGCTCCACGCGGACGGCTTCTACGTCGAGCCGACCTGCGCCGTCGCGCCCGCCGCCCTCCGCACGTTCCGCGAGCGCGGCGTGATCGGCCCCGACGAGGACGTGGTGGTTCCGCTCACCGGGAGCGGACTGAAGACGTAGCCGGCGCTCGCGCGCTGCGGGAGTTCTGAAAACAGAACGGTAGCGGCGCAGCCGACGCGTCCGGTGCGTCCGTCAGGCCGCGGGGTCCCAGCCGCAGACCCCGCAGGTCGCGGCCGACTCGTCGTGAAGCGCCCCGCAGTCCGGACACTGCTTCTTGTTATACGATCGCTCCCAGCGTACGATCTCCGTCTCGTGACCGTTGTCCGCGAGGAACTCGTCGAACAGCTCGTCGTCGTTCGTGCTGGGTGCAGACGACATACACGGCATGGTATGACGTACCACTATATATGTCTTTCCGCCGGATCGACGGGTCGCGAACGACGGTCGTTCCGACCCGTTTATGCCGCCCGCGGCCGCCTACGCGAGTGATGCCCGACGACGCACCCGACGACCTCATCGCGGCGTTGCGCGCGGCCGACGCCGTGCAGTACGGCGAGTTCGAGCTCTCCCACGGGGGCACGAGCGACTACTACGTCGACAAGTACCTCTTCGAGACGGACCCGCACTGTCTGGACCTCATCGCGGCGGCGTTCGCGAGCCGACTCCGCGACACGGACGCGACGCTCGCTGGCGTCGCGCTCGGGGCCGTCCCGCTGGTGGCGGTGACCGCGGTCGAACTCGACCGCCCCTACGTCATCGCGCGCAAGCAGGCGAAGGAGTACGGCACCGGCAACCGGATCGAGGGGACGCTCGCGGCGGGCGAGGAGGTCGTCGTGCTGGAGGACATCGCGACGACCGGCCAGTCGGCGGTCGACGCCGTCGAAGCCCTCCGGGAAGCCGGCGCCGTCGTGAACCGCGTGCTGGTCGTGGTCGACCGCGAGGAGGGCGCCCGCGAACTGCTCGCCGAGCACGACGTGGAACTGGACGCGCTGGTCACCGCCTCGCAACTGCTCGACGACCGGGAGTGACTCCATGGCCGCAACCGTCGTCCACGTCGACAGCCTCGCTATCGCCGTTTCCCTGCAGATCGGCGGCGAGACGGTCGCCATCGCCGCCATCGGCACCGCCGCTGCGCTGGCGCTGGTCTACTTCGGGGTGAAGTTCGCGGCCGGCGCCCGCGAGTACCTGCAGGTGCGGCGACGCGACGCGGCCGACGCCGATGAGGAGGCCGGCGGACAGGAACCCGTCGCCGATGAGGACGCCGGTAGCGGGCAGAAGACCGCGGCCGATGAGGAGGCCGGCGACGAACCGGAGTCCGCGGCCGACGGCCGCGAACCCGGCGACTCCCGGTAGGCGGCGACATCCTTTTGTGACGAGACGGGAGTCGTTGGAACATGGCCGTGCCCTCCGTGCTCCAGTTCGGCGTCCCGGGCGGTCCGGAACTGCTGATCGTCTTCCTGCTGTTCGTGCTCGCGTTCCCGGCCGCCTCGCTGGCGCTCGGCGTCGGGGTCGGCTGGTGGCTCCGCGGGCGCCGCGGCGGGAACGACCCCGAGACGGAAACCGAACCGACCGGCGGCGCAGTGACCGACGACGCAGCGACCGCGACGGACGCCCCGACCGAGGCCGACGACGCAGCGACCGCGACGGACGCCCCGACCGAGGCCGACGACGCCCCGACCGGCGACGGTTCGGACGCGGACGACCGAAGCGAGTTCTGAGTCCGCCGGCGGTTCCCCGCCCCATCCGCCGCGATCAGGCCGGCTCCGCGGTCGAGGCGATCCGCGACTCCACCACGGCGAACGTCAGCGTGCTCAACACGCCGAGCAGCGTCCCCGCGGTGAGCGCGAGCGCGAGGTCGCCGAGCGTGAGGCTCGTCACGCCGGGGACCCCGGCAGGGAGGAAGAACCCGGAGAGGGCGTACAGCACCACGGCGATGGCGACGACGTAAAAGGGTGCGTTGAGGTAGCGCCAGCGGAACCGGTCCGCGAGGTACTCGTCGGTCACCTGGCCCAGGCTGGAGGTGATCCCCGCCGCGGCGCCCCACTGAACGAACCCGTGGACGAAGGCGGCGGCCGCGGCGCCGACCGGGACGGTCCCCCCGCCGGCGACCGCGCGGACCCGATCGACCGTCTCGACCGCCTGCACGCCGCCGATGATCAGCAGCGCGAGCGCGACGACGTAGGTGATGAGCGTCACTCGGCCGGCGTACAGCACGTTCCGGACGCGGTCGGCGACGGTGTCCACGCTGGCCTCCAGCCCGAGTCCGCGGAACAGCGAGTAGAGCCCCAACAGCGCGGAGATGAGTCCGAGCACCGCAGCGCCGGCCACGTTGAACAGGTTCGCCACGACCACGAGCGGGTAGATCAGGAGCAGGATGCCCAGCGGCACGAGGACGGTGCCGCGGGTTTCGGGGTCCGCGAGCACCTGCTTCATCGTGTAGTACATCGACTCGAGGTTCTGCGCCTGCCGGACGACGACGCGCCGGACCCCGTCGATCGGCATCCGCGAGCGGATCACGGGGAGGACGGACTCGTCCTGCGCGCCGTCGGTGATGACGACCGCGCGCACCTCCTCGCCGGTCGCCAGCTCCGCGAGCACGCGGTCGACCTCGTTGCCCACCTTGCGGTTGGCCTGCACGTCGGAGCCGTCGACGCCGGTGACGGCCGCGACCTCCACCTCCTCGCCGGTCTCGGCGGCCAACTCGTCGTGGACGTTGACGCCCTGAAAGAGCACGTTCACGTCGGAGTCCTCCGGGTCGGCGGTCGCGAGCGCGACCGCGGCCTCGGTGACCTCGTCCGCGCCGATCACCGGGGTGGGGATCCCGGTCTTGCGGCCGAGGTCGTCGTCGAGGTCGACACAGAGGACCAACAGCATCGAGACGGGCTACGCGGTCGCTCGGCATATGCTTTCGGCCACGGCGACGGGAGACGGACAGGGACTGCCCCGGCGGGCCGCGTTCAGGCCTCGGGGTGCTCGATCCCGTTCAGCAGCGCCCGCACGGCGTCCCCGTCGCCGACGGCCTCCGGATAGGCACCGATCCCGACCACGAAGTCGCCGCCGACCGCGACGGGGTCCGCGACGTGGAGCACGAGGTCGACGGTCACCCCGCTCTCGGCCAGGTCCGCGCGGGCGTCGTACTGGACGACCCGCGACTGGCTCCCGGCGACGGTCGTCTCGTACTCCGAGCGCCGCTCGAGGCCCTGCACGCCGTCGTACCGGCTCTGGACCATCTCGGCGAGGTCCTCGCTGGACATGTCGCCGACGGGGTTGAACGTCCGGCCGAGCACCTCGATCTGGGGGGTCGAGAACGCGACGAAGACGGCCGCCTGGAAGCGCTCCCCGAGGATCTCCACCGCGCGGTCGTACTCCGCGAAGTGGCTCGTCACCTCGACCTCGCGAGTCTGGTCGGCCACCTCGAACGACTCCGTGCGCACGTCCTCGCTCACGTCGACGAGTTCGTACCCCGTCTCCGAGAGGGTCGCGTCCGCGACCGTCGCCGCCTCCGCGTCGAACTCCGCCGGCCCGGAACCGGTTATCAGGTCCGTATCGATGCCCGCACAGCCCGCCAGCCCGACGGCCGCCGCGGCGCCCCCGGCGGCGAGCAGACGGCGGCGCGTGGTGTCTGTCCCGGCGTCCGCGCGGTCGGTCGCCTCGCGTGCCTCGCGTTCCATGGCCGTCCGGAGGCGCTCGCGAGGCACAAACCTTCCGTCAGACACGGCGTCGCACGCGAACGCGGCGCACACGGGGCGGACGCTCCGGACGCTTTTTGAGTCCTCGGCCGGTAGGAGGGAACGAATGATCTCGAAGGGCTGTGAACAGTGCGCCAAGGGCGGGAAGATGGTCCTGTTCGTCTACGGCTACTGCGACCAGCGGGACTGCTTCTACTGCCCCCTCGGCGAGAACCGGAAGAACGTCACGGACGTCTACGCCAACGAGCGGAAGGTGGAGTCGGACGAGGACGTGCTCGCGGAGGCCGAACGCATGAGCGCGCTCGGGACCTCCATCACCGGCGGCGAGCCGCAGGAGGCCCTCGAGAAGACGTGCCACTACCTGGAACTGCTGAAGGAGGAGTACGGCGAGGACCACCACACCCACCTCTACACGGGGATCACCGGCGGCCGCGAGAACATGCGCCGGCTCTCGGAGGCGGGCCTCGACGAGATCCGCTTCCACCCGCCGCTGGAGCTGTGGGGCGACATGCACGGCACCGAGTGGGAGGAGATCCTCCACATCGCCCGCGAGGAGGGACTCACGCCCGCGTTCGAGATCCCGGGCATCCGCGCCGAGCCGGAGTTCCTGGAGTTCCTCGACGAGGGCGCCGCCGAGTTCTGCAACATCAACGAGTTCGAGATGTCCGACGGCAACTACCGCCGGATGCAGGAGGAGGGCTTCGAGCTCCAGGAGGGCCACATGTCCGCGGTCGAGGGGTCGAAGGACGACGCCATCCTCGAGGAGATGGCCTCCCACGAGAAGGTGTACTTCTGTACCTCCGTCTTCAAGGACGCCGCCCAGCACCGCAACCGGCTGAAGCGCATGGCGAAGAACCTCCGGCGCGAGTTCGACGAGGTGACCGACGACGGCACGCTCGTCTACGGGAAGACGTACGCGCCGGCCGAGCGCTTCGAGGAACTCGGCGTCCCCGAGGAGTTCTACACGGTCAAGTCGAACCACGTCGAGGTGGCGTGGTGGCTCTTAGAGGAGATGGTCGAGGACGGCGACCTCGACGAGGGCGAAATCATCGAGCAGTACCCGACCGTCGACGGCACGGTCGTCGAGCGGACGCCGGTCGCGTAGCCCGGCCGTTTTCTGCGCCCGGCCGTTTTCTGCGCCCGGCCGCGGCGCAAGCGCACGCGTTTCGACCGCTTACTTTTCGACCGCCTACTTTTCGACCGCCTACTTTTCGACCGGATCGGACCCCGGCTCCGCCTCGTCGGCGTCGCTCCGGAACCGAGCGGGCAACAGCCCGGCCAGCAGCCCGCGGGCGATCCGCGCGGGGTCGAAGAAGAACTGCGGCAGCACCACCATCGCCACGGCGACGACGACCATCGCCGCGCCCAGCGCGGTCTCCCCCTCGAGCAGCCGCATCAGGCCGTAGTTGCCGACCGGGAGCGCGAACGCCATCGTCGCCGCCAGCCCGATCATGTCCAGCAGGCCGAACTTCATCGGGCCACCGTAGCCGGGCGACTCCTAAAAGGGTCGCGGCGGCGGGCCGGAGGGCGGAGACGGTCCTCGCGGAGGCGGTCGCTCGCGGAGGCGGCCGCGGTTCCGTCTCCCGTCCCGCCACCGTTCCATATCTGCACACGACAACGGTTTTGTGGCGGCCGCCGAACCCTCGGACATGTTCACCGGCATCGTCGAGACGACGGGCGAGATCGTGGGGCGGGAGGCGACCGACGACGGCGTTCGGCTGGCTGTCGCCGCGCCCGGTCTCGACGACCTCCACCACGGCCAGTCGATCAGCGTCTCCGGCGTCTGTCTGACGGTCGAGGCGTTCGGCGCGGATGTCGACGGTTCGGACACCGCGACCGACGACCGCGACCGCTTCGAGGTGTTCCTCGCGGCCGAGACGGTCGCGAAGACCTACCTCGGCGACCTCCGCGCGGGCGACCGCGTCAACGTCGAGCGCGCGATGCCTGCCGACGGCCGGTTCGACGGCCACCTCGTGCAGGGGCACGTCGACGCGGTCGCGACCGTCGAGGCGGTCGAGTCGGTCGGCGAGGACTGGCGACTCACGGTCTCGATCCCGGAGGGGCTCGGGCAGTACCTGGTCCAGAAGGGGTCGGTGACGCTCGACGGCATCTCGCTGACCGTGGCGGAGCGGCGCGCGGACGCCGTCGAGGTGGCGATCATCCCCACGACCTACGAGGTGACGACGCTCTCCGAGAAGGAGGCGGGCGACCCCCTGCACCTGGAGGTCGACGTGATCGCGAAGTACGTCGAGAACATGGTCGAGGGATACGCGGCCGACTGATCCGAGGGGAACGCGGCCTTAGACGCCCGTCGAGTAGCGCAGGATGCCCGCGATGCCGCCGAAGGCGTCGAGCAGCTGTTCGCCCTTCTCGAAGTCCGTCGAGATGAACGTCGTCTCGGTGCCGCGCTGGTCCGCGATGTTCATCAGGTGCTCGATGACGTCCTCGCGCTCCTGCACCTCGGCGTCCTCGCGGCACTCCGAACACTCGTGGTCCGGCGTGGAGTGGCGGGCGTCGACCACCTCGTACTCCTCGTGACCGTTGGGACACTCGTAGATCACCACGTCGGAGCGGAGGTCCTCGGAGATCAGGAGGGTGTCGACCGAGCCCATGATCAGGTTCCGACGGGTCTGCTCGAAGCCGTAGGTGGCCTCCTCGCCCGTGTGGAGGTTCTCGAAGAACGTCTCCATCAGGCGCTTGTCCTGCATGATCTCCTGGTCGGCCAGCGCCTCCTGCCCCGCGTCGACCAGGTCCTTCAGCCCGGACTCGTCGGTGTAGGCCACGTCGAACTTGCCGATGACCTTGTCCTGCAGTTCGTGGTGGAGGTAGTCGCCGTCGAGGAACTCGTCTTTCGTCGGCGAGGGACCGCCCACGAGGATGCCGTCGAGCTCGTGGCGCTCGGCGACGAACAGGTCGTTTGCCATCCCCGCGACCTCCTGGTAGAAGTTGTCGATGGCCTCCAGCCGCAGGCGGGCGAACCGCTGGGCGGACTGACCGCCCTTCCGCTGCTTGCCGGGGACCAGCGAGGAGGCGGACTTGACGGGTTCGATGCGCTTGCCCTTCAGCCAGCCGACGTTGGCCTCGCGGCGGTCGAGCACGATGAGCCCGAACAGCCCCTGGTCGGTGAGCATGTGCTCTAACGGCTCGGTCAGGAAGTGCGAGTCGCAGTGGTAGCGGAACGACTCGATGGGCTGGGGCGGCGACTCCAGGGTCTTGGTCACCATCTCCGTCTGCCCGCCGCCGGCGTCGATGGCGCCGGAGAAGATGACCATCCCGTTGTCCGGCGGGAAGGTGTCGTAGTAGCGGAGCCGGTCTTTGATCGACGTGAGCGCGTCCTGGACGTTGGTCCGCGTCTGCTTGGACTTGATGTTGGCCGCCTCGCTGTGCTCCTGGGTGACGTGAGCGACGACGTCGGAGACCTGCTTGTCCTCGGGGATGTAGATGCTGACGAGCTGGGTCCCGGAGCCCTCGTACTCCGTGAGCTCCTCGATGACCTTGCGGAACTCGTACTTCCGCCGGTCTTCGTTCGCCTGCTCTGCTTGCTCGCTCATTACCGGTAACTCGCCGCGCTGGGGGTAAGTATGCTTTGACCCGCCTGCTTGCCCGCGTCGTGGCGTGTGACGGGTTCTCCGGCCCCGCGGCATCGGCGCCCGCTCGCCGCTCGCCCCGCCGGTTCGGCCACAGCGTTCACGTCGATCCGCATGGTAGCGAAGCGCATGGATCACGAGGCGGCCCGCGAGTCGCTCGCGGAACGAGTCGCGACCGGGAGGGACCTCGACGAGCGCGTCGTCGACGCGATAGCGACCGTCCCGCGCCACGAGTTCGTCCCCGAGCGCGACCGCGACCGCGCCTACACCGACCGCCCCGTGCCGATCGGTCACGGACAGACCGCCAGCGCGCCGAGCGTCGTCGCCCTGATGACCGACCTGCTCGACCTCTCGCCCGACGACCGCGTGCTGGAGATCGGCACCGGCTGCGGCTACCACGCCGCCGTCATCGCCGCTGTCCTCGGCGACGACGGCGCGGTGTACAGCGTCGAGGTGGTCGAGGAACTCGCGGCCGACGCCCGCGACCGGCTCGACCGCCTCGGCTACGACGTGCACGTCAGACACGGCGACGGTCACGAGGGGTGGCCCGAACACGCCCCCTACGACGCCGCCTCGCTCACCTGTGCACCGGAGACGATCCCCGACGCCGTCATCGACCAGACCGCCGTCGGGGGACGGGTCGTCGCCCCGGTCGGCGGCCGCGGCGCCCAGCGTCTCGTCGTCGCGGCCGTCACCGAGGAGGGGGTCGACCGCGAGCGCCACGGCGGCGTACGGTTCGTTCCGATGGTCGAGGAGTGATGCCGGTGCGTCCGTCGTGACCGGCGCCGCCGTGGCGACCCCAGTTTCCGAAACGGTCGCTGCGACCGACGACGACGGTGGGCGGGGCTTTTGCCCCCGCGTCCCCACCGTCCGCTCATGCCGACACGCGACGACGCCGGCCTCCCGACGGAGGCGCTGTTCCTGCTGTGGGCCGCCCGCGAGACCGGCGCCCTCGACGCGCTCGCCGAGTCCGCGGGGACCCCGGCCGCGCTGGCGGCGGAGACGGACCTCACCGGTGACGCCGCGGAGACCGTCGTCCGTTCGCTCGCGGAGTTGGGCTTCCTCGAACGCGTCGGCGGGGAGTACGAGCCGACGAACCGCATGCTCGGATTTCTCGCCAAGCGCGACCCGCACTCGACCGGCCGCGTCCCCCACGCACTCGACCGGATCGACGCGCTGACCGCGCTCCCCGCGGTGCTGACCGGCGACGACGAGTCGCGGTCGGGCGAGCACCGGACCGCGAACCGCCTCGGTGCCGCGGCCGCGGCGGACGAAGCGAGCGTTCGCGCCCGCGTGACCGCCGCCCTCCGGGAGGTCCCGAACGCGGAGACCGTGCTCGCGGTCGACCTCCCCGACCCCGAGGCCGGCGTTGCCCCGGGGCCGGGCGTCGCCGCCGACGCCCGGGAGTTCGCCGCCCGCGATCGGGCGGTCACCTACCTCGCGGACGCCGCCGCGGTCGACGCGACGGGGCCGATGCTGTCGGCCGCGGGCGTGGAGCCGGTTTCGGGCGTGGAACCGGTCGCGGAGACGGTCGCCGATGCGGCCGAGCGCTATGACCTCGTGTACGCGGTCGACCGATTCGGAGCCGTTTCTTCCGACGCGGCGAGGGCCTTCGTCGCGGACGCGGCCGACCTGATCGGTCCCGGCGGTGCGGTCGTCCTCCTCGAACGCATCCGCGACCGACTCTCGCCCGAGGACGCGGTCATCGCGGACGTGCGCGCACTGGCGAGCAGGGTCGGAAGCGGGGCCGGTTCGGGGGGTGAGGCCGCCGGCGCCCACGCGAGCGACGACTACCGCGCGTGGGGCGAGTCCGCCGGGCTGACGACGGAACTCGTCGCCGTCCCCGGGTCCGACCGCACCGCGGTCGTCTATCGGCGCCCCGAGCGCACGGTTCAAGAGGACTGAGTCCCGAGGGCGAGTATGGACGAGGCGGCGCTCCGGGTCGACATGATCGAGCGACTCGAGCACGACATCGGCGAGTCGCTCGGCGAGCGCGTCCTGAGCGCGCTCGGCGCGGTTCCCCGCGAGACGTTCGTCTCCTCGTCGCCGTACGGCGCCGACGCCTCCCAGGAGGAGGGGACGCGCGCGCTGGCCCCCGCGACGGTCGCCCGGATGTTGACCGCCCTCGACGCGCGGCAGGGCGACGAGACGCTGATCGTCGGCGCCGGGGTGGGATACACCGCGGCCGCGCTGGCGGAGATCGTCGGCGCCCGACACGTCCACGCGGTCGACGTGGACCGCGACGCCGTCCACCTCGCGCGCTCGAACCTCGCGGACGCCGGCTACGACGCCGTGCTGGTGGATCGCCGGAACGGCGTCGAGGGGCTCCCCGAGTACGCGCCCTTCGACCGAGTGCTCCTGGAGGCCGCCGTCGTCCGCCCCCCGCGGGCGCTGATCGACCAGCTCTCCGCCGACGGGCGGATCGTCTACCCGAAGGGGACCGGCGTGCAGACCGTCGTCGCGGCGGAACCGACCGTCGCCGACCGCGAGGAGCGGGGCCCGGACGACTTCGCGGTCGTCGAGGAGGCCGGCCCCGCTCGGCTCCGCGCGATGCTCGCGGAGGGCGAACGCGGCGGAGTCGAGCGCAACCGAACCCGTCGCGAAGACGCCGAGCGCGCCGAGCAGGGGCACTTCGCCCGCGCCGGCTGGGAGCAGGACTGGATCGACTGGGACCGGCAGGGTTAGTCCTCGACCACCAGCACCGCGGTGTTCTCTCGGTCGTCCGCGTAGTCGCTTCCGGCGGGCGGTTTGATCGTGATCCGAAGCGTCCCGTCCGGCTGGTTCGGACCGAGCGAAGGGTCGACGGAGAGCGTCGCCACTCCATTCGCGTCCGTCGTCGCGGTCGCCACCCCGTCGAGCCGCGCGCTCCCGGCTCGGAGGATCACGGTCGCGTCCGCGACGCGGGAACCGTCGGGGTCGACGACCGTCACCTCGAGGTCCTGCTCCCCCGGCGTCGTCACCTCCGGTTCCGGCTGAGCGTCCAGTTCGGTCACGGCCAACCCCTGGATCCCGCTCACCATCGAGAGCATGACGCTCAGGCTGGCGACGCCGACGACGAGCGCGATGACCAGTCTGACGGGAAGTCCCTCAATGGCGCGCTCGTCGCGGCGGAGCTCACAGAAGGGGTGACAGACGCAGATACCCCGCTCGCAGGCGCCGCGGTCGTGGCGGGTGCGGCCGATGGCGGACTCCTCGGCGGCGTCGTTCTCGCTCGGCGGAGACGGATCGTCGGCGCGCTCGTCGTCGCCGGAGGACGTGTCGGGCATGGCCCCGAATCGCCCCGGTCTCCCATTTGAACCCTCGCGCCGACCCTTATGAACGATGCCGCGTGAATCCACCGCGATGCACGTGCTCGGACGCGACGCGCCGGCGGACGCGGGACCGGTCGCCGAGGTCGGGCGGTTCCTCGCACGGGACGGGAGCGAGGGTGCGCGGGTCGGGTTCGATATCGACCGCCCGCACGCGGGCGTGGTGGTCGGCAAACGCGGAACGGGGAAGTCCTACACGCTGGGTGTGCTCGTGGAGGAGCTCGCGGCCGCCGACGGCGTCGCGCCGGTCGTCGTGGACCCGATGGGCGTCTTCGACGGGCTTAGCGACGCCGGCGGCCGCGTCGTCGAACCGCGCGTGCGTCCCGACGCGCTCCCGCCGTCCGCCTGGCCGGAGCTGCTCGGGCTCGACCCGGAGTCCCCGGCCGGGAGCCTGCTCTGGCGAAGCGTCGCCGAGGCCGACGAAGGGGAAGGGGACGCGACCGCGCTCGCGGACGTCCGGGACCAGCTCGGGGCGGCCGATGCGCCCGCGAGCGCGCGTCGCGCGGCCGATAACGCGCTTCGACTGGCCGAGTCGTGGGGCGTGTTCGCGGCGGACGCGCCGCACCCGGCCGCGTTCGCCGACGGCGCCCCCGCCGTGCTCGACTGCACGGGGCTCCCGACGGCCGCACGCGGGGCAGTGGTCCGGGCAGTCGCCCGCGGCCTCTACGAGGCCCGCGTCTCCGACGCCGGCGGGGGCTGTCGGCGGCTTCCGTGGCTGCTCGTCGACGAGGCGCACGCGCTGTTCGGCGGCGTCGCCGACCCCGCCCTGCGGACGCTTCTGACCCGAGGGCGAGCGCCCGGCGTCTCGCTGGTCTGCGCCACGCAGCGGCCGGACGCGCTCCCCGACGTCGCCGTCTCACAGGCCGACCTGCTGGTCGCGCATCGACTGACCGACGAACGTGACGTGGCGGCGCTGCGGGCGGCACAGCCCTCGTACCTCGGCGCGGACCTCGCGGCCGCGCTCCCGACGGGCACCGGCGACGCGCTGGTCGTCGACGACGCGACGGAGGTGAGCCACACGATCCGAATCCGCGAGCGTGAGACGCCACACGGCGGCGGAAGTCCGCGGGCGAGCGCGGTCGGGGACAGTCCCCAGGGCGAATCCCGCCACCACACCGGACCAGAAAAGTAGGCGACCGCCGGATCGGGAGCATGGACCGGAGCGCGGGCGATGTCGGGCTGGTCGCGCTCGGCGGATTCCTCGGCGCGACTGGCCGATACAGCGTCGACCTCGCGCTCGGCGGCGTCGCGGGGACGTTCGCGGTGAACGTCGCCGGCGCGTTCCTGCTCGGCCTGCTCGTGGCGACCGTCACCGACCGCCGCGCCCGCCTGCTGTTCGGGACCGGAGTGCTGTCGTCGTTCACCACCTACAGCGCCTTCGCACACGACGCGGTGACGCTCGGGACCGTCGCGGGCGCCGGCTACGTCGCGGCGACGTACGCGGTCGGGTTCGCGGCGGCGGGCGCGGGGCTCGCGCTCGGGGGGCGGCGATGACCGCCGTCGACCTGCTGCTGGTCGGCATCGGGGGCGCCTGCGGCGCCGTCGGGAGACACGCCGTCGGGCGGGCGCTGTCCGGTCGGCGCTCGCTGGTCGCGGTCAACGTCGCCGGGAGCCTGCTGCTCGGTGCGGTGTTGGCCGCGCCGCTGTCGCCCTCGGCGATGCGGTTCGCGGGCGTCGGGTTCTGCGGCGCGTTCACGACCTTCTCCTCGGTGGCGGTGGAGGTCGCGACGCTGACGGACGAGGGTCGTTCCGGGGCGGCCGCGGCGCTGGCCGGCGGAACGCTCATCGCGGCGCTCTCGGCGGTTCTCCTCGGTGCGGCCGCCGTCGAGGCGGCGTGGTGACCGGGGGCGGCCCGGGTCGCGCCGCAACCGGTGCGGTCCGACCGCAACCGGGCGAACCGAGCGACAGGTACACGTTGCGGCCGCCCGAAGGACGGCCGTGACCGACGCTTCAGACACGCCGGTCGGCGCCGAGCCGGGGGACGGCGGATCGGCCGACGGACCGAACCTGGAGGGAGATGACGCCGAGGCGCGTCCGACCGAGCCGGTCGAGCGCGAGGAGCTCTCGCTCGACGACCTGACGCTTCCCCAGCGCGTGTTCGTCGCCGCGGTGCAGAACCCGACGCGGGGCGTGTTCGTCGCGTTCCTGCTGGCGTTCGCGTTCTCCTTCTACATCGCGCTCTGGCTCGCGTTCCCCCGGTTCGCGGCGCTCGGGTCCGCGGCGGCCGCGGTCGCCGCCGTCGTCATCGGCGGCGTGCTCTACCTGCTGCGATGAGCGGGGTCAGAAACGGGGCGGAGTCGGCAGACGGCCGCGAAACGGTTCTTTCCGGTGAGTGTGTCGCCTACTCGGTCCGGGAGAGCGCCCGCGCTTCGCGGCCGCGGATCGACGTGCGACCGGCCGGCGTGACGGTCGTGGTTCCGGAAACCGACCGCAGCCGGGTCGACCCCGACGCAGTGTTGGCCGGCCACGCCGAGTGGGTGCTCGAAAAGCGGGCGGCGATGGCGGCGCGCCGCGAGCGAGCGCCCGACCGCGCGTACGGGCCCGGCGCGACGTGGCCGGTCCTCGGCGCCGAGCGCGAGATCGTCGTGGAGCGACGGCGCTCCTCGACGGTCGACCGCGACGCGGACCTGATCCGGCTCGCGCGAAGCCACGTCGACCGGACCGCCCACAAGCGCGCGCTGGAGTACTGCTTCCGCGAGACCGCTCGCGCGGAGTTCGAGCGCCGGGTCGACGCCCTCGCGCCCGAGATGGGGGTCGCCGACGCGGTCGGCGGCGTGGAGGTGCGCAACCAGCGAACGCGGTGGGGAAGCTGTTCGAGCAACGGAACGCTCAGCCTCAACTGGCGGCTGCTGCTGGCGCCGCCCGCGGTGCTCCGGTACGTCGTCGTCCACGAGCTCGCGCACCTGCGGAAACGGGACCACTCGGACGCATTCTGGCGGATCGTCGCGGCACACGACACGGAGTGGGAGCGCCACCGGGACTGGCTCCGCGAGCACGCCGACGAGCTGATCTTCGACGAGAGCGACCTCTGATCGAGCTTCGCGAACGCCCCGGAACCGGCCTTCAGGGGCGGCGGGAGACGCGGACGGTCCGATCGCGTGGGCCCCAGATGGAAGGCCGCTGCCGGCTCTCCCTGCTACGCCCGTCTCTTGTCGTCACAGAGCCTGCTGCTTCGTGACCGCGACATCCAGAACGCCCCGCCCCGCGACCGCACAGCAGCCTCACACCTCCCCCTGGCTGAACGAACAGCCGCGGCCGGTCCCTCAGCATGTCGGTGGAGGACTGCGGGAGCGCGGTCGGTGGCCGCGTGCGATCCTCCCGCCGCCCGTGCGGTGTCTCGGGCGGATTTAAGTGGATCCAGGCCGACTATTCGGATATGAGTAAATCCTCTCTCGACGCCGGCGACGACGTTCCCGAGGCGGACGTCGTCCGTGTCGGGCTCAACGGGTTCGGCCGCATCGGTCGGAACGTGTTCCGCGCCGTGCTGGAGAACCCCCGGGTCGAGCTGGCGGGCATCAACGACGTGATGGACTTCGAGGACATGGAGTACCTCGGCAAGTACGACACCGTCATGGGCCGGCTCGACGGGCTGGAGCGCGACGGCGACGAGCTCGTCGTCGGCGACACGTCGGTCCCGCTGTTCAACGTGCAGGACCCCGCGGACCTGCCGTGGGACGACCTCGACGTGGACGTTGCCCTGGAGTGTACCGGCGTCTTCCGCACGAAGGCGGACGCGAGCGCGCACCTCGACGGCGGCGCCGACACCGTCATCATCTCCGCGCCGCCGAAGGGCGAGGAGCCGGTCAAGCAGTTGGTCTACGGCGTCAACCACGACGAGTACGACGGGGAGACGGTCATCTCCAACGCCTCCTGTACGACCAACTCCATCACGCCGGTCGCGAAGGTGCTCGACGAGGAGTTCGGCATCGAGTCCGGGACGCTCACCACGGTCCACGCCTACACCGGCTCACAGAGCCTCGTCGACGGGCCGATGGCCAAGACGCGCCGCGGTCGCGCGGCCGCCGAGAACATCGTCCCCACCTCCACGGGCGCCGCGAACGCGGCCACCGAGATCCTCCCGCAGTTGGACGGGAAGATCGACGGGATGGCGATCCGCGTCCCGGTCCCGAACGGTTCCCTGACGGAGTTCGTCGTCAGCCTCGACCAGGCGGAGATCACCGCCGAGGAGATCAACGACGCGTTCCGCGACGCCGCCGACTCGGGACCGCTGGCGGGCGTCCTCGGCTACACCGACGACGAGGTCGTCTCGCGGGACATCCTCGGGCTCCCGTTCTCCTCGTACGTCGACCTGAACTCCACGAACGTCGTCGCCGGCGGCGACCTCGTGAAGATCCTCACCTGGTACGACAACGAGTTCGGCTTCTCGAACCGGATGCTCGACATGGCGGCGTACGTTCACGACGCCTGATCCGGGACCCGTTCCGGCCCGGTCGCGGACCGCCGGCCGCACCGCTTGTGCGTATCGCCCACCGCTAAGTAACCGCCCCTCGATTCTCGACACATGACCGACGCCACCTTCAGAACCCTCGACGACCTGCCCGACGACTCGCGCGTGCTCGTCCGCCTCGACCTCAACTCCCCCATCGAGGACGGCGAGCCGCAGGACAACCGCCGCTTCGAGCGCCACGCCGAGACCGTCCGCGAACTCGCGGCCGCCGGCCACCGCGTCGTCTGTCTGGCCCATCAGGGCCGCCCCGGCCGCGACGACTTCGTCTCGCTGGCGGGACACGCCGACATCCTCGCGAAACACGTCGGCCGCGACGTGGCGTTCGTCGCCGACACCCACGGCCCCGCCGCGCGGGAGGCCATCGAGGCCCTCGACGCCGGGGAGGTCCTCCTGCTCGAGAACACCCGGATGTGCGAGGACGAACTGCCGGAGGCCGACCCCGAGGAGAAGGCAGCGACCGAGTACGTCGAGACGCTCGCGCCGCTGTTCGACGCCTACGTCAACGACGCCTACTCGGCGGCCCACCGGAAGCACGCCTCCCTCGTGGGGTTCCCACTCGCGCTGCCGGCCTACGCCGGTCGCGTGATGGCGGCGGAGTACGAGGCCAACACCGCCATCGCGCGCAGGTCCTTCGACGGCCCCGTCACGATGGTCGTCGGCGGGACGAAGGCGACGGACGTGATCGGCGTAATGGACGCGCTCGGCGACACGGTCGACCGCTTCCTGCTGGGCGGCGTCGCGGGCGAGCTGTTCCTCCGCGCGGCCGGCCACCCGGTCGGCTCGGACCTGTCGGGGATGGACCTGTTCGACGAGCAGTGGGAGCGCAACCGCGAGACCATCGAGCGCGTGCTCGACGAGCGGGGCGAGGCGATCCACCTCGCGACGGACCTCGCGTACGAGGGCGCGGACGGCGACCGCGCCGAGGTCATGGTCGACGACATCGAGGAGAAGGAGACGGCGTACCTCGACGTCGGAAGCGCCACGGTCGAGGCGTACGCCCCCCTGATCCGCGAGTCCGACGCCGTCTTCGTGAAGGGCGCGCTCGGCGTCTTCGAGGACGAACGCTTCGCGACGGGAACGGTCGGCGTCTTGGAGGCCATCGCCGAGACGGACTGCTTCTCGGTCGTCGGCGGCGGCGACACATCCCGCGCCATCGAGCTGTACGGGCTCGACGAGGACGACTTCTCGCACGTCTCCATCGCCGGCGGCGCGTACATCCGCGCGCTCACCGGCGAGTCGCTGCCCGCGGTCGAACTGCTGCAGGAGCAGGCGGACGCGTAACCTGAGACCCGGCCGATCAGGCGGTCGGCGCGCGCGAGGAACGCGCGCGAGGTCGCCAGCGCGCTACTGCACGCTGGCTGCTCGAAAATCTCCGATTTTCGGTGGAGTCGCGGGCCCGGCGCGCTGCGGTGTCTCCAGCGTCGCCGTGAGCGCGGTGCGGAGAGAACGGCGGCTCGAAAATCTCCGATTTTCGGCGCGCTACTGCACGCTGGAGGCCAGCGGGACGCCGTTTGTCCCGTGCTGCGGTTCCGCGCCCGGCCCGCGGCCGAGGCTGGGGAGGTGTGAGGCTGCGGGGCGGTTGCGGTACGGTTCGGAGCGGGGCGGTTCCGGTGCTGTGCGGGGTGGAACTGTTCAGAGCAGGCGGATCGGCGACGGAACACGTTCTGTCTGAGGGAGCGTTCGAACCGGGCGATGCTCGCGCGATCGGCCGTCGCCGTCACCAGACCTCAGAAATACCGAGACCGTCCGCGGAGCACTACGAGCCGTCCGTGAGCGGCAGCCGCATCCAGAGGTCGCCGCGCTCTCCCTCGACGGTCTCGAAGCCGAGCCCGCGGTACACCGAGAGCGCGGCCCGGTTACGGCGCTCGACGGTGAGCACGACCGCGGCGCGGTCGGTGGCGGCGGCGCGGGCGACGATGTGGCGGCACAGCTCCGTCCCGAGCCCGCGGTCCTGATACGTCGGGTGGACGAACACCGCGAGCTCCGGCTCGTCGGCGTCGGTCGGCGTCAGCGTGGCGTGACCGACGACCCCGGCCTCACCCTCGGCGACGACGTTCCAGCCGCGCTCGAAGAGGTCGTCGAGCCAGCGCTCCGTCCGCGACTCGGTGACCGGCGGGAGTCCCTGCGCGCGGTCGGCGGTCCCGAAGTCGCCGTACATGGCGGTGAGCGCGTCGCGGTCGTCGCCGTCCGCGGCCCGGATCCGCCACCGGACGCCGAACTTGTCGACGAACCGTGGACCGCGCGGCGAGGGGGCGGGAGCGGGCGACCGCTCCGCCGTGGGGTCTGCCGACCGGTCCGCCGTGGAGGTGGGCGTCGTGGTCATGGCTCGTCTCCACCTACGCCGAGACGGCGCTTAAACCGGGGCGCGGGCTCCCAGCGAACGGGAACGCGGCGCGGAGCGCGGGGCGCGCACGCCGGACGCCGGACGCCGGCCTCCCGCCGACACTTTTGTCGGCCGCCCGCGAACCGCCGTGCATGAAGCTCGGCATCGTCTCCGACACGCACGACGACCTGGACGCGGTCGCGGCCGCGGTCGAACTGTTCGAGCGCGAGGCGGTCGACGCCGTCGTCCACTGCGGCGACTTCGTGGCGCCCTTCTCGGTCGCCCCGTTCGAGGGCGACTGGGCGTTCCACGCCGTCCGCGGCAACAACGACGGCGAGTGGGCCGTCGAGTCGACCGTCGAGGCGTTCGGCGAGTACCACGGCGAAGCCGCCGCCCTCCCGTTCGACGGGCGCTCCGTCGCGGTCTACCACGGCACGAGCGCGACGCTCGTCGACGCGCTGGTCGACTGCGGCGACCACGACTTCGTCTGTCACGGACACACCCACGCGCACGGCGTCGAGGAGCGCGGCGGGACGGTCCGCGTCAACCCCGGCGGGCTCCCCATCCCGGTCGCGGGCGCGGACGACGCCTTCCGGGTCGCGACGATCGACACCGACCGCGAGGGCGTCGACGCGGTGACCCACCACGTGCTGGACGGCTGAATCGGTACGCGGGACGACGAACCGGGCCGTCGACGCGGCGCGGCCGCTGGACAGCCCGCCGAGTCCCGCAAAAAGAACCGAAAAGTTCCGGCGGCCTCAGTCGGCCGCTTCGACGACTTCCCGCTCGGAGTCGTCCTCGCGGTAGTAGGTCTCGATGAACTCCTCGTCGATCCGGTTGAGCTCCTCCTTCGGCAGCATCGAGAGGAGGTCCCAGCCGATCGCGAGCGTCTCCTCGAGGTCGCGGTTCGTGTCGAAGCCCTGGTCGACGAACTCCGTCTCGAACTGGTCCGCGAAGTCGAGGTACTTGTTGTCGCGCTCGGAGAGCGCCTCGCGACCGACGATGTTCACGAGGTCGCGCAGGTCTTCACCCTCCGCGTACGCCGCGTACATCTGGTCGGAGACGTCGCCGTGGTCCTCGCGGGTGAGCCCCTCGCCGATGCCGTCGTCCATCAGCCGCGAGAGGGACGGCAGCACGTTGATCGGGGGCTGGATGCCCTGACTGTTGAGGTCGGGGTCGACGTAGATCTGCCCCTCCGTGATGTACCCGGTCAGGTCCGGGATCGGGTGGGTGTCGTCGTCGCCCGGCATCGTGAGGATCGGGATCTGGGTGACCGACCCCTCGCGACCCTCGATGCGGCCCGCGCGCTCGTACAGCTGCGCGAGGTCCGTGTACATGTACCCGGGGTAGCCACGCCGGCCCGGAACCTCCTCGCGGGCCGCGCCGATCTCGCGCAGCGCCTCACAGTAGTTGGTCATGTCCGTGAGGATGACGAGGACGTGGTAGTCCTTCTCGAACGCGAGGTACTCGGCGGTGGTCAGCGCCATCCGCGGGGTGACCGTCCGCTCGACTGCGGGGTCGTCCGCGAGGTTCATGAAGACGACCGAGCGCTCCAGCGCGCCCGTCCGCTCGAAGTCCTCCATGAACTCGTTGGCCTCCTCCTGGGTGATGCCCATCGCGCCGAAGATGACCGCGAACTCGGAGCCCTCCTCGTCGCCGGACTCCTCCTCCTCGGGCACGGACGCCTGTCGGGCGATCTGCATCGCCAGCTCGTTGTGCGGCTGGCCCGAGCTCGAGAAGATCGGGAGCTTCTGGCCGCGGACGAGCGTGTTCATGCCGTCGATACCGGAGACGCCGGTCTCGATGAATTCCTCGGGGTACTCCCGGGAGTACGGGTTGATCGCCGCGCCGACGATGTCCTGTCGCTCCTCGGGAACGATCTCCGGGCCGTCGTCGATCGGCCGGCCGGAGCCGTCGAGCACGCGGCCGAGGAGGTCCTCGGTCACGGGCATCTTCATCGTCTCGCCAAGGAAGCGGACGGAGGCGTTGCGGTCGATACCGGAGGTGCCCTCGAAGACCTGGATGGCGACGACGCCGTCCGAGGACTCCAGCACCTGGCCGCGCAGGGTCTCGCCCTGCGGGGTCTCGATCTCGACGATCTCGTCGTAGCCGATGTCCTCGTCGACCTCGGCGTACACGAGCGGGCCGCTGATCTCGGTGATTGTCTGGTACTCTTTCATTGTCAGTAGAGCGCGCGGAGCTCCTCGGTGATCTCTGCTTTGAGCTCGTCGGTGTACTCCTCGTAGTCCTCCTGGACGCCGATCCGGTTGATCCGCGGCGCGGAGTCGATGTCGATGATCTCCTCGACGGGGACGCCCGCGTCGAGGGCCTCGAAGGCCTCCTCGGAGAGCGTCTGGATCGTCGTGAGGATCATGTACGTCTTCTCCGGGGGACAGAACGTGTCCACCGGGTGGAAGGCGTTCTGCTGGAGGTACGCCTCACGCAGGTACCGGGCGATCTCCAGCGTGAGCTGCTGGTCCTCCGGCAGCGCGTCCTTCCCCACGAGCTGAACGATCTCCTGGAGCTCGGTCTCCTCGTCGAGCACGTCGACGGCCCACTGGCGCTTCTCGGGCCAGTCGTCCGCGACGTTCTCGACGAACCAGGGGTCGAGCTGCTCCCGGTAGAGCGAGTAGGACTCGTTCCAGTTGATCGACGGGAAGTGGCGGCGCTCAGCCAGGTCCGCGTCGAGCGCCCAGAACGTCTTCACGATACGGAGCGTGTTCTGCGTGACCGGCTCGGAGAAGTCGCCGCCGGGCGGCGACACCGCGCCGATCGCGGAGACGGATCCCTCCGTCCCGTTGACGTTCTCGAAGTAGCCGGCGCGCTCGTAGAACTGCGCGAGCCGGGCGGCGAGGTACGCGGGGTACCCCTCCTCGCCGGGCATCTCCTCCAGCCGGGAGGAGATCTCGCGCATGGCCTCCGCCCACCGCGAGGTGGAGTCGGCCATCAGCGCCACGTCGTAGCCCATGTCGCGGTAGTACTCCGCGATGGTGATGCCCGTGTAGATACAGGACTCGCGGGCCGCGACCGGCATGTTCGAGGTGTTGGCGATGAGCGAGGTGCGGGCCATCAGCGGGTTGCCCGTCTTCGGGTCCTCCAGCTCGGGGAAGTCCTCGATCACCTCGGTCATCTCGTTGCCGCGCTCGCCGCAGCCGACGTAGACGACGATGTCCGCGTCGGCCCACTTGGCGAGCTGGTGCTGGGTGACCGTCTTCCCGGAGCCGAACGGCCCCGGAATGGCGGCCGTCCCGCCCTTCGCGATGGGGAAGAGGCCGTCGAGGATGCGCTGGCCGGAGACCAGCGGCGTCCGCGGCGTCTTCTTCGAGGCGCTCGGTCGCGCCTCGCGGACGGGCCACTCCTGATGCATGGTGATCTCCGTGCCGTCGTCGAGCTCCGCCACCGCGTCAGTGACGGTGAAGGAGCCGGATTCGACGGAGGCGACCTCGGCGGTCTCGTCCTCCTCGAGCGCGTCCGGCGGCACCATGACCTTGTGGTCGATGGAGACCGTCTCCTCGACGATCCCGACCACGTCGCCGCGGCCGACCTCGTCGCCGGCTTCGACGGTGGGCTCGAACTCCCACTCCTCCTCGAAGTCGATACCGGGCGCGTCGACGCCGCGGTCGAGGTAGGGGCTGTTCATCTTGTCCTCGAGCACGTCCAGCGGGCGCTGGACGCCGTCGTAGATGGCGTCCAGCACGCCGGGACCGAGGTCGACCGACAGCGGCTCCCCCGTGTTCTCGACGGGTTCGCCGGGGGCGACGCCCGAGGTTTCCTCGTACACCTGCACCGTCGTGACGTTGCCCTCGATCTCGATCACTTCGCCCATGAGGCCTTCGTCGCCCACGTAGACGACGTCGTTCATGCGCGCGTCGAGATCGCGGGCGGTCACGACGGGACCGCTCACGCTCTGGATGACACCGGTTCCGGTGGTGTCCGTCCCTGTTGCTTGACTCATATGTGTTAGTCTTCCTCCATCAGGTCGATACCGATGGCTCGTTTGATCTGGTCGCGCAGCCCGCCGCTCCCGGCGCCCTCCGCGCCGAGCGTCACGAGGACCGGCTCGATGCTCCCCTCGACGCTCTCGCGGGTGTCCCGCGAGAGGTGGTCGAGGTCGTCGTCGTGCATCACGATGATGCCGACCTCCTCGTCGGAGAGCGTCTCCTCGACGGCGTCGTCGAGGGCCGCGTCCTTCTCGTCGTCCGGTACGTTGCGGAACTTCCGGACGCCGGCGAGCCGGAATCCGGTCGTGAAGTCGGGGCTGCCGATCACGGCGATCTCCTGGCTCATTGTATCACCAGTTCCGATTCGATCTCGTCGCTCCCGAGCCCGGCCTCCTTCCCGCGTGCGATGGCCCGGATGTTCTCGACCTCGCGCTCCTTGGCGAGGATGTACGAGATGATCGGGGTGACCGAGACGGGGTGGACGGTGCCGAGCCGGTCGCCGTACGTCAGAAGCGCCGCGTCGGTCGCGTGCTCGAACGCGATGAGGCTGTCCGCCTCCTCGAGTTCGCGCAGCGCGTCGCCGAGGTCGTCGCCGTACGTGCTGTCGGCGATGTACGTGACGAGTTCGTCGAGGTTCGCGGCCAGCTGCGACAGCGTCGCGCGGTCGAACAGCTCGCCACCCTCGATGAAGTAGTCCGCCGGGTCGATGTCCGCGCCCGAGCGGGCGAGCCGGAGCGCGTTGCGCGCGTTCCGGAAGTCGACCTCGGCCTTCAGGAACCGCTCGTACTGCCGGGTCGGCTCGTCGCCGCCGAGGCTCCCGAGCAGATGGTCGTAGAAGGCGCGGTCGACCGCGTTCTCGAGCGGCACCAGCACGTCCGTCTCCTGGAAGTCGGCGTAGGCCGCCTCGAGCGGCTCACCGTAGATGGTGTCCTCGAGGATCTCGACGACCGCCTCGACCGAGTCCGCCTCGAGCAGGCGCTGGATCCGCCGGTCGTCGAACGACCCGGCGCGGATGAGGTCGACCTCCACGTCCTCCGTGTCGGCGTCCGTGTAGACGCCGCGGATGACGGTCTTGATGTTCCAGGCGTCGAACTTCCGGAGGTAGCGCACGACCAGGTCGTAGACGCGCCCCTCGCTCCAGTCGAGGATGGCCTCGAACTGGTCGGCGAGGTTGGCGTTGAGCGCGTACTCGATCAGGTCGACGCCGCCGTGGCGGCTCCCCAGCGCGTTGATCTCCGCCTCGTAGGTGGACTCCTCCATGAAGCGGGCGATCTCGGCGGGGCTCATCCGGACCAGCTTGCGGTACTCCTCGTCGCCGTACAGCGAGCCGCGGCGGGCGCGAACCCGCGCGACGACGTACTCCGGGTTCGAGCTGCCGGCGGCGCTCATTGGTCGAACAGTCGCTCCGAGAGCTGCTTCAACTCGTCGTCCCAGACCTCTTCCAGGACGGAGTCGAAGGTGTTGTTCACGCGAACGCGGGAGGTGTCGCTCTCCACGACGACGCCGCCGAGGCAGTCGATCTCGCCGGCGACGGTCGCGTCGCGGTCCGCACACAGGTCCGCGAGCAGCTCCTGGTCGTCGGCGCTGCCGTACACCTCGACGGACTCGTCCTCGAAGTCGGCGAGCGCGCCCTCCAGCAGCGTCTCCGTGAGCTCGCGCCGACGGTCGCCGTCGAGGTCGGCGAGTTCCTCCTCGACGCGGTCGCGGACGTCCGAGAGGACGTCGCGCCGGGCGGCGAGCCGCTCCTGCTTGGCCTCGAGCTTCGCGGAGGAGAGCTCCTGCTCCCGCTCCTGCTCGATGGTGCGCTCGGCCTCGTCGAGGCGCTCCTCGCGGATGCGCTCCGCGTCGGCCTCGGCCGCCTCGATGATCTCGTCGGCCTCCGCCTCGGCGTCTTCGCGGATGTCCTCCGCACGCGCGCGGGCTTCGTCTCGAATGTCCTCAACGACAGTGTCCAAGGTCATTGGTTTGAAAAGGGGGGTGCCGCTCAGACGATGAAGACGACGACGAGCGCGAGGATAACGATCGTCTCGGGGAGGACCGTCAGGATGAGCCCGTTGACGAAGAGGCTCTCGTCCTCCGCCATCGCGCCGACGGCGGCCGAACCGATACCGCGCTCCGCGTACCCGGCCCCGAGCGCCGCGAGGCCGACGGCGAGCGCTGCGGCGGCGCTGGGGTCGGTCAGTGTTCCGCCGGTCGACGACTGTGCGACGTTCCCGAATTCGCTGATAGCTTCAAGCATTGGTAGTAGTTGCAGTTGCTCGTCTCCGAACAGTTGCTATTTGCCGCCACTACGGTCATAAAGCTTCCCAAAAAGATCGGCGAGAACCGCGGTACTGAGCCGCAAACCCGGGGTTGACGGAAGTTCGTCGGTCCCGACAACAGGGAGCGGGACCGGAGCGGTCGCGCGAAACGGCGGCCGACGAGCGAGCGCGGCGTGCTCAGTCGTCGGCGGTGTACTGCCGGTCGTACCCGAACGGGAGGTACGCCTTGCCGCCGCCCTCGTAGAACTTGCCGAAGAACTCGACGTACTCGAGACGCACCGCCTGAATGCCCGCGGACGTGACGCCCAGCAGGAGGACGACGAGGTGGCCGATGAACGCCACGACGATCCCGCCCACGAGGGCGAGGACGCCGACGAGGCTCGGCTCGAACGCGGTCGTCAGGCCCGCGAAGACGAGCTCGTACTCCCCGCCGTTCGCGACGGAGTGCTCCTGCACGTACGAGAGGTACTCCGGCGTGAAGATGAAGTGGAAGCTCCCGTCGCCGCCGCCGTCGATGTACGCGCCGAACGCGAGCAGGTTGACCGCCAGCGCCATGCCGCCCTTCGCGAGCAGCACCGCCATGATCCGGGCGTACGAGATGACGTTGACGATGGGCGAGAGCACCTCGGCCAGCTCAGCCGGCTCGCCGATCGCGAGCAGGACGAACCCGACCGCCGCGGCCGCGAGGCCGAGGTACCCGATGACGACCGGGAACCCGGCGAAGGAGACGGCGCCGAGGGTGAGGATCGACACCGAGTCGAACAGGAAGTCGGGCTTCGGGCCGGGCACGTGCTGGCTGAAGATCCAGATCCACGCGCCGTTGAGCAGGAGCAGCCACGAGGCGCTCTCGTACATCGCGTGCTTGAGGTCGTGCTGCTCGTAGTTGTTGACGAACGAGAGCGCGTACCCCACGTTCAGGTGGACCAGTCCGAACAGCACGCTGACGACGAGGAACGACAGCGCCCAGTCGAGGTCGGCCGGGGAGAGCCCCTTCCCGGCGACCGGCCAGTGGAGGCCGAGCAGCTGGTACGCGTGGTACCCGAACACGTCGATCCCGAAGTAGACGCCGAACAGGACGGTGAACCCGCCGGCCCACATCGCGATGGCGCCCAGTTCGCGGAAGGCACCCTCGTAGTTCGCGTAGATGAAGTAGCCGATGGCGGCGTACAACAGGCCGTACCCGACGTCGCCGATCATGAACCCGAACATCGCCGGGAACGTGAGGAAGACGAGCAGCGTCGGGTCGAACTCGCGGTACTTCGGTCGCCCGAAGCCCTGCACGAGCAGTTCGAAGGGACCGGCCGCGCCGCCGTTGTCCTGCACGACCGGCGGCTCGTCCTGCGAGCCGGCCGCGTGGCCGCCGTCCGTGGCGGCCTCGCGCTCGGCGTCGCCCTCGTCGGCGACCGGCTCCGAGTAGTGGTCGCCGTCCGGCGTGAACGAGGCGCGTTCGAGCTCCTCGACCTCCGCGCGGTCGCCGACCGCGTCGGTGAGCGCCGCCGCGAAGTCGTCGAACATCTCCGTCGGGATCCACCCTTCGGCGACGAACGCGTTCTCGGTCGTCGCGAACGAGAGCGGCGCCTCCTTCTTCTGTGCCTCGATGGTGAGTTGCTCCTCGGCGCGGAGGAGGAAGCTCGCGGCCTCCGTCTTGACCTCATCGATCTCGCTTTCGACGGTGTCGAGCTTCGACTCCAGTTCGCGGATGCGCTGTTCGCGCTCCGCGACGTAGCTCTCGGGGTCCGCGCCCGACTCGGGCACCTCGAGGAAGGTGATGTCGACGCCCACGAGCGCGTCCTGCAGGACGCCTTCGTCGGCCTCGTCGGCGGGGCGGGCGAAGATCGCCGCGGTGTCGCCGCCGGAGAAGACCTCGAAGGCGTCGATGCCGGACGCCGTCGCGACCGCGGACTCCACGTCGTCCGCGGACGCCTGACCGACGACCACCTCGAGTTCGTCGTAGCCGCGGAGGAGGTCGAGCTCGATCCCCAGCTCCGCGAACGGTTCGACCGCGGCGACCTCCTCCTCGAGGTCGCGGATCTCCGTCCGGAGGTCGTCACGGCGGTCGTTGAGGTCGTTGACGCGCTCGCGCACGTCGTCGAGTTCGGCCTCCAGCTCCTCGTCGCCAAGCGCGCCGCGGCCGTCGGCGTCCGCGTCCTCGACCTCGAGGATGCTCTCCAGCGAGCGGACGGTCACGAGCTTCTCGTTGACCGCCTCGGCGCCCTCGAGGGACTCGCCCGGCTGGAACCCCTCGTAGCGGCCGTCGTAGTCGGTGACGTGGAGGCTGTGGTGCTCGTAGGCCGTCTCGATCACGTCGTCGATGACGCGCTTCGAGCCCGTCACCGACACCTTGCTCATCTGCTCAGGCCTGAGCATTCACCGCCTCCTCGAACTGGTCGACGGCGTACTCGACCGCCTCGTCGACGCGTTCGCGCGCCTCGCTTTCGAGCTCCTCGCGGTCCTGTTCTCCCTCGGCGAGGATCTCCGATTTCCGCTCCTCGATATCCTCGCGGGCGGACTCGAGACGCTCCTCCGCCTCGGCGGACGCCTCCTCCTCGGCCTCGGAGCGGATCTCCTCCGCCCGTTTGCGGGCCTCGGAGAGGCGCTCCTCGGCGTCGGCCTCCGCCTCGGCGATGATCTCGTCCGCCTCTTCCTCGGCATCCTTGATCCGTTCGAGAACCTCTGGTCTCGCCATACTCACTAATCGTCCGAAAGTACCGACAGCGCCGTATAAGGTGTTTGCGAAAGCCATCGCGGCTCGCGCGGCTCTCGCCGCCGGTCGCGACCCCGCGTCAGTGGCGTGGTTCCCCCGCAGGACGGCGGGAGGAACGGTCGCTCGCGCGTACATTTAAGTGGTCGCTGCCGGTGGATGGCCGTATGGCAACGGTCTATGCGGTCGCCTCGGCGAAGGGCGGCGTCGGCAAGACGACGACGACCGCGAACCTCGCGGCGATCCTCTCCGCGGCGGGCGAGGACACCGTCGTCGTCGACGCCGACCTGGGCATGGCGAACCTCGCGGGCGCGCTCGGCGTCGACGCCGCCGAACCGACCCTCCACGACGTGCTCGCGGGCGAGGCGGACCCGGCGGACGCGGTCCGCGAGGGACCGTGCGGGCTTCGGGTCGTCCCCGGCGAAACGGAGCTGGACGCGTACGCGGCCGCGGACCCGGCGGGGCTCCGCGAGGTGATCGAGGCGTTCGACGACGCCGACGTCGTCGTGCTCGACTGTGGCGCCGGGCTCGCGCACGACTCGGCGCTCCCGCTCGCGCTGGCCGACGAGACGCTGCTGGTCTCGACGCCGGAACGCGACGCCCTGATCGACACCGACAAGACCGCGGACCTGGCCGATCGCCTCGGCGGAACCGTCGCCGGCGCGGCGCTCACGCGCGTGACCGCGGAGAACCACGACGAGGCGCTCGTCGAGAAACACCTCGACGCGCCCGTCCTCGGCAGGATCCCGGAGGACCCGACCGTCGGCGAGGCGCTGCGCGCCGGCGAGCCCCTGGCGACGTTCGCGCCCGACGCGCCGGCAACTGCGGCCTACCGCTCGCTCGCGACGGAGCTGACCGGCGTGACGCTCGAGCCCGCACCGGGCGCCGAGAAGCAGGCGGAGCCGACCGAGGCGGAACTGGCTGAGGGGGACGAAGGGGACGCCGCCGAAGCAGAACCCGAGGCGGAATCGGACGAGACCGGAGCCGACGAAGCAGAACCCGACACGACGGACGCGGAGGCCGAGGCGGAGTCGGACGAGACCGGAGCCGACGAAGCAGAGCCGGACGCGACGGAAGCGGAGGCCGAGGCGGAGTCCGACGCGACGGAAGCGGAGGCCGGGACGGGCGAGCCGCCGATCGCGGAAGCGGAGCCGGAACGGGCGGACCCGGACGCCCCCGAACCGGGTCCCGTCGACGAATCGGCCGAGACGGAAGAGGCCGACGCGGACGACGGCGGGAGCGAGGACGAGGACCTCGAGGGAAGCGTCCCGTTCCGCGACGCGGACGGCGATGACGACGGCGCGGAGGCGACGCCCGAGGACGACGGCGACGGCGCCGGCGACGCGGACGGCGAGACCGAGGAGAAGAAGGGCTTTTTCTCGCGGCTGTTCGGCCGGTGACCGCGGTGAGGGGCCGTCGCTCCCCGCGGACTACATCGACTCGGGGGCTTCGACGCCGAGGACCGCGAGCGCGTTCGCCATCGCGTGTTTCGCCAGCGCGACCGCCGCGAGCCGCGCGTCGCGGCGCTCGTCGGTCTCGGCGGTCAGGACCGGACACTCGCGGTAGAAGGCGTTGAACGCCTCGGCGAGGTCGCGGGTGTAGGTGGCGACCGTGTGGGGTTCGAGGTCGTCGGCGGCCTCCTCGACGACCGCGGGGAAGCGGGCGGCCTCCCGGAGCAGGGCCTCGGCCTCGGGCGCAACGAGGGCGTCGGCGTCGGGCGCGTCCGGGACCGCGGCGCCGGCGCGCGCTGCCTCCTCGAGGATGCCGCAACAGCGCGCGTGGACGTACTGCACGTAGGGGGCCGACTGCGCCTCGAAGTCGAGCGCGCGGTCCCACTCGAAGGTGATCGCCTTCGCGGGCTGCTTCGAGACGATGTCGTAGCGGACCGCACCGATCCCCACCTGTCGGGCGATGCGCTCCACGTCCTCGTCGTCGAGCTCGTCGTCGCGGATACGGTCGTCGAGGCGGTCCTCGACCTCCTCTCGCGCGCGGTCGATGGCCTCGTCGAGCAGGTCGTCGAGCTGGACGCCCGTCCCCGCGCGCGTCGACATCTTCCCCTCGGGGAGGTTGACGTACGAGTAGATGACGTGGCGGAGCTGGTCGGTGTCGTTGTCCAGCAGCTCCAGCGCGGCGTCGAGCTGGTCGGCCTGGAGCTTGTGGTCCTCGCCGAGGACGGTGACGGCGCGGTCGTAGTTGTCGAACTTCCACTCGTGGTGGGCCAGGTCGCGGGTCGTGTAGAGGCTGGTCCCGTCCGAGCGCAGGAAGACGAGGTTCTTGTCGATGCCCCACGCGTCGAGCTCCAGTTGCCACGCGTCCTCCTCGTAGACGGCGTGGTCCGTCGCCTTGAGCCGCTCGGCGACCTCGTCGGTGGCGCCGTCGCGCATGAACCGCGTCTCCTTGACGAACTCGTCGAACGTCGCGGGCAGGCGCGCCAGACACTCCTTCATCCCGCCGAGCACCTGGTCGACGACGGTCTGGACGCGCTCGTAGGTCTCCTCGTCGCCGGCCTCCAGCCCCTGGAGGATCGACTGGATCTCCGCCTCGGCGGCCTCGACCGCCGCCTCGTCGGCGTTCTCGAGGTAGGCGTTCCCCTTGCGGTAGTAGCGGACGAGGTCGTACTCGATCCGGTCCCGGGCCGGCTCCTCCTCGAGGTCCGACTCGTCGAACGTCTCGTAGGCCCACGTGAAGACGGCCATCTGGCGACCGGCGTCGTTGACGTAGTAGTGGCGGTCCACGTCGTAGCCGGCGAAGTCGAGCAGGTTCGCGACCGCGTCCCCCACGATGGGGTTGCGCGCGCGGCCCACGTGGACGGGACCGGTCGGGTTCGCGCTGGTGTGCTCGACGACGACGGAGGTGTCGCGGTCGGGGAGCGCGCCGAAGTCGGCGTCGACGCCCGCCGAGAGCGTGTCCGCGAGGTAGGCGTCCGTCGTGCGGAAGTTGACGTAGGGGCCGGCGGTCTCGACGCCGCCGAGGTAGTCGAAGGCACCCTCGGCGAGGACCTCGGCGACCGCCTCCGCCACCTGCTCGGCCACCTGCGGCGGGGGCGCCCCGACCTCGCCCGCGAGTCGAAACGCGACGCTGGAGGCGAGCGTCGCGTCGGTGTCGGCGGGCGGCTCCTCGATGCCGAGGTCGTCCGTCGGCAGGTCGCGGCGCGCGAGCGCGTCGGCGAGCGCCGTCTCGACCTCCGAGCGGAACTGTCTGAACATGTGGACCCGTTCGTGGGTCCCGCTAAAAGGCCCTTCCGAAGCGGGACGCCCGGAGCCCCGGCCGGACCGCGAGTCCGAGCGACCGTCGCTGTCCACGACCGCGGCCGGAACCGACGCGACCGACGGCTTTAGGCCGCTCCCGGCCGGAGTCGGGGGTAGACCGCGTGCGGTCCGCCGCAGTCCCGGCCGTCCCGCTCTCGAAACCCCGTCTCGATTCTGAGATGCTTACCATATTCGGTATGCTTTTACCGGCGAGTCGCCAAGTCGCAGGTATGCAAGACGCGGCGACGGCCACCGACGTCGGTCCGGACGAACTCGCGGCGCTGAAACACGTCGCGCTCGCGGACGGGCTGACGGAGACGAAGGTGTCGTGTGCGGCGCTCGGGGACCGCCTCGACGCCTCGACGCAGACCGCCTCGCGCCGGCTCCAGCGGCTGGAGGCCGCCGACCTGATCGAACGCGAGGTCGTCGGCGACGGCCAGTGGGTCCGAGTGACCGAGGCCGGCGAGGCGGCGCTCCGAAGCGAGTACGCCGACTACCGGCGGATCTTCGAGACGGAGACCGCGCTCACCCTCTCGGGCGTGGTGACGAGCGGGATGGGCGAGGGACGCCACTACATCACGCTCGATGGCTACATGCGCCAGTTCCGCGAGCGGCTCGGCTACGAGCCGTTCCCCGGGACGCTCAACGTCGACCTCGACGAGGCGAGCGTCCGCCGGCGGGCCGAGCTCGGCGGGATCGACGCCGTTCCCGTCGACGCGTGGGAGGGCGACGACCGGACGTACGGCGCGGCCACCTGCTTCGCGGCGACCGTCGTCGCCGGCGGCGCGACGGACGGAGACGGTACGGACGAGGAGGGCGGCCGCAGCTACGAGGGCGCCCACGTCATCGTCCCCGACCGCACCCACCACGACGAGTCGCAGATCGAGGTCATCGCGCCCGATCGGCTACGGGACGAGCTCGACCTCGACGACCGCGAGCCGGTCGACGTGCGGATCGAGCCCACGAGCCGCGCCGACGAGGAGGGCGCCTGATGCGGGCCGGCAGCGACGCGGAGTCGGCAGCGGCGGGCGAGGGGGACCGCCCGGGAACGAGCCACGCGGCCGTCGAGCGCGCCCTCGAGGCCTTCGCCGCGGGCGAGCCGGTCTGCGTCCACGACGCCGCCGACCGCGAGGGCGAGACGGACCTGATCTACCCCGCGGAGGCGGTCGGCCCGGCCGCGGTCCGCCGGATGCGTAACGACGCCGGCGGCCTGATCTGCGTCGCCGTGGGCGACGCCGTGGCGGACGCGTTCGGCCTCCCGTTCCTCGCGGACGCGCTCGACCACCCCGCGGTCGACGACAACCCCGACTACGACGACCGCTCCTCGTTCTCGCTCCCGGTGAACCACCGCGAGACGTTCACCGGCATCACCGACGACGACCGCGCGCGGACGATCTCGGAGTTGGGCAACGCCGCGGCGGCCGTCGCCCGCGACCCCGGCGGCTACACGCCCGAGGACTTCGCCGCCGAGTTCCGCGCGCCGGGTCACGTCCACGTGCTCCGCGGCGCGCCCGCGGGGCTGGCCGACCGCGAGGGCCACACCGAACTCGGGCTTGCGCTCGCGGCCGCGACCGACCGCGCGCCCGCGGCCGTGGTCTGCGAGATGCTCGACGGGGCGACCGGCGGGGCGCTCTCGCCCGCCGACGCCCGCGCGTATGCGGCCGCGAACGACATCCCCTTCGTCGAGGGCGCCGCGCTGCTCGACGCGCTCTGCTGACGGGACAGGTGTCGTCTGCCCCGCCGACTGCTGATTGCTCGTCCCGCCGACTGCTGATCCTGCTACATTTATCACGACCGCTGCCGACCCTCCGATCATGAGCTTCGACGAGATGGATGTCGACACCATCTGGAAGAACGGCGAGTTCCTCGACTGGGAGGACGCGACGACGCACGTCCTCACGCACGCGCTCCACTACGGGACCGGCGTCTTCGAGGGCGTCCGCTGTTACGACACGGAGAACGGCCCGGCGATCTTCCGGTGGGAGGAGCATCTCGACCGCCTGTTCGACTCCGCGAAGGTGTACGACATGGACATCGGCCACTCCCGCGAGGAGCTGACCGAGGCGACGCTCCGACTGCTGCGCGACCAGGACCTGGAGTCCTGCTACATCCGGCCCATCGCCTACTACGGCTACGACACGCTCGGCGTCTCGCCGAAGGACTGCCCGACCGACGTAGCCATCGCCGCGTGGCCGTGGGGCGCGTACCTCGGCGAGGAGGCGCTCAACGACGGCGTCGACGTGATGGTCTCCTCGTGGCGCAAGCACTCCTCCTCGCAGATCCCGACCAACGTCAAGACGACCGGGCTGTACGTCAACTCCATGCTCGCGGGCGAGGAGGCCCGCCGCAACGGCTACGTCGAGGCCATCGTCCTCAACAAGGAGGGCAACGTCGCGGAGGGGCCCGGCGAGAACATCTTCATGGTCGACGACGGCGAGATCTACACGACCGGCCGCGCCCAGTCGATCCTCGACGGGATCACCCGCAACACCGTCATCCAGCTCGCCCGCGAGCGCGGCTACACCGTCCACGACGAGGCGGTCATCTCCCGGGGTCAGCTGTACACCGCCGACGAGCTGTTCTTCACCGGCTCCGCGGCCGAGGTGACGCCGATCCGCTCGGTCGACGACACGCAGATCGGCGCCGGCACGCGCGGTCCCGTCACGGAGGAGCTCCAGGGGGCGTTCTTCGACCTCGTCGAGCGCCGGACCGACGACCACGACGACTGGTTCACGTACCTCTGAAAGCGCGGTCGTCCCCGCCGCGGAGGCAGGGAGAACGCGCCCGCCGACGCCTTTACGACGTTTTTGTTGACGGTTCTGGATCCTGTGGATCGGGACGGCGCCGCCTCGAAAGCCCCAGCCGGCTCGACCGCGTTTGCGGGGGCGCTGGCGCTCGTGATCGGGCGCGTTCGCGGAACCGACCGCTTATGACGCGCCGGGCCGTGAGCGTGGACAATGACCGACGCCGACACGACAGTGACGCGACTCTTCGGCGGACCGGGGAGCGGGAAGACCACCGCCCTCCTCGACCGCGTGGAGTCCATTCTGGAGGACGACGCCGCCGAGGTCCGCGACGTGCTCGTCGTCTCCTACACCCGGGCCGCGGCCGCGGAGATCCGCGAACGGCTCGCGGAGCGACTCGACATCTCGCCGCGGAGCCTGCAGGGCAACGTGGCGACGATGCACGCGAAGGCGTACGAACTGCTCGACCTCTCGCGGGGCGACGTGGTCGGCGAGGACGACAAGGGCGACTTCTGTGAGGAGTTCGGGATCGAGTTCGAGGACGAGTACGGCGGCGCCGGTCGCCGGACCGCCCGCTCGACGACCATCGGCAACAAGATCATCGCCACCTCGCAGTGGCTCCAGCGGACGAAACGCGACGTGGCCGACTGGTACGACGTGCCCTTCCAGTGGAACGTCGAGGAGGTCCGGCTCCCGCCGGAGGAGGACCCCAACGCGCAGGAGGGGAACAAGTACACGCCGACGTGGCCCTCCGACGACGACCGCATCGACGTGCCGGAGGCGATCCGCGCGTGGCGCGCCTACAAGGGCGAGCACGGGCTGGTCGGCTTCGCGGACATGCTCGAGCGCGTGAAGCAGCGCTCGCTCGTCCCGAACGTCGACTACCTCGTCATCGACGAGTTCCAGGACATCACCACGCTCCAGTACGAGGTGTACGAGGAGTGGCGTCCGCACGTCGAGAAGGCGCTGATCGCCGGCGACGACGACCAGGTCGTCTACGCGTGGCAGGGCGCGGACCCCGACCTCCTGCTGGACACGCCGGTCGACGAGGACGTGATCCTCCCGAACTCCTACCGGCTCCCCTCCGACATCCTCAACGTCGTCAACGCGGAGATCCGCCACATCGACAAGCGACAGGAGAAGGACCTCAAGCCGCGCAAGGAGGGCGGCGTCGTGGAGGGGATCGAGAGCCCCTCGATGATCGAGCTGGTGCGCAACGTCCGGTACACCGTCGACGACGACGAGGGAAGCCTGATGATCCTGTTCCGGGCGCGCTACCAGCTGTTCGACTTCATGGATGAGTTCATCGACTACGGCATCCCGTTCACCCTGCTGACGGACGGCCGGATGTGGACCGACCGCCTGCGCGACTACGTCCACGCGGTCGAGAAGTACGAGGCCGAGGAGCCGGTGAACGGGCTCGAAGCGCGCCGACTCGCGGACATGCTCCAGGAGTCCGCCTTCGGGACCAACGAGCGGGACGACTTCTACGACTTCCTGGAGGACCGCGAGGACAACGCCGGGGTCGACGACGCCGCGGAGTTCGAGGTGACCGCCGACGAACTGAAAGAGTACGCGCCGTTCATGCCCGACACGGCCAGCGCCAGCGACATGGTGCGGAAGGTGACGAGCTTCCAGCGCAACTCGATGGAGGCGTACTTCGACGGCGACTACCGCGACGCCGACCCCGACCGCGTCCGCGTCGGCACCATCCACTCCGCGAAGGGCCGCGAGGCCGACCACGTGTTCGTCTCGACGGACCTCACCGAGAAGGTGGTCGAGCAGATGGCCGCGACCGTCGACGACCCCACGGACGTCGACGGCGTCGAGGAGTTCACCAAGACCACCAGCCCCGTCCCCATCCTCACCGACAACGAACGCCGCGTCTTCTACGTCGGCATGTCGCGGGCCCGCGAGCGCCTCGTCCTGCTGGAGAACCTGATCAACGGCGCGCCGACGCTCCCCGTCAGCGTCCTGCTGTTCGACGAGTTGCGCGACGAGCCGGTTCAGGAGCTGATCGACGAGGTGCAGGAGGAACTCGCGGTGCCGGAACCGGAGCCGTGAGCGAGGGGAACGATGCGGCCGGCGGCGCGCCGGACGGCGCGGCCGGCGACGACCGGCCCGCGAGCAACCGCTCGGCACCGGGACGGGAGCCTGCCGACGCTCGCCCGCGCCCCGACGCGCCGGCGACGGACCTGCGGGTCCTGACCGACGCGCTGGCGGCCGCGGACGCGGACGCGTTCGTCGCGGTTGGCGACCGCTTCGACGACGACCTGCGCTATCTCACCCGGTTCGCGGGCCCCGACCGGGACTTCGCGCTCGTGGTCACCCCGGAGACGGCGACGCTGTGTGCGCCGACGCTGTTCGCCGAGCAGGCGGAGCGGGAGTTCGCGGCCGCCGCACCCCCGGCCGAGTCGGGCGACCTCGACCGACGCGTGGAGACGGGGACCGCCGGCGACCCGGCCGGCGAGCGCGCGGCCGCGGTCGTGACCGAACGGGCCGGCGAGGAAAGCGCCGTGCTGGTCCCACAGTCGATCCCCCACGACGCCGCGGTGTATCTGGAGCAGGCCGGGCACGCGATCACGTCGACGGACGCGGTCGCGGTCGCCCGCGAGCGGAAGGAGCCGGACGAACTCGAGTGCCTGCGCCGCGTCCAGCGCGCGACCGCCCGCGGGATGGCGCGCGCCGAGACGGTCCTCGCGGAAAGCCAGGTCGGAGCGGAGTCGGGGCCCGGGGACGACGCCGAGCCAGTCCTCGTCTGGGAGGGCGGTCCGCTCTCGACCGAGCGCCTGCGCCGACAGGTGAACGCGACGCTCGCCGCCTACGGCGTCCGCGACGCCGGTAACACGGTGATCGGCGCCGGTCCCTCCGCGGCGGACCTCCACTACACCGGCGTCGACCTCGTCCGGCCCGGAGAGACGGTGCTTCTGGACCTCTCGCCGCGGGGACCGCACGGCTACTACGGGGACATGACGCGGACGTTCGTCGTCGAGGGCGAGGGCGGCTGGGAGCGCCGCGCGTACGTCGCGGTGCGGGCCGCCCGCGAGGCGGCGCTCGCGGAAGTCGAGCCCGGCGCGACGGCCGCCACGGTTCACGAGGAGGCCGCCGCCGAGCTCGCGGCGCACGGCTTCGACCCGACGGCGGGCGAGGGGGAGGCGGGCTTCACGCACGGCACCGGCCACGGCGTCGGCGTCTCGCTGCACGAGGGGCCGTCGCTCTCCGCGGCGACCGAACTCCGACCGGGCCACGTCGTCACGGTCGAACCGGGCGTCTACGACCCGGAGACCGGCGGCGTGCGGCTGGAGGACCTGGTCGCCGTCACCGAGGACGGCTACGAGATCCTCCACGAGTACCCCCTCGGAAGCGTTCCGGAGCGGCGGTAGCGATCCCGACGCGGACCTCCCGGTCCGTCGCCACGGTCGCCGTCTACCGTCGGTCCTCGCGACGCTCGATCCGGTAGTCGATGCGGAGGAACGTCGCGCCGAGGACCCACATCTCGTGCGTCGCCGTCAGCGACGCGTCCGCGGCGGGGCCTCGGTCCGCGTCCGTCGCGGCCGCATCCGTCCGGCGCACCACGAACCGCTGGCCGACCGGGAGCCGGAACGCGCCGACCGGCGTGACCAGAAACAGGCCGGGGTCGCCGCCGCCCTCGGTCGTCCACTCGACGGCGTCCTCGCGCCCGTCGGTGCCGGCCTTCCCGGTCCCGTCCACGTTCCGCGGGCGGAGGACCGTCGAGAGGTTTCCGCCCGGTAGCGGGACCGCGACGTTGACGAACCGCTCGCCGTCGGCCTCGTGAGCGCCGTAGAGCGCGACGAAGACGGCCTCGCCCGCGAGGTTCTCGCGGACCCAGCCGCGCACCTCCTCGCGCGGATCCCCCGGTACGTCGACCGGGACGAAGCGCCCGCGGAGCGGCCGCCAGCCCGACCCGCCGCCGGGGAGGTTGAGCTGTCGGACCCGGCTCGTGATCGGTCCGACGAGGCGCGCGCCGAACCGGAAGCCGCGACCCCAGCGAACGCGGTAGGTCATCCGGTAATCGCCGGTCCGCTCGTAGAACGCCCGCACCGCGGGCGCGACCGCGTCGGGGTCGAAGGAGGGGCGCGCGAACGCGCCGAGGTCGTCGAGTTCGCCCGCCGGCGTCGGCGCGTCCGGGTCGACGTAGCCGGCCCGGCGGAGGTAGTCGCTCCCGACGTACGTCCCCGCCCGAACCGGCGAAAAGGGGATCCCCCGCGCGCCGCGGCGCGCCCGTCGGAGGAGGTCGACCAGCGCGAGCAGGGCGGCGACGAGGGGGTTCCGCCTGAGCAGGCGGCCGACGACCCAGCCGCGAACGAACCGCGAAACGCGTCCCATACCGGCGGGCGGTCCCGCACACAGTTAAGTGATCGCGGGCGGCAGTTCGCGGCGTATGAAGGAGATCGTCCACACCGACGAGGCGCCGGCCGCGGTCGGCGCGTACAGCCAGGCGACGACGAACGGCGACCTCGTGTTCACCGCGGGACAGATCCCGCTCACCCCCGACGGCGACCTGCTGGACGACGCGGACGTGGCGACCCAGACGGAGCGCGCGCTCGACAACCTCGTGGCGGTGCTGGCGGAGGCGGGCGCCGAGCCGTCGGACGTGCTCAAGACCACCGTCTTCCTCGCGGATATCGACGACTTCGACGAGATGAACGAGACGTACGCGGCGTACTTCGAGGAGGCGCCGCCGGCGCGGTCGGCGGTACAGGCGGGGGCGCTCCCGAAGGGCGTCGCCGTGGAGATCGAGGCCGTCGCCAGCGTCGAGTAGATGGACGGGGCGGGAGGCGGCCGCGACGACGACGGCGAACGCGACGGCGAGCCCGGGGGCGGACCCGCGACCGCGACTCACGCGGGCGCGCTCCCGACTCCGCGGGCCCGCGTGAAGTCCGCGACGCTGTGGGGCGCGGTCGGCGCGCTCGCGTTCCTCGCGCTCGCGCAGGGGTACGCGCTCGTCGTCGGCCCGCTTCCGGTCGGCGTTCTCGGACTGCTCCCGATCGCGGCCCTCGTCGGCGTCGCCGTGAGTGGGATCGCCTACCAGACGGAGCACCGCCTGCGGGCGAAAAGAAGGGTTTAACAGTCCGACCGCAGTACGTCCAGTCGGGCCAGGATGGCCGAGTGGCAAGGCGCACGCCTGGAAAGCGTGTTCCCTTCCGGGATCGGGGGTTCAAATCCCTCTCCTGGCGTTTTTGTTTCTGATTCGCATAAATAGTCACGGCTTCGTCCGACTCGACGGCGGATTTCCGAACGAACGGCGTCCGTGTGGCCACCGCGGAAAGGTTCATAAGCATGGGTAGTGTTACCACGAGTGACGATGCCAGACACGAAGGACGGCCGCGAACGGAAGGGGCGCAACAAGCGGAGACAGCTGGAGGCTCGCCTCAACGAGCGGGAACTCACGGCCGAGGAGGAGCCCCCGGAGCCGGACGGGGTCGACTCCGACTATCTGACCGACCCGACCGAGCTGGATAGCTGATCCGCCCGGTCGCGGCCCGCGGATTTTCCGATACGCTGCGTCGCCAGCGACCGCATCGTCGGTCTCCGACCGTCGCCGCCCGCGAGAGGGCTGGCCGTCAGTAGTAGTGGCTCCGTCGGTGGGACGCCGGTCCGGACGCGGAGGCGGCGCGGGCCCACCGAGACATGTACTTAAACGTCGGCGGAGCCGCACCTCATCGCGGCGTCGTATCGTGGTAACAACCAACATGGATTCGTGCAGAATCGACCGTAGTACGTCGTTTTGTCGCATCGGACGAACACGGCGCGGTCGTGACCCGAATGGCCCGCCGACGAAGGTTTTATATAGAATCACAAACAATCCGTGGGTGTACATGAGCCAGCGAATGCAGCAGGGTCAGCCGATGATCATCATGGGAGAGGACGCGCAGCGCGTCAAGGACAAGGACGCGCAGGAGTACAACATCTCCGCGGCGCGTGCGGTCGCGGAGGCCGTCCGCTCCACGCTCGGTCCGAAAGGGATGGACAAGATGCTCGTCACGTCGATGGGCGACGTCACCATCACGAACGACGGCGTCACCATCCTGCAGGAGATGGACATCGACAACCCGACCGCGGAGATGATCGTCGAGGTCGCCGAGACCCAGGAGGACGAGGCCGGCGACGGGACGACGACCGCGGTCGCCATCGCGGGTGAGCTCCTCAAGAACGCCGAGGACCTCCTCGAGCAGGAGATCCACCCGACGGCGATCATCAAGGGCTTCCACCTCGCGAGCGAGTTCGCCCGCGAGGAGGTCGACGAGGTCGCCGAGCCGGTCGACGCCGACGACACCGAGATCCTCCAGCAGGTCGCCGAGACCTCCATGACCGGCAAGGGCGCCGAGCTCGAGAAGGACGTGCTCGCCGACCTCGTGGTCCGCGCGGTACAGGGCGTCAGCGTCGACGCCGACGACGGCTCCACGGTCGTCGACCTGGCGAACCTGAAGATCGAGACCCAGACCGGCCGCTCGGCGGGCGAGTCCGAGCTGCTCTCCGGCGCGGTCATCGACAAGGACCCGGTCCACGACGACATGCCCTCGAGCTTCGATGAGGCGAACGTTCTCCTCCTCAACGAGCCGATCGAGGTCGAGGAGGCCGACGTCGACACCTCCGTCTCCATCGAGTCGCCGGACCAGCTCCAGCAGTTCCTCGACAAGGAGGAAGAGGAGCTCCGCGGGAAGGTCGACCAGATCGTCGAGTCCGGCGCGGACGTCGTCTTCTGTCAGAAGGGCATCGACGACCTCGCGCAGCACTACCTCGCGAAGGAGGGTATCCTCGCGGTGCGCCGGACGAAGAAGTCCGACCTGAAGTTCCTGAAGAACGTCCTCGGCGCCAACATCGTCTCCGACTTGGACGACCTGACCGCTGACGACCTCGCGGTCGGCAGCGTCACCCGCGACGACGAGGACGAGCTGTTCTACGTCGAGGGCGCGGACGCCCACGGCGTCACGCTGCTCCTCCGCGGCTCCACCGAGCACGTCGTCGACGAGCTCGAGCGCGGCATCAACGACGCCATCGACGTGGTCTCGACCACGGTCTCCGACGGCCGCGTCCTCGCGGGCGGCGGCGCCATCGAGGTCGAGCTCGCCAGCCGCGTCCGCGACTTCGCCGACTCCGTCGAGGGGCGCGAGCAGCTCGCCGTCGAGGCGTTCGCGGACTCGCTGGAGCTCGTCCCGCGCGTGCTCGCCGAGAACGCCGGCCTCGACGCCATCGACCTGCTCGTGGACCTGCGCGCGGCCCACGAGTCGGGCGACTCCCGCGCCGGCCTCAACGCCTTCACGGGCGACGTGGAGGACACCTTCGAGGCGGGCGTCGTCGAGACGGCCCACGCCAAGGAGCAGGCGCTCTCCTCGGCCACCGAGGCCGCGAACCTGGTCCTGAAGATCGACGACATCATCGCGGCCGACGAGCTGTCCACCTCCGGCGACGGCGAGGAGGAGGGCGGCGCGCCCGGCGGCGGCATGGGCGGCATGGGCGGCGGCATGGGCGGCATGATGTGAGCGTCCGGTAGGACAGACTCACACCCAGCCGACCGACCGAACCGCCTTTCGATCGACCGCTTCTTTCGACCCGTCTCCGACTCGTCAGCAGTCGCGGCGCCGTCGGCCCGCCGCGTTCAGCATGACCTAAATACCCGGCCGGAAAATTTTGCGGCATGGAGACGCTGCTTCTCAACAGTGCCGACGTCGACGAGAACGCGCAGATGGACCGCGTCATCGCGGCGGTGTCGGACGCGTTCGTCGCCTACGAGGAGGGGAACGCGCAGATGCCGGCCAAGTCGTACATCGACCTGCCGGAGTACGACGGCGACTTCCGGTCGATGCCGGCCTACCTCGACGCCGGCGACTGGGACGCCGCGGGCGTCAAGTGGGTGAACGTCCACACGAACAACCCCGAGGAGTTCGGCCTCCCCACCGTGATGGGGACGATGGTCTACTCCGAGCCGGAGAACGCCTTCCCGCTGGCGATCATGGACGGCACGGAGCTGACGATGAAGCGGACGGGCGCGGCGGCCGCGGTCGCGACCGACCACCTCGCTGTCGAGGACGCCTCCTCGATGGGGATCATCGGCGCCGGCGTACAGGCGTACACCCAGCTCGAGGCGATCGCGGAGATACGCGACATCGAGACGGTCGTCGTCTCGGACCTCGACGAGGGGCGCGTCCGCCGATTCATCGAGACGTTCGAGGACCGCTTCACCGTCCGCGCGGGCTCGGTCGACGAGGCCGCCGCCTGCGACGTGCTCTCGACGGTCACGCCGGTCGAGGACCCGATCGTGCAGGCGGCGGACGTGGGCGAGCACACCCACGTCAACGCGATGGGCGCGGACGCCGAGGGGAAACACGAACTCGCCGACGAACTGCTGCTCGACGCGAAGATCGTCATCGACGACCACGAGCAGTGCACCCACTCCGGCGAGATCAACGTCCCCTACGCGGACGGCACGCTCACGGACGACGACATCTACGGCGAGATCGGCCAGATCGTCACCGGGAAGATCGCGGGGCGGACGGCCGACGACGGCGTCACCGTCTTCGACTCGACGGGGCTCGCGATCCAGGACGTGGCCGCGGCCCACGTCGTCTACGAGTACGCCGACGACAACGACAACGGCTACCCCTTCGACCTGCTCGGCCTCGCGGAGTAGGCGCAGTCACCGCTCCGGGTGCGTCGGCGCGTCGAACCCGCCGCGGACGAGCGGCTTGGCGACGTGGCGGCGGGCGCAGGGCGGCACCTCGTACCAGCCGCGGTCGAGCGCCCGGTCGACCGACGCTGCAATTTTTCCGGGCGCCGCGGTCCCGCAGTCCCGGCACCGATATCCCTGCCCGCGGCCGGCCGAGGACATCGTCCGGCCGCAGTCCGGACACGTCGGCGTGACGAGTTCGGTCCCCACGAGCTCGCGGACCGCGAACTTCTCCAGCTTCAGCGTCCCCGCCTCGTACTCGCCGCAGGCGGTCAGCCGGTCGCCCGGACGGAGCGCGCGCACGCGGTCGCGGAACCGGTCCGTCGGCGCGAACGCGGCCCCCTGCGCGGTCGCGTCGTCCGGGAGGTCCGCGTCCGCGACCGCCGAGGGGTGATCGCGGTCGTCGGGCACCGCGTCGGGACGCGCGAGGGGGACGAACACGTGGCCGCCGCGGCGCGTTTCGGGGGCGCCCGCGACGACGCAGTCGACGCGGTAGCCCGCCCCCTCGCGGAGGTCGCCGAGCCGCCCGGGCGCGAGGTGCGCGTCGGTCCCCTGGTTGGTCAGGAACGTCGCGGCGCGGTCGACGGACTCGGCGTCGATGCGGGCCGCGACCTCCCGGCATGCCTCTGGCTCGTCGCCCCGGATCCCGTAGAGGATCGGTCCGGGCGCGTTGGGGACACAGACCGCCTCGCCCGTCCCGCGGTCGACCGTGTCCCAGACCGTCGGGTAGCCGAACTCGGCGGCCGCGAAGACGGACTCCTCGTCCACCCTCCGAGGCGTCCCGCACCGCTCGAACCGCCGATACGCGACGTGCTCGTGAGTCCAGTCGTCGAAGGCCGCGAGCGCCCCGACCGCGGCGATCGCGCCGATTCGGCCGCGTCCCTCGACGCTTCGGTCCCCCGCGTCCGCGTCCGGGTCGCCGCCGGCGCCGAAGCCGGCGTGATCGAACCCGTGTTCGTCGGCGAGCGCGGTGGCCTCGTCGAGGTCCAGGCGCTCGCGGAGCGCCCGCCGAGCGAATCCGGCCACCTCGTCGGGAATCGCCGCGGGCGCGTCCGGCGGGAGCGGGGCGACGACGACCCCCGGCGACGTCCGGGGGTCGTCCGCCTCGGCGAGCCCCGCCAGCAGGTCGCCCGCGAGTTCGAACGCCTCGTCCGCGGGCAGGTCCGTGTGGAGCGCGAGCGCCGCGTTCCCCCGCGTCTTGTGTTTCACCCCGGGGTTGAGGCGCACGAGGAGCCGGCACTCGACGCGGCCGCCCGCGGCCGCGATCCGCTCCGCGAGTCGCGTCGCGGCGTAGGTCGTACACATCCCGCGCTCGCGGGAGTCGGTGTCGTCGAGCCCGACGATGGTCACGGTCGGCGTACGGGCCCGACCGGCAAGCGGCTTTCGCGTCGGGAGGAGTATATAACTCTACCGCCGAAGAAGCGCGAAAAACCGCCAGAGCGCGCCGAGACCGGCCGCTCCCCGGCCGGCACAACGTATTTATGTGGCGAAGGGCGTATCAACGGCTATGTCCCGGAGTGCGCTCGTCGGGAACGTCACCGCCATGCTGGAGGACGCGGGGTTCCTCGTGAGCGACCGGTGTGCGGTCCGGCCCAAGAGCTTCGACCTGGCCGCTCGCCGCGGGGAGGACCTGGTCCTCCTGAAGATCCTCGGCAACGTCGACGCGCTCGACGCCGAGACCGGCGCGGAGATGCGCCGCCTCGGGGAGTACCTCGACGCGACGCCGATGGTGGTCGGGCTGCGGACGCGCGACGAGGACCTGAAGCCGGAGGTCGTCTACTTCCGGCACGGCGTCCCCGTCATCAACCCCGACACCGCGGTCGACCTGTTCATCGAGGAGATCCCGCCGCTGATCTACGCCGCGCCCGGCGGCCTCTACGTCAGCATCGACGGCGAACTGCTCGCTGACGAGCGCGAGGAGCGCGGCTGGTCGCTCGGCCGGCTCGCCTCCGAACTCGGCGTCTCGCGACGCACCGTCTCGAAGTACGAGGACGGGATGAACGCCTCCATCGAGGTGGCCGTCCAACTGGAGCAGATCTTCGACGAGCCGTTCTCCAGCCCGGTGAACGTGATGGAGGGGGCCGAGGAGGTCCACGACGCGGACCCGACCCCCGACGCGCCCGAGGCCGACCCCGACGACGAGCACGTCGTCCACGTGCTGACGCGCGCGGGCTTCACCGTCCACCCGACCGCCCGCGCCCCGTTCAAGGCCGTCTCGGAGGACGAGGACAGCCGCCGGATGCGCGTGCTCACCGGCCACTCCTCGTTCACCCCGGCCGCGGAGAAGCGCGCGCGGATCATGTCCTCCATCGGCGAGGTGGCCCAGACCCGGTCGGTCTACTTCACCGAGGAGGAGAACCGCCGCGAGTCCGTCGACGGCACCGCCCTCGTCTCCTGTGAGGAGCTCGCGGAGATCGACGACCCCGAGTCGATCCGCGACCTGATCCGGGAGCGGGCCGAGCGCCCGAACGAGGCGTAGCGGCGCGGGAACCGCTCACTACTCCGTGACCCATAGCCCGGCCGCCAGCACCGCGGCACCGACCTGCGAGGCCGCCAGCAGCGCGAACGCGACCCGGAAGCCGGCGGCGTCCGCGAGGGTGCCGACGACCGCGGGCGCGAACGCGCCGGCGCCCATCAGCAGGGTGCGGACCACGCCGAGCCCGCCGCCGGCCATCCAGTCGGGCAGGATCTCCACGAGGTGTGCACCACGGACCGGCCGGAAGCCGTGCGCGCCCAGTCCCAGCAGGACGACGACCGCGCCCAGCGCGACCGGGCCGGCGCCGACGGCCGGCAGGACGACCGCCGCCGCGAGCGCCGCGCCCGCCAGCGCCAGCGTCGCGACGATGACCGGGAGTCGACCCACGCGGTCGCTGAGGTCGCCGGAGACGAGTTGGACCAGACTCACGACGAACAGCGCCGAGTAGATCAGGTTCGCGGTCGCGGTCGACAGCCCGCCGGCGTCCGCGAGGTACAGCGGCAGGAACGCCACCGTCCCGTTGTAGGCGAACGAGAACAGCACCGTGACGCCGACGAACGCGGAGAACCGAGGGGCACGGAACAGGTCGACGTAGTCGCGGACGCCGGGCTCGTCCCGGTCCTCGTCGTCCGTCTCGACCGGCGATTCGTCCGCGTGCTCGTCCGTGGAGTCCGATCCCTCGGAGAGCCGGCGCGGCACGCGGATCCGGAACGCGGTCGCCAGTCCGAGCGCGACGACGCCGGCGATCAGGAACACGGCGCGCCAGTCGGCGCCCGGCAGCCGCGACAGCGCCGCCGCGAGCGCGGGCGGCGCGGACAGAAACAGCACGACGGCCGCGGGCGCGACCACGCCGCCGAACGCGCCGAACGTGTCGAGCGCGCCGAGCGCGCGTCCGGTCCGAGCGGGGTACACCCGCGAGAGCAGGCGAACGGCGACGGTCTTGTGCGCGCCGGTCCCCGCGCCCATCACGAGCATCGCGCCGACCAGAACCGCGAACGGCGAGTCGACGACGAGCACGAGCGCGCCCGCCCCCGCGAGCACGGCGCCCGCGACGACGACTCGCACCGCCCCCAACCGGTCCGCGAGGACGCCGCTGGGGAACTGCATCGCCGCGTAGACGATCATGAACCCGGTGAAGGCGGTCCCGACCGCGGCGTTGCTGACGCCGTAGCTCGCCTGCAGTGGCTCGAACAGCGGCGGGAACGCGTAGCGCAGGAACTTCGCGAGGAACCAGATCAGCGCCGTCACCACGAGCACGTCGTACTCGCGGAGGCGGCCGAACGCGGTCATCGTTCCCTCGGTCGCCGACGAGGGGGTTAAACCGTCCGACTCCGGCAGCCCGGCGGCACGCGGTCGGCGCGCTCGCCGGTACGTCGGGGACCTACCGCTCGTCGAGCGGGACGATCTCGGCGTCCTCGGGACCGGTGTAGCGGGCGCGCGGGCGGATCAGGCGGTTGTCCTCCTGGTACTCGAGCACGTGGGCGATCCAGCCGCCGGCCCGGGACATCGCGAAGATGGGGGTGTACATGTCCATCGGGATGCCGAGGTGGTCGTAGACGGAGCCGGAGTAGAAGTCGACGTTGGGCGCGATCCCCTTCTCGACGAGGCCCTCGTCGGTGAGGTACTCCTCGATGGCGGACGTGTAGTCGAGCCACTTCGTGTCGCCGGTCGACTCGGAGAGGTCGCGCAGTTTCTCCTCTAAGATCTCCGCGCGGGGGTCCTTCACCTCGTAGACGCGGTGGCCGAAGCCGGGGATGCGGCGGCCGTTCGCGCGGGCGTCCTTCGCCCACTCGACGGGGTCCTTCCCGGAGGCGTCGACCTCGTGGAGGGTCTCCATCACGTCCTGGTTGGCGCCGCCGTGGAGCGGGCCCGAGAGCGCGCCGATGCCGCCGACGACCGCGGAGTAGATGTCGGCCATCGTCGAACCGATCACCATCGCCGTGAACGTCGACGCGTTGAGCCCGTGGTCGGCGTGCAGCGTCAGCGCCATGTCGAACGTCTCCTCGGCCACCGCGTCCGGCTCGACGCCGGTGAGCATGTAGAGGAAGTTGCCGGCGTGGGACAGCTCCGGGTCCGGCGCGACCGGCTCCTCGCCCTGCCGCGCGCGCTCGAAGGCGGCGAGGATCGTGGGGATCTTCGCGGTGATCCGCCGGCCCTGCCGGAGCGAGTGGTTGAGGTCCTCCGGCTCGCCGTCCGGCTCGGGGTCGTAGCTGCCGAGCATCGACACCCCGGTCCGCAGCGCCGCCATCGGCTTGGCGTTCGCCTCCGCGAGGGTCGCGACCGTCTCCAGCACGTCGTCGTCGACCGCGCGCTCGCTCGCGAGGTCCGCCGCGAACGCGTCGAGCTCGTCCGCGGTCGGTAACTCGCCGTGCCACAGCAGATAGAGCACCTCCTCGTAGGTAGCCTCGCGGGCGAGATCCCCGATGTCGTAGCCGCGGTACACGAGTTTGCCGACGCTACCGTCGATGTAGCTCAGCTCGGACTCCGCGACGAGAACACCCTCCAAGCCCCGCTTCAGCTCGTCTGACATACCCGAACGGTTCCCGCCACCCTCAAAAAAGCGTTATCGTTTAGGAGGGTTTTCGTTCGACAGTCGTCGAACCGCAGGGCGACGTTGCACGGCGACGGCGGGTCACTCGGAGAATCCTTTTTCACGGCGGGGCGCCAAGGCGAACGGCGACCGGCCGGTCGATCCGGCCCTGATATCTTCGTGCCGACCGCGCGCCCATCACCCGCGCGCCGGGACGACGGTGATCCGCTGTTTGCGGTCGATGGCGTCCTCGAGCTCCTCGGCGATGGCGGAGCCGCGGGAGACCTGCACCTCGCCGCCGCGGCCGACGGTCGCGGTGAACAGGTACTCGTCGCCCGCGCGCACCTCGACGGTGTCGCCGACGTGTTCGTCCATCGGGATGACGACGTGCCGGGAAGTTATCTCCGGCTGGACCACCTGCTCGCGCTCCGCGCCGACCTGCCCGTTGCCGGTGCCCGCGGGACCGCCGGAGCCGGACGCGGCGCCGCCGCGACCGGGCTTTTCGTCGTGCGTGCGCACGTCGATGTCGATGCCGAGCCTGTTCTCGATGTCGGTGATCCGGCCGCCGCCCTTCCCGATGACGGAGGCGATGTCGTCCTCCTCGACGTAGACGACCGCGTCGTCGTTGCCCTGCAGTTCGACGTCGACGTGTCCGCGGGCGACCGACCGGATCTCGCGTTCGATCTCCTTTTTCGCGATGCGGCCGACGCCCGTCTCGGCGCTCCCCTCGCCGTCCTCGCCGAGCGGGACGGTGACGACCTGTCGGTTGAAGGTGTAGATCTCGTACTCCGGCCGGCCGGTCTCGAAGTTCGTCACCTGAATGACCGGGCGCGCGAGGTCCTCCGCGGTGAGCCCCTCGGGCACCTTCACCTCCGTCTCCACGTCGTAGACGGTCTCGACCTCTCCGGCCTCGATGTAGACGACGGTGTCGACGATCTGCGGGATCATCCCGAGCTCGACGCGGCCGACGAGCCGCTGGAGCGAGTCGATGGCCCGCGAGGCGTGGACGACGCCGACCATGCCGACGCCGGCCATCCGCATGTCCGCGAACACCTCGAAGTCGTCCGTCTTCCGGACCTCGTCGTAGATGGTGTAGTCCGGGCGGACCAGAAGCAGGGAGTCGGCCGTGTTGGCCATCTCGCCGCCGAGCGCGCCGTACTGGGTGATCTCCGGCCCGACCTGCAGGTCCCGGGGCTTCTCCATCGTCTTGACCGCGTAGTCGCTGTCGTTGAGGAACTCCGCGACCGCCTGCGCGAACGTCGACTTCCCGGCCCCGGGCGACCCCGAGATCAGGACGCCGCGTTTCGACTCCAGGAACCGCTCGCGGAGCTCGTCCGCGAACTCGTAGTCGTCGAGGACGGTCTTCGCGATGGGACGCACGGCCGTGATCTCGACGCCGTCCGAGAAGGGCGGCCGCGCGACCGCGATCCGGTAGTTGCGGTACTGGACGATGTCCATACCCTCGTCCGAGAGTTCGACGTAGCCGTCGTTGGACTGCCGCGCGAGGTTGACGATGGCGGTGGCCCACTCGCGCATCTGCTCGTCGCCGGTGGGCTCGTCGTCGATGACCTCGTAGCGCATCTCGCCGAGCGTGCCGCGTTTCGCCTTCGGCTTCGTGTCGGTCTTGAGGTGGACCGACATCGTCTCGTCGGTGAAGAACCGCTCGATGGGGAGCTCCTCGACCACGCCGCGGGTGACGGGTTCGAGGTAGTCGACCGCGAGCCCCTTCGCCTTCGCGACCTCCGCCTGCACCACGTCGCTGGTGAGCAGGGTGGCGTCGTGTTCGCCGGCCGCGTCGCGGATCACCGCGTCGATCTCGCCCTCGTCGGCGGCGTCCTGCCGGCCGGCTCCGGGGCGGACGCCGACGTACGTCAGGTCGATCCGTCCCTCGTCGGCCATCGTCGCGAGCCGCTGGAGCTCCGAGAGCCCGTCCCAGCCGGAGTCGCGGCCGTCGTTGGCCTGCGCCTCCAGTTCGCCGACGACGGCCTCGGGGACGACCACCGTCGCGCCCTCGTAGGTCCCGTCCTCGACGCGTTCGGACACGCGGCCGTCGACGACCGCACTGGTGTCCGGTACTACGTTCATACCGACGCTGGGGGCGCGTGCCGTATAAGGGTGTTCGACCGCCGGCCCCCCGGCGGGCTTATAAATTCCGGCGCGACCGTCCGTCTCGCAGCGGCGCTGTTGCGAGGGCGTGTGTCGCGAGGGCGCGCCGTCCTGCGGACGCGCCCTGAAAAATGGGAGTTCGAGGGGACCGCTCGCCGCTCAGGCGAACAGCTGTCGCGCCTCGTCGACCGCTTCGACGAGCGCGTCGATCTCCTCGGTCGTGTTGTAGACGTAGAACGACGCCCGCGCCGAGGAGTTCGCGCCCAGCTCGTCGTGAAGCGGCTGGGTGCAGTGGTCGCCCGCGCGGACGGCCACGCCGAAGTCGTTGAGGATGCTGGAGAGGTCGTGAGCGTGGACGCCGTCGAGGTTGAACGCCACCAGCCCGCCGCGCTCGTCGCCCGGGGGGCCGTAGATCGTCACGTCGTCGAACTCCGTCAGGCGGTCGTAGGCGTACTCGGCCAGCCGGTCCTCGTGGGCCTGCACGTTCTCCATGCCGATCCCCTCGAGGTAGTCGATGGCGGCCGCGAGCCCGATCCCCTGTGCGATGTTGGGCGTGCCCGCCTCGAACTTCCACGGGAGGTCCTCCCACGTCGCGTCCTCGAAGCTGACCCGGCGGATCATGTCGCCGCCGTAGAGGTACGGCTGCATCGAGTCGAGCAACGACTCGCGGCCGTAGAGGACGCCGATCCCCGTCGGACCGCACATCTTGTGGCCCGAGAAGGCGAGGAAGTCGACCCCGAGTTCGCCCACGTCGACCGGTCGGGTGGGGACCGATTGGGCGCCGTCCGCGAACAGGTACGCGTCGTGCTCGTGGGCCATCTCCGCCAGCTCACTGACGGGGTTTATCGTCCCGAGCGTGTTCGAGACGTGGACGACCGAGACCATCTTCGTCGAGTCGTCGATGCAGTCGGCGGCGTGGTCCATGTCGAGGGTTCCGTCCTCCTCGACCTCGATGAACCGCACGTCAGCGCCGGTGCGCTTGCCGATCTGCTGCCACGTCACGAGCGCGGAGTGGTGCTCCATCTGCGTGAGCACGACGCTGTCGCCCGGGCCGAGCTCCTCCAACCCCCAGGCGTACGCGACGAGGTTCATCGCCTCGGTCGTGTTCTTCGTGAAGACGATCTCCTCGCGTCCCTCGGCGCCGATGAACTCGGCGACGCGGTCGTGGGCCTCCTCGTAGGCGACGCTCGCCTCCTGGCTCAGCTGGTGGATCCCGCGGTGGACGTTCGCATTGTACTCGCGGTAGTAGTCCGCGATCGCGTCGATCACCTGGTTCGGCTTCTGCGTCGTCGCGCCGTTGTCGAGGTAGACGAGCGGCGTCTCGTCGCCCGGCCCCTCGCCGGGAACCGTCACGTCGCCGCCGACCTTCCGCTCCAGGATCGGGAAGTCGTCGCGGAGCGCGTCGACGTCGAAGGGGGACTGTTCTTGAACTCCCATTACCGAAAGGGACGGGTTGGAGGACTAACACCCCTTCGGTCGGCCGAGGGGCCCGACTGGAGCCCGCGGCGTCAGTCTCGGCTCCGGTAGCCCCTGATCTCCACGTACGTGCTCCGGACGGTCACCGGCGTCACGTCCGCCACGTCCGCGGCCTCCCGCTGGGTGACCGCCCCACCCGCGTCGACCTGCTGACCCGCGGTGTACAGACACGCCGCCGCGACGCCGCTGGGATCGCGCCCGCCCGCGGTCCCCTCCTCGACCGCTCGCCGCGCGAGCTCGCGGGCGCGCCGCTCGACCGCGGTCGAACAGCCGAGCTCCGAGGCGAACCGCGGGAGGTACTCCGCGGGGTCGGTCGGGCCGACCGGAAGCCCCAGTTCGCGGTTCATGGCGTCGAAGGCGGCGTCCTGTTCGCCGGCGGTCGCCTTCGCGGCCTCGCGCACCTCCGTGCGCGTCCGGGCGACGTTGGCCGCCCGGGCGGCGGCGTACACGGCGGCCGCCGAGAACCCCTCCAGCGAGCGCCCGCGAAGCAGGTTCGCGTCCTGCGCCGAGTCGAACAGCGCACACGCCTGGTCGCGGACGCTCTCGGGCAGCCCGAGTTCGCCGACCAGCCGCCGGATCTCCGTGTAGGAGTAGACGCGGTTCCGCTCCCGCTTCGAGCCGATCTTCGAGCGCTTGTGGTGCGTCCGCATCCGTGCGAGACGGCGCTTCTTCCGACCGGTGAGCCGCGTCGACCGGCCGATCTCCGTCGAGAGCCCGCGGTCGTGTCTGGCCCGCGTCCGCGGCGCGCCGGTCCGCTCGGGGCTGGTGTCGTCGTCCGCGAACGAGCGCCACTCGGGACCGTGGTCGATGCGGTCGGCCTCGACCACGAGCCCGCAGTCGCCGCAGACGCGTTCGGTGCCGTCGGTACGAACCTGACCGTCACACTCGGGGCAACCCGGCGAGCGCGACGGCGTGGAGCGTGTTCCACTCATACACGACAGGCTTGGCGCCGATTCCTTACTTAAACCCGGGACGGATCGGGGGTGATCGGCGCGGATCGTCCGGAACAACCGACCGGTGACCGTTCGGTTCCCTCCCCCGTGTTTTCTCTTTTCAGTTCGTGCAGAAAAGTTAAGTAGAAAGCCGCGTCAGTCGGTCGCGTGACGCTCTCGGAGATCGCGGCCGGCATCGAGGTGACGAGCGAGCAGCGCGACCGCGGCGCGGCGGTCGTCGACGACACGGACGTGCCGACGGTCGAGCGCTTCCGCGAGCACGCCGACGCGCTCCCCTGTACCCCCGAGGCGGTCGCGACGCTGGTCGACGCCTACACCGTCGGGTCGAGCGTGGGCGCGGCCGCACGCGAGGCGGGCGTGGCGCCGATGGTCGCCGCGAAGGCGCTCTACCGCTGCGGGCTCACGGGCGTCCGCCCCCTCGCGCCGAGCCGGCGCGGCGCCGTCCGCGACTGGCTCGACGGCGATCTCTCTCGCAGCGAGGCGGTCGCGCTCGCGGGCGGCGACGAAGCCGACTTCGCGCTCGCGACGTACGCCGAGACCCACGACCCGGTGCCGGAGCTCTCCGACGCCGTCGCGGCCGACCCCGTGGACCCGCTCGGCGACGGGCTGGGGGCGGGACTGGACGAGCGGCGCTGAGGCTCAGTTCCCGATCCGGTCCAGCAAGCCCTCGTCCTCGAAGCTCACCTCGAGCGACGCGTCGAACGCCGCCTCGAAGCCGGCCGCGACCGCCTCGCCGTAGGCCCCGTCGTCGGTTCCCGCGACCGGCGCGGCGGCGACCGTCGGGTCGGTCGCGGGCAGGGTCGCGTCCGCGCCGCGGTCAGTCGCCGCGGCTTCCCCGCCGTCACCGAACCGGTCGACAGCGAGCGTCGCGTCCAGTCCGCTCCCGACGTCGTCGAGCCGACCGCGGAGTCGCTGGAGCGCGTCGCGCCCGTGTCTGCTCGCCGGGCGTACGCCCGCGACTCGATCGGTTTCGGTGACGGCCGCGACCGCCTGATTGGCGGCGACGGGCGGCGTGTCGACGATCACGCGGTCGTGCTCGGCGGCGGCCGCGCCGATCCGGTCCGACAGCGCGCGGGCGGCCGCCGCGGTCTTGGCCCTCGCGACGCGCTCGAAGGGTGCGCGGGCGGGGACGAACGTGACGTTCCCGGGGAGCGCGTCGCCCGCGCCGTGGGCCGCGTCGGCGAGGGGGCGCTCCCGCTCGTCGGTCACGAGCGCCGTGAGGTCGGGGTCGATGCGGCCGGAGACGTACTCCGAGAGTCCCTGGGTCGCGTAGGCGGCGTCGAGCACGGCGACGTTCTCCCCCGTCCGCGCACCCATCGCCGCCAACTCGACCGCGGTCCGCGTCGTTCCCGCGCCGCCGGTCGCCCCGACGAGCGCGAGCGTCGTGCCGGTCATGGGCCTACTGGCGCGCTTTCGGGTTTAAATTCTTCGAGGAAGAGGTTGAATTTGTACCGAGATGGGGGTTACTCAGCGGTCGAGTTCGGCCACGATGTCGGCCGCGACCTCGTCGAGTTCCGCGTCGCTCAGGTCGGGGCGCTCGCCCGCGACCGCGTGGATCGGGGCGCCGCCGTCCCCCTCGAACCGCGGGACGATGTGCGCGTGGACGTGCGGGACTTCCTGACCGGCCGCCTCGCCGTCGTTGAGGCCGACGTTGGCGGCGTCCGCGTCCACGGCGGCTTGCACGCGCGGGGTGAGGTCCGCGACCGCGTCGAAGACGGCGCTCGCGAGGTCGGCCGGCAGGTCCCCGACGTGCCGGTGGTGCGCCTTGGGGATGACGAGCGTGTGGCCCGGTGCGAGGGGGTTCGCGTCCAGGAACGCCAGGACGTCGTCGGTCTCGTGGACGGTGCGCGCGGGGATGTCGCCCGCGACGATCGCACAGAAGATGCAGTCGTCGGCCATACGCGATGGGTCGACCCGGTTCGACAAGAAGCTTCGGCGGAATGCGGACGGTTCGGGATGCGGACGGTGCAGGATGCGGACGGTTCGGGACGCAGACGGTTCGGGACCAGACGGCTCCTCGCGGCGATTCACTCCTCCACGTCGACGAGCTTCATCAGCGGATAGCCGCCCTCCATCTCCATCCGCGTGCGCACGACGACGTCCTCGTAGACGACGCGCATCGTCACGTCCATCAGGGAGCCCGTGAGCTCCGTGTAGCCGTTCTCGTGGTCGATCGCCTCGCGCACGCGGTCGTCGTGGACCGTCACCTCGACCGACTCGCAGTACGGCTGGTTCTCGATGGCCTCCGCCATCGCGGTCTCGAGGCTCCGCGTCGACGCGGGGCTGACGGGCGTCCCCGCGAACTGGTGGTACAGCGAGCCGAACTTGATGCCCGCCTCGAAGCAGGCCTGCTGGGCGTCGGTGGACATGGCTCGGCGGTCGCCGCGCGGGCGCTTATAACGAGGTGGTGAGGGATCGGCCGCGTCCGCCGCGGTCGCCATCGCCGTTGCAACGATTCGACCGCTCACGGTCGTCTCGGCCACCGTGGTGGCGCGATCCGGACGATCGACGGGCCCGAGCGCTTAACCCGGGAAAAACGGCCGCAATCCGACTTCAGCGTCTCGACCCCTTATGGTTGGACCGGGGCAATACGGGCGTGTATGAGAACCAACTGGCTGCTCCCGCTGGTCGCGCTGGTCCTACTCGCGAGCGTCGCGGTCGCGCCGGCCGCCGCGCAACCGGGCGACCAAACGGACGAATGCATGAATGCCGACGAGGGGCCGGGCCCGAACGGACCGCCGGGGTTCGTGGCGGACCTCGTGCCGGACTTCCTCTCGGACCTGATCGGGTCGCTGCCGGTGCCGAACTTCGTGAAGGCACTGTTCGGGGCGCCGACCTGTTAGGCTGGCCGTCGGACGGCGTGAACGCGGTCCGCGAACACGTCAAAGCGCAAAAACCGAAGCCGGATTTCCCCGCTCAGTTCCCGGTCCACCGCAGCAGCGCGAGCGTCCCCTCGTAGAGGACGATCATCGTCAGCGTGACGATGATCGGGGCCATCCCGGTCGGGTCGGGGCTGAACAGGAACGCGATGCCGAGGAACACGCCCCAGAACACCAGCCGCTTCTGTTCGAGCCACCGGCGCGTGACGAGGTTCATCATGATCGCGAGCATGATGAACAGCGGGATCTGGAAGACGACGGCCATGAACGCCAGCATGACGACGATCAGGTTGAACGTCTCCGCGAGGCCGAACGCGATGACGGCCGCGCCCGTCGTGTAGGTCGTGAAGTAGCTGAAGATGGCGGGGAGCACGAGGAAGTGCGCGAACAGGATCCCGATGGATCCTAAGATCAGGCTCGTCGGCACCGCCGCGAGGTAGTAGCGCCGCTCCGTGCGGTAGAGCCCGGGGCGCATGAACCGGTACGTCTCGTAGACGAAGACGGGGAGCCCGACGACCACGCCCGCGAGCGCGGCCACCTTCAGCCGCGTTAAGACGAGTTCGAGGGGGCCGTAGAGCCGCGGCCGGTTCGCCATCGGCTCCGGGATGTGGAACTGCCAGAAGTACTCGATCAGGTCCGTCGCGGTCGGGAACGCGATCAGCGTCGCGATGCCGCCGAACAGGAAGACGATGCCGAGCCGCCGCATCATCTCCTCGATGTGGACCGCCAACGGCATCTCCTCGTCCGACTCGGGGCCCTCGAAGAGCTCCTCGTCCTCCTCGTCCCCCTCGTCGCTCATCCCGTAGGGGTCCTCGTCGAGGCCATCCGCGGTCGGCTCGGCCACGTCTGTCGAGTCGTTCGCGGCGTCCATCGATCCGTCGGCGTCCCCGTCGGCGTCGTCCTCCGTGTCGTCGCCCTCGTCCGAGCGCCTCGTGACCGCCTCCTCGCGGTCGAGCGGGGGAGCCACCGCGCGCGCCTCCTCCAGCTCGTCCTCGTCGGGCGCGTTCGGCTCCGGATCGGACGCTTCGTCGTCGGTCGCTTCGTCGTCGGTCGCTTCGTCGTCGGACGCTTCGTCGTCGGACGCTTCGTCGTCGCCTGACTCGTCCCTCGCGTCGTCCGCATCTGCGCCGTCGTCCGCATCTGCGCCGTCGTCCGCGTCAGCACCGCCGTCGCCGGACTCTTCGCCCGCGGTTGACGCGTCGCTATCGGGGTCCGTGACCGGGTCGGCCTCGGCCTCGGCGTCCGGCGCTCCCTCGCTCGGCGTCGTCTCGTCGGCGTCCGACGGCGCGTTCCCCTCGTCGCCGTCGGGATCCGAGTCCTCACCCATTCATCCGACATACGCCACCGGGCTATTATAGGCCTTTTTGGATAGCGCCGCCGGATCGCCCCCGACGGCGGGGGTTCGGGAGCGTCGGCGTTCGAAAAGGTTGATAACCGCGACGCGCTTCCGGCCCGGTATGGCGAGTGCCCTCGACGAGGACACCCAGCAGACCTTATCGGAGGGGCGCGACGCGGCCGCGACCGTGTTGCGCTCGGTCCAGAAGGACCTCCAGAAGGTGTTCATCGTCTTCCTGATCGGCTTCATGGGCACGTTCTACGCCCTCCGACTCTACGTCTGGGACACGCTGAAGGCCAACACCAAGTCCAACATGCCGCCGGACGTGGCCGCCGAGACCGAGATCATCGCCCAGACGCCCTTCGAGGTCATCCTGCTGCAGGCGAAGATCGGCCTGATCGTCGGCGGGATCGTCGCCGCGCCGGTGCTCATCTACTTCGCGCGCGACGAGCTCCGCGAGCGCGGCGCGTGGCCCCAGACGCCGGTCGCACGGTGGAAGCTCGCGCTGATCGGCCTGCTCGCGGTCGCCCTGTTCACGGGCGGCGTGGCCTACGGCTACTTCGTCTTCTTCCCGGTGATGTTCTCGTTCCTCGCGTCGTTCGGCCTCGACGCGGGGCTGAACCCCAGCTACTCCATCGTGATGTGGACGGAGTTCATCGTCTTCCTCTCGCTGTCGTTCGGGCTGGCGGGACAGATGCCGCTCCTCATCACCGGCCTCTCCTACGCCGAAATCGTCCCCTACGAGACGTTCCGCGACAAGTGGCGCCACGCGGTCGTCCTCATCTTCGTCTTCGGCGCCATGTTCTCGCCGCCGGACCCGTTCACGCAGATCATGTGGGCGGTGCCGCTGATCGCGCTGTACGGCTTCAGCCTCTACCTCGCGAAGGTCGTCGTCACCGCGAGGCGCTCCTCGGACCGCATCGACGTGCTCGGGTCGATGCGCCGCCACTGGAACGTCGTCGCGGGCGCGGCGGTGCTGGGCGGCGGCCTCGTCTACGCGTTCTACGAATACGGCGGCCGCGCGGCGGTCAACGACCTGCTCCGGTCGCTCGGGAGCACGCGGCGGTTCCTCGCGCCGGGCGAGGGGCTCGGCCTCGACCCCGCGACGGCGGCCGGTATCTACGCCGGCCTGTGGGCGCTGCTTTTCGTCGTCGTCGCGACGCTGGCGGTCGTCTACCGCGACCTGGACACCGTCGCACCGGGCGGCGAGTACGGCGACCCGACCGCCATCGACATCGGCGGGCTCGACGCCGGCGGCGTCCGCGCCGCGCCCGAGCAGGCGTTCGCGTCCCTCGCCGAGGAGGAGGCGCTCGCGCTCGCCAGCGAGGCGATGGACGACGACGACCCCGAGAAGGCGCAGGCGATCCTCGACCGCTTCGACGAGGCGACGCCGGACGAGGAGACGGACGAGGAGGCCGGCGCGGACGCCGAAGCGGGGACCGACGACGGCGGGGCGGCCGGCGAGTCCGCCGGCGCCGAGCCGGCTGCGGAGGTGAACGCCGTCGCCGAGGAGACGCCGGGCATCGCCGACGACGTGGGAGAGCGCGCCTCCCGGGCGAGCTCGACGTTCCTCGACGAGCTGACCGAGGAGGGCGCCGACGAGGACGACATCGGCGGCTACTACACCGACCTGAAGTTCATCTTCGACTCGTTGCGCTCGCGGTCGTTCCTCCTCGTGGCCTGGTTCCTGATCTGGATGGCCGGGACGTTCACCGCCCTGTATCTCGGCGGTCTCGGCCGCGTCCGCGAGGACTTCATCAGCCGCGTGCCCCCGGCGCTCGACACCTCCTCGTTCACGATCATCACGCTCCACCCGGTCGAGGCGCTGATCTTCCTCGTGAAGTTCTCGGTGCTCGCGGGCGCGTTGATGACGCTGCCGGTGTTGGCGTACTCCGCGTGGCCCGCCCTGCGCGACCGCGGGTTCGTCCGCGGCCGCCGGAACGTCATCTTCGGCTGGGCCGCGGCGCTCGCGGCCGGCCTGATCGGCGGATTCGTACTCGGCTACTCGTACATCGCTCCGACGATCATCAGCTACCTCGTGACGGACGCGCTGAACGCCAACATGGTGATCACCTACCGGATCAACGACTTCTTCTGGCTCATCGTGTTCACCACCATCGGCATCGGCCTGCTCGCGGACGTGCCCGTGCTGATGGTCCTTCTGAACTCCGTGGGGATCACCTACGGCGCGTTCCGCGGCCGCTGGCGCGAGGTGACCATCGCAATGTTGACCGTCGCCGCGATCTTCACGCCCGCGGACATCATCACGATGTTCCTCGTGACGGTGCCCCTGATGGCCGCTTACGGCATCGGGATCGCCGCCCTGTTCGTCGTGACGCTCGGCGGCCGGCGGAACCTCGCGCCGCCCTCGGCGATCATCGAGACCGGCCAGCGCGTCGAGAGCGAAGTGCAGGACCGGATGTAGGGCGCGGTGCCGGTCGGACGCGCCCCAGTTCGGTTCCGACGCCGCCGATCGGCACGGCGACGGTCGAACGGCTCCGTCGGCTCGCCGGGCTACTGGTCGGGTTCTCCGGCTGCACTCACTGGTTCGATAGTGGTCCCTCGACGGCCGCACCCGCCGCAACTGCACGGGGACCGCGGACTGGGCGTCCTGGGTGTCGCCGTCCCAGGAAGCGGGGGCGACGACCGAGACGGGCACCGGGCCGACACCGTCAGTCGTCGCGCTCGATCCGCACCTCGTCGCCGACCTCGATGCCGCGCTCGTCGGCGTAGCCGGCCCGCACTTCGAGCACGTACAGCCCCTCGCCTTCGTAGCGCGTGTACGGGGGTTCCTCGGGCTCGGCCCCGCGGTGGATCTCGGTCACCGCGCCGTCCGCACTCACGAACAGGATGTCGATGGCGAAGGCCATCTCGCGCATCACGTACGCGCGCTCGGCCGACTCGTCGTGGACGAACAGCATCCCCTCGTCGGGGTCCAGCGACTCGGTCGCAGAGAGGCCGACGTACTGCTTCACCGGGCCGTCCGCGACGCGGGCGTCGACCGTCGCGAGCGTCGCGCCCGAGTCGTCGTCGGTCACCGTCACGGTCGCCTCCTCGTAGCCGACGATCAGCAGCGCGGGGTTGGCCCACGCGACGACGACGAGGGCCGCGAACAGCAGGCCCGCGGCCGCGACGAGGTGGCGGCGGTTCACGGCCGCGACTCGGGGGGCGCGAGGGATAGCGGTTGCGCCGCAGGTGAAGACCGGTTCGCGGTCGGAGGGGCGAGAGCCGCCGCGGCCGCCGCCCGGATGGGAAACCGTTTTGAGCGCGGGAGCGTTTCGGAACGTTGCGGGCTTGTGGTCTAGCTGGTCATGACGCGGCCTTTACAAGGCTGAGGTCGGCGGTTCGAACCCGCCCAAGCCCACTTCCGTCGTTGACCGATCGGGGAGCCGTGGGTGCGGACGGCGGCCTCAGACGTCCGTTTCTCCCTCCCCGTTCTCCGCCCCGGCAATCGCCTCGTCGCTCCGGGTGATGCGCACGCGCTTGATCCGCGTGCCGGTCGCCTCGACCACCTCCAGCGTGGTCGCGCCGAGTTCGACGCGGTCGCCCGCCTCGGCGAGGCGGCCGAGGTGGGCGTGGATCAGCCCGCCGACGGTCTCGACCCCGCTCTCGGCGGGCAGGTCGGTGTCGAGCGTCTCGTTGACGTGCGCGACGGTCGCCCAGCCGCGGACGACCGCGACGCCGCCCTCGCCGACGCGGACCGCCTGCGTCTCCCCCCGCCCGACGATCTCGCCGACGACCTCCTCCAGAACGTCCTCCAGCGTCACCAGTCCGGTGACCGCTCCGAACTCGTCGACCGCGAGCATCAGCCCCGCGCCCGTCGCGCGGAACTCCGCGAGCAGCTCGTCCACGGGCTTCGTCTCCGGGACGAAGTGCGGCTCGTGGACGGCGGCCGACAGCTCGTCGCCGGCGTCCCGGGCGGCGATGGCGTCCCGGACGTCCACGACGCCCACCACGTCGTCGCGGTTCTCGCCGTAGACCGGGAGCCGGACGACCCCCTCTCGGACGGCCGCATCGACCGCCTCGGCCGGCGAGCTGGTCGCCGGGAGCGAAACCATGTCCGTCCGCGGGACCATGATCTCTCGGACGCGCGTCCGTTCGAGGTCGAGCACGCCGCGGATCATCGCCCCCTCGGCGGGGTCGAGGGCTCCGGCCTCCTGTCCGGAGACCACGAGCGTCTCGATCTCCTCGCGGGTGACGTACGACTCGATCTCGCCCTCGCCGCCCGTGAGTCGGTTCACGGCCGCGGTCGTCACCTCGAAGATGTAGAGTACGGGCCTGATGACGCGCTGGACGGCTCGGACGGGGCGGGCGACCCGGAGGGCGTGGCGCTCGGCGTTGGCGACCGCGTACGACTTCGGCGCGATCTCGCCGAAGACGATGACGAAGAAGCTCGTGACGACGGTCGACCCCGTCGCCGCCTGCGAGGCGGGGAGGTACTGGACGAGCACCGCGGTCGCGACCGAGGCCGCGGCGATGTTGGCGACGTTGTTGCTCACGAGCACGGTCACGAGGAAGCGGTGGGGGTCCCCCCGGAGCGCCGACAGCGCCGCCGCGCCCGGCACGTCCGACGCAACGACCGCGTCGAGGCGGTGTTTCGCAACGGAGAAGACCGCGAGTTCGCTGCTTGAGAAGAAGGCGCTGATCGCGGTCAACAACACGATGGCCGCGATCCCGATCAGGGTGACAGTGAGACTCATGCCCGTAGTTGCACGCCGTGCGACAAAAGGGACCATCCCGAACCGGCGATCGCGGTCGGGCCGAAACCGGATCGCCGGGCCGTCGATAGTGTAGTCACGAACGCGGTGTTTCCAGTCGAAGTGAAGGGAGACGATATGCACACACGCGGATCGAACCGCCCGGCAAAACGGCGCGATGAGGAAAGCGTTAACCCCGCGCCGCCGGTTGCTCGGAGTATGAAGGTACTCGTGACCGACCCCATCGCCGACCCGGGGTTGGACCGACTCCGCGAGGCGGGCTACGAGGTGGAGACCGACTACGAGGTCGAAGGTGACGCGTTGCTCGACGCGGTCGCCGACGCGAACGCGCTGATCGTCCGGTCCGGAACCGACGTCTCCCGCGAGGTGTTCGAGGCCGCGGAGGACCTCGTCATCGTCGGCCGCGCCGGCATCGGCGTGGACAACATCGACATCGAGGCGGCGACCGACCACGGCGTCATCGTCGCCAACGCGCCGGAGGGGAACGTCCGCGCGGCCGCCGAGCACACGGTCGCGATGACGTTCGCGGTCGCGCGCTCCATCCCGCAGGCGCACGGCCGCCTCGTCGACGGCGAGTGGGCGAAAGGGGAGTACCTCGGCACCGAGGTGAACAACAAGACGCTCGCGATCATCGGCCTCGGCCGCGTCGGCCAGCAGGTCGCGAAGCGCCTCGACTCGCTCGGGATGGATCTCGTCGTCTACGACCCCTACATCTCCGAGGAGCGCGCCGCGCGGCTCGGCGCCGAACTGGAGGAGGACCTCCACGCGGCGCTCGGCCGCGCCGACTTCGCAACGATCCACACCCCGCTGCTGCCCGAGACCGAGGGGATGATCGGCGAGGAGGAGCTCGCCCAGCTCGAGGGCGGCTACCTGATCAACTGCGCGCGCGGCGGCATCGTCGACGAGGACGCGCTCGCGGCGGCGGTCGACGACGGGACGCTCGCGGGCGCCGCGCTCGACTCCTTCGCGGAGGAGCCGCTCGACCCCGACTCGCCGCTGCTCGACGTGGACGAGGTCGTCGTCACGCCGCACCTCGGCGCCTCGACCGAGGCGGCCCAGGAGAACGTCGCCACCGACACCGCCGACGCCGTCATCGCCGCGTTCCGCGACGAGCCGGTGATCAACGCGCTGAACGCGCCCTCCGTCGACGAGACCGCCTTCCCGCGCATCAAGCCCTACATCGACGTGGCCGAGACCGCGGGGAAGGTCGCCGCACAGCTGCTCGACGGCCGCGTCTCCTCCATCGAGGTCACCTACGAGGGCGACATCGCCGAGGAGGACGTGGAACTCGTCACCGCCAGCGCGCTGAAGGGCGTCTTCGAGCCGCTGGAGTGGCAGGTCAACGCGGTCAACGCCCCCCAGCTCGCGGAGGACCGCGGCATCGAGGTGACGGAGTCGAAGACGCGCCAGACCGAGGACTTCCAGAGCCTCGTCCGCGTCGCGGTGAGCGCGAACGGCGAGACGCTCGCGGTCGAGGGGACGCTGTTCGCGGGCGAGGACCCGCGCATCGTCCGCATCGACGGCTTCCGCGTCGACGCGGTGCCGTACGGCCACATGCTCGTCGCGCGCAACGTCGACGAGCCGGGCGTCATCGGCCTCATCGGCACCGTCCTCGGCGACCACGGCGTGAACATCGCAGGGATGTACAACGCCCGCGAGGTCCACGGCGGCGAGGCGATCACCGTCTACAACCTCGACTCCGACGTGCCGGACGACGCGGTCGCCGACCTGCTCGCGGACGACCGGATCGTCGAGGTGACCGAGATCGTCCTCGACGAGCCGAACGGTCGCTCCGAGGAGTAGCGCGGACGTCTCTGCCGGCCCTGCGGCCGGCCGCTTTTCACAACTCGAACCGCGCGACGGTCTCGTACTCCGGCCCCTCGTGGGTGAGATGGGAGGCTTTCAGCCGCAGCTCCGTCGCCTCGAACCGCCCCACGTCCGGGGTCGTCTCGCGGACGGCCTCCTGAACCAGTTCCTTCCCACGGGTGTCCCGCATCCGCGCGAGCGTGACGTGCGGCGTGAACGCGCGGTCGTCCGGTTCGAACCCCAGCTCCGTCGTCCGCGTCTCCAGTTCCTCGTGGAGCGCCGCGAGTTCGGCCGCGCCGTCGCCGACGCCGGCCCAGACGACGCTGATGTAGTCGAGCGAGGGGAACACGCCGAGTCCCCCGACGCCGACCTCGAAGGACCCCACGTCTGCCGCCGCGACCGCCGCCGCGCCCGCCTCGACCACCGCATCGTACTCGTCGTCGGTCACCTCGCCCAGGAAGTCCAGCGTGACGTGGGCGTTCGCGGGGTCGACGGGGTCGAGCCCCGCGGCGTCGGCGAGCGGTTCCTGAACCTTTTCGACCGCGTCCGCGAGTTCGGGCGGCAGGTCGACCGCGAAGAACGCGCGCATGGATCGGTCCCCGGTAGCGCCGGCGACCCGATAAAGCGGTCGGCGCGCGCGAGAAACGCGCGCGAGGGAGGCGGCGGCGCGGCCGCCCTGCGGTGCGGTTTCGCGGCCGCGCCGTCGCCGAGGTTGGGGAGGTGCGAGGCTGCTGTGCTGTGCGGGGCGGTCGCGGTGCTGTGCGGAGGGTGGGCTGAAAGGGGCAGCCGGCTCGATCCCGCCCGGACGACGCAAGCACCGCAGCGGGCTGTGGGGAGAGCGAGGAGCGCAGCGAGGGTCCCGCGAGCTTGCCGAGTGGGACGACGGCAGTCGCAGCCCGGCAGTCCGCTACTGCAGGCAGCCCGGACCGTCTGCCGGAACCCGGCGCGGTCGAGCCGGCTGGGGCTTTCTGAGTGTTTCCGTCCCGATCAACAGGATCCGCATCGAAACCGCTTCGGACCGATCGGTTCACGAGGGCTAAGACGAACGCCTCGCGTTGACCGGCATCCGCGACGTAACCCTTACCCTCCGCGACCGCCAAGTTGCGCCCATATGACCGACCAGCAGGACGACCGCCACGAGTTCTCGTCCGGACAGGGGCTCGACGAGGACTACGAGGAGTTCACGCTCGACCCGCCGGAGCTGAAAGCCGACCCGACGAAGGAGGACCCGGTCGACACGCGCGTCATCACCGACGAGTTGGACCGTCGCAACATCGCCAGCGACGAAGTCGACGTCGACCAGATCCTCGACGTGGGGCTGTCGTACATGGGGATCAATCGGTTCGAGGAGGCGACCTCGACGTTCGAGCGCGCCGCCATGTTCGCCGAGGACGACTCCCTCGAGGAGCAGGAGGCGTGGGTGAACAAGGGCGCCGCACACGCGGAGCTGGAGGAGTACGACCAGGCGATCGGCGCCTACGAGGAGGCGCTCCGGATCGACGACGACTCGGAGCACGCCGCGACCGCGGAGACGAACCTCGCCTACTCGCTGTGGGAGTTCGGCCGTCACGAGCAGGCGCTCGAACACGCCGAGCGCGCCGTCGAGATCGACCCCCGGTTCGCACAGGCGTGGTACAACCGGGGCTTCTTCTTGGTCGAGCGCGGTCTCGCGGAGGACGCCGTCACCTGCTTCGACAACGCGATCCGCCTCGGCCACCGGAACGCCGACGTGCTGGAGGAGAAGGCCCGCGCACTCGAGAAAGCGGGCGAGACCGAACAGGCAGAGGAGGTCGCCGAACAGGCTGAAGAGCTCCGCCAACAGCAGGAACAGGAACTCGTCGAGGAGCACGGCGGGGGCGGTCCCGGCGGTGCGCCCGGCGGAAGCGGTGCGCCCGGCGGAAGCGGTGCGCCCGGCGCCCCCCCGACGGGCGAGCCGGCGTCCGAGGAGTCCCCCTTCGACGGGCGACAGCTCGAGGGAGAGGGCCCGGAGGGGTTCTAGGTGCTGCTCCGCGAGCGGGAGACGAACGAGGGGCTGCTCGTCTCCGTCTGCGACCCGGACTGCATCGGCGAGACCTACGAGAACGGGCGCGCCTCCATCACCGTCGAGGAGAACTTCTACGGCGGCCCCGAGGCCGTGGAGGCGACCCGCGAGGAGGTCGTCGCCGGCCTCAAGCGCGCGCAGGTGGCGAACATCGTCGGCACCGAGGCGGTCGGCGTCGCCGTCGAGGCCGGCCTCGTCGACGAGGACGCCGTGCTGGAGTTCGGCGAGACGCGCCACGCGCAACTGCTCTGGCTGTAGCCGCTCGGGATCCGCTTTTCGGCCCGGTCAGTCCGCCGGCACGCGATCGGCCAGCGATCGCACCGCCGCGGCCGCGTCGCTTTCCGGCGCCGCGTCGACGACCGGCTCCTCCTCGGTCACCGAACGCCCTACCCGCGGGTCCGCCGGAATGACGCGAACCGGCGCGCCCAGCGCGTCCGCGACGCGACCGGTCGGTACCTCGGCGGGATCGACGGCGCGGTTGACCGCCGCGGCGACGAGCCCGGCGCCCAGCTCGCGGGCGAGTTCCCGCGTCCGGATCGCGTCCGCCAGCGCGAACGCGCGCGGGGAGACGGCGAGCAGGCAGGCGTCCGCGGCCGCCAGCGGCACGCCGGCGTCCGCCCGGCGGCCGGCCGGGCAGTCCACGACGACGGTCTCGTGACGCCGTTCGACCGCGCGGAGCGCGCCCGCGAGTTCGGCGAGATCGCACGCCCGAGCGCCGGCGAACGATCGCCCGCAGGGAACCACCGGGACCGGCCCGCCGCGAACGCACTCGATCGGGTCCGCGCGGCCGGCGAGGACGTCGTGAAGGTCCGGTCCGCTTCCCCGGCCGGTCGGGAGGTCGGCCATGCCGAGGTCGGCGTCGACGACGACGGCCGACAGCGCGGCCGCGAGGTTGTACGCCAGCGTCGTCTTGCCGACGCCCCCCTTTCCGCCCGCGACGGCGAGGATCACGCCAGCCGGTCGAACGCGTCGGTCGGTGGCTCCGCAGCCGCCGCGCGCTCCGCGAGGCTCTCGGCCCGCTCGGCAACGGTCGCCAAACGGTCCGCGTCCGACTCGACCCGAGCGACGAGGTCCGCGGCCGCCGCGGCCCCGCCGGTCGCCGCGAACACCTCCGTTGCGGTCGCCACGTCCGCGCCGTCGAGCCGCTCCGCCCGGACGACGCGCCGCTCGACAGCGTCCAGCCACGCCTCGACCGCGGCGGGCTCCGCGGGCGTGACCGCCGTCCCGTCTTCCTGTTCGTCGCCCGACCGGTCCTCGACGCTCGCGGTGGCGGAGTCGCCATCAGACTCGATCGCGGGCGCCTCTGCGGTCGATGACGCCGTTGCGGACGGCTCCGTCGCGGGCGGGGCGTTCACGGTCGGGCGAGAGTCGCACGCTTCCCTCGGCGGGCGGTGGTCACCGAGTGTCCGGATCGCCGCGGCCGGGTCGGGATCGTTCCCGGGACCATCCGTCTCCGCCTCGTCGGCACGTTCGACGCCCGCCAGTTCGACCGGCGCCCCGTCGCTCCCCGCGGCCGGCGCCGGACAGGCGTAGCCGACCGCACGCGTCCCGCCGGCGTCGACCGCGAGCGTCGCCCCGTCCGCGTCCCAGCCCGCCTCGGGGACCCCGCCGCGACGCGGGGGAAGCACCGGCCCGTCGAGTCGGTTTTCGAGTCGGGCACGTCGGGGCACGCTCGCGTCATTGACGAGGCGGCAGGCGACGAACGCGACGCCCGCCTCGCGGCGGCGGGTCCACTGCAGGTCCATGCGCCGGAGTGGCTCGCTTTCGAACATAAATGTCCGTTCGGTCGCGGCGGGGGCCAGCGGCTCTTCCCGGGACAGAGCGGCGATCAGAGGCGGATCACGGGGGCGTCGAGCGTCCGAGCCGCGGCTGCGGCGTCCGCGAATCGGCGACGTTCGAGTGCGAGGACGACCGGCGCGTCGAGGTCCGCGACGCGGATCGCAGCCAGCGAGACGGTCGGGAGGTCCATCGCGGAAAGGTCCCGGTCGCGGTGGCCGGTTGGCGGGACGGACCCATCAGGACCCGGGACCGCAGCGAGCGCTTCGTCGACCGCTGGACGCACGGCGTCCGCTAACTCCCGCCGAGCAGCCCGCGCGAGGTTCCCGACCGCGTCCGCGAGTTCGAGGCGGCGCTCACGGGTATCCCGTGCCTCCCGTGCCCGCCGCCGTGCGCGTTCGAGCGCCTGGTCGGCGGCGATACGCGCCGTCTCCGCCTCCGAGAGTGCCGTCGCGGCCTCCCGAAGCGCGGCTTCCGCGTCGCCGGTGGCGGCGTCGAGGTCCCGTCTGGCGTTCACCTCGCCGCGAAGCGAGGCCACGCGCTCGCGGAGCCGCTCCTCCTCGCCCCGCGCGTCGGCGGCGCGTTCGCGAGCCTCCCGAAGGTCGACCGCCGGCTCGGGCAGCGACGCGAGTTCCGCCCTGCGCGCGGTCAGCTCCGCCTCGACCGAGGCGGTTTTGCCCCGGGAACGGGCCGCGGCGGCGAGTCGCTGGCGAGCGGTTCGACCGTCCGGTACCAGCCCGAGAGCCGCGTGCCCCGGGCCGGCGTCGGGAGCCGACACCGCGACGGGGACGCCCACACACGCGGGGTCCGCTCCCGCCTCGACGGCGCTCGCCAGCGCCTCCGCGAGCGTGGCCCGGTCGGTCGGAACCTCCCCGCGCTCCACCGCGGTCGACAGGTCCACCGCCCGTCCCGACGCCTCGACGCTTCCGACGCGTACCTCCATCTACAGGTCACGCCCGCGGAGCGACTCCGGATCCGGATGCTCCGTCCCGGCGGCGAACTTCGCGTACGGCGTCGACGGTTCGTCCCGTTCCGCGTACGCGGCCGCCGCCTCGCGGACCGACGCGTCCACGTCCGCGAACTCGTTGAACGGCACCGTCCGCTCGACTTGGACGTCGCCTCCATGAGCGGCCCGAAGCCGGAGCGCGAGAAACGCGCCGTAGGCGGTCGCCTCCAGCAACGCCGCGCGACCGAATCGCCGTACGACGCTGCCCTCATGACGTCGGCACGCGTTCCGGAGCGCCGTCCGTGCGTCCGGTGAATACGTCACCACCAACAACATACCACCTTTTCCGAATGTTACTAAATTAAGTCTATCGGGAGAGAATATTTATCGGAGAGGCGAAGGGGGACCGCCTCTCAGACACGTTCGATCTCGAAGGAGCAGTCTCCGTCCTGGGCGATCCGGTCATCGTCCGCGCCGCTCCGGATACTCGCGCGCTCACGGACGCGCTCGCGGGCCGCCGGTTTCGAAGGGGCGACCACGACGGTCCCGTCCGCGGGCGGATCGCCGACCGCGCGGAACACGTCGCCGTCGCCGTCGAACTCCGTCGCGTATGTCCGGAGGATCGACGCCACCCGGCGCTCGGTCTCGGAGAGGTCACGCTCGCCGTCCTCGAACGACCGGATCGCGTCCTCGATGTTGCGGATGGCGGAGATGCGGTCCATCGATCAGGTCGTGCGGAGGTGGTTCTGCTGCGGTTCGTACACCTCGCCCTTCCGGCGGAGTTTCTCGATCTCCTCCTCCGCCTTGTCGGGGTCCGTCCCGATCTCGCTGGCGCGGTCGAGCACCTCGTCGACCGGCGCTCCCTCCTCGTACTCGTCTTCGATCTCCGCGATGAGTCCCTTGATGTTCTTGATGCGGTCGCGCTGGCTCTTCGAGGTGCCCGTCTCCACCACGTCCGCGTCGAACTGCCCCGTCTCCGGGTCGATGCCGATGTCCTGTAGACACGACTCCACGATCTCCGTCGAGCGCTCCGCGTCCTCCAGCTCGACCGTGTCGGAGAGCCGAACGCGGGCGCTGGCCTCCGCGAGCCGGACGAGCGCCTCCAGCTGACGGGCGGTGACCGGTACCGGGGAGTCCTCGTCCATCCCCTTCGAGCGCAGGTCGACGTAGAACCCCTCGATGTGCTCCTTCGCCTCGTCGGTCATCGTCGGGAAGCAGTTCCGCTTGGCGTAGGCGATGTACTTGCGCAGCAGGTCCGCGTCGATCTCCGGCGCCACCTCCTCGGTGACGTCGTCGACCTCCTGGCTGGTGAACTCGGACGTCTGAACCTCCGTCATCTGGGTGTTCAACTCGCCCGCGTAGTTCGTCTTGAGGATGTGCTTGGCGAGCTTCGAGTCGTGTTCGGGGTCCGGCTGGTCCGTCACCGTGAAGATGAGGTCGAACCGCGAGATGAGCGCCGGCTCGAGGTCGATCTGCTCGCCGATGGGCTCGTACTGGTCGAACCGCCCGTACTTCGGGTTCGCGGCGCCCAGCAGCGAACACCGCGCCTTCAGCGTCGCGTTGATCCCCGCCTTCGAGACGGAGATCTTCTGCTGTTCGAGCCCCTCGTGCATTGCCGACCTATCCGACGAGTCCATTTTGTCTAGCTCGTCGACTGCGGCGATCCCCTTGTCCGCGAGCACGAGCGCGCCCGCCTCCAGCGACCACTGCTGGCCGTCGCCGAAGTCGTCGCGGACGGCTGCGGCCGTTAACCCTGCTGCACTTGATCCCTTTCCGGACGTATAAACTGATCTTGGGGCAATATTCTCGACATAACTGATCATCTGGGAGTTGTGTGAGATGACCCCGTTCGAGACGTAATTGTGCGTTCCCGCGACCTCGAGGTCGTACACCCAGTCGGCCCCCGTATCGACCAGTTCGATGGACTCGATGCGGTCCCAACGAGCATCTCCATCTACGAACTGTCTGAGCGCAGCAATGCCGGAAAGGATCGACCCACCATCGGCTTCAGCAGTCGCATCGTGGCTGGGGCGGTCGGAGTCCGAATGGGCGTCCTCGAAAGCGTCGAGAACCTGAGCAAGGGCATCGACGCTCGGATTTCGGTTCCCCGCTTCGTAGTGGCGATACGTGTTGCGTGGCACACCACACTCGTACTGCGTGAGACCGAGAGATTCACGGAGACGACAAAGTGTTTGACCCACGTTGGGAACGACGTTCAGGTTCGTGTTTCGATCCGTTTTGAGGTGCTCTTCGGCCGCACGCTGTTTGCGGTCGGTGACGAACCCGATCTTGGTGACGTATCTGTCGAACTGGGTACCGCTGATCCGGAGGCGGTGGCTACCGTTATGGCGCTCGTGGAGTTGGGCCGAGATTCCGTGCTGAAGCAGAAGGGATCGCACGTCGATGAGGAGTTCCTCACTGATCGATGCGACGGTTATCTCTCGCTGAGTGGTGGAGACGTGTCCTTCCCCCTCGATGAACGCTTTGATAAATGCCTTCGAGATCCGTTCGGAGGCTCCGAATATCGGTGTCGGGACGCGCTTCTCTGCGGAATTTTTGAGCAGCGAATCGTCAAGGCTTCCGAGGAAGTCGACGAATTCGCCTGCGGAACACATCAACTCGCGTGCGTCCTTCCCGGGGTGTGGTTCTCGCGTGGTGGTCTCGAGACCGAGCGCGTGAAGTCCCCTCCGTGCGTCGGAGAGAACAGCTTCGTCGTTGTTCGTGATCGAGACGAAGCCGGAGTGGTCGCCACGCTTCTCAACGTAGCCCTCCGCAACGATGTAGCCGATCAGGCGGGCGAGTTCCGGCGTCCACTGCGAAGGGGGATCGAGACGCACCGCGTTGTACGACTGCGCGCGGCGGAAGTCGACGTCAAGTGAGTCGTCCGCCTGCACGTCGAGATGGTTCGGGATAGCTACGAATTCGCCAGCTTCGAGCTCGTCCGCGGTAGTCGGGGCGAACTGCCCATCCTGCTGGACGAACAGAGGATGCGACGGTGTCACCTCTATCTCTCTTCCCGACGCAGTCTCGATACGGTACATCTGCTCCGGGGCCTCTCGCTTCCAGACCTTCGTCGCGCGCGACGATCCGATCGTCCCGTCCTGCTGGAGTGCGGGGACCTCGAAGTCGACCGCGTCCCATACGCCGTCATCGATGGCTTTCGGATCGTCGAGGTTGTCCTCGACCACCTCGCGGATCGGGACCTCACGCCCGTCCCCGAGCGTCACCCTCGTGTCCCCATCCACGCACTTCCCGGTACCAGGGTCGCCGATCAGCAGCATGTGGAGGTCGCCGCGAATGCGGGAGCCGTCGGGGAGGTGTTTCGTGACGCCCGAGAAGAGCTGGAGGATCATCGCGAGCTTCTCCTCCTCGTAGCCGTAGATGGCGGGCGCGAGCGACGCCACCATGTCCTCGTACAGCGTCGGGCGATTGGAGAGCTCGATGATCTCCTCGACGTCGTCGGCCGTGATGTCCATGTCCTCGAACTCCTCGTCTTCGATGCGGACGGAGACGCCGTCCATGTAGAGGTCGAAGATGGCGGACTTCTCGTTGCCCTGCTGGACCTGCTCGATGTGGAGCACGCCGACGACGGTGACGTGGTCGCCGGGCGTGACGTTGCCGGTGATGTCGTCCTCGATGTCCACGTCGATGGACTGGGGGGTCTCGCCGCCGCGGAGCCCCTCGGGGGACTCCTGAATGCGGAGCTTCTGGGAGTCGACGAACTCCGACTGGTCGAAGTTGACGTTGAACGGCCCCTGTCGCTCGCAGCCCTGGCACTCGTGGGGCTCCTGGAAGCCACCGTCGGCCTGCGGGATGTACGTCATCGTGCCGCAGCGCTGGCACTCGAAGGCGGCCTCGGTCACCTTCGGGCGGACGTCGGTGGCCTTGCGGACGATGCCCTTGATGGAGACGAGCTTGCCGATGTGGTTGTCGTGGACGCGGATGCCGCGGATGTCGATGCTCTCCGGGAGGTTCTCCAGCCGGACGTGGGCCTGCCCGAGGCTCACGTCCGCGGGGAGGTCGTAGAGCCGGAGCGCCTCCTCGGCGTACTCCTGCATCTGGTCCGGCTGGCTGCGGAAGTCCTCCGCGAGGTCGCGGTCGAACTGGTAGAGGTCGTCGTAGTCGAGGAACAGCGACCGCTGCTCGTTCGGGTAGTTCTGCGCGAGCGTCCCGATCTCGTCGCGGTAGTAGTTCCGGTAGAACTGGATGAACCGCTCCGTGAGGTCCTGATTCCCGGCCTGAGCCATTGAGACACCCTTCGGCGCCATCACCTATGAACCTCATGCCTCCGGGGTGGAAGTGGACCGGCGGCGGTGCGGATCGACCGCCGAGGGGACGGCGGAGCGCCGTTCGTCGCGGCCAGTCGCTCGGCGGGTCCTGGACCCGCTGTCGGGCGAGCGCGGCCACTCATCTCCCCAGCCTCGACCGCGAGCCGGGCGCGGAACCGCAGCGCGGGACAACCCGCGACCGCGCGAGGTCGCCGCGGCGCGCGCCGGTGTGGGACGGCCGGCGAAGCGACGTGCGCGACCGACGGCGGCTCGCTCGCCACCTGTTTCGAGACGCTGGAACCGGAGTAACGGTTATTAGGACGTGTGATACATACCCACGCGTGATGAGCGGGTCGACACGACACAACGGCGCCCGCGTCGCGGAGTGGGCAGCGCTCATCGGGGAGGAGGTCCCCGAGGAGGTCGCCGACCGCGGACCGGGCGCCGGGACGGACGCGAGCGAGGGCACGTAAGGGTAGAGGGCGCGGAGCGACCGCGTTCCCGCGCCCCCGACCGCGGCGGAGCGCCGCAGGGCGCCGGAGCGTTCCGTGCGCCGACCACTTCCACCTCGCTTCGCGAAGCCTTATCCGCGAGAGCGGACAAGGAGGCACGATGGCGACGGAGGCCGACGCGGCGAGCATCGAGCACCCCCTGCTGGATCCGGGCTTTCTACAGCGGCGACGCTACCAGCTGCAGCTGGCCGACGCGGCCCGGAACAGTCACACGCTGGTCTGCCTTCCGACCGGCCTCGGCAAGACGACGGTGAGCCTGCTCGTGACCGCCGAGCGGCTTCAGGAGGCGGGCGGGACAGCGCTGTTTCTCGCGCCGACGAAGCCGCTCGTCCAGCAGCACGCCGATTTCTACCGCGAGGCGCTGTCGATCCCGGACGACGAGATCGTCGTCTTCACCGGCGACGTGAAGCCGGCCGACCGCGCGGCGCTGTGGGACTCCGCGCGGATCGTGATCGCGACGCCGCAGGTGGTCGAGAACGACCTCGTCGGCAACCGGATCTCGCTGCGGGACGTGACGCACCTCACCTTCGACGAGTGCCACCGCGCGACCGGCGACTACGCGTACGTCTACATCGCCGAGCGCTACCACGCCGACGCGGCCGATCCCCTCGTGACGGGGATGTCCGCCTCCCCCGGCGGCGACACCGAGGAGATCGAGATCGTCTGCGAGAACCTCGGGCTCTCGAACGTCGAGGTGATGACGGAGGAGGACGCGGACGTCGACGAGTACACCCACGACACGGACGTGCGCTGGGAGGAAGTGACGCTACCCGAGGAGGTACTGGAGATCCGCGACGCGCTCAACGAGGTGATCGCCGACCGGCTGGAGACACTGAAGGAGCTCGGCGTGACCAACCGAACGAGCCCCGACCTCTCCCAGAAGCAGCTCAACAAGATGCGCGGCAAGCTCAAGCGCATGATGGACAACGACCAGTCGGAGGGGTACAAGGGGATGTCCACGCACGCGGAGGTGATGAAGCTCCGCCGCGCCGTCGAGTTGGTGGAGACCCAGTCCGTCGAGTCCGTCCGGCGCTACTTCGAGCGCCAGCGGCAGGCCGCCCGCTCGTCGGGCGCCTCGAAGGCCAGCCAGCGCATGGTCGCGGAGCCGAAGGTGCGCGAGGCGATGCGGCGGGTCGAGTCGTTCGACGACCTCCATCCGAAGTTCTCGAAGACCCGCATCCTGCTCGCGGAGACGCTCGGGATCAACGAGGGCGAGCGCGCCATCGTCTTCACCGAGTCCCGCGACACGGCCGAGGCGCTCGTCGACTTCCTCTCGGCCAGTTTCGACGTGCGGAAGTTCGTCGGACAGGGCGACAAGGAGGGCTCGGACGGGATGAGTCAGACGCAGCAGCAGGAGACGCTGGACGCGTTCCGCGCCGGCGAGTTCGAGGTGCTCGTCTCCACCTCCGTCGCGGAGGAGGGCCTCGACGTCCCCGAGGTCGACCTCGTCCTGTTCTACGAGCCGGTACCGACCGCGATCCGCTCGATCCAGCGGAAGGGCCGGACCGGTCGACAGGCCGAGGGGCAGGTCGTCGTGCTGATGGCCGAGGACACCCGCGACGAGGCGTTCTTCTGGATCTCGCGACGGCGCGAGAAGCAGATGGAGTCCGAGCTCTCCGACCTGAAGGCCGCCACCGACGAGATCGAGGAGTCGGTCGGGGGCGGCGACCAGACCGGGCTCGACGCGTTCGGCGGGGAGACCGCCGAGGTCGGGGACGCGGAGGCCGCGGCGAACTCGGACGCCCGGACCGACGCGAGCGCGGGGGCGGACGCGAACGCGGAGGCGGACGCGTCTCCGGAGGAGCACGCGGGACTCGCGGACTACGCGAGCGAGGTCCGCGAGACCGAGGGGGAGGACGACGACGCGGAGGAGGGCGTCGTCGCCACCCCCGAGTCGGACGACAGCGTCGAGGTCGTCGTCGACCAGCGCGAACTCGACTCCAACATCGCCCGCGACCTCTCGAAGCGCGACGGGCTCACGACGCGGCTGGAGACGCTCGCGGTCGGCGACTACGTGCTCTCGGACCGGGTGGCCGTCGAGCGGAAAGCCGCGGCCGACTTCGTGGACTCGCTGCTCGACGGCGACCGCTCCGTCTTCGAGCAGGTGGGCGACATGGCCCGGGCGTACGGCCGCCCGGTGATGGTCGTCGAGGGCGCGGACCTGTACGGCCAGCGCAACGTGAACCCGAACGCGATCCGCGGCGCGCTGGCGTCGCTCGCGGTCGACTTCGACGTGAGCGTCCTCCGGACCGAGGACGAGGCGGACACCGCCGAACTGCTGGAGACCATCGCCCGCCGGGAACAGGAGACGGCCGACCGCGAGGTGAGCGTCCACGGCGAGAAGAGCTCGAAGACCCTGCCGGAACAGCAGGAGTACGTCGTCTCCGCCATCGCCGACATCGGCCCCGTGACCGCTCGGTCGCTGCTGGAGCACTTCGGGACGGTCGAGGGCGTGATGACCGCCCGCGAGGAGGACCTGCTCGAGGTCGACGGCGTCGGCTCCGTCACCGCCGAGCGCATCCGCGAAGTCGTCGGCAGCGAGTACCAGTAGCCCGGCGACGACCCCCGAGGGCGCGCTCGGCGACGTGGCCGCGGTCGTGTTGTCCTTTAGGTCGTATTAGGTTAACAGTATCAAATATATATTTTCGGCGGTGGATTTATGTTCTATCCCCAGAAGAAATTACTCGAAGATGAGTAAAGAAACGAGCGAAGCGGTCTACGGCGCGGCACAACACGGCTCCTCGGGCGGCGCGGACACGTACTACGGGATCCGTGAGTCGGCGTCGACGGCGGACGGCACGACCGCGGAACGGGCCGTCTACGCGAACGCCGGCTCCGGCACGGCGTGGTTCGCGGTCGCCGAGAAGTCGGCGAGCCTCGACCGGTCCGGGACGGCCACTCCCACCGGACGCGACGGCTCCCGCGCCGGCTTCGCGCTGCGGTCGGACTGAGTCACGCCCGCATTCGGCCGCGCGGTCCGGCGGGGTTTCCCGCAGGCGCGTCCGTTCGGTCCCGCGACGTGCCGGCCGGGTCAACGCAGCGCCGCCAGCGCCTCGGCCGCCTCGCGAGCCGCCTCGAGGTGTTCGCGGGCGCGCCGCGGGTCCTCGGTCGTCCGGGCGCGTTCCGCGAACGTCGCGACGGTGCGCGCGAGCGACGCGCGGGCGCCGTCGAGATCTCCTCCGGTAGACTCGGTCGGCGTCGGTTCCGACGGCATCGGTTCCGTCGGCGTCGAGTTCTCCGCCGTCTCCGGACTCCCGCTCGTCGGAGCCGCCGCCGTCTCCGCACGCTCGCTCGCCGGTTCGACGTCGACGCTCTCCCCCTCCGGTCGGGCGCCGTTCGCGGACCGCGTCGCCGCGGTCGCGGACTCGTCGCCCGTCGTTTCGGGTCGAGCCGAGTCCCCGTCGTCGGCGGGCCGGTCCGCTGCCGCGGCGTCCTGACTACCGGTGTCACAGGAGGGACAGAACTCCTGCCCCTCGTGCCGGAAGATGGGGTCGCCACAGCGGTCGCAGTGCCGGTTCGTCATCGTCGCGCCCTTCAACAGGAGCTCCGAGAGCTGCTGGGTGTGCTGTCGCTTCTCGCGGTCGTCCGCCAGCTTCTCGCGGAGCTTCTCCCGTTCCGCTTCCTTGTCGAAGTCGCTCATGGGGGGAACAACGCCGTGCGCGGGCAAAAACGCGGCGGGCCGCGGCCGGCTGCGGTCGGGTGCAGCCGGTGGCGCGGAACGGGGGGCGCGGGAGCGGTACGGCGGCAGGACCGCCGGTGGCGCTACTCCTCGGTCTTCGTCCGGTCGAGGTCCATCTCGCCGAGATGGATCTTCGCGCCGTCCTGTGCGACCTGCCGGCCGAGAACGGCGCACTTGACCCGCATCGGGGAGATGTCGACGCCGAGCATCTCCGTCACGTCCTCGGTGTCCATCTCCTTCAGCTCGTCGAGCGTCATGCCGGAGAGGCGCTCCGAGAGCATGCTCGCGGACGCCATCGAGATGGCGCAGCCGTCGCCCGTGAACGTGACGTACTCGATCGTCTCGCCGTCGTCCGCGAGCCGGACGTCCATCCGGATCGTGTCCCCGCAAGAGGGGTTCTCGCCGACGTGGGTGTAGTCCGGATCCTCCATCTCCCCGTAATTGCGGGGGTTCTTGTAGTGATCGAGGATCTGCTGTCTGTACATGTCCGAGCCCAGTCCCATCGTTACCCGAGATAGACCATACCGGTGGAAAAGCGTTCCGCAGGCCGGAACTTCCGGAGCAGCGTCGCGGTCGGTACGCGGCACCGCGCCCGCGGTCGCTGCGGAGACCGGCGTCCGCGGCCGCGCCCGCAATGCGATAATTGACAACGTCCGACAGGGTTCGGCCGGGTGACGACAATACAGCTCCTGATGCTCTGAGAAGGGAGGGGGTAAATCCAGCGATCCGGGAACTCCACCGGGCGGTAAATACCTCGCTCCCGTCGGCCGATTCATGGGTTCCCGCAAGCGACTGCTGACCCGACGTACCGTCCTCACCGGCGCCGCGGCCACCGGCGTCGCCGCGCTCGCAGGCTGCACCGGCAGCGAGGGTGAGGCGACGGCGACCGACGACGAGACGACCGCGACCGAGGGGTCCCCGGATGGCGGAACGGCGACCGAGGAGAGCACCTACGCCACCGAGGGCGACCTCACGGTCGACGCGTCCTGGGAGGGCGAGGAGGCCTCCGCCTCCGGTACCGTCACCGTCGCGGCCGACACCGAGGTCACTGCGTTCGTCGAAGCCGGCGCGGGCGTCGTCGTCGAGTCCGGCGCCGTCGTCGAGGGGTCCGTCCGCAGCCTCGGCGCGGTCGAGGTCCGCGAGGGCGCGACCGTCACGGGCGACGTGGAGGGAACGGCCGTGACGCTCGGCGACGCCACGACCGTCGAGGGCGCGATCTCCGCGAACGGCGACCTGACGGTCGGTGCCGACGCCACGGTCGCGGGGCAGGTCTCCGCCTCCGGCGCCCTGACCGCGGCCGACGGCGCCTCGTTCAGGAGCTTCGTCGGCGCGACCGGCGCGGTCGAGCTGGGCGAGGGCGTCACCGTCGAGCGGACCGTCTCCGGCGGCTCGGACGTGACCGTCGGCGCCGAGTCGACCGTCGGCGGCGGGCTCGTCACCGGCGCGTTCACCACCGGCGCGAACGTGACCGTCACCGGCGACGTGGAGGCCGCCTCCATCGAACTCGGCGAGGGCAACGAGGTCGAGGGCTCGCTGTCGGCCGACGGCGCGGTCGTCGTCGGCGCGGACTCGACGGTCGCGGGCGACGCGACCGGCGAGACGGTCGAACTCGGTAGCGAGGCCACGGTCGAGGGCGAGGTCTCCGAGACCGGCGGCGACGACGCGTAAACCGGCTACAGCGACTTTTTGAACCGCGGTTCGAACTCGGTTGTAGACCCCGCTGATCGGGAGTGAGACGTTCGGTGAATCCCAGCCGACTCCCGCTACGATTTGTGTGGCTCTGCTGTTGATCCTGCTGTTTGGAACAGCACCACCCAGAAAGCCCCAGCCGGCTCGACCGTCCGCGGCACGCTCTGCGCTCCTCGCTCCCCGCACAGCTCGCTGCGGTGCTTGAGGCGCCGGGGCCGGATCGAGCCGGCAGCCCCTTTCAGTCCCACCCCGCTCCGCACCGTAGGCCTCGCACCTCCCCAACCTCGGCCGCGGGCCGGCCGCGAAACCGCAGCGCGGGACAACCCGCGTCCCGCTGGCCTCCAGCGTGCAGTAGCGCGCTGGAGACACCGCAGGCAGCCGGCCCGCGACCTCCCTCGCGCGCGCCGACCGCAACCGTGCCACAGCACCGCGGTGGGCCGCGACAGTACGCGGCCACGCGGCGGTCGGCCGCCCGTCGCTTCCGGTCCGCCGCCGAACCCTTTTGTACGAAACCGCGGCCATGTTCGGGCATGCAGCGACCGACGCGCGAGCGTGCCGTTGGAGCGTCGAAACCGCGAGACTGCGGCGTCTCACCGGGGCAAGGACAACGCTTATGCGCGGGCTCACCAACTCACGACGTAGGATTATGGGAGTGATCGAGGACGTCTACGAGGACCTCGACACCGACGTCGCCTACGAGGAGTTCGAGGCGGCCGTCGAGGACAAGGTCGAGCAGATGGGGGGCCTCGCGGACGAGGAGACGGCGGCGATGCTCATCGCCCACGAGCTGAAGGACGGCGAGGCCGACACGATCGCCGACATCGAGCCGGGCATGGACGAGGTGAAGTTCCTCGGCAAGGTGACCTCCATCGGAGAGATCCGCACCTTCGACCGCGAGGGCGACGACGGCGAGGAGAGCGAGGGTCGCGTCTGCAACGTCGAGATCGCGGACGCCTCCGGCTCCGTCCGCGTCGCGCTGTGGGACGAGATGGCCGTCGCCACGGAGGAAGAACTGGAGGTCGGCGACGTGTTGCGCGTCGCGGGCCGCCCCAAGGAGGGGTACAACGGCCTCGAGGTGAGCGCCAACAAGGTCGAGATCGACGAGGACGCGGAGGTCGACGTGCAGGTGCTCGACACCTACCAGGTCGAGGACCTCACGCTCGGCGCCTCCGACGTGGATCTGGTCGGGAAGGTGCTCGACACCGACTCCGTGCGTACGTTCGACCGCGACGACGGCAGCGAGGGCCGCGTCGCCAACCTCACCGTCGGCGACGAGACCGGCCGCGTCCGGATCACGCTGTGGGACGGCAAGGCCGACCTCGCGGAGGAGTTCGAACCCGGCGAGGTCGTCGAGATCGTGGACGGCTACGTCCGCGAGCGCGACGGCGACCTCGAGCTCCACGTCGGGGATCGCGGCTCCCTCGAGCGCGTCGACGAAGAGGTGGAGTACGTTCCCGAGACGACCGATATCGCGGACGTGGAGCTCGACCGGACCGTCGACATCGCTGGCGGCGTCATCGAGACCGACCCCAAGCGCACGTTCGACCGCGACGATGGAAGCGAGGGACAGGTCCGCAACGTCCGGATCAAGGACGAAACCGGCGAGATCCGCGTCGCGCTGTGGGGCGACAAGGCCGACGCCGACATCGATCTGGCCGACCGCGTCGTCTTCACCGACGTGGAGATCCAGGACGGCTGGCAGGACGACCTCGAGGCGTCCGCGAACTGGCGCTCCACGGTGAGCGTGCTGGACGGGGACGCGGCGACCGGCGGGTCGGCCGGCTCCGCGGACCCTGCGGACTCCGCGGACGCCGCCGGCGACGAAACGGGACTCGGCGCGTTCTCGGACGACGGTGGCTCGGCTGGCGGCTCCGACGGCGGGTCGTCGGACGCCGACGTGGGGTCCGACGACGCCGGAAGCGCGGCCGTCTCGGGCGGTGCGACCGGCTCCGGCGGCGCGGCCGCGGCGACCGCGGAGGCGGGCGAAGTCGAGTTCACCGGAACCGTCGTGCAGGCGGGCGAGCCGGTCGTGCTCGACGACGGCCGGAAGACCAAGAGCGTGGAGACGGACGCCAACCTCCGGCTCGGCGAGGAAGTGACCGTCCGCGGGACGGAGCGGGACGGCACCATCGACGCCGACGAGGTCTTCTGACCGGCGGTCGAGCCGGCCCCTCGCGACCGCTCGTCCCGTTCAATCCGCCGGCGCGAAAACGAGCGTCTGAGCGACGCCGATGGGGCGGATCGGTGGTTGAGACGGCGTTACACCGAGACGCAACGGAAACCGTTATACGGGGCAGGTCCCCGTGTGTGGGTATGAGTGTCGAGCTACCGTTCGCCCCGGTCGACCAGATAATCCGGCGCAACGCGGGCGACCTCCGCGTGAGCGCCGGCGCGGCCGAGGCGCTCGCGCGTCGCGTACAGGAGCACGGCGCGACGCTGGCCGAGGACGCGGCCGAGCGGGCGACGGCGGACGGTCGGAAGACCCTGATGGCGGCGGATTTCGGCGTCGAACAGGTCGTCGACCGCGAGGACCTCACGCTCCCGGTCGCGCCGGTCGACCGCATCGCCCGGCTCCATATCGACGACCGCTACCGGGTCGGGATGGACGCCCGGATCGCGCTCGCCGACATCCTCGAGGACTACGCCGACAACGTCGCGAGCGCGGCCGCGACCCTGGCGCACCACGCCGACCGCCGGACGATCCAGGCGGAGGACATCGAGACGTACTTCGCGCTCTTCGAGTAGGATGCAGTTCGGCTACAACGAGGTCTGTCTCGACCACGATACCGGCGAACGACACCCCGAGACCGCCGACCGGCTCCGGGCGATCCGCCGCGGGCTCAACAAGCGGCACGGCGTCGAGTACGTCGACGCGCCGCCCGCGAGCCGCGCGGCCGTGGAGGCGGTCCACGACGAGGGATACGTCGGCGAGTTCGAGCGGTTCTGCGCGGACGGCGGCGGTAACTGGGACCCCGACACCGTCGCCTGCGGGGCGACGTGGGACGCCGCGCTCGCCTCGGCCGGGCTCTCGCAGTGGGCCGCAACCGCCGCGCTGGAGGGAGCCGACGGCCGGAAGACGCCGTTCGCGATCGGGCGACCGCCGGGACATCACGCGGTCGAGGAGGACGCGATGGGCTTCTGTTTCTTCAACAACGCGGCGGTCGCGGCCCAGACCGCACTCGACGACGACCTCGCCGAGCGCGTCGCGATCTTCGACTGGGACGTCCACCACGGAAACGGCACGCAGGACATCTTCTACGACCGCGGCGACGTGTTCTACGCCTCCGCTCACGAGGACGGGCTCTACCCCGGCACCGGCGCGGCCGACGAGACGGGCGAGGGCGACGGCGACGGAACGACGCTCAACGCGCCGCTTGCCGCCGGAGCGGGCGACGCGGACTACGCCCACGTGATCGAGGGGGCGCTCGCCCCCGCGCTCGACCGCTTCGACCCCGACCTCGTCATCGTCTCGGCGGGCTTCGACGCCCACAGACACGACCCCATCTCCCGGATGCGCGTCTCCTCGGAGGGATACGCGCTGATGACCGACCTGCTGCGCGACGTCGCGGACGCCTCGGACGCGGCGCTCGCGTTCGTGCTCGAAGGGGGCTACGGCCTCGACACGCTGTCGGAAGGCGTCGCGATGGTTCACGAGACGTTCGACGGGCGGTCCCCGGTCGCTCCCGACGGGGAGCCCGACGAGGCGACGATCGACCTCGTGGAGAGCCTCCGGACGCGGTTCGACCTGTAGGGTCCCTCAGGGCCGCGGATCGAAGTGCTCTCGCAGCGCGTCGCCGAACCCGTCCGCGAGCGCCGCCACGTCGTCGCCGACGAGCACCTCCCGCTCCTCGAGCGCGGTGGCGACGTGGACCCCGAGCCCGACGTCGAACACCGCCTCGCTTGCGAGGAACGCCGCGGCGGTCGTGAACTCTCGCTCCCGCTCCACGACGTAACGGTCGCCGTCGAGGAAGGGACCGTACGCGTCCGCGTCGTCGCCGTAGGCCGCGTAGAATCCCTCGGCGTGGTCGCGGACGTGGACCGGCGGCCCGCCGTGGGACTCGACGGTAGGTCGCTCCGCCACCGAGAGTTCGGCGAACAGCGCCGCGCGGTCGCCCTCCGCGTCGACCATCGCCCGCGAGCGGAGTGGCTCGAACCCCCGATCACCGAGTCCACCCACGATCCCCGAGAGCGATTTGCGGAGCTGCGGCCACAGCTGGTCGGGGACCAGGTCCGGCGCGTCGAAGACGACCGCGACGGGCGTCGTCCCGCGCCGGTCGATGTGCTCGCGCACGTCGGCGGGCGAAAGCGGGTCGCGTTCGGGCGGGAAGAACCGCTCCTCGGAGGGGTCCCGGAGCAACGCCCGGGCGTGGTGCTGGAGCCGGGCGACGTTCTCGGCGTCACAGACGGCGGCGACGTTGCGCTCGGGGTCGGTGGGGTCGATCACCACGAGCGGGTCGTCGAACGTCCGCTCGGCGTGGTCCTCGGGGTCGAGTTCGACCGGCGGGCGCCAGTCGGCGGCCGCCTCGACCAGCGGGACGAACCCCCCGTACTCCGCGACGAGCAACTCGGTGAGGTACCCCGAGAAGCCGCGCGTCCGGAGGTCGCTCCCGTAGGCGCCGACCCCCTTCAGGAACCGTTTGGCGAGGCGGACGCCGTCCGCGAGGTCGTCGTCGAGCCGCGCCTCCAGGTAGGCGTTGTGGAAGGGCGTGCGGTCGACCGCCGACTGGATGGCGGTCGCGTCGGCCACGTCGTAGCAGGGGACGAGATCCACGTCGAAGCCGCGGTACTCGCCTTTCACGTAGGGGTGTTCGGCGTACTCCTCGTGACCGTCCGGAAGGACGTGGTGGCCCACCTCCAGTCCGTAGGTCTCCAGCTCCTCGCGCGGGAGGTCCGGCGGGAAGCGCACGAAGAGGTCGATGTCGCGGTCGCCCGCGAGCCACGTCCCCCGCGCGGTCGAGCCCACCTGCACCACGTCCGCCTCGACCGGCAGGTCCGCGACCGCCTCCCGGGCGCGGTCGGACAGCGCCGCCGCGACCGACGCGAGCCGTTCCCGCTCCTCGGCGTCCGGAGTGACGCGCTCGCGGACCGACTCCAGCACCGCCGCGAGTTCCGCGTCGTCGGCCTCGCTCATGGGCCGGCTTCTCCGCGTCGGCGTGAAAGCGTGTCGGTCGTCGGGCTCCCGGTTCGATAACTGTACGCACGGTTCGTGGCGACGCGCGACGACGCCGTCGGGCGGAAACGAAAGCCCTATCAAAACGTCCGCGCTACGAATGGATGCGTGCCGAAGTAGCTCAGTTGGTAGAGCGCCTCGCTGTTAACGAGGCGGTCCCAGGTTCGAGTCCTGGCTTCGGCGTCTTCTTTCGATCTCACCCGGACAGTTCCGACCCTGTGTCTCCGGTCCGATACGCTAAAGGGACCGCTCCGGCTACCTCGGAGTGCGGGCCTTTAGCTTAGTCTGGCCGAAAGCCCCCCGCTCATAACGGGGTGAGCGCCGGTTCAAATCCGGCAGGGCCCATGCCTTCTCCAGTCGCTGCGCGTCCCGTCGCACGCCCGCTCCCCAGAAGGCTTATTGCCGGTACTCCACCTTCACCGGTAGAGATGGACCGCGAGCCACGGCCGACGAACGCGTGTGCGCCCTCCACCAGCCATGACCGGTGAGGACGCCCCCGGCGTCGACCGTCGGACGGTCCTCGGCGCGGTCGCGGGGCTCGGCGCCGCCTCGCTGTCGGGCTGTTCCGCGCTCGACCGCGGGGACGACGCCGAGACCACGCCCGCGGACGACGACCGCGCCCGCGAGCTCGCGGAGCGGTTCGCGCCGACGCTGTACTTCGACGCCCACGAACGCTGGTTCCCGACGGACCCGCGTCCCTACACGAGCGAGGAGGAGGGTGAGACGGTCGTGGACGGCTTCGACGCCTTCGACGGCTACCACGAGCGGTTCGACGGAAGCGCCGACGGCGAGGACGGCTCTCCGACCCCGCCGAACCCGACCGTCTTCTACCGCGCGGTCGAGTACGCGGACTCGCCGCTGTCGGTCGCCCAGTTCTGGTTCTACTCCGCGTTCGACCAGTTCACGACCAACTTCCACTGGCACGACTGGGAGGTGTTGCACGTCTTCGTCGACGACGAGGCCGACGAGCCGCAGCTGTTCGTCGCGAGTTCGCACTCCCGGAAGGTGCCGAACAACGAGTTCCTCGACCCGGAGCCGGACGCTGTCCCCCGGATCCTCCCCGAGTTGGGGTCACACTCCAGCACGCTCTCGATCAACGACGTGCCGGACCGGTTCCAGCGCCTGCCGGACGGCGACCTCCTCGCGGACGTCACGAACACCGCCATCGAGGGGATCGAGGACCTCTCGGAGGTCCCGCTCGCGTACGGGCTCCCCCGGGACGAGGGATGGCGGCTCCCCTACGTCGTCCCCGAGTACGAGGGCGCGCCGCTCCACGAACACGAACGGCTCCCGTCCGTCACCCGGGAGTCGCTGGTCGACGAGGCGCTCACCGTGCGCTCGCTCGACGCGCTGCAGTCGCCGCCGACCGACCTCCCCACGCGCGAGACGGGGCTGGTGTTCCGCCCCGCGGCGAGTGAGGGAGCCGGCGGAAGGAGCGACGCCGCGGGCTCCGAGGCCGACCTGGAAACGGACGTTGCCTACGACCTCGTCCCGACGAGCGAGATCGAGCACATCGCCGCCTTCACCGGTCCGCAACTGAGCTTCGAGTTCTCGGTCCCGGAGGCGGTCGAGGACGCGGTCGCCGGCCACATCACGACGACCGGCGTACCGTGGGACCAGCCCCGCTACGAGAACCCCGCGGCGGACATCACCGCCCGCAACCACCGGGCCGAGCTGGCCGACCGCTACGACGCCGTCGGCGAGGCGGGCGGGCTCAACGCGGTCGTCACGCGGGTCACCGAGGCGGTCACGAACGAGGACGCGCCCGACGGCGAGGGGCTGACCACGGTCGCCGGCGGCGTGGAGTCGGTCGTCCTGCTGGAGAGCGACCCCGAGGCCGTCCCGACGTTCGGCGGCGTCGCGGCCGTGCAGGACGTGGCCGCGGGCGAGCACCGCCTCACCGTCAACGGCGCCGGCCGCGCCCCGCACAGCGAGCGCGTGACGGTCGCGGACGAGGACGACGCGCCCACGGTCGCCGGCGTCGCCGGCGAGGTCCCGCTGGTCGCCCGCGAGAACGCGACGAAGCTGACGGTCGGCGGGGACGCCGGGAGCGACGACGGGGGAGCGGAGACGGCGACCGACGAAACGGCGACCGACGGAACGGCGACCGAAGCGACCGCGACGGAAGGAACGGCAACCGAGGAGACGGAGGGGGCGGAGAGCGCCTCGGGGGCGGCCGCGTCCCTCGCCGCGGTTGCGGTCGAGGACGACTTCGCCGGCCGGATCTACGACTCGCCCGCCGCGGGGAGCGACGCGCTCTACGTCCACGCGGGCGGCGCGTACACGACCGAGGTCCGCGACGTCGACGACGCGGTGGGGGCGTACCGCGTCAACCCCGACCCCGACTCGGAGGACGGAGTCAGCATCGACCGACCAGAGACCGGGAAGGCGCCGCTGGCGGCGTTCCTCGCCGACATCGCCGCGGAGACGCGGGCGGAGGTCGCGGCGCTGGTCGACGAGGACGGCGACGAGGATGACGACGACAACGGAACCGGTGGCACGGCCGGCGGCTCCGGGAACGCGGTGCAGGGGCTCGCTCGCGCGTTTCAGGCCGTGGTCGACGCGGCGGAGAAGGCGGCCGAGCGAGCGCAGGCGGGCGACCGCGGCGGCACGGACCGCCAGCTGGAGGTCGTCGCGGAGCGGCTTCAGCGGGCCGGCGACAGGCTCGCGGAGGCGAGCGACGACGTGCCGGACCCCTTGTCGCGGGCGGCCGAGCGCCGACTCGAACAGGCGGACCGGCGGGCGACGCAGGCGCGGGAGTCCGAGAAGCTCTGAGCCGGGCCAGGGCGGTCCGAGCCGGCCGGCCCTCAGAACCGGTCCGCGAGCTCGCCGCGCAGGTCGTCGAGGTCCACGTCCTTCATCGCGAGCAGCACCAGCAGGTGGTAGACCAGGTCCGCGCTCTCGGCGGTCAGCTCCTCGCGGTCGTCGTCCTTCGCGGCGAGGATTGTCTCGGTCGCCTCCTCGCCGATCTTCTCGAGCACCTCGTTTTCGCCCTTCTCGTGGGTGAACAGCGAGGCGGTGTACGACCCCTCGGGGAGTTCGCGCTTCCGGGCCTCGATGGTCGCGAACAGGTCATCGAGCACGGCGTCGGGGAGCTGCTCGGCCGCGTCCTCGGCGACCGTGGTTCCATCGTCGGCCCCCGGCTCCGGGTCGCTCACGCCTCCACCTCCGCGTGCTCGTCCGGGAAGAAGGCGAGCTCGTGGATCCGGTCGTCGCCCGTCAGTTCGGGGTGGAAGGAGGTACCGACGATCGGTCCCTGCCGGACCAGCACCGGTCGGTCCTCGACGGTCGCGAGCGTCGTCACGTCGTCGCCCACCTCGTCGATCAGCGGCGCGCGGATGAACACCGCGGGGAACGGCTCGTCGAGACCCGCCACGTCGATACGCGCCTCGAAGGAGTCCTTCTGTCGGCCGAACGCGTTGCGGTCGACGGTCACGTCGAGCAGGCCCAGGGGGTCGACCCGCTCGTCCTTCGCGTCCCGGGAGCAGACGATCAGGCCGGCACAGGTCGCCAGGACGGGCTTGTCGGCCGCGACGTGGTCGCGGATCTCCGGCGCGATCCCCTCGCGGTGGATCAGCCGGGAGATGGTGGTCGACTCGCCGCCCGGCATGCACAGCACGTCGCAGTCCGGGACGAGCCCCGCGGCCCGGATCTCCACGACCTCCGCCTCCTCGCCGTGCGCGGCGGCCGCGTGCCGGATCGCGTCGGCGTGCTCGCTCACGTCGCCCTGCACGGCGATGACGCCTGCCTTCATGTGCGAACGTGCGGCGGGGACGTGCAAAAAGGGCGCGCTCGCTGGCGGCGCTCACGGGAGACGCTCACGGGGAACGATCACGAGGGCCGCTCGACGACCCGGCGGCTCGCGAGGGGTCGCGGCCGCGTCGAAAAGGGAAGACTCAGACCGCCAGCGAGACGATCTGGACGAAGACGCCGAAGAGGACGGCGAACGCCAGCACCGTCTTGGGGTCGATCCTGATGGCGTTGCGGTCCTCGGACTCGAAGTAGCGGACGAGGCCCGCACTGGACATCAGGCCGCCGGAGTTCTGACCACTGCTCATACACGGCTCTGCGCCGCGCATCCGCCTAAACGTTTCGTCTCCGTCGAGTCGCGGCCGCCGCGGGCGGGGCCCTCGGCCGCTCGTGCAGGGGTCGTGGACGGGTGGGAAACCCTTATGCGCGCGCCGCGGTTACCCGTGTTCGCACAATGACCGTTCGACTCCTGGACTTCTACGCCGACTGGTGTGGCCCGTGTAAGACGCAGGACCCGATCCTCGAGGAGATCGTCGAGGAGCGCGGGGACGCCTTCGAACTGCAGAAGGTGAACGTCGACGAGGAGCAGGACGTCGCCAACCAGTACTCGGTCCGCTCGCTGCCGACGCTGATCGTCGAGAACGACGACGGCGTCGTCGACCGCTTCGTCGGCGTCACCCAGAAGGAAGACATCGACGCGGCGCTGAGCGAAGCCGGCGCCTGAAGTCGGTTTTTCGGCCCGTCTCGCCGGACTCGTCTCGCAAGCTTTTACAGCGCCCGCGCACTCTCACTCCACATGGCCAGTTTCGACGCCGCGGAACGACGCAACCTCGACCGACAGATCTGCATGCGCTGTAACGCCCGCAACGCCTCCGAGGCGAACCGCTGCCGCAAGTGCGGCTACACGAAGCTTCGCCCGAAGGCGAAGGAACGCCGCGCGGCGTAATCGGGCGACCGCGGCCGCGATTCTCCCGACACCGAACCTCGCCAGCGACCGCGTCGAGGCGACCGCTATCGACCGCTACTCCTCGGGGTACTTCGGCTCCCGACGCGCCGCGCGCTCGCGGGCTCGGGCGATGACCTCGCGGACCGTGTCGCCGCCCTCGCTCTCGCGGTAGGGGTCGCCGTGGCCCGGATACATCGCCGTCACCGACTCCGGAAGCCGGTCGAGGATCTCGTCGAGGCTCTCGATGAGGCGCTCCCGGGACTGGCCCGCCATGTCGGTGCGGCCGAAGGAGCCGTCGTCGAACGCGCCGTCGTTGTACACGACCACGTCGCCGCTGTAGACCCGTCTCTCGCCGAGGAACGCGACGTGGTCGGTGGCGTGGCCCGGCGTGTAGACGACCTCGCAGGCCTCGTCGCCGATCAGGACCTCGTCGCCGTCGTCGAGCGCGACGTCGCGGCGCGGATGGTCGCCGTAGGCGTACAGGTCGGCGTCGAACGCGTCGAGCACCGCGTCGAGTTCCCCGACGTGGTCGCCGTGCTGGTGGGTCAACACGACGCGGTCGAGGTCGGCGACGTGGTCGGCGACGACCGCCTCGACGCCCGGCATCGTTCCGGCGTCGACGAGCGTGGTTGCCTCGCCCTCGGCGAGGTACGCGTTGCAGGTGAACGCCTCGGCGTCCGCGGTGACGTTTCGCGGTTCCATGTCGCGTCTTTGGCGCGGCCGTCGTAAAAGTGGACGCGGTCGTGGGGGCGCAGTCGTGAAGGCGCGGTCGTGGGGGCGCAGTCGTGAAGCGCGGTCGTGGGGACGCAGTCGTGAAGCGCGGTCGTGGGGGCGCAGTCGTGAAGGCGCGGTCGTGGGGGCGCAGTCGTGAAGCGCGGTCGTGGGGACGCAGTCGTGAAGCGCGGTCGTGAGGGCGCAGTCGTGGGGCGCGGTCGTGGGGCGTGTTCACATCGTCCCGGGGGTTTTTCCGTGCTGATCGTCTATACGCAAGTGTATGGGCTTTGGGAGCTACGATGAATCCGAACAGGAGAACCAGGACCTCGACGCCGACTTCGAGAACGACGACGGCGTCCGAACGTCTCAGGCCTCCCACGAGGGAGACATCAACTTCGAGAACGGCGCCTCGAACGACGAACTCCTCGACAGACTGGCGGACATCAAGTCGGACGAATAGGTGAAACCGGGTAGCCGCTCGCTCGGGGTCGCCTTCCGCGACGCCGACGAGCGGAGCCGCATCGCGGGCGCCGTCGTCCGTGCCGACGGCGTCCTCGACGGACTCGCCTACGGCGGGTGCTCCGTGGGCGGTCGCGACGCGACCGCGAGCGTCGCCGCGCTTTTCGACAGACTCGACCGCGAGGACGTTCACCGAGTCCTCTGTGCGGGCGTCGCGCCCGCGTGGTTCAACCTGATCGACCTCGAGGCGCTTCACGAGACCGTGGACCGCCCGGTTCTCTCGGTCTCCTTCGAGGAGAGCGAGGGGCTGGCGGGGGCGCTCCGCGAACAGTTCTCCGGTGACGCGCTCGAGGACCGACTGGCGGTCTACCGGTCGCTGCCGCCGCGGCGGGCGGTCGCGGTCGGCGACCGGACGCTGTACGTCCGCGCCGTCGGACTGGCCGACGCGGACGCGGCTGCGGTCGTCCGCGAACTGACGCGGGAGGGGCGCCGACCCGAACCGGTGCGGGCCGCCCGCATCGCCGCCCGGGCGTACCACGACGCGCCGGAGCGGTGACGTCCACCGGCGGCGGCCGCGCTCCCGAACCAACCCCGTTTTTGAGGCTCGGCCGCGCTCGGTCGAACATGAGCGACGACGCCCCCGCCCGAGGCCTCGACGACGACCTCTGCGTGCGCGAGTGCGAGCGCTGCCCAGCGCTCGTCGACTCCCGGAGCCGCATCGTCAACGGCGTCGGACCGACCGACGCGGCCCTGCTGTTCGTCGGCGAGGGGCCGGGCGCCACGGAGGACGAGGAAGGGGAGCCGTTCGTCGGCCGCTCCGGCGACGTGCTCGACGAGGCGCTCCGCGAGGCGGGGCTGGCGCGCGCGGACGTGCGGATCACCAACTGCGTCCGGTGCCGCCCGCCGGAGAATCGCGACCCGCGGAGCGAGGAGCTCGCGAACTGCCGGGGCTACCTCACCGAGGAGATCGACCGCGTCGACCCCGAGCTGATCGTTCCGCTCGGAAAGGTGCCGAGCGAGCATCTGCTCGACCGCGACGTGGCGATCACCTCGACGGCCGGCTCGGTCGTCGAGGCGCGCGTCGGCGGCGCGGCGCGGCGCGTCCTGCTGTGCGTCCACCCCGCGGCGACGCTGTACGACCGGAGCCAGCGCGAGGGGTTCTTCGAGGCGGTCGCGGAGGCGGCCGACCTCGCCGGCGCGACCGAAGGGACCGGCGGGCAGTCGCGACTGGGTGACTACTGATCCCGAGCCGTCGATCAAAAACGGCGGTTCCCGATCCGCCGACCGAAAGCCGCGGCTCCCGATCCGCCGACCGAAAGCCGCGGCTCCCGATCCGCCGACCGAAAAGATCTTTATAAACAGCACGCGGCCGCTCCGTCCCGTTTGATCGTCGGTCGAGGGAGTATTGAGACGTACGTTCGGCTCCGCTACAAACATAGAAAAGACTAAAAATGGTGCGTCGCTCTCAACACCCATGTCCGACAACAGGTGGTCGGCGAATCGGCGCACGTTCCTCAAGACGACTGGCGTTGCCGGAGCCGTTGGGCTGGCGGGCTGTACCGGCGGCGACGACGGGTCCTCCGGCGGGACCGAGGACGGCTCGGGTGGCGGGACCGAATCCGGCGGGACGACCGGCGAGGTCGCGGACACGCCCACCGCGCAGTTCATCCTCAACCCGGCCGAGGCGGACGTCGAGATCGAACAGCAGTACCAGCCGATGTTCGAGTACCTCGAGTCCGAGGTCGACGTGGAGATCGAGTCGGAGCGCGCGGCCAGCTACACCGCGACGCTTCAGTCGATGCGCAACGACCAGGGCGAGATCGCGGACATCTCCCCCTCGGCCGTCATCGCGGGCGAAGGCGTCGTCGACGTGGTCGGCATCCGCATCGCGTACGGTGCGGCCCAGTACTTCTCGACGATCACCACGACGCCGGACAGCGGCATCGGCGGACTCGCTGACCTCGAGGGCGAACAGATCAACTTCGGCGACATCCTCTCGGTCTCCGGGACGCTCGTGCCGCTGACGATACTGCAAGACGCCGGCCTCGACGTCGGGACCGCACCGGACGGGGACGCGGAAGACTTCGAAGCCGCCTACTCGGATCACACCACCTCCCGCACCCAGATGGTCAATCGCGAGGACGTGGCGGCCGCGTGTACGGGCGCGTTCTCCTCGGCGCCCTACGTCCCGCAGGAACAGTTCGAGGAGATGTCCCAGGACTTCGTCGACATCTCCGCGGAGTACAGCGGTGCCGGCGACGCGATCGAGGAGGAGGGCGTCGAGCTCGAACTCCTCGCCGTCTCCGACCCCATCCCGCGTGCGCCGCTCGTGACCCGGAGCAACTGGGATAGCCCGGTCAAAGCCGAGATCGAGGAGGCGATCCTCAACGTGACCGAGGAGGACCTCAGCCACGGCGAGGACTACGAGGGCGAGCCGCTATGGTTCACCGGCGTCGAGGACGGGTCCATCGAGGACTACGAGATGATCCGGACCGTGATGGACGAACTCGGTCTCGAGTTCGAAGACCTTTCCTAACCCCTCGATTAACCCCTCTTACACCCTACATGAGTCGTATTACAGTCGACGGTCTCACCAAACATTACGGTGAAACTGTCGCGTTGAACGACGTCTCTTTCGAGATCCCGTCCGGCGAGTTCGTGATCGTCCTCGGCGTCTCGGGATCGGGAAAGTCGACCCTGCTGCGGTGTATGAACGGGTTGACCCCGATCACCAGCGGCGAGGTACGCATCGACGGAACACCGGTCACGCAGCCCCGTAACGACACGGCGATGATCTTCCAGCAGCACAACATCATCGGGCAGCTCAGCGCGTACGGTAACGCGTTGACCGGCGCGCTCAACCGAAACGGGTTCCTCCAGAGCCTCCTCCAGTTCCAGCCGAAGGCCGACAAGTATCAGGCGCTCCAGGCGCTCGAGACCGTCGGCCTGCTCGACGAGGCGCGTCAGCGCGCCAGTCAGATGTCCGGCGGACAGCAGCAGCGCGTCGGCATCGCCCGCGCGCTCGTTCAGAACCCGGACATCATGCTGGCCGACGAGCCGGTCGCGAGCCTCGACCCGGGAAGCGCCCAGCAAGTGATGGGCTACCTCCGGACCGCGGCCGAGCGCCGCGGGCTCACCTCCGTCAGTAGCCTCCACCAGGTGAACCTCGCCCGGAAGTTCGGCGAGCGATTCATCGGACTCCGCGACGGCGAGAAGGTGTTCGACGGCTACCGCGACGAGGTGACGATGGACGTGATCGACGAGATCTACGGCGACATCGACACCGAGGGCATGTTCGCGGAGACGGACGAGGACACGGAATCGGAGGCGACAGCATGAGCGGCGAGAGCGCGGCCGACGCGGCCGACGACCCGACCGATCCCGAGGACATCGACGCGAGCGACGTCAGCGGCGCCGTCACGGAGCAGTACGAGCGGATCGTCCGCGCACGCAAGGTGCGGGCGCTGCTGGCCGGCCTCCTGATCCTCGTGGTCGGCTACTTCTTCGCGAACGCGCTGTACGCCGTCGAGCTGTTGCAGGCGAACCTTCCCCAGTACTTCGGCACCTTCCTCGAGGCGCTGCAGGACTTCTTCCCCTTCCTCGTCAGCGTCGAGGGGTTCCCGTGGATCACGTTCAATCCCGGCGGGTTCCTGGAGTACTGGGCGTTCATCCAGGAGCGCAACCTCATCTACAACCCGGAGGCGTCGCTGACCGACCCCAGCACGGGCGGTCCGCTGGCGCTGTTCGGTGAGGCCGGCATCACGCTCTCGATGGGCTTTGCCGGCACGATCATGGGCTTCCCGCTCGCGCTGCTGTTCGGCATCCTCGGCTCCGGCCGCGTGACGCCGTTCCCGTTCAACTTCATCTTCCGCGGCGTGATGTCCTCGATCCGCGCCATCCCGGCGCTGGTGTGGGCGCTCATCTACGTCCCCCTCGGCGGGATCGGCCCGACGACCGCGACGCTGGCCATCGCCACGGACACGATCGGGAACCTCGGTCGCCTGTTCACCGACGAACTGGAGGAGATCGAGGACGGTCCCATCGAGGCGATGCGCACCACGGGCGCGAACAAGCCGCAGATCATCGTCTTCGGGATGCTCTCGCAGGTGACGACGCCCTTCATCGCGTGGACGCTGTACATCTTCGAGATCAACGTCCGGATCGCCGTCTCGCTCGGGATCATCGGCGGCGGCGGACTCGGACAGGTACTCAACGTCCAGCAGGGGCTGTTCGCGTTCACCAACATGATGGCGACCATCCTCGTCATCCTCGTGTTGATCATCTCCGTCGAGATGTTCTCCCAGCGGCTCCGGTCCCGCCTCCGCGGCGAGGACGAGACGCAGGGGTTCATCGACCTACTGCTCGGCTTCCCGCAGCGGATGGCCGAGTCGCTGCTCAAGTAGGTCGCCGCGGTCACGTTTTCTACCTCCTTGCGCCTGGTCGGCGAGTCCCGACGCCCCGCCGACTGCCCGAAGGGAAACCGCTTTTTCCCCGCTCGCCCGAGTATCGGTATGAGCATCCCCGAGCCTCCCGCGGAGGCGCTCGCGGACGTGGTCGTGGTCGACTACGGCCTCGGCAACCTCCGGAGCGTCACCCGCGGGCTGGAGCGCGCCGGCGCGAGCGTGGAGATAACCGACGACGTCGACGCCTTCGCGGCCGCGGACGGCGTCGTCCTCCCCGGCGTGGGCGCGTTCCGCGAGGGGATGGAGAACGCCGGCCCCTACCGCGAGGCGCTCGTCGAACACGCCGAGGCCGGCCGCCCCCTGTTCGGCATCTGTCTCGGCATGCAGATGCTGCTCACCTCCAGCGAGGAGGCCGACCGGGAGGGGCAGGGCGACGTGGAGGGGTTAGACCTCATTCCGGGCACCAACCGCCGCTTCGAGGTGGACGAGAAGGTGCCCCACATGGGCTGGAACGAGCTCCGCGTCGAGCGCGAACACCCCCTCGTCGCGGGCGTCGACGGCGAGCACGCCTACTTCGTCCACTCCTACTACGCGGACCCCGCGGCCGACGACGCGGTGGTCGCCGCGACGGACTACGGCGTCCGCTTCCCGGCGGTCGTCGCCAACGAGACGGGCAACGTGTTCGGGACGCAGTTCCACCCCGAGAAGAGCGGCGAGACGGGGCTGCAGATTCTGCGGAACTTCGTCGAGTACTGCGCGGAGCAGTAGGGTTCGACGAATCGGGGCGGCGAGCGCGGCCCGTCAGGCGCCGGACCCGGCGTCGCCCGTCTCCGCGATGCGGCGCTCGTACTTCTCCATCGACTCCGCGAGCGCCGCGTCAGCGTCCACGTCCGCGGCCGCCGCGACCGACAGCAGCGCGAACAGCGCGTCCCCGACCTCGTCGCTGGCGAGGTCGACCCCGTCCGGCGCCGCGCCGTAGTCGGTCGAGACGGTCGCCTCCTTCGCGAGCTCCCCGACCTCCGACTGGAGGTCGAGCAGGCGGTAGGCGAGCGGCGCGTCGAGGTCGTGCTCGTCGAGAAACGCGGCGACGCGGTCTTGCTGATCCATGTCTCCGAGCGTGTGAGCCGGGAGTGATGAATGTTCGGTGCTGACTGATTCCGATACTGAGTGTTGCAGACCGATTCAGACACATCGCTTTTCTGAGACTCGCGGCGGTGCGGTGCAGTCGCGGAGCGTTGCGGTTGCGGTTGCGGTGCCGTACTGTCGGCGCGCGCCGCGGCGCCCCTGTGGCGCCGCGACCGCGCGAGGGAGGCGGCGGCGCGGCCGCCTGCTGTGCGGTGTCGCGGCCGCGCCGCCGCCGAGGTTGGGGAGGTGCGAGGCTGCTGTGCGGGGCGGTTGCGGTGCGGTGGGTGGGACTGAAAGGGGCAGCCGGCTCGAGCCCGCCCCGACGACGTAAGCACCGCAGCGGGCGGTGCTGAGAGCGAGGAGCGCAGCGAGGCGCGGCGCGGTCGAGCCGGCTGGGGCTTTCTGGATGGTGTTGTTCCACGCAGCAGGATCTGCAACAGAAACAAAAACCGCGTCCAGAGAGCCGGCTGGGGCTTTCTGAGTGTTGCCGTCCCGATCAGCACGATCGACAGCAGCCACAAAAACACCGCCCAGTGACACAAAAAAGACACAAACACGCCGCTATACCCAGTATCGCTGTCGAGGGATCTACCGAGACACGACCGAGGTATCGCGTTACTCGAAGCGGACGCCGAGGTCGTGCATGCGGTCGTTGTTCATCGCGACGTTGACCAGAAGCGGCGTCAGCGCCTCCACCTCGGGCGCGTTCGCGAGACCGCCGGCGTCGAGCGGGCGGAGCCCCTCGATCCCCTCGGCGAGCAGGCGGACGATGTCCTTCGCGTCCTCGTCGTCGCCGACGAGCAGGGTGTCGATGCCGAGGTCGGCGTCGAGGTTGGAGAGGCGGTCCGCCGAGAGGTTGTGGAACCCGCCGATCACGGGCGTCCCCTCGGGCGCCGCCTCGGCCACGATGCGGGTGACGCTGCCCGCGCCGGGCTTGTGGTAGTGGAACCCCTCGTTGTCGCGCTTCATCCCCACCGCGGGCGAGACGAGGACCGTGTCGTCGTCGAGCCCGTCCGCGACCGCCTCGACCGTGTCGCCGACGTGGTACGGCGGGACGGCGAGCACGACGGCGTCCGCGCGGTCGGCGGCCATCGCGTTGTCGAAGCCGAGCACCTTCGCGTCGACGCCGCGGCTGTCGAGTTCCGTCTCGTACTCCTCGGCCTTCGTGCGGGCCTTCTCGGGGTCACGCGAGCCGATCAGCACCTCGTGGTCCGTGTCGTGAGCCCACCGGAGCGCGAGGCCGCCCCCCACGTCGCCGGTGCCGCCCAGTAGCGCGATTCGCATACGGACAGTGCGCCCGGCCGCGCCTTAGGGGTTGCGCGACCGGCGGGGTTCGCCTCGGTTCACTGCCGGCTCTCGTCGTCTCCCGCGTCGGCGTCACCCTCTTCGGCCGGCGGGAGCCCCAGCGCGCCCCGGAGGCGGTCCTCGCCGCCGCGGTAGACGGTCAGGTACGCCGCGACCGGCGCGAGCACGAAGACGGGGCCGACGACGTACGGCTGGAGCGAGGGGTCCCCGGCCGCGACCGCGCTCCCGACCGCGAAGCCGAGGAAGTCGAACGCGAGCATCCAGACGACGAAGCGGCCGGTCGGGGTCACGGACGCGCCACCTCAGGGCGCCTCCAGCAGGTCGGGGAGGTCGTTGACGCTGTCGACGACCGCGTCCGCCCCCGTTTCGGTGTACTTGCGGCGGCCCTCATCGCCCGTGAGCCCGCCGGTCAGGACGCCGACGCCGTAGTAGACGCGCCCGGGGTCGGCCTCGTCGGCGTTGCGCGCGGTGCGGACGTCGTCGAGGGTGTCGCCCGCGAACGCCACGCGGTCGGCGTCGAACCGCTCCGCGAGCGTTATCAGCGCCTCGGGGTCGGGCTTGCCGGGCGCGGGGTCGTCCATCGTGAACCGGTGCTCGTCGGGGACCTCGAGCCCGACGCGTTCGAGCGCGATGTCGGCCTCCGCGGCCGGGCGACCGGTCACCACGCCGACGTCGTGGCGCTCCTGAAGGCGCTCGATGGTCTCCGGCTCCACGAGGACCGGCTCGTCGTTGATGTAGCCGTCCGCCTCGATCGGCGGCTCCCCGCCCTCCAGCTCCCCGTAAAGGTCGCTGCCGAGGTACAGCGCCTGGAACACCTCTCGAAGCCGGTCTGGCTCCCACTGGTCGCGGACGCGGGCCTGCGGGACGCTCGGGAGGGCGGCGACGACCGACTTGGCGGCCTCGAGTCCGCCGCCCTCCTCGGCGATCCGGCCGGTGAACTCCGCGACGCTCATCCGGAGCCCCTCGCGGCTCGCGAGCACGTACAGCGCCGCGGCGTCCGTCAGCTCCCAGTCGTTGTTGAACCCGCCGGCGTCCTTGAACGCCTGCACGTCCGCGCGGTCGATGGTTCGCCCGTAGACGTGCCGCACCGACTCGACGATGGCCCGCCGGTAGGAGTCGGCCACGTCGACGAGCACCCCGTCGATGTCAAGCACGACAGCGTCGACCTGCATGCCTTCGGAGGCGGCGCGTGGGAGAAAAAACGTTCCGGGTCGCCGGGGCGTCTCCCGACGAGGGAGCGATCAGTCCGAACCGATCCGACCGCGGACGACGTACAGCGTGTCGCTCCCGACCGCGTGCCGGCGGCAGATCGGAACGACCGGCTCCTCGAAGCCGAGCGTCGTGAACGCACAGACCGCGTCCAGCCGCTCCGCGAGCCGCAGGGTCGGCCGCTGGAGTTCGGCGGGGAGGTTGCAGGCGTACACGACGCCGGGCGCACGCGGCAGTGCCAGCGCGGCCATGGGGTCCGCGGCCGCCGCAATCTCGGTCACGTCCGCGCGGCGGAAACGGACGCCCTCGGGCGCCGCCTCGGCCGCGGCGTCGCTCACGTCCATCGCGGTTACGTCTCGACCGCGCGCGCGGAGGGCGGCGGCGACCGCGCCGTTCTCGCCGATCCCGACCTCCAGGGACGCCTCGAAGTCGGAGAGGCGGTCCGCGATCCGACCGCGGGCTGTGGGGTTCACGCCGTGCGATTTATGCGCGCTGACTTCAAACGACTTTCCATGCTCGTTGACGTTGTGCCGGTGGGGGAGGTCTCCGCGCGTGTCAAGCGGGAAGCCTCCGGCGCGCTGCGGTCGGTCTACGACTGTGAGGTCACGATCCACGACGAGCAGCCGGTCCCGGCCTCGGCCTACGACGAGGGGCGCGACCAGTACCGCGCCGAGGACCTCATCGAGGTCGTCAGCCGGGCTGGCACCGGCGAGAAGAACATCGGCATCACGCCGCGTGACCTGTTCTACCGCCGGCGCAACTACGTCTTCGGACTGGCGTACCTCAACGGCGGCGGCTCGGTCATCTCGACCCACCGGCTCAAGACCTCCTCGGACGGCGGCATCTCCACGAAGCCGACCGACGAGGTGTTCGCCGACCGCGTCCGCAAGGAGGTCGTCCACGAGATCGGCCACACCGTCGGCCTCGAGCACTGCGACAACTCCAAGTGCGTGATGTCCTTCTCGCCGACCGTCCGCGAGGTCGACGTGAAGGAGGAACACCTCTGCGGCTCCTGCTCGCGGCTGCTCCGGTGAGCACCGCCTCCGGCCACCGAACACGCCGCCGTACCGACCGCGCTCGCGTTCCACTACATCTATCTCCATCCCCACCGTACGTTCGGTCATGCACCGTGAGCCGGCGGACCCGGACCTCCTCAACGACGCGCTCGACCTCCTCAACGTTGCGCTGGGCACGCCCTTCGCGGTCGCCAGCCGGATCGAGGACGGCCGGTTCACCGTCGTCGGACTCGACGACCGGATCGACACCGGAATGAACGTCGGCGACGAGTTCGACACCGCCGAGACCTTCTGCCGGACCATCTCCGCCAGCGGCGGCCCGGTGAGCATCCCCCACGCGTCGAGCGACGAGCGCGTCGCCGGCATCTACGCCAACGCCGAACTGGGGCTGGAGGCGTACCTCGGCCTCCCCATCACGGTCGGCGGCGAGCAGTACGGCACCATCGCGGTCTGCGACTCCGAGCCCCGCGCGTTCGACGAGGAGGACCGCCGCCGCGCCGAGGCGGCCGCGCGCCTCGTCGAGGTCGGCGTGGCCGAAGCGGTCTGATTCCGTCGGACTTTCCGTCGTCGTCCGGTTTTTCTGTCAGCGGCCGGCTCTTCTGTCGGCAGCCGAGTCTTCTGTCAACAGTCGGGTTTTCTGTCAGCGATCGGATTTCCGACCGCCGGGTCGCAAAAAGGAAAACCGCGGTCCGACCGGCGTCCTACTCCGCGATGTCGATCGCCGGGCGGCCGGGGTCGGCCTTGTTCGCGACCGCGTCGTCGGCCTCGTCGGCGGTCAGCACGCGGACGGGCGCGTCGAACTCCCGCTCGATCAGCCACGCGGCCGCCTCCAGCGCGTCGTGTTCCGCCTCGGGCGGCAGCGTCTCCGAGAGCGCCTCGCGCTCGGCCTGCAGGTCCTGTCCGTAGGCGGCCGCGGCGTCGCCCTGCTCGCGGATGTGGGCTTCCTGCATCAGCTCCGAGATCAGGTTGTCGGCGTCGCTCTCGATGGCGATCGCCAGCGCGTCGTACTTCCACTCGGGGGCGACAACCACGTCGACGCGCTCGGGGTCCTCGATCCCCGCCACGTCGACGATCTGGCGCACGTCCTCGCGGGTGTTCTCCACGAGCCGGCGGCGCATCTCCGCGGCCTCGCGGTCGACCGACGCGGTCGGCCAGTCGGCGTCGAGGACGAACTCGGGCGCGTCGCCCGACTCGTCGGCCGCCCCGCCCACGGCGGCCGCGTCCGCCTCTGCGAGGTCGGCGTACAGCTCCTCCGCGAGGTGCGGCGCGACCGGGGCCAGCAGCCGCACCGCGACGGAGAGCCCGCGTGCGAACGTCCCGGCGTGGGGGTCGGCGTACTCGCGGTACTGCCGCAGCGTCTTCACGAGGTCCTGCGCCTCCCGGAGCGCGACGTTGAACGTGAGTTCGTCGTACTCCTCGGTGGCGACCGCGACCGCGGCGTCGGTCTCGTCGCGGACGTAGCCCGCGACCGCGTCGTCGTCGCCGTCGGCGTCGATGGCGCCGTCCGGGTCCGCGAACGCCTCGACGGTCTCCGAGAGGCGCGTCAGGAACCGGTAGGTGGACTTGACGCCCTCCTCGGACCAGTCGAAGTCCCGCTCGGGCTGGGCCGCCTGCATCATGAACAGGCGCGCGGTGTCGGCCCCGTACTCCTCGACGATGCGCTGGGGAGAGACGACGTTGCCCTTCGACTTGGACATCTTCGACCCCTCCAGCTGGACCATCCCCTGCGCCAGCAGGTTGGTGAACGGCTCGCGGTGCTCGAGCCCCTCCTCGTCGGCCAGCACCTTCGTGAAGAAGCGCGAGTAGAGCAGGTGCATCACCGCGTGCTCGATGCCGCCGACGTACTGGTCGACGGGCATCCAGTCGTTGGCGCGCTCCAGGTCGAACGGGGCGTCGGCCACGTCGGGCGAGACGTAGCGCAGGAAGTACCACGAGGAGTCGACGAACGTGTCCATCGTGTCCGTCTCGCGGACGGCGTCCGCGCCGCAGTCGGGACACGTGGTGTGCTTCCACTCCTCGGCGGCGTCCAGCGGGTTGCCCGTCGTGTTGACGAACTCCGGCAGCTCGACCGGCAGATCCTCCTCGGGGACCAGGACGGGGCCGCAGTCGTCACAGCGCACGACCGGGATGGGCGTCCCCCAGTAGCGCTGGCGGGAGATGCCCCAGTCGCGCAGGCGGTACTGGGTCGTGTGCTCGGCGCCCTCGGTATCGGCGGTGATGCGCTCGCGGGCCTCGGCGCTCGAGAGGCCGTCGTACGCGCCGGAGTTGACGAGGACGCCGTCCTCGGTGTAGGCTGACTCGGAGACGTCCGGGACCTCGGGGGCGGTCCCGGCCGCGTCGTCGTCCGGCTCGGGAGCGATGACGGGCTCGATGGGGACTCCCATCTTCTCGGCGAAGACGTGGTCGCGGTCGTCGTGGCCCGGCACGCCCATCAGCGCGCCCGTCCCCACGTCCGAGAGGACGAAGTCCGCCACGAACACCGGGAGCTCCGCGCCCGTCACGGGGTTGGTCGCGGTCAGGTCGGTGGCGACGCCGTTCGGCTCGTCGCCGTCGGGGTCGGCCTCGTGGTGGACGAACTCGTGGACCGCCTCGTCCTCCTCAACCAGTTCCCGGCTGATCGGGTGGTCCGGCGCGAGCGCGAAGAAGGTCGCCCCGTGGACGGTGTCCGCGCGCGTCGTGAACGCCTCGACGGTGCCGTGGCCGTCGATCTCGAACTCCAGCGTCGTCCCCTCCTGTCGGCCGATCCAGTTGCGCTGCATCTGCCGGACGGAGTCGGGCCACCCCTCCAGGTCGTCAATGTCCGAGAGCAGTTCGTCGGCGTATTCGGTGATCTTCAGGAACCACTGTTCCAGCTCGCGCTGCTCGACGGGCGTGTCACACCGCCAGCAGAGCTCGTCGTCGCCCTCGACCTGCTCGTCGGCGAGGACGGTCTCACAGGAGGGACACCAGTTCACCTCGTCGTCGCGGCGCTCTACGAGGCCCTCCTCGTGGAACCGGCGGAACAGCCACTGGTTCCAGCGGTAGTACTCCGGCGTGCAGGTGGTGACCTCGCGGTCCCAGTCGTAGCCGAAGCCCATCGACTTCATCTGGCCCCGCATCGTGTCGATGCAGTCGAAGGTCCAGTCGCGGGGGTTGGTGTCGCGCTCCTTGGCGGCGTTCTCGGCCGGGAGGCCGAACGCGTCCCACCCCATCGGGTGGAGCACGTCGTCGCCACGCAGCCGCCGGTAGCGGGCGTACGCGTCGGTGATCGTGTAGTTGCGGACGTGACCCATGTGGAGCTTCCCCGACGGATACGGGTACATCCCCAGCACGTACGTCGGGTCCTCGACGTCGTCCGGCGTCCGGTACGCGTCCGCGTCGTCCCACGCCTCCTGCCAGCGTCGTTCGACCGCCGCGTGGTCGTAGCCCTCTTCGGTCATCTCTTGGATAGGCGTGGTAGGGTCGGAGCCCTATACCTTTCCATCCGACAGCCGCGGTCGCTCGCGGCCGCGTGACAAAAGTGGGGCCGCCGTCGTTCGCAGCCGCGTGACAAAAATGGAGCCGCAGCCCCCGGTCAGGACCGGTCGCGTCCGGTCAGCCGAGGACGTACCGGAGCCGCGGGTATTTCTCGACGAGCGGTTCGCCGTCGACCTCGTACCGCTCGATGGAGGCGTCGAGGCCGTAGGTGCGCCCGGCGGCCATCGCGGCGACCGCGAGGAACACCGCGACGTAGATCAGCTCCGAGGTGGCAAAGCCCATCAGCACCTCGTAGGCCCCGCTCATGTCCCAGTTGCCGAAGTAGAACGCCGTGGCCTGGAGCGCCCCGAAGAACGCGGCCAACCGGAGCAGGGTCCCGGTGATCAGCCCGAGGCCGATCATGACCTGTCCGACCGGAACGGCCACGTCGACGACCGCGATCACGGTCGGGCTGGCGGCCATCGCCCCGTAGAGCCCGCTCAGGGGGCTCGCGGGGTCGACGTTGGCGAGGTAGCCCTGCGCGGTGAACCCGCCGAGGAGCTTGCCGAGCCCCGCGCTCAGGAACACCCACCCGATCAGCACCCGCAGGCCGACGCTGAACCACTCGACTCCCGGACCGACGTCTTCGAGCACCGGACGCGCCGCGCCGCGCTCGAGTTGTGTGGACATAGGTGGCACCTCCTTACAGGTGTATCTCCGGCCGGCGACCCCTTATAAACAGGACCGCGGTCCCACGGCACAGGAACGGCGGCGGCTCCTCAAGTGTCCGGAACGAGTAGCAAAAAGTACGGAAGCCGACCCGTTCCGTCCGCGGTGGCGCCGGGGGACGGTCCCCCCGGCGTCGTCGGCAGCGCCTACGCGTACGTCTCCTCGAGGTACTCGACGATGTCGTCGGACTCCGGCATCCCCTCGACGCCGTGCGCCTCGTCGACGAGCACGGGGACGCCGGTCTGACCGCTGACCGCCTTCACCTCGTCGCGCTCGCCGTGCGAGCGCGGGACCATCACCGAGTCGTACTCCAGCCCGAGCTCCGCGAGCTTGTCCTTCACCTTCGCGCAGTACGGGCAGCCCTCCAGTTCGTAGAGCGTGATGTCCGTCATCGCCGGAACGTAGGGTGGTGTCGACAAAGAAGGCGTTGGTGCCGTGCGTCGCGCACGCGAACGCGCGCCGGTGCCGTCCGGACAGTCGGAAGGGAGCGCGGAAGCGGTGGGAACCCGCCGGGAACGGAGCGGGGTCGCGTTCAGAACACGAAGCCGCCGGTCTGGAGCACGTAGTAGCTCACCAGCACGACCGCGAGCACCCACTGGCCGAGGCGCACGTCGTCGGCCTCACCGATCGCGGCCTTCACGAGCGGGAAGGCGACGATGCCGGCCGCGAGCCCGTCGGCGATCGAGTAGGCGAACGGCATGATCGTGATCGTCAGCGCGCCGGAGACGGTCCAGGCCGGGTGCGACCAGTCGATGTCGGTGACGCCCTGGAACATCATCACGCCGACCACGACGACCGCGATGTAGGAGGCGTACGCCGGGATCGCCGCCACGACCGGGACGGCGACGAGCGAGACGGTGAACAGCGCGGCGACGACCAGCGCGGTGAGGCCGGTGCGGCCGCCCTCCTCGACGCCCGTGGAGGACTCGATGTAGGTGGTCACCGTGGAGGTGCCGAGCATCGCGCCCACGGTGGTCCCGACCGCGTCGGCCATCAGCGGCTTCTCGGCCTCGGGGAGGTCGCCGTCCTCGTCGAGGAAGTCGCCGAACTGCCCGACGCCGATCAGCGTGCCGGCGGTGTCGAAGAAGTCGACGAAGAAGAACGTGAACACGACGAAGGTGAACGTCACGGGGTCGATGTCCGCGAGTCCCTCGAGGAACGCGCCCGCCAGCGGCGTGATGTCGTACTGCGCCGCGGGGAGCGTCTCGGGGGTTATCGTCCCGCGGTCGAAGAGCCCGCCGAGCGTGAGCGCCCAGCCGGTCACCGCGGTCGCGAGGACGCCGAGGATGACCGAGCCGCGGACGCCGCGGGCCCACAGGAGCAGCGTGAGCGCGACGCCGACGACGCCGAGTATCGACCACGGGTCGGAGGCGATCGGGCCGAGCTGGACGAGCGTCGCGGGCTCGTCGACGACCACGCGCATCTCCTGAAGCCCGATGAACAGCAGGAAGCCGCCGATACCGGCCCCGACCGCGTACTTCACCGGCTCGGGGAACAGCTCGATGATGTACTTGCGCGCGCCGACCGCCGTCAGGACCATGAAGATCACGCCCTCGACGAACACCGCCGCGAGCGCGGTCTGCCACGGGATCCCCAGGATTCCGACGACCGTCACCGCGAAGAAGACGTTCAGCCCCATCCCGGGCGCGAGCGCGAACGGCCGGTTGGCGTAGACGGCCATCACCAGCGTCGCGACCGCGGAGGCGATGATCGTCGCGATGGCGATCATCTGGACCACCTCGATGAACTCGTACCCCTCGATCTGGATGGCCTCCGCGAGGATGAACGGGTTCACGACGATGATGTACGACATCGCCAGGAACGTGGTGAATCCCGCGAGCACCTCCGTCCGGAGGTCGGAGTCGTGTTCGTCGACGTCGAAGTACGCGTTCAGGGAGTCTGTCAGCCCCATGTGGATGTCTGTGCATACACCTGATAACCCACATAAGCGTTGCTGTCGGAGATACGCAGATATACACAGAAATGGATCGGAACTCCCGGGACGTGTGGTGCGACCGTCAGAAAACGGCGCGAACGTGCCTATCCGGCTACTCGAAGGTGGCCAGCGCGCCGACGGGCGCGTCCACGATCTCCCGCGCGCGGTCCATCCCCTCGTCGCCGACGGCGATCAGCGTGAAGACGCCGGTCACGTCCGCGTCCGCCTGCACGGCGATGTCCAGCAGCAGTTCCTGCGTCTCCCCCGACCGGATCAGGTCGTCGACGACCAGCACCGTGTCGCCCGCGGAGACGGCGCGGGCGGGCAGGTAGTAGGTGAGTTCGATGCCGGACGCGAGCCGCTGGCGCGACTCGATGAACTCCTCGACGGCGGTCTCCTTGGACTTCTTGGCGTACGCCAGCCGCGCGTCGAAGAAGGAGGCCATCGCGGCCCCGAGGGTGATCCCGTCGGTCGCCGCGGTGAGCACCACGTCCGGGCTCTCGAAGTCGAACGACTCCGCCGCGACCGGCGCGACCAGGTCGAGGAACGACTGGTCGAAGACGACCGCGGAGTTGTCGACGTACCCCTCCTCGTCGAACTCCACGCGGGCGTCCAGCTCCTCGGCGAGGGCGTCGCGGCCGACGCCCTCGACCACCTCCCGAGCGCGCTCCGCGCCCGGAAGGACGTGCCCGTTGACGTACCTGTTGAGGTCGCCGGCGGGGAGGCCGGTCACCTCGGCCAGTTCGTCGTACGTGCGGGTCTCCTTCAGCATCCGGAGGACGGCGACCGCCTGCAGCTGCAGGGCGGCCTTCTCTGCGCGGTTCATGCCCCGGATTACGTGGTTGCACAAGTATGAACACGTCGATGCGTACCGACGCGATTCCTGCACACGTCCGTGTGCTGCGTTGGCACCGCCGAGGACGGTGGTGCGACCGGCCGGGTCAGCGCTCCCGCACGACGACGAACTCCGCGAGGTCCCGCAGGTAGCCCATCGCGGCGGTCTCGTCGAGTTCGGTCGCCGAAAGCGCCGCGAGCGCCTCGTCGGACTGCTCGCGGGCGCGGGCGTTCGCCTCCTCCGGCGAGAGGCCGGTGACCTGCACGACCGAGGGGCGGTCCATCTGCTCGTCCTGTCCGGTTGGCTTGCCGAGCGCCTCGGCGTCGGCGGTCGCGTCGAGCACGTCGTCGCGGATCTGGAAGGCGACGCCGACGCGCTCGGCGTAGTCGCCGAACGACTCCACGACGAACGGGTCCGCGCCGCCCGCGACCGCACCCAACTCCGCGGCCGCGCGGAACAGCGCGCCCGTCTTCCGCCGCGCGAGCGTCATGTACTCCGGCTCGCTGGCGGGGCGGTCCACCAGTTCGGTCGCCTCGCCCTCGCCGAGTTCGACGAGCGCCTCCGCGACGATACGCATCGCGCGCTCGTCGGCCGAGAACAGCGCGAACGCCTCCCCGAGCAGGCCGTCGGAGGCGACGATGGCGGGGCCGTAGCCGTACTCCGCCCACGCGGAGGGGGTCCCGCGGCGCACGTCCGAGCGGTCGATGATGTCGTCGACCACCAGCGAGGCGTTGTGGACGAGTTCGACGCCGACCGCGAACTCGACCGCCTCGTCGGGGTCGCCCCCGACCGCCTCGCAGGCCAGCACCGTCACCGCCGGCCGTACCCGCTTACCGCCCGCGAGCACGACGTGGGAGAGCCGCTCCGAGAGCGCGTCCGGCTCGACCTCCTCGATGAGGGCCTCAAGCCGCTCGTCGACGAGCGCGACCCGGCGCTCCAGATACTCCATTGCGTATAAAAACGGGACCCCGGCGCAAAGGTGTGACGGAAACGCGCGGATCGGCGCCGCTCCTCCCGGGCCAGTTGCGAGGGCATTCGCGAGGAGGTCGGCAGTAGCCGGGTTTTGATCGGTTCGTCCCGCAGCGGTGCGGTTGCAGGGCGAGCGCGGTGCTGTGCGGGGCGGTGCTGTGCGGGGCGGTGCTGTCCGGCACGGTAGACTCTGCGGCAGAACACGTTCCGTATCAGCGAAAACCGGCCGGGGCGCTCCGAGCGGGACGGTTCCGGCCGAGGAGATCCGCAGAAGGACCAGCGCCGCGATCGGCCCGACCACGAACCCCTACTCGTCCGCGCGGTCGGCGAAGCCGAACTTCGGCTTGATGTCGTCGACGACGACCTCCACCGTGTCGCCGGCCTCCGTACCGGGGACGAACAGGGTGTACCCCTCCACCTTCGCGATGCCGTCGCCCTCGCTGCCGACGCTCTCGATCTCGACCTCGATCCGGTCGCCCTCCTCGACGGGCGCGGTGATCTGGCCCTTGCCGACGAGGAACACCTCGGAGGAGGAGTCGCGGGAGGCCTCGGGGGAGACGGTGCGGACGTACTCGAACGCCTCGCCGACCTCCTCGCGGAAGTCGTCGAGGTCGCGGCCCTGGAACACCTTCACGACGAAATCGCCGCCGGGCGCGAGGACCTCGCGGGCGGTCTTGAACGCCTGTCGCGCGAGATGGACCGAGCGGGCGTGGTCGAGGTCGTACTGACCGGTCATGTTCGGCGCCATGTCCGAGACGACCACGTCGGCCTGTCGGCCGTCCATCCGGTCGCGGAGTTTGTCCCGCGTCTTCTCCTCGGTCATGTCGCCGCGGAGGGTCTCGACCGCCTCCGACTCCAACTCGTCGATGCGCTGGAGGTCGACGCCGATCACGGTCCCGCCCTCGCCGACCTCCTCGGCCGCGACCTGCAGCCAGCCGCCGGGGGCCGCGCCGAGGTCGACCACGGTGTCCCCGCGGTCGAAGAGGTCCGCCGTCTCGTCGATCTGCTTGAGCTTGTAGGCGGACCGGGCGCGGTACCCCTGCTGTTTGGCCCGGTTGTAGTAGTCGTCCTTGCGAGTCATTTCCCCGTGTTTGGCGGCCGCGGCGTTTATGAGCGTCGCTCGGAGCGGCCGTGTGCGGGGACGTGACGCGGCGGCGCGGGCTATCCCGACCGCTCGCCCTCGCAGCCGTGTCCGCCCGCCGGGAGCGGACGGATCCCCCGGAGGCGGTCGGCGTCGGCCCCCTCCTCGTCGCTCGCGCCGTCACTCGCGCCGTCGCCGGCGTCGTTTCCCCCGCTCTCATCGCGCGATTCGCCGCCCCGCTCGCCGATCGGTGTGGCGGAGAATCCCAGGTCCGCGTAGAACTCGCGGAGCGACGCGTCGTACGCGGCCGTCATGCGGTCGTGACCGGCCGCGGCGGCGTCCGCGAGCGCCCGGGCGACGAGCGCGGTGCCGACCCCGCGACCGCGTCTCGACCGCCGGACCGCGACCGCGTCGAGGTGAGCGGCGTCCGCGTCGCCGACGGCGGTGACGACCAGCGCGCCCGCGACCGCGGGGTCGCGGTCGCTGCCCCGCTCCGCGAGCGCGACGAGCGCGGTACCGGCGGCGAGCGCGGTCGCGAGCGCCTCGTCTGCCACCTCCAGCATCGCGCCGTCGAGCACGCGCCGCACGTCGAGTTCGTCCGCGGGGGTCGCGGTCCTGAGCCGAACGCCGTCGGGCGGCTCCGGATCCGGAAGGGCGGGCGCGTCCGTGGGGCCGCCCGAGCCGCCGGTCACGCGAACTTCCGGAGTTCGTCGAGCAGGTCGTCCACGTCGGGCCGGTCGACCGGCGTGTCGCCGGCGTGGCCCCACAGCAGTTCGGGCTCGCGCCGGAGGTCGACGAGCGCGGCAAGCGGCATCCGCCCGAGCAGGTCGAACCGCCGACCGAGCGGGCCGAACTTCACCGGCTGGCCGTATCGGGTCGCCAGCTCGCTGTCCGGGTCCGCGACGATCGGGTAGGGCGCGTCGTGGTACACCACCCACTCGGCCGCCTTCTCGCGCGGTTCGGGGAGCACCGAGACGACCTCCGCGTTCAGCTCGGCGAACTCCTCGTAGCGGTCACAGACCGCCTCGACCTGCTCGCGGCAGTTGCCGCAGAGGAAATCGCGGTGAAACAGCAGTACCGCCACGTCCGCGTCCAAGTCTGTCAGGGAGAGCGGGTCGGGACCGGGGCCGGGATTCGGCAGCGAGAAATCGAGGTCGTTGGGGTCGGTCGAGGGCTGGTCCCCGGCGGACGTGGCGTCCTCCGCCCCGCCCTTGATCAGCCGGAGGAGGGTGACGCGCTCGGCCTCGACCGGGCTGTCCTCGGGGACGGGCGAGCCGTCGACGAGGACGGACGCCTCCTGCGGGCTGTATCCGGCCTCGCGGATCACGTCGCCGTAGGTGGCGTCGTCCGCGAGCGCGAGGTCGCGGTCCCCTGCACCGACGACCTCCACGGTCACGTTCATACGCGTGACTGGGGCGGCGCGCCGTTTAAGCGGTCTGGTGGCGCGTGGCTACCGCTTCTCCAGGGTCCCCTCACAGGTGGGGCAGCGTTCGTGGGACGTGCCCGCGAGCTCGATGGTCCGGCGCTTGAAACACTCCGAGCACAGCAGCGCCCCGCACCGGGTACACTCGTAGCCGTCCCGCCCAGCCAGCCCGATCTTCGCGAGGAGTCCCTCGCTTTTCGGGTCCATCTCCGTGTCGCAGCGCACGCACCGTGGCATCGATCGATCGCCGACAGGGACGCACGCCGAAAGAGTGTGTCGGTCGTCACCACGGAATCGGTCCCCGGGCCGTGCTCACGAGCGCGGTCACGCCCTGCGCTCGGTCACCCGAACGCGTAAACCGTCCGCGGGCGAACCGCGGCCGTGGCCTACGCAACGAACGACGGCGCGCGGATCCGGTACGAGACGGACGGCGACGGCCCGGCGGTCGTCTTCTGTGGCGACGCCGGGCTCGGCGCGTGGCAGTTCGGGTGGCAGCACGGCGCGGTGGCGGGACCGTACACCACGGTCACGATCGAACCCCGCGGGATCGGCGAGTCGGACCCCCCGGAGGGTCCTCTCGACGCCGCGACGCTCGCGGCGGACGTGGACGCGGTGCTGGCCGAGGCGGGGATCCGCAAGGCGCACCTCGTGGGCTACGGGCTCGGCGGGATGGTCGCGCAGGCGTACGCGCTCGCCTCCTCGCGCCCGCGGAGCCTCTTCCTCATCGGGACGGCCGCGACCGGCGACGCGTACGACCCGGACGCGGTCTGGGCCGACCCGAACGATCCGGCCGCGGTCCGCGCCTCGCTGGAGGCCGCCTTCTCCCCCGGCTTCCGCGAGCGCCACCCGGACGTGCTCGACCGGATCACCGACTGGCGGATCGCGGAGGACGCCGACCCGGAGACGTTCGCGGCCCACCGCGCGGCCGTAGAGGCGTTCGACGTCGGCGACCGGCTTCACGAGCTAACGACGCCCGCGCTCGTGGTCCACGGCGACGCCGACGACGCCTGCCCGCCCCACTACGGCGAGACGCTCGCGGAGGGCCTGCCGCGCGGGGAGTTCCGGTCGGTCGCGGCCGGCCACCTCGCGGGGGTCGAAGCCTCCGCGGCCGTCAACGACGAGCTCCGCGGCTGGCTCGACACGCAGACCGATGAATAGGCGAGATACGTAGCCAGTTCTGGTGGAGACGTTGCTGATCGGGACGCCAACACTCAGAACGTCCTACCCGGCTGTCCGTACGACGTTTTTTGTGTTTCTGTTGCAGATCCTGTTGATCTGGACAGTAACGTCCAGAAAGCCCCAGCCGACTCGTTCTCATACGGTTTTTCTGTATCTGCTGTCGATCCTGCTGTTCGGAACACTAACGCCCAGAAATCCCCAGCCGGCTCGACCGGCCGCGGCACGCTCTGCGCGCTCGCGCCTCTCCACACCGCCCGGCGCGAGTGCTTGCGGCGCCGGGGCCGGATCGAGCCGGCTGTCCCTTTCAGTCCCCCCACCGCGACCGCACAGCACCGCAACCGAACCGCAGCCTCACACCTCCCCAACCTCGCCGGCGGCGCGGCCGAGGCTGGGGAGGGACGAGGCCTCGGTTGCGGTGCCGTGCGGTACCGTGCGGTGCCGTGCGGTACCGTGCGGTGGAGTCGCGGCGCAGTCGCGGTGCGGTCGCGGTACAGTCGCGGTACGGTGCCGGGATCTCCGAACGTCGCCGTCCCGAGAAGCCGGATCTGCGACCGAGACAGAAAGCTCGGGCACGGCGCACCGAGAGCCGGTCGGAGCGTCCGGAAGGGCCGGCCGCGATCGGCGGAGCAGCACGGGGTCGAACCTGGGCGGCGGTCCTCCGTCACCGTCCGACTCACCCGAGCACGACCCACGCCCCGAGTCCGATCAGCACGGCGCCCGCGACGCGGTCGAGCAGGACGCGCGTCGAGCGCGCGCCCACGAGCGAGGCGGCGGCGTCCGCGGCGGTCGCCACGGCCGCGAGGTAGCCCGCGGTCAGGACGGCGTAGGTGCCGCCGAGCACCGCCATGCCGAGCGTCCGGTCCGGCCCCTCGATGAACCCCGGCAGCAGCGCGAGGAAGAACAGCGCCACCTGCGGGTTGGCGGCGTTCACGAGGAAGCCGCGGCGGAAGCCGCCTGTGGCGGTCGCGCCCGCGGCGCGGTTCTCTGGCTCACTGTCCCCGACCGCTCTCTCGCCCGCGTTCCGCAGCGTGGCGGCGCCCAGCAGGGCCAGATACGCCCCGCCGAGCAGTCGGACGGCGTCCGCGGCCGCGGGGACGGTCCGGTAGACCGCTGCGAGGCCGAGCGCCGCGAGCGCGGTGTGGAACAGCACGCCGACCGCGACGCCGAGCGCGGCGCGGACGCCGAGCCCCCGCGACTGGACGCCCTGCGAGAGCACGAACAGCGTGTCCGGTCCGGGTGCGAGGATCAGCGCGACCGCGGCCGACAGGAACAGCAGGTACGTCGCCGGGTCGGGGAGCACCATCGAGGAGGGGTGCGGCCGGCGGCGGTTTCAGCGCGTCGGTGCCGGCAGGGAGCGCTCGCGGCCGGCCGGCGGCGTCCCGCCCGCGCGAACGCGACGAACAAAGCCTTTACCGCGTGGACCGCCAAGGTCGGGCAAATGGTACTGGACGACCTCGGGAGCTCCCTCCGCGGCAGCCTGAACAAGCTGCAGGGGAAGTCCCGACTCAGCGAGGACGACGTCGAGGAGATCGTCAAGGAGATCCAGCGCTCCCTGCTCTCCGCCGACGTCGACGTCTCCCTCGTGATGGAGCTGTCGGACGCTATCGAGACGCGCGCGCTGGAGGAGGAGCCGCCGGGCGGCACGACCGCGAAGGACCACGTCCTCAAGATCGTCTACGAGGAGATGGTCGACCTCGTCGGCGACTCCACGGAGCTCCCGCTGGAGCCGCAGACGATCATGCTCGCCGGTCTGCAGGGGTCGGGGAAGACCACCTCCGCCGCCAAGATGGCGTGGTGGTTCTCCAAGAAGGGGCTCCGCCCCGCCGTCATCCAGACGGACACCTTCCGGCCCGGCGCCTACGACCAGGCCAAGCAGATGTGCGAGCGCGCCGAGGTCGACTTCTACGGCGACCCGGACAACGACGACCCGGTCGACATCGCCCGGAAGGGACTCGAGGAGACCCAGGACGCCGACGTGCGCATCGTCGACACCGCCGGTCGCCACGCGCTGGAGGACGACCTGATCGACGAGATCGAGCAGATCGAGGCCGAGGTGGCCCCCGACCGCTCGCTGCTCGTGCTCGACGCCGCCATCGGCCAGGGCGCGAAAGATCAGGCCAGCCAGTTCGAGTCGTCGATCGGCATCGACGGCGTGATGATCACCAAGCTCGACGGGACCGCGAAGGGTGGCGGCGCGCTGACGGCGGTCAACGAGACCGACTCCTCCATCGCCTTCCTCGGCACCGGCGAGACGGTGCAGGACATCGAGCGCTTCGAGCCGTCGGGGTTCATCTCCCGGCTGCTCGGGATGGGCGACCTCAAGCAGCTCTCCGAGCGCGTCGAGCGCGCGATGCAGGAGACGGGCGAGGAGGAGGACGACTGGGAGCCCGAGGACATGCTGCAGGGGAGCTTCACCCTGAAGGACATGCAAAAGCAGATGGCGGCGATGAACAAGATGGGGCCGCTCGACCAGGTGATGGACATGATCCCCGGCATGGGCGGCGGGATGATGGACCAGCTCCCCGACGACGCGATGGACGTGACCCAGGACCGGATGCGCCGGTTCGAGGTGGTCATGGACTCGATGACCGACGAGGAGCTCGAGAACCCCCGCACGGTCGGCCAGGAGCGCGTCCGCCGCATCGCCCGCGGCTCCGGCACCGACGAGGAGACCGTCAACCAGCTGCTCGAACAGCACCGGATGATGGAGCGCACCATCGAGCAGTTCCAGGGGATGGGCGACGGCGACATGCAGCGCATGATGAAGAAGATGGGCGGCGGTGGCGGCGGCGGCCTCGGCGACCTGATGGGCGGCGGCAAGGGCCCGTTCGGCTGAGCTACTCGTCGTCGAGCGTCGCCGCGTCGACCGTCTCCCCCGTCTCGGGGTCGCGCTCGGCGGTCCCCGCGAGGACCTCGCGGACCGTCTCCGCGGCCCTCTCGACGGGTGCGTCGAACGACGCGGCCTCCAGCCGACCGAGCGCCAACTCGGCGCCGGTGCCGAGCGCGATGGGCGACTCCGCGAGCCGGCTCCCGTCCGCGCGCACCGCGGCCACGCGCGCCGCCCCTTCGTCGTCGCGGGCGGCCACGACGAGGTCGGCGTCCGCGGCGGCCGCGACCTCCGCGGCCAGCCGTCCGAGCGGCTCGATCCCCGGCGTGTAACCGCGCTCGGTGCGGTACTCCTCGACGGCGACCGCCAGTCGGTCGCGCACCCGGTCGACGTCCCCGGACGCGACTCCGAGCAGCCAGCCGTCGAACGAGAAGACGCGCCGCCGGTCGCGGCTCCGGACGCGCCCGTCGCGGGTCGCCAGCCGGTCCGCCGCGACGACGGCACCCCCGGCCGCCCGAACCGCGATCACTGTCGGCATGCGTCACCGTACGGCACGCGGGGGCAAAACGGCGGCGGCGGGGAGAGCCCCGTCCGGTCGGGCGGGAAGTTGTCGGAGGACGCCGCGTTCACCGATCCTACGACTCGGCGGCGCTGGCCTCGCGGGAGCCGTCGAACTTGAACTCGAAGCGGGCGCCCCCGTCGTGGCCGGTGAGCGCGCGAACGTCCCAGCCGTGGGCCTCCGCGATGTGCCGCGTGATGGCGAGGCCGAGCCCGGTTCCGGACTCGTCGCTCGAGTACCCCGTTTCGAACACTTTCTCGCGCTCGCTCTCGGGGATGCCCGGGCCGTCGTCCTCGACGTAGAACCCGGTCCCGTCGCCGCCCCGGTACTCGACGGGCCCCACCCGGACCGTGGGGGCGGCTTCGACGGCGTCGACGCTCGGTCGGGTGGCAGGCCCGCTGGCGTCAGCGTCTCCACCTCCACCCCCACCGTCGCCGGCGGTGGAGCCGTGTTCGACGGCGTTGCGGAACAGGTTCTCCAGCAGCTCCGTTGCCCTGTCGGGGTCGACGTTCAGGGTCCGGTCCTCCTCGACGACGAGCTCCGCGTCCTCGGTCGAGACGTTCCCCCACGCGCGCTCCGCGAGCGCGCGCAGCGAGGCCTCCCGCCGCTCGCCGACGACCTCGCCCTTCCGCGCGAGCGACAGCAGGTCCTCGACGAGGTGATCCATCCGGTCGAGCGCGCCGTCCACGCGGTCGAAGTGCTCCTTCTCTCCGGTCTCGCGGGCGAGCTCGAGGTAGCCGGTCGCCACCGAGAGGGGGTTCCTGAGGTCGTGCGAAACGATGGAGGCGAACTGATCGAGCCGCTCGTTCTGCCGCTCGAGGCGCTGTTCGTACTCGCGGCGCTCGGTCACGTCGGTGTAGATGGCGTAGCCGGAGATGTTCTCGGCGTCGAGCTGGACGGGGATCACGTGGATCAGGAAGTACCGGTCGCCGTCGGCGGTCCGCCGCCGCACCTCCTCGCGGACGTTCTGTCCCCGGCGGAGCTGGTCGTTGAGCCGGTCGGCGGTCTCCCTCACGGCCGTCTCGTCGGGGAGGATGTAGTCGTCGATGCTCTCGTCGACGACGGTACCGGCGCCCCAACCGAACACCTCCTCGAAGGCGGGGTTGACCTGTCTGACGACCGGTTCGTCGTCGACGTACTCGTAGGCGACGGCCGCGTCGGGGATGTTCTCGAACAGCGCCGAGAAGCGGTCGCGCTCCCGGCGGAGCCGCTCGTGAGCCTCGATGCGCGTCAGCGTCTCCGCGGCGTGAGTGGCCAGAAGCTCCGCGAGCTCGAGGTCGCGCTCGTCGAAGGCGTCGCGCTCGGTGGAGACGGCCTGGAAGACGCCGTGGTCGCCCATCGGGACGCTGATCCCCGACCGGTACTCCGGCTTGGCGGGGTCGGCGTCCTCGTCGGCGGCCACGTCCTGGACGAGCCGCGACTCGCCGGTCCGGATCGTGAGCCCCGCGAGCGTCGAGCCGTCGATCGGCATCCGGTCGCGAACGTCGTCCGGCTTCGATCCCTCCGACAGCGCCGCGGCGTGGAGGTACTCGCCCTCCGCACGGAGCGTGCTGCTGCGGTCCAGGTCGAGCACGCGCTGGGCGATCTCGACGGTCTTCGCGAAGACGGCGTCGGTCGAGCGGAGCCCCGTCAGCTCCGTCACGCCCTCGTGGAGGTCGGTCACGCGTCGGCGGCTCGACCGGAGCTCGGTCTCGGACTCGATCCGCGCGAGCGTGTTCTCCGCGTACGACAGCAGCAGCCGGAGCAGCTCGAGGTCGCGCTCGTCGAACGCGTTCGCCTCGTCGGAGGCCGCCTGGAACACGCCGCGGTCGCCGAACGGGACGCTCAGCGCCGAGCGCATCTCCGTCCATCGTGGGTCGGCCGCCTCGACGTCGCTCACGTCGTCGATGATCTGCGGCTCCCCGGTTCGGTACGTCTCGCCGAGGACGCCGAACTCGACGTCGAATCGCTCCTGCCACGCGTGACTGGGGGCGGCGGGGACGAACTCGTCGCCCTCCGCGATCCCGATGTAACAGAAATCGTACCCGAGGAGGTCGCGAGCGATCCGCGCGACCGACTCGTAAACCGCCTCCTCGTCCGAGACGCCGACCAGCTCCGCGGTCCCCTCGTGGAGTCGTTCCAGCCGCGACCGGGAGTCGTCGGAGTCGTCGTCGACCGTCGAAACCGGCGTCGCGGCCGCCGCGGAGGCGTTGAGTGCCGCACCACGGACCACGTGCGGGAGCGCGTCGAGGTCGTCGACGCGTGTCGCGACGACCTCGTCCGCGTCCACGCCGTATCCGACGATCGGGGTCGCGGGGCGCGCGTCCGCGAGCACGTCGCGGGCGGACCTGTCGGTCACGACGATGGTGTCCGCCTCGATCAGGGGGTCGAACCGCTCGGCGATCGTTGCGGGGGACCGATGGTTGACCGATCCCACCGACGACAGCCGCTCCACCAGCGGCGCGGGCGGCTCCTCGCCGACGACGAGCAGCCGTGTCGCTTCAGTCACGTCTCACTCTCCTGTTTGTTTTACCATGGCGATCAGGGGTGATAACCCTATCGCCATTCTGCCTGAATATTTCGACGCGATCGGACCACGGGGACGCCACGGGGATCGGTCCGACGTGGCCGACTGCCGCGCTGCCGTCGCGCCGCTGCCGGTCACGCCGCGGTCGGCCCGGAACCCTTTTGCACGAACACGGGCCACAGTCGGGTAATGAGCGATCTCGAAGCGGAGTACCGCCTCGACTACTTCGAAGAGGAGGGGTTCCACCGACGGGAGTGCGACTCGTGTGGGGTACACTTCTGGACCCGCGACGCCGACCGCGAGGTGTGCGGGGAGCCGCCCTGTGCGGACTACAGCTTCATCGACGACCCGGGGTTCCCCGAGTCGTACACGTTAGAGGAGATGCGCGAGGCGTTCCTCTCCTTCTTCGACGACCACGACCACGAGCGGATCGACCCGTACCCGGTCGCCGCGAACCGCTGGCGGGACGACGTGCTCCTGACGCAAGCGTCGATCTACGACTTCCAGCCGCTCGTCACCTCCGGACAGACACCGCCGCCGGCGAACCCGCTGGCGATCTCCCAGCCCTGTATCCGGATGCAGGACATCGACAACGTGGGAAAGACCGGCCGACACACGATGGCCTTCGAGATGATGGCCCACCACGCGTTCAACGTCCGCGAGGACGCCGACGCGGAGTACGCCTACGAGGGCGAGGTGTACTGGAAGGACGAGACGGTCGAGTACTGCGACGAGTTCTTCGAGCACCTCGGGGCCGACCTCGAGGAGATCACCTACATCGAGGACCCGTGGGTCGGCGGCGGTAACGCCGGCCCCGCCATCGAGGTCATCTACAAGGGCGCCGAGCTGGCCACGCTCGTGTTCATGTGCATGGAGCAGGATCCCGACGGCGACTACGAGATGAAGGACGGGAACACCTACTCGTTCATGGACACGTACATCGTCGACACCGGCTACGGGCTGGAGCGGTGGACGTGGATGAGCCAGGGAACCCCGACGGTCTACGAGGCGATCTACCCCGACGCCATCGACTTCCTGAAGGAGAACGCCGGCATCGACTACACCGACGAGCAGCAGACGATCGTCAACCGCGCCGCGAAGCTCTCGGGTCGGCTCGACATCGACGACGTGGACGACGTGGAGGCCGCCCGCGGCGACATCGCCGAGAAGCTCGGCGTCGACGTGGCGGAGCTCCGCGAACTGGTGGAGCCGCTCGAGGACATCTACGCCATCGCCGACCACTCGCGGACGCTCGCGTACATGCTCGGCGACGGCATCGTCCCCTCGAACGTGGGGACGGGCTACCTCGCTCGGATGGTGCTCCGCCGGATGAAGCGGCTCGTGGACAACGTCGGCGTCGACGCGCCGCTGGACGAACTCGTGGACATGCAGGCCGAGCGCCTCGGCTACGAGAACCGCGACACGATCCGCGACATCGTCCGCACCGAGGAGCGCAAGTACCGCAAGACGCTCGAGCGCGGCTCCCGGAAGGTCGAACAGCTCGCGGACGAGTACGCCGGCACCGGCGAACCGATCCCGACCGAGAAGCTGCTGGAGCTGTACGACTCCCACGGCATCCAGCCCGACATGGTCGCGGAGATCGCCGCGGAGCGCGACGCCGAGGTCGCGGTCCCGGACGACTTCTACTCGCTCGTGGCGGACAGACACGAGGGCGTCGACGACGCCGACGAGGACGACCGCGACGAGCGGTTCGCCGACCTCCCGCCGACGGAGAAGTTGTTCTACGACGACCAGGAGCGCACGGAGTTCGAGGCGGTCGTCCTCGACGTCTTCGAGCGCGAGGACGGCTACGACGTGGTGTTAGACCAGACGATGTTCTACCCGGAGGGCGGCGGCCAGCCCGCCGACCGCGGCACCCTCACCGCCGGCGAGACGACCGTCGAGGTCGAGGACGTCCAGGAGGTCGACGACGTGGTGCTCCACCGCACCGACGCCGACCCCGGGACGGGCGAGTTCGTCCGGGGGCAGGTCGACGGCGAGCGCCGCACGGCGCTGATGCAGCACCACACCGCCACCCACCTGATCGGCCACGCGGCCCGCGAGGTGCTCGGGGACCACGTCCGGCAGGCGGGCGCCCAGAAGGGGACCGACTCCGCACGCCTCGACGTGCGCCACTACGAGCGCATCACTCGCGAGGAGGTCAAGGAGATCGAGCGCGTCGCCAACCGCCTCGTCGCCGAGAACGTCGCGGTCCGTCAGGAGTGGCCCCACCGCCACGAGGCCGAGGCCGAGCACGGCTTCGACCTGTATCAGGGGGGGATCCCCCCGGGAACCAACGTCCGACTGATCCACGTCGGCGACGCCGACGTGCAGGCCTGCGCCGGCACGCACGTCGGGCGCACCGGCGACATCGGCGCGGTGAAGGTGCTGAAGACGGAGCCCGTTCAGGACGGCGTCGAGCGCATCGTCTTCGCGGCCGGCGACGCGGCGGTCCGCGCGACCCAGCGCACCGAGGACGCGCTGTACGACGCCGCGGACGTGCTCGACGTGGACCCGCAGGACGTGCCCGAGACCGCCGAGCGCTTCTTCGAGGAGTGGAAGGCGCGGGGCAAGGAGATCGAGCGGCTCACCGAGGAACTCGCCGAGGCCCGCGCCGGCGGCGGCGCCGACGCCGAGGAGGTCGACGTCGACGGGACGCCCGCGGTGGTCCAGCGGCTCGACGGCGACGCCGACGAGATCCGCGCGACCGCGAACGCGCTGCGCGAGGAGGGGAAGATCGCGGTCGTCGGCTCCGGCGCCGACGGCTCCGCGCAGTTCGTCGTCGGCGTGCCCGAGGGGTCGGACCTCAACGCCGGCGAGGTCGTGGGGCAACTCGCCGCCCGCGTCGGCGGCGGCGGTGGCGGCCCGCCGGACTTCGCACAGGGCGGCGGTCCCGACGTCGAGGCCCTCGACGAGACGCTCGAGGAGGCGCCCGAGATCCTGCGGCAGGCGCTGGCGTGAGCGGCGGCCGCTGCTGATAGACGACCGGCTCCGCTGGCGGGACTTTCCGTCTCTCGCGGAGCGTTCTGTCGGCGGCGGGGTTTTTCCGCCCCTCGTGGACGGGTTCCGTCACTCGCGAGCTATCGGGCGGGGCAGAGAAGGTCGGCGGCGCGGTCGGGCGTCAGTCGGCGCAGGTCGCTTCTTCGGAGTCGGCGGTGAACTCCTGGGCGGGCTCGGTGAGCTGGTAGAGGTTCTGTCGGGCGTCGGCGAAGTAGACGTCCTCGTCGACGACGTCGATTCCCTCCAGCCGTTCGAGCGCGTAGCGGACCGTGCGCGCGGACAGCATCGATTCCTGGACGATCCCTTTCTGGGTCAACGGTCCGTTGTACTCCAGTACCTTGAAGACGAGCTTCGCGCTCGGGGGGAGGTCGTCGAGACTCTCCTGTTCGGTTCCAGCCATCGTTACGATTCGAAACGGTACACACCCATAAAGGTTGATGGAAGCCCCCCGGATCACCCCCCGTTTATCGGCTTTATTCCGCTGTTCTCGGCGTGTTGCGGCAATATCATCCCACAACTGCGCCCGTAAACTGACCGGTCAGTCAGGTTCGCGGCTCGCGCGCGCCCCGTCCAGTCGCGGCCGCGGTTCGCGGCCGGAACGAACCGCTTTTCACGAGCGCAGGCGGACGGGACGTATGAGCAACGACTCGGGAATCACGGGCCACGCCCGCGGCGTGGTCGTGACGACGGTCGCCTGCCTCGCCGGCATCGCGGCGGCGCTGGCCTCGGCGATGTACGTCGGCACGACGGCGGCGGCCGCCGGATCGACGACCGCGCTCGTCGTCCTCGCGGCCTTCGTCATCGTCCAGTTCCCCGTCCTGAAGGGCCTCGGCGTCGCCGTCGAGGAGTTCGGCGTAAAGGACAACCTCTACGTGACGTTCATGACGTTCACGCTCTGGTTCATCAGCTACACCATCCTCCTCGTGGGGAGCGTCTCGCTGTAACCATGGCGGACGACAGCATCGCCGTGGTCGATTTGGACCGCTGCCAGCCCGACCGCTGCAACTACGAGTGTGCCAACTTCTGTCCGCCCAACCGGACGGGCAAGGAATGTATCACCCAGCGCGGGGAGGACGCGGTCGACGGCGACCCCGACCAGATCCGCATCTCCGAGGAGATCTGTCTGGGCGAGACCTGCGGCATCTGCGTCGAGAAATGTCCGTTCGACGCCATCGAGATCATCAACCTCCCCTCCGAGCTGGAGGAGGACCCGGTCCACCGCTACGGCGAGAACGCCTTCTCGCTGTACGGCCTGCCGTACCCCGAGCCGGGCACCGTGACCGGTATCCTCGGACCGAACGGAATCGGGAAGTCGACCGCGGTCCACGCGCTCGCGGGCGAGATGACGCCGAACCTCGGCGACCACGATGACGAGCCCGAGTGGGAGGCGGTGCTCGACCGCTTCCGCGGCACGGAGCTCCAGAACTACCTCGGCAAGCTCGTCGAGGGCGAGGTGACCGTCGCGCGCAAGCCGCAGTACGTCGACCAGATCCCCAAGCAGTTCGACGGCAACACCCGCGAGCTGTTGGAGCGCACCGACGAGCGCGGCGCGCTCGAGGACCTGATCGACCGGCTCTCGATCCGGCCCGTGATGGACCAGCCCATCGACTCCATCTCGGGCGGGGAGCTCCAGCGCGTCGCCATCGCGGCGTGTCTGGCCCGCGACGCCGACTTCTACTTCCTCGACGAGATCACCCCCTACCTCGACATCGGTCAGCGGATGACCGCCGCGCGGCTGATCGCCGAGTTGGCGGAGGACGAGGCGGCCGACCGCTCGATGCTCGTCGTCGAGCACGACCTCGCGATCCTCGACATGCTCGCGGACACGCTCCACGTCGCCTACGGTGAGCCGGGCGCGTACGGCGTGATCACGGACTCGAAGTCCGTCCGCAACGGCATCAACGAGTACCTGAAGGGCTACCTCGACAACGAGAACATGCGGATCCGGCCGAACGCGATCACCTTCGAGGAGCACGCACCGCGCGTCTCCTCGAAGGGGATGCCGCTGGTCGACTACCCCGACCTGCACAAGTCCTACGGCGAGGGGGAGTTCTCCCTCGACGTGGAGGCCGGCACCATCTACGAGTCCGAGGTGCTCGGCGTCGTCGGGCCGAACGGCATCGGGAAGTCGACGCTCGCGAAGATGTTCGCGGGCTCCGTCGAGCCGGACGAGGGCGACCTCGACTTCGAGCTGGACATCGCCTACAAGCCCCAGTACGTCGAGATCGACCAGCCGATGCGCGTCGACGCGTTCCTCTCCTCGATCACCGACGAATTCGGCAGCTCCTACTGGAACACGGAGGTCGCCCAGCCGCTCCAGCTCGAGCGGATCATGGAGCAGAACCTCACGGACCTGTCGGGCGGGGAGCGCCAGCGCGTCGCCATCGCGGCGTGTCTCTCCGAGGACGCGGATCTCTACGTGATGGACGAGCCCTCCGCGCACCTCGACGTGGAACAGCGCGTGCAGGCCACCTCGGCCATCCGGCGCTACGCCGAGAACCACGACGCGACCGTGCTCGTCATCGACCACGACATCTACATGATCGACCTGCTGGCCGACCGCCTGATGGTGTTCGACGGCGAGCCGGCCCACCACGGGCACGCCAAGCCCCCGCAGGAGATGCGCGCGGGCATGAACGACTTCCTCGCGGACCTGGACATCACCTTCCGGCGCGACGAGCGGACCGGCCGCCCGCGGATCAACAAGCCGGACTCCCAGAAGGACCGCCAGCAGAAGCGCGAGGGCGAGTACTACTACTCCGTCTGACCGTCGGTCGTCGGCGACGAGCGCGGCCGGGGTCGTGACGACCCCTCGTCAGTCGTCGGCGGGGACCGGCTCTCGCTCGCCGTCGATCCGACCGTCGCTAAAAACGCTTTCGAGCCCCACTCCGAGCGTCTCGTCCGTCCGCGCGGTCGACTCCGCGGCGTCGACGTCGGTCGCCATCGCGCGGACGGCGTCGACGTTCTCCGGCACCACGTCGGCCTCCTGGTGGACGTTCTGGAACAGGTACAGGTCCCGTCCCGCCACGTTTATCGACTCGCCCCAGACGCAGTTCTCCCAGAGGTCGCCGCGCGGGCGCCCGGCGTCCAGCGCGTAGTCCTTCAGCCGTCCGGCGCCGTCGATGGCGGCCGTCTCGGGGATGACGAACACGCGGGACTCCTCGGCCAGCAGCTCGCGGACGGCCTCGGGGTCGGGCGCATCCTCGAGCGTGACGTTGACGCTGTGGGTGTGCATCTGGGTCGTCGGCGCCTTCAGCGCGGCCGTGTCGACGGTGAGGTCGGGCAGCACCGTCGACACGTCGGGACCGTGGTGGGAGGGGATCCCCACCGGGTCCGGGACCACGTCGTTGATCGGGCCGCGCGAGGTCTCGCCCGGGTCGCCGCCGCGCCGGACGAGCGTGACCCGCGCCTTCTCGACCCCGAACCGCTCCTCGAGGGGCGCGAGGAGCCGCGAGAGCCCGGTCGTGTTACAGGAGACGACGCGGACGTAGTCGGCGTCGCGAGCGTCCTCGAAGTTCGCCCGGGAGTTGAACGAGACCTCGGCCACGTCCGCGTCCTCACCGCCCTGGAACACCGCGGGCGTGTCGCGGGCCTCGTAGAGCTCCCGGTTCTCCGCGCCGATGCCGGCCGGACAGCAGTCCACGACCACGTCGCTGGCGTCCACGAGGTCGGCCACCCCACCGGCGAGGTCCACGCCCGCGGCCGCGAAGGCGTCCGCGCGGTCGGGGACCGCGGCGTAGAGGTCGTAGCCGCGGCGGACGGCCGCCTCCGCCTCGTAGTTGGGGCTCGTCTTGGCGACGCCGACCAGTTCCATGTCGGGCTGGGCCGCGACCGCGTCCGCGACGCGCTTCCCGATGGTGCCGTACCCGTTGACGCCGACGCGTATCATACCCGAGTCTCCTCGTGTGCGGGTATAATCGTTTCGAAGGGCTCAAAAAGAAATTAACTACGCCACGAGTAACTGGTGAGTTAATTCGCGTGACGAGAGCGTGTAACTCCGTTTCGAAACGGAGTAATCTCGGCGGTGGAACGCCCCGCAGGGGGTTCACGATCGGAGCGACGGTTCGTGGGGCAGCCAACCAGGGTGCCCGGAGGAGGGCCGGAGGAACGGATCGGACGGCCGCGATGGCAAGGCCTAACGCCCGGTCGGCCGAACTCGGGTCCATGACCGACGAGGCAATCGCGGCGGCGGCCCGCACCGCCATCGAGCAGTGTCTGGACCTCGGTGCCGAGGAGTCGGCCGTGGTCGTCACCGACGAGAAGCGCCGCGCCATCGGCGAGGCGCTCTACGAGGCCGCGAGCGCGGTGACCGACGACGCCTCCATCGTCCGCTATCCGCCGGGCGAACAGCACGGCGCGGAGCCGCCGGAACCGGTCGCGGCGGCGATGGCGGCCGCGGACGTCTTCCTCGCGCCGACGACGAAGAGCCTGAGCCACACCCGCGCCCGCGGCGACGCCTGCGCGGCGGGCGCCCGCGGCGCCACGCTCCCGGGGATCACCGAGGAGGTGTTCCTGACGGGGCTGGACGCCGACTACGCCGCCATCGCCGCGCACTGCGACGACGTGCTCGATCAGGTCGCGGACGCCGAGGCGGTCCGCGTCACCACGCCCGCGGGCACGGACGTCACCTTCGAGCCGGGCGACCGCGAGTGGCTCGCGGACACCGGGATGGTCCACGACCCCGGCGACTTCTCGAACCTCCCCGCCGGCGAGGTGTTCGTCTCGCCGGAGACTGCGAACGGCACCTACGTCGTCGACGGGACGATGATGCCCCACGGGCTGCTCGCGGAGGGGGAAGAGCTCACCTTCGCGGTCGAGGACGGCTACGTCACCGACATCTCGGACGACGACGTGCGCGAGCAGGTCGAGGCCGGCGCGGAGGCGGTCGGCCGCGACGCGTACAACCTCGCGGAACTCGGCATCGGCACGAACGTCGGCGTCACCGACCTCGTCGGCTCCGTGCTGCTCGACGAGAAGGCCGCGGGCACGGTCCACATCGCCATCGGCGACGACGCCGGCATCGGCGGCGACACCGACGCGCCGCTCCACCTCGACGGCATCCTCCGCGAGCCGACCGTCTACGCGGACGGCGAGCCGGTCGAGCTTCCCTCGCCCTGATAAGGAGACGCCGTTTGGGACCGGACCGGTCGGGGATTTTCCGTCGGCTCTTTGTACGATATTTCCGTGTCTGTTGCAGATCCTGCTGATCTGGACAGCAACACCCAGAAAGCTCCAGCCGGCCCTCGCTACTGATCTGGATCTAGTTCCGATCCTGCTGATCTGGACAGCAACACCCAGAAAGCCCCAGCCGGCTCGACCGGCCGCGACACGCTCTGCGCTCCTCGCTCTCAGGCTGGCGAGACAAACTGCATCTCGCCGCTCTCCAGCGTGCAGTGGCGCGCTGGAGACACCGCGCGCTGCGGTGCTTGAGGCGTCGGGGCCGGATCGAGCCGACTGCCCCTTTCAGTCCCACCCACCGCGACCGCTCCGCACCGCCACCGCCCCGCAGCCTCGCACCTCCCCAGCCTCGGCGGCGGCGCGGCCGCGAAACCGCAGCGCGGGACAAACCGCGTCCCGCTGGCCTCCAGCGTGCAGTAGCGCGCTGGAGACACCGCAAGGCGGCCGCGCCGCCGCCTCCCTCGCGCGGTCGCGGCGACACGCGTTGCGGTCGCCGCGGCGCGCGCCGACCGCACAGCACCGCAGCCGCACCGCGGCCAGACGAACGTTTTTCTCGGAGCCCGCAGAACTCCCGCCGTGAGTGCAGTCTGATCGGTCTGGCCCCGGCGCGGCGCCTCGCCGGCTGTCCAACGTCCGGCGTGCGCGACTCCGACGCGCGCGAGGTCGCCAGCGCGCTACCGCATGCAGGCTGCTCGGAAATCTTCGATTTCCGGTGGAACCCGACCGCGGCCGGAGCACCGCGGCCGCGGGCGGCTGAGGCCGGGGAGGCGTGAGGCCACACTTGCCTCGACAGCCGAGGTAGCGACTCACCGAGCAACCGGCTTCGATGACCAACTCCACGAACCGGCCCTGGCGGACTGAAAGGGCGAGGCCGGTCGCGGGCGCTCAGACGACCCCTATCGGCGCCGGGCGTGGCGGAGAGGCGCCGATATGTCGCTGAGCGCCCGCGAGCGGTCGAGGGCTTTCTGGGTGTTGGCGGCAAGCGCAGCAGAACGCTCGACTGATACAGAAAAAGCGTAGAGCGAGCGGCGAGGGATTTCTGGGTGTGGGCGGCAAGGACAGCAGGACGCTCGATCACGCAAAACCCGGCGTCCCGCGAACATTCACCGAATTGCGTTCACTCGGATCCATCCATTCACCGATCCACCTCGCAAGCCACTCCGTACCGCACGCAGATGGACAAACGCGGCTTTTTACGCCCGCGTCGGCTACGCCCGCCAATGAGCGATCACGAATCCGGCGACCGTGTCGGTCTCGCCTGTCCCTCCTGTTCGGACGGCGCCGAGACGGTCCACGAGGTGCTGAAGCCCGGCGGGCAGGCGACCGTCCGCTGCACGGAGTGCGGCCACACGCACAAGGCCGAGATCCCCGAGGAGGAGACCGCGGAGCTGAAGGTCGTCGTCTCGCAGGACGGCGAGTCGTTCACCACCCGGATGGAGGTCCCGGCGGACACCTACGCCGAGGAGGGCGAGGAGTTCGTCGTCGACTCGCCGGACGCGCTGATGCAGGTGCGGGTCACCGGCATCGAGACCGCGCCCGAGACGCGCGTCGAGGAGGCCGACGTCGAGGAGATCGAGACGCTGTGGACGCGCGCGGTCGACAACGTGACGGTGAAGGTGTCGATGCACCCGAACGACGGCAACCGCGACCACACGGAGTCGTTCTCGATCAGCGTCCCCGGCGACTACGAGTTCACCGTCGGCGAGGTCGCGGAGTTCGGCGACCGGAAGTTCACGGTCGAGGGGGTCCAGATCCGCGAGAACGCGCCCAAGTACCGCTTCGACAAGCTCGACCACGAGGGCGACATGGCGTACGCGAAGGACGTGAAGCGGCTGTACGTGCGCGACGAGACGTCGACCGCGTGGTCCGCGTGGTAGGGGGCTTCGTTCGACGCCCGGCTGTGGGGTCCCGCGCCACGCAGCGATGACCGGCCACTCCGCCGCCCCGCAGCGATGACCGGCCACTCCGCCGCCCCGCAGCGATGACCGGCCGCCCCGCCGCCCCGCAGCTATAACCGGCCGCCCGCGAAAGCGGGGCCATGGTCACGGAATCGCTCGCGGTCGCGGGCGCGGTCATCGCGGGGCTGCTCTGTCTGAGCGCCTTCTTCTCCGCCAGCGAGATCGCGATCTTCTCGCTGGAGAGACACCGAACCGCCGGCGCGTCGGACGACGACCCGCGTGCGGCCGCGCTGGCGCGACTGCGCTCGGACCCCCACCGCCTGCTGGTGACGATCCTCGTCGGGAACAACCTCGTCAACATCTCGATGGCGAGCCTCGCGACCGCGACGCTCGCGGTCGTCTACGGGCCGGGAGCGGGCGTCACCATCGCCACCGCGGTGATGTCCGTCCTCATCCTCGTCTTCGGCGAGATCGCCCCCAAGTCCTACGGCGTGGCGAACGCCGACCGGCTGGCGCTGCGCGTCGCCCGGCCGATCGTCGCGCTCCAGTACCTGCTGTACCCCCTCGTGGTCGTCTTCGAGACGGTCGTGGACGTGATCAATCGACTCGCAGGCTCCGACCCCGCGGACGCTCCCGAACTCACGCGCGCGGAGCTGACCCGACTCGTCGCGACCGGCGAGCGCGTCGGCGCCATCGACCGGCGCGAGCGGGAGATGGTCGAGGGGATCTTCGGCCTCGGCGAGACGACCGTCCGCGAGGTGATGGTCCCGCGGCAGGACGTCGTCGCGGTCGACGCGGAGACGCCCCTCGCGGAGATCGTCGGCGTCTGCGCCGAGGCGCGCGTCTCCCGCGTGCCCGTCCATCGCGGCGACCTCGACGACACGGTCGGCGTCGTCGACATCCGCGACGCCGAGCGCGCACTGCGGGAGGGGCTGTCGCTCGAGGACGTGCTCCAGCAGACGCTCGCCGTCCCTGACTCCCGGCGCGTGGACGCGCTGCTCGCGGAGATGCAGGCGGAGCGGCTCTCGCTTGTCACCGTCGTCGACGAGTACGGCGAGGTCGAGGGGATCGTCACCGTCGAGGACATCGTCGAGGAGATCGTCGGCGACGTCTTCGAGGTCGGCGAGGAGCGCCTCCTCGACCACACCGACGACGGCCTGCTCGTGAAAGGGGAGGTGACCGTCGGCGAGGTGAACGACGTGCTCGGTACCGCGCTCCCCCGCGGACCGACCTACGAGACGGTCGCGGGGCTGATAAACGCCGAACTCGGTCGGCTCGGCGAGGCGGGCGACCGCGTCGACCTCCCCGAAGCCGGCGCCTCGCTGACGGTGGAAGCGGTCGAGCGCAACCGGATCCGCACCGTTCGCGTTCGGCGGAGTGCGCGCGACGACGCCGATACCGGCGACGGCACCGCGCGCGACGACGCGGACGGTGCCGCCGAGTGAGGTCGCGTCGCCGCCCGCGTCGCGGTTCTCACTCCCCGCCCTCCCACTCCTCGCGCAACAGGCCGTAGAACACGCGATCGACGTGCTCGCCGTCGACGTAGTAGTGGTCGCGCTGGCGCCCCTCCTCGGTGAACCCCGCGGTCTCCACGATCCGGCGCGAGGGTTCGTTGTCGGCGCGGGCGCCGGCGTACACCCGGTGGAGGCGACGCTCCTCGAAGGCGTACGCGAGCAACAGTTCGACCGCCTCGGTGCCGTACCCCTGTCCCTGCCGCTCCGGGGGGAACCACGCGGCGACCTCCGCGCGGCCGGCGTCGGGCGCCACGTCGAGCAGCGAGGCGAACCCGACGCGCTCCCCGTCGGCCCGGACCACCAGATCGGCGTCGCGGTCGTCCCCGAGGTAGCGCTCGGCCACCACGTCGCCCTCCGGCGTCGCCGGCGCGTTCGGCCGCACGCTGGACATCCAGCGGCGGACCGCGGGGTGGTTGTGGCCGCGCGCGAGGAACGCGCGGTCGTCCGCGGTCGCGACGTGGAGGTCGACGCGGTCGCCACGCAGGAAGATCGGACCGGTCATGCCCGGGGGCACGGGCGAGAGCCGGAAACCGGTGGCGGCCGTCCGGGTCCCGCGCGGGCGGTCGAAAGGGGGCCGCGGCAGCAAGACCCAAACCCGCCGCGGTCCAACGCCGGGTATGGCCACTCCACGGCTCGTCTACGACGACGACTGCGGCTTCTGCATGTGGTGTGTGCGCTGGGCGCTGCGGTTCGGCGAGTTCGAACCGGTGGGCTTCTCGGAGCTCTCCCCGGACCAGCAGGCCCGCCTGCCGGACGACTACGAGAACTGCATGCACCTGCTGACCGACGACGCCGCCTACTCCTGCGGCGAGGCGCTGGCCCAGGCGGCGGAACGCTGCGGGCCGGTGCCGCGAACCGTCGTCGGCCTCGCGCGGAAGCTCCCCCGATGGGAGGCGATCCGCGAGAAGGGGTACCGCTGGGTCGCCGACCGCCGCGCCATCTGGGGACGGTACGCCTCGGCGGAGTGCCCACAGTAGAGGCGACGCGGTCGACCGGCCGAGCTACGCGCTCGGCGGCCGGCCGCGGATCGCGGCGTTGACGCTTCTGAGCGCGGCGCGGCCGGGCGCCCGGTCGCGCAGCGGCGCGTCGCCCAGATACGTCACCAGCGCGTCACGGAGGAGCCGCAGCTCGTCGCCGTCGAACAGCCCGTCGCCCTCGAGCGTGGCGAGCGCGTCGAGTTCGGGTGGCGATTCCGCCCCCGCTTCGACCGCCTCCTCCGTCGCGGCCAGGAGGGCGACGTGGGCGACCCACGCCTCCTCGCGGCCGAGATCGGGAGCGGTCGGATCGTCGTGCGCTGGTGGGGTCACGGATGAGGGTACGCGACCCAGCATATAAATCTATGCCCGTTGTTGTCACACGTCACGAACGCTGGCTACTCGAACGCGGGGATGCCCGTCAGGTCCTCGCCGAGGATCAGCGTGTGGATGTCGTGTGTCCCTTCGTAGGTGTAGACGGTTTCCATGTTCGCCATGTGGCGCATCGGGGGGTAGTCCGTGGTGATCCCGTTGCCGCCGAGCATCTCGCGGGCGATCCGCGACTGGTCGCGGGCAGTCCGCACGTTGTTCCGCTTGGCCATCGAGACGTGCTGTGGCCGGAGCTCGCCCCGCTCCTTCAGGGCCGCGAGGCGGTGGGCGAGCAGTTGCGCGGTCGTGATCTCGGTCGCCATCTCCGCGAGCTTCTCCTGCTGGAGCTGGAACCGCGCGATCGGACCGCCGAACTGCTCGCGGTCGGTGGCGTACGCGCGGGCCGTCTCGAAGCAGTCGCGGGCCGCGCCGACCGCGCCCCACGCGATGCCGAACCGCGCCTGCGTCAGACACGACAGCGGCCCCTTCATCCCCTCCACGCCCGGGAGGACGTTCTCCTCGGGGACGCGGACGTTCTGGAGGCTTATCTCGCCGGTGATCGACGCCCGCAGCGAGAGCTTGTCGTGGATCTCCGAAGTCGTCACGCCGTCGCGGTCCGTCTCCACGAGGAACCCGCGGACGGTGCCGTCGTCGCTCGCGCCGTCCGCGGCCGAGCGGTCCTTCGCCCAGACGACCGCCACGTCCGCGATGGGGGAGTTCGTGATCCAGGTCTTCGAGCCGTTCAGCACGTACTCGTCGCCGTCCCTCTCGGCGTGGGTCTCCATCGCCGAGGGGTTCGAGCCGTGCTCCGGTTCGGTCAGCCCGAAACAGCCGACCGCCTCGCCGCGGCCGAGCGCCGGCAGCCACTCCTCCTTTTGCGCCTCGCTGCCGAACGCGTGGATGGGGTACATCACCAGCGCGCCCTGGACGCTCGCCATCGAGCGCAGGCCGGAGTCGCACGCCTCCAGTTCCTGCATCAGCAGGCCGTAGGCGGTCTCGGAGACGTTCGGCAGGCCGTAGCCGTCGAGGTTCGGCGCGTAAAAGCCCATCTCGCCCATCTCGGGGATTATCTCCGTCGGGAACGTCCCCGCCTCGAAGTGGTCGCCGATGTCGGGCCGGACGCGCTCCTCGACGAACTCCCGCGCCGTGTCGCGGATCAGCCGCTCCTCCTCGCCGAGGTCCGCCTCCAGACCCACGTAGTCGAGCATGATCGTTCGTGGGGGTGGTTCCCACAAAAGGTGTTCGCAACGTCGCGTCGGTCCGCCGCTCCGCCGGCTCGACCGTCCGAGGCCGTCGGCGGTCGGCAGTCGTCGCGATCGTCAGTCGTTGTGGTCGTCAGTCGTCCGCGGCCGCCGCGGTCCGCTCCGCCTGCAGGTCGCGGACGTGCGCGACGAAGTTGTCGAACACCTGCTTCGCCTCGCAGGCGGCGTCGTGCTTCTCGGCCGAGATGGACGCCAGCACGTCGTCGACGCGGGCGTCCCCGAGCCGCTCGCGCTTCCCGTCGGCCACCTCGCGGGCGGTCTCGATGTCGTACTCGGGGTGGAACTGCAGGCCCCAGTTGTGTCCCGCGCGGAACGCGTGGACGCCGTACTCGTTCTCCGCGAGGAGTTCGGCCTCCGGGGGGAGCTCCACGACGGCGTCGCCGTGGGAGGCGAAGACCGTGAACGCCTCGTCGACGCCGTCGAAGATCTCGTCGCCGTGGTGGGTGACCTCCGCGTATCCGAGCTCGAAGTCGTCCATGCCGGCGACGCGGCCGCCCAGCGCCTCCGCGAGCACCTGATGGCCGTAACAGACGCCGAGCGCGGGGACGCCGCGGTCGGTCGCCTCGGCGACGTAGTCGATCAGGTCCGGGATCCACGCCTCGTCCCAGTAGACCGACGAGCGCGAGCCGGTGATCACGAGCGCGTCGAAGTCGTAGTGACTCGGGAGGTCGCCGTCGCTGGCGTCGAACTCGACGAGGTCGGCGTCGATCTCTCGGCGGAAGTTGCGTCTGGTGTTCTCGCCCTCGTGGGCCGCGTTGAGCAGGGCGAAGCGGAGCCGCGTCATGGACGTAGGGAGTCGGCTCAGCCTCAAAACGGTTGTGTCGCCGCGAACGACTGCCGGGGACGCGGAGGCGGTGCCGAGCGGTTCGGCGCGGGCGGTTCAGTGCCGCGGTTCCGTCGGGCGAAAACGTCTCAGTCGATGTCGATCCGGTGCCCCTCGTCGTCCTCGGGGGCGTCCTTGGGGAGCGTCACGGTCAACACGCCGTTCGTGTAGGTCGCGGTCGCCTCCTCGTCGCGGACGGCCGCCGGCAGGTCGACCCGCCGGCTGACCGACTCGCTGCGCCGTTCGCGGCGCAGGTACCGGCCGTCGTCGCCGTCGCTCGCGTGCTCGCGCTCGGCGCGGATCGTCAGGTGCCCGTCGTGGACGGACACGTCGATGTCCGCGCGATCGAACCCGGGCAGGTCGGCCATCACGACGAGCTCGTCGTCGTAGTCGGCCACGTCGACCCCGCCGCGTCCGCTGTCGCCGCTCCAGCCCCGGTCGCCCCAGGTCCGGTCCTCGAACCGGGTCATGCGGTCGAACAGGCGCTCCATCTCCTCGAAGGGGGTTCGTCGATTCATCTGTCTATTCACCATCCACCGGAAAGCGCCGTGAGGTATTAACTGTTTCCTCAGAAAGGACAGATTTGGGGAGAGCCCGACAACGGACGAGAGAATTGGTCGCGAAAGCGGTCGGTGAGCCACCGGTCGAGACGGTGACGCACGTCAGTCGATGTCGATGCTGTGACCGCCCGCATCCCCGGTGGCCTTGGGTAGCTCGACGGTGAGGACGCCGTGCTGGTACGTCGCGGACGCCTCGTCCTCGCGGACCTCGGTCGGGAGCCGGAGCCGGCGGGAGACGGAGCGGCGGCGGCGCTCGCGGCGGTGGTACTGGGTGTCCTCGTCGTCCGCCTCGTCGGTCTCGGCGTGTTCGGCCGCGATAGTGAGCGTTCGGTCCTGTACCGTGACCTCCACGTCGTCGCGGTCGTAGCCGGGCAGGTCCGCGGTCACCGTGACCGTCTCGTCGTCCTCCGCCACGTCGACGGAGATGCCCTCGCCGACGCGCGACTCGATGCCGCTGCCGAACTCCTCGAACTCGCGGCTCATCCGGTCGAACAGCTCCTCGATGTCGCGGAAGGGGTCACGTCGCGTCATACGGTCGAAGGATCGGCGGCGAGGCTCTTGAACATTGTCGCCGGTTCGCCGGCTTCCCTTGCGTGGCGCGTGTCGAACCGGCCCCCTCGCGCCCTCGCGGACGGGGCGGACGATCAGACGACGTGTTGAGTGTCGTAGGAACCGAGCACGCGCACCCACCCGTCCGCGGCCACGAGCTCGCGGAGCGCCGCGACCGCCTCCTGCGTGCGCGACTCGTAGAGGCCCGCCTCCACGTCGAAGTGGAACAGGTAGTCGCCGAGTCGGTCGCCGCTCGGGCGCGACTCGATCCGCGAGAGGTTCACGTCCCGGTCCGCGAACGCCTCCAGCATCTCCAACAGCAGGCCGGGGTAGTTGGCGTTCGGGTAGACGACGATGGTGGTCTTGCCGCCGGCGTCCGAGCGCGCCGCCTCCGGGGCGACCACGAGGAACCGCGTCGCGTTCGAGGAGCGGTCCTGGATGTCCTCCGCGAGCACCCGGAGGTCCGGTTCGCCCTCGCCGCCGGCCGCGTTGTCGGGGTGGCCGATGCCGGCGACGCGGGAGTCCTCGCGGGCGCGCTCGACGCCCCGGGCGGTCGAGGCGACCGCCTCCTGTGTCACGTCGGGGTAGTTCGCCTCCAGATAGCTCCGGCACTGCGCGAGCGCCTGCGCGTGGCTCGCCACCACGTCGAACTCCTCCGCCTGCGCCAGCAGGGCGTGTCGGATGGGCGTGACGACCTCCTGGACGACCGCGACCTCGCGGTCGGCCAGCGCGTCGAGGCTCTCCGTGACCGAGCCCTCGATGCTGTTCTCGATGGGGACCACGCCGCGGTCGAACTCGCCCTCGTCGACGGCGGCGACGATGGCGGTGACCGACTCGCGGAACGACACCTCGTCGGCGACGGCGCGGGCGGCGCGGTGCGAGTAGGTGCCGGCCGGCCCGAGCGTGACGACGTTCATGGACCCGCGTACCCGACCGACTGTCAAAAGGATGCCGGGAGACTGCCCGGTCACGAACGGCCCGCCAGAACTCCGGCCGCCCGGCCGGACTACCCCTCGAACTCCTCGATGAGCTCCGGCACCACGTCGAAGAGGTCGCCGACGATGCCGTAGTCCGCGATGTCGAAGATGGGCGCGTTGGGGTCGGTGTTGATCGCGACGATGGTCTCGGAGCCCTTCATGCCCGCGACGTGCTGGACGGCCCCGGAGATGCCGACCGCGATGTACACCTTCGGCGTGACGACCTTGCCCGACTGGCCGACCTGCCGGTTCTTCGGCAGCCAGCCGTTGTCGACGATCGGTCGCGAGGAGGAGAGGGTCGCGCCGAGCGCGTCCGCGAGGTCGCGCACGAGGTCGAGGTTCTCCTCCTCCTCGATGCCGCGGCCGACGGAGACGAGCACCTCCGCCTCGCTGATGTCCACGTCGCCGCCGCCGACCTCCTCGAAGCCCTGCACGCGGGCGCCGAGCGCCGCCTCGTCGATCTCGAGGTCGAACGGCTCGACCGCGGCGTCGCCGGTCCCCTCCGCGGCCGGCCACTCCCCGCCGCGAACCGTGAGCGCGAAGCGGTCGCCCGCCACGTCGACGGTCGTCTCGACCTTCGAGCCGTACATCTCGCGCGTGACCGAGAGCCCGCCGTCGTACGCGAAGTCGACCGCGTCAGTGACGAGCGGCAGGTCGAGCGACTCGGCGACCGCGGGCGCGTAGTCGAGCCCGTTGACGGAGTTGGGCATCACGACCGCGGTCGGGGAGAGTTCCGCCTCGAGCGCCTCGAGTGCCTGCTGGTAGACGCCGTGGTCGAACTCCTCGCCGTTCCGTACGGTGTGGATCGTCGCCACGCCGGGACGGTCGAGCTCCTCGGCGAACCGCTCCACGTCGCCGGAAACGACCGCGAGGTGGAGTTCGCCGCCGAGCGCCTCGGCCAGTTCGCTCCCGGCGGTGATCAGCTCGAAGGAGACGTCGCGGAGGTCGCCGCGCCGGTGGTCGACGACCGCGAGCACGTCGCCGCCCGCGCCGCCGTCCGTCGCCAGGCCGTCGGCGTTCATGCGCCCACCCCCTTCTCGCGGAGGACCTCGGCGAGCCGCCCGGCCGCCTCCCCGGCGTCGCCCTCGATCATCTCGGCGTCGGACTCGCTCTCGGGCTCGTACATCTCCGCCAGCGTCAGCGCGCTCGCCACCTCCTCGGACGAGAGCCCGAGGTCGGAGAGATCCTTCGCGGCGATCTCCTTGCGCTGCGCCTGCCGGATGCCGCGCAGGCTCGCGTAGCGCGGCTCGTTGAGCCCGGTCTGGACCGTCAACACCGCGGGGAGGTCGACCTCGGTCAGCTCCTCGACGCCGCCCTCCAGCTCGCGGTGGACGTTCGCGACGCCGGCGTCGGCGTCCACCTCGAGGTCGTTGACGACCGCGGCGTGCTCGAAGCCGATCCGGTCGGCGAGCGCGACGCCGGTGGCGCCGAAGGAGTCGTCGGCCGCCTGCACGCCCGACAGAACGAGGTCCGGCTCCTCCTCGGCGACGACCGCCTCGAGCAGGCTCACCTTGCCGGCCACGTCGAGAAACTCCTCGGTCAGCGCGTCGTCCCACACGCGGACGGCGCGGTCGGCGCCCTTCGCGAGCGCCATCCGGATCGTCTCCTCGGACCGCTCCGGTCCGATCGTGACGGCGACCACCTCGTCGGCCACGTCGGCCTCCGCGAGCTGGACGCCCGCCTCGACCGCGTAGTCGTCCCACTCGTTGAGGTCGTACTCGAGGTCGCTCTCGGCGATCCCGGTCCCCTCGATCGCGAAGTCGTCGCCGACCTCCGCGACCTCCTTGACGGTCACGAGAACCTTCATGGTCGACCACTACTGGACACCCGAGGTAAGAGCTTTCGGAAGCGGCCGGCGCGGCCCGGAACGCCCGCACGCGATCGGAATTCGACCGGAGGGGTCACCCGTCACGGCGGCCGCGGGCGCCCGGGATCAGGCTTCGTCGTCCGCGTCCTCGCCCCTCGGGTCGTTCTCGGGCAGCGAGATGAGGTTCTCGCGGCCGAGCCGGAGCTTCTCGATGCGTCCCTCCTCGGCCATCGCCGAGAGCAGCTGTGAGACCTTGGCGTCCGACCAGCCGGTCTCCTCGACCACGTCCGCCTGCCGCATCCGGCCGCCGTTCCGGTCCAGCAAGCGCTCGACGCGCTCCTCATCAGAGAGCAGCGAGAGGTCTTCGGTCGGCTTCTCCGGCTCCTCCTCGCCGCCCGCCGGCTCCGGCGGCTCGGACGACCGTTCCGTCTCCGCCGACGGACCGCTGGCCCCTGACTCGGCGGCCGGTCCCTCACCGGTGCCGTCGCCAGCGCCAGCCCCGGGCTCGCGGCGCCGATAGGCGTAGAGCCCCCCGCTGATGATCGCGGCCGCCAGCACGACCGCGCCGGCGAGGAGTCCCCACGGCGGCGCGTCCGCGACGTTCGACGAGTAGACGACGCCGATCCGCTCCTCGGAACCGAAGCTCCGCGGTCCCTCGATCACGACCGCGTTCTCCTCGAAGTCGACGGAGACGCCGGGCGTCGAGGAGACGGCGTACCCCTCCGGCGTCCGGATGACCATTCGCTGGTTCGGGCCGAGCGACCGGAGCCACGACTCGCCGTCGGCGGTCCGGAACGCGTCGTCCATCACCAGCTGGTCGCCGTTCGCCTCCAGGAACGCGGTCCAGACGAACGACAGTTCGAGCGTGCCGACGGCGACGACGCTCTCGTCGTCCACGGCGGGCTCCTCGTCGACCGAGGCGGCGCGCTCCACGTTCGTGATCGACATCTCGCGGCCGGCGTACTCGCTCGCGCCGGCGGCGTAGTTCCGGTAGAGGTCCGCGCCGGGGCCGACCTCCTCCTCGCGGAAGCGCTCGGCGACGCGCCGGAACGTCTCCGTCTCGTTGGCGTTGCGGAGCCGGTACGTCACGGTGACCGTCCACGCGGCGTCGCGGTCCGGCTGTAACACGACGTGGAACTCCGTCGACGGAGCCGACTCGAAGTCGACGGCCGGGCGCGCGGCGCCGTCAGTGAGCGCGGGCGCGCGGACCGCGGTGGCGGCCGACCCGGTCGAAGCGGTCGGTCCGGAGGTGGCGGCGCCGTCACTCGAAGCGACGGCACCGGTCGCCACCCCCGCCGCCGGAACGACCGCCGCGCCGAGGAGGAGGGCGAGCGCGAGCAGGGCTGAGAACGCGGGGTGCCGCATACACGAGGGAGTCTCGGCCGCCCGGCAAAACGCTTTCCATCGTTCGGTTTCGGGCCGTTCGGTCCGGCCCGGTGTCGGATCCGCGGCCGGTCGCCCGGTCGCTGTCGACCGCCCGTGCCGGCCGAGTCGAGCCGCCGGAAACGGGCGTGTCAATGCGTTTTTTGTGACCCGGCCACCACGTGAGAGCCATGAGAGCCCTCCCGCTGCTGCTCGCGGCGCTGCTGCTCGCGGCGCCGGTCGTCGCCGGCGTCGCCCCCGACCGGCCGTCGGCCGCACCCGCCGACGCGGTCCGTGTCAACGACGGCGGCGCACTCCAGCAGTCCGATCCGGACGACACCGCCCGGGTTCCCGTCCTGTCGCATCCGGCCGACGCCGCCGTCCGGGCCGACATCGGTCGCCATGGTTCGAACCTCGGTCCGGCGAGCGGCCTCGAGGTCTCCGCGACGACGGCGGCGATGGAGACCGCCTCGGTCGTCGCCCACGTCGAGAGCGCCGGAACGAACGACGAGCGGATCCGCCGGCTCATCGAGGCCGAAAGCGGGCTCCAGCAGGACGAGCTCGCGCTACACAGCCGACAGCGGTCGGCCATCCAGGCCCACGCGGCGGGCGAGCTGACCGACGAGGAGCTCGTCGTCGAACTCGCCCGGATCTCCGCGGCCGCGGAGGCGCTCGACCGGCGGCGCGTGGAACTGGAGACCCTCGCGGAGGAGACGGAGGACTTCAGCATCTCGACGGCGGAGCTGCAGCTCCGGCTCGGCGTTTACTCCGGCCCCGTTCGCGAGCTGGCGACGGACGCGCTTCGCGGCGAGGTCTCCTCTGACCGCATCTACGTCGCATCCGGCGACAACGCGGTCGTGCTCGCCGCCGTCGTCGACGGGCAGTACGTCCGCGAGGTGTACCGCGGCGACCGCTGGGACCGCGGCGCCAGCGGCTTCGGCGACGGGAGCGAGGAGGCGATCAACGCCACCGCCGAGGCGTACGGCGAGGCCCTCGACGACCAGAGCGCCAGCACCCTCGAGTCGAACACCATCGTCCGCGTGGACACGCCCCTGACCGACGAGCGCGGCCGCGTCCGCACGTACGTCAGCTCCGGCGACGGCGGCGTGTTCGTCGAGCATCAGTACCGGCCGCTCGACCCCTTCGCCGAGGCCGAGTCGGTGGCGGTGACACAGGACGGGTACAACCTCACCGTCAACCGGACGTACCCCGGCGGCCCGGTCCGCGTCAGCGTCGTCGACGTGGAGGAGGAGGCGCCCGCCGCGGGCGTGACGGTCACGGTCGCCGGCGACGGGGCGGAGAGCGAGGAGGTCGGCACGACGAACGAGGAGGGCGTCCTGTGGACGCTCTCACCGAGCGAGCCGTACCAGGTGACCGCGGTCGAGGAGCCGCGCGTGGCCCGGATCAGCGGCATCGAGCCGACCGCGATCCCGCGAACCGACGGGAACGTCTCGACGACCGACGGCTGACCACGGCGGCCGGCGGAGCGGCGTCGCGGCGTGTGGAGAACTCGGCGAGCGACGACGCCCCGGCCGGCGAACCCTTTTGAACGATAGCGCGCCATCCGGCGCATGCTCGGAGATCCGGACCGTCTCGACTCGCGGGCGTCGGCACCGGTCGGTGCGGCCCTGCTCGTCGCGCTCGCGGTCGTCCTCGCGGCGGGCGTCGGCGGCGCGACGCTCGGTGCCGGCGAGGCGCTGCCGGCCGGAGACGGTCCGCCCGCGGTCGCGCTCGGGATCGAGGCGGCCGGCGATCGCGTGACGATCACGCACCGCGGCGGCGAGGCGCTGGACGTGCGCCCGCTCCGGCTCGTGGTGCGCGTGGACGGCGAGCCGCTCGACCGCCAGCCGCCGGTGCCGTTCTTCTCCGCGGCCGGGTTTCGTCCCGGGCCGACGGGCGCGTTCAACAGAGCGGGGACGACGACGCTCCGGGCGGGCGAGTCGGCCGCGTTCCGCGTCGCGGGGACCAACGACCCGACGCCGGAGCCGGGCGCGACGCTGACCGTGCGAGTGTTCCTCCGCGGGACGCTGGTCGCCACGCTGGAGACGCGCGTCGCCCCCGGCTGATCTGCGGTCGCCCGGGGAACACCGGCTCGAACCGGCCGCACGGGCCGGAGACGCGCCTTTCTTAACCCGGGACTGGCAACGTCCGCCCATGGCAACGGAAGCCACGGAAACCGCCGACGACGTCGACGCGCCCGACGCCTACGAGGCGTTGCTGGACCGCCGCCGCCGCTGGAGCGCGGTCGACAGCGCGTCCGGCGTGCTCGGCTGGGACCAGCAGGTGATGATGCCCGAGGGCGGCACTCCCGCCCGGTCGAAGCAGCTCTCCACGCTCTCGTCGGTCAAACACGAGATCCTCACCGACGAGGCGACCGGCGATCTGCTCGACGAGCTCGCGGACGCCGACCTCACGGACGAGCAGGCCGCGGTCGTCCGCGAGATCCGTCGCGAGTACGAGCGCGCGAACGCGGTCGACGCGGAGCTCGTCGAGGAGATATCCGAGGCGAGCACCGAGGCGCTGGCCGCGTGGGAGGAGGCGAAAGCGGCGGACGACTTCGAGGCGTTCGCCCCCTACCTGGAGCGCAACGTCGAGCTCAAGCGGGAGTACGCCGAGCAGATCGACCCCGACCGCGACCCCTACGAGGTGCTGTTCGAGGACTACGAGCCCTGCCTCCCGCTCTCGCAGGCCGAGGACATCCTGACGGAGCTCCGCGAGGCGCTCGTCCCCGTCATCGACGCGATCCGCGAGTCGGACGCCGGCCTCGCGGTCGACACCTTCGAGGGGACCTTCGACACCGACGAGCAGGAGGCGCTCTCCCGGGACGTGCTCGACCTCGTCGACTACGACTGGGACCGCGGCCGGCTCGACGTCTCCTCGCACCCGTTCACCTCCGGCAACCAGTTCGACTGTCGGATCACTACCCGGTTCGACGAGTCCGACCCCCTCGGCGCGGTCGGCTCGACGGTCCACGAGTACGGCCACGCGCAGTACAACCTCGGCCTCCCCGAGGCGGAGTTCGGCACGCCGCTGGGCGAGTCGCGCGACCTCTCGGTCCACGAGTCGCAGTCCCGGCTGTGGGAGAACCACGTCGGGCGGAGCCGCGCCTTCTGGGAGCAGCTGCTGCCGACCTTCCAGGAGCACTTCCCGAGCACCGCGGACGCCACGATCCAGGACGCCTACGAGGCGTTCAGCCAGGTGTACGAGGACAACCTCATCCGCGTCGAGGCGGACGAGCTCACCTACCACATGCACATCGTCGTCCGCTTCGAGATCGAGCGCGACCTGATCCGCGGCGACCTCGACGTCGAGGACGTGCCCGAGGTCTGGAACGACAAGTACGAGGAGTACCTCGGGATCCGGCCAGAGAACGACGCCGAGGGCTGCCTGCAGGACATCCACTGGAGCCACGCCAACTTCGGCTACTTCCCCACCTACTCGCTCGGCTCCGTGATGGCCGCGCAGCTGTTCGCGGCCGCCGAGGAGGACATCGACGACCTCGAGGGGAAGATCGCCGCCGGCGAGTTCGACGACCTCCACGCGTGGCTCGGCGAGAACGTCCACCAGCACGGCTCGCGCTACGAGACGAACGAACTCGTGAAGCGCGCGACCGGCGAGGACTTCGCGGCCGACGACTTCCTCGCGTACGTCGAGTCGAAGTACGGCGACCTCTACGACCTCGATCTGGACCTATAGGCGGGTCCGGATCGTCGTCGTGGGTCGGGCGCTGACCGCCCGCGATACGTTTGCGTTTTTGTGTGTGCAAGCGTCCTGCTGCGTTTACTGCCGACACCCAGAAGGCCCTCGACCGCTCGCCCTTTCAGTCGGCCGCGAGACAAACCCCGTCTCGCGAGCCTCCAGCGTGCAGTAGCGCGCCTGCGACGCCAGGTGTTGGACAGCCGACATTTCGATGCGCCGCAGTCGGCTCGATCGGGTTGCACTCACGGCGGGAGTTCTGCCCCATCTGGCAAAAATGCACATCCAATGTGCGGTGCTGTCGGCGCGCGCGTTCCTCGCGCGCGCCGGCGTGACGTGTTCGGACGAGCAACCCCGCCGGCGGTGAGGGACGGAGCGCGCCCGTGCCCCGCCGCCATTTATGCGTTCGCCGTCCCTGTCGCCGGTATGCTCCGGCTCGCCGTCGCCTCGCGCGCGGAGACGTTCGACCGCATCCGGGACCCCCTCGCGGATCGCGGGGTCGAGGTCGCCCACCTGCGGGCGAAGGAGCGCGCGATCCGGCTGACTGGCGAGGGTGCCGACCCCTCGCTCGACGGCGACTCCGACTTCGACGCCGGCTTCGTCTACCCCTCGCGGCTCATGGAGGCCGCGGCGCTGGACGCTCGCCTCGACCTCCCGTGGGTCAACGACCGCGCAGCGGTGGCGGCCTCGCGCAACAAGGCCGGCGTGATCGCGGCGCTGGACGCCGCCGGCCTGCCGGTCCCGGAGACGACGATGGTCTCGAACCCCGTCGACGAGGCGACCGTCCTCGACGCGGTCGAGCCGTTCTCGTTCCCGGTCGTCGTCAAGCCCAACTCCGCGACGCGCGGGGTCGGGGTGGCGAAGGCCGGCGACGTGGACGACCTGCTCGGCATCGTCGACTACCTGAACCTGGTCCACGACTACCGGGCGACCGGCGACAAGTCCTACCTGATCCAGGAGTTCCTCCCCGACGCCCGCGACTACCGCGCGATGGTGCTCGCGGACGCCGACGGCGCTCCGACCTCCGCCGGCGCCGTGGAGCGCCGCCTTCCCGACGAGCGCCTGCGGGAGGGGCGCTGGAAGCACAACGTCCACCGCGGCGCGGAGGCGGTCGGCGTCGACCTCCCCGACCGCGCCCGCGAACTGGCGGAGGGGGCGGCCGCGGCGCTGGGGATCGACTACCTCGGCGTCGACCTGCTGGAGGCCGGCGACGGTCGGCTGGTCGTCAACGAGACGAACGCGCGCCCGACCGTCGACGCGGCCACGAAGTACGAGCCGGAGTTCTACGACCGGCTGGCGGGGCTGATCCGGCGGACTGCGGACGCCGAGTGAAAGAGCGGGAGCCGACGGTGCCGCCTACTCCACGTCGATGGCGGCGGCGTCGTCCGCGCGGTCGAACGTCACCTCGAGGACGCCGTTGTTGAACGTCGCGGACGCGGAGTGCTCGTCGACGCGGGCCGGGAGCGTCACGCGCTCCTCGTACTCGCGCCGGTCGGAAACGGCCGAGATGGTGAGCGCCTCGCCGTCGCACTGCAGGGAGAGGCCCTCCTTCGAGACGCCCGGGAGGTCCGCCACGAGTCGCACGGTGTCGTCCTCGACGTACGCGCTGACGTGCGTCTCGGTGCCGAACCCGGACTCGTCGGCCGGCTCGCCGCCGGCCATCCCGTTCATCATCCGCTCGATCTCGTCGAAGATGTCCCCGAACGGATCGTCGCGGTCGTCGCGGTCCATACGCGAGACGTGGGCGCTAATCTGCATAAGGCTTCTCCCCGCGCCGGTTCTGGCCGCTGTCGGCCCGTCGACCCGAACAAAAAATCGGCCGCGGCCGCGCCCGGTGGCGCCCTCGCCGCCGGCTCAGAAGGTGATGATCTCGTAGTCGTCGTCGACGAGCGACCGGATGCTCGGGTGCCCGTCGTAGTCGTCGAGCGTCACGAGGCCGGCGTCCGCGACCGCGTCCTCGACGCCGAACGCGCCGGAGCAGTAGTCACAGACCGCCGCGTCCTCGCGGACGGCCTGGTACAGCTCGTGGTAGTCGCTCTCCGGGTCCTCCAGTTCCGGGATCCACTGCGTCCCGGCGCCGTCGAAGATCAGCTCCAGCTCGTCCCCGTCGTTCTCGGCGAACTCCTTGGCCGCCTCCAGGGCGTTCGCCATGCGACCGTAATCGGCGTGCGACTCGTTACCGGCGAGAATCACGATTGCTGCTTTTGCCATCACCCGTCGTTGGGCGGGCCGGTACTAAACCCGCCCGCGGCTGTGTGTCCGCAACGCCGAGGCGATCAGCCGTGGTGGTGCCCGCCGGCGCGGCCCGCGTCCCCGCCGCGCGAGAACTGGCCGGTGAACGCGCGGTCGACGACCTCGGAGAGCGCGGGATGGATGTGGACCGACTCGCGGATGTCCGCGACGGTCCCCGACCCCGCGGTCATCGCGACGACGACCTCCTCGATCAGGTTCGACGCCTCGGGGCCGATGATGTGACAGCCCAGGATCTCGCCGTCGAGGTCGATGAGCACTTTCACGAACCCCTCGGCGCCCATCGCGTCGCCGCGGGCCGTCTCCTCGTAGCGGTAGGTGCGCGTCGCGTACTCGCGGTCCGCCTCCCGGAGGTCACTCTCGGTCGCGCCGACCCCCGCGACCTCGGGCGAGGCGAACACCGCGAACGGCATCGCGGCGTAGTCCACCGGCTCGGGCTCGTCGCCCAGCAGGTTGCGGATGACCGCCTTCGCCTCGTGGTTCGCGCTGTGTTTCAGCAGATACTCGCCGACCACGTCGCCGAGCGCCCAGACGCCCTCCGCGCTCGTCCGCAGGTACTCGTCCGTCTCCACGAACCCGCGGTCGTCGGTCTCGATCCCGGCCGCACCGAGGCCCAGCGCGTCGGTGTTCGGACGCCGCCCCGCCGCGACCAGCAGCGCGTCGCCCGTCACGGTCACGTCGTCCGCGTCGGCCGGGTCGTCGATCCGCTCGCCACCGGCCCGGACCGTCGGGCTCTCGGGGTACGGGCGCGCCTCGACGGTCACCTCGCCGTCCGCCTCCGCGGCCGCGACCGCCTCGTAGCCCGCGTACACGTCGAACCGGTCGGCGTAGCGGTCGGTGAACGCCGCCCCTACCTCGGGGTCGGCCTCCGGCAGGAGGTGCTCGCGTCGGCCGACGATCGTCACGTCGCTGCCGAACGTTCCGAAGAAGTGGCCGAGCTCGGCCGCGATGTAGCCGCCGCCGACGATCACGAGATGGTCGGGCGGCGTCTCCAGCTGGAGCGCCTCGGTGCTGGTGAGGTAGTCCACGTCCTCGATCCCGTCGATGTCCGGGATCGACGGGCGCGCCCCGGTCGCGACGAGAACGGTGTCCGCGCGGAGCGTCGCCCCCTCGTCCGCGCCGTCGACGACCTCAACGGTCCGCTCGTCGACGAACTCCCCGGTCCCCTCGAAGAGGTCGTGGCGGTTCGAGGACTTGAGCCCTCGCCGGATCGAGTCCGAGCTCTCCGCCACGTCCGCGTTGACCTCGCGGACGATCTCCGCGAAGTCGACGCCGGTCACGTCCGCGTGGATCCCGAACTCGTCGGCGCGCTCGACCGTCTCCAGCACCTCCGCGTGGTAGAGCAGCTTCTTTGAGGGGATGCAGCCGCGGTTCAGACACGTCCCGCCGAGCGGCCCCTCCTCGACGACCGCGACCGAGTTCTCCCGGCCGGCCATCGCGTTCGCCACGTCCAGTCCGGATCCCGAGCCGATGACGAGGAAGTCGAACTCCTGCATGGGTGGACCAACCGCGGCCACGGACAAGAAGGGGGGCCGCGCCGACGCGTCGCGCGCACGACCGATGCCGGTCCGGGCGACCGCGCGCTCGCGTCACCGTCCGCAGTCCGGGAGCGTCCCGATGGTCGGCGCCGGGGGCGCGCCGGCCGGAACGCGCCGCTACTCGGACGCCCTCGCGTACAGCACCGCCAGCGGGACCGCGTAGACGACGTGGCCGACCGCCGAAACGATCGTCGCCGGGATGCCGAAGTTCGGGAACGGCGGCGCGTTGGGGAAGCCGACCGCGGAGAGCCAGATCGGCATCACGAGCACGGCGAGCACCGCGGTCGTGAGGACGCCGTACGCGACCGCCAGCCCGAGCGCGCCCGGCAACTCGCGCGCCGTCTCGCGGAGCGCCGGCGCCTGTACGAGCGCGACGTAGGTCAGCCCGAGCACGACGCCGTGGAACTGGTGGATCGCCCACCCCGCGACCAGCGCCGGGCCCTCGATGCCGTACATCGCGGGGATCACGACCTCCAGTAGCGGCGGCGGCATCACGTACAGCATCATCAGGCCGAACGGAATGCTGCCGATGAAACCGCCCGCCGCGCCCGCGATCCACTGTTTCGACGTGACGCCCGCGGTCGCGGACGCCGTCGCAGTCTCGGTCTCTGTTGCCATGAGTAGTTACCTCACGTAACTCAATAGCACGCGTGTTATTAGCCGTAATCGAACGTCGCGGTAACCCGATTACCTGCGACTCACCGCCCGAGCACCCGCCACTCACCGCCGAACTGACGCGTCCTCGAACGGCCGTGTGTCCGGGGCGCACGCGGAGCGGCGCTTTATGAACTCGGCCGCCGTCGACCGGAGCATGCCGTTTCCGGTCGCGCTCGCGGGGTCGGTCGCGTCGCCGCTCCCGCTCGGAACCCTCGCCGCGGTCGCGGTCGTCGTCGCGCTGGCCGGCGCGGTCAACGGCGTCGCCATCCACGACGACATCGTCGCGGAGTACCCCGACACTCCCGCCGGTGTTCGGAACCGTGGCGACGTCGAATTCGCGCGGAACTACATCGAAGAGGGCAGTTTCGGTTCCGCACCGGACACCATCCACGAGAAGGCGTATCACCTCCTCCGGCTCCTCGTCGCCAATCACCCCTTCGTCGATGCGAACAAACGTACCGCGCTCAACGTGGCGGCCGTCTTCTACGTTCTCAACGGGTATCGGTTCGAGTACGACGACGAAATCAGGACTGTTCTGAAAAGCTTCGGGACCGATGAGTCCGCCGTCGATGAGGGGGACACCACCGAGTATCTGCGATCCCACACCGAGGAGTTGGATCTGGCCGGTGAGATCGAGGAGTGGAGAGACGAACTCGTCCGGTACGGGTTGGACCGGCTGACCGGCGATTCGTCGGACCCGAACGATTAACGGCGTTCGAAGCGTCGGTTCAGGCATGGCCACCGAAGACGGCGCGGAAACGACCGCTCCGCTCGACGACGTGATGGAGGACATCCGGCGGGAACTGGTTCGACGGGTCGCGGCGGACGACCGAGATTCGAACCGGGACATCTACGACGCTCTCGAGGACGAATAACCGGACTGTACTGAGCAATTGGTAGTCGGATCCGGCCAGAGCGATCGATCTGCGAGTGGTTCCCTCTATCGAATCCAGCTCTGCCTGTACGCACCCCCACCGAGACACCAGTAGACGGCCACCCGTCGAACGAAAGCACGCGTCTCGCAGTATTACTGCATCTACCCCGCCGCAGTCATCGATTAGAACGGAACGGGCGCGACGGGATCCCCGCGAGCGAAGCGAGCGGGGGTCAGTCGCGGCCGTGACCGAACGAAGTGAAGGAACGGGCGCGACGGGATTTGAACCCGCGGCATCTTGGTCCGGAACCAAGTGCTCTGTCCGCTGAGCTACGCGCCCTCACGTACGCGTTTCCCGGCGGGCGGTTTAACGCTTCTGAAAGCTCGAATCGGGGGCGGGGTCCGTGGTCCCGGGCGCGATGGCGGCCGCGGGCGGATCAGTCGTCGACAGGGGATTCGCGGCCGGCGTCGGCCGGGGCCGCGGTCTCTCCGCGGTCGGACAGCAGGCGGCCGACCCACAGCAGGCGGGGCTCGCGGTCGACGACCGCGACCCACACGACGAGCGCGGGCGGGAGGACGACCAGCGAGGCGACGTACGCGAGGAAGATGCTTGCGGCCGTCAACAGCCCGAACTGGCCCAGAAGCGGCGTGATCGCCAGCACCAGCACGCCGGTGCCGACGACGGTGGTGAGCATCGTCCCGGTGAGCGCGCCGCCGGTCCCGCGCAGGGTGCGCTCGAGCGCGCGGTCCACGTCGCCGCTGGCCTCGTACTCGTCGTGGAAGCGGTGGGAGACGTGGACGGTGTAGTCGACCCCGAGCCCGATGGTGATCGAGAGGATCGTCGCCGTGAGCGCGTTGAACGGGACCCCGAACGCGCGCATCGTCGCGGTCAGGGCGGCGATGGAGACGACCACGGGGACGAGCGTGACGGCGCCGAGCGTCGGCCGCCCGAGGAACAGGCCGTAGAGGACGACGAGGAACACCGCCGAGAGGCCGACCGCCGCGGTCAGCGACCGGATCGCGGAGGTGAAGATCGTGTCCGCGACCGCCTGGAAGACGACGATCTCGCCGGTCGCGGTGGCGTCGCCGCGGTAGCGGTCGGCCACCGCGCGGGCGTCCGCGGTGATCGCGGCGTCGGTGGCGTCCGACTCCACCTCGTAGACGATCCGCGTCGCGCGGCCGTCGTCCGTGAGGTACTCCGCGGTGAAGTCGGCGTAGCCCGAGTCGCGCAACGCGGCGTAGATCCGGTCGAGGTTGCGGTTCGGCGGTCCCTCGTCGAGGCTCGACTCGTCGACGAGGGCGTCGAACTCGGGGTTCTCGTCGGCGTAGCCGTCGATAGCGTCGCGGACGCTGGTGGTGCGCGCGCGGCCGTCCTCCTCGATGAACGTCGGCGGCGGGTCCCGCTCGACGCGGGCCTGCTCGCGGAGGGCGTGGTCCTCGCGCATGCGCGTCTCGACATAAACCGTGACGGTGTCGTCCTGCCCGGTCGCGAACTTCTCCTCCAGTAGGCTGATCCGGGCGTTGACGGTGTAGTCGGCGGGCTGCATCGGTCCCGGGAGGTACTGGACGTACGCGGGCTCCTCGGAGGGCGGCAGGAAGTCCTCGTCGTCGAAGGTGGTGTCGACGCCCGCGCCGTAGACGCCCGCGCCGGCGGTCAGGAGGAGCACGACCGCCAGGAAGACCGCGGGCGCGGGTCGGGAGAGGTCCGACAGCGAGGGGAGCAGACGGCCGAGCGCCGAGTCCTCCGAGCCGAGCGGCCGGGTGCCGAACGCGGGGAGGTCGGTCGTCTCGCGCCAGCGGTCGAGCTCCAGCTTCGCGGCCGGAAGGAAGCCCGCGAAGATGATCAGGGTGAAGACGATCCCGATCCCCGCGACGATGCCGAACTCGCGGATCGGCTCGAGCCCGCTCGCGAGGTTGGCGAGGAAGCCGATGACGGTCGTGCCCGCGATGACGGTGTAGGCGACGACGAGTTGGCGCAGACACGTCCGCATCGCGGGGCCGGGGGCGGCGCCCGCCTCCGCCCGCTCCTCGCGGTAGCGGTTCACCGTGTGGATCCCGAAGTCGATGCCGATGGCCAAGAGGAGCACCGGCACCGCGATCAGCATGTCCGAGAAGGGGATGCCGGCGTAGCCGGTGAACCCGACGGTCCAGACGACGGTCATGAGCAGGGCGACGCCGCCGAGCGCGAAGTCGAAGGGGTCGCGGTAGGCGTACGCCAACAGGCCGAGGATCGCCGCCAGCGCCGCCGGGACGACGATGAACAGCGAGTCGAAGATGACGCTCTCGAACTCGTCGTCGACGATGCCGCTCCCGAAGACGACCACGTCGCCCTCGGTGCGCTCGACGACGTCCTCCACGCCGCGTTGGACCTCGGTCGCGTCCGCCTGCGCGGGGAACTCGTGAGTGACGACGCCGATGGCGGCCGAGGCCTCCCGGCTCTCGGGCCGGAAGTCGTCGCTCAGCAGGGTGTCGAAGCTCGGGTCCTCGGCCGCGGCGTCGACCGCGGCGCGGACCTCCGCGTCGGTGGCCGACTCGACCGCCTCGCGCTGCGCCTCGGCGGTCTCCGCCTCGGGGTCGAGCTCCTGGGCCACCGCCGAGGCCGGGCTCCGGGTGCTCTCGACCCGAAGCGACCCGCGCTCCTCGACGCGCTCCTGCGTGCGGAGCATCGTCACCAGCCCGGCCTTATCGAGCACGTTCGTGTCCCGCTGGATCAGCTGCGTGGTCTGTGACTCCTCGTCGAAGGCGGGCTCGAACCGCCGATTCACCTCCTCGAGCGCGTCCGCCTCGGGGACGTCGTCGACGAACTGGCTGGTCCCGGTCTGCGTCTCGACGAACGCCATTCCCGGCGCGAACAGCACGGTGACGAGCAGGCAGGCGACGACGACCCGGCGCGGCCGCTCCACGACGCGGTCGGCGACGGCCTGAAGGACCCGCTCGGCGCGGCGCATCTACTCGGGACCGGATCCCCCGCGGAGCCGGCCGACCCGGGCCGCAAGCGTCTCGCGCTTCCAGTAGCCGACCCCGGCCAGCAGCGCGAGCAGGACGACCGCGGCGACCGCGATCAGCGTCGTCGCGTTGCCGTTCTCCGGTTCGGCCACGTCGACCGGGAGCCGGTAGGCCTCGCTGAGTTGGGAGTCGCCGCCGGCGTCGTCGTACCGGAAGTCGACCGAGACGGAGTAGGCCTTCGTGGCGGCGCCGTCGCCCACGTCGACGGTGAACGCGAGCGTCGCCGTCGCGTTGGGTGCGAGCTCCGAGACGAACGCCTCGTCGTCGGTCGCGTCCAGCGGGTCGGTCGCGAACAGCTTCGCCTCCACGTTGCTGACGGGCTCGTCGTTCAGGTTCCGGACCGCGACCTCGTAGGTCGTCTCGCCGCCGCGCTCCGCGACCGGATCGACCGCCTCGACCGCGAAGGCGTCCCGCTCCGGGGCTACGTCGACGACCACGTCGAGCGCGTCGGAGGTGGCGACGTCTCCGGCCGCGTCGCGGTACCGCGTCGCCACGTTGAGCGTCCGGTTGCCCGCGCGGGCGTCCTCGCGCACGCCGGCCTCGAACGTGGCGGTGGCGTTCTCGCCCGGCGCGAGGTCGCCGACGCGGACCCGGTTGTCCCGCGGGACGACGTTCTCGTCGAGCGGCACGGTCTGGCCGCCGCCGAGCGCGCCCCCGGCGCCGCCCCCGCCTCCGCCGCCCGTCGGCGCCTCGTTCTCGAAGACCACGACGACCTCCTCGGCGGGCAGCGGACCGTCGTTTTCCACCTCGACGGTGAAGGTGCCGTCCTCGTTCACGCGCAGGTCGCTCTCGACGCCGCGCGCCGAGAAGGACTGAGCGGGGAGCGGAGTGATCCCGGACCGGATCGTTCGGGTCTCCGCCTCCGCGCCCTCCGCGTCGCGGATCACGGCCTCGAACTCGATGGTCGAGGGGCGGACGGTCGCCTCCTCGGCGGCCGTCAGCCGGTAGGTGACGGTCCGGTTCTCGCCCGGCTCCCACCGGTCGACGAACGTCTCCGTCGTGCCCGCTTCGGTGACGTACGAGAGGTCCGGGTCGGTCGGCGTCATCGACAGCGAGACGTTCCGGGCGGGGTCCTCGCCCACGTTGCGGAGCGTGACGTTCGCCAGCCCGTTCGTGCCCGCCTGCACGTTCGCGTCGACGTCCACGACCGCGAAGCGGGCGCGGTCGGTTACCTCCACGTCGACGGTGACGGTCTCGGTCACGTCGCGCTCGTCGCGGATCGTCGCGCCGTCCTCGATCTCGGCGCGGTAGGCGTGTCTGTACTCCAGCGTGAGCGGGACCTCGTAGGTGCCCGGCGTGACGTTCTCGTCCGGGACGACCGTGAAGTCGATGGGGCCGGTCTGGCCCTCGCCCACGTCGCCGATCGGCTGCTCGCCGGTCCTGACGGTGAACGGGATCGCCGAGTCGTCGATCCGCGCGGTCGCGGACTGGGCGGTGATCACCTCGCTCTCGAGGGAGTCCTGTCCGCGTTCGTCGAGGTCGCCGCGGTTGTTCAGCGTGATCTGCAGCGTCGCCTCCTCGCCCGGGACGAACGCGGTCTCCGGCGCGTACGCCTCGATATCGGGTTCGCCGCGCGCGGTGTCGGACTGCTGAGCGGCGACGATCGTCGCTCCCGAGGCGACCAGCAGGACCGAGACCAGAACGAGCGCGACGGTGCGTTTCCTGTCCATTCGGCTCGGCTCCGGCTACGGGCCTCGCGGGTAATAGGGTTGGCAAACATAGAGAAACATCGTGACCGTTTTCCGAGAATTTCGGAGGCCGACCCCGAGATCGCCGGTAGCGGACGGCCACCGGCTCACCAGCGAGGAGCTATCGGAGGGCCCGGGAGCGGGCGCCGGCCCGCCACGCGACAACTCTCCCGCGTTTCCCACGCGCTTATTTATAAATCACTCGTAGGCGGGGCATGGACTCGCTGTGTGACCTCGGGCTCACGAGCTACGAGGACCGGGCCTACCGGGCCCTGTTGTCGATCGGGACGGGGACGGCCGCGAGGGTCGCCGAGGAGAGCGGCGTTCCGAAGGGGCGGATCTACGACGCGCTCGGCGGCCTCCGATCGCGGGGGCTCGTCCGCGAGCAGACCGCCGGGGAGCCGAAGCGCTACGTCGCCGTGGAGCCGGAGATCGCGGTCGACCGACTGGTCGAGGCGCGGACGCGGGAGCTCTCCGAGCGCATCGAGACGATGGAGGACGAACGCGAGGACCTCGTGGACCGGCTCGCGGGGACGGGGACGCCGGAGGACGCCTTCTGGACCGCGGCGGTGGGCGCGGCCGACTCGCGGGAGCTGCTGTTCGAGCGCCTCGACGCCGCCGACGAGCGCGTCGTCGTCGCCGCCGAGGCCGTCTCCTCGCAGTTCGAGATCGGCGAGGAGGGCGACGCCGTCCTCGACCGCCTGCTGTCCGCGGTCCGGCGCGGCGTCGAGGTGTCGGTCATGCTCTCGCCGGGCGTGTTCGACGACGCCCGCGACGCCGTCGACGACGAGCGCGCGGCCGCGGCGCTGGGCCAGTCGCCCTTCGAACTCCGAGTGACCGACGCGATGTACGGGACCTTCCACCTGATCGACGGCACCGAGGTGTGTCTGGAGGTTCCGGACCCGCTGGCGCCCGACCGCCTGTTCGGCATGCTCGACCTCCGAGACCCGACGTTCGCCGCCCGCGTCGAGGAGGGGTTCGCGGAGGCGTGGGGCGACGCGACGCCCATCGCGGACGTCTGACGACCGACCGCGCGACTGAGGACGAAACGCGAGCGGGCGGGGAGGGTCCGCCGACGGAACCCGTCCGCACACAGGAACAGAAACCGGCCGCACACAGGAACAGAAACCGGCCGCACAGAAACGGCCTGCAGAGTGAGACACCGCGGCGAAACCGCGCAGTCGGACCGGTTACGGCGCTTCGCCGGTCTCGATGCTGAAGGAGTCGCGCGGGTACGCGACGCAGGTGAGCGTGTAGCCGTCGTCGATCTCGGCCTCCTCCAGCATCTGCTGGTCGTCGTGGACGACGAAGTCCTCGGAGGGGCCGTCGGTGATCTGTCCGGCACAGGAGACGCACTGCCCCTGCCGGCAGGCGTACGGCAGGTCCCAGCCCTGCTCCTCGCCCTGGTCGAGGATCGGCTCGTTGTTGGCGAGTTCGACCGTCTCGCCCTGCTTGACGAACTCGACCTCGTAGTACTCGACCTCGTCCTCGGGGATGTCGCCGGGACCGGACTCCTCCTCGGCGCCGCCCTCGGCGAGCTCGCCCTCCTCGCCCTCGGCGCCCTCGCCGACGGCCGCGGCACCGCCGCCACCGCCGATGGAGCGGTTCATCGGCTCCGGGAACTCCGTCTCCGGGACGGTCGACGCTCGGTGCTCCAGCACCTCCGCCGAGATGTCCGCGGCCGGCTCCCACCCGCTCCCCCGCAGGTTGGAGAAGAAGACGACGACGAGCACCATGCCCGCCGCCAGCGCAATCGCCAGTGGGTTATACATGAGCGACGCTACGGAGAGGGTCCTTAAGGCGGTTTTGATCGATCCGACGGGGCGAGAAACGGCCCTCGCGGCGAGCGTCCCTATCGCGGGTACTGCTTGCCGAGATCGAGCCCGTCAGTCGCGTCGTCGCTCGTCCCGCCCGCTTCGTCCCCGTTCGTCTCGTCCTGGCCAGCCTCGTTCCCCTCGCCTTCGGGACTCACGCTCCCGGTGCGATAGCCGGCCAGGTCCAGCGTCACGTGGTCGAACCCGAGGTCGGTGAGGTGCTCGTCGGCCGCGGCCGCGAAGTCGGGGTCGAGCGCGCGGTCGAGTTCCTCGCGGGCGACCTCCACCCGCGCCAGTCCGTCGTGGTCGCGCACGCGGAACTGCGAGAAGCCCCACTCCCGGAGCAGGCGCTCGGCCTTCTCGATCCGGGTGAGCCGTTCCTCGGTCACCTCGAGTCCCGTGGGGATCCGCGAGGAGAGACACGCCATCGAGGGCTTGTCGGCCACCGAGAGGCCGTAAGCGTCCGCGATGGCCCGGACCTCCTCCTTCGTGATGTCGTGGGCCAGAAGCGGCGAGTACACCTCCAGCTCCTCGACCGCGCGCAGGCCGGGGCGGTGTCCCTCGCCGGAGTCGGAGGCGTTCGTCCCGTCACACACCGTCCCGATCCCCAGTTCGCGGGCCTTCTCGTACATCTTCCCGAGCCGCATCGTGCGGCAGTGGTAACAGCGGTCCTCGCCGTTCTCGACGAAGTTCGGGTCGTCGAGCTCCGAGAACTCAACCACGGCGTAGGGGACGCCGATCTCGTCGGCGACCCGCCGGGAGTCGGAAAGCTCCGCGTCGGGCAGCGTCTCGCTCTTGGCTGTGCAGGCGACCGCGTCGTCGCCGAGCGCGTCGTGCGCCAGCGCGGCGACGACCGAGGAGTCGACCCCGCCCGAGAAGGCGACCACGACCCCGTCCCGCTCCGCGAGCGCCTCGCGGGCGAGTTCGGCCTTCCGCGCCGTCGCCGGCGCGAGCGCGTCCGTGTCCATGAACCCGGTTTCGCGGTCGGCGGAGAAAAGGCCGTTGTCCGCGGGGTCGCCTCCGACGCGACCCCGGCCGCGACCGCTCCGGCGTGATCCCGGACCCGCACCCTTTTTGCGGTGCCCGCGATACCCGGTCACGATGGATCTGGAGGCGATCCCGGGCGTCGGGGCGAAGACCGCCCGGGCGCTCGAGGAGCTCGACGACCCGGAGGCGGCGCTGGAGGCGGGCGACGTGGCCGCGCTGGCGCGTGCGCCGGGCGTCACCGAGGGGCGCGCCGCGCAGATCGCCCGCGGCGCGATCCGCCGGCGTCACGAGGAGGACGGTGGGCGGCTGCTGGCGACCGACCGCGCCCGCGAGGTGTACCGCGACGCGATCGACCTCCTGCGCGAGCGCACCGTCACCGACTACGCGGCCAAGCGGCTGGAGACGTTCTACCCCTCCGCGTCGGCCTCGCGGATCGAGGAGGTGCAGGCGTTCGCGCGGGCGGCGATGGCGCGCGACCCCGACCCTGCGGTGCGGGACGCGCTCGCGGACGTGGAGCCGCTCTCCGACCCCGGGACGCTCCGCGTCCGCGAGCGGTGTCTGGCGACCGCGGACGCCGAGCGGTACGCCGCCGCCGAGGAGGCGGTCCCGGAGCTCTCCGTCGAGATCGTGGAGGACGCGCGCGACGTCTCGGAGCTCGCGCGCTCGTACGCGACGGTGATCGTGATCGACGAGGAGTTCGCCGGCCTCGACGTGGACGGCGACGTGCGCGTGCGCCCGAACGCGCTGGCGGAGCCGGCCGAGACCGTCCCCGAGCGCCTGCTGGCCTTCTTCGCCGAGAACCGGGAGGCGCTGCTCGCGGCCGCGCGCGTCCACGAGGCCGCGGGGCTCGTCGCGGGCGGGATGAACCCGGCCGCGGACCTCGACGCGCTCCGGGACGCGCTCGCACGCGTGGACGAGGCGGGCGAGGTCGTTGGCGACGACGAGTACGACCGGCTCGCGGACGCGGTGGACGACCTCGACGCCGCGGTGAGCGCCGCGGAGTCGGTCGCGGACGACCACCTCCGGGCGGCGATCCGCGAGCAGGACGTGACCATCGAGGGGCAGGACTTCCTCTCGCTGGTCGAGCAGGGCGCCCGCGTCGACTCGCTGCTCTCCCGCGAGCTGGCTGACGAGTACGACGAGGCGCTCCGGAAGGCCCGCGAGCACTTCGCCGACGCGCTCCGGCTGGAGCCCTCGGAGGCGGAGTTCGCGGAGCGCATCTTCTCGGGCGACCCCACGTTTCCGGTCGAGCACGCGGAAGAGCCCGTCTCCCGGCTCCGGACCGATCTGACGGCCGCCCGCGACCAGCGCGCCGCGGCGCTGAAGGCGGACCTCGCCGCGGATCTGGGGGAACTTCGCGACCCGGTGGAGGAACTGGTCCGCGACGCGCTCGAACTCGACGTCGAGCTGGCGGTGGCGCGGTTCGCTCGCGACTTCGACTGCACGCTGCCCGAGTTCGTGGACGCCGACGAGGAGGGGACCGACGCCGCCGGGTTCGCCATCGAGGGCGGTCGCTCGCCGCTTCTGGACGTGCCCTTCGACGAGGTGGAGCCGGTCGACTACGCGGTCTCGGGCGCGACGCTGCTGTCCGGCGTCAACTCCGGGGGGAAGACCTCGACGCTGGACCTGGTCGCGCTCGTGGTCGTCCTCGCGGGGATGGGGTTGCCGGTCCCGGCCGAGCGCGTCCGGCTGGAGCGCTTCGAGGAGGTCCACTACTACGCCAAGTCGCAGGGGACGCTCGACGCCGGCGCGTTCGAGGCCACCCTCCGGGACTTCGGCGACCTCGTGGACGGCGCCGACGGTCGGCTGGTGCTGGTCGACGAGTTGGAGTCGATCACGGAGCCGGGGGCGTCCGCGAAGATCATCGCGGGGATCCTCGAGGCGCTGGACGGGCAGGACGCGACCGCGGTGTTCGTCTCGCACCTCGCGCGCGAGATCCGCGAGGCGGCCGACTTCGACGTCGCCGTCGACGGCATCGAAGCCGTGGGACTGGTCGACGGCGAACTGCGAGTGAACCGCTCGCCACAGAAAAACCACCTCGCGCGGTCGACCCCGGAGCTGATCGTCGAGAAGCTCGCGGACGACCGCGGCGGGGACTTCTACGCCGACCTCCTGGAGAAGTTCTGAGACGGCTGCTGATGCGGTGACGGTGCGGTCGCGGTGCGGTCGCGGTGCGGTGGCGGGGCGGTGGCGGGGCGGTGACGGGGCGGTGACGGGGCGGTGGCGGGGCGGTGACGGGGCGGTGACGGGGCGGTGGCGGGGCGGTGCTGTGGCGGGGCGGTTTTCTGTCGCGGTGGCGGTGCTGTGGCGGTACCGTTCCGTGTCGAGGACGTGGTACCGCGGCGGCGCGAGGGCGCGCAGCGCCCGCAGCGCCGACCGCGGCCCCTTTTTGATCGACATTTTTCAAGGGAGTGGTCAAGCCGGCGCTTCGCGCCGGCGCGACCCGACCGCAGAAAAAGGTCGGATATCAGTCCGCACCGAACCGCCGCACTGCGAACGCCTCGAACGGGGCGGAGTACTGCATCAGCGTCGTCCCGAGCACGCTCATCACGAGCACGTAGCCGACCGCGAAGGCGTAGATGTCGTCCGCGACGCCCGCAGCCAGCGTGGTGCCGGCTCCCGACAGCGCCAGCGCCGCGATGATCAGGGAGAACTCCCCGCGGGTGACCATCCCGAGCCCCACGCGGGCCGAGCGGCGCGGGCCGAGGTCGTAGACGCGCCCGCCGAGGTAGCCGGAGACCAGTTTCGTCGGCGTGGTCGCGACGACCGCGACCGCCACGGGGACCGCGACGCCGCCGAACACTGACGGGTCCGTGACCAGCCCGATCCAGAAGAAGAACACCGCGGCGAAGGTGTCCCGGACCGGCTCCAGCAGGTTCTCGAGGTCGTGGACGTGGTCCGTCGAGGAGAAGGCCATGCCGACGAAGAACGCCGCGACCGCCTCGCTCACGCCGAGCGCGAGCGCCGCGCCCGCGACGAGGACGGTCGTGCCGAGCGCCCGGAGGACGGTGAACTCGTTCGATCCCGTGTTCAGCAGGCGCGCGAACCACGCCGTTCCGAAGTACACCGCCAGCAGGAGGAGGAGGATGAACCCGATCGCGACCCCGACCGAGGTCACGGCCTCGCTCACGTCGCCGCCGCCGAGCACCAGCGCGGACGCGACCGCGAGGTACACCGCGATGAACAGGTCCTCGTAGACGAGCGTGCCGAGCATCGGCGCCGCCTCGTCGTTGGCGATCCAGCCGAGGTCGATCAGCGACTTGGTGATGATCGCCGACGAGGAGATGTAGACGATCCCGGCGGTCAGAAACGCCGCCAGCGGGTCGCGGAACAGCGCGAAGCCGACCAGCAGCCCGACGCCGAAGTTGATCGCGAGGTCGATCCCCCCCGCGCGGCCGATCCGCTCGCGGCTCTCGATCAGGCGGTCGAGGTTGAACTCCAGCCCGAGGAAGAACAGCAGCAGGACGATCCCGAGTTCGGCGCCCACCGCGATGAACTCGCTCTCCTGGATGTACACCGTTCCGACGACCGGTAGCGCGAGCTCCCCGACGACGTGCGGGCCGAGCAGCATGCCGACCACGATGTAGAAGGGGATCACCGACTGGCCGAGCCGGTTCGCGAGCGCGCCGACCGCCGCGACCGCACCGAAGAGGACGCCCACCTCCAACAGCAGCGCGTCAGCCATCGAGGGTCACCCCCGAGCGCCCCGCCTCACTCACGGTCCACCGGACGCGACAGCATCGTCTCGAGTTCCTCGACGCTCTCGCGGTCGCCGACGACGATGAGCGTGTCCCCCACCAGCAGTTCCGTCTCCGGACCGGGACTCGCGAGCACGTCGTCGCCGCGCTGAATGGTGACGACCGAGGCGCCGGTCTTCGCGCGCAGGTCGGCGTCGCCCAGGGTCTCGCCCGCGAGCGGCGACCCCTCGTCCACCTCGAACCACTCGATCAGCGCGCCGCCGGGCAGCAGCGCGTCGGGCGCGTCGGGCGACTCCACGGGCTGGAAGTAGGCCCCTTCGAGGATCGTCCCGACGGTCCGCGCGAGCTGGTCGGTCAGCTCGAACAGCTTCTCGGAGTCGGCGTCCGCGGACGCCCGTTTGTACACCTCGCGACGCCCGCTGTTGTGCGTGAGCACGACCAGCGTCTCGCCGCCCCCGAGGTCGATCTCGTGTTTCTTGCCGACCCCGGGCAGTTCCGTCTCGGTAACTGGCATGACGGATCGGTTTCGCCGCCCCGAGTATAAATCGGCCGGGCGCCGGCCGGGTCGACGTCCCGCGCCGAGGGATCGACTACGCGGCGTCGCTCGGCGCGCCCGCCTCCGCGTCGTCAACTGGCTCCGTGTCGTCGGCCGGCTCCCCGTCGTCGACCGCCTCGTCGCCGGAGTCGCCGGAGTCGCTGGCCCCCTCGTCCGGGCCATCGGGGGCGTCCTCGTCGGCCGGCGCGACCGACGCGTGGTCGAACCCCTGTTCGGCGAGCAGCTCCGCGGCCCGGTCGGTGACCGAGGGCGCCACCAGCACGCCGCGGACGGGCTCGTCGTCGCCGAGCTCGCGTTCGAGCGCCGCCACGTAGCGCGCGAGCTGGCTGGCCGCGCTCGGCCCGACCCGGCGCCGCTTCAGCTCCACGACGACCGGCCGGCCCGCCGCGTCGTAGCCGAACACGTCCATCGGGCCGGCCGCGCTGTCCCGCTCCGTCTCCACGGGGTCGAACCCCTCCTCGACGAGGTCGGGATGGTCGAGGACGCGGCGTTTGAGGTCAGCCTCGCTCCCGTGGACGTCGAGGTCGCGTCCGCCGGTGACGGCCATCGCCGAGAGCTGGTGGACGGCCGCGAACCGAACCGTCAGGCTCTCGTCGGGGTTCTCGCGCTCGGAGCGGACGCGGAGCCGACCGTCCCGCACCGCGGCGCGGTGCTCGGAGCCGGGCGGCTGCCAGTTGACCGGCGTGCGCTGCTCGTCGGTGTGGACCAGCGCCGCGCCGTCCGGCTTGAGGATCAGCAGGCGGTCGCCGGGGCCGAGCTCCGAGGCGGCCCGTCCCTCGTAGTCGACCTCACAGCGGCCGAAGACGGTGATCAGGTCGCCGCGCTCGAAGGCTGACTCCAGCTCCCACAGCGCCTCCCGGTGGCTCGGATCGTGGAGGGTCGTAACGCTCACTGACGGGGATACGCGGTCGAGCGGCAAAAGGGGCGTGACGGGGTGAATCCCCCGGATCCTCAGCGCCCGTCAGCTACAACCCGGTTCCGACCGCACCGGACGACATGGAGTGGGAGGAGTACGCCGCGCTGATGGAGAGCGCCGACTACCGCTCGAACGTCCCGAACGTCTTCGCCGACCCCGACCACTTCGCGGCCGCGGTTGTGGACATGCGGGACGCCACCGCGGTCGACCCGGACGCCGTCGCGGGCATCGACGCGATGGGCTTCATCCCCGGCGCGGCGCTGGCGCGCGCGTTCGACGCCGGCTTCGTCGCGGTCCGGAAGGGGGGCAAACTCCCCATCGCGGAGGAGCACCGCCTCGCGGACGACTGCGTCGACTGGACCGGGACCGAGAAGACGCTCGAACTCGACCGCCGCATGGTCGCGGACGGCGCGTCGGTCCTGGTCGTCGACGACTACGTCGAGACGGCCTCGCAGGTCGGCGTGGCGGCCGATCTGCTCGAACGCGCCGGCGCGTCCGTCGCCGGCGTCACCGTCCTCTGTGCGGTCGAGAACGAGGAGACGCGGTCGCTGGACGCGGAGTACGGTCTCTACTCGGTGAACCCGTGGAACGGCGACGCCGCTACCGAGTGAGAGAAAATCCGAAAACGTGTCAGTGTGCCGATTCGTCGGGCTCGACGCGCCTTACAGGCGCGTCAGGTTCGTCGCGCGCGGGCCCTTGTCGGCCTGCTCGATGTCGAACTCGACTTCCTGCCCCTCCTCGAGGTCCGGACCGCCAACGTCCTCCATGTGGAAGAAGACGTCCTCGTCAGCGTCCTCAGTGTCGATAAAGCCGTAACCGCCCGTGTCGTTGAAGAAATCAACCGTACCGGTTGCCATTGCAACCAAACAGATGCGGGTCACACGGATAAGGGTTCCGTGTTGGCTGCTAGCGAGAAAAGGGGGCGTTTCAGTCGGACGAGCCCGCGGATAGCGGCGCTTCACGGTCCGAACCCGTCGAGTCGGCCGCCTCCCGCGCCGTCGCGTCGGTCTCGAGGTCGGTCGGACCGACGCCCTGCTCGCTCGCGTCCAGCAGCCGCTGGACCGAGGTGGCCAGCGCCACCGCGACGACCACGTCGAAGTGGACCAGCCACATCGCGTCGGTCGCGACGCCGACCCAGCTCGTTCCGTACGCCAGCACGGCGGCGCTCGCGGCCGCCAGGTCGAGCGAGACCGACCGCTCCGCGAGCGCCGCGCGGGCGCCGTCGATCATCGGCTTGCCGGCGAAGAACAGCACGATACCCGCCAGCACGCCGATGTTGAGGTGATAGGCGAAGCTCCCGGTCGCCACCAGCTGTTCGTTGAGGTGCTCGGCGATCGTCGGTCCGAGCAGCCACTCGAAGCGCGCGGGGTACATCACGGCGCCGTACGACGACAGCGCCATCAGGCCGGCCATGATCCCCGCCGCGAACCGCGCGCCCGCCCACGCGGTCGCCCGCCGGTTCGCGAACGCCTCGCCGCGGCTCGCGACTGGATACCCCACCGCCGCGAACCGACGTTCCAGCGCGGCCGGTTCGACCGTCGCCGGGTCGTAGTGGACCTGCACGCTCGCGGTCGGCGCGCTGGCGGTCGCGGCGCTCACCCCCTCGATCGCCTCCACGCCCAGTTCCGCGACCGCCCCGCACCGCCGACAGCCGACGTCGCGCAGTTCGTACACGGTGCTGACGTGGTCGTCCGGAACCGCGGAGACGGAGGGCCCCCGCTCGCGGTCCCCGGTCGCGAGCGCGCCCGGGTCAGCGCCCGCCTGGGACAGGAGACGCTCGGCGTCCGCACACCGAGGACAGCAGCCGTCCCCGACGGCGGACGCCCGGTCCGACGTTTCCGAGCTCATGTGTGTTAGTCGTACCCACGCGCTCCACGATCTTCAAGCCATCGCCGCAGAGCGGACGGCGCGGTCGGCGGCGCCCCCGGGTCGACGCGGTCGGCGGTGCGTTGATGGTCGTGGAGCGCCACCCGGATCCGTGAGACGGCGACTCTCCACCTACCGGGATCGAACACGAGAGCGGCTCGAGGAGGCGTTCAGCGAGGACCATCCGCCGCGCGACGTGGCGGCGACGTTCTCGGTCGGGCTCTTCGTCGCCGCGCTCCCGAACTTCGGCCTCGCGCTGGTCTGTTTCGCGCTGGCCGCCCGGTACCTCGAGCGCGTCAGCAACCTCGCGCTGGTGGCGGTGCTGCTCGTGATGAACCCGCCGGTGAAGTGGGTCATCTACGGCGTCGGGTTCTGGCTCGGGTCGCGGCTGCTCGGTCCCGTCCCCGGCGTCACGGCCGGCGGCCTGTCGCTCGCGGTCGGGCCGGCGGTGCTCGTGCGGCTGTTCGTCGGCACCGCGGTCGTCGCGGCGGGCGTCGCGATCGCGGGCCACCTCGCGGCGCTGCGGTTCGTCAGGGAACTCCGGCGTCGCGACATCGAACTCGCCGAGGAGGTCGCGGACGCGGTCGCGGAGTGATCGGAAGTCGCGACGGGACGCCGGACGCCGACTCGGGCCCGTAGAGGGGGCCCAGTCGGAAGGATTTAGAGCGCCCCCGGGCTAGTTTACGTATGGCTAACTGTCCGCTCGCCGACGACTGCCCCCAGTTCGAGGAGCAAATTCAGGGGATGGGGTGTCAACACTACGGGAACAAGGGCGGCGCCGAGTGGTGCAACCACTACGACATGCCGATCTACGAGCTGAAGGAACAGCCCGTCCAGCCCGGCGAGCAGGTCGTCGTCGAGGTCGACGACATCCACGAGAGCGGCGCTGGCGTCGGCCGCACCGAGGACGGCTTCATCGTCCTCGTCGACGGCCTCCTCCCGCCCGCCCGCGCCGAGGTCCGCATCCACCGCGTCAAGTCCAGCCACGCCACCGCACAGGAGGTCGTCGAACGCCTCCCCGAGGAGGAGGAAGGGGACGAGGAGGGCGAGGGCGCCGACGAGGGCGAGGGCGACGAGGCGGAACGCGACGGTCCGAGCCGCCCCGACCGCGAACGCCTCGGCAGCCGCGAGGACTTCTGGGGCCAGTAGCGGCACCCGTACCCCCGACCCAGACCAGCGAACAGTTAGCACTCCGTTTTGCGGACCGGTCCGTCCACGACTCCCCACGCGAGGGTCCACGCGAAGTCGGAGCCGACCGGGCTATCAGTCGTGATACTCGCCGCGCTACCTTTTTATTACAGCATCGGCCCACCGAATCGTTATGGATCGATATCCCGATCCCGACGTTACGGAACTGGCCGGCGTCCTCGACCGACGCCTCGAAGCGCTCCTCATCGACGGCCTGCTGGTCGTCGGGGTCATCGGACTGCTCGGATACGTGGGCGGCGCGCTCCTGATCGAGGGCTCGTTCGGCGGCTTCGGCGGCTTTCTGGTCGCGGTGCAGTTCATCTCGCCGGTCGTCCTGCTCGGTTATCAGACGGTCTTCGAGGGGTACTACGGACAGACGCTCGGCAAGCGGTACCGCGACATCGTCGTCGTCACCGAGGACGGCGACGACTGCACGTGGGTGGCCGCGGTCGTTCGCAACCTCCTTCGGATCGTCGACGCCCTGCCCGCGTTCTACCTCGTCGGCGTCCTCGTCGCCTACGTCTCCGACGAACACCAGCGACTCGGGGACCTCGCGGCCGGTACGCGCGTCGTGAACGTCGACGAGTAGCTCGGCCGCGCCGTTTTATGCCGTCGCGCGGGCGCTCCGGCGACTACGCGCCTCCAACGTCCCGCCTCGTGTGCCACCACGCCCACAGGATCAAAACCCCCTGCAGCGGAAGCCGAACCCACGCCGCGACCCGGGCGAGGCCCGCGTAGCGGTCGGGGACGAGTTCGGCCGCCACGCCGTCGGTGGCCATGTAGACGTTCGCCGGAAAGACTGCCAGCAGCAGCGCGACGATGCCCCACGCCGACGCTCGGCGGGTTCGCCTGAACAGCACGCCGACGCCCAGAACGACCTCGGCGGCGCCGGAGAGGTAGACGAGCGCCCGCGGCCGCGGGAATCGCGGCGGGACGATCCGAGCGAACCGCCGAGGGGCGAGGAAGTGCGCCACGCCCGCGAGGACGTAGAGGAAGCCCATCAGGTAGCGGAGCGGGCGCTTTCGGCTCGCGGCGTCGGGGAGATCGGGGATCACGCCCCGAACGACGGCCCCCGGGATCAAGACCGTTACCCCGGCTCCGTCACCGACCGGCGAGCCCCACCATCTTTGGCCCGTCGTGACGTATGCAAACGCAGATCATGCCAACGGTACACTACCGCGGCGAGGAGATCGAGTGCGAGGAGGGAGCGGTGCTGCGCGACGTGCTACAGGAAGCGGGGCTCTCCGTCTACAACGGAAAGGCCGAGACGTTCAACTGCCGGGGGACGGGCTCGTGTGGCACCTGCGCGGTGCAGGTCGACGGGGAGGTGAGCGAGCCGTCACGCAAGGAGCGGATCCGCCTCTCGATGCCGCCGCACCACCCGAGTCACGACGTGCGACTCGCCTGTCAGACCCGGGTCGAGGGAGACGTGGAGGTGACGAAAGGGGACGGCCTCTGGGGTCAGCACGTCTGATCGAGCGAAAGCGCCCGCCCCTGCGGGGGTCGCGGTTTCCAGCGTGAACCGGTACGCTGTGCGGACGGCGACCGCTCGGCACCGCAGCGCGATGTCGACGGGGTGAGACGGAACCCTGCCAAAGTATAACTCGCTCGGGTCGCCAGTCGTCACAATGACGGACAGCGAGTATCGGGAGCGATACCGTTCTGTTTCGAACCGGTACCGGGACCTACGGGCGTTCGTGGAGAACTCGCGGCACGCCGACCGCGAAGAAGTCGTTTCGATCCTCGACACACAGTCGCAACTGCTCGAGACGATCGGAGAGATGCTCGAGGAGTACGAGGCGGTCGTCGAACTGGTCGACGACCACGACCAGAAGCTCGATCGGCTCGAAGCGAAGGCCGAGACGGTGAACGGGCTGTCGGACGAGAACCTCGTCGAAGCCGTCGAGACGGAACGGACGGAGTCCCGAGAGCTGGGGGCGATGGTCGAACGGGTCGAGCAACAGCTCGACCAGCGACTCGACGCCATCGATCAAAACGTCACCGACCTGGGCAAGACGCTCGCCACCACCGACGTGTACGACCCGACCGCGGGGTCGACGGACGACATCGATCCGACGGAGAAGGCGGACCTCGACGACATCCTTCAGGACGTGTCTCGCGAGGGCGACGACTGGCACGACCGCTGAGCATGGTCGACTACTACGGCCACCTCCAGTCGGGAATGGAGCCGATCGTCCGGGAGATCCTCGACAGCCATTTTTCCGGCTACGACGGCGAGTGGACGCCCGTCACCGTCGCGGCGGCGCTGCACTTCTACATCTACCGGAAGCTTCCGTACGAGCGACGCCACGAGGGCGGAACGCGGCCGTTCAGACCGCCGACCGAGACGTGGCGGACCGGCGGGAACTGCGAGGAGAAGACCGTTACGCTGGCGTCGCTGTACGATTCGCTTCGCGGCGTGGAAACGCGGATGCTGTCGGTGTTCAACGAGGCGGGGGACGGCCACCTGCTCGTCGAGGCGGGCGTCGACGCGAAGCCGGTGCGCGTCGACGACGCCCTCGACGAGTTCTACCGGCGACTGGCCGAGCGACACGACGCGTTCAGCGATAGCCACCGGTCGTACTACGTCACGGACGACACCGAACTCGTGTGGTACGTCTCCGACCCCGAGATGAGCGGCTATCTCGGCGACGCGGGGTCGCTGTCCCGGCAGGGGTTCGTGTCCGGACGCCGCCTCGACTGGGAGTGGGTCGACCTCCGGGAGTACATCTATCCGCGGGTGGGCCGGATCGACGGCCCGGCCGCCGAGACGTAGAGGTCCTGCCGGGACGGGGGACAGCTCTACTTCAGTCGAGACTCACGAATGCGGTCCGTGTGGAAAAGGAATGCCGCCTCCCCGATTTGAACGGGGGACAGCTCGATCTTCAGTCGAGTGCTCTCCCAATCTGAGCTAAGGCGGCTCGCATTCCGACCAACGCCGATGGAAGACAAAAGGATTTCGAAGCACGGCGGTCGGGTGACTCGGACCGCGCCCGCGGTCGTCCGCGGCGGGTCCGTGCCGCGCGTCGCGACGGGTCCGTGCCGCGCGTTGCGGCGCGAGTCCCGGCCCGAGTCAGGCGGCCTGCCGGCGCTCAGTGAACACTTCCTGCCCGTCGTCGAACTCGATCACCGTCTCGATCGTGACGTAGCCGTCGTTCTCCTGGATCTTCGCGCCGCCGCCATAGCCGACGTCGACCTCGCGCGTGGAGGTGTAGCTCTCGTTCGCGGGGAGCTCACCGATCTCCTCGGTGCCCTCCCAGACCACGTCGTCGTCCGCGTACATCGTCGTGTGGACGACGATCCCTTCGGCCGTCTCGCCGCCGTCGTTGACGATCGTCGCGGTCACGTCACGGCAGGTGTTTCCGCACTCCTCGATCTCGTCAATGGTGAACTGGAAGGAGGCGTTCGTGTCCTCCATCGCGGGCGTCGCGGTCGCCGCACCCGCATCGTCGCCACCGCTCCCGCCTTCGCCCCCAGCTCCGTCGCCAGCGAGCCCGCCGCCGTCGCCGCCCGGGGCCCCGCCGAGCACGAGGAAGCCCGCGGCGAGACCGCCGAGCACTACGACCGACAGGACGACCGCGATCGCTGCCGTGCGTCCGTTCATACGAACGGCTCGTGAGCGTCGGATAAGTGCTTGGCGGCCGACACGGTCGCGTCCGCACCGCAAGGACAGGATGCGAATCCGCGCCTCACACGCGGCGCTCGCAAAGTACTCGCGCCGCGAAAATGGGACCGCCCGGATTCGAACCGGGGTCACGGGCACCCAAGGCCCGAAGTATACCAGGCTAACCCACGGTCCCGCGTTTCTCTATATCGCTATCGCGCGCTAAAGCGTTTCGCTCGGCGTCGCCCGTGTGAACCGCCCCCTACCGCTCGTCCTCGCGGAGCTCCAACTCGGCGACGAGGTCGTACGGCGCCATCCCCTTCCGGATCCCGTCGAGGATCCGGAACGCCTCGTCGGGCGCGAGGAAGTGCCTGGTGATCACGCGGCCGAGCGGCGTCGGCTCGAAGCCGTCGATGAACTCCCACTCGAGCAGCTTGCCGATCGCGTGTTTGGTCGGCACGTCGCCGATCATGCGGTCGTTGAGCCGCTTGGCGCGCTTGCCCGCGACGGTGATGTTCGCGAGCGTCTCCTCGACCGCGGCGGTCTCGTCGTAGGCGGTCGCCACGTCCTCCATCTCGCCTTTCAGCAGCGTGAACGCCACCTCGTCCTCCGTGCGCTCCATGGAGTTGTGGTAGGTGCAGTCCGGCTCCACGAGGAGGTAGACGCGGCCGCGGTCGTGGTAGTCCGGCCGCCCCGCGCGCCCGAGCATCTGCGAGAACTCCTGGACGGAGAGCCACTCGATCCCCATCGCCAGCGAGTCGAAGACGACCTGCGAGGCGGGGAAGTCCACCCCGGCCGCTAGCGCAGCGGTCGTGACCACGGCGGACAGGTCCTGGTTCAGGAACTGCCGCTCGACCTGCTTCCGGCGGCCGTAGTCGAGCCCGGCGTGGTAGGGGGCCGAGGAGTACTCCAGCTTCCGCGATATCTCGTGGCACCGCCGCCGGGAGTTGGTGAAGATGATCGTCTGCCCGCGGTACCCCTTCGAGGACTTCGTGTCGAACTCCCGCTTCGCGAGCTTGTTCGCGATGCGGGCCTTCTCGCGGCCGTCCGCGAAGGTGACGTGGCGCTCGATGGGCACCGGGCGCTCCTCGAACTCGATGAGGGTGGCACGGAGCTTCCGGGCGAGCCACTCGGGGTTGCCCACGGTCGCCGAGAGGTAGACGAACTGCGTCCCGTCGAAGGATGGGACCTGCTCCTGTCGGCGCTCGCTGTAGTACTTCAGCCGGGAGATGAGCCCGTCGAGGCGGTGGCCCCGCTCGCCCTCCTTCAGGGTGTGGACCTCGTCAATGACGACCGTTCCCACGTCGCCCAGGTCCTTGCCGGTCCGGAGCGCGTGGTCGATCCCCTCGTAGGTGCCGACGATCACGTCCGCGTTCGGGTCGAAGCGATTGCCGTCGTCGTCGATGCGCGAGGAGCCGACCCGGATCGACACGTCCACGAGGTCGCCGTAGCGGTCCTCGAAGTCCTCGTGTTTCTGGTTGGCGAGTGCGACGAGCGGGACGAGGAACAGGAGTTTCCCCTCCCCCTTCAGCGCGCGGTCGAGCCCCGCGAGCTCGCCGACGAGGGTCTTCCCGGTCGCGGTCGCGCTCACCACGAGCTGGTCGTCGCCGTCGAGCAGGCCGTTCCTGACCGAGAGGCTCTGGACCGGCAGCAGCTCCTCGAAGCGGTCCTGGGTCAGCCGCGCGAGGTCGTCGTGGAGGTCGAGTTCGTCGGTCCGCACCGGCGAGACGTCCTCGACGGTGGCGGAGACCTCGTCGTACTTGGTCAGGTCCGGGTCGAGGCCGCCGGAGACGAGGGTCGCGATGCGGTCGAGGTCCTGCGTCTCCAGGAGCAGGTCCTCCAGCCGGTCCTCCGCGGCGCCCGTGAAGTTCCCCGTGAAGGAGAGCTCGCGGTCGAGCTCCCGCTTCGCGCAGTCGGGGCAGATGTGCTCGTCGTTGTGCTTGATCGCCGTCTCCTCGGTGATCGGCGAGTAGCGGCCGCTCGCGGCGCACTGCCGGCAGGTCCGCACGACGAGCGCGTCGAGCTGGTAGCCGGAAAGCGCCGCCTGCAGCTCCTCGCGGCCCGCCGGCGAGGTCTGCTGGGAGATCCGGATCCGCTTGGCCGCCCGCGCGAGGTCGACGAACTCCTCCGGGCGGCGCGGCTCCTCGTCGTCCCCGCGGACGGCGATGAACTTCCCCGGTCGGGGGCCGGCGCTCGTCTCCTTCAACTCGAGCCGCCCGCGGAGCAGCCGGGTGCCGTCCTTCACCGCGACGACGGTGTAGTCGCTCCGCGCCTCGTGGAGGAACAGCGTCTCGACGTCGGCCAACTGCTGTGACACTGGCGTGAGGTAGGCGGGTCGGGTATTTCAGCGGTTCGCCTGCGGAGCGGCGGGTATCCGGCGGTCGCTACTCCGGCGACTCTCCGCCCCGCGGCTCGCCCTCGAAGGTGAACTCCGCGGAGTTGTCCCGCGGCTCGTAGCCGAGCGCCTCCTTCGCGCGCTCGATGGAGTAGTACCGGCGGTCGTTCTCGGAGATGCCGTAGACGATCTCGAAGCCGTAGTCGGCCCGCAGACAGCGGTCGAACAGGTGCGCGCAGTCGCGGTGGGAGAGCCACATCGCCTGCCCGCGCTCGTACTCGCGGGGCGGATGGTCCTTCGTCAGGTTGCCGATGCGGACGCAGACGACCGAGAGGCCCGTCTCGTCGTGGTAGTAGCGTCCGAGAAACTCGCCGGTGGCCTTCGAGACACCGTAGAGGTTGCCGGGCCGGGGGAGTTCGGTGCCGTCGAGCCGGAAGTCGTCGTCCTCGCGGTAGAGGTCGGGCTTGCGCTCGGTCTCGTAGTGACCGACCGCGTGGTTCGAGGAGGCGAACGCGAACCGCTCGACGCCGGCCTCGACCGCCGCGGACATGAGGACCTGCGTGCCGTCGATGTTGTTGCGGAGCACGCTGTCCCAGGGCGCGTTCTTCCGGGGATCGCCCGCGAGGTGGATCACGGCGCCGACGCCCGCGACGGCCTCGCGGACCGCCTCCTCGTCGGTGATGTCGGCGACGTACACGTCCCCGTCGTCGACGCCCGCGGGGACCTTTTCGGCCGGCAGCGGCTCGCGATCCAGCAGGCGCCACTCGTAGGCGTCGCCGATGCCGTCGAGGATCGCCTGCCCGACGCGACCGCCCGCGCCCGTCAGCAGGACCGGCTCGTCCATTCGTGCGGCTATGCGCGAAGCGCGCGGAAATATCGTGCGGTTCGACGCCTCGTCCGCGCCGCGTTCGACGTCCTCGCCGCGTCGCGAACCACGCGCGATCGGCGGGGCGAGACCGGCGCTACCCCTCGGAGGGCTCGGGGGTCGCGCGCTCGCGCCAGCCGGTCACGTCGTCGGCCGCCTCCAGCTTCGTCTCGTAGTACGCGAGGGGGTCGGCGGCGACGCGCCAGTGCTCCTCCTCGTTGTGGCAGATGCCGTACGCCGAGAGCGTCTCGCAGGTCGGCGGCGGGTACTGGGTCCCCCTGTCGTCCCGGAGGTACTCGGTCTGATAGCGCACCTCCTCGGCGTCGAGGCTCGTGTCCGCACAGAAGGCGACCACCTCGTCGGCGTCCAGCCCGATACCGGTCAGGAACGCCATCAGCGCGAAGCTCTCCGGCGGCGACAGCTCGACCCCCCGCTCGGCCTTGTCGATCAGGTTGGTCATGCAGGGCGGGAACAGCTCCGGGACGACCACGTCGATGGGGCCGACGTGCGGCCGCTCCGAGAGCAGGCGCTTGAGGTCCGCCACCTGCGACTCCAGCTCCGTCGCGAGCTGTCCCTCCGCCTCCAGCTCGAACGGGAGCCCCTCCAGCACGCGCTCGCGGACCGCCGCGCGGAGCAGCCGGTAGAGTTCCTCGCGCTCGACGCGCACCTCGCCGCCCGCGAGTTCGCGGTTGACGAGGCGCCACGACTCCCCCCAGTCGGGCGAGGAGAGGGAGAGGTACGCGCCGACGCCGACCCGGAACCACTCCGGCTCCCGGTTCCCGGCCATCGGCTCGGCGCGGACGCGGTCCGCGAGGTCGAACTCCGCGAGGACCTGGTCGCGGTCGACCGTCACCGTCGTCGTGGAGCGGAGACCGTCGTCGCCGCGCTCGGCGTCGGCCGCGAACCGCTCGGCGGCGGTGGCGGCCTCCGCGGTCGCGTACTTCTCGACGGCGGCCGAGGAGTCGAGCAGCGAGACGAGGATGCGCGCGACCGGGTACGAGAGCAGTTCCGCGCGCGTGTCGTACTCCTCGGGCGTCTCGCTCTCGACGGTGCCCTCCATCAGCGCCCGCTCCACGCGCTCGCGGCCGCGCTCGACCGCCGGCGCGCCCGCCGCGACGAGTTCCGGCAGCGCGACCTCCGCCGCCGCGACGGCCTCGCGGGCCGCCTCGAAGAAGGGATAGCGCGCGTGGAGGGGGTCGGTGTCCATCTCGCCCGCTCCTTGCGAGCGCCTGTGAATAAGGAATGCGGTTGGACGCGCGAGTCGCGACCGAGGGCGACCGGCCCCGCAACCGCCGGGAACCGATCGGCCCGGTCAGCGCTCGGCGAGGATCGTCTCGCCGGCGCGGACGGAGTCGCCGACCGCGACCCTGAGGTCCTCGCGGTCCACCGCGGGCGGGAACAGCACGTCGGCGCGCGAGCCGAACGAGACGTGCCCGACGCGGTCGCCGCGGCGGACCTCGTCGCCGGCCGCGACCGAGGGGTGGATCCGGCGGGCGAACCAGCCGGCGATCAGGAACAGCTCGTAGTCCCCGCAGTCGACTACGACCTGTTCGTTGCGGTCGGAGTCCTTCGAGAACGCGGGCTTGTACGCGCCGGGGCGGTGGCGCACCTCGCGCACCTCGCCGGCCATCGGCGCCCGGTTGACGTGCACGTCGGTGACGTTCATGAACACGCCGACGCGGAGTCGGTCGCCCTCCTCGCGGACCACCGAGACGGTGCCGTCAGCGGGGCTGACGACGCCCGCGTCCGGGACCGCACGCGCGGGGTCGCGGTGGAACCAGAGCACGCCGAGCCCCAGCAGGAGCAGCGCCAGACCGGCGGGCGGAACGAGGGCGAGGAGCGCCGCGCCGGACAGGAATGGTGGGCGCGCGAGCCGCCACGCGTCGTCGACGACCGGGAACGGCAGGAGGCGGGCGAGCGGCGGGCCGGTGGCGGCGTCGTCGGGATCCGTGGGATCGGACATCGTCTACGCCTCCACGGGGTCGCGGAAGTCGGCGGCGAGCGTCTCGCGGCCGGCCGCCCACGAGGCGAGCAGGTGGGTGAGGTGGAGGCGGTCGTCGAGCCCCTCCGAGAGGTCCATGTCCGCCTCGCCGGCGAGCTTGTGGAGCCGGGCGAGCTGGGCGCCGTCGTACGCGGAGCCGGCCCGCGCGACCCGGAGGAGCTCCCGCAGGAGCCCCGGCCCGTCGTAGCCGCCCTCGTCGAGCAGGTCGTCGAGCGTCGACCGGGCGTCCTTCAGGTCGCCGGACTGAGCGGCCGCGAGCGCCTCGCGGATCGTCTCGTCGTCGCCCACGTCGCCGAGCGTCTCGTAGGCCGCCGACATCGTCACCTCGTCGGCCGCGACCGCGGTCGCCTGCGCCGAGAGGATCGCACGCCGGAGGTCCCCGCCGGCGGCGCTGGCGACGAACTCCAACCCGTCGTCGTCGTAGGCCACGTCCTCACGGTCGCAGATCGTCGCCAGCACGTCCATCGTCTCGTCGGTGGTCGGCGCACGCACCTGCACCGGGAAGCAGCGCGACCGGATCGGCGGGATGAGCTTGGAGGGCTGTCGGGTGGTGATCACGAACTGGGTGGTGCGGTGGTGCTTCTCCATCACGCGCCGGAGCGCCTGCTGGAAGTCCTCGCGGATCGCCTCCGCGTTGTCCAGCACGAGCGTCTTGTACTCGCCGGACATCGGCGCGTAGGCGGCCGACTCCTTCAGCACGCGGTTGATCATGTCGCGTTTGGCCATCCGGGAGCGGCCGGCGAGGAAGCTCTCGAAGCGGGGGTCCTGTCGAAGCTCCTTCTTCGTTCGCGAGAAGAAGTCCGCGACGTTGATCTCGATCAGGTCGTTGTCCGGGTCGGCGTGCGTCTCCCGGGCCAGCGCCCGCGTGGCCGCGGTCTTGCCGACGCCGGGCGGCCCCTGCACGACGAGGTTCATCGGCTCGTCAACCGCGCGCTCCAGCCGCTCGCGGGCCTCGTCCTGCCGGATCTCCCCGAGGTCGGGCGCGTGCGCCTCGGTCCACAGCGGTCCGTCCATTACCGGCTCGTCGGGGACGCGCGCTCAAGAATCGGTCGGTCGGGAGCGTCACGGGGACAAAAATGATTGACTCGAATTGGAGTGAACATACAATCATTAAGTATGTCCGGCCGAATCACCCTGACGGACATCCATGAACGATCACGAACGTGACGACGACGCGAATCGCCTCACCCGCCGCCACTACGTGGCGGGTGCGGGCGCCGCTGTCGCGGTCGGACTGGCCGGTTGCTCCGAGGACCCCGAGGGAGACGTCGGGATGACCGAGACCGAGGGCGGCTCCGGCGACACCGAGGACGGCTCCGGCGACGGCGGTGACGGCGGTGACGGTGGGTCGGAACTCGAGATCGTCCACTGGTGGACCGCGGGCGGCGAGCAGGACGCCTATCAGGCCCTGCTCGACGGCTTCCGCGAGGAGCACCCGGACGTCGAGATCGTCGACAACCCCGCGCCGGGCGGGGCGGGGTCGGCTATCGACGCGGTGATCCAGAACCGCGTGCTCGACGGCGACCCGCCGAGCACGTTCCAGATCTGGCCCGGCCAGGCGCTGACGCCGTACACCGAGGAGGATCTCCTCGAGGACATCGGCGACTCCGTCTGGACCGACGAGATGGAGGAGGCGTACCTGGGCGACATCGTCGACCTCGCGCGCCCCGCGGGGAACCTCGTCGCGGTGCCGATCAACATCCACCGGCTCAACAACCTCTTCTACAACGTCGAGGTCGTCGAGTCGGCGGGCGTGGACCCGACGGACATCAACGACCCGCAGCAGCTCGCGGACGCGCTCCAGACGGTCGCCGACGAGACGGACGCGACGCCGCTGGCCCACCAGACGCAGAGTCCGTGGTCCTCGCTCCAGCTGTGGGAGTCGATCTTCATCGGGATGCAGGGCGTCGACGCCTACCGGACGTTCATCGACGGCGACGTGAGTTCGCTTGAGACGGAGGTCCGCAACGGCCTCGAACTGCTCAACACCTACTCCGAGTACTTCCCCGAGGACGCCGGCTCGATCTCCTGGGACCAGGGCAACAGCGCGCTGATCGAGGGCGACGCCGCCTTCATCCACCAGGGCGACTGGGCGGCCGGCCAGTACCGCGCGGCCGACGGCTTCGAGTTCGGCGAGGACTGGGACATGGTGCCGTTCCCGGGTTCGACGAGCGTCTACCAGTCGGTCATCGACTCGTTCGTCTTCCCGACCAACAACCCGTCGCCGGAGGCGACCGAGAAGTTCCTCTCGTACGCCGGCAGCGTCGACGCGCAGGCGCGTTTCAACCCCGTGAAGGGGTCGATCCCGCCGCGTACCGACGTGCCGACCGACGACTTCGGGCCGTTCCTCTCCCGGCAGATCGAGGACTTCAACAACTCGAACACACAGCCGCCGTCGATCGCGCACGGGACCTCCGTCGCGCCGAGCGTCCACTCCTCGCTTGAGGAGGCGTTCGCCAACTTCAACGGCAACGGCGACGTCGACCAGGCCTACGAGGCCATCGCGAACTCCTTCTGAGCCTCGATGCTCGGAGGACTTTTCGGGCGAAGCGACCGCGACCCGGACGACGCCGAGAGCGACGAGGAGCGGCGGTCTCGGTCCGGCGGGGAGCGACAGTTGCGGGCCGACGGCGGAGCGACCGCGTCCGCCGCGACCGGGACTGACGCGTCGATCCTGACGCGTCTTCGGCGCAGCGAGTTCGTGGAGTCGCTCCCCTTCTGGGGGCCGCCCGCGGTGCTCGTGGGGATCTTCGTCTACGGCGCGGTGGCGTGGAACCTCGTCATCTCGCTGATCGGCTGGGACGGGCTCGGTCAGCCCGAGTACACCGACTTCTCGCTCGCCGCCTACGAGCAGCTGCTCGTCGACCCCTCCTTCACGAGCGCGTTCTGGAACACGCTGATCCTGCTGTTGCTGTTCACGGTGCTGTCGCTGGCCGTGGGGCTGTTGCTCGCGATCCTGATCGACCGCGGGATCCGGTTCGAGAACACGTTCCGGACGATATACCTGCTCCCGATGAGCCTCTCGTTCGTCGTCACGGCCATCTTCTGGTCGTGGATGTACAACCCGCGGATCGGGTTGATCAACACGGCGCTTCGGGGGGTCGGCCTCGACGTACTCACGACGGCGTGGCTCTCGAACCCCGACGTGAAGCTGTTCGCCATCATCTTCGCGCTGATGTGGCAGTTCTCCGGCTACTGCATGGTAGTGTACCTCGCGGGACTCCGCGCCATCCCGCGCGATCAGTACGAGGCGGCGCGCATCGACGGCGCCTCGACGCTCCGCGTCTACCTGCGGGTCATCATCCCGCAGTTGGGCGCGTCGACGATGTCGGCCGCGGTCGTGCTGATGGTGTTCGCGCTGAAGGCGTTCGACTTCCTGTTCGTGCTGTTCGGGGTCAACCCCGGCCAGTCCGCGGACATCCTCTCGGTGATGATGTACCGGGTCGCCTTCGACAGGCTGCAGTGGTCGTACGGCGCCGCCGTCGCCACGGTGCTTTTCGCGATGGCGCTGTCGGTGATCGGGCCGTACCTCTACGCGCAGTACCGGCGGGGTGAGCTGTGAGCCGCGTCGCCGACCTGCGTGCGGCGGTCGCGGCGGTCGACCGCTCGCGGGCCGCGCTGTACGCGGTGCTTTTCGCGATGGTCGCGTTCTACCTCGCGCCGCTGGAGTCCGGGCTCGCCACCTCGATCAAGACGGAGGCGGGCTTCCGGGCGACGACGCCGTTCGCGCCCCCGCCGCTCGGCGAGTTCACGCTGGCCGCGTGGCAGGTGGCGTTCGACCGGCTCTCGCAGGGGCTGATCAACAGCCTGCTGATGGCGATCCCCGCGACCGTGCTGTCGGCGCTGCTCGGGTCGCTGTCGGCGTACGGGCTGACGAACCTCGACTGGCGCGGCCAGACCGGCGTGCTGGTGCTGTTCGTCGCGGGCGTGTTCCTGCCGTACCAGTCCGTGCTGGTGCCGCTCCGGCAGTTCTGGTCGGCGGTCGACCTCCCGTCGCTGATCCCGCTCGGGTTCGTGGGGAGCTACGAGGGGCTCATCACGCTGAGTCTGACCCACGCCGCCTATGGGATCCCGATCTGTACGGTGCTGTTCCGGTCGTACTACGCGACGCTCGACGAGGAGATGATCGAGGCCGCGCGCCTCGACGGCGCCTCCGCGGCGACGATCTATCGGCGGATCGTCCTCCCGCTGTCGGTGCCCATCTTCGCGGTGACGCTGATCTACCAGTTCACGCAGGTGTGGAACGACCTGCTGTTCGCCATCGTGCTGGTCACCGACCCCTCGAACCAGGTGGTCACCGTCGCGCTCAACCAGCTGCAGGGATCGTTCGTCAACCAGTACAACCTCCAGATGGCAGGGGCGTTCGTCGCGGCGTTGCCCACGCTCGTCGTGTACGTCCTGTTCGGCGAACAGTTCGCGAAAGGCGTGGCAGGTGAAAGCTAATGGCACGACTCGAACTCGACTCGGTGACGAAACGGTTCGGCGACGGCCCCGACGCGGTGGTCGCCGTCGACGACGTGAACGTCGACATCGCGGACGGGGAGTTCCTCGTCCTCGTCGGTCCCTCCGGCTGTGGCAAGTCCACCACCCTGCGCATGGTCGCGGGGCTGGAGACGGTCACGGACGGGGAGGTCCGCCTCGACGGGACGCGCATCAACGAGCGCGGCCCCGCGGAGCGGGACATCGCGATGGTGTTCCAGAGCTACGCGCTCTACCCGCACATGACCGTCCGCGGCAACATGCGCTTCGGGCTCGAGGAGTCGACGGACCTCGACTCCGAGACCATCGACGAGCGCGTCGAGGAGACGGCGGCGATGCTCGACATCACCGACCTCCTCGACCGCAAGCCCGGCGCGCTCTCGGGCGGGCAGCGCCAGCGCGTCGCGCTCGGGCGCGCCATCGTCCGCGAGCCCGCAGCGTTCCTGATGGACGAGCCGCTGTCGAACCTCGACGCGAAGCTCCGGTCGCAGATGCGGACGGAGCTCCAACAGCTCCAGAACGACCTGGACACGACCACCGTCTACGTCACGCACGACCAGACGGAGGCGATGACGATGGGCGACCGCATCGCCATCCTCGACGCCGGCGAGCTCCAGCAGGTGGCGACGCCGTTGGAGGCGTACCACCGCCCCGCCAACCGCTTCGTCGCGGGCTTCATCGGCGAGCCGTCGATGAACTTCGTGGAGACGACCGTCGAGGACGGCACGCTGGCCGCGGGCGAGGGGCTCACCTACCCGCTCGCGGGCGACGCGGCCGACGCGGTCGCGGGCGCGTCCGCGGTCACGCTCGGCGTTCGCCCCGAGGACGTGCGCGTGAGCGCCGACGGCGACCCCGACGACGTGGCGAGCGAGCACGTCTTCGACGCGACCGTCGACGTGGTCGAGCCGATGGGCAACGAGAACGTCGTCCACCTGACGCTCCCGGACGGCCCCGACCTCACCGCGACGGTCGACGGCCTCCGACAGATCGCGGACGGAACCGACGCCCGCGTCGGCATCCCGGCGAACGCCATCCACCTGTTCGACCGCGACTCCGGCGAGGCGCTCCACAACCGCTCGCTGGACGAGGCCGAGATGGACGCGCCGAACGTCTAAGGCGGCGGAGAGAGTCGCGGCGTTCGAGTTGGGGGTACGTCCGGAGCGGTTCCGGATGTAGTCCTCGGCGTTTGCGTTTCGGTCATGGATCCTGCCGGTTGGAGCGTCAACATCCAGAGATCTCCAACCGGCCCTCTATACGGCGCTTGCTGATCCGGTTCTGCTGATCCTGCTGATCCGGACGGTACCACCCAGAAAGCCCCAACCGGCTCGACCGCGCCGGGTTCCGGCAGACGGTCCGGGCTGCCTGCAGTGGCGGGCTGCCGGGCTGCGACTGCCGTCGTCCCGCTCGCCGAGCTCGCGGGAGCCTCACCGCGCGCTCGCGCTTCTCCGCCGCGCGGGACAACCCGCGTCCCGCTGGCCTCCAGCGTGCAGTAGCGCGCTGGCGACCTCGCGCGGTCGCGGCGACACGCTTCGCGGTCGCCGCGGCGCGCCCCGACTGCACAGCACCGCAACCGCCTGCCGGATGAACGTTTTTCGCGGATACCGCACAACTCCCGCCGTGAGTACAGCCTGCTCGCGCTAGTCGCGGTGCATCGTCCTGCCGGCTGTCCAACGTTTGGCGCGCGCGACCCGACGCGCGCGAGGTCGCCAGCGCGCTACCGCACGCAGGCTGCTCGGAAATCTTCGATTTCCGGTGGAACCCGGCCGCGGCCGGAGCACCGCGGAGGCCGCGGGCGGCTGAGGCTGGGGAGGCGCGAGGCCACCCTTGACTCGACAGCCGGCGCCGAGGCTCACCGATCGACCGGCTCCAGCGGCCGAGCAGACGAACCACGCCCTGGCGGACTGAAAGGGCGAGGCCGGTCGCGGGCGTTCAGACGACCCCTATCGGCGCGGGCTGTGCTGAGAGCGCCGATATGTCGCTGAGCGCCCGCGACCGGTCGAGGGCTTTCTAGGTATTCACGGCGAGCACAGCAGGACGCTCAATCACACAAAAACCAGCGTACAGCAGGCCGTCAGTGAATCGCAGAACGGTCACAAAAGTTCGCGCGGCCGCTTACGACTGCTCTTCTTCCAGCTGTTTCCGGCCGGGCGCGATCAGGCGGTCGAGGTACTCCGCGAGCGCGCCCTTCGCGTCCGCGGGGTGGAGTTCGCCGGACTCCAAGTCCGCCTCCAGCGTGTCGTAGGCGTCGTACTCCAGGTCGCCGCCGTACTCGTCGGGGCGCTCGACGACGACCGCGTCGAAGCGCGGGAAGACGTGGTACTCGAAGATCTGGAGCACGGGGTTCTCGCGGTCGACGCCGTCGTCCGTCGGCTCGGGGTCCGCGGTCGGCGGACAGTACGCCTTGTTCACCTTCGTCTCGATGTCCTCGCGGGAGTCCTCCATCGAGATGGTGACGCCCGCGGAGGAGGACATCTTCCCCTCGCCCGACGCGAGGTCGGCGATCAGGGGGGTATGGAGGCTCGTGGGCGGCGCGCGGTCGATGCTCGGGAGCACGTCGCGCGCGAGCATGTGGACCTTGCGCTGCTCCATCCCGCCGACCGCGAGGTCGACGCCGAGGTACGGGATGTCCAGCGCCTGCATCAGGGGGTAGACGGCCTGCGAGACCTTCACCGAGTCGCCGGACTTGATCTCCGCCATCGCGCGCTCGGCGCGGGCGAGGGTCGTCTCCAGCTCCAGCGCGTGCAGGTCGAGCGTGTAGTCGTCGTCGAGCTGGAAGTCCGAGCCGAGCACGAACTGCGTGCGCTCCTCGTCGAGCCCGTAAGCGATGAACTGGTCGCGCATGCGCTCGGCGGTCCGCCGGATCTCCGCGAACGACCCCTTGTCGTTGAGGTAGGCGTGGACGTCCGCCAGCAGCACCGTGACCTCGAAGCCGGCCTCCTGGAGGTCGATCAGCTTGTTCGCGGTCAGCATGTGCCCGATGTGGAGGACGCCCGAGGGCTCGTAGCCGACGTACGCCCGCTTCCCGTCGGGGTCGTCGGCCAGCGCCTCGATCTCCTCTTCGGTGACCACCTCGGCCGCGTTCCGGGTGATCAACTCGTAGGCTTCCATACACCTCACTGTGGGCAGGGGTGGGATATGACTTCTGGAACGGTGGGAACCGTTCGCGCGGCCCGGGTGGGGAGCGGGCCGACGAACGATGGGGGCGCCCGAAGGTGGGGGTCGCGGCACCCCGGAGGTAGGGTCGCGCGACCGCCGGATGCCGACCGCGGGGTCGACTCGGCGGCGCGCGCCCGCGGGGAGCAGGACGGCCGGGGGTGCGACCGGCCGCCGCTCCCTCAACTATTACTCCGCGTTCAGGAGCCATAAATTTTCTTGCCGCGAGAGGGGAACCCGGGCGGCGGCCGTCCTCCGCGACCGGCTCGCGGCCGCCGGCCGGTCAGTCGCGGTCGGCGCGGTGCTCGGAGATGATGCGGTCGATCGTCTCCTCGGTCCGCTCCCGGTGCCACGACTCCGCGCGGTCGCGCCAGTCGGCGACCGCCTCGCGCACGTCCCGCTCGCTGGCGACCGCGAGCTCGTCGATCTCGCGGATCTCCACGTCATCGGCCGGCGCGACCGGAACGCCCGCCTCGAACAGCGTCTCCTCGGCGACCTCGGGGACGGTCCCCGCCCGGAGCACCAGCCGCGGCTCGGTCTCCGCGAGGCGCTCGGCGGTGCGGCGGCCGGCCCCGGAGGCGTCCCGGAGATAGACCACGTCGCCGGTCGCGAGCCCGTAGTCCGCCTCCGCGGCCTCGATCGCGTCCAGCGTGAACTGGGCGACCGGCTTGACGGAGACGAGGTTCCGCCCCTCCGCCACGTCGGTGAAGTCCGAGTGGTCGATCTTCCACAGTTCCTTCAGGCGGTCGAGCTTGTCCGCGAGGTCGTCGGCGCGCTCGACGGCCGCCTCGCGCTCGCGCTCCAGCCGCTCGTTCTCGCGCTGGATGCGGGAGACGGTGCGACGCTCCCGGGCCTCGATCCGCTCCTCGCGTTTGGCCTCGGAGAGCAGCTCTTCCAGCTCCGCGATCCGCTCGTCCTTCTCGTCCACTTCGTCCTCGAGGTCCGCCGCGTGGTCCTCCAGTCGGTCGACGCGCCGCCGGAGCCGCCTGATCTCCTCCTCCTCGGGAGTGCGGTCCGGCGCCGTCGGATCGCCCCCCTCGGGCGTTTCGCCGCCCTCCTCGCCGTCGTCCCCGTCTCCGCCGTCGTCGGTCAGGTCCGTCAGCGCCGCCTCGACCGAGGAGCCGCCGGCGACGACGCGGGCGATCACCTCCTCGCGGTCGACGCGGGCGGGCGTCTTTCGCGTGATCCGGTCGAACTGGTCGGCGTGGTCGTCGACCGCGTACAGCGCGGCCGCGAGCGCGTCCCGCTCGTGGTCGTTCTCGTAGGTCACCTCTCGCGTGCGGTGGAGCTTCTCGTCCACGGGGATGTCCGAGTCGGGCGTCCATCCCGCGGCGTCGAACGAGCGCCTGAACTTCTCGACCGTCTCGGGCATGCGCTCGACGTCGGCCGCGACGATGACCGGGCGCCCGCGCTCGATGATCCACTCGGTCACGTCCGCCGTGTCCGCCGTCCGCGAGGAGTAGAGGTCGTGGACCGTCCCGTCGAGGCCGACGACCGCGGCCGCGGTCGTGGTTCCGGGATCGATCCCCACGACGACCCGGTCGCGCCGCCGGACGATGGGCTCGTAGGTGATGCCGTCGCGGCGCTCGCGCTCGACCTCCACGCGCACGTCGCCCGCCCGGGAGTTCGAGACGGGGATCCCCTCCGGCCGCGCCTGCACGGTGAAGACCGCGTTTGCGTAGCCGCCGTATTTCTCGGTCACCTCGCGCTCGTACTCGAGGTTCGCGTCCTTCAGTTCGGACTCGACCTGCCGAGTCCGCTTCTTGACGTTGCCGTGGATCCGGCGCGTGTAGCGGTCCTGGCTCCACCCGCCCTTGCCGGTCGAGCGGCCGCGCGAGACCTTCACGGTGGTCTCGTCGGTGAACGCGGAGACGACGTGGCCGACGTTGGCGGCGGCCAGTCTGGCGGCCGCCTCCGCCTCCTTCATCGGCTCCTTGCCGTACGGGATGCCGTGTCTGGACGCGACCCGCGAGAGCGGTTCGGGCCGCTCCGCGCCGGTCACCTGCACCAGCCGCGTCCCGTCGGGCAGCGAGCGGAGCAGGCCGACGAGGTCGTTCGTGTCGGCGGCGAGCTCGTAGGCGTTGTCGGTGGCGACGCGGGAGGGCTGGCGCTCCTCGATGAGGCGCCTGAGCTTGCGGAGCGAGACCACGTCGCGCTCGACGCGGGCCATCGGGCCGTCCGCGTCCGGCGCGTCCGGGTCGTCGTCGGCCGGCGAGAGCACGACGAGCGCGTAGGAGGGCGCGTCTCCGCGCACGTCGCCGCTCTGGACGTCGACGCCGAACACCGGCGCGTCGAGCGCGCGGATCGTCCGGGCTGTCACGGCAGGAAGTAGGCCGCTCGCGTGTAAATACTCCACGCCGCACGCGGTCGATCCGGCGGTCCAACGCGTACACATTTATGTGATGCCGCGCAACGTCGGGGCGACCCGTGACAGCAGCCGCCGACCGCCCGCACGCGCTGAAGGCGCTCAACACCGTCGCCACGGAGCTGAAGGACTGTGAGACGCCCGAGGAGGTGTGCGAGCGGACGGTCGACGCCGCCGAGCGAATCCTCGATTTCGACCTCTGCGTGATCAACCTCGAGGAGGACGGCCGGCTCCCCATCGCCGCCGTTTCCTCGGGCGTCCCGCCGGACGGCGCGACGCCGATGTCGGTCGAGGAGGGGATCGTCGGCCGCGCCTATCGGTCCGGCGAGGCCTATGTCGTCGACGACATCGACGAGGAGCCCGACGCGAACCCGCAGGGCCCCTACGGCTCGGCGCTGACGATACCCATCGGCGACTACGGCGTGTTCCAGGCGGTGTCGGAGGAGACGCACGGCTTCGACGAGAGCGACCTCGAGCTCGGCGAGCTGCTGGTCGCCCACTGCTCGTCCGCGCTGGACCGCCTCGAACGCGAGGCGGAGATCCGCGAGCACGTGCACAAACTGGAGCGGCAGAACGACCGCCTCGAGGAGTTCGCGGACGTCGTCTCCCACGACCTCAGAAATCCCCTCTCGGTGTTGGAGGGGTACCTCGAGCTCGCTCGCGAGACGGGCGACCCGGAGCACTTCGACCGCTGCGAGGAGGCCGTCGAGCGTATGCACCGACTCATCGACGGCCTGCTGACGCTGGCGCGACAGGGGGAGAGCCTCGGCGAGACCGAGGAGCTCTCGCTGGCGTCCGTCGTCGAGCCGTGCTGGCGCACCGCCGACACCGACGCTGCCGACCTCGTCCTCGAAGGGGACGCGACGCTGTCGGGCGACCCCGAGCGCCTGCGCCAGCTGTTCGAGAACCTGTTTCGGAACGCTGTCGAACACGGCACCGGCGAGGAAGGTGCTCCGAACGACCTCACGATCCGGGTGGGCGTACTGCCCGACGGGGCCGGGTTCTACGTGGAGGACGACGGTGTCGGGATACCGCCGGCGGAGCGGTCGGACGTGCTCGAACCGGGGTACACGACGAACGAGGGGGGAACCGGGTTCGGGCTGGGGATCGTCAAGGGCGTCGCGGACGCCCACGGCTGGACGCTCCGGATCGACGAGAGCGAAGGGGGCGGCGCCCGGTTCGAGTTCCACGGTATCGAGAGCCTGCGAAGCGACGGAGCCGCGGACGAAAACGGGACCGGACGCGAGGAGAAGTCGGGAGGCGGGGTCGAGACGAACGGCGGCGCTGCCTGACTCCCCGGAGACCCGGCGTGGCAGGCGCGTCGACCGCTACGACTCGTCAGCGTCCGGGAAGGGAACCTCCAGTTTCCGTCCGTCGTCCGGAACGAAGCAGTCGCCGCCGAACACCGACCGAGCCTCCTCGACGATGGGGCTCGCGTCGCCGGCGTACCGCGAGGAGATGTGGGTGAGCGCCAGTCGGCGGGCGCTGGCGCGGGCCGCGATCTCCCCGGCCTCGCGACCGGTGGAGTGGGCGGTCGACCGCGCACGCTCGGCCATCTCCTCGGCGAAGGTGGCATCGTGGACCAGCAGGTCCGCGTCCGTCGCCGCCTCGACGGTCCGGTCGATCGGGCGCGTGTCGGCGGTGTAGACCAGCTTGCGGCCGGGACGGGGGTCGCCGACCACCTGCTCGGGGCGGACGACGGTGCCGTCCTCGAGTTCGACGGTCTCGCCGGCGTGGAGGCGGCCGAACTTCGGGCCGGCCGGGACGCCGAGCTCCTCCGCCTTCGGGCGGTCGAACCGCCCCGGTCGCTCGTCCTCGACGAGCGCGTACCCCTGCGACCGCGTGCGGTGTTCGGTCTCGAACGCGCGGACCTCGTACTCGTCGGTCCGGAGCGCGACCGACCCCGGCGTCGCCTCGTTGATCCGAACCGGGAAGCTCGGCTGGTGACCGCCGGCGTGGACCAGGTCCTCGAGGTCTCGCTTGCAGTTGGGCGGGCAGTGGATCGCGAGCGGGTCGGTCCACTCGGTGAAGTCGAGCGTCTGGATCAGCCCCGGGATCCCGAGGACGTGGTCGCCGTGGAGGTGCGAGACGAAGATGTGGTCGACGGTGAACCCCGTCCCGAACCGCATCATCTGGCGCTGCGTCCCCTCGCCGCAGTCGAACAGCAGGCGGTCCCCCTCCCGATTGACGAGCAGGGCGCTCGGCGCCCGCTCGGTCGTCGGGACGGCGCCGCCGGTTCCGAGGAACGTCACGCGCAGAGACATGGTGCAGTCTGGGAGGGCCGGTTTGAAACCCGCTTCGATGCGGCCGCCGTCCGACGCGACGGCGGCGTCGGGGCGGCGCGCCCTCGAACGGCGACGAAACGCTTTCGGGAGTCGCCGGCGTCCGCACGAGCATGACCGGTCCCCTCCGCCGCGCCGCCGGTAACCTCCGTCGCCGCTGGCGGCGGATCCTCGCGCTGTTGGTCGTCGGAGCGGGCGTCGTCGCCCCCATCGTCACGGGCCTCTGGTGGTCGCTACCGCTGGTCTGGTTCCTCGGCATCGTCGTCGTGCTCCCCGTCCTCCACACGCTCGCGAAGCCCCTCCCCGACGCCGACGGCGGGAGCGCGGGCTCCGACGACGAGGCCGACCCCGCACTCGACGCGCTCCGCGAGCGGTACGCCCGCGGGGAGATCGACGAGGAGGAGTTCGAACGCCGGCTGGACCGGCTCCTCGCGACCGAGGACGCGGAGACGCGCGACCGCGAGGGCGTGGCGGCCCGAGTCCGGGAGAACGCGCGACGCGAGGTCGAGCGGCTCCGACGATGAGCCTCCGCACCCTGCTCGCGTTCCCCGTTCGTGGCTCCCCTCGCCTCGACGCGCTGCTCGTCGGGAGCGGCCTGCACCTGCTTGCAGTGTGGGTCCCCCTGGTTCCGTTCGTCGCCGTGGCCGGCTACCTCGCTCGCATGCTCGCGGTCGCCAGCGACGGCGACCGGGTGGCGGAGGCGGAGCGACCCGGGTGGCGACCGCTCGGCCCCCTGCTGGCCGACGGCGTCCGGCTGACGGCGACCGCGGTGGCCTATCTCGCGGTGCCGACCGTCCTCGCGGTGGTCACCCTCGGCGGCCCACTCGGACGGCTCGACCCCTCGGGAACCGGCGAGGGCGGACTCCTGCTGGTCGGCTCGACGGTGACGCTGTTCACCGCCCTCGCGCTGGCGTACCCGCTCCCGGCCGCGCTGGTCGCGGTGGCCCGAACGCGACGGCTCCGGGCCGCGCTCGACCGGCGCCTGCTCGGGGTCGCCACCCGGGACGGCGGCTACCTGTTCGCGGTGCTGGTCGGCGGGGCGGGCCTCGGGCTCGCGGCCGCGGCCTACGACGCGCTGAACGCCGTCGCCGCCGGCTTCGTCGTCGCGTTCTACGTCGAGGTCGTCGCCGCGGCCGGGGTCGGTGCCGCCGCCGGCGCGGCGTGGCGTCGGGCCGGCGTCTCGCCGGCGCGGGCCGACGGAGCCGCCGGGACGCGCGCGGTCGACGCCGCCGACGCGGGCGCCTCGGCCGACCCGGACGGCACGGACGGCTGACCGCCGCGCTTTAGCCGCGCTCCGTCGAACGCCGACGCATGACACACGACGACCCGGCGGCGCTGCGCGCACGAGCGCTCGCGACGCTCCGGATCCAGTACCCGGACACGCTCGCCGTGAGCGGGATGGCGTCCGCCGGCTACCGACTCCTCCACCCGGTCTCCGGCGAACCGTACGAGTCCGACCGGCACCTCGTCGCCACCTGCCGAGGGATCGCGAACTTCGCGACGGGCGCGCTGCTGGACGGACCGGCGTGGTGCGGCGACGCCGCCGCGCACGGCGTGCGGTTTCTGCGGGAGGGGCATCGCGCGGATCCGGGCGACCTCGACGCGGGATACCGCCTGATCGTCTCCCCAGACGGCGAACCGGTCGACCGCACGCGCTCGGCGTACGCGCACGCGTTCGTCCTCCTCGCGCTCTCCCGGGCGGCCGACGCCGAAGTGGAGGGTCCCGACGGCGAGCCGGTCGCAGCCGAGGACGTGGCCGCGGCGGCCGACCTGCTCGCGGACCGGTTCGCCGAACCGAACGGCCTGCTCGCGAGCGACCGCGACGCGGAGTGGGGAGAGGTCGAGCCCTACCGGGGACAGAACGCCAACATGCACGCCTGCGAGGCGTACCTCGCGGCCCACCGCGCGACCGGCGACGCGCGGTACCTGAACCGGGCGCGGACGGTCGCCGCGCGCCTGACGGTGGAGCTGGCGGCCGAGACGGACGGGCTGCTGTGGGAGCACTACGACGCCGACTGGACGCACGCGTTCGGCTACAACGCGGACGCGCCGCGACACCAGTTCCGGCCGCCGGGGTATCAGCCCGGTCACCACGCCGAGTGGGCGAAGCTGCTCGCGCTGCTCGACCGCCGCGGCGCCGCCGTTCCGGACTTCGACGACGCGGTTCGGGGGGCCACGACCGCCACGGACTGGTTCGAGCGCGCGGCGGAGCTGTTCGACGCCGCGGTCGACCTCGGCTGGACGGGGGACGGCTTCGCGTACACGGTCGGTCGGGACGGCGAGGTGCTGGTCCCGGACCGCTACGGCTGGGCGGTCGCGGAGGCGCTCGGCGCCGCGGCGGCGCTCGCGGAACGCGCCCGGAGCCGCGGTCGCGACGCCGAGGCCGACCGGTTCCGTGACTGGCACCGCCGGCTGCTCTCGACCGCGGACCGCTTCCGCGGCCCCGCCGGGCTCTGGTACGAGAAGCGCGTTCCGGCCGAGTCGGCGGAGCGCGACGACGAGCCGGTCCCGCCCGAGCCGCCGGGGGTCGAGCCGGACTACCACCCGGTCGGCGCGTACGCGGAGAGCTATCGATCCTTCCGGGGGTGACACTGCGACTGCGGGGTAGTCGTGGAGGCCGTTGCGGTGCTGATACGGTGCGGTACTGATACGGTCGGCGCGCGCGAGCAACGCGCGCGAGGGAGGTCGCGGGCCGGCCGCCTGCTGTGCGGTTCGCGGCCGGCCCGCGGCCGAGGCTGGGGAGGCGTGAGGCTGCGGTACGGTCGCGGTGCGGTCGCGGTGCGGGGTGGGACTGAAAGGGGCAGCCGGCTCGATCCGGCCCCGGCGCCGTAAGCACCGCAGCGAGCTGTGCGGGGAGCGAGGAGCGCAGCGCGTGTCGCGGCCGGTCGAGCCGGCTGGGGCTTTCTGGGTGGTTCCGTCCCGATCAGCAGGGTCTGTAGCAGTCCCAAAAACCACGTAGAGAGAGCCGGCTGGGGCTTTCTGGACGATACCGTCCCGATCAGCCGGGTCGGCGACCGAGACAAAAATCCCCCCGGACCACCGGAACCGTCGTCAGGTTCCCGTTCGTCCGTCGATCCTCGATGCGTCCGGCCGCGCGTAGATCAGGCCATGCCGAACGCGCGCATCGCGGAGCCGACGAGCCCCTTCGCGACGAGCGCCACGCCCGCGAGCAGGATCATCAGGCCGGCGCCGATGACGGGGTCGCGCCACGTGACCAGCGCGATCGCGAACAGGACGAGCAGGAGGCCGGCGATGCCCTCGAGACCGAGCTTGTTTCGCATGGGCGGATGTGGCCGGGCCGGGCGGTAAAAGGTGGACGCTTCCGACCGCGGGACACGCGCCGGGGCGGAGACGCGGTCCGGTGACCCTCCACGGTCGGGCCGCCGTCCGCAGTCCGGCGGCCGTCCGCGGTCGGCGCTTTTAACGTATAGGACGTGTAACCGCCCCTGCGTATGAGCGACGACGACGGCAAGCGCGGGCCCGACCTCCGGATGCCCGACGACGACGAGGTGTTCGCCGAGGTCACCGAGATGCTGGGGGCCAACCGCGTGCAGGTCCGGTGTGCGGACGGCACCGAGCGCACCGCGCGCATCCCCGGCCGCATGCAGAAGCGCGTCTGGATCCGCGAGGGCGACGTGGTCCTCGTCGAGCCGTGGGACTGGCAGGACGAGAAGGCGGACGTGGCCTACCGCTACGAGGAGAGCGCGGCCGACCAGCTCCGCGAGGAAGGCCACATCAGGTAGCGCGGTCGCGTCGGCTCACTCCTCGCGTTCGTCCGCCTCTCCGTCCGCCTGCTGGCTCGGCAGCCGGGTCGGATCCGCGGGCTCCGCGCCGTGTCTGGCGTCGTCGCGCTCGAGCGCGTACAGCACCGGCCCGAGCGACGCCAGCACCAGCACGCCGGGCAGCGGCACGCTCGGAACGAACAGGAACAGCGCCAGCGCGCCGGCGTTCGAGGCGAGAACGAAGCCGCCCCACAGCCGGGGGCGTGCGACGCCCGCGCTCGTGGCGTCCCGATACACGAGGGCGGTCAGCGCGGCGACGGCGAGCGCACCGACGACGGCGGGGACGGTCGCGACCATGCCCGAGGTTGCGCCGAGGCGGCGAAAAGGGTTCCGCGACGGGCCGAGGGCGCAAGCCGCGGCGGCGCGGCCGCCGGCCCGGTCCAGTCCGGTCCGGAGACGGCACCGCCGGTCCCGTGACCTCCGGGCTTATACGTCCCCGTCGCCAACGTCTCACGAATGAGTGGCGAGTTCGGCCTGCTCGACCCCGCGGACGACCCCGCAGAGGAGTGGGAGCGGATCGACGTCTCCGACACCGAGGCGGACCGCATCGCCCGCGAGCGCGACCGCGAGTTCGAGCAGTTCCGCGACCGGATCACCGACGCCGACCAGTTCAAGGTCGAGGGCGCGGTGTTCGACGACGCGACGCTGGCGGCGCTGTACAAGCTCGTACAGGACGGGTACATCGCCGCCTTCGGCGGCCCCGTCTCCACGGGCAAGGAGGCGCACGTCTTCGAGGCGCTGGGCGGCCGACGCGCGGACCCCGACACCGCCGACGACGCCGCCGCGACCGACGACCGCGGCGAGGGACGGGGCGGCGACCGCGAAGTGGCGGTGAAGATCTACCGGATCAACGCCTCCGACTTCCGGCAGATGCGCGAGTACCTGGAGGGCGACCCTCGCTTCGAGGGGATCGGCTCCGACAAGAAGGCGACCGTCCTCGCGTGGACGCGCAAGGAGTTCGCCAACCTCGAACGCGCCCGGAAGGCGGGCGTCCGCGTCCCCGAACCGCTGGCCGTCCAGCGGAACGTCCTCGTGATGGAGCTCGTGGGTCACGCGGACGACCGCGCACGGCGGCTCTCCGAGGTGAGCGTCGAGAACCCCGAGACCGCTTACGAGGTCGTCCGCGAGTACATGCAGCGGCTCTACCGCGCGGGCCTGATCCACGGCGACCTCTCCGAGTACAACATGATCATCCACGACGGCGAACTGGTGATCATCGACCTCGGGCAGGCGGCGACGGTTCATCACCCGAACGCCGGCGAGTACCTCGACCGCGACTGCGAGAACGTGGCCGCCTTCTTCCGCCGACAGGGGCTGGACGTGACGGCCGCCGACCTCCGGGAGTACGTCACCGCGGTCGAGCCGGCGCCGGCGGCCGACGCGGCGGACCTCCCGGGCGACGTGAACGGCGGAGACGAGTAGCGGTCGGCGGCCGCCGCCTCGCGTCGAGCGGCGCCCCTCGAAGCATCGATCCCGCTACACCGAGAACTCGAAGAGGTCGTCGCCGACGTGGTGGATCGACTCGACCACCTTCCCGCTGTCGCCGGCCATCTCGTCGCCGTCGACGAGCGCGCGGCCGATCGCCAGCACCTTGCCGTGCGTCTCCTCCGCGACGGCGACGAGGTCGCCCGCCTCGATCCCCTCGTCGGCGGTCGTGATTCCCGGCCGCATCACGTCGGCGCCGTCGGAGACGAACGAGATCGCGCCCGCGTCGACCGTGACGACGCCGGACTCGAGCTCGTGCTCGTTGGCGCCGCGGACGGTGAGGAACGGCTCGTCGTCGACGTAGAAGACCAGCGGCTCGCCGTCGACCAACACGAGGTCGAACGCGGAGTCGGCAAGCTCCACGAGTTCGAAGGAGTCACCCGAGAGCTCGACGCCGAGCCCGTCGCGGAGCGCCGCGGCGATCTCGTCGATCTCGTCGCTTCGGAGGTGGTGGCGGGACTTCACCTGCATACCTCCTCTCTCGGCCGGCCGGCGGATAAATCGCCTCATTCGGGGGACGGGGGAACCGGGTCGGACGGGGTGCAGCGAGGAACGCGCGAGGCCGGGCGGAGCCGACGCACGACCTGCGTCGGACGTGCGTCAGCCGCCGCACCAAACGCTAAGTGCCGGGCTCCCCTGCTCCCGTCTATGTGGCGCTCCGGGCGGTCCCGGGACCGGACGACGGTGGTGTGTATCGCCTGTGGAACGGTCGTGCTCCGCGAGGAAGCCCGCGAGTACGATAAGGAGGGCGACCGCTGGGACCGAACGGACAAACAGTTCGAGCATCTCTGTACGGACTGTCACGACGAGTTGTGCCTCCAACCGCGGGACGGGCTGGAGTCGCTGCTCGTCGCCGTCGAGGCGGACGGTCTCTCCCGGGCGGAGTTCTGTCGGCGGTACGCGGAGGCGGTGCGCGACCGCGCCGACGCCGCGGAGTCGGAGTCCGACCGGTAGACCGAACGCGATCGGCCGCTCCCCCGCGTCGTCCCGGGAGCCTGGGCCAGAACCTGCCCCCCGACACGCCTTTCTACCCGACGCGCCTTGACCCGGTATGAGCGACGACGAGGAGCCGAAACAGGGCTCCGCGGAGGACCAGGGTCCGGTGACCGTGACGCCGGAGCTGGCCGAGCAGCTGGCGGAGAAGCGCGAGGAACTGTTCGAGGAGTTCGGGATCCGGGACGAGTTCCCGGCCGAAGTGCTTCGCGAGGCCGAAACGCGCACCGAGGGCGTCCAACAGGAGATCCAAGACGAGGTCGACGAGCGGCGCGACCTCCGCGATCTGACCACGTGGACGACCGACCCGGTCGACGCACAGGACTTCGACGACGCCATCTCCATCGAGCGCGAGGAGGACGCCTACCGGCTGTGGGTCCACATCGCGGACGTGACCCACTACGTCAACCCGGACACGTCGATGTGGGAGGAGGCGGTCCAGCGCGCCAACACCGTCTACCTGCCGGCCTACACCATCCACATGCTCCCGCCGGTGCTCGCGGAGACGGTCTGCTCGCTGGTCCCCAACGAGGACCGGCTCGCACACACCGTGGAGATGGAGATCGACGACGAGACGCTCTCGTTCGAGAACATCGAGATCTACAAGTCCGTCATCAACTCCGACGAGCGGCTCACCTACACCGAGTGTGAAAACCGGCTCGAAGACCCCTCGCTCCCGCTCGGCGAGGAGAACCAACTGGCCTTCGAGCTCGCCGACCGCATGCACGAGCAGCGCAAGGCGGACGGCTCGCTCGTCCTCAACCCGCGCCGCGACCGCGCCCACACCATCATCGAGGAGTCGATGCTGAAGGCGAACAAGGCGGTGACGCACACCCTGATGTGGGACCGCGGCGTCGAGGCGATGTACCGCGTTCACCCCCAGCCCACGCCCGACCAGTGGAACGACGCGCTCAAGGAGATACAGGAGCTGAACGGCGTCTCCATCCCCGGCGAGGCGTGGGGCGACGACCCCCGCAAGGCGGTCAACGCCGCCTTGGAGGAGTCCCCCGAGCGCCAGCTCAACAAGATCCAGCGCGCCGTGCTCAAGGTGATGCCGCGAGCGAAGTACATGAACGACCCCTTCGGCGGCCACCACGCGCTCAACTTCGACATCTACGGTCACTTCACCTCGCCCATCCGCCGGCTCTCGGACCTGATCAACCACTGGATCGTCCACGAGAACGACGTGCCCGAGAACCTCGTGGAGCTGTGCGACCGCGCCTCGGACAAGCAGAAGGACGGCGAGACGGCCGAACGGCTCTACAAGCAGTTCATGGAGGAGCTCGGCGTCGACGCCTACGCGGTCAACAACCGCGGCCTCGAAATCGTCGAGGACCCGGAGGACGCGGATTACGCGGTCTGACGGGGCCACTCGTCGACCGAGCCAGCTGTCGCCCCGCGAAGCGCCGCGAAGGGCAAATCTATGGTGATCGCGACAAAGGTATTTACTGAATGAAACGACTCCAGGAACGCCGGTCACGCGCCAGTAGCGGACCGGCGGCCGGAGTCGGACTCGTCGGCGTCGCGTTCCTGCTCGTCCACGGCTATCACGTCCTGATCCACGGGGGCGCGCTGCTCCCGACGCTCACGGCGGCCCTGTTTCCGGTCACCGTCTCGGTCGCCATCGTCGGCGGCGCGGTCTGGTTCGGCCGGCAGGGGTACGCCCGCCCGTACGGGCGGCGCGTGCTCGGCTGGACGGTCGTGGGGAGCGTCGCGACGGCGGTGTTGACCGCGTTCGTGTTCCTGCACCAACTCCGGGAAGGGGAGGTGCTCGACGAGGCGTTCTTTCTGACGGTCGACCTGGCCACGCTGGGCGCGGCCGCCGGGCTGGTGGTCGGCGTCCACGACGTCCGCGGGCGGCGGCGCGCGGACCTGATCGCCGCGCTCCAGCGCGCGACGGACGAACTGCTCAAGGGGGGAACCCACGAGGAGGTGTGCGATCGCGCCGTCGACATCGCCGCGGACGTGCTCGGCCTGTTCATCACGGGGATCTGGCTCGTCGACGAGCGCGGCGAGCGGCTGGAGCCGGTCGCCGTGACCGCGATCGGCGGCGAGCTGCTGGGCGACCCCCCGACCTACACCCACGGGAACAGCCTCTCGTGGGAGGTCTACGAGAGCGGGACTGACCGCTGGTACGACGACCTCCGAGAGGTTCCCGACCGTCACAACGAGACCACCCAGATCCGCAGCGAGCTGATCCTCCCGATCGGCGACCACGGCGTGATGAACGTCGGGAGCCCGTCCACGAACGCGTTCGACGAGCTCGACCTCACGGTCGCGCGGCTGCTCGCGCAGACCACGGCGGTGGCGCTCGACCGCACCGACAGGGAGGAGCGGCTCCAGCGCCGAACCGACGAGCTGGAGCGGCAAAACGACCGCCTCGAACGCTTCGCCTCCGTGGTCTCGCACGACCTCAGAAATCCCCTTTCGGTGGCGAGCGGGAACGTCGAGCTCGCGGGCGCGGCGCTAGAGGAGGGCGACCCGGCGGCCGCCAGCGAGCGGCTCGACGCCGTCGCCTCCGCCCACAACCGCATGGACCGGCTGATCGCGGACCTCCTCGAGCTCTCCAGACAGGGCGAGACGGTCGGATCGCCCGAGACGGTCGCCGTCGAGGCGGTCGCGAAACGCGCGTGGGAACACGTCGACGTGGGCGACGCCAGCCTCCGGGTCGCGGCGGCGCCGACGGTCAGGGCGGACCCCGACCGGCTCCAGCAACTGTTCGAGAACCTCTTCCGGAACAGCATCGATCACGCCGGCCGCGACGTCACGGTCACCGTCGACGCGCTCCCGGACGGCTTTGCCGTCGCCGACGACGGCCCGGGGATCGCCATCGAGGACCGCGAGTCGGTCTTCGAGTTCGGCCACACCACCGACGCGGAGGGGACCGGGCTCGGGCTCGCCATCGTGCGCGAGATCGCCCACGCTCACGGCTGGGAGGTCGCGCTGACCGCGGCCGAGGACGGCGGCGCACGCTTCGAGTTCCGCGGCGTCGAGCACGCCTGAGGGGCGCCCCCGGCGACACCCCCCAGAACCCGAGGCCGACCGCACGGGACCGGGATATATACGCGTCCGCCCCCATCCGAGGTGCGTGAAACGAGACGCCGCACGCACGCTCACCCGGTACTGCCGCGAGCGCCTGGACCGGCAGCTCCGGGCGGTGTTCGTCTACGAACGCGACGACCACGAGGTGGTGCACATGCGCGAGGACCTGCGCGGCGAGTACGAGACGGGGGACTTCGACCGGTTCGCGACCGCCGCGTGGGACATCCACGAGAGCCTGCACACGAGCGGGATGAACCAGTCGACCCTCGGCCGCCAGCTCTCGACCGTGCAGGTGTTCGAGAACGCCTACGCCTTCCAGTTCCCCGGCTGGGAGGGCGGCGGCGTCGTCGCCACCTTCGACCGCACCGTCGGCACGCAGCTCCACTCCTTCATCGAGGACTGCTGGAAGGAGATCGTCGGCGAGCGGCAGTAACGCGCGATGACCACGGTCCAGACGCTCGCGAACTTCCTCGAGGCGATCCGCCTCGAGGAGCCGGACGCGGTGCTCGTCGACGACGCCGTCGAGCACGTCCTGCGACTCCGCGACGCGGCGGACGGCGACGCCGGGATCCCGACGACGCCGGACGGCCGAACGCGACCGCGACTGCCGGACCTCGTTCGTCGCGGCGTCTGCACGTACACGCCCGCAACGGGCGCGCTACACCGGTTCGCCGGCTTCGACTGCGACCGGCTGGAGGGAGGAGACGCCGACGCGCTGGCCGCGACACTCGCGGACTGGGTGGATCCGGCTGCGGTGAGGGAGGTGTCCGTCGCCGTCGACCGCTACAACGGGTTCTCCGTCCGGATCCCGCAGCGAGGCTACTGCGCGGAGGCGGACTTCGAAGCCTTCCGCCGCCGAGTCGACTACGACACGACCGCCGGGGTCGTCGGCCCCACCGACTCGACGTACAGGCGACTCGACGGTGAGGAACTCGACGAGGAGAGCGCCGATACGAGACCAGCCGAATTGCGGGACGATAAGTAGCGATCGCCGGACGGGCGTCTAGTTCCTTCGAAGCCACCGAAAACGTTAGTGGACTCGCGGGGATTTGAACCCCGGGCCTCTTCCTTGCGAAGGAAGCGATCTGCCACTGATCTACGAGCCCGCGCTGCGTTTACAGCAAATCGACCGCCGTACTTGTACCTTACCTTTCGCCACGCCGTGTGCGACTCGGCACCGCACGGCGGTCGGGGGCGGGGACGCGACGCGGCCGCCATCGTATCTCGCGACCGCGGACGGGACGACGTGCGGGCGGGGAGACTTGCAGGTGAGGCGACCGCCGGCAGCGCAACCGCTGGCGAGTGCGAAAACAAAGAGGAAACGAGACGCGAGCTGCGCCCTAGCGCTTAGTCTTCGAGAACGATCTCGATGCTGACGTCGTTCGGAACCTGGATGCGCATGAGCTGGCGAAGCGCCCGCTCGTCCGCGTCGATGTCGATCAGACGCTTGTGGACGCGCATCTCCCAGTGCTCCCACGTTGCCGTCCCCTCACCGTCGGGGGACTTGCGGGACGGGATCTCCAGCGTCTTCGTCGGCAGCGGGATCGGGCCCGACAGGGAGACCCCCGTCGAGTCCGCGATCTCGCGGACGTCGTCGCAGATGTCGTCGAGGTCCTCGGGGCTCGTGCCGGCGAGGCGGACGCGTGCCTGCTGCATCGATTATCGCTCGTTGACGCTGAGCACCTTGCCGGCCGCGATGGTCTGACCCATGTCGCGGATGGCGAAGCTGCCGAGCTCCGGAATGTCGCCAGACGGCTCGATGCTGAGGGGCTTCTGCGGGCGGACGGTGACGACCGCGGCGTCGCCGGACTTGATGAAGTCCGGGTTCTCCTCGGCGACCTCACCCGAGGACGGGTCGATCTTCTGGTCGATCGACTCGATGGTACACGCGACCTGCGCCGTGTGCGCGTGGAAGACCGGCGTGTAGCCGGCCGTGATGACGCTCGGGTGCTGCATGACGACGACCTGCGCCTGGAAGGTCTCGGCGACCGTCGGCGGGTCGTCGGCCGGACCACAGACGTCGCCGCGACGGATGTCGTCCTTGCCGATGCCGCGGACGTTGAACCCGACGTTGTCACCGGGCTCGGCCTTGGGCACTTCCTCGTGGTGCATCTCGACCGTCTTCACCTCGCCGCCGACGTCCGACGGCTGGAAGGAGACGTTGTCGCCGGTCGCGAGAACGCCGGTCTCGATACGGCCGACCGGGACGGTCCCGATGCCGGAGATGGTGTAGACGTCCTGGATGGGGAGCCGCAGCGGCGCGTCCGTCGGCGGCTCGGACTCCGGAAGGTTGTTGAGCGCTTCCAGGAGGATCTCGCCGTCGTACCAGTCCGTGTTCTCGGACTCCTCCGCGATGTTGTCGCCCTCGAACGCGGAGATGGGGATGTACTTGGCGTCGTCCGCGTTGAAGCGGACCTGCTTGAGGAGGTCCTGCACCTCGGACTTGACCTCCTTGTACTTGTCCTCATCGTAGTCGACGATGTCCATCTTGTTGACGCCGATGATGAGCTCGTTGATACCGAGGGTACGAGCCAGGAAGACGTGCTCCCGGGTCTGGGGCGCGACGCCGTCGTCGGCCGCGACGACGAGCACCGCGTTGTCGGCCTGCGAGGCGCCCGTGATCATGTTCTTCACGAAGTCACGGTGGCCCGGACAGTCGACGATGGTGAAGTAGTACTTGTCGGTGTCGAACTCCTGGTGGGCGATGTCGATGGTGACACCACGCTCGCGCTCCTCGGCGAGGTTGTCCATCACGTAGGCGAACTCGAAGCCGCCCTTGCCCTTCTCTTCGGCTTCTTCGCGGTGCTGCTCGATGACGTGCTCGGGGACGCTCCCCGTCTCGTAGAGGAGTCGGCCCACGAGCGTACTCTTGCCGTGGTCGACGTGGCCGATGATGGCCAGATTCTGGTGCGGTTTGTCACTCATGGGTAATCACGCGCTAAGGCGCTCTGTGAGGATGTTTTCGGTTGATTCCACTAAAACGGTTTCGATACGCACCACAGCCCATCCCGACCACGTCTGGCGGTTTATGCCAACACGACACACGATGCCGGCAAACACGTCCCCGTCGAGGCGGCAGAATGCGGCGACGACGGCCGCGAGACGGGGGGTCGCGGGGCGCGCGCGTGCCGTGACCCGTACCGCTCCGCCTACTGCAGCCGGCCCACGTCCGTACCGCTCCGCCTACTGCAGCCGGCCCACGTCCGCCAGCACCGCGCTCGCGGTCTCGGGTCCGCCCGCGCCGCGACCGGAGACGTTCAGCCGGCCGGCGTGGCTCGTCTCGATCTGGACGATGTTCTGGGTCCCCGTCACTGCGAGCGTTCCGTTCTCGGGAACGAGTCGCGGCCCGACGCGGACGCCCTCGCGGGTCGCCTCGCCCACCAGCCGGACGGTGCGGCCGTCCTCGGCCGCGAGCTCCAGCGCGCTCCCGGGGACGTTCCGGATCCCCTCAACCTCCGCGTCCGCGAGCGCGAAGTCGTCGGCGTCGGCCGGGTCGTCGACCGCACCGAACGAGAGCACGTTCGCGAGGATGACGCACTTCAGCGCCGCGTCCGTGCCGTCCACGTCGAAGGTTGGGTCCGCCTCCGCGACGCCCAGATCCTGCGCCTCGGCGAGGACGTGCTCGTAGTCGAGCCCCTCCGCCGCCATCCGGCTGAGGATGAAGTTCGCGGTGCCGTTGAGCACGCCGCGCGCGGCGGTGACGTGTGCGGGGCCGCAGTCCTCGACCGTGGAGACGATGGGGATGGCGCCGCCGACCGTCGCCTCGAACCGCACCGATCCGCCGGAGTCGGCCTCGAGCGCCGCCAGTTCGCGGAACCGCTCGGCGACCGGCCCCTTGTTCGCGAGGACGGCGTGCCGGTCGCGCTCCAGCGCCGTGCGGACGTGCGAGAAGCCCGGCTCCGCGTCGCCGAGCGTCGTCGGCGTCGCCTCCACGAGCGCGTCGTAGTCGGCCGCGAGCGCGTCCGCCGGGTCCGCCCCGCCGACGACGCCGGTCTCGTCCTTCTCGGCGAGGGCGTCCGCCACGGCGAGGCCGTCCTCGTCGACCGCGGCGCCCCGCGAGTCGGCGACGGCGACGACCTCGTGCCCGTAATCGCCCGCGAGTTCGGCGACCGAGCGCCCCACGGCGCCGCAGCCGACGACGGCGAGTCTCACGCCTCACCTCCCGCGAGCGGCTCCACGACGTGTAAGCCCTTCTCGTCGGCGACCGACCGGACCGCGTCCAGCGCCGCGGTCGTCTCTCCGGCCCGGGTCTGGAGCCGGAGGCGCGCGCTGGACGCCTCTTCGGTCCCCTTCGGCGCCGCGAGCGACACGTCCGCGACCGACGCGGACGCACACTCCTCGATGCGCTTGAGCGTGTCCGAGAGGTCGGTATCGATGATGTGGCCGACCAGGAGCAGGACGAGCTCCTCGGCGTACCGCTCCGTGCCGGCCTGCATCACGTTGATCCCCTCGGCGCGCAGCGCGTCGACGATGCCCTCGAAGCGCTCCTCGGTCGCCTCGAAGTCCACTTCGACGGGGATGTGCCCGCGCGGGGTCTTGTTGCCCCGCTCGTGGTAGATGGACAGCAGGTTCCCGCCGTTGTCGGCGATCGGGTGGAGCGCGGCCAGCAGCTGTCCGGGCTCGTCGACGAGCTCCAGTCGGACGGTGTGGGTCGAGACGGCCGCCCGCCCGCCGTCCGTTTCGGCGTCGGGGCCGCGCTCGACGGCGTCGGACCCGTCGGCGCTCACGCCGCCACCTCCGGGGGGAGCGTCGCTCGAAGCGGTCCGCGCCGTCCGTGCCGGGCGGGCCGGCGGGCACGCGTTCCTGTTGTTGTCGGCGCGGAGCGGTCGCTCGTTGGCTCCGTGCCGACGCACCGAACGGGAGTCGTGCCCGTGTGCATACTCGAACCGTCGGACGGCAGGCGGGATAAAGCTTCGACCTGGGCATGCGTTGCCTCCCCCGAAGATCGGTCACACACGCGGTCGGCTCGGTCCCACCACGACTCGAGGAATGGCGGTCACGGCGGGCCGACGACGAACGACGACGACGAAACGCGAACCGGAGAGAAACGCTCGAGGAACGGGTTTCTGTCCGAACCGATCGACGGTGGCCGCCGCGCGGGAGCTTTTCTGTACCCGCGGTCGCGGTGCCGGGCGATTGCGGTGCTGGGCGATTGCGGTGCTGGGCAGTCGCGGTGCTGTGTGGTCGAGCACGAGGAACCGCGGCGCGAGGGCGAGAAGCGCCCGCAGCGCCGACCGCGGCCCCTTTTTGATCGACATTTTTCAAGGATGGGTGAGCGCGCCGCCTGCGGCGCGCGAACCCGACGCAGAAAAAGGTCGAGGTGCTGTGTGGTCGAGCACGAGGAACCGCGGCGGCGCGAGGGCGAGAAGCGCCCGCAGCGCCGACCGCGGCCCCTTTTTGATCGACATTTTTCAAGGACGGGTGAGCGCGCCGCCTGCGGCGCGCGAACCCGACGCAGAAAAAGGTCGACTCTAGATGTAGTCGATGGACTGCGGCAGCTCGAGCTTCATGCCCTTGCGCTCGCGGATGTCCATGATCTGCTCGCGCTGGAGGTTGTCGGCCATGACGCGGAAGCCGGCGTTCTCCGTGTTCCAGGAGGCGCGACCCTCGGTCGCGGAGCGGATGTCGGAGGAGAACCCGATCATCTCCTCGACGGGCGCGATGCCCTCGACGACCATGAGGTCGCCCTCCTGGTACATGTCGTCGACGCGGCCGCGGCGACCCTGAATCTCGCCGGAGGCAGCGCCCATGTGCTCGGAGGGCACGTCGATGCGGACGTCCTGAATCGGTTCGAGCAGGCGGACCTCGCCGTCGATCAGCGCGCGGTGGACCGCGTCGCGGACCGCCGGGATGACCTGCGCGGGACCGCGGTGGATGGTGTCCTCGTGGAGCTTCGCGTCGTGGAGGCGGAACAGGGCGCCCTGGACCGGCTCGGCCGCGAGCGGGCCGTCGTCGAGGGCCTCCTGCAGGCCTTCGAGGACGAGCTCCATCGTCTCGTTGAGGTGCTGGATCCCCTTCGTGTCGTCGATGAGGATGTTGGTCCGGTGGATGTCCTCCACGTTCTGGGAGGTGTCCTTGTCCATGCCGGCCTCCTGCAGCGCCTCGCGGCGCTCCAGTTCGGGCATGTCCATCGAGACCTCGCCGAGCTGGATCGCGTCGACGATGTCCTCCGAGAGGGGCTCGACCGTGATGTAGAACTTGTTGTGGCGGTTCGGCGACTGCCCCTCGACCTCGCGGGACTCCTGCTGGGGCTGCTCGCGGAACACGACGATCGGCTCGCCGGTGATGACCGGGATGCCCTGGTTGTCGCGGATGCGCTGGGTGATCACTTCGAGGTGGAGCTCGCCCTGCCCGGAGATGAGGTGCTCGCCCGTGTCCTCGTTGATCTCGATCTGGATCGTCGGGTCCTCCTTGGCGACCTGCTGGAGCGTCTCGATGAGCTTCGGCAGGTCGTCCATGTTCTTCGCCTCGACGGACTTCGTGATGACCGGCTCGGAGATGTGCTCGATCGACTCGAACGGCGTCATCTCCACGGAGGAGACGGTCGAGCCCGCGATGGCGTCACGCAGTCCGGTGACGGACGCGATGTTGCCGGCGGGGACGCGCTCCACTTCCTCGCGCTCGGACCCCATGAAGAGGCCGACGCTCTGGAGGCGGTTCTTGCCCGCCGTCCCGGAGACGTACAGCTCCTGGCCCTTCTCCAGCGTCCCGGAGAAGACGCGGCCGGTCGCGATCTCGCCGGCGTGCGGGTCCATTGAGATGTCCGTGACCATGAAGACGACCTCGCCGTCCTCGTTGACGAGGCGCATGTCCTCGGCCAGCTCGGACTCCGCGTCGCCGCGCCAGATGCGCGGAACACGACGGGGCTGGGCGTCGACCGGGTTCGGGAAGTGCTCACAGACCATGTCGAGCACGACGTCCGACAGCGGCGTCCGCTCGTGGAGCTCGTCGCGCTTGTCGGCCTGCTCGAGGTCGATGATGTCGCCGAAGTCCATCCCCGTGCGCTGCATCGAGGGCATGGAGACGCCCCACTTGTAGAGGGCGGACCCGAAGCCGACGGTGCCGTCCTCGACGGAGACCGTCCAGTCGGTCGGGATGTCGTCCATGTTCTCGGCCATGCCGCGGATCAGCTCGTTCACGTCGCTGATGACCGCGAGCAGGCGCTCCTGCATCTCCTGGGGCCCCTCCTGGAGCTCGGAGATGAGGCGGTCCACCTTGTTGATGAACAGGGTCGGCTTGACGCCCTCGCGGAGCGCCTGCCGGAGGACCGTCTCGGTCTGGGGCATGGCGCCCTCGACGGCGTCGACGACCACCAGCGCGCCGTCGACCGCGCGCATCGCGCGGGTGACGTCGCCGCCGAAGTCGACGTGGCCGGGGGTGTCGATCAGGTTGATGAGGTGGTTGGTGTCCTCGTACTCGTGGGTCATCGAGACGTTCGCCGCGTCGATGGTGATCCCACGCTCCTGCTCGTCCTCCTTCGTGTCCATCGCGAGCTGCTCACCCGCGGTGTCCTCGGAGATCATGCCGGCGCCGGCCAGCAGGTTGTCCGAGAGCGTCGTCTTGCCGTGGTCGACGTGAGCGGCGATGGCGATGTTCCGGATGTGCTCCGGATTGTCCATCAGCCGTTCACATTCCTGCACGATCTTCTTTCGTCGGCCCATTATGCGTTCCACTACCGTTAGCGGGGTCAAAAGGGTAGTGTTTCGTTCCCGGCGATTCGGCCGGAATCGCCCACCTCGCGGGACGTATCGTGAGTATCGCTCGCACGGCGACGGATACATCCCGGCGCAGTTCCGTGGTACACGTATGCACGGATCACGGGGAAGCGCCAGGGTCCCGCTCCCCTCCCGTACCGCCGCGCTCGTCGCGGCGTGTGCCGGCGCGGCCGCGGTCGCGGGCTCCTTCGCCGTCGCGGGAGTTTCCGAGGCGTTCGTGGGCGCCGCGGTCGCCGACCGACTTCTCGGCGTGCTCCCCGACGCCGTCTTCGCGTACGGGATCACGACGCTCGGGAACGCCGCGCAGCCGCTCCTGCTGATCGGTGCGACGGTGCTGGCGGCGGTCGGGCTGACGCTGTCGGCGCTGTTCGCGACGATCGCGGTCGATCGGGCGTGGCCGGGGACGGGGCAGGACGACCGGACCGGCCGGAGCGTCTCGCGGGTCGCCCGCGCCGTCGCCGCCCTCGCGGTCGGACTCCTCGCCGGCGGACTCGTCGTGCTGGGTGCCGGGTCGGTCGGCTCCGGGGCGGGAGCCGGGATCGCGGCCGCGGCGACGACCGCCGCGGGCCGGAGCGCGGTCGCCGGCGGAGCGGGGTCGGGCGCCGAGGACGGTCCCGGGGCGAACGATCACGGCGCGGAGACGAGCGCCTCGGAGCGGAGACCGGTCCTCCGCTCGGCCGGCGTCCTCGCGGGCACGCTCGCCGCGAGCGGGCTGGCGGCGTCCCGACGCGGCGACTTCGCGCCCGCCGACCGGTCGCCGAACGACCCGCGGAACGGCGTGGACGATCCGCTCGTACTGGCGCTTCTGGACCGCGCCGAGCGGCGGAGCTTCGACTTCGACGCGGTCGACCCCCTCGTCTCCCGGGGGTTCTACAAGGTGGACATCAACCTGACCGACGATCCGGAGATCTCCGAGGCGGAGTGGTCGCTGTCGGTCGGGGGTGCGGTCGACGAGCCGACGACGCTCGACTACGCGGACGTGACCGGCCGGCCGACCGAGCACCGGTTCGTCACGCTTCGGTGTGTCGGCGACGGGTTGAACGGGTACAAGATAGACACCGCGCTCTGGACCGGGACGCCCCTCGCGCCGATCCTCGACGAGGTCGGGACGGGCGAGGAGTGCTGCGTCCGGCTGGAGGCCGCCGACGGCTACTACCACGCGTTCCCGCGTGCGGCGCTGGAGCGCGGCTTCCTCGCGTGGGGGATGAACGGCAAGCCGCTCCCGCAGGCTCACGGTGCGCCCGTCAGGGTGCTGATCCCGGGCCACTGGGGCGAGATCAACGTCAAGTGGGTGACCGACATCGAGGTCCGCGAGGAGCCCGCGACGGGCTACTGGGAGGAGCGTGGCTGGCACGGGAGCGGTCCGGTGGAGACGGTCGCGAAGATTCACACGGTGACGCGCGACCCCGACGGTCCCGGCCGCGACGACGCCGAAGGCGAGGACGGCGGCGGAGACGCGGACGCCCGCGTGCTGGTCGGTGGTCACGCCTACGCCGGGACGCGCGGCGTCGACCGCGTCGAGGTGTCGACCGACGGCGGCGAGACGTGGACGACCGCGGACCTGTCCGAACCGCTCCCCGGAGCGACGCCCGCGAGCGGGGCGCCCGCCTCGGACCCCGCCGACGACGCGTGGCGGATGTGGCGCCACGAGTACGCCGACCCGAGCGAACACGCGGTGACCGCCCGGGTCGTGGAGGCCGACGGCACCGTCCAGTCAGCCGAGGAGTCGGGCGCGTTCCCGCGCGGCGCGACCGGCTGGGTCTCCCGTGACGTGTACGCGGCCCGGGAGTGATCGACGCAAGAGACTTATTCGCCCCACCCATGCCAACATCACACATGGACATACGCGTGCAGGGGGACGTGCCCCCGGACCCCTTCCTGAGCGCGGCCGACCTGTTCGAGACGGAGTTCTCGCTGTCCGACCCGGTACACGTCCGAGTGCGCGAGGACCCCGACGAGCGGACGTGGGCCGGCCACTACCCGGACCATCACGTGCTCAACGTCTCCAGACGCGCGGCCACGAGCGCGATGGCGCGCGAACTGGCGGTCCACGAGTTCGCCCACATGGCGCGCCACGAGGAGGACCACCCCTCCCACGTCCAGTCGACGGAGGAGGCGCTGTACCTGGGGCTCGCCGGCGAGTCCGTCGAGCGCCGGAAGCTCGCGCACTGCTACCAGATCGCGAACCACATGAAGGACATCTACGCCGACGACATCACTCTCGCGGTGACCCCGCCGGACAAGTTGCTCGGCTTCCTCGAGTCGACGCTCGCGACCGCGGTCGCCGACCGGCCGACGCCGCCGCGTCCCGGCACCGAACCGGCGGGCGAGGGCGCAGACCCGGAGATCACCGCCGTCAACGCCGCCTTCGCGCTCGCGCTCGTCGAGCGGCACGACCTCGCGGACCGCGACCACCGCATCTACGACCTCGCGCGCGCGGCCGGCAGCGACGCGCCCGGCGTCGACGTGGCGGCGTTCAAGCGGCGGTTCCGCGCGCTCGGCCCGGACCCCTCTACCAGCGACTACAGAAAAGCGCTCGTCGACGCGACGCGAGCCTACGCGGTCTGACGGGTCCCTCAGAGCGCCGTGTCCACTTTCCGCGCACGTCCATCGCTCAGTCCGGCCCGATCCGCACGAGCCGGTCGTCGCCCGGCCGCGGGAACCGGTCCTGGTGGGCCCGACCGTCCCGGTTCGAGGTGATCGCGTACAGCGCGCCGTCGGGACCCTGTTCGACGTGTCGGATCCGACCGAGTTCGTCTGCCAGCGCCCGATGAGCGACGGCGTCGTAGTCGCCGTCCATCCAGTCGGCGTCGTAGCGGACGCCCTCCGTCCCCCCGTCCGCGGTCGCGGTCGGAGGCGTCTCGGCGCCCGCCGAGTAGACCGTCACGAGGTTGATCCGCTGTGAGGAGAGCCCGCCGACGACCAGCCGGTTCCGCCACGACGGGACCGCGTCCCCGGTGTAGAAGACGCAGCCGGGAGGGGCCCACGTCTCCGAGGGGCCGGTGTTGACGACCGGGCGCGCGTAGTCGGTCTCCGGATAGGTGTCCCCGTCGCGGGCGAACGAGCCCCCCTCCTCGGGGCCCCAGCCGTGATCCGCGCCGGGGCGGAGCACGTTCACCTCGTCGCGGGAGCCGGGGCCGTGCTCCGTGATCACCGGCGTCGCGTCCGGCAGGAAGGTGATCCCCTGCGGGTTCCGGTGCCCGTAGGTGAACACGCGAGGGTCGCCGCCCTCGATTGCCGGGTTGTCCGCGGGGGCGCTCCCGTCCGGTTCGAGCCGGAGCACCGATCCGGCGAGGCTGTCGGGGTCGGCCGCGAGTCCGCGGTCGCCCGCGTCGCCGGTGGTGACCCAGAGGTAGCTCGCCGGCCCGAACGCCAACCGGGCGCCGTTGTGGACCGCGTCGTCGGCCGGGATGTCGTCGATCAGTACGGTCTCGGTCGCGGTCGGGTCCGGCGCCTCCACGTCGAAGTGCGAGAGCCGGTTGGCGACGCCGTCGTCGGTCTCGCGCGTGTAGAAGGCGTAGACGAGCGGCACGTCGGGGTAGTTCGGGTGGACCGCGATGCCGAGCAGACCGCCCTCACCGCCGGCGTCCCACCAGCCGCCCTCCTCGCCCGGCGCGACCGCGTCCGCCCGCGAGAGCACGTCCGCCGACGCGACCGTCTCCAGGTCGTCGGCCGAGTACCGCGCGATCCGCCCCGTCCGCTCGGAGACGAAGAGGTCGCCGTCCGGCGCGAACGCCAGGTCCCAGGGGATCTCGAGGTCCTCGACCACCGTCTCCACCGTCACGTCGAGGTCGGGCGGCGCCGTCGGCGGTTCCCAGTCGAGGTCGTACCGCGTCCAGGCCTCGCCGTCGTGTGTGACCGCGCGGTCGTAGCTCGGCTCGTCGTCGATCGGCGCGACACCCGCGCCGTCGTCGAGGCAGCCGGCGGCCGGGAGGCCGACGAGTCCGGTCGCGGCGAGGAACCGACGGCGGCTCGTGTCCATGTCCGACCCTGCATCAGCAGCGGCTAAAGCGTACTGTTCGACCGCGGTCGAGCGACCGGAGCCGAGGCTCTCGGCGTGTCGAGAAGGGATCGAAGGGAGAAGATCGCCCGCGTTAGCGAGCCGCGGCCGCGACGCGTTCCCGCTCTTCCTTCTGGGAGATCGGGTACGCCTGCATGTCGTAGTCGGCGGCGCCGGTGAGCTGCTGGGCGAGCGCCTCCGCGGCGGGGGTCGCGGACTTGTAGGTGGCGTTCTGGACGCCGTCCGCGATGAACTTCAGGGCCTGGTCGACGCGGCGCTGGGGCGCGACGTCGACGGCCTTCGGGACCGAGATGCCGCCGTACTTCAGGCGGACGGTCTCCTCGCGCGGGGCCGCGTTCTCGACGGCCGTGACGAGCACCTGCGCGGGGTTCTCCTCGGTGCGCTCGTGGACGATCTCGAAGGCGTCGCGCACGATACGCGTCGCCTGCTGCTTCTTGCCCGTGTTCTCCTCGGTCTGCATCAGGCGGTTGATCAGCCGCTCGACGATGGAGATCTCGGACTTCTTGAACTGCTTGGCGGCGTGACGGCCCATCGTGTGCGCGATGGGGGTCACGTTGATGTAGCGCTGGGTGCTCGGGTCCTCGTAGGCGATCTCCGAGACGTCCCACTCGCCGAACAGCAGGGCGTTCTCCGTGGCCTGCTCGCTGGCGGCCGGCGCGTCCGGCTCGGGTTCCTGCGCCTCGACGTCGGCGCTCTCCTCGCTCTCGCTCATCTGACGGGCTTCTCCGCGTTCCCGCGAACCAGTTCGAGCATCGCGACGCCGTTGACCTTCTCCACCTTGTAGTTCACGCCGGAGAGGTCGCCCATCGCGCGACCCTTCGCACCGCCGATGCCGGCGATGGTGACCTCGTCGTGCTCGTCGATGAACGAGATGGCGCCGTCACCGGGACAGAACGCGGTGACCTGCTTCCCGTTCTTGATGAGCTGGACGCGAACACACTTTCGGATCGCAGAGTTCGGCTGCTTTGCCTCGATACCGACCTTCTCCAGCACGATCCCGCGACCCTGCGGGGCGCCCTCGAGGGGGTCGGACTTCTTCTTGAGCCCGCGCTCGCGCCGAGCGTACTCGGTGTCGGACCAACGACGCTGCTGTCGGTCCTTTTTGAGCTGACGGGCCGCGTATTTGCCGTTCGCCATCGTACCCGTACTTCCGAACGGAGCTACTTAAACGCCCTCATTCCCGTCCAGCGAGACGGTCTCAAAAGCCGCGAGCGGTACCTCTCGACGGATCTGCGGCCGTCCTTTTCCCGTTCGACGGTCGCTCCGTGCCGCTTGGACGATAAGCCGCGCGGAGAATCCGTCTCGACCGGAAACGGAGGGGTCGTTACCGGAACGAGCCGTCGCCGCGCACCCGCGCGGACTCGGTCGCGGTCCCGCCGTCGCTCCCGCCGGTCGCGTCCCGCGCCTCGTCGAGCCACCCCGGCTCCGCGACGGTCGTGTCGCCGATCCCCTCGAACTCGATGGTGATCGTGATCGTCGCGTCCTCGCCAGCGTGGGTCCCCGCCCACGTCTGCTCGATGTGGCGGACGACCCCGTCAGCGTCGACCAGCACCGTCGCCGCCGCCGACTCGACCGTCTCGGGAATGGTGCGCTCGGGCTCGTACGCGTCGGCCGTGAAGCGCGTCACCGCGACGCCGTCTCGGGTGGTCGCGCCGTCGACGGTAAGGTTCCAGCCGTCGAGGCCGCCGACGCCCGCCAGCGCCTCGCGGCGCATCTCCGCGTCGAACTCCGCGGTGGTCCGGTCGACCGACTCCGACTGGTAGCGCGTCTCCGCGTCCGTCGCGAGCCGGTAGTAGGCGGTCCCGTCCGCGATGTAGGCCGTGGTCGTCTCGTCGACCTCGGTGATGTCCTGTTCGAGGAACTGCCGCTCGCGCTCGCGCTCGAACCGGGCGTCGTACGTCTGCGAGAAGAGCCACTGGTCGGGGCGCTCCTCGCCGCCGTACTCCGTGTCCGCCTCCGAGAAGACGCGGACGCTCCCCGCCTCGACGACCGCGTCGCCGTGGACCTCCGCCAGCGTCTCGGCCGCGAGCGCGTCGCCGTCGCGCCACTCGACGTCCTCGGCCGGAACGGGCGTCGGCGACGGGGTCGCCGTCTCCGGCGGCTCGACGGTCCCGTCGTCTTCGCCGTCCCCGCCCTCGCTCGAACAGCCAGCCAACCCGGTCGTCGCGAGCGCGGCCGCGCCCGCGAGAAGCCTGCGTCGGTGCATGGCTACGGCGATGCCCCTCGGAGCTAAAAGGGGCCGGGTCCGTTCGCGGTCGTAAACCGGTCGAACGATCCGAACGCGGGCGTCAAACGCTAACCGCCATCAACACCAGGGTGACGACTCGGCGTGGAACCGCACCACTGCGGTGCTGTGCTGTCGGCGCGCGCGAGTAACGCGCGCGAGGGAGCCCGCGGCCGCGGTCGCGCAGCGGTGCAGTGCGGTTCGCGCGACCGCGGCCGCGGCGAGGCTGGGGAGGCGTGAGGCTGCGGTGTAGTTGCGGTGCAGGGCGGGTCGGTACGGGGCGGGACTGAAAGGGGCAGCCGGCTCGATCCCGCCCGGACGACGTAAGCACTCGCGCCGGGCGGTGCTGAGAGGCGCGAGCGCGCAGCGAGGCCCGGCGGGTCGAGCCGGCTGGGGCTTTCTGGGTGGTGCTGTCTCAAGCAGCAGTCACAGAAATGGACGCAGCAGCGTAGTAGCGAGAGCCGGCTGGGGCTTTCTGGGTGGTGCTGTTCCAAGTGACAGGCTCTACAGCAGTTTCAACAACATCGTACAGAGAGCCGGCTGGGGCTTTCTGGACGTTACTGTCCAGCTCAGAAGGATCAGCAACAGAAACGAGAACTACCCAAAGGCCACAACGGAAAGCTGGATCAAAAACGTCCGCGTCTAGGTCAGCTGGATGTCGTCCACGTCGTAGTGGCGCTTCGCCAGCGTGCGGGCGGTGTCGATGTTGCGCCCCTCCTTGCCGATGGCGACGCCGCGGTCCTTCTCTGCGACCTCGACGTACGCCACGCGGTCGTTCTGCTCGGAGAGCGTCACCGCGCGGACGGCCGCGGGCGAGAGCGCGCTCGCGACGAACGACTCCGCGGTGTCGGCGTCCTCGACGAGTTCGACGGTCCTGCCGAGCTCGTCCTCGACGCGCTCGACGGTCTGTCCGGCCTGGCCGATCGCCTCGGCCATCTCCCCCGCGGGGACGAGGAAGACCAGCCGGTCGCCCTCCACGAGGCAGTCCTTCGGCGTGACGCCGGTCAGCTCGTCGAACCGGCCGATGTACCGCCGTGCCTCGTCGGAGAGCTCGACCCGCATCAGTCGTCGGCGGGCTTCGAGCCCGTGACCCGCGAGCCCATGCGCAGGTCCACGTCGCCGGTGCCGATGGAGACCGGCTTCCCGACGATGACGTTCTCGATGACGCCGTCGAGGTCGTCGCGCTCGCCGTGAATGGCGGCGTCGAGCAGGTGGTTCACCGTCACCTCGAAGGCGGCGCGTGCCAGCACCGAGTCCTTGTTGCCGGAGATGCCGTGCCGGCCGATGGACTCGATCTCGCCGTTGTTGGTCATGATGTCCGCGACCAGCATCAGGTGGCGGACGTTCACGTCGTCGAGGCCCTGCTCTTCCAGCGTGTCCATCGTCTCGTTGATGATGGCCTCGCGGGCGGCCTCGATGCCGAGGTTACGGTGGATCTCGTGGATGTTGTTGCAGGTGGAACGGCTGGCGTCGACGCCCTCGATGCCGAGCACGTCGCCGAACGCCGACCCCTCGGTGTAGAGGACGAACTCCTCGCCCTCGTCGGTCTGCTCCTTGCGAATGACGACGCGGGTGACGTCCTCGATGCCCTTGAACACCACGTCGCGGAGCTGCTCGACCAGCTGGAGCAGCTCGCGGTAGCTCGGCTGGTCCGGGCCGAACTCGATGGCGGTGCCCGCCTGACGCGCGTCGACGCCGAGCGCGTCCTCGATGGTCTCCGCGACGATGCCGGCGACCTCGCTCGGGTCGTCGTGGGTGGGCCACCGCTCCAGCAGCGTCTCCTCGTTGAGGTCGATGCGGACCAGCATGTCCGCGACGTTCGTGGAGACGTCGCCGAGCGCGAGGATCTTCGTGGACTCGATGGACCAGACGACCTCGTGGGCCTTCTCGCGGTTCTCGGCGTACTCGTCCTCCAGGTACACCGTCATCATCGGCGTGTCCGGCGTCTTCCGGGCGTCCACCAGCTCGATGAGCCGTGGCAGCCCCTGGGTCACGTCGATCTCCGCGACGCCCGCGTAGTGGAACGTGTTCATCGTCATCTGCGTCCCCGGCTCCCCGATGGACTGCGCGGAGACCGTGCCGACCGGGTCGAGGGGGTCGACGCGCGTCTCGAGGTAGCGGTTCTCGACGCCGGTGACGATGTCGGTCGCCTGCTCGTTGGAGATCCCGCCGTATTCCTCGGCCTTCGCGTCGAGGGTCTCGTACACGTCCTCCTTCAGCCGCCGCGGGAGGTCCGTGTCCTCGACGATGGCCTCGATGTCGTCGGTGACGTGGTCGTACTCAGTCATCGGAGTCCACCCCCAGTCCCTGCGCCTTGTTAAGGCCCGGCCCGGCGTGTTCGGAGATGTTGGTCGGCTGCTGTTCGCGGCCGATGAACCGCTCCTTCTCCTCGTCGTCCGCGAACTCCGCGGAGAGGACGCGGTCGGCGATCCCCTCGACGTCGAGGGCGCCCTCGTCGCCGGAGGAGACCTTCACCGGCGAGGTGCCGTCCTCGCCGAACTCGAACTGCACGATGGTGTCGGAGGTGTCCCGCACCGTGCCGTCGTACTGCGCCTCCAGCTCGGAGAGCGCGTTGATGAGCCGACGCTGCAGGTAGCCGGACTTCGACGTCCGGACCGCCGTGTCGACCAGGCCCTCGCGGCCGCCCATCGCGTGGAAGAAGAACTCACGCGGCGTGAGCCCGTTGCGGTAGGAGTTCTCCACGAAGCCGTGTGCCTCCGCGGAGAGGTCCCCCTCCTGATAGTGGGCGAGCGTGCGGCCCTCGTAGCCGCGGTTGATGCGCTCGCCGCGGACCGCCTGCTGACCGACGCAGCCGGCCATCTGGGTGAGGTTCAGCATCGAGCCACGGGCGCCGGACTGGGCCATGATGACGGCCGGGTTGTCGTCGCCGAAGTGCTCCTCGGCGATCTCGCCCGCGGAGTCGCGGGCCTTCCCGAGCGTCTGCATGATCTTCATCTCCAGCGTCTCGTCGACCGTCCGGCCCGGCAGGCTCTCCAGCTCGCCGGCCTCGTAGGTCTCGATCAGCTCCTCGATGCGGTCGTAGGCGCTGTCGATCGCCTCGTCGACCTGCTCCTCGGCGAGCGGCGGGATGGACTCGTCGTCGATCCCGATCGAGAAGCCGAAGTGCATGATCGCGCGCATCGCCAGCGCCGCGATCTCGTTGATGAACACGCGGGCGCGCGTCTCGCCGTACGCCTTCGTGATCGTGTCGACCACGTCGCCGCCGAACGCGCCGACCGCGTCCTCGTCGACGGTCCCCTCCACGAGCTGGCCGTCCTCGATGAGCACGCGGTCGCCCGTCGAGGAGGTGAACTCCAGGTCGAGGTCGTCCGGCAGCAGCTCCGAGAACAGCGTCCGGCCGGTCCAGAACGGCCCCTGCTCGTTCTCGCCATCCGCCTCGGGCAGCTCGTCGACCCGCGTGGCGCGCAGCAGGTCCAGCGCCTGCGTCTCCGTGAACTCGGGGTTCGTGTGCGTCAGCAGGTACGTCCCCGAGATGTGGTCCTGGATGGCGCCGATGATGTTCTCGCCGAACCGCGGCGAGAGGATCTGCTCTTGCACGCGCATGAGGACGCGCGCCTCCGCGCGGGCCTCCTCGTTCTGGAGCGCGTGCATGTTCATCTCGTCGCCGTCGAAGTCCGCGTTGTACGGCGGGCAGACGACGGTGTTGAGCCGGAACGTCTTGTACGGCATCACCACGACCTCGTGGGCCATGATGGACATCCGGTGGAGCGAGGGCTGCCGGTTGAAGATCACGATGTCGCCGTCGATGAGGTGGCGGTTGACCTCCCACCCCTCCTCGACCTTCTCGGCGAGCTCCTCGCAGTTCTTCTCGGTCACCTTCAGGCGGCGCCCGTCGGGGCGGCGCACGTAGTTGGCGCCCGGGTGGCTCTCGGGGCCGTTCCGGACGTACTGGCGCGCCTCGTCGAGGTTGCGCTCGGTGACGTTGAGCGTCTGCGTCATCTCGGTGGCGACGCGGTCGGGAACGCCGACCTCGTTGAGCGAGAGGGTCGGGTCCGGCGAGATGACGGTCCGGGCGGAGAAGTTGACGCGCTTCCCCGAGAGGGAGCCGCGGAAGCGGCCCTCCTTCCCCTTCAGGCGCTGCGAGAGCGTCTTGAGGGGGCGGCCGGAGCGGTGCCGGGCCGGCGGCGTGCCGGAGATCTCGTTGTCAACGAACGTCGTGACGTGGTACTGGAGCAGCTCCCAGAGGTCCTCGATGATCAGCTGGGGGGCGCCCGCCTCGCGGTTCTCCATGAACCGCTGGTTGATGCGGATGATGTCGACCAGCTTGTGCGTGAGGTCGTCCTCGGAGCGCTGGCCGTTGTCCAGCGTGATCGACGGCCGCGTGGTCACCGGCGGGACCGGGAGCACGGTCAGGATCATCCACTCGGGACGGGAGTCCTCGGAGTCGATGCCGAGCGCCTCGAGGTCCTCGTCCGGGATGTCCTCGAACCAGTCGCGGATGTCCGAGGGCATCAGCTTGTTCATGTCCTCCTCGGTGAGGTCCACGTCGAGTGCACGTTCGATGGCGCGGCGGTCCTCCTTCCGCGGGCGGAACTCGCCGGCCATGATGTCGTTGACGCGCTCCAGCGAGATGTCCGTCTTCTCGGCCAGCTCCTTCGGCGTGGTGCCGGGCTCGTCGTTCTCCTCGTCCGGCTGCATCGCCTGCGCGATGCGCTCGGAGTAGTCGCCCGAGAGCACGTCCTGCACCTCGTAGTAGGTGGTCGGCTTCTCGTGTTTGATATCCGCCTGCGGCTCGCCGCAGTACGGGCACGAGGAGGCCTTCCGGGCCTGCCGGACGGCCGCCTTCAGCACGTCGTGGGGGTCGTCGCCGAGCTCCTCTGCGCGCTCGAAGCGGTCCGCGAACTCCGCGCGCTCCTCCTCCGTGAGCGAGAGCTTGCCGCACTCCCGGCACGTCGAGCGGAGGAGCCGCCGGATGAGCTTCGTGAAGCCGACGTGGATGACCGGCGCCGCCAGCTCGATGTGGCCGAAGTGGCCGTTACACGAGCCCGAGTGGCGACCGCAGGTCCGGCACTCCAGCCCGGGGTCGATGACGCCCAGTCGCGGGTCCATCAGCCCCATGTCGATGGGGTAGCCGTCGTCGTCGTAGGTGTCCGCCGTGATGACCTTCGTCGCGGACATGTCGCGATACGTCTCCGGGTCCATCAGCCCGAAGTTGATGCCGCCGAGTTGTTTGGGTGTCTGCATTGACATTCGTGAGACCTCCTAGACCGCGTCCTCCAGTTCGAGCCGGGGGCGGATCCCCAGGGCGATCATCTCGTCGAGCAGGAGCTTGAACGCGTAGCTGACCTCCAGCTCGTGGATGTCGTCCTCGTCGCCGGTCACCGGGTCGTAGATCCGGCGCTGCTCGCGGTCCTCGACCGCGACCAGTCCGGTCTCCGCGGAGACGTGGACCGTCTCCGCGTCCGACGACTCCAGCAGGCGCTCGTTGAGCACCATCGCCGCGCCGTGTCCGATGACGGTGTCGCGCTCCATCTCCCCGACGCGGAGGCCGCCCTCGCGGGCGCGCCCCTCGGTGGGCTGGCGCGTGAGCACCTGCACCGGCCCGCGCGAGCGGGCGTGGAGCTTGTTCGACACCATGTGGTACAGCTTGTGGTAGAAGATCGTCCCGACGAAAATCTCCGCCTCGATCTTCTCGCCGGTGACGCCGGAGTACATGACCTCCTTGCCGGAGGACTTGAAGCCGTGGTCCTCCAGCTGGCCGCGGAGCTCCTCCTCGTCCTCGCCCTGGAACGGCGTGCCGTCGACCCGGCTCCCGCGGAGGGAGCCGACCTTGCCGCCGAGCATCTCCAGCACGTGGCCGACCGTCATCCGCGACGGGAGCGCGTGCGGGTTCAGGATGAGGTCCGGAACGACGCCCTCCTCGGTGAAGGGCATGTCCTCCTGCGGGGCGAGGTGGCCGACGACGCCCTTCTGGCCGTGCCGGGACGCGAACTTGTCGCCCAGCTCGGGGATCCGCTCGTCGCGGACCTTCACCTTCGAGAGCTTCGAGCCGTCCTCGCCCTCCATCAGCGTCACCGTGTCGACGACGCCGTCCTCGCCCGAGCGCATGGTGACGGAGGTCTCGCGCCGCTTCTGGGGCGAGAGTCCACCCATGTCGTCCGGCTCCTCGAGGAAGCGCGGCGGGGAGGTCTTGCCGAGCAGCACCGAAGACTCGTCCACCTTCGTCTCGGGGTTGACGAGGCCGTCCTCGTCGAGGTGGGTGTACGCGTCCTCGCCGCGGGCGCCGCGGACGTCCTGACTCGGGATCTCGAAGCGGTCCTCCTGTCCGCCGGGGTAGCGCCGCTCCTCGCCCTCGTAGGTCCGGAAGAAGTGCGAGCGGGCGAGCGCGCGGTCGACCGACCCCTGGTTCATCACCAGCGCGTCCTCGATGTTGAACCCCTCGTAGGACATGACCGCGACCGTGAAGTTCTGGGCGGCCGGCCGCTCGTCGAAGTTGATCTGCTCGGTGGTCTGGGTCTTGACCATCGACAGCTGCGGGTAGTGCATCAGGTGCTGCCGCGTGTCCGGCCGGATCCGGTAGTTGGCCGACGGAATACCGAGCGACTGCTTCATCATCCCCGCGCCCATGGTAATGCGGGGACTGGCGTTGTGCTCGGGGTAGGGGATCATCCCCGCGCCGATGCCGAAGATCAGCTGCGGGTCGATCTCGAGGTGGGTGTGCTCGTCGGTGACGTCCTCCTCGTCGACGGCCACGTAGATGTCCTCCTCCTCCTCGGCGTCGATGAACTCGACGTAGCCGCGGTCGACGAGGTCCTCGAAGTCGAGTTCGCCGTTCTCGACGGCCTCGACGTCCTCGTCGGACAGCAGGGGCTCGCCGTTCTCGACGACGATGAGGGGGCGCCGGGCGCGTCCGGCGTCCGCGTTCACGATGACCTCGCGGGTGCGCTCTTTCACCGAGACGTTGACCATCTCGGAGACGTCGCCGCGCCGCCGCGCCTCTCGGATCTGTTCTGCGAGCTCGTTCGGGTCCGGATGGGTCCCGACCAAGCTCCCGTTGACGTAGACTTTCGCCTCGCGTTCTGCCTGAGCCATTGTTAGTCGTCCGCCGTCTGTCGGTCGACGCCCTCGATGCCGGGGATCCCCTCGACACCCATCGACGCCAGTTCTCGTTTGAGTCCCTGTTCGTCCTCGACGTTCTGGGAGAGCTCCATCGCCTGCGCGAAGTTCTTCACCAGACCGCAGTTCGGCCCCTCCGGCGTCTCGGAGGGACAGATGCGACCCCACTGGGTCGCGTGGAGGTCACGCGCCTCGAAGTGCGGCTGGCTGCGCGACAGCGGACTGCGCAGCCGGCGCAGGTGCGAGAGCACGCCCATGTAGTCCGTGCGGTCGACCAGCTGAGAGACGCCCGACCGGCCGCCCACCCAGTTGCCCGTCGCGATGGGGTGTTCGAGCCGCTCGGTCAGCACGTCCGAGCGGACCACCGTGTTGACGGTGAGGTCGCGGTTCCGCATGTTGGCGCGCTCGAGCTGGTACTTCACGTCGCGGGCCAGCTTGTTGAGCGCCGTCCGGAACAGGTCCTTCATCAGGTCGCCCGAGACCTTCAGCCGCTTGTTGGCGTAGTGGTCCTTGTCGTCGGACTCGCGGCGGTCGAGCGCCAGCTCGAAGCACGCCTCGGCCATCCGACAGAGGTAGTACGCCTTGTTGATGCGCACGTCCTCGTCCTCGACGCCCTCCTCGTGGAGGTGCGGGAGGAGGTAGCGGTCGATGACGTAGTTGGCGCGCTTGAGCTGGTAGTTCTTCCCCTGCCCGGAGGCGACGCGCTTCCCGAGCTCCTCGATGGCCCCCTCCTCGGTCTGGACCTCGGCCTCCTCCAAGTTCTCCAGCATGTACTTCACGATCTCCGGGTCGTCGGAGACGCGGTGGACGATCTCCTCGTCCGACTCCAGCCCGAGCGCACGGACCAGCGTCACGAAGTCGATGGAGCCCGAGACGGAGGGGAACGAGACCTCCAGCAGCCCCTCGCGGTTCCGCTCGCAAAGCACCAGCGCGCGGTACCCGCGGCGCTGGGAGAACGTCTTGGCGACCTGAATCTCGTCGCCGTACTTGGTGTCGTACTCCGCGAGGATCTTGTTCGGCGCCAGGTCCTCCGAGGTCATCAGCACGCGCTCGGAGCCGTTGACGATGAAGTAGCCGCCGGGGTCGACCGGGTCCTCGCCGATGTCGATGAGCTCCTCGTCCGAGAAGCCCGCCATGTTACACTTGTCCGAGCCGACCATGACCGGCATGCGGCCGACCTTCGTCTCGGTGGAGTCGACGACCGTCTCCGGTTCGTCCTCGCCGCCGCGGACGATGGACATCTCCATGAAGACGGGCGCCGAGTAGGTGATGTTGCGGAGCCGCGCCTCCTGCGGGTAGAGTAGCTCCTCCGAGCCGTCGGCCTCGCGGACGCGGGGCGTGACCATGCGGACGTCCCCGAGTTCGACGTAGACGGGCTCTTGCCCCTCCTTGTCGCCGATGTCGGTCTCGATGCGCTCCTTCTCGTCGACGACGTCCTGCATCCCGCGACCCAGGAAGTTGTTGAACGATCGGAAGTGGTGCTCGGCCAGTCGGTCGTCCGAGAAGTACTCCCGGGAGACCGTGCGTAGGTCTTGTCTGTTCATGAGATGACGAGTCGGTACACGACGGCCTGGTCGGCCGTTCGCGACTCTCGAACGATCTTGATCACGTCACCCACCTCCGCGGCGTCCGGTACCGCGGGGTCGGTGCGTTTGATCTTCGGCAGGTTCGTCTTTTTCACGTTGTACTCCGCCAGGACCTCCTCGACTTCCTCCGGGTCGTCGAGCAGGACGTGGTCCGGGACGAGTTCGTGTTGGCTTACGTCTACCATGGGTGCTGGTGGTTGGGAGAAGCTATCACGAGATACTACAGTTCTCTATCTCGCGCACGCTCATAAGAGTTGTCAAGCGCGGCGGGGCGCGCCGCTAACCGGGACGAGGGGCGAGTGACACTCGGGAACACGCCGGGGGAGGATAAAAGCATGACGCCAGTCGTCACCCGACGCTCGAGCATCGGACCCCCCGAGCGGCGCCGCGGGACGGTGAGACCGCACCACACGACGGGGACGGATGATAAGCCTTATCTGCGAGTCACGGTTACGCCTGAGTGCAGCAAGCCCGGATGGTGTAGTGGCCCATCATACGACCCTGTCACGGTCGTGACGCGGGTTCAAATCCCGCTCCGGGCGTTCCCGTTCTCTCGGGACCGCTGCCTGTTAGCCCGGATGGTGTAGTGGCCCATCATACGACCCTGTCACGGTCGTGACGCGGGTTCAAATCCCGCTCCGGGCGTTTCCGTCGCCGCCAACCGACGAGCGCAGCGAGTCGAACTCGGCGGCGACGAGAGGCCGACGGGATTCTGAATCAGGGAGTGACGCGAGCCCCGGCGAGCGAACGACCGTGGTTCAAATCCCGCTCCGGGCGTTTTCGATTTCTCGACCGCCGAGCGACGCGGCCGCGGTTTCTCGCCTGCGGATGCTTCGACGCGCGGAGAACGATCGACCGCGATCGACCGGCTACGCCTCGATCCCCAGCAGGTCGTCCACGAGTTCCTGCACCGCGAGCGCCGTCTCGAAGTCGACCAGGTCCGCGTCCGCGCCGTCCATCGCCGCGACCACCTCGCCGACGAGCGTCAGCGTCGTCTCGCCGTCCGCGTCCGTGACCACGCGCTCCTCGTCGGTCCCGGGAGCGGCCACGAGCGTCCGCCAGTCCGCGAGCGCGAGCGCGCCGTCGGTCCCCTCCACGGTCAGCGAGTTCTCCTGCTCGCCGACACAGTCCGTCAGCAGGTCGACGGCGCCGGCGACGCCGTCGGCCTCGAGCCGCGCGAGGATCGAGGTCTCGCACGCCTCGGGCCCGCCGAACTCCCGGGTCGCGTCGACGACCGCGACGTCGTCGAACAGCTCCAGCGCGCCGAACAGGAAGTGGCTCCCCACCTCGCGGGTTGGTCCGCCCTGCTCGCGTCCCTCCAGCCACTCAACGTCCTGCCACGGGCGGGGCCACTTCGGGAAGCGGAACCGGAGGGAGAGCCGCCGGGGATCGCCGACCTTCCCGGCCGCCACGCGGTCGACCAGCTCCCGGAACCCGGGCGTGTAGCGGAACGGGAAGTTGATCGCGGTCACGCGGTCGCTCTCGGCCGCGCGGGCGGCCAGTTCGCGGCCCTCGGCGGCGGTGGGCGCGATGGGCTTCTCGCAGATGACGTGCGCCCCGGCGGAGAGCGCCGCGTCGACCACCTCGGCGTGCGCGACCGGCGGCACCCCGACGTGGACGAGGTCCGGCGACGCCTCCGCGAGCATCGCGTCGAGGTCGGTGTAGGCGGTCGCGTCGTGCGCCTCGGCCAACGCCGCGGCCGCGTCCGCGTCGAGGTCGCAGGCGGCGACGAGGGCGGTCCGGTCGTGCTCCGCGAACGCGTCGGCGAGGCGCCGGCCGATCACGCCACAGCCGACGACGGCGGCGTCGTACATGCTCCGACGAAGGGAACGGCGACTGAAGACCGGTTCGTTCCCGAGACGCGGTCGGGAGAGACGGCCGGGAGCGGCCTCAGACGCCCCAGAAGAACGCGATCCCGAGCGTCGTCACGACCGTCAACAGGACCTGCAGCGGCGCGCCCACCCGGAAGTAGTCGGTGAACTTGTAGCCGCCGGGGCCGTACACCATCAGGTTCGTCTGGTAGCCGATGGGGGTGAGCATCGCGGTCGAGGCCGCGAAGGTGACCGCGAGCACGAACGAGAAGGGGTTCGCGCCGAGCGCCTCCGCGGCGTCGACCGCGACCGGGATCATCAGGACGACGCTGGCGTTGTTGCTGATCACGTTGGTGACCAGCGCGGTGAACAGGTAGAACAGGCCGAGCACCGCGAGCGGTGGAAGCGTCCCGGACGCGAGCACCACGACCTCCGCGAGCCACGCCGCCGCGCCGGAGCGCTCCATCGCGACGCCCAGCGGGATCAGGCCGGCCAGCAGGACGATCACGCTCCAGTCGACGGCGGGGTACACCTCGTTGGGCTTCACGCAGCCGGTGACGACCATCGCGACGATGCCCGCGAGCGCGCTGATGACGATGGGGAGGACGTCGAGCGCCGCGACCGCCACCACCGCACCGACGATGCCGAGCGCGACCGGGATGCGCTCGGTGCGGAAGTCGGGCCGGGTGAGTTCGCGGGCGACCACGAAGTCGCGGTCGTTCGCGAACCGGTCGATCGTCTCCTCGGTCGCCTGCAGGAGGAGGGTGTCGCCGCCGCGGAGCCGACGTTCGTCCATCCGCGCGTGGATGATCCGCCCGCCGCGCCGGATCGCGAGGACGGTCGCGTCGTACCGGCCGCGGAAGTTGAGCGACTCCAGGGTCTCTCCCACCACGGTCGCCTCGGGCGAGACCACCACCTCGACGAGGCTCTGGTCGACCGCGGGCTCGACCTCGCCGGTCTCCGCGTCGAGAACCTCGTCGGTCACCTCGGCGTCCGGAGCCAGGTCCAGCCCCTCCGCGTCGATGAGGTCCAGCAGGCTCTCGCGGTCGGTGCGGAGCACCAGGATGTCGCCCGCGCGAACCTCCTTGCGCGCCAGCGGCTCGGTGAACGCCTGGTCGCCGCGGATCAGCTGGACGATGTCGGCGTCCACCTCGAGGTCCGCGAGGCTGTCCTCGACCGTCCGCCCGACCAGCACGGAGTCCTCGCGGACGACGACCTCCGTGAGGTACTGAGTCATCTCGAACTCCTCGACGAGCCGGTCGGTCACCTTGATGCGCTCGGGGATCAGCAGCCGGCCCACCGTGGCCATGTAGATCCCGCCAACCACCAGGACGACGACCCCGAGTTGCGTGAACTCGAACATCGAGAACGGGTGGTCTATCAGGCGAGCCGACAGGTCCGACGCGAGGATGTTCGTCGAGGTGCCGATCAGCGTCAGCGTGCCGCCGAGCATGGCGACGAAGGAGACGGGCATCAGGAGCTTCGACGGCGAGACGCCGGTCCGCTTCGAGATGGTCGTCACCATCGGGATCATGATGGCGACGACCGGCGTGTTGTTGATGAAGCCGGCCGTCCCCCCGGAGAGCCCGAGCACCGCCAGCAGTTGCTTGAACGGGCTGTCGCCGTAGCGCTCGGCGATCCGGTCGCCCACGATGTTGACCAGTCCCGAGCGCCGGATCCCCTCGCTGAGCACGAACATCGCGAGGACGGTGACGGTCGCGGTGCTGGCGAACCCGCCGATGCCCGTCGTCGCGTCGACGCCGGTCCACGGCTCCAGCGCGACGAGCGCCACCAGCACGCCGATGGCGGCGATGTCGATGGGCACCGGCTCGGTCACGAACAGGACCAGCGCGGCCGCGACGACCGCGAAGACGACCAGCATCGACGGCGACAGCGGCGGCACGGCGCCGAGGCCGGTCGCTCCCTGTGCGGCGATCATTCGCCAAGACCGACCGCAGGGCCGGACAAAAGTCTGCCGGGGAGACGCCGAAAGACGGACGGCGGTCCGGACGCGTCGCGGTCATCGCACTATGCGTCGCGGTGCTGATGCGGTCGCGGTGTTGTCGGCGCGCGCCGCGGCGACCCTGTGTCGCCGCGACCGCGCGAGGGAGGCCGCGGGCCGAGCGCCTGCGGTGCGTTGCGGTTCCGCGCTCGGCCCGCGGCCGAGGCTGGGGAGGCGTGAGGCCCGCGGTCGCGGTGCGGGGCGGGACTGAAAGGGGCAGTCGGCTCGATCCGGCCCCGGCGCCTCAAGCACCGCAGCGAGCGTTGCGGGGAGCGAGGAGCGCAGAGCGTGCCGCGGCCGGTCGAGCCGACTGGGGCTTTCGAGGCGTTGCTGTCCCGAACAGCAGGATCCACGACAGACACGGAAACCCGAGTTCCCGACGAACAGCCGTCAGCAGAAACGCTCCGATCACCCGCCCCATCCGAGTGCCGTACGCTCAAGTAGCCGGCCGCCCGAGCACGGCCATGCTCTCGAAGCGGCTCGCCTCGACGGTCGCGACCGGTCTCTGGGTCGCGGGGGCGCTGTTGGTCGGACAGGCGCTCCACGTCTCGGTCGTCGCCGGCGAGGTGCCGATAACCGCGCCCGCACCGGTGTTCTACACCGTCGCGGGCGTCGCGCTGATCCTCGTCGCGCGGAACCTCGACGCGCACCCCTCCGAGTACCTCGACTACGTCTCCGGCCCGGACGAGGACGGCACGGAGACCGGCGAGGCCCCGGACGCGGAGCCGGACGCCGGCTTCGACCCCGCGGCCTCCCCGCTGGACGACGAGGCGCTGGAGAACCTGGAGGCGCGCGAGCGCGAGAACCAACAGGAATAAATCGTGGGAATCGGTAGCACCGCCAACGCATGAGCACGATCAAGGAACGTCTGCCCGCCTCGGCGCTCCAGCCCGTCGGGATCGGCTCGCTGCTGCTCGGCGTCGCGGGACTGACGATCGGCTACATCCTCCTGATCCTCGGGATCACGTTCGTCTACGGCCTCGCGCCCCACGAGCTCCCGCTCGTCGATAGCCTCCTGGTACTGGCGACCGGACTCGTCTCGGCGCTTCTCGGATACGCGGGCCTGAAGGGCTTCATGCACTTCTCGTACTGATGTACGAGATCCGCGAACACCCCGACGCGCCGGACCTGGAAGCGCTCGGCGAGTTCGTCGTCGAGCCCGTGGCCCCGGACGCGATCCGCGACCGCCGCGAGGCGGGCGAGGAGCTCCGCGAGGTGAACCTGCTGGACGCCGACGAGGTGGACGCCTACGTCGAGTTGAACCCGGACCCGATGGCGCCGGGCGACACCGACATCGGCACCGCGCTCTACCGGTTGGTCCAGCTGTTCGGCACGCCGCAGTTCGAGGAGTACGCGGCCGGCGAGGACATCTCGTGGCGCGACGACGAGACGTTCAAGTACCTCTTCCAGGTCACCCGCGAGGACGAGCCGGGCGAGTGGCTGATCACCGTCCACGACTGGCGCGTCCGGCTCGGCGTCTCGCTGGCGGCGTGGTCGGGCGACCTCGACGCGGAGGCGCCCGCGGTCGACCCCGGCGAGGCCGTCTCGCTGCTCGCGCTGGTGACGAACCTCGTCACCGAGCCGGTGTTCTGCGAGTACGAGGAAGTCCCCTACTGAGGTGTCCCTCCGCTCGTCGCTCGCCGCGGTCGGACGGCGCGCCGTCGCCGCGGGCCGCTGGACCCTCGCGGTCGGCCGCCGCGTCCTCGCGGGAGCGACGAGCCGACGCGCGAAGCTGTACGCCGCGCTCGGCCTCCCCTACCTCGCGACGCTGATCAGCATCGGGAGCTACCTCTCCCGCGGCGGGACCGGGACGCCGACCGCGGTCGAGGTCGGACTGCTGGCGGGCACGCTCGGCGCGCTGTTCCTCTACGCGCTCGGGGCCGACGCCCGCGGGCGGTGAGCGGGCGGTGAGCGGGCGCCCGGGCGCCGCGTCAGCACTCCGCCACCGCCTCACCGCCCCGTCAGCACGTGCATCAGGCCGAACGTGACCGCGAGCAGCGCCACGAGCAGCCCGCCGAACGCCGGGACCACCGCGCCGTAGCCGTACAGGCCGAGCCAGTAGCCGCCGAACGACAGCAGGAGCAGCGTCGGCACCGACAGCACGTACAGAAGCGAGGAGAGGTAGCTCGGGAGCGTGGGGTCCTCGTTCCGACGCGCGAACATGCCCCGGTCCTTGGCGTCCTTCTCCTCGGTCGGGAGGTCCCGTGCCATGCGCGAGCGTTGGAAACGTCGGGGAAAGAGGGTTTCGGGCCGTCCGCCACTCCGTGACGCGAGCGCTCGTCTACTCCGTGACGCCCTCGACCGTCACCGCCGCGAGGTAGCCCCCGCCGAAGACGAGCAGTTGGATCGTCAGCACGTCCACGACGGCGTCCCGGAGCCGCGGGGCGCCCACGAGCTCCGCGACCGCACCCGAGTAGCCGAGCGCGTAGACGGGCCAGAGCCACGCGCCGATACACACCGCCGCGCCGACGACGAACGCCACGCCGGCCGCGGCGACGCTCTCGCGGAGCCCGTTCGTGAGCAGGTGCGCGTACACGCCCGCGAGCGCCACCGCGGCCAGCGCGACCCGGTGGTCGCCCGCCGGCATCAGGTCCTCGTGACCGGCCATGAACGTCGCCAGCCCGACGACGACGCCCGCGAGCGTCCCGACGGCGGCCGCTCGGACGATAAACGCCGTCCGGCGCTCGACGTAGAGGTCGCCGACCAGCCGCTCGCGGCCGAGCGTCTCGTTACGCATCGCTCCCTCCGTCCGTCCCGTCGGTTCCGGTCGTGTCGTTGCCCCCGGTCGTCCCGTCGCTCCCCCCCGCGCCCGCCCGGTCGTCGGTGACGTCCACGTTTACCGTGCGGTCGACGATGGTCCCGGTCAGTCGCCCGTCGGCCGAGAGGCGGTCCGCCTCGGCCGCCGCGTGGAGCCGCTCGGTCGAGACGTCCTCGCCGGTGGCGCGGATCCCGAACGTGACGGTCTCGCCCGCGGGCACCGCGACGGGGTCGATGCTCCGGCCCGCGGTGCTGGCGACCACGTCCTCGCCGTCCGAGACCGGGAGCCACGCCGCGTGGAACCGCATGTCCGCCTCGGTCGGGTTCGCGACGCGGAGCCGGACGGTGACGGCGTTGCCCTCCGCGGGATCGATCCCGACGACCTGTGCCTCGACCGACGTGGACGCCTCCATGTGGGCGGTGACGGCCGCGCTCGTCGACAGCGCGCCGCCGACGGCCAACGCGACCAGCAGCGCGAACGAGCCGACAAGCAGGAGGGACCGCGGCGAGGGGGACCGATCCATCTCAGTCGTCCGCGGGGGCGGACGCGGGTCCGTCCTCCGGCGGCCGACGGTCCCCCTCCGTGTAGAGGTGACACGCCGCCTCGACGCTTCGGCTGGCCGAGCGCAGGTCCGGTCGGTCCGTCTCGCACTGCGAGACGAACTCCGACCGGATCCGGTCGGCGGCCGCCTCGGCGTCGCCCGTCACCAGGTGGTCGGCCGTCTCCTCGATGGTCGCCATCGCGTCGTTGGGGATCTCCAGCGCGGAGACGTCGACGCCGCCCTCCCCCATGCCGAGTTCCGACTCGTGTCTGTACTCCTCGGGGAGCTGGTCGAGCGTGAGCCCCTCGCTCAGCAGGCGGTCGCGGACGCGGTCGTCCGGTTCCGCCCCGGGGTCCACGTCGAGGTCTTCGACCGAGAGGCCGTTCAGCACGCGGCGCTTGAACGTGCTCACGCGACGGAAGGCGTTCTGGCTCCCCTGCCACCCTTCCGGGGGGATGATCTCCGCACAGCGGGTGTGGAACTTGCAGCCGCTCGGCGGGTTCCGGGGGCTCGGGATGTCGCCGGTGACGTTCGCTCGCTTGCGGTCGCGAGTCGGGTCCGCGACCGGCACCGCGTCGAACAGCGCCTCGCTGTAGGGGTGTTTCGGGTCGTCGACGATCTCGCCGGTCGGCCCGTACTCGATCATGTCCCCGAGGTACATGATCGCCGTCTTGTTGCACATGTACCGGATCAGCGAGAGGTCGTGGCTGATGAACAGGTACGTCAGCCCGTACTCGTCCTGCAGGTCCTTCATCAGGTTGAGCACGCCCGCGCGGATGGAGACGTCGAGCATCGACACCGGCTCGTCACAGACGACGAAGTCCGGATCCACCACCATCGCGCGCGCGATGGCGACGCGCTGGCGCTCGCCCCCCGACAGCTCCTGCGGGAACGAGTCGAGGTAGGCGTCGCCCGGCGCGAGCCCGACGTCGTTGAGCGTCTCCACGACGCGGTCGCGACGCTCCTGGTAGGAGTCGTACATCTCGTTGATCCGGAGCGGCTCCGAGACGGTGTCGTACACCGTCATCCGCGGGTTCAGGCTCTCGAAGGGGTCCTGGAAGATCATCTGGACCCGCTGGCGGAACTCCGTCTCCTCCTCGCGGGTCATGTCGGTCACGTCGAAGGTCGCGTCGTCGAAGTGGAAGCGGATCGAGCCCTCGGTAGGGTCGTACAGCTTCACCAGCAGCTTGCCGAGCGTGGTCTTCCCGCAGCCGGACTCCCCGGCGACGCCCATCACGTCGCCGCGCTCGATGCCGAAGGAGGCGCCGTCGACCGCGCGGACCGGGTCCGTACCGGTGCCGAGCAACCGCTCGACGACGCCCTCGCTGGTGTCGAACCACTTCTTGAGTCCCTCTACCTCGACTAGTGGGTCGTCTGCTGTAGCCATGTTTCCTCCTTTGCGGCGTCTTCCTGCACCTGTTCGAGGTCGTCGAGCCGGTAACAGGCCGACTCGTGAGCGACCTCGCCCGTCGCCTCCCCGAGCGCGCGGTCCACGTCGTACATCGGCGGGTGGGAGTCGCGACACTCCTCGACCGCGAACGGACAGCGGTCGACGAACCGACAGCCCGGGTCCGGGTCGCGCAGCGTCGGCGGCGTCCCCGGAATGGAGACGAGTTGCTCCTGGTCCTCCTCGACGGTCGGGAAGGAGTTGCGCAGCCCGAGCGTGTACGGGTTCGCGGTCCGCTCGAAGATGGACTCGGTCGTCCCCGACTCCATCATCTTCCCGCCGTACATGACGCCCATGCGGTCGCACGTCTCCGCCATCACGGAGATGTCGTGACTCACGATGAGCATCGCCACGTCGAACTCGTCCTGCAGGCCCTTGATCTCGTCGAGCACGCGGTCCTGGATGATCACGTCGAGCGCGGTCGTCGGCTCGTCGGCGATCAGCAGATCTGGACTGCACGCCATCGACATCGCGATGACCGCGCGCTGTTTCATGCCCCCGGAGAACTCGTGGGCGTAGTCGTCCGCGCGCTCGCGGTCGATCCCGACGCGTTCGAGCAGGTCGCGGGCGCGGCCGCGGGCCTCCTCGACGTCGGTTCCCGGCTCGTGGCGAGTGATCGCCTCGACGATCTGGTCGCCCACCTTGTAGACCGGGTTGAGCGCGTTCAGCGCGCTCTGCGGGATCAGCGCGACGTTCCGCCAGCGGACGTCGCGGATCTGCTCGAGGGAGAGCTCGGCGAGGTTGGTCATGCCGTCCTCGCGGACCGGGTACTGCGGATCGTCGACCACGTCGCGGCGCACCTCACCGCGCTCGTCGGTCCAGGCCGGCAGCGTGCCGTCGAACCAGATCTCGCCGCTCTCGACGTCGCCGTTCGAGTCGAGCAGCTGGATGATCGACTTCGCGAGCGTCGTCTTCCCGCAACCGGACTCGCCGACGAGCCCGAACGTCTCCCCGTGGTCGACGGTCATCGAGACGCCGTCGACCGGGTGGACGTCCGGCCCGTCCATGCGGTACCGTACGTTCAAGTCGTTGATTTCGAGTAGATGGTCAGCCATATGTCACCTCTGGGGGTTCGCCACGTCCTCCATCGAGAAGCCGATGAAGTAGAACGCGCCCGCGATCATCGTGATGGCGATGCCCGGCGGCAGCAGCCACCACCAGGCCTCGAACACGAAGCCGCGGTTCTGTATCTGTTCGAGCATGATGCCCCACGAGTACGCCGTGAAGTCCGACAGGCCGAGGTACGCGAGCGACGCCTCCGCGAGGATGGCGCCGGCCGCGTCCTGCGCGAGGTAGACGAACGTCAGCGGCAGGACGTTCGGCAGGATGTGTCTGAAGATGACGCGCGTGTCGGACGCGCCCGCGACCTTCGCGGACTCCACGTAGGAGCGCTCCTTCAGGCTCAGCGTCTCACCCCGGATGATGATGCAGTTGTTCACCCACGACTTCACGACGATGCCGAGGATGATGTTGGTCGTGCTCACGCCGCGGATCGCCACGAGGACGATCAGCAGCGGGAGGAACGGCAGGCCGTAGGTGATGTCCGCGAGCCGCTGGATCGACTCGTCGATCCACGTGTCGCCGTAGTAGCCCGAGATGAGCCCGAGCGGGACGCCGACGAGGCTGGACAGCAGTCCGGCCGCGAGCGCGATGTACATCGCGTTCTGGGCGGAGTAGACCAGCTCGGTCATCACGTCTTTCCCCTGGTCGGTCGTCCCCATCGGCGCGAAGAAGGGGTCACCGAACGCCGGCGGGTGCGGCAGCGAGTCGATCTGCTGTGGCGTCATGCGTCCCGGCTCGGTGCCGAGGTACGCCGTCCACTCGGTCGAGTGCGGGGCGAACCAGCCGGGCACGATCGCCCACAGGACGTACATCACGAGGATGAACAACCCGATCACGCCGAGTCGGTGCTGTGCGAATCGGCCCCAGACCCGCTTGTAGCGGTCGATCTTGGGGCCCCACTTCTCCTTGTACGCCTCCACGCGCGAGTTCGAAGATCCAGTAGCCATGATCATTCACCCCCCTCGAAGCTGATCCGGGGGTCGAGATAGGTGTACGCGATGTCCGTCAGCAGCCGCATCACGACGATGAGCACGCCCAGGATGAAGAAGACCGCCTGCGCGGTCGGGTAGTCGCGGCGGAGCACGGTGTCGACGATGAGCGCGCCCATCCCGGGCCACGAGAAGACGTACTCGATGATCACCGCGCCGTCGATGATGAACGCGACGCCCACGATGGCCTGCGTCGCCACCGGGATCAGCGCGTTGCGGGCAGCGTGTTTGATCATTACCGTGCGCTCCGAGAGCCCCTTCGCCTTCGCGAGGTAGACGTAGTCGGAGTCGACGACCGTGTTCATCTGCGTCCGCATCACGAGCATCGCCCCCACCCATCCGACGGAGATGATGCTGAAGAGCGGCAGGGCGATGTGGTGGAGCACGTCCACGATGGCGCGCCACCACGTCCACTGCTCGAACGGCGCAAGCAGGGAGGGATCGTCGGGGTACTGCGACATCATGTAGGAGCTGGGCAGCCAGCCGAGCTCGTAGTTGAACAGCCAGATGAGCAGCCACGCGATCCAGAAGGCGGGCATGGAGTACGCGACGAGCCCGGCCGCGAAGACCGACTTGTCACGCTTGGTGCCGCGCCACCAGCCGAGGTACATCCCCACCAGCGGGCCGATGATGTACCCGAAGATGAACGACGCCCCGAAGAGAACGAGCGTCCGCGGGAGCCGCCGCTCGATGAGCGACCACACCTCGGTCCCGTAGGTGGGCGACCAGCCGAACTGGCCGGTCTGGTAGTTCACCATGAACGAGAGGTACTGTCGCCACAACGGTTCGTTCAGGTCGTACTGTTCGATTATCGCCTGCCGTGCTTCGCGCGGCATATCCGGCGACACCAGCGCGTCCGCGAACGTCCCCGGCATGAGCCGCAACAGCAGGAAGGCAAGCGTCATGATCCCGAGAATAACGAAGTACGAGACGACCAATCGATACGCGAGGTATCGGAGACTAATTCTGGCCATTTGGGTCTGTGTAGGGTGTTGCTTGTGGTTATTTGTGTGAGGGTTAAGTTTTGCTCTTCTCCGTCCGAGGCGTTCCGGCGCGGAAAAGTGAAAACTCGGACAGGGACGGCGGGTTACTCGGCCTGGTGGATCTGCGAGAACTGGACGCTCACGTACGAGTCGCCCGGGCTCGGGATCCCCGAAACGTAGCCCTCGAAGTCGGCCTCGTTGACCGGCCACTGCGGGATCTCGTGGCTGTTGATCTGCGAGGGCGCGTCCAGATAGATCTTCTCGACGACCTGTCGCGCGACCGAGTTGCGCTCCTCCGTGTCCATCGTCTGGAGCGCCTCGTCGATGAGGTCGTCCGCGCCCGGCAGGCCCTCAGTGCCGTAGCCCATCGCGTTGTTGGCGTCGGTTTCGCCGATCTCGTCCGGGCTGTGCGCCTGACTGCTGTGGAACAGCGCCTCGAGCGACGGCGCCGCGAACGGCGAGAGGTTGGTCCACGACATCGGGAACGCGCCGAAGTTGACGTTCGTGTACACCTCGGTGAGCATGGTGTTGAACGTCATCACGTTTCGCTCCACCGGGATGCCGAGGGCCTTCAGCTTGCTCACCCAATCCTCGAGCATCTGCGTGCCGAGCGGCGAGTCCTGCGGCGGGTACATCAGGATCTGAAGCGGCTGGCCGTTGATCTCGGTGATCGTCTCGCCGTTGACCCGGATCTCCTCCTCGACGCCCGGCTCGTCGGCGAGGATGTCGGACTCGACCGAGCCCCACGTGTACTCGTGACGGGCCTCCATGTCGTCCGTCGTGACGCCCGTCATCGAACCGGGGTAGTCGCGGCCGGGGATGACCTGATTGTCCCCCTCGGCAGCCTCACCCGTGATCGGGACGCCGCCGCGGAGGAAGTCCTTGATCGCGGCGTAGTCGGGGACGCCGGGCTGGTCCTCGAGGAAGTCGAACGCCTTCGAAGCCGGGTGCTCGTTGATCTCCGCGTCGATCTCCGTCTCGGGACGGACTGCGGTGTACCCCGGCGGCATCGTGAACGCACCGCGCTGGACCGTCCCGCGGTTCAGCTGGTCGATCCAGTAGATATGGTCGTACACCAGCCCGACGGCCTGCCGGAAGATCGTGTCGTCGAACGGCGTCGTCCGCATCTCGAAGGAGTAGTGCGCGTAACCGGTGTCGGAGCCGGTGACGATGCGGGCCCCCTCCTTCTCCTCGACGTCCGGAATGTTCGCCGGCAGCACCGAGCCGTACAGCGCGTCGATGGCGTCCTCGGAGATGAACGCCTGCTGGAGCGCGTCGGAGGAGCCGTAGATGTTGAAGCGGACGTTGTCGAGGAACGGACCGCCCGCGCGGAGGTTCTCGTGCTCCTGGTACCACTCGAGGTCGTTGAGCGTGTAGTCGTCGCGGTACTCGATCTCGACGGACGTGTCGGGCTCGTAGCGGGTGAGCCGCCCCGGACCGAGACCGACCGGACCGAGGTACTCCTGGCCGTCGACCTCGTAGGTGTTCTCCTGCGGCTGGTACTCGGTGAAGTTCTCCGGGGAGACGTCGCTCCAGCGGTGCTCGGGGAGGAGCGGGAGCTGGAGCTGCTGGCTGTCGTAGGTCCCGACCGGGTTCGCGAGCTTGAGGTGGACGTCCCAGTCGTTGTCCGCCTCCTCGACGGTCTCGACGGGCGCGATCGTCGAGGCGTAGCGGCCGGGGTTCGCCTCCATGATGAAGTTGTACGTGAAGAGCACGTCGTCGACGGTGAACTCCTCACCGTCGCTCCAGGTGATCCCTTCCCGGATGTTGAAGTAGACGTCCGGCTCGCCGCTGTCGACGTTCTCCACCGTCCAGTCGGTGTACGCGCTCGGGTGGACGTCGAACGTGACGGGGTCGAGCGCCGTCCCGTAGCCCATGATCTCGCTGAGCACGGTCCACGAGTACGAGGAGGACGTCGCCATCGGGTTGACGCCCTCCGGCGGGTTGCTCATCCCGAAGCGGAAGGAGCCGCCCTCCGGGACGTCCCCTTCGCCGACCTCCTCGGGCGTGGACTCGGTTATCTCCTCGGTCCCCTGCGGTTCGGTTTCGGTCCCTTCCCCGCCTTCGTCGCCGGTACACCCGGCGAGCGAGACGGCGACCGCGCCGGCGCCGGCCTTGAGGAACGGACGTCGCTTGCTACTGGTGGCAGTGGTGTCATCGTCTGACATGCCTTGCCTTTCGCTGTAATTCTGGAACTAAGTACCTTTCGATGATACCCCGGACCCGGGATTGTTTCTTTTCGGTTGTTTTTGAATAAAGACGTGTGAACTGCCGGATCGTCACCGAATTCGCCGATTAGCTGTCGAATGCTTCCTCGCTGTTTCTCGCGCGCACGCCGAAGTAGAGCGCGAACGCCAGCCCGGTGACGAGGAGGCTCGCGTACAACTGCGGCGTCATCGCTCCTTCCGGACCGTTCTGATGAGTCCAGACGACCCCGAGCCCGGCCCAGCCCGCTGCGGCCGCGAAACTGATGGTCAACAGCCACGCGGCGAGGGTACCGTTCCCCCGGCGCGAGACGACCATCGAGACCGTCATGAGTACTACGACGATCACCGCGAGTACCCCTCGAGTCGTCATGTCCATAGCCGAGACTCGAGGTGCGCGACGCAAAAACCGTCGGATCGAACCGTCACTCCGGGTCCCAGACCGCCGGTGCGACGCCGAGCAGCCGAGTCACCGTCGGGTATCCCAACGCGACGACGACCACGAGAAGCACCGACTCGAGGAAGCTCGGATCGCCGTGCACGCTTCGCACGACCGCCAACAGGCCGTACATGACGACGAACATGACGGCCCAGTGCGGAGCGAGCTGTCGGACCTTCTCCGAGGTCGAAACCATACGGTCCCGTAGTCCGGAGACCAAATGGGACTGTCGGTCGAGAAAACGGACCGGGCGCTCAGTAGCGCGACGGAACGAACGCCAGGCCGACCAGCAGCAGCGACGCGACGCCGTTGGCGATGATCACGCGCCAGAGCGCGTCCGTGGTCTCACCGAACTCGCTGATCTCCGCGAGCTGCGCTTGGTACGCCGCCTGATCGCTCGTGAGGACGACCTCTTCACCGGAGGTGAAGTAGGCCAGATACGTGGTGTCGCCAACCGTCACGTTCTCCTCGTGCCCGAAGCCGGCCGACCGCGTCACCGTCGCCTCCCAGGTCAGCGTCGCGGCGTCCGCGGAAACCGCATCGACCGTCGCCTCGTGACCGTCGTACTCGAGCGTGTCGCCCGTCGCGAACTCACGTTCCTCGGGGTCCGGGAAGTACTCGTCCGCGGGAACCAGCGTGGCCTCACCGTCCTCCTCGACGATGACGTACTCCTCCCCGTCGCGCTGGACCGTCTCGTTGTCGGCGTCCTCGTCCGACTCCAAGATCGCCTGCCGGTCGATCTCCTCGCGGAGCGTGAACGTGTCGGGGTCGTCCCCCTCGATGACCACAGTCCACTCCGCGCCGTCGTACGTCACCGTGCTGCCGTTCGCCCAGTCCGCGGACTGGTCCGCCGTCTCGTTCCACTCGATCGTTCCGGAGTACGACACGGTTACCGCGCCGTGGTCCTCCTCCTCGCTCCGGGACACTTCCGTTACTGTGTAGGTCACGCCGTTCTCCTCAAACTGCTCCCCCGCTGAGAGCCGATGGTCGGGGTCCTCGAAGGACACCTCCGGCGCGTCCGCGGTGGCGACGAGAGCACCCGCTGCGGCGCCGACGAGAACGAAGAGCGCGACGTAGACGGCTACAGCGCGTCGTTGCATGATTCGAGCATGGGCCACCCCGCGTATAACAATTACTTTCCCTCCCCGGTTTTGGGAACCCCCGTTCGGGCACGCATCGACCGCGCAGAACACGACCGAAAACGAAAGCCAAGGGCCGGCTATGTGGCTAAGGGTTAAAGCCCAAGAATATAAAATTGATAAATAGAGCATGTCCACCCGGTCGCGAATTGAGAACCTGAGAACCCGCATCAAGACGCGGTCAAGTCTCTCTGACGATGAACCAGAGGAGGAAGACGCACCGACAATAGCAGAGGATGACGCAAACAAGCTTCTGGAATTCTCCAAACAGCTCGACCTCCTGAATTCCGAGTACAGCGACTACCGTCACGAGAAGTTGCTGCGGCACTGCACTATAATGGCCGAGCAGATCGGCGGAGTCGCCGATGCTCTAGAAAGCCGCGAAGATGCTGAGCGTGTCGTAGCGTGGATCAACACTGAAAGGAATACGGAAGATTACAGCGAAGAGACCAACCAGGACTACCGAATCGCTCTTCGTATCTTCGGAAAGAGGACTCTGAAGCTTGACGAGGTCCCCGACACACTAGCGTGGATTCCGACCGGGACCAGCAACAGCTACGACCCGGTGCCCAGCAGAGCGGACATGCTGGAGTGGGAAGAGGCGGTGAAGATGTCTGAGGAGGGCGCACTAAACTCACGGGATGCAGCACTGTTTCCTGTCGCCCACGAACTCGGACCAAGAGGAGAAGAAATGCACGAGGTCAAGATGCGACAGGTGCAGGATGCCGATCACGGACTGCAAATCCACCTCGATGGCAAGCAAGGTGAACACTCGGTAACGCTGATCAACAGCGTTCCATACCTCCAACAATGGCTCTCTGACCATCCTGCCCCAGATGACCCCTCGGCGTATCTCTGGTGTAAAATCGACGACCCGCATGACAACGCATCCTATCATTCGTTCCTTGGTAGGTTCAAAGACTGCGGTAGACGAGCTGAAATCGACAAGCCGGTAACGCCGACAAACTTCCGAAAGTCGAACACCTACTGGCTCGCCAAGCAGGGGGCAAAAGAATCAATCATTAACCAACGTCAGGGGCGGAAACAGACCTCAGACCACGCGCGCCGCTATCTGGCGAAGTTCGGCCCAGAAAACGAGAACAACATGTATGCCGAACTCCAAGGCATGGAGGTCGAGACAGAGAAAACCGAAGACCGAACTCCACTCACCTGCCCGCGCTGTGGAAAAGAGACACCTCGCAACGAGTCATTCTGTGTCTGGTGCCACCAAGCGATGGAGCCCGAAGCAGTCGACGAACTGGAAGCCGAAGAGAAGGAACATCGGCGTAAGCTCCTGAAAGTCGCAAAAGAGAACCCTGAGCTACTGGATACGTTAGAAGAACTGGAACCGTTGATCAGTTCGCTGGGTGGGGATGCAGACGTGATCAGTGCCGCAAAGGAGTTCACTGAAGCGACTGAGTAGTAGAACTACCAGCAATTGCTCTTGCAATAGGGGCGTTTTATGTGGCGTTGTTGAAACCCTGGGTAGAAGACAGGTTTCAGAGGTAGTGCTGAATACAGCACATGATCGAGAAATGGGATGGCAATGGGTCACGTGAAACCCGTGACTGGCGGATGCTGTATACGCCGTACGGGTACTGTTCCACAATCGGATCGCACACGTCGGGGAATGACTCGGACACCACCTTGCTTCAGGCTCAGACCGGTGTCACCCTCGCCGAGGAAGCGATACACTTCGTACTGCGGATTACTGAGGTGGCTGAGGGACAGGGCATGCAACTGGACCGGTGGGTTGTTTAACTCCCCTCGTCCTGCTGGTTCTCGCGGTGGGCTTGGAGGATGTCCTCGAGCGTGACGTCGTCGTGCTCTTCGACGCGATCCTCGACCCGGATGAGAACCTCCCGAGGGATCTCCACACCCGCCTCGTCACCGAATGTCTCCCTGGTCAAGGCGCTTTTCACGGTCTCGGCGCTTCGACTGATCTCTTCACCGACCTGGTTCGCGGCCTGAGTGAACCGGTCCTGTGGCGTCCGCTCGGTCCGGAGCATGAACGCTCGGGCCATCTTCGCCCATTTCTCGCCGCGTTTCTCAGTCTTGTCCCAGTAGTAGTCGTCCGGGATGACCTCGTCGAGGAGGTCGGGGATGATTTCGTGCTCGTCGTAGTCGCGCGTGGGCCGGAACTGTCCTAATCCCATATTCGGTGTGTGGGGCGTGTGGGTATTAGTGCCAACGGAAATAAGGGTTATTTCTAGCGTTAGGACGTCTAGGACGGCAGTATGGACTAGGACAAAGTATGATCATTCTTTTTGCTCAGTTTTCTAGGAGCAGTGCCTAGTCTGGATCATGAGAGGTATTCGAATATCTGGAGAAAGCGAAAGGCGAGATCGTTCGTCTGTGCGTTCTTTGAGGAAGCGAGGTCTTGGAGGTCCTGAATCCTCTCGGCATAGTCGTCATTCATCACCAGTTCCAGTTCGTAGCCGGTTTCGTCCTCAAACTCGTCGGCCAGTTCTGAGAGCGGAGTTACCAGTCCTTTCGGCGTGTTCAGACTCCAGAGCTGGAAGGTGAACGTCTCGGCGGTGTCGTATTCGGTGGTCACCAGCTTCTCGGCCCGTTTGAATTTCCGATCTAGGCGGTCACGGTTCTCCTTGTAGGAGCCGTAGCCCATTCCACCGAGGTGGGTCACGACCTCGCAGGCGTAGATTTCCTGCTCGCCATCTAAGTTGACGCCGACCACGTCAACCTCCGTCTGAGTGTCAAGGGCAGTCTTCTGGTAGGTGACGAAGTCGCAGTCTCCGATATATTTGTGATGGGCTCCGACCAGCATTTCTCCGGCTTTCGCCTGTGTTGACATGGCCGAGCGTTCTCTGGGGTCCGAAATAAAGCGTCCGTCCACGGGGGTCATGGTCCGAACCCTCGGAGCCAGCGTTGGTTCTGGATTCTTCGGCAGCACGGTGAGGGTGCCCAGCCTTGTGGTCGTTTTGGTCCTTGCGGCCCTGAAACTGTGGCCGTTCAGGTAGTCAGCCTTTTTCTCGGCGGGCTTTGAATGGGCAGTATGATCCCGCCTAATGAACTTGCTCTAAAGGTGACCGGAGAATGGACTGAAGAGAGGCTGGACCCGGAGTCAGAAGTCACACCGAGAAATCCTCGCGCATACGCCCAGTTCAAGTCGGCGACAGTGTACTCTAAGGGTGACGTGGCATCGGTTGAAGAGGATGTTAAGATGCCAGGGGAGACCGAGATGAACGCCTTGGCAAGTTCGATGAAAGACAGTGCATTCAACGACGGCCGGTTCGTCACCAAGACCACTATCCACCGCGTGTACCGGGAGATTACAGACCTCGTTGAGAGCTACGAGGATTTAACCCAGAATATGACGGCCCAGTTGATCATCGAGGAACACGATCTCGAACAAGAATGCGAAGAGTTCCCGATGGAGGTGGATCCAGATCATCTCAAAGCATCGATCCGCGGGTTTTTCCAGATGAGTGTACCGCAGGCGTACGCCGAAGCCTACTTTGAGATTCAGCTCGCGAACCGGGTGCTGCCGTTCCTCACCTTGGCCCAGGTCGTGATCGAGGATTACTCAGTGAGTTTGCTCCACGACAAGATCATTGACGAGGACTACCGGGGTTCGAATACGACGAAAAGAAAACTCGAGAGGAAGCTGTCTCAGCCGGGGCGTGAGATGCTCCTTCAACGTACAGGGCTGGTGTCGGGGGACCTCAGGAGCGATATGCAGGATGTCCGGCAAACACGGAACGATTTGGTCCACAATCTTCGTGAAACGGATTATTTCGAGGAAGTGGTCGAGGCGGCTGAGGCGGTTGAGACGTGTGCAGAGGTTATCGAGGAGTTCGAGGAGCGGTACGACGAAGGTAGTTTCTCCTGGTGAGACCGCATACACTTCTGTATCGGTCACGGTGCTTGTATCAATTACTGGGAGTTCAATTAACCCGTTTTATGTAGAATTTTCCCATCATAACATCTTATTGAGACCCAGTTGCAATCGGCAGAACGCTATTAGAAGAGAGGCGGACTACTGATCGAGTGATTCACGAAGCTGATCGAGGCGGTTGATGTCTTTCTCGACGACTGCTTCAGGAGGCTCTTCGCCGTACTTAACGAGAGCAGCCAAGCAGAGTGCTCGAACGAACTCGTCGTTGCTGTGTTTGATGACTCGAACAAGTGACTCCTTGTTTTGGCGGACGTAGACATCAGGATCGGTAGATTCACTCATCCGCCTCACCACCACTGTAGAACGCCGCGGCAGTTTGGAGTGCTGCGAGTATAGTAGAGTCCTCCTGAACATTCTGGAAGAACTTCCGTGCGTCTCGAGGGGTGGGGGTATCCCCTCGAAGAGAAACTCCCGCACGCCCCGCAGCAGCCTTGAACCACCGACGGATTGTCTCAGTTGTTACATGGCTACGTCCCGCCTCATGGCTTTCAAAGACGTACGAATCCTCGTTGAGTCGTCGTTTGATTGCTTCGGCATTTTTCTCGACGGGAATCAAGGAGTTTGCCCGTCCTTCGATACAGAATCCAACCTCATCTAGACCCTCGTCCAGATCAGTGAACTGGACCCGGTCAGTCCGCAGAGTTGCACAGTCACTGGTAGAGAGACCACACCCCGCTGTGAGCAACACAACAAGCTGTTCATCAAGGGATGCTGTATGGTGGTAGATTCCCGCAACTTGACTCGCATCGAGGTTTCCGGGGTCGGAAACATCGTGGTCCTGCCACTCCACTTCGGAGAGTAGGGTGGCAAAAGGATTGTTGTCGTCATCATAGAAGAAGTCGTAGAACGCCTTCAATGTCAGCGCATACTTCTGTTTGGACCCCTGGCTGCCAAGCTCTCGATCCAAATCGGACAAAATCGGTTTCCAATGGTCTCGAAGTGAAGAAGGCCCCTCATCGGCGATGCTGACAATGTCTACATGGCCGTGTTCCTCTTGATAGAGCCGGAGGAGTGTAGAAAGCCCGTACTGGTACGTCTCGATTGTTGTCTGGGTCAGGCCGGACTGAGCAAGTGACTCTAGGTACAGGTTCAATGCATCATGCGTGGCCTGATGATCGCCCTGCCATTCGAATGTGGAACCACTAGGCGAAGAGAGACCGACATGTTCAGCAAAGAAACCGGCCAACGTCATATTGTGGGAGTTCTGCTGGCCGCTGAAGGGGTACCGAAAACCACGGTACCCGTGTTCAACGAGCCACTGATAGGAGGGATACTCAGTGGTTGGATCGTAGCCGTCGTCGCGGAACTCGGGTGCAATCTCCTCCCAGTACATCTCCTCGAGTTCCTCAAGCGATTTATTTGCCCATTTCATTCTTCACCCGACGATAGTGGTATGCTGGTAAAAGGGGTAATGTCATATGTTGGTTTCTTGCTTGAGGTGGAGACCTAGAGCGAGATCAACTGTTCTCAATGTCTTAGCAAGCAAAAATCATCAACAGTAACTGTCATCACATCTGCGGGTGGTGCGTCGTTGGTAACCACACCGGGTGTTGGTCATCGACGTGAAATTGCTATAGAAATAACCGGAAAACAAGATCAAACAGAGTAGTAAAACTCCTACAATCACCTGCTCCAGTTAACGCCGCCGCTATCGTTTTGCTGGGAATCCGAGACTGCGAGAGTGATTCTTCCTTTACCTGGGATTCTGGGGGGCTCTTTACTGAGAGTGATTTTGCCGTCCTGTTCAAGTCCACTTACGTAACGACGGGCTGATTCGGTGGCACAAGCAAACTTGTCGGTGTTCCGGGTTACATACTGACTGAGTTCAGACTGAAGGTGATCCCATACCTCTCGCCCATCCGAAAATCCCCAGCGGTCGGATAACTGTCCGTTTGATGTGGGTTGTTGCTCTACAATGTCGATCACCCGTCGGTCAAACGTATCTATACTTCTGTCTTGAATCGTGATTTCGAACGGTCGCCAATCCGTCGATCCGCCTGGCCAGAGATTTCCGTACAGGCATCGATAGAGAATCTGCCCCCCCTGTGTAACTAACTCTCGTAGCTGGCTGTCGTTCTCAATTGACGCATATTCGCTAACATCCATCAGAAACAGACTAAATGATTGAAATGCACCCAGTGAAGGATTACGTCGGCAACGAGATTTGTGGAAGCTAATGCTCTTTTTAACGCTCTGGACTGTATGCTGTTTCCTGCGGTAACTGTCCTCAGTGCTCTGGAACCGCTCTACAACCCGTTCTGTGTCCGACAAATCGCTAATAACCGGCAGAGGTCCGAGGGTTGATTTTGCGAATCCGACTTGATCATCAAGATCCATCGTCAGCTCGTCTTCTGGGATTCCCCAGTAATCGGTTGCTTGATCTACGTATTCATCCCAAGAAGTAGGACTGCGCTTCGTTGTGATTTCAGGACGGGAAATCGGACACCGATCGTTAGCGTCTAACAAGTATCCACTTAGAGTTGGGTCAACACACCGTGCCGAAAATGGTATGGCTTCTACAGTATAGACATATTCTGCACCCTCCGTATCCACGACCCTCAGTACACCGAAATGGCCCGTGAGAAGATCCATTGGCTCATACTTCATCCAATTGAACAAATCGTCCAGCTCTTCCTTGTCAATAGGGAAGTCTGGAGCGAGTTCATTTGCGGTGTATCGGGCACCCTTGAGGCGATCGACAACGAGATCGGTGACCGGTTCCTCAAAAACGTGAATTCCGCCACGTCTGTTTGAAGGTACTGTTTCTGCAATCTTGCCGTCGGTTACGACGTGGCCCGCGTCCACAAGCTCTTGCCTTTCCATCTCGGGTTTGTCATAGAATTCGTCTGTTGGAATCATAGCTTTCGCGTGTATTGGTTGGTTATTCTCTGATCCAGTTCGTACATTATTGGTATTCGTGCCGGTGAGTGCTTAGGTAGATTCAATCAATCGGCTGATGAGTGAGTTCCGTTCCAAAGTTTCTCGATCGCCAACTAATGTAACGTCTTGTGCGCAGTTGAAGCAGGTGTAGAGTTGCTCAATATCACTCACGGGCGGAGTGACCACTCGTTCTTCGCCTGTAACAGCGAGACTGACTACAGCCGAGTCTACATGAGTTCCAGATAGCTGATCGGGGAGACGAACCGCTATGCCTTCTCCGGTTTCTTCCAACTCTTCTCGAATTGCATTTGCATGGGCGACAAAGGGAGTGACAACCAAATCTGGAGAGACGTTTGCACAAACTTCAGCTACCTTCTCGGCTTCAGTTTTATTTTGCGTCAGGCGCTGATGGAGATATGGTGTCGCATGTACGGGGATACTGACCTTCAGACGATGATGATCGCTATCAATAGGATTACTGGTACGGACTTTGAATCTGATGTCCTGGATTGTGTATGTCTCACCGAACGTTAGTGCGCTCGCGTCAAGGGTTCTAAGCTGTTGTAGAGACTGAGAGATATGGACTGCATCAACTTGTTTGACCGGTTCCAGCCGGATGAAACGGGTTTCGTTTTCTTCAGTGGACGGTGGTACTTGATATTCTAGCGAGGTTTCGCCGATGGCCGTTGCTATCGCTCCATCCGTATCTCTAAATTCGAAACTTCCGTCAATAGTCTCTGCGTCAAGTTCCAGTCCCGAAAATGCAGATTCCATTGCAGGGGTGAGTTCTGCTTTCACCCGAATGCTCTGACTGTCGTCGCTCTCAACGTTCGCGAACCGCCGGTATAGACGGTTGAAATACGCCTCGTCAAGACGGGCGTCTCTAGCCTCTCCACTGACAATCTCAGGACCAGACCGTCGAGTGTCACCAATTGCTGCTACTCGATCGCCAAGAACCTGGAGGAAATGGAACTGGGGTTCTGCGAGACTTTCAGCACCCACAATCACGATCGTGTCAAAGAATTTGTCAGTATGGGGCCGAACCGACTCATCACCATCTCGCATAGCGTGGAATACCTGCTCACTAAGCGCATAGCGCGCCGACGAAATCACGATAGATGCGTCACGAAGTGCCTCATAGATTTTGTGTCCATCAGACGTTCCAGTGAGACCCGTCGTTGCTCCACCAGCGAATCCGTCCATTCTAGTTGCCCCTTCGACTGAAGATAGTCGCTCCTCGACTGAGTCGGTCATTTCAGGCCGCGTACAGAGAATTAATGTGCGTTGCTCATCGTCAGGTATCTCTTCGCCACTAGTGGGGCTTGGATACTGCTGCGTGGCAAGTTTTGTAACAACGTCAGTAACGAGCGTAGTCCGGTCACGACGGACTGGAACATCCAGATACAGTTCCTTTGCGTCAGCGTACTCGGAAAGAGAATTTAGGTCCGAAGGGTCGAGACTGTCTTCGTTATCGCCGGCCTTTCCTGTCGTTTCAAGAAGGGGAGAGACCTCTCCTCGCTGAGCGTAGTCCAGTTGTGACAATAGCTCACGTGGTAGAGAATCAGCCGCGATGGTACGGACGGCTTCATATGTCTCCGTGGGATCGAGGAATGCTGAATTTGGCGTTGATTTCAGTTGGAAGACGTACTTGTTCTCAATCTGGCCATAGTATGTGGCTTCTTGATAGTATTCCGTGCCGGTCTGCTTGAGACGTACGCCCGAACCTGGAGTAAAGGATGGAACTAGCCCTGTATCTGACGTGAAGACCATCCTTCGTTGGCCCTCTAAGGCTTTAAGTTCGAGATCAGGGATTCGCAACCCTGCTTCGGACAGTGTTTCTGGAGCTAATTGCTCAAGTTCGTAGCCTAATCGTTTCCGATGGTCTCGTTCACTGTTCAATGCCTGACGAAGACCCGTGTAATGGTCGGTGACAGAGGGGTCTCGGAATTCGAGTCGTTGCTCACACTCGTCGAAGAGCGGACACTGGGATATGATATTTCCCTCATCGTCTGATTCAAAACACGGCCACCGGCGCTCAGATTGACAGTAATATTGACAAGGTGACGGTAGAATCTCATTTTTCTCTTGATCGGTTGTTGGCGACTTGAACGTACAGCCAGCACAATCTCGACCGTAAGTCGTCGGCACACCGAATCCATCGCGAAGAACAGATGCCTCGTTCCGGAGAGAGAGGATGTCTTCTACATCGCCGCGCCGCAATTCGACTTCCTCCAACACGACGCCCGATTCGTTCGCTAAGTTCGGATAAACGAGATAGCCGCTAACTCCTTCGTCAATCCGCTTATGGAGACGCTCTCCTGTCTGAAGAGTTTCGAGGAGGAACGCTAGGAGATAGACCCGGAGTTGAAATCGGTGCTGATTCCGTCTTTTATCCGTCAGGTTGTAGTTAGTTTTGAGATCATAGGGGACCCCGTCGACGATCAGGTCAACGCGGCCATTAAAGCCGACTGAGGCAGAGAGGCCTACTTCTGCACTGACATCTGTTGCTGAAGCGATCCGATTTGTAAATTCGTCGTCTGTCAGAAGACGAGTAGCAGCATTCAACGCGTTCTCCTGAATTCGGTTGGGACTTACCCATGCTAACCGACACAGAGCCATCTCGATAGAATACTCCGACTCAATTAATTCTTCAAGGGACGCCTCAACTTGTGCTTCCGACCAACCACCTTTGAATTGAGGTTGGCCCCCTTCTTCGATTGCCCGTTCTACTAATTTATGGACTATTCTACCTTTGATTGCTCCAGGAGAAAGATCGTATCGACCAGGCGAATACACGTTCTTCTCGTAAAGAAGGTCGTAAATACGGGGGCACTCGCTAGCGGAGCGCATCTCACTTTTGCCGATTGCGGTATCCGGGTCACGAATTATGATGCCGGTGACGTTGAAATACCACTTGTCGTTGTGTGTGTTGGGAATCCCCCTGACGATGACCGACTCGTCTTGCTGTAAAGGCACCTCGTCGATTATTTCGCGAAGATACGACGCGGTTCGCCCGAACGAGTCCGTCCAAGCAGGATCCTCATGCCAGATCGAGAGGAAGGCATCATCTTCGAACTGACCAGACGCCCTAACTGGATAAAGTGTCTTGTCGCCGCCTTGTTGCCCCCTTCTTGGGTCACCAACGACTGTACATCGGATAGTGACTTCGCGGCCATAGTGCGTCTCGTCGTCAACGATGTCCTGAATTGGATAGATCATTTTCACTTACCTCCATCAAGTGCCGCTAGTGAGCGTGCGAGGAGACGGCGGTCAAGCATCTGTTCTTGATACCGATACTGGTGTGTGCAGGAGTCCCGTTTTAGACAGTCCGGACATGCATGAATACACTGCTTGGTCACCTCTTCTATTCGTTCAGCCAGTTCACTAAGATCGCGACGCTGAGAACGCCTATTCGCAAATCGCCGGTACGTCTCTCTGACCCGAGTGTCGAAGAACGTTCGGTCCTCCAAAGCAAATACCAAGTCTACCGGTCGTGGTGTGCGGTTTAGTTGTTCCTTCGTTGTCGTATATGTCTCAGCAACAACGCTATAGAAGCGGGCCATTTCCCGTGTCTCAGCAATACGGTTAAGGCGTCGGTGAAGTAGCGGTTTGACGTCGTCGTACCGAGCGTACGAGAAGTCGGCTCCCAAGCTCTGAAATGCATCATTGAACTCGGGTATATCGCGCCCAGATGTAATTTCGCTCGTTTGGGCAAGGTCAAACACGTACTCTCCAGAGTATTCCTTCAGCAAGGAAACCAACGTCTCTTCTGTAGCACCAATATGGCAGCTCGCCTGTCTAGCAAGCCCGCTTAGCAGTTCAGTATCGGAGAGCTCACGTAAGTCATCGAAGACTTCACGGCTTACACCAGCACCGCCTTGAATTGAGTCATAGATACCGATCTCAACGGTTTCGCCGTTCGTCTCTACGAAGTTCACGTCGTACCAAGCTTCGAAGTCGCCACCACCGGCACTGTATTCTGCCGCCCACGAAGCAAGTCCATGTTTGAGTGAATGGACGAAGACATGCTCAGCAAATTGTCTCACTGAATCGTCATCAGCGCACTCCTCAATAATGGCTTTCAACGAATCTCCATATTCATCCAGAAGCGTTTCATAAGTCGAGATTTTCCCGTCATCGTAATCAAGCAACCCTAACCTCCTGTCCCTGGACGGTAGGAGGCTTGGAAGACATGCTTCAATGTCGTTAACACTGGCTTCAAATAGCGAGTCTGGCCCGTCAGACCCCATCGAAAAGAGATAGTCGACCGCAATTAGGGCACGATAGAACGGGGTAACGCTAAATGCGTGTTCGAGGGCCTCTTCTTGGAAGAACAGTCGGTCCCATAATCGGCGATATAAGAGCGAAAATTGGAGGTCTCGGAAAAGCGGCGTTTCTTTCTGGAAGACTTTGTCAAGTAACTCGGTGACCATCGACCGGTCTATATCAAACATCAGAACCTGGCTTTCCTCACGGCTACCGACGAATGCCGTGACGTCATCTTCCTCATGACGATAGCGAATTACTTCAGAGAATGTCCTTTCTTCGCCGTATAGAGTCAACAGGGTGGCATAGTACGCTTTAAGGAATGTCGCGTCGCTGTTGAACTCTCCCTGCTCAATGAGGCCACCGGTCATCGTCGACAAATCCAGTGACTCTGGACTGTCGCCTCGTCCAAGGGGATGCTTGAACCAGAGGAACTGCGAGGTCGGATCACTTTTCAACTTCGTGAGTTCCTCCTCTGAGACGTCCTCTGGTTTCTGATTCCTTACAACCCCGTTCGCAGAATCCCAATAGTAGTGCGTATGCTCTCCGTTCTCACCCACGCTCGGATTCCAGACGATGAACTGCTGGGGAATGTAGACGCTTACGTCGTCTACAGGGTGTTCAAACGGGGTGTACCGCTCTTCTTCACTCTGTGTTAGGATCTCGGATAGTTGACTGGATGTTCGAATGCGCAGCCCGTCGTTAATATCTGCAAATCCTCTTCTCGATGAGGGCCCGAAATCGCCAGTCCATAGGTCGAATTCCCATCGACGTTTGTAGCCGCCGGGCAAAAAGCTCCCCAACATAAGATCGAGAGTCTCATTCGCTAAAAAGCCGCCATTCGCGTTGACAACACTGATGTTACCACCGACCTGCTCAGAAATGAATGTACCCGGAACGCTAAATGGCCTTGTTGCCTCTGGATCAAGCTCAAAGAGGTCTGGTATATGGCAATATGGACGGAAACGATTGCGCTGGACCTTATCAAGGAGGTCAGATTGGTATTGAATCAGGCCATTAAGTCGTGCCAGCAATCGCTCTTCTTGTGTCAGGTCATCTGCTTCCGAGAGAGGAGTTTGATCGCTCATTTGTTGGAAGTATTCTCCAAGTCGAGGTTCCCAGCCGCAATCTCCTGGAAAAGCCGTCGCTTGAATTTCAGATCATCAAGACTCTCTTCGAGATCGGCCTGACGAGTCCCTCTAGGGAACCGTGCTGCCTCCCAGAATTCTTGGATGTCTCCCCCACCGACGCTTGCGGGTGTTAACGGGGCCTGTGTTAGATTAATGTAATCTCCAATTTCGTTGATCACGGCAGTAATCTGCTCCTCAGGCACCATCGGGAACGCCTTTCGGAGCCAGTTAGCGATCTCATCTTGCTCATGTGTGAATTTCTCATCTAACTCCTCGATGTCTAATCTTCGGTATATTTCGTCTGCGGTCTCGTTATCAGTGACGTTCAAGTAATCGAAGATCGCAGAGACGAGATGCTCTGTTCGAACGAACCTATTCTCTTCATCCAGATTGATTTCGAGGTACCGCTCATCTGGGTCGGAGAGGAGGTTTTCATGGTGGAAGTAGAATGCATCTTCAGGACGTGAACCGAGAACAACTACTGAAATCGGTTGGTCATCAGGATCACGGCCTCCCCTACCTTTCCGTTGTACGAATCCAGGGATGTTCATCGGTGCTCGATACTGGAAGGTTCCAATTATGCCGGGATGGTCGAATCCAACTTCCAGTGCGCTAGTAGTGACCATAAGATCCCAATTGTCGTCTTCAACACGAGTACCATCCGGAGTCTCAGTTCGGCCACTCTTGTGCAGGTAGACATCCATCGGCTCGAGATCCAGTTCGTCGGTCATCGTCCACCAGCACTCACCGGCCTCATAGACAGGACACGGATTCAGATTCTTGTTCGGAGGGAGTGGTTCGCAGACCGCCCGTTCATGTGATGCTGCATTCGATCGGAACTGGTGCTTAGGGCAGTCTGGATTGGTCCCTGGTTCATCTTCGTCTCGCAGGAAAGCATCAGGGGTACGGAGAGTGAATAACTCCTGACCCTCGACACCTCGTCCAGACTCTGCGTCTTGGATATAATCACCTAGTCGTTTGACAGAGTCGATAGAGTCAACGAACCCCAGAATTTTGTTCTTTAGTTGCCCCTCATCAGACTCCTGTTTGAGGATCGTATGGTACATCGTGAAGGCGACCTGAATCATAGACGAGAGATTCGTTACGTTCGTCTCTTCGAAATCCTCTGGTCCCCATTCACGCCGAGGTTTGTACTTGGCTTCTCCCTGTGGAACCTGGACCTCACGGGGGTCTGTAGCTTTTATAAATACGAGATATTCCCACCCGATTTCTTCAATCTCACTCTCTTTTCTAAATTCCTTACTCGTCTCCTTCCATGGGATGTCTTCGTTCTTACCTCGGGGGGTGATCTCTCTAGCATCGGGAGTCCCAAAGATTGCCTCTGTGAACTGTTCAGCGTTTGATATAGTTGCACTGGAGGCAACCAAGTTGGGTTGTTGGTCAGGATCGACTTCCCGCATTGCTGCTTGGAACCGCCGCATTACGTTTGCGACGTGCATTCCGTACTGGTTCGTATAGACGTGAACCTCGTCGAGGACAACGAACTTTGGCGGTGACGCGTGTCTCCAGAACTGATCGTAGCCCCGGTGATCCATCAATCGTCGATGAAGCGTATCGGGGGTAACTACGATGATGTCGGCTGTGGCCCCCTTATCTGATCGGGCAAAGTCAGCCTTATGCGCGGGATCCTTGTCACAGACCATGTCATCCGTCGGCATTCCTCCATCACAGCCGTCGACGGGACAGCTGATCTCAGATTGGCTTGCACTACCGTGTTGGAGGGCCACTGTTATCGGGAGCGAATCATAGGGCAGTTCGTCGTCCGCAGCGATAATTTGTTCAATCTCGTAGAGATACTCGACGATACGCTCAAACTGGTTATCACACAGGTCTTTTCGGGGGTATGCAAGAACAGCGTCAACACCGCCTACCCGAATATTGTCATGGTTCGCCGTCAGGCTGTATGCGAGTATCGGGAACAAGAAGGCCTCTGTCTTACCACCACCGGTACTCGCTGTGATAATGTGGGCTCGTTCTTCATCCCGTTCGGTAACCGCCCGGCGATAGAGTTCATCGAGGGATCTGCCCTGGAATGCAGCTAACCCGGTCATACCTCGGCGCTTACACAGCCTGTATATCAGAGTGAGCGCATCGTTCGTGGCGTCTCGCCAGTCTGCACGTCCGACAGACCCAAACTCAGAAGCAGGTTCGCCGGTTCTTGAACGTTGTAAAATCTCTCTGATTTTGTCACCCAAGTCAATTCCTTGGTCACCCCATTTAGGCTTCTCACGGGACTGTATGTCCATCTTGACCATCTTCGTGAGACTGGGAGCGTGCTCGTATCCACTCTGATCAGCGAACCGCTGGCGAAGCAGCGCGAAGTACCTAGTGACTTCTGCTACACGACTCCGAACGCGTTGTTTGTCGTAGACGTAGAGTAGAACATCCCTTTCGACAAGTTTGTCGATGACATGCTGAAAAAGTAGTTGGCTGGCCGTCTTAGTAGATAGCTGAGCAGGGAATGCGTAGGTAATGTCGATATTTTCGCCAGTATCCGGTTCATCTTCACCGAGTACGAATGTTCGGTGGAACCGATCGAATAGGTCTGACAGTGCTACCGTAGCATCGTAGTTACCGGCGTTGATCTGCTGCTTACAGGCATTATCGACCCATCGAAGAACGTGTTGTTGTAGGTCATCATGATCTTTCCCGTCGACAAGAACCTCCCACATCTCCTTGACAGCATCGAGGTGCTCATGCTGTCTCATCGCTGTATTACTCATTAGCCATCACGACCGTTATGTCCTCAATGTCACTCGTAGAGTCCGAGTAGACATCTTTGAGTTGACTAAACGCTTCTGCCTCATCGAAGTCTGTCTCAGTGACGAGCTTCCTGAAACTTCCATCGTACTCACGCAAGGCAGCGACAAACTGCTCACGTCGGGTTGGCCCTTTTGCTCGTTCACGAAGGTCGTCAATGAGTGTCGGTGCCGTGGCGAAGTCGCCCTTCTTTACGGTTTTCCGTGCTTCTTCGAGCAGTTCTTTCCCTTCCTCATCGGAGATTTCCGGATCGAGATCCTCGAGCTGTTTTAGATACTGTTGTTGCTGCTGCTCAATCCCTTGCGCCTGCTCTTTGAGAGATTTGAGGTCTGGTTCAATCTCTTCGAGGGTGCTGAGGGCAACTTTGAATTCGCCACTATTGAACTGATCTCGATAATCGTCAAATCGAGATTCAATTGCCTCAAGTTCCGCTTCCAGTTCCGTGTGCGAAGAGTTCTCTGCTGCAATAGCGTCGATGTGGTCCCCCGCGCTGTCTGCTACATCACGCAGTTGCTTGAATTTCTCAGTACATTTCGACTTGACTCCCAGTAGCTTTTCAACCTCATCGTCTATCGTATCTACCCGGTCATCGATGCTCCCGGCTCGTTTCGCAAGCCGCTCATACTGCTCGTTATCTATGAGCGACTCGAGTTCCGTATCCAGTTCTCCCAACTCCTCATCGTAATCATCAAGCTGAGACCCGAATGAACCCTCTACATCAGACTTCGAAATCTTCCGTCGAAGATCGTCAATATCGTCTCGAACTGAAACTGCGTCACCGACAATCTTCTCTTTGCGGTCAGAGACAGCATCTTCCAAGTCTTCCTCCAGTTCCACGATGTCATCGATGAGGCCACGAACCTCGTTCAGATCGTTGTGGGTCGGGTTGAAAACTTCATCAAACTGTTCGAGTCGGGTGGAGTGGTCCTCAATCCGGTTCTTGTAGCTATTGACGCTCTTGGCGTCAAGCGAAACCGCTTCGTCGTAGAGCTCCTGCGCCGCATCCAGTCTGGATTGGGCTCGGGATCTGGCTTCATTATACTGGTCCTCAACACTAACGATGTCGTACGCGTCGTGAATCTCTCCCTCCCGTTCTACTGTGGTGGGCTCCACGTAGTTCTGTCTCTGGAGATGGTCCAAATACCACTGAATCATCGCATTCTCGTCACCACGTGAACAACCCAGAGCGAACTCAGTGGTTAGCTGATCCTGGATCTCATCTACGGTGAGAGCGCCGCGCTCGTTAAGACGGCGGTAAATCTCATACCACGGCGGCTTGTCGTTCTCGATGTCCGGATAGACCCAGCGATTTCCTGATTTCGCTACGAGATTTTGATCTCGTAGCCCACCCATTATGTCCCCATTCAGGTTATAGCTTTGAATGTCGAGCTCGTCCTTTAGGTCACCAATTGTGAACTCTCGTGCATCATTTTTCTCCAGATACTCGATGACGTCACGGTGAACCTTGTCGGGATACGGAAGGATCGTCTCTGTGAAAGTTTCCTGCAAGCCACCGATTATGCCGATTTCAGAGATCAGCGTGTGGCCATCGACCATCCCCTCTGCTTGAATCTCAGAATCGCCAAGAGCCAATAGCCTACCGTAAATGAAGTTGTCACGTTGTTCGGTAGAGAGATTGACCTCTATGATGCGGTCGGTGACAAACTGTCGTTCTTCGCTGTCTAGCCCGTTAACGTACTTATTTGCCTCCGCAGATTGCTGCTGGTTTTGTTTTACCAACGCACCGAAGGTGGCACCACGAGATTGGTAGGCCTCGACGTAGAGTTTGAGTAATTCTGCGGGTATTTCCTGACCGTTATACACACCAACGACGACAGTTTGTTCTCGCCTCCCCGGCCCTCGGTCAACATCGATTAAGTGAAGGGCGTATTCATATCGACCGGCAGCGATGGTGACTGGATCCTTGTGCAGACTTCCTTTGCCCATCGATTGAACAGCCAGGGCTAGCCCACGTGAAAGGTCTCCTTGGTATTTGTCAGGGGCATTTGTCGCTTGGAGATCCAACTTCTGTATTTCCGTTCCTTCGTCACCCTTTCCGCGGAAGAGGAAGTCCTTGGCCTCTTCACTCAAAACGTAATAGTATCGACCGTGCCGGTCACGTTTTTCAAGTACACGAATTTCACCAGCGTCCTCCCCTTCAACAGTAATCGGACTCATGAGAGTGCCAGGAACGTCATCCGAGAAGGAATTCTCTGGAATCGCATCTCCTTCTCCAATAAGGCGCCCCTCCAAGCGCTCGAAGTCATCTCGTGCGTCCGGGTGTGCATCCTCGAGCCCCTTCTTGAGTGTGGTGAGTGCTTCTCCACTTAGGAGATCCTCGTCACGCACAAGAGAGGTGAAATCTCTAAGAGCGTAGACGATAGCATCGCCATCAATCCGGTCCGCATCCACCTTCGCCGCGTAGTTGAGGGCCTCAGAGTATATTTGAAGAATCGATCGTGGGTGGCCGCCCGTAACCTCAGTTACAACATCGACCGTGTCTTCCACAATTGGTGAAATTTCACCACGGTTAGAGGTACGGTGGACGTCCATCCGGTCAATTAGCATATCCTTGACGTCCGATTCAGTAAGATCACCAAGATAAATATCGTCTCCCTGGAATCTTTGAACCAACGCATTACCAAGCGAGTCATCGTCGTCCTCGTATTGGGTAATCGCCATTCGTGCACCTTGAGAGAACCCGAGAAGAATGTGCAGTCCCGAGGTGTTCAGTTCGTTAACTAAATGAAGGAACGAACGAATAAACCGCTGTACCTTCTGCTCATCATTTTCCGCCTCAATGTCTTCTGCTTCGTCGATGAAGAGGTAGACTGAGCGGTATTCTAATTCCTCCCTAGCATGTGTGACGATTTTCCGAAGGTTCGTGGCAACGTTGTCTTGCAGACGTTCATATTGATAGGCCTCGTCAACACTACTGTCCGGTTCGACATCAGGAAGTGACTCCACGTAATCCTGAAGACCAGGTTCGTCTTCTAATATCTCCTCGACGATTTTCTCATACAACCGACGAATACTCAGGCCTAAGTTGCCGACGTATACTGCTAATGCTTCGTACGTTTCCCCATCGACTTCAACGCCTTCTCTTACCTCGTCCCGCAGTTCGATGAGATGGTGGGACTTACCTGTCCCATATTCTCCGAAAATCAGCCGACGTTTCATCAGATCGGGTTCACGAATGCCCGATTGGACAAATTCACGTAGGCGGTATTCTTGGTCATCTCTTCCGACCAAATCATACTGTGCCGCGATCTCCTCATCCGCGATAGTCGTCGAGAATGGGTCTCGTTCCAACCCTAGTTCGTCGAATTTGCTTGCTGGTTCACTCATGGATTTTAGCTCCTTCAAGGACGTCCTCGTTGAGGATCAACTGTTTGTAGCTACCTTCAGAAACGATACCGGCAGTGTGCAGTCTCGTAATGTAGTTATCGAACGTGCTTCGAGGGATACCGTACAATGTTTCTAATCTCTCGAAGAGTTCCGGTTCTCGAACGCTTCCTCCGTCACCAATTAAATCGGAATATTCTTTGTAGATAATGTGTGCGAACAGGCGAACAGGCCACCTCTCCTGGATGTAGCCATTCTCAACCGGTTCAATAACGTCGGCATCCTCCAGTAGATTGAGCCCCATGTCAATTGTGAATTGGTTCATCTTGTCACCAATGAACGCATCGCCATCAAATTCCCGCATCACCTCGTAGTCCTTGACCGGGCCTTTCCGGTAGATGAATTTCGAGAGGACGAGTAACATCGGGTGTTGATACATGATATTCGCGAGTATTCGGTCTGCTTGCGCTCGCTGATCTTCTGCACCAACGACTTCCTCACCTGAATAGGTCAACACAACCCGATTGTCGTTAAATTCCTCTTCGGATGTTAGTCGATAGCCCTCTTCGCTATTTTTTATGAGATTTGCGTCACGAAGCTGCTCGATTATATCGTCTGCTCCTTCCGTAGCGGTTTCATCAGCATCGATCGTTTTCCGTTGTCTGAGTGCTTCTATAAGCTCCTCCTTGGACATCGGACCAGATTCTGCAATCAGTTGAATGCCGGCCCGTAGTTGGAAGAGGCGCGCATACTGAAGGGTCATTCGAGAAGATATTGTTGGTCTCGCTCATAAGTAGATAAAGGCTTCCCCGATTACTCCCACGTTTTCCCCTGTCGTTGGAAATACTGAGATGTCGACTCCTCGTTCTTTTTACTGATAACACCTGTATTGGCCAATCGTTCTAGAACTGCCTTGACTTCTGACTGATCCGTTCCCAATTGAACATCACGAGGGAGCGCATCGTGTATCTCGGCAGGAGTTCGGGGTTTCTCCGGGAGGATTAATTGTATTTCATCCCGGAGATTGATTTCTGCATCTTCCATCGAATCGTCGACATCCATAGCTGGTTCATCGGGATGAAGCGATCGGGCTATTTGTTCTACCAAATCCCGGATTTCGTTGTGAAGGGCATGGTCGCCAGACTGGTCCACATACCACTCAAAATCAGCAAAATCGATACTCATTACTTGATAAGTAGCTATCCCCGCTTGGTTCTGTTCGACGCGACCCATGAATTCTTCACCGACTTCCTGGACGTGGTCTGAAGTTCCACGAAACATACGGTAGACCTCCTCAACCTGTCTAAACCGACAAGAAACGCGCTCATAATGCTCGTCTTCTTCGATATAAGGTAGTGGAAGTAATGATGTATCGACATATGCGCGGTCAAACTCAGTCAGGTATTCGAATACTTCCTCCGGGTCAATGTTCCAGTATTCACCGATCACGAAGGCGTAGTCTTCATCCAGTTCAGTAGCTTTTCCACTAGGAATATGTTCAGCGATGTGAGGGAGTGTATCGACATACTCGTCCAGTCCCAATAGAGAAAACATCAACGTTGGATCTACAACACGGGCAAAGAATGGGATTGTTTGGAGAGTATAATAGAGTGACCTCCCATCACTGTCGACACCACGTATCACACCGTGCCGCTCCTCAAGAAGGTTCAGTTTGAAATTCTCGTTCGTAAAGTCGTCTGACCCACGTCGGCGATACTTATGGAGTATACGTCGAACATCGGCGGGTTGTACGCTAAAGCGGTTCGCCAATTCTTCGATAGTGTATTGACTTTGTTCCAGTTGATCCAACACTAATTGGTCGAGGGAGCGTTCAAATATCCGAACCGCAGGCTTTCCCTCTGGTAGTTCCTTTAGCAGCTGGTCAGTAGTCGCAACGCGCTTGTTATGAACCAAGCGTCGTCGTTTGGTTTCGGAGAGGGAGTAGAAATCGACATTGTCAGCATACATATTGATGTCTGACTCTCGCTGACAGATATTTCTGTTCCTGTCTTACTCGCACCAACAGCGTACTGGTCCTGTGTTCCCCTCCTCCCCCTCTGATTCGATGTCACAGACAAAGGCCTCGCCGTCAGGATGCATAATGAACCGATCTTCGTCGATATTCTCGACTGAATCCACATCCTCAATCTGCCAATCAGCGTCCTCATTACCGTCCCACGTGTAGTAGTCGTCCTCCCCCTCTACTGCGAAGTCCAGCATCCCAGACCCACTACCAACGATATGCTGGACCCGATCTAATCGGGTCGACTGCGTGATCCTGGCCATGAATAACTCTCATTCAGCGATGATAATCAATGTCCGCCACTTCAGAGAAGGGAGTAGTGCCACCGATGGAGCTAGCAACTCCCAAGCATCCCAGGTGGAGGACGACGGGCACTTCCACCACCGCGCATCCCACTACGCGGCGCTTCGTCGTCCGACTGGACTAACGGGAGAGACAATCATAGATATTCGCAGGCTAGATCCCTTGGTTTAGCATCAGGTTCTGCGCTTAGACAACCCTCCCAGTCGAGAGGACGAACTGCACGAGTGTCGTGAGGACAATATACCGTTCAATCGACTCTTCTACCGTCACTGTCTTTCGCCGTTCGTCGTACTGAACGAGGCCCCGCTGGTCTATTTTCGGGAGATGCGTCTGTATCAACCCGTTGTACGCGGATTCGTAATCAGCAGTCCCGACGTTCCTAGGTGGACTCCCTGTCTCGACGCCTCGGATGACACGTGCTAAGTGGCGCACCTCAATAGTGGTCCCCGGCTCGAACAGAGCGAGGTACTGGAGTGTGAGCAAACGTCGTCGGTTGCCGAGGAAGTTGAGCACGTCAGCGACCCCTGGAGAGTCACTATCAACTGCGCTCAAATGGACCACCTCTTCCTCGAAGCTTTCGGAGGCAACGATGCAACATGACCGTCGAACTTTTGCGAATCGTCGTCGTTAGTACACATGCTGTCTATTCAGGCAGCGCGGGGTCGGTGTCTTCACCACCGGGCCCACTCTTCGTGGACCACCCGCGTCAAGGAAAATTAGCGGTGGAACCGACTTAACCGTAGGTAAATCGGCTCAGCGGGGTCTACGATTCAGTGTAGTCTGGACGCTCGGCGTATTCAATCGGATCTCGCTCGCCCAGGTTCTGGAATGCCTGGAGTCGGAACGCGCACGCGTCGCAGGTACCACAAGCCGGTGCTTCGTCGCGATAGCAGCTCCAAGTATGTTCGTAGGGAACATCGAGTTCGAGGCCGCGTTCGGCAATGTCTGTCTTTGAAGCCTCGACGAACGGCGCCTCGATACTGATCTCTGTCTCTGGTTTCGTTCCGACATCGACAACCTGCTGGAACGCCTCGAAGAACTCTGGCCGACAATCTGGGTATCCCGAGAAATCCTCGCTATGCGCGCCGATGAATACGGCCACACAGTCGTTGGCTTCAGCGTACGAGGTCGCCATCGACAGTAGGTTGGCGTTCCGGAACGGTACATAGCTTGATGGGATCTCGTCACTCTCGAGGTCCGCCTCCTCAACATCCATCTCGTCGTCGGTAAGACTTGACGCGCCGATTTTCGAGAGGTGGTCCGTCGTCAAGTGGAGGAAGTCAGCGGCGTCGAAGGCCTTGGCCTGAGCCTTCGCGCATTCGTATTCCTTTGTCTCTGTTTGCTGTCCGTAGGACGTGTGCAGCATGTACAACTCGTAGCCAGCGTCTTGGGCGACAGCCGCGGCCGTCGCACTATCCATCCCGCCGGATGCCAGAATGACCGCCCGCTTCTTGCTCATTCTCGATCCTCCGAACGGATGACCGCTGCTTGGAACCGCTCACGTTCGGCTTCACTTGGTTCGCCGACGGTCGCTCTGGTGGTGGTCGTACTCTTGGTTTCGATGCCACGCATCGCTTCACAGAGGTGTGTTGCGTTCATTTCTACAAGGACCGTGTCTGCGTCGAGTTCCTCTTGGAGGCCTGATGCGATGTTGTTCGTCAGCCGTTCCTGCATCGTGAGTTGCCGTGACTGCCAGCGAACGTACCGCGTTAGCTTGGAGAGCCCCACCACTTCGTCGGTCGGCCTATACGCGAGGTGAACCGTACCGAAGAACGGCAGCAAATGGTGCTCACACAGGGAGTATACGGGAACCCCAGTTTTCACTATTAGGTCAGTTGTCTCGGCGTCGAAGGTTCGCATCGTCGGCTTCGCGATCTCACGTTGGCCTTCAGTGAGTGTTGCGAATGCGTTCGGAACGCGCCGCTGCCAAGTCTCAGCGAGCGCGTCGCTGTCCGGATCTTCGCCGACAGCCTCCAGCAGGAGTCGGATACCTCGCTGGGCTTTCTCATGGTCGATGTCCGATTCAGCGTCTTCGGTCGCAAGTTGCGAGTGCGTGCTCGTCATATTATGTTTCGGGAGCGTCGTTCCACAAATCGACGTGTAACCGCGGCGTGTATCGGTAGCCGTATTCCATCGCAAGGTCAGCGACCTCGTTCCGTCTTGCGTCGAGTTCATCCCGGGTCGTCCCCTCCGGCATCAGTAGCACGTCTGAGTCTGGGATATGCCTCGATGCTGTCGAGCGGACGTCGGCGAGGAGAGATTCGATCTCAGGCATATCTTCGGGGCCGGTGACGACAAACTTGAGTTGGGCGTCATAGTCGTCCACGAGCGAACCGAGTGCATTCAGGTCTATGCGACGCGCTTCGTGTCGGTCTTCCCACTCACCGTCGCCCTTGGGGTCCTTCTCCGGGGTAGGTGTACTTGAGGCAAGTTTCGGGCTGATGCTCGCCAGATCGATAGGAGCGTCGCGGTGGATGGTGCCGTTAGTTTCGACGGTAATGTGGTAGCCGAGGTCGGCCAGACGTTCGAGGAGAATGTCTGCCTCGTCGTGGATGAGTGGTTCCCCACCAGTGAGGACGACGTGGTCAGCGTCGTCGTGTGACTGGACTTCCTCGACGATGTCGTCGATGCTCATGGTCCCGTGAGTCGGCTCCCAGGAAGTGTGATAGGAATCACAGAACCAGCACCGAAGATTACACCCACTCGTACGGACGAACACAGAGGGGGTCCCGGTGAGTTTACCCTCTCCCTGAAGCGAGTAGAAGAGCTCGTTGACCGGCAGTGCCGCGCCGTCGACGTCGTCCGTAGACTGCTCGTCGGTAGTTGAGCTGACCGGCATTAGTGAGTCCCCCCCGCACAGAGTTCCGAGGTCTCTCGAACGGTAGCCGAGATGTCTGAGACCGAGTCAGGGAGTACCTCCGAGAGTTTCTCCTCAAGGAGGAGGCCCATTATTTCTGCGGTCGGAGGGTGTTCGAGAACGACTAGTGAGTCACTGTCGCCGCTTTGTTCGAAAGCCTCAATGAGGGGATCTCCTTGTTCGAGAAGAAATCGGTGGTCCCATTCAGATATTACTGAGGTAATATCTCCTTTGTCGACAATCCAGCCCTCCTCAGTAAGCGTCCCAGTTATCTCTACCGAAATTTCGTAGTTATGACCGTGCGGCCGACTACACTTGCCATCATGGTGAAGTAGTCTATGGCCTGCGCTGATGCGAATCGGGTTATCTTTTCCTACGATTAGCATCCGTTCATCTGACTCAGTGAGATTAGAGATCGATTCTTCCTCGGAGTACATATTAAACAGGCTCTCTCGGTATTCACTAAGTATTATCGGTAGCATACTCATAGATGGTCAAATCTCTGGGGAAATTATATTTTAGTTGCCAGATTAATGCTAACAGTGTCGGAAATTTCGTCAGTTAGCTATTTAGAGACAATCCAACCGGATTGGGATGATCTTCCGCTGACTTGCGAATTGCTTGAGCTACGTCGTCGTGAGCCGAGCGATGATTTGAGGACCTTAGCTCTAAACAGAGGTGGTGTAGGGTCGAGAAAAGTTCAGCACGTAACTCGACTTCTGCACCTACTCGAACTATTGGAAGACGATGAGTTGACTGACCGAGGTCGATGGCTGGCCGAAGCGTATGAACCTGCTATGCAGCAGAGTCGACCAAGAGCAACGTTAGGTATCGGGGTGAAAGATACGCTCTCGCACCGCGAGCAGATCCTCCTCTGGATGGTCATATATCACGAACACCGTTTGCCAATGCTGGCGGTTCTCCACCAGCTTTCTGTCGAGAGCGTTCCCGTAGCACAAGACTCACCGGCAGCACAGAGACTCGCAGAGCGAATCGATCATCTCTATCCCGGTGTCGATAGTGAGAGTTCCTGGGTACCGCGTGCAAAAGTCCATTATAAGTGGCTAGTTCACATGGGATTCGCGAAGGTTCGCTCAAACAGCTACATATTAACAGATATGGGTGACAGTATCTTCGAGCAAGTTGAGACGGAGTGCCCTGACCAGTGGGATACTATACAGATCCACACGGGCCCGACACTGTCGGACTTCAGCTAAAAAGTGTCATTTACCAGTATAGCTCTGAGTCAGGTGCTTCAAACGGATTTATACGATGCCCTCCCATCGCTACTACTGGTGACTATCTAACGTGCGGTTCTATGTTCCCGAGTGGGATGACGCAGTCGACGCCCACTACGATTTTGAGCACGATGAACTCTCTACACTGGACCGTCAAGAACGCGATTTAGATTACATATGGGATATTTTCGAGCCGGAAACAACACCAGTCGATGGGGTTCTCATCTCTCGTGAGCAGGTCGAAGAAACGGACCGTAAAGCCGAACGGCTCGCGAAGCACGGCGTCTACGACGACCCGGTTCTTTCTGTCCCGAATTGGCTGCCCACGATTAGTGACTGCGGGGCCTGGGGCTACAAGTCTCTCCCCTTCCCGCCGTACGGGAACGAACATATGCTTGACTTCTACGAGACGCTGGACGTCACTGTCGGCGTCACCATCGACCATCTCGTCCTGGGGTCGGGCAAGGACAAGGGCCGACTCTACCTTGATGAACGAGCGTTCGCCGAAGAGCTCAACAAAAGCGATGTCCCTGATGCCATCGCCGATGTCGTCGACGTAATGGTTGATGAATGGCCCGAAGAATGGCCCTCATACGTCGACGAGTATGAGCCTACGATTCGTACCGGTTCCGACACAGACGTTGAGTCGTTTGGTGCAGAGGACTTCCAAGGAGATATTGACGCAGTTCTAGCTCGTCTCGCAGAGGATCCACGTGCGGTCTACCGTAAACACGACGCCGAGTTCCGCTACGACCTGACGTTACGGAACGCCCAAGAGATGTATGACCTCTACCAGCGTCGTGACTACCCGTTCCGGCTGATGGTTGCCATCCAAGGGTGGAACCCCGCCTCATACAGCAAGGCCGCCGAGGAGGTGCTTGATATTGGCTACGACTACCTCGGAATTGGAGGGGTTGCAGGTAGTCCAACTCACGACGTCCGTGGAATCGTTAAGAGCGTCGGAAAGACGATCAAGCAGTTCGAACGAGAGCACAACACTCGCATCGACTCTCACGTCTTCGGCTTCGCGAAGACTGAGGCGTTTGAGACGATCGGTCGCTCGGGGATGACTAGTTTCGACAGCGCCAGTATGCTTCGTTCGGCGTGGACGGGTGGACAGAACTATCGCCTTGATAACGGCGAACGCTACGATGCCATTCGAGTCCGCTATCCATCAAGCCGAGACGATCTCGACGAAGCTGTCGAGAAATCCCTACGCGGTCGTGAAACACTAGTGGCGCTCCGAGCATACGATGCAGGAGATTCGATTCGTGATGCTCTCGAGAGTTGGTACGAGCGGGCCAAGGAGGTGCTACCAGCAACGAGAGAATATCTGCTGGAACACCGCCACGATGAGCAGTACGACGAGTCGCTCCTACAGGATATAGAAAGAGCGTTTCGAGAGGACTTCAAGTATGGACGCGAGCTTCAGGCGAGCTTCAGCGACAATCTCCGTAGTAAGCTAGTCAAACTTCTGCGGGAAGACACCTCGACCACTCCAGTACCGTTCGAGGAGTACGACGAACTACTGAATACGGCGACAGACGTATTTGAGGCATTCCCACACGCGAAGACCGTTTTAGACGAACCGCACGATGTCAGTGACTATGATCGTGTCTGGGCGATTGTCCGGGAGTACGCTACTTGGATTGGCGACGACGATCTCCTCCAAGAGTACCAAGAAACTCTTCGAAATCGCCCGTGGGAGAAATGCGACTGTCCGATCTGTAGAGACCACAGTATCGAGGTGTGCATCTTCCGGGGGAACGATCGGAATCGGAGACGGGGGTTCCACAACACACGACGCTTCTACGATGAATTCGAAGAAGACCTTCCGAAGATCCTCGTCGCGACCCAAGGTGGTGCGGCCCTCAGTCGCTACGAAACTGTTGAAGACTATCTGCGCGACAAACACTCCTCGTTCTGGACCCAGACACACGATCTTCCGGTCGCAGAGATCGGTGTGCTAGATGCGAACGGAGTGAGCGAGTGGTGGGAAGAAACTCCGTCGCTCGTCTCGTTCGCCCCAGACCGTATGGCAGCAAACGTCGGCGAACAAGCAGCGAGGTACCAACACCTCTTCGTGCACACACTGGACGGCGAACTTGACGAAGAAGTCGTAGCGGCAGCCCGTGAACATGATTGCGAGGTTCACACCAATAGCAATCCCCGAGACCTGCGAGATGAAATACTCGAGGTCTGCGGGCAGAACTATGCCGCCGGTGAAGACTTCGTACCTCATCCACCTGAGCTCGATACCGAAAATGGATTGGACATCCTTGTCATCGACCAGTGTTCAGGTTCGAAGGAAGTACCAGACGACGCACCAACCTTCGGTGAGGAGGAAACTCTTCAGTTCTCTCGCGAAGACCTCCTCGCTCGTGACAATGTGCCAGGTATCGCGGCACGGGATCTATACACTGGACGCCAGCAGAACCACGTCAAGAGTGCAGTTAGATGGCTCATGCGACAAGGCCACGACGTCGATCGCTACTTCATAAGTGCAGGATTCGGACTTGTCGCAGAAGACGAGTATCTCCCACCCTACGACGTAACGTTCAGCTCAATGAACGTTAGCAATATAAGAGAGCGATCTTCGAAACTCGACATTCAAAAAGAGCTACAACGACTTCTGCAAGAGGCCGACTACGATGTCGTCTTCTTTACCCTCGGGAAGGACTACTACACCAGCATCGACATCGACGAAATGGTTCAGGAAGTGCGTTCCGACCGGATTGGTGTGGTGTTCAACCGCGAACTCGTCGAGGATCAGTTTGACAACATCGAGTCCATCCCCGCCCGGACAGAAGATGCAAAAGAACATGGCACGATTGTTGTTGGACTCAAAGGACACTATATGAAGAACTTCGCTCGATACATCGACAGCGTCGATACTCTTCGGCCGGAAACTATCGAAGAACTATGTCGGCGGGTAGAGGAAATCCCACCACAAGCGGAATTCGAGTCTGAGTGAGCCTCCACTACCGACATGACATAACGTATTTTTTATATCTACGATTAATTTCCGCTTATATTCTTGAATTAAACATATTGCCCCATTCTCTATATAATAGGCCAGCCTATCCGAGCGGGAGGCATGTTGTATCGACGCCGAAAACTCGACCTCCCCCGAGGAGAACTGGACACCCCCGTTCTCTTTCCCGTCAGAAACATCGGGAAACGGTCGAGTGACAATACACCGACGTACGTCGGCACGATCCCAGAGTTCTCGGCAGCGATGATCAACGCAAGGTCAATCCGCAACCGGGACCCCATGTGGCAGAGAATATCGAATGGTGTAACCCTACGAGAGGAGATGGGTGTTCCCGAGGATACCATCGTTTTTGCGGACAGCGGTGGGTTCGACTTCGCAAACGAAGAAGTGGACACTACCCCAGCAAAAACGCTTGACACCCAGAGCAAATTAGACGCCGACATCCTCGGTACAGTCGACATCCCTCTCTCAAGAGACAATCGGGCAGCAGAAAATCAGCGGCGAATCGATCAAAGTATCGAGTACGCACTCAAAGCGAGCGACCACCACGATGGAGATGGACTTCTCTTCGCGAGTGTCCATGGTTACGATCCAGAGACAGTTCGGAATAACATACAATACCTGGAGAAGAACGGCGAATTCGATGGGTATGCCCTCGGAAGTATGGTTCCGATACGAACCGATTATAAAAAAGTAACAAAGCTGATACTATCTGCGCGAAACGCGACAGACAAGCACCTGCACGTGTACGGCCTCGGGGGACTCGTCTATCAACCACTTCTGCTCTACTTGGGGGTCGACAGTTTCGACTCTTCAGCCTTCATTCGTAGTGCGGGCAATCGGAACTACCTGATTCCGGGCTTCGGCGGGGAGGAACTACGGAATATCGAGGAGTTAGATAGGCTCCCCTGTCCCTGCCCAGTGTGTGGACAAAGAGAACTCGAGGAGATTCGCGAAGACCGAGTTGCCCTGACTCAGCATAATCTTTGGGCGCTCGCGACCGAACTGCGTCGCTTCCGCTATGTCGCCGAATCCAATCGAGACATCGAGGAGTACCTCGACTTGCGCTTCAGTGGGAACGAGGTCACCAAGCGTGCATACGAAACCGCGAAGCAACAGGTGCGGAGGCTCACATGAGCGACGAGAGACCAACTGTAAGGCCAGTCACTCTCAGCCGGATGGCTGAACTGACCCACACCTGCGAAGCAGCTAGCAGGTCCACTGACGATCTCGAAGACGAATTGGACGTGAGTCATCGACGTGCGCGGGAAACCATCCTCGAAGCGAAGCGCATCTCTTTGCTCGACGAAGACGACTCCGGCGAGGAACCAGTCTACACGACGACTGATGTCGGCTTGTCGTTCCTCAGTGCAATTCGCGACGAGGACTGGAGTCAAGTAAGTACAATTCTCGAGACACGGAGTCCACACTACGGGACCTTCATCGAGGTTCTCGAAGACGTCGAAAACGCGGGGTTAGACACGCTTCTGACACAGTTGGAAGAATCTCAAGAGTTCAGTCCATATTCGTATAACCAAACGAGCGTGGAGGTGCTCGGAGACTGGGCAGAGAGGCTGGGTCGGGTCCAACGAAACGCGTTCACGGGAAACTACTACTTGACAGATGAGGCGGCGATACCCACTAACTTCCACTACCTGCTCTTGGACGTGTACGACGACCTCGAAGAGAAAGCAGGCGTCGACCTGCGCCAGCGCTACCTGTCAATCCCACGTCTCCGTGAGGAGACCTGTGAACGACTCGGCTGCACTCGTGGTGATTTCAACCAAGCGCTGCTCGGGCTCTGCCAACAGAATGTCGGTAAACTCGAGCTATCGGGGGCACCGATGGATACGGCTGCAAAGGATGCCGCACTCGGCATCAAGCGTATTGCGCTCTCCGAAGAGGACGGTTTAGTTAGCACCTCGCAGTCCACTCAGCAGGTCATGGCCGGTGTCGAACAGTTCGGTAAGAAATACTACTACCTCGCAGTGCACGACCGCGACATCGAATACACACAGGAGGCTACATAATGTCCGACGCATTCACGATCACCGACGAGCAGCAAGACTACTCACAGTACAACTTGAACGCGAACCCATTCCCGTACAGTCCAGTACCCGCTGAAGATCCCGAGATATACTGTGGCCAGCAGCACGTCTCGGACAAGATCAGCTCAACTGTCTCGTCAATGCTCTCTACCGGCAAGTCCAAGCACCTGGTAGTCACTGGGAAGTATGGCAACGGGAAGTCACACACGCTCAAGTACACCCGTTCGCTCCTCCGTGATCGCGATGACGTCGTCGTAGGGTACGTTGCCCAGCCAGGGGAGGGATTCCTCGACATCTACCACGAATTCATCTACGATCTGGGCTTCAACCGCCTCCAAGAGCTCGCGTACGAGTTCCTCGCATCGGTTGCAAGAGATGTCACCGACACGAACCCGATCGGTGCCAGTGCGATGAAGTCGCTGATAGACGACGGCGACGTACTGCTCTCGGAAATTGTTCCCGAGGCGATTCGCCGACTCAGCGATGTGACGAAGTTTGCCGACTTCGCGCGTGCCATCATCCACATGGTGTACGAGGACACGAATCTCTACGCGTGGCAGTGGCTCACCGCCGAGGGGATTCGATACGAGCAGCGCAAGGAAATGGAGATTCATAGTGCCCTCGACGACGATACGATGGGTGTTCGAGCCTTCACCGCGCTCAAAAATATGCTGCTCGAACTCGGCTATACCGGTGTTTTCGTCTTCGTCGACGAGTTCGAGAGCATTGCACGACTCTCACCCAAGAACGAGCAGGCGACGCTCAACAGCATCCGACATCTGATGGACCAGAACAGTTCTGGGCTGTGTATGTTGTTCGGTTGTGCTCCCGAAGTCTGGCAAGACGTTATGAGTGAATATCATGCCTTCAGCGAGAGAATCGGTGAAGAAGTCGCTCTGAAACCGCTCACGAATGAGCATCTGAAGGAATTGGTATCGAACTATCTCGATCGAGAGCGTGATGAATCAAACGAAGGTTCTTCGATAGTCCCGTTTACTGATGAAGGGTTGGACGTGATTCTACAACGTTCGCAGGGCAATATTCGTCAAGCTCTCGCTATCTGTAGCCGAGTGTTAGATGCCGCTGTCGAGGAAAGCCAAGAAGTGGTTACTCCCGAGTTCGTCCAAAAAGCGATGTGAACACACCGTGTACTGAGTGAACATCCCACTAGTTATGGGATTTCCACCCCTCAAAACAACACGCCCGCGTCGAGTACGAGCCGCCTCAAAAGAGGCGATACATCCACGCTAGGCCCGTGGATGCTCAGACCTCGATGCGGTCAGACCAGACCGACCGCATGATCCGATACATACTCACACGTCCTGAATCCTGCGCTCAACCGTGGACGCATCGCAATCAGAAGACTACCAGGCAGGAGGGCTCCGATGACGCCTGATGATGAAGACGAGTCCAGACAGTTTGGAGAGGACCGACAACACTTCGACGACAGTGCCCATGTCATCGCTGATAAGGCCAAGCTATGGACTAACGCCCGCCGTCAACACGTCGTACGGCAAGTGTTGGCCGCTCCGAACAGGGAGCTGTCGCTCAGAGAACTCGCTCTGACTCTTCGCGATCATATTGACCAACACTCCGATCAAGACCCCGATTACGATCACGTTCGGCAGACGTTGCGCCGACGTCATCTTCCGCGCCTCGCAGAACACGACGTCGTCAGGTTCGAAGACAATACGATTCGTCCCGGCCCGGAGTTCGAGACAGCAATAGGACTGTTAGTTCGCAGCGATCCTCGAATCTAACGACTGAGCTGGGCAGCAATCGCTGTAGTTAGACTTCAAGCCCTTTCATCGCGAGCATGCGGCCTTGCTTTTCAGAACAACCTCTCGTTGTGGTAGTTAGACTCCGGTAGGTTCTGTTGGCGCCACCAGATTTCGAATTGGCTGTTTCGTATCGTTTCGGGGCATAGAAGCGTGATATTGTCGAGCAGAGACTGTGGACGCCGCTGTTAATGCTACTTCGTTCCACCATCCAGTAGCGGAGTGCCGAAGTTAGCCCTCCACTCCAATCATTCGACAATGACACAGGCAACGCAATCACCGGCTCCCGACGACCGACAGTACGACTATCCGAAGGTGAGGATTTACTCCATCTTGGGAGATACCGAACACCGGATCATCCTACGAGTTCTTGCAGACGCCGATGAACCGCTATCTCTCAAGGAACTCACCCGTGCGACACTTCTTGACGAGGAGTTCGATCAGGAAATCAGTGCATCGGTGCTGAGAGGGCTGATGTTGGATATTTATTTGCCAGTTTTAGACTCCGCCGGTGTCATCGATACTGACGCAGGTTACAACAAGATCGCACCGGGAGAGCACCACGAGGGGTACCTTGAGATAGCTACGGCGGTTGACGAGCTCTACGACAGTCACTTTGGGGGTCGCTGATGCTCGCGACGCCTATCGGACTCTACGAGTTGTCGGATGTCCGCCTTGACGTAGACGAGTTTGGTATCAATATCGACGATCCGGTCGTCCTCATCGGGACACGATCTGCTGGACCAACCCGCCGTGAGCGGGGGACAAAAACAGTGGTCGAACTCGGCCCTGTCCGCTATCCTGCGTCGATCTTCCAAAGAGATGGCTGTGACGTCCTCGACGCCTCACACGATATACTGTACGGAACCGTTGTCGTGTCGGCGGACGACCTCTCAGACGATGCGATCACCGCTCTCCGAGAGAGTGGTGGTTCCGTGTTCTCCGACATCACTAGCCCAAATGCGCTCTACTGACTTCAGACCAGATTTTCGATCGTGAGCGTACGCCAATATGGGCTTCAAAGAATTTGTCTCCACCATCGATAGCGTATTTGACCGATTCGAGGTGGTGAAGAGCTCTCTTTCCGAGTTGGAACGACCACTTGACGAACTGTTTGACGATCCGATTGTGGTCATTTATTGGTCCGCCACGTCCGAGGATGAGATACCGGACATCTCTCCGGTACTAAAGCTTGCTGCACGGGAAGACATGGTTCTCGTCGATCGAACTCTTGAATATATAGGGGCCGACGAAAGCTCGACCAAGGCGCGTCAACTGAGCGAGCACTTGGAGTTCGAACATCGCCCATGACTGCTGCCGGTCAAGGAGTCCCCTCTTCGAGAGTTTCGAACAGTCACTATACAATATCTACCCTATCTTATTCTTCCGCCCATTCAGTGCTACTTCGATGAAATAGTTAATCGAACTGAGTGATCATTGTCGTGGACCTGTGAGTAGCCGAGTCCAACTGGCACCTGAAGTTGCCGCCTCAGTGACAACAGAACGTCTACTCGCCTTAATGGCTCATAGGCATGGGTTCTTACGGACTCAAATCGACCCTCACGCCGTACCATTTCATCATATCACACCACCAGATTCGTTAAGAACATCTCTAATGCTGAGAGAAAGCGTGAGAGTTTTCGGCCGTTTCCCACAATATCCATCTCACGCTTTCTCAGAGTGCCAGAGAACCCAAAGCGGTGATTAGATATTTCTTTCTCTAATTATCTACCGTATACGCCAGACTGGGCCGAATATACCCTCTCGGGATGATATAAATGTGGGCAAACTGCCCACACCGGTTTTGAAATCGCAAGACAACAGCCGAGTGTCGAAATCACTTTTTTGATACGCACTACGCCACTCCAGTGATAAGAAAAATTGACCAGAATCAGCCGGGAGAGCCTGCACCACACACATCGGTTCGATTATAAGAATGTGGGCAAACTGCACACATCGATTTGAGAATCACATGGCAGAAGTAGAATCTCCATATCAGATAAGAGATAACCGCATAGTCAGTAAAGTGAGAGTCCTGAATTTCCGGCATCCACCACCGATTTGTGACTGGTGAATGAGTTTGTCCAATTATGGAAATGTGGGCAAACTGCCCACACTAATTTTGAAATCGCACGAAGAGACTTGATTCTCTATCTCGGTTTTCTGATAACCAGTATCTATTCGTGCTGATATAGGTCTCGAAGGACGAATTGGTGTACAGAGTGTCTGATTTCGTATAGAATGGTGGCTCGGACGGGGTTCGGTCAAGCAGTCAACCGCTTCGATTGGGAGAGGTGGACGTACACGTCAGCGTTGTTTTCAGGCCGATACTCACTTCGAAGTCAGGTCTTCACCGCGGTACGCGCCCGCATGTTTCGCAGCCTGTAGCGTGAGGGAACCTCCTCAAGTCGCTACACTCCGAGTCGATCTCGTGGATCGTCGGAGAGTTCATGCGGCATCAGAGGCACCCACCTCCGTACTCGGTGTCATCGGGTAGGGTTGGTTCCTCGACGAATGACGCAGAACGCCTCGCCGTCAGTTTCGAAGCATACGAGTACGACGGCGAGGTCCACAGAACACCAATCGGCACCTTAGGGATGTTCTGGAGCGAAGATAGGTAAATAAAAACCGGGTGCCGGTTCAGCACCATCACGGCACAAAGATCCCACTAGGTAATGTCGTTTTGGGATTTGGGGTAACGGGTGTAAGCCAAGGGCCGGATTTGAACCGGCGTTGGGCGGCTCTGCAGGCCGCTGCGTCTGACCGGACTCTGCCACCTTGGCGCGCATCGGTCGTAGTGCCGTGGTGCGCTTAAGCCTAGCGGTCCGCTAAACGATCGAGACCGGATGTCACGGGCGGGCCGGCTGACGGGCGCGCGCCGAACCGCACGGCGCGGCCGCTATCCAACGCACCTCGCCTCACAGAACCACCTTACAACACGACTTCTACAGCACTGCCGCTCGCCACTGAATGTATCCGCGTATGAATGTGCGTATGAATGGGCAGACGGCGAACCGGTACTCCCAGAGGGTCTCCCACTCCAGTACTACCCGGCACGCAGGTGGGCTTCACTTCCGTGTTCGGAATGGGTACGGGTCTTTCCCCACCGCTATGGCCGTCTTTATGCCGACTCCCGGAATCGAACCGAGATACGCCAACGTCGGTGTGACGCTAAACTACCGTGTATACGTGCGATCCAGCTACCGCCTGAACCCAATACCGAACCGTGGCATGAGTGTGGCTCGGTCTGTTAGTGCTCGTGGACTACAACGCCTCGTTGCCTTAGCGCGTACA